>CAVWGQ010000007.1:0-745347 GCA_963754575.1 uncultured Actinomycetota bacterium | reverse complement strand
GCTCTACTACGACATCTAGAACTCGAACCCCCGCTGACCTGCAAGGGAAGGTCTCACCACCCCCCCTCAGTCCGCAGGGAGTCCGCAACAGCGTCCGCACGAGCCGCCATCACCGCTTCGATGGCGGCTCGTGTGCTGTCGTCTGGGTCCGGCCACAGGTGGCCGTAGGTGTCGAGCGCGGTCTTGGCCTCGCGTGCCTGAGCCGCGCCTGACCACCGTGACGTCACCGCCGCTAGCGATGAGCAGACTGGCGAAGTAGTGGCGCAGGTCGTGGTAGCGGAAGTCGGCCGGCAGCCCCGGCACCCTGGCGCGCGCTGCCCTCATGGCCCGCTCGAGCACCCAGGGGCCGAGCTGGCGACCGAGGTCGTTGACGAGCACCGTGGGCGCCTCCCAGCGGGCGACGTGCGGGGACAACTCGAGGGCGAGTGATGGCTGGAATCGGCACGGGTGTCTCGCTGGTCTCGCTCTTGAGAGGTTCGCTCGGGTACTGCACCGCGGGCGACACGATGCCGCGCATGAAGCCGACGTCCGACATTCGCAGAGCACGCCTCCGCGAGCCGTAACCCTGCAGACGCGCCGAGCGTGACCGACACCCGTAGGTGCTCGGGCATCGCGTCATAGAGCGCTCAGACCTGCTCCGTGGTGGCCACGGAGGCGCGTTGCTCTGCCGGGCCCTGGCAACGTACGCCTCGAGCATGGGGACGTGGCCACGATGCCGTCACGCACCGCGTCAGAAAAGATCTGCGAGAGCCTCGCATGGAGCGCGTACACGTAGGAGTCAGCGAGTCCCTCCGCTGCGAGTTGTGAGGTCCAGGTCTTCACATGTGAGGACCGGACAGCCGCCAGTGCATTGGGCCGAGCCACGTGTCGCACCACTCCCCACCGTGGTCCGCGCCGTTCTTGACGAGACGGGCATCCCCGTCACGAGCTTGGCCGTCTGCGTGTCGAGCCACGCGCCCCGCTGAGGATCGCAGCGGCCTGTGCGGACGCCACCAGTGGCACGCAGCCGAGGGTACGACGAGAGGGCCGCATGGCGCTGCACAGGAGGGTGCCCGCCGGGGAGCGGGGGCAAGGCGATGCGCAGCTACTTTCCGACAATGGCCAGGAGGACGGCGATGCTCATCAGGGCGAAACCAAGAACGACGATGTGAAATTCGTCTCCCCGAAGAGCCGCCGGCAGGTTGTCCCGAATGATTTCGCTGCCCTGAGCGACGCCACCGAACATCGCAGCGGTCATGCCTACGAAACCCACGAGCACTGCGAGTATCAACGTCATGTCTGGACCCTCTCATGAAGGGCGGCCTGTCTCGGTGGCACGATGCGCTCAGACACGTGGGCAGCGGATAGGCGCCTGCCCGTCCGCGCGCCGTTGCCGGCCAGGCCGCCTCCATTCCCCAGTGCGGCCGGCTTGTCGTAGACCCGCGACAGACAATACTCGGCCGCCCGGTACTGCTCCGTCAGAGTCTTCACCTCTGACCCCTTGACCGCCGGAGCTAGCGCCACGGCGTGAGCGAGCCACCCGGAGACAATGCCGCTCGGTGGATCTCATCGCCTTGCAGGGGAGAGCTTCCGCCCCATCGACGGGTCGCCAAAGGCGGTGCGATCCCGGCAGATGCGCAGCACCTCTCTGCGCGCAGCTACCAGGAAATGGTGCCCGCAGTATCGCGTCATGCCGTCACCCCTGAGACCTCGTGCAGCGCCTCACCCAGGTTGGCGGCAGCCTCGGCCGGGGTGAGGATGAGTTGCACGCCGTCGCTCGTCGTCACGAACACACGGGTCAGCGGACAGCGCAGGGGTCGGTCGCGCTGACAGCCTCGTCAGTAGTGCCCGCCTGCGCACCGACGATCTCGCCCGCGACCCGTGCACTCCATCGTCCACCCCCACTCGCGGACGCGGCGGCCCTGGTGGCCTCCCATCCAGCGCTGTCTCGCATCCGGGAGCGTGAGCTCCTCGCCCTCCCACTACGCCTCGGGCAGCACCGGGCCGTGCTCGGACTGGAGCCCGTGTGGTTGCCCTCACGCTGGGAACGACCCGAGATCTCTGGCCGTCGAGGACACTGCTTCCTCCCCGCCCGCATCTCGCACGACGACGACTCCTTGCTGGCAGCCGGGGACGTCGAACACCCCAGACCGACGACGTGGTCCACGAGCTCGTCGAGCAGGTCCGTGCCGGCGTGGCGACACCGCCCACAGGGCCGTGTCCTGCGACCGGACGATCACTATGCTCGTGACCATGCCCCCAGGGACGACCGCCACCGGTGTCGATGACGCCGCCCTGCGGGGCCTTCGCCGCTGGAACCTGGGGTTGGCGCTCCTGCACGCAGCCCAGGCCGTGGCCGTGCTCGTCCTGGCCAGCGACTTCGCGATCACCGTCGTCGCGTCGTACGCCCAAGGCCCCCCGGGCACCGACCTGGCGGACCCCGAGTCGATCGTCGACGTACGCATCGGCTGGGCGATCGCAGCGTTCCTGACCCTGGCTGCGCTCGATCACCTGGTGACCTCGACGGCGGGTCGCCCTCGCTACGAGAACGACCTTCGGCGCGGGGTCAACGCGTTCCGGTGGATCGAGTACTCATTCAGCGCGACGATCATGATCGTCCTGATCGGCTTCTACAACGGCATCGTCGAGATCTCGGCGGTCTTTGCGATCATCGGCGCCAACGTGGCGATGATCCTGTTCGGCTGGCTGCAAGAACTCATGAATCCGCCCGGGCGGACATCGACGACCATGCTGCCGTTCTGGTTCGGGTGTGTCGCCGGCGCCGCACCCTGGGCGGCCATCACCTGGAACCTGGTCGCAGCCAGGGAGAACGTGCCCGGCTTCGTGTTTGGGATCTTTGTGTCCCTGTTCGTCTTCTTCATGAGCTTCGCGGTGAACCAACTACTGCAGTACCGAGGGGTTGGACCATGGCGAAGCTACGCGTTCGGCGAACGGAGCTACCTCGTCCTCAGCCTCGTCGCCAAGTCCGCTCTGGCGTGGCAGATCTTCGCGGGCTCGCTCGCCTAGACCGCCCCCGCTGCCCCCATCGTGAGCCCATGTCGCACCGGGTCCGCTCCGCGACCCTCGAACAAGATCCTGAGGACGGCGTCAGCGCTCTTCGCCGCGGCGGAGCTCGACCGCCGGCTGAAGTGACCACGGCGGTGCGAGCAGCTGCTACGCCACAAGGTCCCGACCGCCCTCGGCGAGAGCGGTCGCCGACGAACGACCCGTGGAGGTGGTCCGGCGGGTCCACGCGGACGACCACGGCGTCCACGGGGTCCGCAATCGCACCAGTCTTCATGGTGGTTTGGCGAAGGTGTGTCTGCCTATGGTCATGACCATGAAGGCGACCACGGCGATTGCGTTGCTCGCAGCGCTGATGATGACCAGTTGCTCGAGCAGCGACACCGAGAGCGTGGGCTCCGGCCAGGAGGTCGCCGACATGATCGGCTGCACCGGGTGGTCCAACACCTCGGAAGACGACACCTTCGTCCGCGAGGGGGGCACCTGCCAGCTCAACGGGCAGGAAGTCGGGGTCTACTACTTCCTCGACGACATGGCCCGCAACGGATATGTGGAGGAGGGGTCCGCGATGGGTGGTAACTACCTCGTCGGAGACGGCTGGGTCATCGAGGCCCCGAGCGCCGTGCTTGATCAACTCGAGGCCGAGCACGGCGGCGCACGGTCATTTGGTTGAGCCACCCGCCTGGCGTCCGCGACAGGGCCTACTCGGGTGAGGCCGCGAATTCCTTCATCTTCGCGATCGCGAAGCCCCAGCCCTGCTCCAGCGTCGGCTTGGGCGGAAGAGCGATCTCGTCGGGATTGGTCAGTACGTCGAGCAGCACCGGGCCGGGGTGCGCCAATGCGTCAGCGACTGCATCGTCGACCTCGTGCGGGTCGGTGACCCGGATCCCGCGCATCCCGATGGCCTCGGCGACCTTGGCGAAGTCGGGGTTGTGCAGCACGGTGCCGAACTCCGGCAGCCCGACCTGCTCCATCTCGAGCTTCACCATCCCGAGCCGTCCGTTGTCGAAGACCACGAGCTTGACCGGCAGCTCCTCGGTGCACGGCGGTGATCAGGTCACCCATCAGCATCGAGAGTCCACCGTCGCCACAGAAGGCGATCACCTGCCGGTCGCGATCCAGCGCCTGAGCGCCCAGGGCCATCGGCATCGCGTTGGCCATCGAGCCCAGGTTGTAGGACCCGAGGAGTCGCCGCTGCCCGCTCATCCGGACGAAGCGGCTCAGCCAGACCGTCGACATCCCGGTGTCACTGGTGAAGATCGCATCAGCGTCCGCGTGCCGCTCGATCGCGCCCGCCAGCAGCTCGGGTCGGATCCGGTCGTCACGGTTGTCCACCTTGCGTCGCAGCAGCCCGACCTTCTTGTGGTCGTAGTCGGGGTCGGTGAAGTGCTCCTGCCCGCGACCCCACGGCTCGTAGACCTTGCGCGCGTGGTCGAGGTGGCCCCGATCGGGCTTCTCGTGGAGCAGCGGCAGCAGCGCGCCGAGCGCGAGGCGGGCGTCGCCCACCACCGCGTGGTCGACCGGCGTACGCCGCCCCACGTGAGCGCCGCGGACGTCGAGCTGCACCACGGTCTTGCCGGTCGGCAGGAACTCCGGGTAGGGGAAGTCGGTGCCGATGAGCACCAGCACGTCGCACGAGTCGAACGCGAGAGCCGTCGACGGGTTGCCGATCAGTCCTGACTGGCCGATCTCATAGGGGTTGTCGTCGTCGAAGCCCTCCTTCGCCTTGAGCGTGAGCACCATCGGGGCCGCCAGACGCTCGGCGGCCCGGAGCACCTCCGCCCGGGCGTGGCGGGCGCCGAGACCGACGAGGAACGTCACCGAGTCGGCAGCGTTGATGGCATCGGCTGCTGCTCGCACCGCGTCCGGGTCGGGCGCCGGCACCGGCTGGGCCTGCACGAACCGTGGGACCGGGGTGTGCTTCGGCAGGTCGAGTCCGCCGACGTCGCCGGGGAGGGTCAGCACGGCAACCCCGCGCTCGGACAGGGCCGCATTGACGGCCTGCTCGAGCATGCCGGGCAGCTGGTCGACGCTGGTCACGGTCTGGCAGAAGACCGACACGTCGGCGAAGAGCACGTCGTTGTCGACCTCCTGGAAGAAGTCCGAGCCCATCTCCTCGCGCGGCACCTGCCCGCAGATCGCCAGCACCGGGGTGTGGGACTTCTTGGCGTCGTAGAGGCCGTTGAGGAGGTGGATGGCCCCCGGACCGACGGTGCCCGCGCAGACAGCCAGGTCATCGGTCAGCTGCGACTGTGCGGAGGCGGCGAACGCAGCGGCTTCCTCGTGGCGCACCCCGACCCACGTCGATGCGGTCCTCGCGACGGATCGCGTCGGTGACCGGGTTGAGAGCGTCTCCCACCACCCCCCACACCTGACTGACGCCGTGCTCGGCCAGGGACTCGATGAGCAGCTCGGCGACAGTTGTCATCCCCTCACAGTGCCATCCTCGTGGCTACTCGAGACCACCTGCAGGCCCCGGGTGCCGCGGGGGGCTGAGCGTGTCCGGATCGCCCAGGCTCAGGACCGGTACTCCGGGTTCTCGTAGTCGAACCGCTCACCGTCATCCCAGGCGGGGCGGACGTTGCCGACGGCGGGGATGCCGCCCGCCGCCTTGAGCGCCTTCGCCATGTGCATCAGGTTCCAGGTCATGAACGCGGTGTTGCGGTTGGTGAAGTCGTTCTCGGGACCACCGCTTCCCTCGTCCAGGTACGACGGCCCGGGACCCGCCTCGCCGATCCAGCCTGCGTCGGCCTGGGGCGGGATGGTGTAGCCGACGTGGCCGAGGCTGTAGAGGATGTTCATCGCGCAGTGCTTGATGCCGTCCTCGTTGCCGGTGATCAGGCAGCCAGCGACCCGGCCGTAGAAGATCGACTGGCCCTCGTCGTTGAGCATCCCCGAGAGGGCGTAGAGCCGTTCGATGATCAGCTTGGTGACGCTGGAGTTGTCACCGAGCCAGATCGGGCCGCCGATGACGAGAATGTCGCTGTCCAGGATCCCGGGGTAGAGGTCGGGCCAGGCGTCCTGCTCCCAGCCTTGCTCCGTCATGTCCGGGTAGACCCCGATCGCGATGGCGTGGTCGATCGGCCGGATCACGGTCACGTCCACGCCGTGCTTGCGCATCAGGTTCGCGCTCGCGTCGACGAGTCCCCCGGTGTGGCTCATCGCCGGGCTCTTCTTGAGCGTGCAGTTGAGGAAGGTCGCCTTGAGCCCGGTGAAGTCAGTGTCAGGGGAGGTCATGGCATCAGCCTCGTGGGTGGGACCGGAAGGCGCAACCGGTGTGGGCCGGCGACCTCAGCGCCGCGGAGCGCGCGTTCATCGCGGCCGACGTGTCTGGCCTGAACGACTGCGCCCTGTCCTCGCCTACGTCGTCGAGCCCACCGCGACACCCGACCACATCACTCCCTCAGCGCGTCGGCGAGCTCCACCAGCGACGCAGCCTCCACATCTGGTGCCGCGAAGTATGAGGGGTAGCGACCGCCCGCCCTGTCGATCCAGGCCGTGGCCAGGCCCGCGCGACGAGCACCGTCGATGTCCCAGGGGTGCACCGCGACGAGCATCGCGTCCATCGGATCCACACCACACTCCTCGAGGGCGTAGGCGTATGCCCGGAGAGCCGGCTTCCACACCCCTGCGTCCTCGACGGTGAGCAGGCGCTCGAACCGGTCGCGCACCCCCGCCCCCTGCAGCAGGGTGTCGGCGACCGTGGCGGAGCCGTTGCTCAGGGTCACCAGCCGGATCCCGAGGTCACTCAGCGCGCGGACACCCTCGACGACGTCGGGGTGCACCTCGAGCTCGGAGAACCCTTGCATGACGTGGTTGACGGCCTCCTCGAGGGGACGGTCGAGCGGTTGGCCCCCCAACCGGATCCTCAGCCCCTCGGCGCCCAGCGTGGCAAAAGACTCGGTGTCCCCGGACGTCGTCAGCGCGAACCCGTCACGCAGCAGCTCGGCGAACCACAGCTTCGCGAGATGCTCCGGGGCGCCGATGTCCGCGAACCGCGCTGACAGGGGTGCCATGTCCGACAACGTCTCGTTCACGTCGAAGATCAGCAGACCCGGGCGCCTCGGCCCGTCCGGGCTGATCGGGTGATCGGAGCTGAACGGTGCGTCGGTCATGAATTCTCCTCGTGGTTCGGCGCCCGCTTCGGCTCATGCGTGCGCGACGTCGTCAGTGTGGTGCTTGGGCGGCCACGTCTCCAGAGCCGCACCTCGTCCCCGGTCAACCTGTCACCCGTGCGAGCAACGGACGTGAGCGTGCACTCGAGGGGTCGGCCGTCGCCTGGTCGGCGTCCGTGCCCGGCAGTACCGAGCAGTCAGGTCGACGCCCCACGCCTCGCCGCTGAGCGGCGGGACGCGAGCCGGGGGCGCAGCAACCCGCTCGTCCCGATCACGACCCACACGAGATTCAGGCCGGCTGAGGGCCATGCTCCGTAGTAGGCAGAGTTCACCAGCAGGAAGAACCCTCCGAACAGGTTCATCGTCTGGAAGGTCGCGCCGGCCGACAGCCTCGCCGTCGTGAGCAAGGCATAGGCCGCCAGGAGCAAGCCGGTCCCCAACCACCCCATGACGTTGATGCCGATCTCACCTGGGTCCACGACGGAAAGTGTGCAGGTGTCCACACGAAGAAGCTCGGGTGGGGGGTGCCACCGAGGAAACGGCCGGAGGTCGGTTCGGGTCGTCCCTGAAGAAACGTCCTGATCGCCGCTGGATGCCTTGGCAGCCGTCCCGAACCCTGGGTACGTCGACGATCGGACACTCTCAGGCGCAGCCGCGGGACCTACGTTCCGACCCGGTGCCGCGCTCTCCCGTTCGGCATCACACGGCCCCTGTCATTCCCATGGGGCCGGGGGCCGCAGTGCCATCCCCTCAGGCCGCCCTGTCGACACCTCGTCCCGGACGCGGACTCCCAGCAGGCTCGGAGCACACGCCGGGCGGTGTGCTCGGCCATCGACCCGCCAGCGAGAACATGGTCGTGCTGCTGCGGTTACGACGTCGACGTCTGACACCCCGACCAAGGAGCGAGCCATGACCGCGAACGATGACGGAAGCGCCAAGGTGGCGGAACTCGTCGAGCGCGCCGCTCCAAGGCTGAGCAGTGGTGGAGCAGTGGTGGAGCCGTGGTGGAGCAGAGCCCCTGGAGACGACCTTGACGAGTTCCCTGCGGAGAACCGCACGGTCGAGCCCTGACTCGGAACTGCCGGAACCCCGGGGGGTGCGGACCTCACGCCAGCCGGCGTAGGCGTGGACTGCTGGGTCACGAGCTCGGTGAGCTCAGCGTCGTGTCGCCTGCTGCCCCGCGCGGTTCCTCCTCTCGATCGGGGTCGGGGTAGGAGAAGACGCGGTGAGGCCTCGAATCGGTCTGACCCTGTCAGACCCCTCCAGTATCCTCGAACACATGTTCGAGACGATGGTGGACGTGGAGCGGTGGCAGCAGGCGCTGTCGGCTGCTCTCGGCTCCCCGTCGGGTCTCGACGACCGACGCTCTCGTGGATCAGGTCCGGGCGTTGGAGGAGCTGGTGTGCACCGCGACCGCGGCCCAGGCGGCGTTGTCGGCCGAGCTCGACTCCTCGGTCCGCGCCCGCCACCGCGCCGCGGGTGAGCCCACCGAGCGCCGGGGTCGCGGGATCGCCTCCCAGGTCGCCTACGCGCGACGCGAGTCGCCCCACCGTGCCCAACGCCACCTCGGCCTCGCCACGATCGTGAGCTCCGAGCTGCCCCACACCTGGCACGCGTGGTCCACGGGCCGGATCACGGAGTGGACCGTCACCCTCATCGCCCGCGAGACCGCCTGCCTGACCCTCGAGGACCGGCTGGGCGTGGACGCCGAGATCGCCGCCGACACCGATGCCCTCGAACGACGCGGCCCGGGCGAGGTCGCGGGCCTGTGCGCCGCCGCCGCAGCCCGCCTCGACCCCGCCTCGGTCGTGGAACGCCGCCGCCGCGCCGAGGCCGACCGCCACGTCACCCTGCGCCCCGCTCCGGACACCATGACCCGCCTCAGCGCGCTGCTCCCGGTCAAGGACGGCGTCGCCGTCCTGGCCGTCCTCACCAACGCGGCCGATACCGCCCGGGCCGTCGGCGATCCCCGCACCCGCGGTCAGGTCATGGCCGACACCCTCGTCGACCGCGTCCTCGAGCGGAGCCGCGACGCCGACGCCCACGCCCCGTCGTCGTCGACCGGGGTGGGCGTGGACCTCGGCCTCGTCATGAGCGACGCGTCGCTCTTCGGCGACAGCGACGACCCCGCCCACCTCACCGGCTACGGGCCGATCCCCGCCGAGCTCGCCCGCGAGATCATGGCCGACGCCTGCACCACCCGCGAGAACATCTGGCTGCGGCGGCTCTACACCAGCCCCACCACCGGCGAGCTCACCACCATGGACACCCGGTCGCGCCGGTTCCTGCCCTCCCTGGCCCGGTTCATCCGACTGCGCGACCAGGTCTGCCGCACCCCCTGGTGCCACGCCCCGGTGCGCCACACCGACCACGCCCACCACGCCGCAGCCGGGGGCACCACGTCAGCGGCCAACGGCCAAGGACTCTGCGAGGCCTGCAACCACGCCAAGCAAGCACCTGGCTGGCGCGCCGGGCCCGTCCCCGGCACCGACGGCCACGAGGTCAAGACCACCCTGCCCACCGGACACCACTACCACTCCCACGCCCCACCCCTGGTCCGCCTCCACCACATCCCCGCACTCCACCTGGACATCGTTCTGGCAGGCTGACCGGATGAAGACAGCCGCGAGCCTGGGAGCACTGGCACTGCTGGTGCGCCCGGCCTACATCGCCAGCGAGTTCGTCGTCGCAGCCGCGACGACGGGCGGTTACAGCTTCGTGTCCGACTCGGTGAGCAGGCTCGGAGAGGTGGGCTGCGCGGCGGCGTACTGCTCACCGCGTCATGAGCTGATGAACGGCTCCTTCATGGTCTTCGGGGGGTTGCTGGCCGGCGGAGCCGTGCTGCTCGCGCCGCAGCTGGGACGCTGGGCCACCGGGCTGCTCGTGGTCTCCGGGGCGAGCTCCTTCGCCACCGGCCTCGCCCCGCTCGACCAGGACGGGACCCTGCACGCGATCGCGGCGACCCCGCTCTTCGTCGCGCAGCCCGTCGCCCTCCTCGTCCTGGGCGCCCGAGTGCGAGAGGACGAGCCCGTCCTCGGCCGGGCGCTGCTCGCGACCGGGGCCCTCACCGCCGCTGCGGCCGCGGCGTTCGTCGTCGACTCGGAGGGGTCCGCGTCGGGTGCGCTCGAGCGGCTCGCGCTGTGGCCCGTGCTGGTCGGGCTCGCTGCCTTCGCGTGGACCCGCGCGGGCCGGGAGCGGCTGAGCGACGCCGGATCCTGGTCGCGCCCTTCGCGATGGAGGGGTCGACGACCCGGCCGCCCTGCGTGATGTCGACCTCGCCCCGGGTGACGAGGCACCGGGCCGCGCGTGGGGCCGAGTTGGCCGCGACCCGGTGGCGGGTCCAGCGACAGTGAACGACGCCGCGCCCGGCGCGCGCGAGCCCGGCGGCGGTCGGACCGGAGGTGGCTCGTGCTGGCGGTGTCACTCTCGAGCGGAGGCAGTCAGTGGCTTCCTCACCCCAGGACCGGGGCGGATGGCACGAGGTCATGGGCGGCGCTGGAGGCCAGCGCCTGGGTCCCCAGCTCGAAGCGGCAGGCGGACGGTGAAGGTGCTTCCCACCCCTGCCGCTCCCGACACGGTGATGGTTCCGCCCATGAGCTCGGTGAGCTGCTCGCAGATGGCGAGTCCCAGGCCCGTGCCCTCGTAGCGGCGCGTGGCAGACCCGTCGAGCTGACGGAAGACTTCGAAGATCGCCTCGCGGTCGGTGTCGTCGACGCCCAGGCCGGTGTCCGAGACCGCAAGAAGTACATCGCCCTGCATCTCGTCGGCATGCACCTGGATCTTCACCCCGCCCACCTGCGTGAACTTCACCGCGTTGTCGACGAGGTGATGCAGCACCTTGGTCAGAGCGGCCTCGTCTCCGACGAGGTCGTCCGGCACCCGGGAATCGCAGTCCCACTCGAGGCTCAGACCCCGGTCCCGCGCGGACGCCAGATGCGCCTCGATCACAGTGGTCACCACAGAGCGCACGTCGAAGCGATCATCGCTGATGGCGGCGGCCCCCACCTGCGTGCGAGAGAACTCGAGCACATCGTCCACCAACCTCATCAGGAGTTCGCCCGACCTCTTGATCCTGGAGAGCAGCCCCGTCTGGGCCGAGCCCAACGGCGAGTCCTCCAACAGCTCTGCCGCTGCCAGCACGGTGGTCAGCGGAGTCCTGACCTCGTGCCCGAAGTTCGTGAGGAACATCGTCTTGGCCTCAGAAGCAGCGAGAGCCACGTCTCGCGCCAGTTCCAGCTCCTTGGTCAGGGTCTCCAGGTCACTCACGGTCCGAGCCCGTTCGACCGCTACGCCGGCGTGGGCGGCCAGCGCCCCGAAGACGTGCTCGTCCTCGTCGTCGAAGGTCTCCTTCGTGAACGATCTGTCGAGCACGACCAGCACATAGGCGGCAGCGCCAGCGCCGCGAAGCGCAGCAGCCAGACCGTCGCGGGGCTCGATCAGCACGCCGGGGCGGATCACGGCTCCCTCGCCATCAGCATGGTGCGACTCGGTCGAAGACCGGTAGCGCACCACAGCTGCGTCCAGCGCTTCCCTCCACCACGGTCCGGGGTCGTCGAGCTCGACCACCTCGGCATGGACCGTGCCCGCCTGGAGACTTTGGCACCGCACGTGGTTCTCGTCGATCACCTCCACCAGATAGGTCCGCTCCACGTGCATGAGCTCGGTCGCCTCGTGGAGGATGACATGTACGACCTCGTCGAGGGACCCGGACTGCGAGGTCCGGTCCACGAACCGGTACAACAACTGGGTGCGCGCGTGACCACGCGCCAAAGTCATGTAGGAGCGGTAGGCGAGGACGAGAACGACAACGAGGACCGCCAACAGCGGGAGGGCGGACGGCCGAACGAGCGCGAGGTTGGCGATCAGCAGCGCGATGCAGGTGTTGATGAAGGCGGCGACCGAGCCGGAACGCAGGGCCTCGTCCAGCACACCCCTGTCGAACACGCCCTCGGTCAGGCTGATCGCCAGGGTCACCGCCACGGCCGACAGGAGGTCCGTGATCAGGGACAGTCACCAGTACTGCGGCCCATGCCGATGGCGACAGGGTCTCTCCGCCCTGCAGGATTGCGTGGTACACGAGGGCACCGAGTGCTGCCTCGAGCGCGAACATCGCCGCATTGAAGGCGAGCTTCACACCCCGCATGCGAGCCGCCAGCACCAGCGCCAGGACCGCGCCGACGATGTAGCACGTCACATATTGCTGGGGCGGCAGGAGGGTGAGCCCCAGCACCGCCGGGATCTCTCGAAGGGTGTGACCGTGCGCGTTGCGATGCGTCGGCAGGTGGATCACCACCACCTCTGCGAGCGCAAAGACCGGCAGCAACAGGACCCAACCCAGACCGGGCACTGCTGCGCCAGACTCGCCGAGGAGGCCGAGCCCTGCGATGAGGCCGGCCAGTGCGGCCATGCTCAGCGTCAGCAGCCAGATGAGCTTCTGCCGGTGCTCCGCTCCCGTGTCCACAGAAGCAGCTGCACTGGGACCGCTGGTCATTGCTCTCGCGAAGGCGAGGGGGAGATGCGCCGCGCAACCATCACGTCGTGCATTCCTCTCGAGAGCTACTCGGCCTAGTCGACCATCCCACGATGATAAGGAATCCAACCCCCCGAGGGGGTGCGTTCATCACATCTGCCCCATGCCGAGACTCATACGCAGATTAATGCAGGGCTGATCCCGGTGTCACCAGACGCTGCTGGCCGTGCCCCAGTGGTCGCGCCAGGAGCGAGCCCGCCACGCGTCCTGCGACCAGCTTCGCGCCGACAACGTGATGCTCGACCACCCGTTCGCCGTCCACCGGTCACCACGCCAGCTGCGCGCAGACCAGTCGCCACCGCTCCACGAGTCGCCGCTCCATGCGGCTCCCCTCCAGGATCGCGCCGTCCACGAGCTCCCTGACCATCCGGCACCACTCCAGGTGCGTCCGTTCCAGGTGCCGTCGCTCCATGCACGATCGGCCGTCGTCAGGTCGCGCCATGAGCGAGCGACCCAGGGCGACCCCATGGCGTCCACCTCGCCCCTCAGCGCTGTGCCGTCGAGCGGGTCGACGACGTGGCTGTCGCCCCTCGTCGCCTCCAGCGTCCCGCTCCCGGTCGAGTGGGCCCACGGCTGGACGACGCTGCCAGGAAGCGGCGTCTTCTGCTTGAGGGCGTCGTCCACGTCGAGGACCCCCGCGCCCTGGACTGGTCCCTCCTCCTTGAGCGGGTCAGCAGTCGTGGTCAGCAGGTGCTTGACCTCGTCGGGCGTGAGCTCCGGGCGTTGCTGCAACAACAGCGCGGCTGCACCGCTGACGGTCGCGGTCGGCCTGCGACGTCCCGCTGCCGCGGAAGAACCTGTCGGACTCGTCTCCGCTCACCCAGACCCTTCGGGGTGAGCACGATCCGAGTAGGAGCCCGGCGTGCGCAGGGACACGACCGACTTGCCCGGCGCCAGGAGGTCGGGACGACGATCGAGCGTTCCAGAGTTGGTGAAGGTGCCGGTGACGTCGTCACCTCGCGACGCGGTTCCCCCGTGGTCGACTGCGCCGACCGCCAGGATGTGCGGGTCCGCTCGCCGGCATGGTCAGCGCCTGGCCGGCACCGTCCCGTTTCCGGCGGCAGCCACCACCACGATCCCCCTTCCGCCAGGCGTTCTCGACGGCGTAGGCGAGCGGGTCCAGACCGTCGTAGGGCTGCGACGAATGGGTTCCGTAGGAGAGGTTGATCACCCGGATGTTCAGGCCATTCTCCTGGCGGTGTTGCACCACCCAGTCGATCGCGGCGATGACCTGGCTGACGTCGGCCCCTCCGTCGGCCGTGGCCCACCTTGAGGTTGAACGATGCGCGCGTCGGGCGCCATGCCGACGAACTCCTCGTCATCGTCTTCCTTGCCCTGCTCGACGTCCTCGTCGCGACCGGCGATGATGCCCGCCATGTGCGTCCCGTGCCCGTAGCCGTCCAGGTACCGCGTGCTGTCGCTCTGGCTCTCGAAGGACAGGTCCGGTCCGTTCACCACCTTGTCAGCCCCGGTCAGGCCCGGGACCGGCGCCACCCCGGTGTCGATGAGAGCCACGTCGACGCCGAGCCCGGTCACCTTCTGCTTGTGCTTGTCGGACTTGCCCCACGCCTTGTGGACCCCGTACCACTTGTGGGCGTTGAAGAGCGACCCCAGGTCGTCCTTGGCCTGCCACCGCCCCGTCTCCTTCGACGCCTTCTCGTCCTCGTGGGTCGAGTCGTCACCCCAACCCTCGTCGAGGAAGGCGCTGCCCGGAGCGACGGCGTCATTCCGCTGCTCCCCCGCCCCGCTCGCGGCTGGACCCGCACCGCCACCGATCGCGGCGGCCACGAAGATCGGCGCCACTGCCATGACCACGCGGCGCTGTCGTTGTCCACGTCGCCCAACGAAGGTGCTCATCTTGCCCACTCCCCACTTGCTCGGAGACAGCACCGTAGGGCTGCTCGCGCACCGACACGCGCGCATTCCCGCAATTGCGGCCGCGGTCGGCTCACATGTGTCCCGACCGCCGAGGACGCGTAGTCACTTCGGACCATCGTCACTGGTCCCTGCAGGCTCCCCATCACCTGGGGTGAGCCACGCTCGTCCACCCCAGGTGCCGGGAAGGATGCGGCGCGCGACATTGGCCACCTTGGTCCGGGGCTAGCTGCGGCGGATCCGGATCGCGCCCTTTGCGGTGGAGGGGTCGACGACCCGGCCGCCCTGCGTGATCTCGACCTCGCCGCGGGCGACGAGGCGCCGGGCCGCGCGGCGGGCTGGCTCCATCAGCTCGCGCCACCGCTCCTCCTCGTCCCCGCCGACGGCGCGGGCGGCGTCCGACGGGCAGATGGTGGAGGTCCTCGCTCGCTGCGCGAGGAGGTCGATGATCGCGCCCTCGAGCCGACGATCGGTGTCGGTGACGCCGTGCCGACGGCACGCGGTCGAGCAGTAGCGCAACGAGTCCCAGTCGCGCTCCCACTTCTTGCGCCACTCGATGGTGCGTCCGCAGGACTGGCAGGTCTTTGGTTCCGGCGGCATGTCACCAGTGTGCCCGCGAATGTGTGTCCGATCTTCCCGGCTCCACCCTCGACCCCCTGACGAGCGCGGGTTAGCGTGTGCCGCACCACACCCGTCCCTCCCGAGAATTCAGACTTGGAGCATCCCTCGATGAAGCGATCCCGCCTCCGCGGACTGCTGGCGGCGAGCACCGTCGCCGCACTCAGCCTCACGGCGCTGGCCGCCGGTCCGACCGGCGCCGCCCCCGGCACCACCGAGCCCGCGGCGAGCAGCGCCCCCGCCCGGGACAAGGCCCCGGCCGAGAAGCCCAAGAAGAGACACGCGAAGATCCGCGTGCTGTCCTTCAACGACTTCCACGGCCGCCTCGAGTCCGAGGAGGGACTGGGCGGCGCGCCCGCCCTCGCAGCGAAGGTGAAGGAGCTGCGCTCGCAGTACGGCCGCCGCCAGACCATCACCGCCGCCGCGGGTGACCTCATCGGCGCCAGCCAGTTCGCCTCGACCATCTTCCAGGACGAGCCGACGATCGAGGTCCTGGAGGCGATGGGCCTGCAGACCAGCGCCGTGGGCAACCACGAGTTCGACGAGGGAGTCCGCGAGCTGCTGCGCATCCAGCACGGTGGTTGCTACGAGGCCGACTGCTTCGACCAGGAGGCCTACGACGGCGCCGACTTCCCCTACCTCGCGGCCAACGTCGCGTGGAAGGGCAGCGGCAAGCCGATCCTCCCGCCGTACTGGGTCAAGAAGGTCCAGGGCGTCGAGGTCGGCTTCATCGGTGTCGTGACGAGCGACCTGCCCGTGCTGGTCAACCCCAGCGGCATCCGCAACGTCGACGTCCTCCCCGAGGCAGCGACCATCAACCGCTACTCCCGTGAGCTCGCCGCGAAGGGCGTGAAGGCCCAGGTCGTGCTGATGCACGAGGGCGGGACACAGACCTGGGAGGGCGCCGAGGGCGAGACCGACCCGCGCGGTCCCAACACCTGCATCGGCCTCGAGGGCCCGGTGGCCGAGATCAACGAGGCGGTCTCCGCGCGGGTCGACGCGATGGTCACCGGCCACTCCCACGAGGGCTACGTGTGCGAGCTCGAGGACCGGCGTGGGCGGCCGCGCATGGTCACCCAGGCCAGCGACTACGGCACCCTCGTGACCACGACCAAGCTGGTCGTCGACCGACGCACCGGCGATGTCGTGCGGGAGCGCTCCAAGGCCCGCAACCACGAGGTCGTCGAGGCCGACGGCGTCGACGCCGCCGTGCAGGCGATCGTCGACAAGTGGGTCGCCAAGGCCGCCCCGCTCGCCAACCGCGTGGTCGGCTCGGTGACCGAGGACATCACCGGCGACTCGAACGGCAACCGTGGTGCCGAGACCCCCATGGGCCGGCTGGTCGCCGACGCGATCCTGTGGGGCACCGAGGCCGAGGCCGCCGGCGGGGCGCAGATCGCCTTCATGAACACCAGCGGCGTGCGTGACTCGTTCCTCTACGCCGAGCAGTTCGGCGAGGAGGAGCCGGGCGAGATCACCTACGGCGAGGCCGGCGCGGTCGCGCCGTTCGGCAACCTGCTCGTGACGATGGACCTCACCGGCGCCGACATCGAGGCCGTGCTCAACCAGCAGTTCAAGGGCGCCACGGCGACCCGGCCGGTGCTCGCGCTCAACCCGTCCGAGGGCTTCAGCTATGAGTGGGACCCGGCGGCCAACCAGGTCGTCGAGGGCACGATGGAGCTCGACGGCGTGGCGATCGAAGCGGGCGGGACCTACCGGGTCGCGACGCTGAACTTCCTCGCCGACGGCGGGGACGGCTTCACCGCGTTCCTGGAGGGCACCAACGTGCTGGGCGGCCCGTCCGACCTGGAGAACCTGGTGGCCTACCTCGAGGCCAACGAGGACCTCTCGGTGACGCCGGACCGGGTGGGCGGTCTCTGACGCACCTCGCACCAGCACAGCCGCAGCACAGCCGCAGCACAGCCACGAGGCCCCGGTCGTCACGACCGGGGCCTCGTGCCGTTCACGCACCTGCTGCAGGCCTCAGGCGACCATCCCGTGCGGGTCGATCACGAACTTGGTCGCGGATCCCTGGTCGAAGTCGGCGTAGCCCTGCGGCGCCTCGTCGAGGCTGATCGTCTTCGCGTTGACGGCCTTCGCGATGTGGGCCCGGTCGTGCAGGATCATGTTCATCAGCTGGCGGTTGTACTGCTTCACCGGGCACTGGCCGGTCATGAAGTAGTTCGACTTCGACCAGCCCAGCCCGAGGCGTACGCCGAGCGTCCCCTCCTTCGCCGCGGCGTCGACCGCACCCGGGTCGCCGGTGACGTAGAGCCCCGGGATCCCGATCCCGGCGCCCGCCCGGGCCACCGTCATGCAGTCGTTGAGCACCGTCGCCGGCGCCTCGTCGGCGCCCTGGCCGTGACCGCGCGCCTCGAAACCGACCGCGTCGACGGCCGCGTCGACCAGCGGCTCTCCCACGACCTGCTCCACCTTGTCGGCCAGGCTGCCGTCGGTGCTGAGGTCGAGCCCCACGCAGCCGAACGACTCGGCCTGCTTGAGCCGGTCGGCGACCATGTCGCCGACCAACACGACGGCCGCGCCGAGCAGCTGCGCCGCGTGGGCCGCGGCCAGCCCGACCGGCCCCGCTCCCGCGACGTACACCGTCGAGCCGGTGGTCACGCCGGCGGTGTAGGCGCCGTGGTAGCCGGTCGGAAAGATGTCGGAGAGCATCGTCAGGTCAAGGATCTTCTCCAGCGCCTGGTCCCGGTCGGGGAACTTGAGCAGGTTGAAGTCGGCGTACGGGATCATCACGTACTCCGCCTGGCCGCCGACCCAGCCGCCCATGTCGACGTAGCCGTACGCCGCGCCGGGGCGGGCCGGGTTCACGTTGAGGCAGACGCCGGTCTTGCCCTCGTTGCACAGCCGGCAGCGACCGCACGCGATGTTGAACGGCACCGAGCAGATGTCGCCCTCCTTGAGGAAGAGCACGTCCTCGCCGATCTCGACGACCTCGCCGGTGATCTCGTGGCCCAGCGACTGGCCGACCGGAGCCGTCGTCCGTCCTCGCACCATGTGCTGGTCGGAGCCACAGATGTTGGTGGTGACGAGCTTGAGGATGGCCGCGTGGGGTGCCTTGCGGGGCATCCCGAAGTGCTCGGCCACCTCCCCCGGGATCTCGAGCTTCGGGTAGTCGATCGACTCGACCGCCACCTCCCCCGGGCCCTTGTAGACGACTACTCGGTTGCTGCTGCTCATGGCGTTCCTCTCGTCCGTTCGTGCGAACGGACGACGGGGTCAGGCTGCAGTCCCGGGGTCGTTCGCCTGGGCTGTCCACTATGCGCGGACCAGGCGACGGCCACAACCACACCACGGGTGAAACGCCCGCGGGGGGCGCCTACGATGGCGGCGATCACCATGACCGTCCACGACCCGCACGCCCGCCAGCTGCTGCTCGTCGTCGACGCGCCGTCGCTGCTCCACCGCAACCACCACGCCCGCGCCCACACCCGGGCGCTGGACCGGGCCGGCCGGCCGGTGTGGGCGCTGCACGGGATGCTGCGCCAGATCATCGAGTCGATCGACGGATTCGCCCCCGACGCGGTGGTCTTCGGGCTCGACGACCGCACCAGCTCGGTGCGGCGCGACTTCTACCCCGACTACAAGGCGGGGCGGGCCGAGAAGCACCCGGAGCTGGTCGACCAGCTCGAGCGGGCCGGCGCCCTGCTCGACGCGCTCGGGATGGCGACGCTCACACCGGCCGGGCTGGAGGCCGACGACGTCAATGCCGCCGGCGCCACGTGGGCCCGGGACCACGGGTGGAACTGCGTCATCATCACCTCCGACCGCGACGCCTTCGCCCACATCAGCGACCGCACCTCGGTGCTCCGGCTGATCGACGGCGGCATCAACGGCTCGCCGCTGCTCACCCCCGCACGGCTCCACGCGATGTACGGCGTCGCGGCCGAGAACTACCTCGCCTACGCCGCGCTGCGCGGCGACGCCAGCGACAACCTGCCCGGCGTGACCGGCATCGGCGAGAAGGCCGCGGCCGCCCTGCTCGAGGCGGCGGGCTCGATGCGGACCGCCTGGGCCGACGTGGACCACGACGAGGGGCGTTCGGTCGCGGCTGCCCTGGACTCGTGGGCGCTGGAGCGGGGTGGGCGACGGCTCGGCGACCGCGTCGTACGCCACCTGTCGGCGCCGGGCGCGCGGGAACGCTACGAGTTCAACGTGCGGATCATGACCGGCCGCGAGGACCTCGATCTCGGGCTCACCCCCGACGTCCCCGGTACGCCGGGGCTGCTGCCGCTCGACGTCGACCGGGTCAGCCGCGTCGTCGGCTTCATGGGCGTCGAGGCCACCACCGCGCTGGCGCTGCGGGTCCTCACCGGTGAGCCCGCGTCGGCGTCACGCCGTTGACCGGGGCGCGACCGGGCGCTACGGCCACCTGGGTCGCGGACAGGGGATCACCCTCGCCCGGCCACGGCCTGGCGCTGGACGCGGCGGCCGCGGGCTGCTGCCGCCCGCCGGCTGGTGGACAACGGGGGTGCGAGCGGAGGTGCTCTCCGCGACCTCCTGTGCTGACGAGGTACTAGGACCATCGCCCGATGGCGGACTGGACCCGGGTGGTCGGATAGTCGTGAGCAGGCCGGAATCCGCCAGTACCACTCGACAAGTCGGGATGACCGACACCGATCACAGGAAGCACATCATGGCTCGCTCACACCTGCTCAAGGCCCTCGCTGCCGCTGGTTCCCGGGGTAGCAGCGACACCGGGCCCCACGGCGGCACGGGCACCTCGACCCGGACCCGCACCCTCGGCTGAGTCCGGTCCCCCACGGACGAGGGGGTGGAGCCTGCCCCCCAGGCTCCATCCCCTCGTCCGGTCCCCCACGAACGAGGGGGTGGAGCCTGCCCCCCCGGCTCCATCCCTCGTCTCCCCCCATCGCCCGCCCCTGACCCCGAGGAGTCCCCATGGCCCGCACAGTGTCACGCCGCCAGCTTCGATCGCTGCTGCGTCCCGCGGCCGACGACGCTCCCCTGACCACCCCGGATGTCGTCCGCGGGTTCTGGCCCGATCTCCGCCCGCCGCGAGGTGGCTGCTGACCGTCGTGCTGCCGGCGGCGTCATTTCTGATCGCGGTCCTCGACGTGCTCCTCTTCCAGCGCCTGGTCGACGACGTCCTCATTCGCGAGACGCTGGGCCCGCTGTGGTGGATCGCTGGCCTGTTCGTCGCCCCCCCACCCCCCCACCTGCTCAGCGTCGTAGTCTCCGGCGTCGACGACGTGATCAGGCTCGAGAAGTGGGTCGAGACCCACCACAGCAGCGGCGCCACGACGCGCGAGACCAGGGCCAGCTGTCACTAGAGGTAGAAGAGCGCGCCGACGTTTACCTTGAGCCGGGGCACGGTGTCGCCGAGCCGCGTTAGCTGCTCGACGCCGTGGCCAACGGCCGTGGTCCCGGAGAGGGACGAGCTGCTCCCCGGTACCTCGCCGTGGCGCTGCTGGCGCGAGTCGGCCGGTGGACACCTACGACGCGATGAGCCTCGCACGCGACTGCCGCGTCGTGGTGAAGGTAGTGCGTTTCGACGGACCGTCCCCACCTCTCCTCGGTCCCGGCGCCGCTGCGGGAACTGGTCGCGGGGTGCCTGAACCCGACCCCGCCCGGCGCCCCTCGCTGGACGAGGTGCGGGTGCGCCTCGACGCGCTGGTCGGGACGGCCGCGCCTCCCTGGTGGCGTGGCCGAGGTGCCGGTGCGTGGCGGGGGTACCGCGACCAAGGTCCCGTGGCGGACGATACCTAGGTCCCCGCATCGTAGGGACCCCCGAGCAGTCGCTCGACCTGAGCCCGAGCCGGAGGAACCATGCAGCGCATCCACCTCTACGCGGTCGCCATCCTGCTCGCCCTCGTCCCGGCCGTGCTGGGGCTCTGGGGGAACGTGTCGTTCTCCCAGGAGATCCCGGTGCAGGTGCCGGCCACCGCCCGCACGGACCGGCCGAGCGACTCCCCCTCGGACAGCCCCTCGGCCAGCCCCACCGCCACGGAGGACCACGAGGACGACAGCAGCGGCCACGGCGCGGCGCGGCCGCGGCCACGGCCACGGGGGCGACGACCACAGCGGTCCCGGACACGGCGGCGATGACCACGGCAGCCACGGCGACCACGGTTCCGATGACTGACATCTCCGAGCCGACCCAGCCGGTGCGGACGCTGGACGCCCCGGTCTCCCCGTGGGTGGGTGTGCGTGGGCGAGCCCATGCCGTCAACGGCGTCGCCGAGCCCCCGATCGGTGGCGGCAGGGTGCTCGGCCGGCTGGTCGCCGGCATCGTGGTCGTCCTGGTCGTGGTCACCATCGGCGGCTCGTTCGCCGCCCGCCGGCTCGCCGAGCGCGAGGCCGTCAACGACTCGGCGGGCATCGCGAACGTGCTGGCGGAGACCGTCATCCAGCCCGCCCTCACCGATGCCCTGCTCGCCGGGGACGAGGTGGCGGTGCGGGACTTCGACGAGCTCGTGCGCGACCGGGTCCTCGGCGACTCCGTCGTCCGGGTCAAGATCTGGGCGCGCGACGGCACCGTCCTCGTACGCCGACCAGCCGGAGCTGGTCGGCCAGGTCTTCCCCCTGGACGCGCGGGAGCGGGACGTGCTGCGCGAGCCGCGGACGGTCGCCGAGATCTCCGGCCTCGACCGTGCCGAGAACGCCCTGGACCGGCAGGAGGGCAACAAGCTCGTCGAGGTCTACCGCCCGGTGTGGACGTCGTCCGGCCAGGAGGCGTTGTTCGAGATCTACACGCCGTACGACCTCGTCAGTCAGCGCAGCGGCCAGCTGTGGCGCGGATTCGCGGGCGTGACCATCAGCAGCCTGCTGTTGTTCGTGGTGCTGCTGACCCCCCTGGTCTGGCACCTCGTCGGCCGGGCCCGTCGTGACCAGCAGCAGCGGGAGCGGCTGCTGGAACGGGCGGTGGACGCCTCCGAGGCCGAGCGACGACGGATCGCGGGGACGCTGCACGACGGGCCGGTGCAGGACCTCGCCGCCACCTCCTTCGTGATCGCGGGGGCGACCGCGCGCGCCGACTCCGCGGGCAGCGACGCGCTGGCCGAGGAGCTGCGCGGGGCCGCGGTCTCCGTACGCCGGAGCATCCGCTCGCTGCGCACGCTGCTGGTCGACATCTACCCGCCCAGCCTCGCCCAGGCGGGACTGGCGGTCGCGCTGTCCGACCTCGCCCAGTCCGAGCGGGCCCCGGGCCTCGAGGTCCGGGTCGACCCGCTCCCCGAGCACGCCGAGCTCGGGCTCCAGCCCAACCAGGAACGCCTCGTCTACCGGGTGGCCCAGGAGACGCTGCGCAACGCCGCGAAGCACGCGACGCCCTGCACCGTCCGGGTCTCGCTGTCCCGACGGGCCGGCGGCGTGGTCCTGGACGTGGCCGACGACGGCCCCGGCTTCGACGCCCGGGCGGCCCTGGCCGACCCTGCGCACGGCCACTTCGGGCTGCAGCTGCTGGCCGAGCTCGCCACCACCGGGGGCGGCACCCTCCAGGTCGCCTCGGCCGCGGGCCACGGCACCCGGTGGCGGCTGCGCATCGCCACCGGTGCCGGCCCCGGTCAGACCCCTGGGAGCGACTCGTGACCCGCGTGCTCCTGGTCGACGACCACCCGATGGTGAGGACCGGGATCGCGACCATGCTCGGCGCCACCGACGACCTCGAGGTCGTCGGGCAGGCCGCCGACGGGGCCGCGGCGGTCGAGGCGGTCGCGGGGTGCCACCCCGACGTCGTCCTGATGGACCTCTCCATGCCCGGGGTCGACGGGGTGGAGGCCACCCGGCGGATCACCGCCGCGCACCCCGACGTGCGGATCATGGTGCTCGACCTCGTTCGCCGAGCGCGACCGGGTCACCGACGCGATGGCCGCCGGCGCCGTGGGCTACCAGCTGAAGGACTGCGAACCGGCGGCGCTGCTCGCGGCGGTGCGGGCCGCGGCTGCGGGCAACGTCCCGATCGACTCCCGGGTCGCCGGGGCGCTGCTCCCGACCATCGTCGGCGACCGGCCCGAGGACCTGATCAGCCCCCGGGAGATCGAGGTGCTGCAGCTGGTCGCGCTCGGACTGGCGAACAAGCAGATCGCCCACCGGCTGGCGATCAGCGAGCGTACCGTCAAGGCCCACCTCGGTCGGGTGTTCCGCCAGATCGGCGTCGCGGACCGGACCAGCGCGGCGCTGTGGGCGCGCGACCACCTGACCGACGGCCGCTCGAGCACCCGGTCGGGGTGACGCGCGGCGAGGCCCGGGCCGGAGGATCAGGCGTCGGCGTCGACCAGGCGGCCGTCCGCGGTGACCGGGTGGTCCTCGTTGATGGCGAGCACCGCGTCGGTGAGGTCGGGCTCGATGTCGACCGGACGGCGGTCGAGGTGGACGCCGGCGATCATGCAGCGCACGGACCCGCCGGCCAGCTCGATCGTCGGGATGTCGACGGCGACGATCTCGCAGGACTCCTCGATGGTGGCGACCTGGTCGGGGCGCAGGCTGGCACGGGCCCGGGCGGACATCGCCATGAGGTAGCGGCGCCGACCCTCCGGCGTACCACCGCAGAGCTCGACGGCGTTGCCGGCGAACTCGCGGACCTGCTGCTCGGTCAGCTCCACGACGGTCCGGCCGTTGACGCTGAGCCGCTCGCGGACCTGCTCACGGCGCTGCTCGTCGGGGATCATCCCGAGCGCGATCAGCGCGACGTCGGTGCCGACGCAGGCCATCACGTTGGTGTGGTAGACCGGCACGCCGTCGGAGTCGACCGCGTCGAAGGCCATCGGCTCGTAGCCGAAGTCCGTGCAGAACTTCTCCAGCACGTGGGTGTCGGCGCGGTGGCTGATCGCCGTGTAGGCGACGCGCGAGACGTGGTCGAGGACCATCGCGCCCGTGCCCTCGAGGAAGATGCCGTCGGGCTCGAGGCCGGAGTAGTCGACGATCGTCTGCACGCGGTACTGCGACTTCAGCACCTCGAGCACGTCGGCGCGGCGCTCGTGGCGCCGGTTGGAGGCATACATCGGGAAGACGGCGACCTTGCCGCCGGCGTGGGTGGAGACCCAGTTGTTCGGGAAGACGCTGTCGGGGCGGCTGTGGTCCTCGTCGTCGAAGACGTGGACACGGACGCCGGCGTCGCGCAGCGCCTCGGCGACGGCATCCATCTCGGCACGGGCCCTGGCCGAGACGGCCTCGGCCGTCTCACCGAAGGGAACATCGGCCTGGAAGGCGTTGTCGGCCGCCGTCGCCGGGTTCGGCAGGAAGTTGGCGGCGCGGACGAGGATCACGGCAGAGGGGGCTTGTGCACTCACGTCGTCGCAATCTAGAGCAGGCGGCCCGCCGCCCGCGAACCGGTGTCCCCCGCGGTTGGCCGTTGCCCTCCCTCGGCCGGTCGTCGTCGGTGCAGCACCAGGACCGCGGCCGCCAGCACGACCCCGCAGAGCAGCCAGCTTCCCGGTGGCGCCGACGCCGTGGTGGTGGGCACCGTCGGGCGCCCGGAGCCGGCGGCACCACTCCCTCCCGGGGTGGCCGACCCCGCTCCGGTGACCACGTAGGAATAGCGGCCCAGCACCGAGTGGCCGTCCGCGGACGTCACCCGGTAGAGCACCTCGTACTCGCCCGGCCCGGTGCGGAGGACGGGGACCGCCACGGTGTCGGCACTCACGGTCACGGCGCCCTGGACCGGTGTGCCGTCCGGGGCACGGACCACCACCTGGCTGGCCAGGGGCGACATTTCCTCGGTGAACACCAGCACGACCTCGTCGGGAGCGAGCGCCACCCGGTCACCGGCCTCGGGAGCGGCCGCCACCAGGTCGGTGTGGGCATCGGCCGGACCCGCTGTCACTGCGCCGGTCGTCACGACCACCGCGGTCACGAGCAGGGAGAGCACCACGACGACGAGACGTCGGCGACGCCGGCTCGGGGTGTCCTGGGTGTTCATGGCCGCAGCCTGCGGGGACGACCTTGCGTCGACCTTGGCGGCGCGGTCACTCGAAGCCGAGGGCCGCGACCAGGGGTGCGACCGGGCGGCCACCTCGAGCGGCGGACCGGATGCCGTCGCACAGGTGCCCGACGCTCCCGTCCTTCAGCAGGTACCCGCACGCTCCGGCGTCGAAGGCCTGGTGCACCTGGTGGCGGCTGCAGGTGGCGCTGAGGATCACGACCCGCAGGCCGGGCCGGGCTCGGCGAAGCGCCTCGGTGGCGGCGATGCCGTCCACCCCGGGCATGCTGAGGTCCATCAGGACCACGTCGGGCCGCGTCCTCCCGAGCAGTGCCAGGGCCTCCGACGCGTCGGCGGCCGAGCCCACCACGAGCAGGTCGGGCTCGAGCGCGAGCAGCCTCCCCACTGCTTCCCGCAGGAGGCGGTGGTCGTCGACGAGCACCACCCTCACGATCTCGACGTCCATGTCCCTCCTCGGTGGCTCTTCCCAAGGCTCCCGTCGCGACCTTGGGGATTGCTCGGACGACCGACCGCCCTAGGCGCCCCGCAGCACCTGGGGGAGGCTCGCCACCACGCGCACTCCCGACCCGGGACCCTGGGAGGTGACCTCGAACCTTCCCCCGACGTCCCGCACCGTGTCCGCCAGCAGACGGAGCCCGAGGTGGCCCTCGCCGGACCGAGGGACCGTTCCAGCGGCCCAACCACGTCCGTCGTCCACCACGCGCACCACAACCAGATCCTGGTGTTCGAAAAGCTCGACGCGCACCCGGCGGGCATCGGCGTGCTTGACCACGTTGCGGATGGCCTCCCGCACGATGCGGTGCACCAGGCGTGCCGGCTCCACCGGCAGCTCCAGGTCGGGTGGGATGTCGACGTCCACCTCGAACCCCGCGGCCATGGCCTCGGTGCGGGCCAGCTGGTTGATCGCGTCACGCAGCCCGGGGCCGGTGAGGTCGGGCGGGTAGATGTCGGTCATGAACGTGCGCAGGGCGAGGACGTTGCTCTGCACCAGTGCCGTGAGCTGCTCCAGGGTGGTCCTCGCCCGGACCAGGTCCCCGCCCGGAGCGAGCTCACGGGTCACGGTCGGCAGGGTGTAGCCCACTCCGGCCAGCTCCTGCACGACACCATCGTGCAGGTCCTGCGCGATGCGCCGCCGCTCCAGCTCCGAGGCCACCACGGCGTGCCTCATCAGCCGCGCCCGGTCCCGCTGACCGCTCTCGACCCGTCGACTGAGCGACACCGCCAGCGGCAGCACCACCAGCAGGAGCAGCACCAGGGCACCGGCGATCACCGGGACGAAGGACGTGACGATCCCCTGCGCCGTCTGCTTCATCGGCTCGGTGTCGAGGTAGACCT
This sequence comes from uncultured Actinomycetota bacterium, assembly GCA_963754575.1. Taxonomy (GTDB): domain Bacteria; phylum Actinomycetota; class Actinomycetes; order Propionibacteriales; family Nocardioidaceae; genus Nocardioides. The sequence continues at coordinate 718,955 of CAVWGQ010000007.1, read as the reverse complement.
CGACCACCAGGGGCTGTCCGTCGGCGTCGAAGGTGCCCACGTAGACCTCCAGCAGCGTGCCCTCGCCACGTTCTGCCACGTTCTCCGCGCGCGACAGCTCTGAGATCTCCGCTACGGTCCGGGTGGTCCCGAAGAGCCGTTCCACGTCCGCGCTGAGGTCGAACCGGCGCCCGACGACCTCCGGCTGGTCGGACCAGACCACGGTGCCGTCGGCGCTCCACAGCTTGACGTGGCGCACGCTGCCGTCGCGCATCCGGTTGTCCATGACGGTCGTGAGCTGGGCTGCGGCACCGGGCACCCCCGCCCGGACCTCCGTATCGACCAGGGGCGCCGCGATCCGGGTCGCCACCCCCGCTCCGGCACGCCGGGCGTCCTCCAACGCGTGCCGACGTGCGATGCCGTCGGCGACCCAGAACGTGACGGCGAACAGGATCGTGGCGGTCAGCAGGCTGGACAGCGCAAAGCGCCACAGCGCGGGCCGGAGCACGGAGGGACCCGTCGCGGTGCCGTCCGGTCCCGACCGGCCGGGGCTAGTGGCGCCGCGGCGCATTCACGAGCCCCCGCATCACCGCGATGACCACGGCTTCCAGCTGCGAGTGCGCTCCCAGCTTGGCCAGCAGGGTCTTCACGTAGCCCCGACAGGTGTGGACCGAGATTCCGAGCTCCTTCGCGATCCGCGACACGGTGCGCCCGTCGGCCAGCCGCTCGAGCACCTCCTGCTCCCGGGGCGTCAGCTCCGGACCGACAGGACCCGTCTGCCACTCGGCGCTCAACAGCGTGTGCAGGAGCTCCGGGTGGACCACCAGCGCGCCGTGCCGGGCACTCCGCAACCCGCTGAGCAGGTCGGGCAGCGACCCGTCCTTGGGCAGCAGCGCGCTGGCTCCGGCCGCCGCGGCGCGCCGCATGACGGCCCCGTCCCCGAACGCGGTGAGGACGACGACCAGCAGGTGCGGGTGTGCCTGCAGCAGCTCCACGGTGAGGTCGAGACCGTCGTCGGCACCGAGGTTGACGTCCATGAGCACGACGTCCGGTCGGGACTCGACCACCAGGGCCCGGGCGCGGGACACGTCGTGCGCCGCGCCGACGCACTCCATGTCCAGCTCGGCCTCGAGGGCGAGCGCAATCAGGTCGGTGAAGGTCCGGTGGTCGTCGACGACCAGGACTCGTGAGCAGTCGGTCGTGTCCGTCACCCGTGTCCCCCCGTGTCTCCCCGTGTCTCCCAGCCTCCCAGCTCGAGATGAGATCGCCTGGGGCGAACCTAGGGGGCAGCGCTGGGCCGGGCACAGGGGTTCGAGCGGACCTACCCAGCACTGGGTATGGCCGCCGCGAGGCCACCCAGACAGACGTCGGCGGCGGAGACGTCCACGCCGGCCACCGCGTGGACGCGCTCGCGGACCAGGTCCAGGAGCAGCCGCAGCTCCCGCGCCCCGCCGCGTCCCTCCCCGGGTCCGTCGGAGCGCCCCAGCACCGAGAGGTAGCACCGCGTCGTCGACGGGCTGGGGACCGTGGCGAGCTCCTGCGACAGCGACCGTTCGAGCTCGAGGTAGGCCCGGATCGCCTCCGGTCGACGTCCGGCCGCGTCGAGCGCGGTGATGAGGACCCGGCACGCGGCCTCGTCGAAGCCGTCCTGGGCGACCGCGAGCCGGGCGAGCCGGACGGCGGTGTCATGGCGGCCGAGGCGGAGTGCGCAGCCCGCGCCCTCGACCGCTGCGGACGCCAGCTGCCTGGCCACCACCTCCCGCTCGCTGACCGCCCACGCGGCGTACTCGTCGGAGGCGAGCAGCGTCCCGTCGGCCAGGGTGACCGCGCGCTCCACCTCGGCCAGCCGGGCGTCGTCCGAGCGGCCCCCGGCACCGCCCGCGAGCCGGCGGAACTCCACCAGGTCGACCGTCAGCCGCTCGGGGTCCAGGAGGTAGCCGTGCATCACCGTGGCGATGCCGGAGCGACGTCCGGAGAGCCCGAGCGCCCGACGGACGAGGCACACGTAGCTTTCGAGGGTCCCGGCGTAGCTGCGCGGCGGGTGGCCGTCCCACAGCATCTCGGCCAACCGGTCCTTCGGGACCGGGCTCCCCGCCGCCACGGCGAGGATCTCGAGGACCTGCCGTGGCTTCACCCCGCCCAGCGCGGCGCGGTCCATCGTGCCGCCGCTCCGGTGCACCCGGGTCGGCCCGAAGAGGACCACCCCCACTCCCGGGTCCCCGTCAAGGACGCCCCCCTGCCGTGCGAACGCGTTCACGCCGCCCTCCTGTCCCCCAAGACACCCCCAGCGTGGGCGACGGCGTACCACGGCGGCAGCCGCAGGTGCGGGGGGAGGCACCCCCCAAAGTTGAGTGGCCACCCGGTCCCGTGCCCTGACCCGGGCGGGGGCCTTCGTGCCTGGCGCTGTCGGACGCTGACGTCGCGCAGGTTCTGGCCGGTGGTGCTGGTCGGCAGCGCCATCAGCGGGCAGGTGAACGACGGGGTGGCCGTCGTCAGCCCGGTGATCGTCACCGCGGGACCCGAGACCCGCCTCCAGGAGTACTCGTCCGCCAGCGCGCCGCGGTCGCCCTCGAAGGACGTCTCGATGAACCCCGGACTGGTGTCGCGCACGTGCAGCGACTGGCCCGCGTCCGAGGTGGCGAAGACGTCGATGAAGCCGGTCCCGTCGCACCGACGGTGTAGGTCGCGGCCGTAGACGTCCACGCGTCGGGAGAGGAGACCGGCGCGTCCGGGTCCGGCACCTCGTCCGGCAGCGTCGCGCACAACGGGTCGTCCAGGGTGGTGCACGCCTCCAGTCGCACCCCGTTGCTGTCGCGGTACCAGGCCGGGAAGCCGTGCTCGGCGGTCGGTCCCACGTCCACCAGCTGCCCCGTCCGCGGCACGAGGCTCCCGTCCGGCGCGGTGGGGCGCCACGGGCACGCCGGAGGCAGGGACCGCCACGAGGATCGCGACCGGCACCAGGACACCGGCGATCCAGCCCGGACGCCGTGCCCTGGCACACCCGGGTACCCGCTCACGTGATCGCATCGTGGTGCGCGACTCCCTCGTCGCCCAGGACTCCATCGCACACCGGTCTGTCCAGCACGGTGAAGAGGACGGCGTGGCCTTTCCTCGGGACGGGTGGTCCCAGCATTTTCCAAGGAACGACGGTCACCGTGCTCTGGTGGACGACGTCGGCCGGGGCGCCCGCCGCGCGCCGGCGCTGCTCGCCACCGTCACCCTCACCGTCACCGTCGCAGTCGCGGCGGGGGTGTGGGCGGTGGCGACCGTTCGGGGCGGGGGATCACCGCCCCCGGTGCCGGTCGGGCTGCCCGACGCCGGTCCGCTGGTCGCCTGGAGCAGCCGGTGGTGCGGACTTCTCACGCTGCTGGTCTCGGTGGTCTCGGTCGGCTCCGTGATGGTGGTCGCCGCGGGCGCGGCGACCACCGAGGTCCGGCGCCGGGCGGCGGGGTCCGCGCGGACCTGGCTCCGGTGGTGGGCCGCGCTGCTCGTCGTGGGCTGGGTGCTCGGCGAGGCCGACGCCCTCGGCGTACCGCTGACCGTGCTGGGCACGACCCACCTCACCGACCTGGCGTCCCGGACCCCACCGCTGCTGCTGGCACAGCTCGCGGTCCTGCTCGGCGGGGCGTGGCTGCTCCCCCGGGCCGCCACCACGGTGGCCCGGGCCGTGTGGCTGGGCCCGGTGGTGGGGGTGGCGGTGGTGAGCAGCCTGCGCGGCCACCCGGCGACAGCGGACGCGATGGCTGTCGGTGGCCTCGTCGTCCACGTCACGGCCGCCCTGCTCTGGACTGGCGGCCTGGTCGGGCTGCTGCACCACCTCCGTAGGCAGCCGCACAGCCTGGCGCTGGGCGTGCCGAGCTACAGCCGGCTGGCGCTCTGGTGCTACCTGGTGCTGGCGACCTCCGGACTCCTCAACGCAGCGCTCGTGCTCGCCGACAGCCCTCGACCCTGGTCCAGCGGGTACGCCGGGATCGTCGCGGCCAAGGCAGTGGTGCTGCTGCTCGCCGGGGCGTGCGGGGTGGCGCACCGGCGCCGCAGTCTGCCGGCGGTGCAGGCGGGCCGAACCCGTGGCTTCGTCCTCCTCGCCGCGGGCGAGCTGTGCCTGATGGCCGCCGGGGCCGGGCTCGCGGCAGCGCTTGCCCGCACCCCCCTCCCGTCGACGCCCGGCGGGTCCGGTTCCGCCCACGGGCACCCGGGCGGCGCGACCGTCCTGCCGGACCTGACGTGGTCGGCGTTGTGGACGCAGGCGCGGCCGAACCCGGTCGTCGTGGTGGCGCTGGCGGTGGCGCTGACCGGGTACCTGTCCGCCGTGGCCGCCCTCCGTCGGACCGGTGGCACCTGGCCCGCCCGGCGCACGGTGCTCGTCGTCGCGGCGACCGGGCTGGCTCTGGTCGCGACCTGTTCGGGCTCGGCCACCTACGCTCATCTGCGGCCGAGCCTCTTCGTGGCCCAGCTGCTCACGGTGATGCTGGTGGTTCCGCCCTTCGCCCTCGCAGGTCGGCCCTGGCTGCTCCTGCCCAGCCCCCGGTCGAGCGGGCGCCCCGTGCCGCCGGCTCTCGGCAGCCTCGTCGTCTGCGGACTCCTGCTCGCGGTCCAGCACACCCCGGTGGTGGCGACGGCCTTCCGGTCCGACTGGTGGCACCTGGCGCTGCTGGCCCTGGCCGCCGGCGGTGGCGCCCTGCTGTGGTGGCCGCTGCTCGGGCCCGGTGCGGCAGGCCCCATCGGACCGCGCGGCGGCTGGGAGCGCGCCGGGTGGTTGCTCCCCGTGGCGGTGGCCCTGGCGGTGCTCGCGGCGCGCCTGGGGTTGGGCCGGGACCTGCTGGCGCCGCAGTGGTTCCTCGAGGTGCGACTGCTCGGGGCCGACCCCTTCGCCGACCAGCGCACGGCCGCGCTCGTCACGGCGGCCGCGGCGGCCGGGCTGGTCGTCGCCGCGGTGGTGCTCGCCGTGCGGCGGCCGCCCTACCCGGCGCCGAGCGACCCGGGGGGCCAGAGCCGGGCCAGCACCGTGCCCCGGAGCTCCGCCGCGCCGATGGCACCATAGTCGCGGGAGTCGATCGAGTTCCCGCGGTTGTCACCCATCACGAACACGCCGTCCTCGGGCACGGTGAAGCTGCGGCTGTAGTAGCCGTCGACGTCCTCGGGGCGCACCCACGGCTCGGCGACCGGCCGGCCGTCCACCTGCAGGACCCCGTCGAGGACGACGACCTCCTCGCCGGGCAGCCCCACGACCCGCTTGAGGGCCAGCCGGTGTTCGGCCGGGTCCACGAAGACCACGAGGTCACCCCGCGCCAGCTCGCGCGGGTCCGGGGCCCACCGGGTCACCAGCAGCTCGTCGCCCGCGGCCAGCGCGGGCTCCATGCTGGCCGAGGCGACCTCGAGCGGAGAGACGACCAGGAGCCGGACGAGCAGTGCGACCGCCACCGCAGCGAGGACGACCAGGGACAGTACTCCCCGGGACGCGTGGACCCGGGCAGCGCCCGGGGAGGAGGTCACAGCGGTGGCGAAGCGTAGACCGGGTGGTTGACGAACTCGGGGCTCAGGTCCGCCTGTCCGTCGACGGCCGCCACGAGGAACTGGCTCATCATGTCGTGGTCCTCGTGCGCCAGGTTGTGGCAGTGGATCATGTACCGCCCGCCGCGGTCACCACTGGCGCCGGCCTGTCCCGTGCTGCGACCGTCAGGGTAGGCCTTCGGGGGCATGCCGTAGAGCACGAGCACCTCGACGACCTCGCTCTCCCCGACGTACACGACGTCCTTGGGACCCCTCTCCCAGCGCTGCACCCGGTTCTGCCCTCCCTTGCGGCTGAGGATCCGGAAGTCGACCAGGTGGATGTGGAGAGGATGGAACCAGCCGCCCGACTTGTTCTCGATCCGCCAGATCTCGACGTCCCCCGGACGCGGCGGCGGACCGCTGTCGTCGGCAAAGACGTTCCAGTCCCCCTCCTGCACGTCCTGCCACGACACCCCGTTGATCAGGAAATCGTTGGTGATGTCGTCGTGCTCGAGGTCGATGTTGCGCACCCGGCGCGAGGCCGAGGCCGGGATCGACATGACCGGGTGCAGCTCGCTGGCCGGCGGCGTCACGACCTGGCTCCACCGGCTGTCGGTGGAGTCCGATGTCACCCGGAACTGCATCACCTTGCCGGTGTGGAGGAAGTCCCGGTTGTTCCTGGCGCTGGCGTTGCGCAGCTCGACCCGGTCACCGACCCGGCAGCCGGAGAAGTCGACCACCACCTCGTACCGCTCAGCACCGGCGTGGCGCCACGACGTCACCGACTGCGGTCGCATCAGCCCGCCGTCCGTCGCGACGACCGTCGCCGGCATCGTGGCGCCGGTCCGGGTGTTGACGAACCGCAGGGTCATCGAGCGCGACAGGGTGGCCATGAGGATCCGGAACCGGTAGGACCTGCGTTCCACGTCGAGGTAGGGCCAGGGCACGCCGTTGACCGTCACGATGTCGCCGAACAGGCCCGAGTGGTCGCGGTCCATGTAGGCCAGGGACCCGTCGGCGGCGAACATTGCGTCGCTGACGGTGAGCGGTACGTCGTACCTGCCCTGCGGCAGGTTCGCTCGCTCCCACGCGTTGGAGAGGTGGTACTGCGCGACCAGGCCGCTGTAGACGTTCTGGGCCGTGTGGTGCACCCCGTGGTCGTGGTACCAGAGGGTTCGGGGGCCCTGGTGGTTCGGGTACCAGTAGTCCTTGTACTGGCCCGGCCGGGAGACGTCGTCGGCGTACCCGTCGTACTGCGGGAGCGAGGCGGACCCGTGGAGGTGGACCGAGGTCGTGACCTCGTAGCCGAAGGTCGGGTGCACCGGGGGCAGCGCGTGGCGCACCCGCAGCCGCACGCGAGTGTTCTGGTCGACCTTGATCAGGGGGCCCGGGACGGACGGTCCGCTGCCCGGGACGCCGTAGCCGAACATCGTGGTCGCCGGCGCGCCGGCGTCGAGCACCTGCACTGCGGCGGACTGCTCAGAGATCTCGTAGAGGAGGTAGTCACCGAACTCGTCGGTCATGGAAACCGGGACCAGCGGGGTAGGCACCGGGCACCGCCGGGCGAACCGCGCCGGCTTCGGTGCGGTGCTGATCCAGTCGGCGGCACGCACCGACCTCCCCCAGGGCGCGGCGACACCCAGCACCGCCAGTCCGGCCCCGAGGCCTCCCATCTGCAGGACACTGCGCCTCGTCGCGGCCGTCATCGTCTCGCCCTCCCGGCGACGCCGTCGGTCGTGCGCCACCCTCCCGCCGGCAGGGTGCCCCGCCGATCTTGGACATATCTTGAGCCGACCCGACCGCTGGACCGCGACGCCGCCGCGCGGCAGCAGACGCGCCGCCGGCACCACCGGAACTGTCAGGCGGGAGCCAGGCTGGGCGTGGTCAGCACCGACTGGGCCAGCCCCACGCCGGCACGGCCGTCACGTCTGGGGCGAAGATCCCCCGACCTCGGGTCCGGCGGACGCAGGTCGGAGCCGGTCGGCCGGGAGCCACTCCTCGACGACGACCCAGCGGTCGTCCGCGGCCCGGACCGGGTGGACCGCCCTGCCCCACCAGCCGCTGGCGCGCTGCTCCCAACCGAGGAGCAGCCCGGGCAGCACCCCGTCGGGGCCGACCACCCAGCAGTGCCGGACCGCAGGGGGCCCGGGCGGCGGCGCAGCCGTCGCGGCGGTCCGCTCCGCCAACGTGCCACGCTCGATCCGGCGCCGCATCCTCCTGCCATCGTCCGACTGTATCGAACACCTGTTCGATTCAGGGCGGCACCTCGCCGGCTCGTCAGCCGGGCAGCGAGACGACCAGCGCGCGCACGGTCTCGGTCACGGTCCACTCGGTGCGGTCGCCCTCGCTGAGCCGGACGAGGGCGTGCGGGGCGAGCTCGACGAGCAGGACCGGCGGCGACGCGGACTGACCCCCTCCGCTCGAGCACGACCAGGTACTCTCCTGCTCCACGTCGGCGACGACACCCTCGGCGATCTCCCCCGCGGTCACCCGCATGGAGGCGTACGACGGCACCGGGCCGCAGGTCGAAGCGTCGGTGCCCCGTCGAGGGCCACGGTCGCGGCTCCGGCGAGCACCACGAAGGCCTCGTCGCCCTCAAGGTCGGTCTCGGTGCCGGGCTCGGCCTCCCACAGCCCGAGCGGGCCGTCCGGCAACGAACCCAGCGACCCGCGGGGACCGAGCGGCGCGGTGCGGACGTCGGCGCAGAGCAGCGTGGTCATGAGTCGAACCCCAGTCCGAGGCGGTCGAGCGTGCGGAGCCACACATTGCGACGCCCGGTGCGGTCGGCGCGGGCCAACGACCAGCGCGTCAGCTGGATGCCGATCCAGGCGAACGGCTCGGGCGGGAACGGCACCGCCCGCTCGCGCACCATGCGCAGTCGGGTCCGCTCCGTCTCCTCCCGGGCCAGCAGGTCGAGCATCACGTCGGCGGCGAAGCGGGACGCCCCGACGCCGAGTCCGGTGAAGCCGGCGGCGTACACCGTGCGGCCCCGGTGGGCGCGGCCGTAGAACGCGCAGAAGCGGGTCGAGGTGTCGATGACCCCGGACCAGCGGTGGGTGAAACGGATCCCGCGCAGCTGCGGGAAGGTGTCAGCGAAGTGGCGGGCCAGCACCTCGAAGGTCGTGCGCCGGTCGTCGTGGGCGGGCTCGATCGAGCGGCCGTAGTGGTAGATCGCGTCGTAGCCGCCCCACAGGATCCGGCGGTCCGGCGTGATCCGGTAGTAGTGGAACTGGTTGCCGCAGTCCGAGATGCCGATCGCCGGGTCCCACCCGATCGCGGCCAGCTGCGCGTCGGTCAGCGGCTCCGTGGCCAGCACGTAGTCGTAGACCGGCACCACGGACCACCGGCTGCGCCGCAGCGGCGTCGGGAAGACGTTGGTCGCCAGCGCGACCTCGCGGGCACGGACGGCGCCCGTGCTGGTGGTCGCCTCCACTCCCCCGGTCGTACGCCGAAGCCCCGTCAACCGGGTCTGCTCCGCGATCCGGACACCCTGCTCCTCCGCGATCCGGGCCAACCCCCAGGCCAACCGGGCCGGGTCGACGACGGCGGTCTCGCCGGCCGCGTGACGGCCGGCAAGGTAGGTCGGGGAGTCGACCAGGCGACGGACCGCGTCCGCGTCGAGGAAGCCGGGTCGGTCGGGCTCGAGCTCGGCCACCTCGTGGGGCCGGGTCGCGACCGCGAGCACTCCCCCGCGGGTGAAGCCGCAGTCGAGGTCGTGGGTCTTCACCGTCGCCTCGATGGCGTCGAGGTTGGCGATGCCGAGCGCGTGCAGCGCGTCGTACTCCTCGGGCCAGCGGCTGCGGCCGTTGGCCTCGCCGTGGGTCAGGCTGGCCTCGCAGAATCCGCCGTTCCGGCCGGTCGCGTGCTCGGCGATCCGGTCGGCCTCCACCAGCAGCACCGAGCGACCGGGCTGCCGCTCGACGGCGCGCAGCGCGGTCCACAGACCGGTGAAGCCGCCGCCGACGACCAGCAGGTCGACCTCGGTGTCGCCGTCGAGTCCGGGGCGCGGGGCGGGCCGGTCCGGCGAGTCGAGCCAGAGGGGGGCGAGCGTCGAGCCCGCGAGCGCCGCGACCGGCCAGCCGCTCACGAGGCCCGCGCCTCGCCCTCGGTGAGGGCCTCGTCCAGGATCCCGAGCGCCTCGCGGACCTCCGAGGCGGACGTGGTCAGCGGCGGCACCAGGTGGATCCGGTGGAAGTTCACGAGGGGCAGCATCCCGCGACGCTTGCAGGCGGCCACCACCCCGGAGACCTCCGGGCTCGTCCCGCCGTACGGCGCCAGCGGCTCCCGTGTCTCGCGGTCACGGACCAGCTCGACCGCCCAGAACACCCCGGCGCCCCGGACCTCGCCGACCCACGGGTGACGGTCGGCGAGCTCGAGCAACCCGGGCCGGAAGATCTCCTCGCCCAGTGCGGCGGCGTGCTCGACCACGCGGTCGTCCTCCATCGCACGGACGGTGGCGACTGCGGCAGCGCACGCCAGCGGGTGGCCGGAGTAGGTCAGTCCCCCGGGATAGACCCGGTCGTCGAAGGTGGCCGCGATCTCCGGGCCGATGGCGACGCCGCCGAGCGGGACGTAGCCGGAGTTGACGCCCTTGGCGAAGGTGAGGAGGTCGGGGACCACCGGCCCGGACGTGTCGTCGAGCTCGATCGCGAACCAGCGCCCGGCCCGGCCGAAGCCGGACATCACCTCGTCGGCGACCAGGACGATGCCGTGCTGGTCGCACAGCTCGCGCACGCCGCGCAGGTATCCCGGCGGTGGCACCATGATGCCGGCCGTGCCGGGGACCGACTCGAGCACGATCGCGGCGACCGTGTGCGGTCCCTCCATCGCGATCACCTCCGCGAGGTGCTCGAGCGCCCGCTCGCACTCCTGCGCCTCCGTGGTCGCGTGGAAGCGGCTGCGGTAGAGGAACGGTCCGAAGAAGTGGACGGTCCCCGAGGTCGCCTGGTCGCTGCCCCACCGGCGCGGGTCGCCGGTCATGTTCGCGGCGAGGTGGGTGCCGCCGTGGAAGCTGCGGTACGTGGTCAGGACCTTGTGACGTCCGGTGTGCAGTCGCGCCATCCGGACGGCGTGCTCGTTGGCGTCCGCGCCGCCGTTGGTGAAGAAGACCTTGTCCAGGTGGCCCGGCGTGTGCGAGGCGATCAGCCGGGCGGCCTCGGAGCGTGCCGCGTTGGCGTGCTGCGGCGCGACCGTGCACAGGTGGGCGGCCTGCTCCTGGATGGCCGCCACGATCCGCGGGTGCTGGTGGCCGAGGTTGGTGAAGACCAGCTGCGAGGTGAAGTCGAGCAGCCGGTTTCCGGCGCCGTCCCAGACGTGGCTGCCCTCGGCCTTGGTGATGACCATGGGGTCCAGCGCCCCCTGCGCCGACCAGGAGTGGAAGACGTGACGGCGGTCGAGCGCGTGGGTGTCCTCGGGCGAGAGGTCGATGAGGTCAGGCATTGCGGGGGAACCCCAGCTCGAGACCGCCCTCGGGGCGGTTGGCGGGGTCGATCCAGCGCGTGGTGACGACCTTGCCGCGGGTGAAGAAGTGGACGCCCTCGACGCCGTGCGCGTGGGTGTCGCCGAAGAGCGAGCGCTTCCAGCCGCCGAAGGAGTAGTAGGCCACCGGGACCGGGACCGGGACATTGACGCCGATCATGCCCACCTGGACGTCGTTCTCGAACCGCTTGGCCGCGCCGCCGTCGTTGGTGAAGACGGCCGTGCCGTTGCCGTACTCGTTGGCGTTGACCAGCGCGACCGCCTCCTCGTAGGTCTCCACGCGCACGACCGAGAGCACCGGTCCGAAGATCTCCTCGCGGTAGATGTCCATCTCGGGGGTCACGTGGTCGAAGAGGGTCGGGCCCAACCAGTTGCCCTCCGTGACGTCGACGCCGCCACCGCGGGCCTGCACGTCCCGGCCGTCGACGACGACCTTGGCACCGGCCTCCTCGCCGGAGTCGATGAACCCGGCGACCCGGTCGCGGTGGGCGCGCGTCACCAACGGGCCCATGTCGGCCTCCTCGGCGGCGCCGGAGGCACCGCCGTCCCCGATCACCAGGGTCGTGGTCCGGTCGGCGATGCGCGCCACGAGGTCGTCGGCGACCGCGCCGACGGCGACGATCACGCTGATCGCCATGCAGCGCTCGCCGGCCGAGCCGTAGCCGGCGCTGACGGCCGCGTCGGCGGCCAGGTCGAGGTCGGCGTCGGGCAGCACGACCAGGTGGTTCTTCGCCCCCCCGAGGGCCTGCACGCGCTTGCCGTGGCGAGCCGCGGTCTCGTAGACGTACTGCGCGATCGGCGTCGAGCCGACGAACGAGATCGACTGCACGGCCGGGCTCTCCAGCAGGGCGTCGACGGCGACCTTGTCGCCGTGCAGCACGTTGAAGACGCCGTCCGGCAGGCCGGCCTCGGTCCACAGCGCCGCGATCCAGTTGGCGGCCGAGGGGTCCTTCTCGCTCGGCTTCAGGATCACCGTGTTGCCGGCCGCGATGGCCACGGGGAAGAACCACATCGGCACCATCGCCGGGAAGTTGAACGGTGAGATGATGCCGACGACCCCGAGCGGCTCGCGCTTGGAGTGCACGTCGACGCCGGTCGAGACACCGTCGGAGTGCCCGCCCTTGAGCAGGTGGCTGATGCCACAGGCGAACTCCACGACCTCCTGGCCGCGCGCGACCTCGCCGACCGCGTCCGAGTGCACCTTGCCGTGCTCGGCGGTGATGATCGCGGCGAGCTCGTCCCTGCGCGCGTTGAGCAGCTCACGGAAGGCGAAGACGACCTGGGTACGCCGCGCGAGCGACGTACGCCGCCACGCCTGCGACGCCAGCCGCGCCGTCGCGATGACGTGCTCGGCGTCGGCGCTCGAGGCGAGCGCCACCCGGCCGGTGACCTCACCGGTGGCCGGGTTGGTCACCTCGCCCCAGCGGTCGCCGTCGCCCTGCCAGCTGGCGCCGGCGGTCCAGTGAGTGATCGTGGAAGTCATGCCACCAGTCTGAGGGGTGCGCCCCAGCGATCGCGCCTACACTCTGTCAGGTGATCACCGCCCTCCCCGACACTCTGTCGGACCGTGGAGCAATGCGGTGCTGACCGTGGCGCAGGTCCTCGACATGGCGGTCGTGCGCAGCGCGGACCCCCTCGTCCTGGCGGGCCGCGAGGGTCTCGGCCGCACGGTGCGCTGGGTCCACACCACCGAGCTGGCCGACATCGGACCACTGCTGCGCGGTGGCGACCTGCTGCTCACCACCGGCATCGCGCTCCCCGACAACCCCGCCGCCCTCACCAGCTTCGTCCGCAGCCTCGCCGACTCCGCCGCGGTCGGGCTCGTCATCGAGCTCGGCAGGCGCTGGCAGGAGGTGCCCGAGGTCGTCGTGGCCGAGTGCGAACGGCTGGGGCTGCCCCTGCTGGCCCTGCGGCGCGAGGTCCGGTTCGCGACGATCACGCAGGCGGTCGGCGAGCGGCTCGTCGACAGCCAGCTCGCCGCCCTGCGCGAGGCCGAGCAGGTGCACGACACCTTCACCGAGCTGAGCCTGACCGAGGCCGGTCCCGAGCAGATCCTGGCCGCAGCACAGCAGCTCGCCGGCGCCCCCGTCGTGCTCGAGAACGCCCAGCACCGCGTCCTCGACTTCCGACCCGGACCGGGCGACGTCACCGAGTTCCTCGACGACTGGGAGCGTCGGTCACACCGGGTGCGCGGCGACGAGCGGACGGTCTGGGACCGCAGCAACGGCTGGCTGGTCGCCCGGGTCGGTCGCCGCGAGCGCGGCTGGGGCCGGCTGGTCATCGGTACGCCGGAACAGCCCTCGCAGCGGCTGGTGACGGTCGCCGAGCGGGCGGCCGCGGCGCTCGCCCTGCACCTGCTGCACGACCGCCACCGGCAGGGCCGGTTGCGTCGCCTCCACCGGGAGCTGCTGCTCGGCGTCCTCGCGACCCCCGGCGATCCCGACCTGGTGCGACGGGTCGGCCTGGCCGGACTGGCCACCGAGGGCGCGACCCTGGTCGGCGTCACGCTCCGCCCGCGCGGGACCCCCGCCGCCGGCGGCGGACTGCCGGCCCGGCTGGACGAGCTGGTGGCCGCCTGCCTGCACGCCGTCGAGGGGGGCCACGCACTCGTCGCCGCCTTCGAGACCGACGTCCGGCTGCTGGTGCAGGTCCCCCGTGGGCGCTCCCCCGTCGCCGCCGTGGACGGGCTGGTCACGGCCGCCCGCTCGCGGGTCCCGGCCGTCGCAGCAGCGGGGACGCCGGTCGACGGGCTGCGCCACGCCGACCGCAGCCTGCGCGAGGCCTCCCACGTCCTCGCGGCCCTGCCCGGGGACGACGTGCCGGACCCCGAGCGCGCCGGGGCGCACCGGCTCGAGGACGTCCACCTGCGCGGCCTGCTCGCCCTCCTCGAGGACGACGACCGGCTCGCCGACTTCGCCGAGCGCGAGCTCGCCCCGCTGCGCGCGGCCGACGAACGCGACGGTTCCGACCTCCTCGGGGCCACCCGGGTACTGCTGGAGCACTGGGGCAGCAAGTCGGCGGCCGCGGCTGCGCTCGCCGTGTCACGACCGGTGCTCTACGACCGGCTGCACCGCGTCGAAGCCGCCCTCGGGGCAGAGCTCGCCGACGCCGAGGTGCGCGCCTCGCTCCACGTGGCGCTGCTCGCCTCCGGGCAGTGAGCGTCACTCCCAGGACCCCGGCGGCGGGGGGATGCCGCCGGGGCCGGTCGACGACTGCCCGGGGGAAGGCGGTCGCGGAGGGAGCAGGCGCCCGATCCGGAGAACGCGTCGGCTAGACGGAGGTCCGGCCGGATCGGGCGCCGACGACCTTCAACCACGGGGGACGGGCGAAGGGCGTGACCACAGTCTGACTGGTCCCGGGTGGCCGCACGTCCCCCCACGAGGGCATCTTGGACTGGCTCCCATGCACTACCGCCGGTCCCGAGTCTCAGGAGCCGGGGAGCAGCCCTTCCCGCACCGCGATCGAGAGAGCCTCCAGCTTGGAGCTCGCACCCAGCTTGGCCGAGAGGTTGGCGACGTGGTTGCGGACGGTGTGGACGCTGACGACGAGTCGGTCCGCGATGGAGGCATTGGTCAGCCCCTCGGCGACCAGTGCCAGCACCTCGCGCTCCCGCTCGGTGAGCGAGGCGTGTCCAGTGCCGTCGCGGTTGCGTTGCAGACGCGGCAGCAGCCGCGACAGCATCTCGGGCGAGACGACCGCCTCGCCCGCGGCCGCCGCCCGGACCGCCGAGGTGAGCTCGGGGAGCCCCCGGGTCTTGGAGACGAAGCCGGAGGCCCCGGCCTCGATGGCCGAGACCAGGACGTGCTCGGCGGTGCTGGCCGTGAGCACCACGACGGCCATCCGGGTGCGCAGCGCCCGCAGTCGCGGGATCGCGGACACCCCGTCCCCGTCGGGGAGCCGGTGGTCGAGCAGCAGCACGTCCGGCGCGGCGCTGGTGATCAGCGACGCGGCCGCCTCGACGGTGCCGGCGACGCCCACGACGCGGAGGTCGGGCTCGACGTCGAGGGCCTGCGCCAGGCTCGTCGCGAGGACCTCGTGGTCATCCACGATCAACACGCGGACGGGTTCTTCGGCGTCCACTGCTCCCCCTCGCCTCCCCGGATCTGGTATCAAACTACTAGAGGGATGGCACCGGCGCGGGGCGCGGGAGGAACCCCGGCGCGAGAGCATGGCAGCCTCCCCCGAGAGGATGCCATGGGCTCGATCACGGTCGTGGTGGCCGACGACGACGCGCAGATGCGCCACACCCTGACGTCGATGCTGCACACCGACCCCCGCTTCGAGGTCATCGGCCACGCCGCGAACGGCGCGGACCTGCTCGAGGTGGTCGCCCTCTCGCGCCCGCACGTGGCCCTGGTGGACGTCCAGATGCCCGGCGGCGGACCCGACCTGGTGCGCTCCCTGGTCGACGGGTTCCCGCTGGTTGCCATCGCCGTCTCGGCCGAGACGGCCCCCTCGATCGTGCTCGGGATGGTGCGGGCCGGAGCCCGTGGCTACCTCACGAAGGGACGGATCGGCGCCTCGTTGCCCGACCTGGTCTCGCGCTGCGCCCACGGCGAGGTGATCCTCGCCACGCCGACCGGCGCCGAGGTCCTGCGTCAGCTGATCTCAGTCCGGGTCCGCTGAGCCGGGGAGCCATACCCGCACGACCGTGCCCCGCTCCTCCCCCGGCTCCACGCGCACCCAGCCGCCCGCGATCGCGGCCCGGTCCTGCATGTCGGCCACCCCACGGTGGCCGGGACGCGCCACGATCCCCTCGGTCGGCAGCCCCCGGCCGTCGTCGGCGATCGTCACGCTCACTCCCTCGGGCTGCCAGCTGAGGCTGACCTGCACCGACGAGGCCCCGGCGTGCTTGCGCACGTTGACCATCGCTTCCTTGGCGATCCGGTAGGCCAGCACGCGACTGGTCTCGGGCAGCCGGACGTCTCCCCCGTCGTCGAGCACCTCCCAGCGCACGGTCTCGCCCAGCACGAACGCCGCCGCCTCGCGCAGCGCGGTCGGCAGCTCCTCACGCTGGGCAGGCGAGTCGAGGTCGAACAGCAGGTAGCGCAGCCGGTCGTTGGCGTCGGTGACGGTCGTCCGCAGCTCGCGCAACGTCTCGAGGGTCTCTACCCGGTCGTGGTCGAGCTCGAGCCGGCGCTGCACCAGTCCGAGCCTCAGGTCGACGGCCGCCATCGCCTGCACCGGGTCGTCGTGCACGTCCGCGGCGATCCTGGCCCGCTCGGCCTCCTGCGCCTCGACCAGGTGCTGGAGCAGCACCTGCCGCTGGTCGGCGACCAGCTGCAGCTCCTGCTGCACCGCGCGCAGGTCCGAGATGTCGCGCTGGATGGTGGCCAGCAGCCACGGCTCCCCCGACCCGGGGTGGCGCACCAGGAACGTGCTCTTCATGACCGGCACGTCCGGCCCACCGCCCTGGTGGCGCAGGGTCGCCTCCCCCTGCCAGTGCCCCTGTGCCATGATCTGCGGCCGCTCCACCTCCACCGAGCGGCGCCGGTCGGACTCGTGCAGCAGCTCGTTCGCGGTCAGTCCCCGTCCGTCCTGGTCCTCCCCCAGCCCGACCATGCGACGGCCCGCCGGATTGAGGTAGACCGCCTCACCCTCCAGCGTGCCGATGGCGATGAAGTCCGAGGACGCCTCCACCAGGGCCCGGAAGCGCTCCAGCTCCTCGTCCTTCAGCGCGATGACGGCGGCGGCGTCGCGCCGGCTGGCGCCGAAGGTGAGCAGTCCCCTCCCGATCGCCACCAGCACGCCCGAGCTGGCGAGCAGGACGGCGACCGCCGGCGCCGGGCGGACCGCGTCGTAGGCCAGCACGAGCACGCAGATCGTGGCCAGCGCCACCGGTGTCGCGAGTCCCGGCGACAGGTCACGTCGTACGCCGTGCTCGCGGTCGGTGACCAGGGCGGCCGCGGCGATGACGAGGCTGGCACCGAGCGAGAGCGGGGCGAGGAAGCTGCCGGGCCGGAACGTGCCGACAGTGACCTGGTAGAGGAAGAGCCCGTCGACGCTGGCGAACAGGATCGACCCCACCACCAGCGTCAGCAGCGGGAGGGCGAGCCGCCCGTGCGTGGCGGCCACCAGCGTGGCCACCACCACCAGCAACCCGGCGTCGAGGGCGGGATAGGCGAGGTTGACCGCCAGCACGTCGGTGGGCGCGCCGTCCGGCGCGAGGCGGACCAGGGTGCCGTACAGCAGGGTCATCGTGACCGCGGCCGCCGTCAGGGCGCCGAGCAGGGCGTCGAGGCACAGCGCCCCCGAGGCCCAGGGCAGCAACCATCGCGTGGGCACGATCAGGGCGACGACGAGGAGCAGACTCGAGACAATCCAGGCCGCGTCGGCGAGCGAGGGGTAGACCGGCGCCCGTTCCAGCACGAAGAAGGTGTGGACGAAGCCGTAGGCACGCAGCGCCAGCGCCAGCGCGACCAGGCTCCAGAGCAGCCGCTGCTCGGCCACGCGCACGGCGCGCGCGCCGACCACGACCGCTGCGAGCACGTAGCCGACGGTCTGCACCCCGTCGTCGTAGAACGGGACGACGCCCGGCCCGGAGCGGACGCCCGGCAGGACCGACACCGTCATCACCACCCACACCAGCGCCATCAGGCCCAGCACGGCGTACCTCATGTGCGCTCCCCCTCCCCCAGGCCGGCGTGAGCCGGGGCGTCGGCGAGCCTCATCGTAGGCTGCCGACCGGCCCGGGCAGGTCGACCCGGGAGTTCACCTGCGCCACGGCCCACGGCAGCAGCTCAGCGCAGGAGGACCAGCGAGCCGAGCGCCACCATCCAGCTCACGAAGCTGCCGACCAGGAAGTACTCGGTCACGGCGTGGATGCCACCGCGGCCGTGCTCGGTGCGCGACGCCTGCAGCTCCGGCCAGCGGAGCAGCCCCTTCGCCGCGATCACGACCGAGGCCGCCGTCAGCTGGCCGGCGATCCCGAGGCCGACGATGAACAGCCGTTCCATGGGTCCGAGCAGCCGACCGCCCTTGAGCCGGTAGGACGGTACGTCGCGCCCGCCCGGCGTACGCGAGGGGTCGACGGTGCCGGTGGCGGCGAGCACCAGCCGGACCAGCACGTTGCCGGTGGAGAGCTGGACGAGCAGCACCGCCGTGAGCACCAGGGTCACGTCTGCCGAGAGCCCCGCGAGGACCCCCACCGGGGTGACCGCGAGCCAGTCGGCGAGCAGGCCGTCGGCCGGGGTGGCCAGCGGGGAGAGCGCGATCCCGAGCACCAGGCCGCCGCCGAAGACCGAGAGCGGCAGCCAGGCGCGACCACCGGCCGCGAAACCGCGGGTGACCGTCTGGCCCCAGGCGACGACGAGGAGGGCCACGACCAGCAGGGCGGCCAGGTCGCGGCCGGCGCTCAGGCCGCACAGCAGCCCGACCCCCACGGCGAGGGTGGCACCCACCGCCTCCGGGACGTGCCGCATCGGGCGCACCGAGAAGACCAGGTCGCTGACACCGACGCCGAGCAGGAACAGCGCGAGCCAGCTCATGGGGCGAGCGCCTCGTCGGCCGCGACCAGGGCCGCGAGACCGTCGGTACGGATCCGCTGGGACACGGCCGACGGACTGACGCCGAGCTGCTCGGCGAGGTCGCGCTGGGTCGCACCGTCGAGCAGGCCGCGCAGCACCAGCAGCGACCGCTCGTCGAGGGCACCGACCGCCTGGTCGCGCAGGATCAGCATGGCCTCGAGCGTGGCAGGGTCGGGGCCGGAGGTCCCCTCGGCGCGCCGGTAGATCGTACGCCGCAGCCGCGTGCCCGGCCGGCCCTCCGCGGCGTGGACCTCGTCGATGGCCTCGCGGGCCGCCCACCAGGCCGGGCCGTCCTCGACCCGCGGCTGCTCCTGGAGGACCCGGACCTCGCCCCACCCGATGCCGTGGCGCAGGTCGGCCTCGGGGGCCAGCGCCAGCCGGAGCCGGAGCGAGGCCCGCACGGCGGCGCCGACGCCGGCGAAGCAGCCCTGGAACTCGTCGCCGAGGGTGATCCGCAGCGGCGTCACCGGTCCCAGCCGGGCGTTGACCTGCTCGAGGGCGACCGCGAGGCGCTCGTGGAGCGCCGCGCGGTCGCGCGAGCGACGGGAGCGGACGACGTCACCGATGAGAGCGGCGATCTCCATACCACAAGATTAGCACAATGCTTCATTCAGTGACAGATGAAGCCATCTGGTTCATCCTGTGCTGTCAACTGCCCGGGCCAGGGCGGGGACCCGCCGGATCACGAGGTGGTCGAGCACCAGCACGGCCACCACGGATATCCCGAAGAACGGTAGCAGCACGCCGAGGGCGACCAGCGCCACCACCAGCCACGGCGTCGTGCGCAACGGCAGCCGCCCCCGCGGGGCTCCCACCGAGGAGGCCCGCTCCGGTCGGCGCCGCCACCACATCAGCGGTCCGGACACGCAGGAGAAGATCACGGCCAGGCACAGCAAGCGCGGAGAGCGCCATGTTCACGCCGCCCAGGGCGCGACCCTCGTGCAGCCCGATGCCCATCGCGACCACCTTGGCCAACGCCGGGTAGTCCTCGAAGCCGTACGCCGACACCACCTGCGCGCCGTAGCGGTCGACGTGGACGGTCCGCTCGTCGGTCGGGGCGTCGAAGGCGTAGCCGATGACCGAGAACACGCCGTCGTCCGCGGTGGGGATCGTGACCGTCATCGGGTGGCGCAGCCCCTCGTCGTCGGCGACCACGACGGCGGTGTCGATCGTGGCCACGCTGCCCTCGGAGGCAGCATCGCCGTGCGAGTCCGAGCGCGGGACCTGCTGCTCCTCCTGCGCCCACGAGAGCTCCTCCTGGTGGCTGTGCGGGAGCGACTCGTCGAGCGACGAGGTCGGGTCCGAGATCGCGCCGTGGTCGGTGCTCCACAACGAGGAGCCCTGGCTGGTCGCGACCTCCTGCACCTTCGCGCCCCAGAAGCCGGTCCACGGCAGCCCGGACACGAGCAGGAACAGCAGCCCGACGCCGACGCAGGCACCGACCAGGCCGTGCCGGTGACGCAGCCGGGCCCCCGGCCGGCCCCGGGCCAGGTTGCGACGACGGGCCCGCCAGCCGCGCACGAACAGGTAGTAGCCCGAGAGCGCCATCACGATCGCCCAGCACGCCGCCAGCTCGATGACCGCGTCGCCCAGCGTGCCCGCCATCAGCTCACCGTGCAGCCGCACGGCGTACCCCGACAGGGTCCTGTCGGGATCGAGCGAGCCGAGCGCCTCGAGGGTGTAGGGGTCGACGTAGACGTCGCGGGTCGAGCCGTCGGCCATCTCGAACGAGAAGACCGTGCTGCGGTCGGCGGCGGACGGCTCGGTCATCGACAGCGCGGTGCCGTCGGGGACCTCGCGCTCGGCGACGACCTGCTGGGTGGAGTAGGGCTGGGCGACGGTGCCCGGCTGCTGCTCGACCTTCATCAGGTCCTGGTTGATCAGCGGCTCGAGCTGGAAGCGGAAGAGGTAGATCAGCCCGGTGACGGCGAGCACCAGCAGCACCGGGATCACGAGGAAGCCGGCGTAGAAGTGCCAGCGCCACACGGCCCGGAAGAACCCGGGGCGTGGGCGGCGACTCCCCCGGCCCGGGGGGCCGGCGGGGTCGGGGCGCGCGGAGGCGCGGAGGTCGGTCATGAGGTCTCCTGGGACGGCGTGCGCGAGCACGCGGGAACCTGCGCCCGGGGGCGCGAGGGTGGTCAGTCGGCCAGGAGGGCGGGTGGTCCGCGGCGTACGACGGAGCGGGCGAGCAGCCGCACGGTGACCGGGGCGCGGCGGGTGGTCGCGGACCGCACCCGGGCGGGTGCGGGGAGCTGGAGGGGGCGCACGAGCACCGCCAGCAGGGCACCCGCGGCCAGCGCGAGGACGGTCCACAGCGCGCGCTCACCCTGGGCGAGCCAGAGGCCCACGACCGCCGCAGCAGCCAGGTGGGCGACCATCATGGGCGCGTGGGCGACGGCCTCGCCGAGCGGGTCGAACGCGGCGGCGGAGGTGAGGCTGGTCCGGCCCTGCGAGGCGGCGTAGGCGTCGAGCAGCGAGCCGACCCGTCGGCCGTCGACGGTCGGCACGGTGAGGCCGGGGCTGGTGGTGACGGTGGCGGTGTCCCCGCCGACACCGCGGTGGCCGGCGCTCGCACTGAGCACGAGGTGGACCAGCGCCTGGCCGGCTCCGACGAGGACCGTGAGCCGCAGCGCCGAGGCGGGGCGCTCGAGGACCCGCGCGGACAGCACGACCAACGCCATCCAGAGCAGCACCACCGGGAGCGGACCGGGCAGCAGGCCGTCGGCCGTGACGTGGCCGGCGGCGCCGACGAACGTCGCCACCAGCGCCACCAGGGCGGCGCGCGACCACAGCAGCGCGCCCGTGGCGGTCCCGTCCATGGCGGGGAGTCTACGGGGCCGCGACGGCCTCGCCGAGCAGAGCGGCCACCCGGGCAGGGTCGTGCGCCAGCGCCGGGGCGGCGCAGACCAGCTCGTTGCGGACCCGGCCCGGCTCGTCCGCCGCGCGCCACGGGCCGCCGAGCTGGAGGTCCTCCCGCTCCACCACTGCGAGCAGCCGCTCGTTGACGCTGTCGGGCTCGCCGGCGGCGTACACGTGGAAGGTCGGGACGTGCGGCGGCGCGGGACGGACGGTGATGCCGTGCTCCGGGAGCGCAGCTGCGAGGGCTCGCGCCCAGGCCAGGTGGTCGGAGAAGAGGGGCATCTCGCGCAGCCCGATCAGTGCACCGATCGCCTCGGCCGTGAGGTGGAAGAGGGTGCCGCCCATCCGCTTGCGCCAGAGCCGGGCCTCCGCGACGACGTCCTCGTCGCCGACCAGCGCGGCACCGGCCAGCCCGCCGAGTCCCTTGTAGAAGGAGACGTACATCGAGTCGGCAACGCCCGCGACCTCTGCGAGGGACCGGTCCCAGAAGGGTTGCGACTCCCAGATCCGGGCACCGTCGACGTGCAGCGCGGCCCCCCGCCCGCGCGCCGCCTCACCGAGCGCCACCAGGTCGTCCCAGGTCGGCAGCACGCAGCCGGCGTCACGCAGCGGGAGCTCGACCAGCACCGCGGCCAGCTCCCCGGGGATCGCGGCGAGGTCGGCCGCGGTCGGGGCGACCGGCCCGGTGGTGAGGTGTTCGAAGCGGAAGCCGTGCAGCAACCGTGGCCCGTCGGCCTCGTGGACCAGCAGGTGGGAGAGGTCGGGCAGCGCCACGCGGGTCGATCCCGCCCGGTCGCACCAGACCCGCAGTGCGCACTGCTGCGCCATCGTGCCACTGGGGAAGAACGCCGCTCCCCCGGTGCCGAACAGCGCGGTCAGCTCGGCCTCGACCTGGGCGACCGGGCCGTTCTCGGCGTACCTGTCCCAGGTGAGGTCGTACGCCGCCGCCCGCTCGGCCAGCGACCCGAGTGCCTGCGCCGGCGTCTGCCGCGGATGCCAGAAGACGCCGTCCGCGCAGGCGTCGACGACCGCGCGGAAGTGGTCGAGGCTCGACTGCGTCAATTGAGGACCCGCAGGGTCGTGGGCAGCCCGCCGCCCGCGTGCACGTCCTCGACCAGCTCCTGCAAGGCGGTCAGGGCGACCCGCTGCGAGTGGGGGCCGTAGGAGACCCGGGCGACCCCGAGCTCCTGGAGGCGCACCAGCGGGAGCGAGCCGGGCACGCCGATGAGGGCCAGCCGCTGCGGACCGAGCGCGTCGACGAGGGTCGTGACCTGCTGCTCGTCGAGCCTGCCGGGGACGAAGACGACCGGCGCCCCGGCGTCGACGTACGCCTTCGAGCGCTCGACGGCGTCGGCGAGCACCTCGGCGGGGTCGCGGTCACCCGCCTTGACGAAGGCGTCGGTGCGGGCGCTGAGCACGAAGTCCGCGACGCCCTCGGCTGCCGCCGCAACCATGACGTCCTCGACCTGACGGGCCGCGTCGGCCAGCGGCTTCATCTGGTCCTCGATGTTCGCGCCGACGATGCCGACGCCGATCGCACGACGGACGGTGCCGGCTGCGTCGCCGTAACCGCCCTCGAGGTCGGCGGAGACCGGGACATCGACGGCCTCGACGACGCGACGGCACATGTCGAGCATCTCCTCGACCGGGATCTGCTCGCCGTCCTCGTAGCCGAGGGTGGCGGCGATGCTGTGGCTCGCGGTCGCGAGCGCCCGGGTGCCGGGCACGTCGGCGACGGCGCGGGCGCTGATCGCGTCCCACACGTTGACGACGGTCAGCAGCTCGGGGGCACGGTGGAGGTCGAGCAGGTGGGTGGCGTTCTCCGCAGCAGTCATGTCCCCGATACAACCACGCCCCGATCACTCCCAGAAGAGCCGCTCGACGACGGCATGGGTCCGCCGGGTGCGGCGCAGGTAGTCGTTGAGCATCGCGTCGGTGCCGCCGGGCGGGTAGCCGACCGTGAGCGCGACCGCGCCGCGCTCGCGGGTGTCGCGGGGCAGCTGGTCGGCGGCCTTGCCCCGGACCAGCGTGATGGCGTTGCGGATCCGGCTCACCGTCCGCCAGCCCTCAGCCAGCACGGAGGCGTCGTGGGCACTGATCAGGTCGGCCTCGCGGGCACCCTCGAGGGCGGCGAGGGTCTGTGGCGTCCGCAGCCCGGGGACTTCCGCACCGTGCCGCAGCTGCAGCAGCTGCACCGTCCACTCGATGTCGGACAGGCCACCCCGACCGAGCTTGAGGTGCGTGTTGCGGTCGGCCCCCCGGGGCAGCCGCTCGGTGTCGACCCGGGCCTTGATCCGGCGGATCTCGACGGCGTCGTCGTCGGAGAGTCCGCAGGCGGGATAGCGCAGCGGGTCGACCAGCTCGGTGAACCGTCGGCGCAGGTCCTCGTCGCCGACGACCGCATCGGCGCGGAGCAGCGCCTGGACCTCCCACACGCGCGACCACTTCGCGTAGTAGGCGGCGTACGACTCCAGCGTGCGGACCAGCGGTCCCTGCTTGCCCTCGGGCCGCAGTCCGGCGTCGACCTCGAGCGCGGGGTCCGGGCCGGCGAGCCCGAGCAACCGGCGCAGCTCGCCGACCACGTCCTTCGCATAACCGCTCGTGACCTGCGGGTCGGCGTCCGGCCGCGGGTCGTGGACGAACAGCACGTCGGCGTCGGAGCCGTAGGAGAGCTCGAACCCGCCGTAGCGGCCCATCGCCACGATCGCCATCGCGGTCGGCGCCTCGGCCAGCCCGCGTGCCTCGCGCACCGACCGGCCGGCGATCTCCAGCGTCGCCTCGAGGGTCGCGTCGGTCAGACGCGAGAGGGCGGCGCCGACCTCGGCCACGTCGGTCACCCCGACCAGCTCGCCGCTGGCGATCCGCAGCAGCTCACGACGGCGTACGGCGCGGACCCGGCGTACGGCGTCCTCGGCCCGGTCGCGGCGCGCGCCGATCGACGCCATCTCCTCGGTCAGCGCCTCCGCCGAGAGCGGGGCGAGGTCGCCGCCGAGCATCTTGACCCCGGACGGCTCGCGCTCGAGCAGGTCGGTGGCGTAGCGCGAGGTGGCGAGCAGCGTGGCCAGCCGCTGCGCGACCTGGCCCTCGTCGCGCAGCGTGGAGAGGTACCACGGCGTGGAGCCGAGCGCCTCGCTGAGCCGGCGGAACCCGGCCAGGCCGGCGTCGGGGTCCGGCGCACCGGCGAACCACTCGAGCATCACCGGCAGCAGCGTGCGCTGGATCGACGCCGTCCGGGTGAGGCCCGAGGTGAGCGCCTCGAGGTGGCGCAGTGCGGAGCGTGGGTCGCGGTAGCCGAGCGCCGCGAAGCGCTCCCCCGCCTGCTCGACACTCAGCCGCGCGCCGTCGCCGGGGATCCGCGCGACGGCGGTGAGCAGCGGGCGGTAGAAGAGCTTCTCGTGCAGCCGGCGGACCTCGCGACGGTGGTGCTGCCAGGCCCGCTCGAGCTCGGCGACCGGCTGCTTGAAGTAGCCCATGCTGCGCGCGAGCCGACGCAGGCTGGGCTCGTCGGCGGGCACCACGTGCGTCCGCCGCAGCTGGTGCAGCTGGATCCGGTGCTCGAGGGTCCGCAGGAAGGCATAGGCGTCGTGCATCGCCTCGCCGTCGGAGCGGCCGACGTAGCCGCCGTCGGTCAGGTCGCTGAGAGCGCTGAGCGTGGTCGAGGTCCGCACGGAAGGGTCGGCGCGGCCGTGGACGAGCTGGAGCAGCTGGACCGCGAACTCCACGTCGCGCAGTCCGCCGGAGCCGAGCTTGAGCTGCCGCTCGGCCTCGTCGGCCGGGATGTGGTCGACCACGCGACGGCGCATCGCCTGCACGTCGCCGACGAAGTTGTCCCGCTCGGCGGCCTGCCACACGAGCGGCTCGACCATCGCCTCGTAGTCGAGGCCGACCTCGACGTCCCCGGCGACCGGCCGGGCCTTGAGCAGCGCCTGGAACTCCCAGGTCTTGGCCCAGCGCTCGTAGTAGCCACGGTGGCTGGCCACGGTGCGCGTCAGCGGGCCCTGCTTGCCCTCGGGTCGCAGGTTCGCGTCGACCGGCCAGATCGTGCCCTCGCCGGTGTGGTCGGAGCAGATCCGGATCAGGTGGCTGGCGAGCTGCGTCGCGGTCCGGGCGGCGCTCGCGTCGGCGACGCCGTCGGCCGGCTCGTGGACGAAGACGACGTCGACGTCGGAGACGTAGTTGAGCTCGTGCCCGCCGCACTTGCCCATCGCGACGACGGCGAGGCGTGCCTCGGCGTACGCCGGCACCCGGGCGCGCGCGACGGCGAGCGCTGCCTCCAGCGTGCCGCTGGCGAGGTCGGAGATCTCGGCCGCCGTGTCGTCGACGGCCTGGCCGTGCGCGAGGTCGCGGGCGGCCAGCCGCAGCAGCACCCGGCGGTACTCCACGCGCAGCGCGTCGAGGGCGGCACCGTCGGCCACGGTCGCGACCGGCACGTCGTCGCCGGGGTCGGCCCCCACGGCGCGCAGCAGCCCGGCCCGGACGTGGAACGCCGACGCCCGGGTGCAGCCCAGGGTGGGGTCGGTCAGCTCGCGCCACTGCTCCGGGTGGCGGGCCAGGTGGTCGCCGAGCGCTGCACTGGCGCCGAGCACGGACAGCAGCCGCATCGCGGTGCCCTCGTCGTCGGCGACCTCGGCGAGCATCAGCGCGCGCGTGCCGTCCGCCTGCTCGTCCAGCCGCTCCGCCAGCCGCAGCAGACCACCCAGCGCCAGGTCGGGGTCGGCGGTGCGGCCGAGGATCGTCAGCAGCGCGGCACCGTGCTCCCCCAGCGACTCCAGCTGCTCGGCAGCGCGGGGGGCGTCCGCGAAGCCGGCCCGCACCAGGGTCGAGCGGGACCGCTCGCGGCTCACGCGTCCCCCCGCACCAGGGCGACGAAACGCTCGGCCAGTGGTCGCCAGGCCGCGTCCAGCTCGGCCCTGGCCCGGGCGATCTCGACCAGGACGGCGTCGGTGTCGAGACCGCGGGCGGCGTGCGCGTCCCGGTCCCCCTCGACCCACGACGCGAGGACCAGCTCGTCGGCCTCGGGGTGGAGCTGGACGCCCCAGACCCGCTCGGCGAACCGGGCGACCTGGAGCTCGCCTTCGGGCGTCCGGGCCAGCACGACCGTGCCGCCGGGGAGGTCGGTCACGACGTCGTCGTTCCACTGGATGCCGCGCACCGGCCCCAGGTTGCCGACGAGCCGGTCGTGGGCGGCCTCGACGGTCCAGCCCACGGCGTACAGCCCGACCTGCTGGCCCCGCGGGTTGCGCTCCGAGGTCCCGCCCAGGGCGGCCGCGACCAGCTGGTGGCCGAGGCAGATGCCCAGCACCGGCGTACCGCCCGCGACGCAGTCGCGCACGAGCTGCTTGAGCGGGCCGAGCCAGTGGTGGAGCTCGTCGTCGTGGGCGCCCATCGACCCGCCGAGCACGACCAGCCCCTCGACGTCGGTCGGGTCCGGCAGCGCGTCGCCGGCCCACGGCCGGCGCACGTCGAGCTCCGCGCCCGCCTCGACCAGCCAGGTCCCGACATGGGCGGGAGGGCACGCCGGCTCGTGCTCGACGACCGCGATCCGCGTGCCCATCACAAGCCCCTCCTGATCTCCGGGATGCCGAACAGCAGCGCGAGCAGCACGAGCAGCGCCGCCCCCGCGGTGCCCACGGCGAGCGACCACCGACCCCGGAGCATCGCGACGGCCGCCGCGAGCCAGCCGGCTCCCAGGAACAGTGGTGGGCCGCCGAGTCGCCAGCCGTCCTCGGTCTCGACGTGGCCACTGAGCAGGTAGCCCTCCTGCAGGCCGAGGACCCCAGCGACCACGCCCACCGCCGCGAGCAACCCCAGCGGTACGCCGAGCACCCAGCGCCACGCCGGGTGGGTGAGTCGTGGCAGCAGCAGCGCGACCCCGAGCATCGCGACGACGAGTCCGAGCCCGGACCAGTAGCCCACGGTCCAGCTGCGCAGCTGGAAGTGGAGGTTCGACAGCTCGTGGACCAGGATCCAGCCGGTCAGCAGCAACGCCGTCGCGAGCAGCAGCCGGGCGGCGATCGAAGCCGGGCCGGCGAGCAGTCCCCGGCGCGGCAGCAACGCCGACGCCGCCACGACGACGGCCACCACGGCCAGCAGCACCGGCGCCACCGGGCCGGGCTGCTCCGCCGACCAGAGCACGGCTGCGCCGAGCGCGAGCCCGGCACCGAGCACGAGGTCTGTCAGCCGGTGCAGCCGCCCGCTCACCAGGGACACCACGGCGAGCAGCAGCACCAGCGTGAGTGAGACCGCAGCGGCGTCCATCAGCTGCGGGACCCCGTCACCGACCGCGACATGGCCCGGCTCGGGCGCCGTCGGGTCGTAGCCGAGGTCGCGGACCTCGATCGCCGCCAGCACGGCGTACACCCAGGCCGGGACGGCCAGCCAGAGTCCGGTGACCGTGGGCCAGCGCGACATCACGGGCCCGCCATCAGATGACGGGGAGCATCCGGTCGCGCTCGAAGGCGGAGACCTGGACGCGGTACTCCTCCCACTCCTTGCGCTTGTTGCGCAGGAAGAAGTCGAAGACCTGCTCGCCGAGCGCCTCGGCCAGCAGCTCGCTGGACTCGGCGATGTTGATCGCCTCCTGCAGGCTGCCGGGCAGCGGCTGGATGCCGAGGCTCTTGCGCTCGCGCTCGCTGAGCGTCCACATGTCGTCCTCGGCCTCGCGGGGCAGCTCGTAGCCCTCGTCGATGCCCTTCATCCCGGCGGCCAGGATCACCGCGAAGGCGAGGTAGGGGTTGCAGGCGGCGTCGACGGTGCGGACCTCGATCCGCGTCGACGGGCCCTTGTTGGGCTTGTACATCGGCACCCGGACCATCGCCGAGCGGTTGTTGTGGCCCCAGCAGATGTACGGCGGCGCCTCGTCGCCGGCGAGCAGCCGCTTGTAGCTGTTGACCCACTGGTTGGTGATCACCGAGATCTCGCTCGCGTGGTGGAGCACCCCGGCGATGAACTGCCGACCGACCGTGGACAGCTGGTACTCCGCGCCGGCCTCGAAGAACGCGTTCTGGTCGCCCTCGAAGAGGCTCACGTGGGTGTGCATGCCCGAGCCGGGGTGGGTCGTGAACGGCTTGGGCATGAAGCTCGCCCAGATGCCCTGGCTCAGCGCGACCTCACGCACGACGGTGCGGAAGGTCATCACGTTGTCGGCCGTCGAGAGTGCGTCGGCGTAGCGCAGGTCGATCTCCTGCTGGCCGGGGCCGCCCTCGTGGTGGCTGAACTCCACCGAGATCCCCATCGACTCCAGCATCGTGATCGCCTCACGCCGGAAGTCGTTGGCGCTCGACTGCGGCGTGTGGTCGAAGAAGCCGCTGCGGTCGACCGGGACCGGCTCCTGCCCCGGGCCGGGCGTGTCCTTGAAGAGGTAGAACTCGATCTCGGGGTGGGTGTAGAAGGTGAAGCCGCGTTCGGCGGCGACAGCGAGGTTGCGCTTGAGGACGTGGCGCGGATCGGCGTACGACGGGGAGCCGTCGGGCATCTCGATGTCGCAGAACATCCGGGCCGTCGCCGGCCCCTCGCCGCGCCACGGCAGGATCTGGAAGGTCGACGGATCGGGCTTGGCGAGCATGTCGGACTCGTAGACGCGGGCGAAGCCCTCGACCGACGAGCCGTCGAACCCGATCCCCTCCTCGAAAGCGCCCTCGAGCTCGGCCGGCGCGACCGACACCGACTTGAGGTAGCCGAGCACGTCGGTGAACCACAACCGCACGAAGCGGACGTCACGCTCCTCCAGTGCCCGGAGGACGAAGTCTTCCTGCTTGCCCATGCCCGCAGCCTAGGGGTCGCCCGGCCGACCGCGCCGCACCGCCCGCCACAGGGCCGGCGGCGGACAGGGAGTCAGCACCGTGGGACGTCCCGCTCGATCTCGGCGAGCCAGGCGGCGGCGCTGGCGTCGGACGGCATCCGCCAGTCGCCGCGCGGGCTCATGGTGCCGCCGGGGCTGACCTTGGGGCCGTTGGGCAGGGCCGAGCGCTTGAACTGGCTGGCGAAGAACCGCTGCGTGAAGACCTCGAGCCAGTGCCGCACCGCGGCCAGGTCGTACGCCGGCCGCCCCCGGTCCGGGTAGCCCGGCGGCCAGTCACCGGACTCCGCATCGGCCCAGGCGTGCATCGCGAGGAAGGCGATCCGGCGGGGCCGGTGCCCGCGCCGCAGCAGGTGGAACAGCGTGAAGTCCTGCAGCGCGTAGGGACCGACCGACTCCTCGGTGGACTGCTGGCCGCCGGGGATCAGCTCGGGGGTGATCTCCTGGCCGAGGATCTCGCCGAGGACCTCCGAGGTGTCCTGCTCGAACTGCCCGGAGTCGATCACCCACCGGATCAGGTGCTGGACGAGCGTCTTCGGCACCCCGGTGTTCACGGCGTAGTGCGACATCTGGTCGCCCACCCCGTAGGTGCACCAGCCGAGCGCCAGCTCGGACAGGTCGCCGGTGCCGAGCACGATGCCGCCGCGGTGGTTGGCGAGCCGGAAGAGGTAGTCGGTGCGCAGCCCCGCCTGCACGTTCTCGAACGTGACGTCGTAGACCTCCTCGCCGGAGGCGAAGGGGTGGTCGAGGTCCTCCAGCATCTGCCGCGCGGCGCGGGTGATGTCGAGCTCCTCGAAGGTCACGCCGAGGCTCTTGGAGAGCCGGGTGGCGTAGTCCTTGGTCGTCGCGCCGGTCGCGAAGCCCGGCATCGTGAAGGCGTGGATCTCCGAGCGTGGCCGGCCGAGCCGGTCCATCGCGCGCGCGGCCACGACGAGCGCATGGGTGGAGTCGAGCCCGCCGCTGACCCCGATCACCACCTTCGGGTGCCCGATGGCGGCCAGCCGCTGCTCCAGCCCGGAGACCTGGATGTGGTAGGCCTCGTAGCAGTCGAGCGCCAGCCGCTCCGCGTCGTCCGGGACGAAGGGGAAGCGGTCGACCTTGCGCCGCAGCCCGAGGTCACCGGTCGGCGGCGACAGCTCGAAGCGGATCCGGCGTACGTCCGGACGGCCGGTGCCGCGGGCGTTGTCGTCGAAGGTCCCCTGCCGCAGCCGCTCCTGCCGGATCCGGTCCAGGTCGACGTCGGTGACCGCGCGCCGCGGCCCGTCGGGGAAGCGCTCGGTCTCGGCGAGCAGGTCGCCGCACTCGTAGACCATCGTCTGCCCGTCCCACGACAGGTCGGTGGTCGACTCGCCCTGGCCCGCGGCCGCGAAGAGGTACGCCGCGGAGCAGCGCGCACTCGCGGAGCGCACCAGCAGCCGCCGGTCCTCGGCGCGGGCGATCGTGATCGGCGAGCCGGAGAGGTTGCAGAGGACCGTCGCCCCGGCGAGCGCGGCCTCCGCGCTCGGCGGGACCGGCACCCACATGTCCTCGCAGACCTCGACGTGCACGGCCAGCCCGGGGACGTCGGTCGCCTCGAAGACCAGGTCGGGACCGAGTGGGACGTCCTCGCCGAGCAGCCGGAGCGTCGCGCCCCGGCGGTCGTCGCCCGGGGCGAACCAGCGGCGCTCGTAGAACTCGCGGTAGGTCGGCAGGTAGGACTTCGGCGCCACGCCCAGGACCCGGCCGCGGTGGATGACGACCGCGCAGTTCAGCACCCGGGTGCCGTGGACCAGCGGCGCGCCGACCACGACCACCGGCGTGAGGTCGGCCGATCCCTCGACGACCGTGGCGATCGCCACCAGCACGGCGTCGAGCAGCGTGTCCTGCAGCAGCAGGTCGTCGATCGCGTAGCCGGTCAGCGACAGCTCCGGGAACAGCGCGAGCGCGACGCCGTCCTCGTGGCACGCCCGCGCCTGCTCGAGCACGGTCGCGGCGTTGCGCGCCGGGTCGGCGATCGCCACCGGCACCGTGCAGGCCGCGACCCGGGCGAAGCCCTGGTCGTAGGCGGAGTAGAAGTCCACGTCGCCGAGTCTAGGGCTCGCTGAGGCGAGTCCAGGAACGCTCGTCGACCAGCCGGAGGTCCACGCCCCGGACGGCGCGGATGGCCAGCGGGCTGGCGACGTGACGCAAGCGTGCGCGGCAGCCGCTTCACCACCGACTGCACGTCGTCACGACCGCCCCGGTGGTCGTCGCCCCCGCCGGACAGCAGCGCCAGCGCCTCCTCCCGCGACGACACCAGGAGCCGGGGGGCGTGCGGGGTGACGTCACGCTCCGCAAGGCCGGCTGCTAGCCGGGAGCAGAAGGCGGGCCACCCGGGTCGAGCAGACCCGGGCGCCCCGTCGCGTCCGTCCACCCGCGTGGCAGCATCGATCACATGTCCCTCCACGACGCAGACCTGCAGGCCGCCGTCGACGCGACGTCGGTCGCCCACGACACCGACACGGACACCGATCTGATGGCCTACCTCCGCGAGCAGCTCGCCGAGCGCGACATCGAGACCGCCGACGACGCCTGGCTGGAGCAGGCGGTCGAGGGCATCCGGTCGGACCGCAACTACATGGTGGCCTCCGAGCCCGACGACTACACCCCGATCCGCGACCGCTGAGGGGGCTGCTCGCGCTAGCGTGAGCCGCGATCCGGGTACTCCACACCGGAGACGCGAGACGATGACGACAGGAGCGACCGTGCCCGAGCAGACCAGCGACGAGCAGCCCGCGCCGTACGGCAGCGGCCCCCAGACCCCCGTGTCCCGGGTCAAGCGGGTCCGCACCCACCACCTGCGCGAGATGAAGCAGCGGGGCGAGCAGATCACGATGCTGACGGCCTACGACATGTACACCGCGGCTGTCTTCGACGAAGCCGGCATCGACCTCCTCCTCGTCGGTGACTCGGCCGCCAACAACGTCCTCGGCTACGACACCACCCTCCCGGTCACCGTCGACGAGCTGATCCCCCTGGTGCGGGCCGTCACCCGGTCCGCGAACCGCAGCCTGGTCCTGGCCGACCTGCCCTTCGGCAGCTACCAGGCCTCGCCCGAGCAGGCCTTCCGCACCGGCGTCCGGTTCATGAAGGAGGCCGGAGCCCACGCGGTGAAGCTCGAGGGCGGCCTCGAGGTCGCACCGCAGGTCGAGAAGCTCACCACCAACGGCATCCCGGTGATGGCCCACCTCGGGTTCACCCCGCAGAGCGAGCACGTCCTCGGCGGCTACCGGGTCCAGGGACGGGGCGAGACGGGAGACCGGATCCTTGCCGAGGCCCACGCCATGGAGGACGCGGGCGCGTTCGCCATGGTCTTGGAGATGGTGCCCGGCGACGTGGCCGCGCAGGTGAGCAAGGAGCTCCACGATCCCCACCATCGGCATCGGGGCCGGCCCGGACTGCGACGGGCAGGTGCTCGTGTGGCAGGACGCGTTCGGGCTGCGGCAGGGCCGGATGGCTCGCTTCGTGAAGCAGTACGCCGATGTCCACGGTGTACTGCTGGAGGCCGCGAAGGCCTACGCCGACGACGTCCGGGGCGGCACGTTCCCCGGTCCCGAGCACACCTTCTGAGCTCCCGGCGACCGCGTCGGACCTGCCACCACAGCACCACGGCCGCGAGCAGCACGCCGGCGTTCACCAGCACCGGCCACGCGCTGACCGAGGTACCCGTGAACGGCACCTCCCAGCGGATGCCCGCGTCGACGGCGGTCGCCACCGTCGTGCCCTCGACCCCGCCGCGCCAGACCTCGTGGCCGTCCCGGGCCAGCACCACCGAGAGGTCCCGGGCCGGCTCTCCCTCGGCCCCCGCCGAGGTCGTGCCGAAGCCCAGCCCGCCGAGAGTCGCCACCACGGCGGCAGCGGCGAGGAGCGGGCGGAGTCTGGTCACGGGGCTCACTGTGACCGGTCATGACCGCCGACCACATCGTCACAATTGTGGATCTGTCCGGTTCGCCCGTCCGGCCTGGTCCACACCGGGCCATGTCGGACCTGCCGATCGACCGGCGCCACGGGAGGTCGGACACGGGGACGCCACCAGTGGCGTCGTCCTCGTCGGCGACCTGGTGGTGCGTCACGGTCTCCCCCGCCGGCGCCGCGGTCGTGCCGCACCTGCGCAGCGCCGTGCACCAGCCGGTGCCGGCGTCCTCCTGAGCCACCCGCCCCGGGTTACCGTGGCCCATGCGCATCCTGGTGCCTGCTCTCGGACTCGTGCTCGTGACCACCGCCGCGCCGGCCTGCGCGAGCGACGCCCCGGCGGATCTCGCCGGTCCTTCCGGTCCGCCAGGTCAGACCGCGAGCGTCGGAACCGCCGCCGAGCTCCCCCGGCTCCGGGTGCGGCCCGTGGTGGACGGCCTCGACAACCCCTGGGACGTCAAGCGGTTGCCCGGCGGAACGCTGCTGGTCACCGAGCGTGACCGGGCCCGGCTCTCGGCGTACTCCCACGGCGAGCTCGCGACCGTCGACTTCCCGGGGAACCGGATCTGGACCTCGGGGGAGACCGGACTGATGTCGCTCGAGGTCGACCCCGGCTTCGCGGACAACCGTACGTTCTACACCTGTTCCGGATGGGAGAAGGCGGGTCCCGGTCACGACGTCCGCGTCGTCGCGTGGGAGCTGTCCGCGGACGAGACGGAGGCGACCCGGCTACGCACCGTGGTCGCCGGCTTCCCGACCACGAGCGGTCGCCACGGCGGCTGCCGGCTGCTGATCGCCCGCAACGGCGCGCTGCACGTCGGCACCGGGGACGCGGCCGTGGGCACCCACCCGCGCAACCTGAAGTCCCTCGGCGGCAAGACGCTGCGCCTCGACCCCGCCACCGGTCGTCCGTGGCCGGGCAACCCCTTCGTGAAGGCGGACAGCAAGCGCAAGCGCTACGTCTTCACCTTCGGCCACCGCAACGTGCAGGGCCTGGCCCAACGTCGCGACGGGTCGGTGTGGTCGGTCGAGCACGGTTCCTACCGCGACGACGAGGTCAACAAGCTCCGCAAGGGCGGCGACTTCGGCTGGCACCCGGTGCCGGGGTACGACGAGAGCGTGCCGATGACCGACCAGTCGCTGCCCGGCCGGCAGGTCGCCGCTCGCTGGCGCTCGGGCAACCCGACACTGGCCACCTCCGGCGCTGCGTGGGTCTACGGCAGGAAGTGGGGCCGCCTCTCGGGCACGCTCGCCGTCGCCGCGCTGGCCGCGAACCGGGTGGTCTTCATGAAGTTCTCGTCGCGCGGGAAGCTGCGCTGGACCCGCTCCCCCGCGCGGCTGCGTGAGCTCGGTCGGCTGCGCAGCGTCACGCTGACCCCGCGCAAGGACCTGCTGCTCACCACCGACAACGACGGCGGCTCGGACGAGATCGTCCGGGTCTCCCCCCGATGACGTCACGGGTCCGGGAGGTCCAGGTCACCTTCGACTGCGCGGACCCCGACCGCGTCGCCCGGTTCTGGTGCGCGGTGCTCGGCTACACGCCGGTCCCCGACGACGGTCCGGCGTACGCCGCGGTGGACCCGGAGGGGCACGGTCCGCGGCTC
This sequence comes from uncultured Actinomycetota bacterium, assembly GCA_963754575.1. Lineage (GTDB taxonomy): Bacteria > Actinomycetota > Actinomycetes > Propionibacteriales > Nocardioidaceae > Nocardioides. Next base: position 684,291 of record CAVWGQ010000007.1, on the reverse strand, counting down.
TACTTCCAGCAGGTCCCGGAGGGAAAGCTCGTCAAGAACCGGGTCCACCTCGACGTCCGCGCCGGCACCGGACTGGTGGGCGCCGAGCGGCAAGCCGTCCTCGAGGCGGAGGGCCAGCGCCTCGTCGCGCTCGGCGCCACGGAGGTGGAGCTGCTCGTCGCCGACGAGGAGAACGAGTCGTGCCTGGTGATGCGGGACGTCGAGGGCAACGAGTTCTGCCTGGACTGACCGCTCGGCGGGCGGTCAGGCCGTCCAGCCGAAGGCGGCGGCGCCCCCGAGCACGGCCAGCAGCCACAGTCCGGTCATCCCGACCGGTAGCCACGGCAGCCGGGTCGGGTACGGCGTCCACCAGCGCACAGCGACGACCAGCGCGACCACCCACACCAGCGACAGCGCGAGCACGACGTACCAGGGCGTGACCAGCACGCTGGCGCCGATCAGGAACGCCGTGGAGGCCATCCCGATCATGCCGGCGAACGGCCACGGCGACGCCCTCTCGAGCGGTCGCCGCGGCGGCGGGAGGTCGGTCACGCGGTTCTCGTCCCTTCCGTCAGTCCTCGACGGCGTCGTCGTTCCACTTGGGGTCGGTGTCCCACTCCTCGTTGCGCTGCTCGACCTTCTCGAGCGCGCGTGAGGCCTCCGCGCTGGAGGCGTAGGGGCCGAGGCGGTCGGCGTTGCGGCAGCCCTCCTCGCCCTCGACCGTGTGGTGCTTGAGGCAGAACCAGTACTCACCGGAGTCACTCATGCTCGAGAAACTACACTCGCCGCATGCCCGTCGCAGCCCCCGTCGCCCCTGGCACCGTCTCCGCGCGTCGTCCCGTCCCCTCCCACATCGCCCGCCCGGAGTACGTCGACCGCCCCGCGCCCGAGCGCTTCACCGGCAGCGAGGTCAAGGACGCCGAGACCATCGCGAAGATGCGCGTGGCCGGCCGGCTGGCCGCGCAGGCCCGTGAGCTGGTCGGCTCCCACGCCGCCCCCGGCGTCACCACCGACGAGCTCGACCGGATCGGCCACGAGTTCCTCTGCGACCACGGCGCCTACCCCTCGACGCTCGGCTACCGCGGGTTCCCCAAGAGCCTGTGCTCCAGCGTCAACGAGGTCGTGTGCCACGGCATCCCCGACAGCCGCGTCCTCGAGGACGGCGACATCGTCAACATCGACATCACCGCCTTCCTCGACGGCGTCCACGGTGACACCAACGCCACCTTCCTCGTCGGCGACGTCGAGGCGGAGACCAGGGACCTGGTGGAGCGGACCCGCGAGGCCACCGAGCGTGGCATCCGGGCGGTCCGCCCGGGGCGACGGATCAACGTCATCGGGCGGGTGATCGAGAGCTTCGCGCGCCGCTACGGCTACGGGGTGGTCCGGGAGTTCACCGGCCACGGCATCGGTACGTCGTTCCACAGCGGGCTGGTGGTCCCCCACTACGACGACCCCCGCTTCGACGACATGATGGAGGTCGGGATGACCTTCACCATCGAGCCGATGCTCAACCTCGGCACCCACGAGTGGGAGATGTGGGACGACGACTGGACGGTGGTCACCCGCGACCGTCGGCGCAGTGCGCAGTTCGAGCACACCCTGCTCGTCACGCCGACGGGCGCGGAGGTGCTGACGCACCCCTGAGGTGCCACACTGTCCCCGGACGGGCTGGCCGGGCGACCGCGTCGTAGGTCCTGGGCCCGAGAGGCGCAGGGAGTACGCCGAGGAAGGTCCGGGCTCCGCAGGGCAGGGTGGTGGCTAACAGCCACCCGGGGCAACCCGCGGGACAGTGCCACAGAGAACAGACCGCCTCCCCACCTCGTCGCGAGACGTGCGGGGCGGCAAGGGTGAAACGGTGGTGCAAGAGACCACCAGCGGACCGGGCGACCGGACCGGCTAGGTAAACCCCACCCGGAGCAAGGTCAAGAAGTCCAGCTTGCTGGATGCGCGTGCGTTCGAGGGCGGCCCGCCCGAGCACGCGGGTAGACCGCTGGAGGCGGCCGGCAACGGTCGTCGTAGATGGATGGTCGCCACGCCCCTCGGGGCGTACAGAACCCGGCCTACAGGCCAGCCCGTCCCCCTCACGCCGCCGGACCTGTGGTGGAGCAGATGCCAGGCTCGCTCAGTCCGCAGAGTCCGCAGAGTCCGCAAGGTTTCCGGCCACGGAGTCAGTCGCCACCCGTGTACCGAACGCCTACCGGGAGACCGGCTCACCGTGGAGGGTGGACACGGGCCCCGCCTCGCCGGCCGGACAGCCCGCTGGCGGCGCCGCCACGACGTCGGGAACGACGGTGGGAAGGGGAACCGTCCGGACGCTCGCCGCAGTCGTCGGCGGCCCATGGTGAGGCTTGCGACCCACCCTCTTCACCGAGCATGCGGTCGACCTGTCACGGTCGGAGCATCATCGGCTTGCGCGCCCCGGTGCCCTTCGGCGAGAACGGGATCGGACTCCCGTCGACAGCCGCCTTCGGACCCGCCCTCATGGTGCCCATCCCGGCCCGGATTGGCCATTGCCATGCACGTGGCGGAGGCGGAGACTCGTCGAGAGGAGAGGAGAGAGACCATGCCCGAGTTCATGGACGTACACACGACGATGCAGGGCGTTACACCGGAGGCGCTTGCCGAGGCCCACCAAGCCGACCTGGCCATTCAGGACGAGGAGGGCGTGAACTTCAAGCACGCCTGGGCCGACCCTGGGACGGGAATGGTCTTCTGCCTGTCCGAAGGCCCCAGCGCGGAGGCCGTTCAGAAGATTCACGAGCGGGCCGGACACCCGGCAGACAACATCTACGAGGTGTCGGTGACGGCGTAGTTCACTGGAAGCGGTGCGAGCGCGGCTTGCCCCCGCTCGAGGAGTGACGAGAGCCCGGAGTCGTCAACGCCAGCCTGTGGACCGGCCTTGTCCCGCAGGTGCCGCGACGGCCCTTCCCCCGTGGGTCTGAGCGCCGATCTCGGTCTCGCTGGTCGGTCGTCATGCTCTCGGTGGTCCCGCAGTCCTCGCACCAGGGCTGAGCAGCAAGGTATACAGGGGGGGACGCCGAACGGCGCCGCTCCGCGGCTCTCGGGCCACGACACGCAATGGAGGACGACATGACTGATGGAGGAGGGGTCAGGACCCCACCCGGGCTCGCGGAAGATGCCATGGAGGACCAAGGGCTTGCCGACGGCGCGGACTCGGGCCCCGACGCTGACAAGGACGCCGGTGACGACGCCGGTGACGACGCCGGTGACGACGCTCTTGACGACGCTGGTGACGACGCTGGTGACGACGCTGGCAACGACCCGGGTGTCAACCCGCCGAGCAACGAAGCCGCCGCCGGGTAGGTGGTGCTGACGGTGGCGCTGACAGCACCACCGGATGGCGCCACCCCACCGACACCAGGGTTGGAGAAGCACCACGTCAAGGACCCCCGTGGGGTCATTGCGAAGGGACGGTCCTGGCGGCCGTCCCTCTCGCTTGTCGACCTGACGTGGCCGTGGGCACCACCACCGCACCCGGACTCGACCACCGAACACCGTGCCCGAGCCTGGTCGCCGAGGGTCGCCGGACCCGTCTGGGACGGGGCCCCTCAGCAGGTGGGGTCGGGGTCGTACGTGCTGCGCGCCAGCGCCGCCGCGCCGCGGACCTGACGGCCGCGATCGAGCCCGTAGCCGCGCATCCAGTCGAAGATGGCCTGCGTCCGGTTCAGCTCCGGGTCGCCGTCGACGTCGTCGCCGACGGACAGCCGCAGCGTCATGGGGACGTCGGGCACCGCGGCGCGGGCCTTCACCGTGCCGATCGGACGTCCCTCACGGAACCAGGTGAGGTGCCGACGTCCGACCTCGACGGCGAACGCGTGGGAGACGCCGTTGGTGCGCACGTCCCGGACGGTGCGCTGCCACTGCGTGCCCGCCGTGTTCCGGACGCCGATGTCGACGGTGGATCCGTGCGGGGACACGTCCGCGATCGTGATGTTGCGAGCACCGCACGCGTAGTCCTCCGGCCGATCGGGCACCAGCTCGATGAGCACCCGGACGTCGGCGTCGCTCCGCTCGGTCGACTTGGTGCGCAGCCGCACCTCCCAGCGCCCGCGCTTCATCGGGTTGTCCCGCATCATCGCGGAGGTGGTGCCGTAGCTGTCCTCGTAGCGGTCGTCGTCACTGTTCTGGCGCTGGGTGTCCAGCATCAGGCCGCCATTGTGCTTCGCGGCCCGACCGGTGCCCGTGGCTGTGTCCAGCCACGAGCCCTCGGGGTCCGTGCCCGTCGCAGGGGGGCTCGAGAGCGACTCCCCGTAGCCCCAGCTGAAACCCCAGAGCGACGGACGCCACTGGTAGCGCTCCGCGGCGGTGGCGGATCCCACGGCCACAGTCCGCGACACCGGACCGGGCGCGGCCGCGGGGGCGGAGCTCGCCACCTCCGGAGCCGATCCGGCTGCGCCCGCGCCACCGACGCGCACGTAGGTGGGGAACGACGGGTACCACCCGACGTCGTCACCGTTCTCGGTCCAGTGCTCCTGGCGCACCCGGTAGACGGCGTCCGCCGACGTGGCCAGACCTCTGAAGTCCGCCTCACCCTGCTGGTCGGTGGTCGTCGTCGCCACGGTCCTCCACTGCTCGGCGTACCCGGTCGGCATGTAGCTGCCGATGCGCCGCTGGAGATTGAGCACCCGTCCCGGGAGGGCGGGCGGCGCGAGGTCGTCGCGCCGCTTGAGGTCGTCGTTGGTCGGGGTGGTGTCGACGCCGATCGAGAAGGTCTCGCCCGCGTCCACAGAGGCGGGGGCGTCGAGCACCAGGTCCTGCGACTTGGCGTAGAACTTCCACGAGGGGGTGTGCAGACCGCCCCGGGCGCTCACGCGCATGTACTTGCCGAACATCGCCGGCGCGCGGTAACCGAACCGGAAGTCACCGTCGGGCTCGCTCGTCGCGCGGAAACCCTCGATCGTCTGCCAGGGGTCGCCGGGACGGCCCAGGTTGAGCTGCAGCCGCAGCGTCCTGGTGCCGGTGCGGCCGATGTTGCCCTCGAACACCAGGCGCTGGCCGCCGATGTAGTCACCCGGCGACACCGTCAGCCGTGCCCCCGGCGCCGCCGAGGTACGCGCGGTCAGGCTCACCACGAGGGTGGGGACCAGGAGCAGGAGGGCGAGGAGAGCGGGCAGGGTGCGACGCAACCGTGAGGGCATGGGGGGACTACCTCTGCGGGGGGAATGGGGGGACCCTCAGGTTAGGACGGGTGGCGTGCCGGTGTCCCGGGAACGGGACGTCCCGTCAGGGCAATCGGAAGCCCACGCGCCGCGCGGCGGGGTCGGCCTCGGCCAGGCTGACGGTGACCTCGTCGCCGAGGGGCAGCTCGCCCTCCCCGGTGAGCCGCGCCTCGATCGCGGGGTCACGGATCACGACGGTCCCGCGCGACCGGTCGTCGTCGTCGACCTCGACGACGACGCCGGCGAAGGTCTCACCGACGCGGGAGCGCAGCAGCTCGGCCTCGACCAGGTTGACCACGGCGTTCTCGTACTGGTTCGACTTCTGGGCCGAGGCCTGCAGCGTCGCCGGCAGGCCGGGCAGCGCCGAGGTCACCCAGTCGGGCACCGGATCCCCGCTGCACAGCGCGAGACAGACCTCGCCGGCGTAGCGGTCGCCGAGTCGTCGTAAGGGAGCGGTGACGTGGGCGTACTCCGAGGCCAGGGCGGCGTGCTGCGGGTCGGCCGGGGTCTCGCCGTCGAAGGCGACGTAGCCGCTTCCGCGCAGCAGCCGGGTGCACGCCACCACCATCGCGGCGTGCTCCGGCCGGGAGGCGTCCAGGGTGCGGATGAAGTCGGGGTAGAGCTGCTCGGCGGGCCACTCGATGCCGAGCGCACGTGCGGTGCGGTGGAGCCTGGTCACGTCGTGCGGGGTGGGCGGCGGCAGCGTGCGCAGCAGCCCGACCCTCGCGTAGACCATGAGCGAGGCGGCACCGAAGCCGGTCAGCAGCGAGATCTGGGCGTTCCACTGCTCCACGGGCAGCAGCGAGCGGAAGTGCAGGGTCACGTCGTGGCCGTCGATCTCCACCTCCTGCTCGGGCAGTGGCAGGGACACGCCGCCGCGGGCGGCCTCGCGGTCCAGCCGCAGCGCGCCGACCTCGGCGAGCAACCGCAGCGACTCCGAGGCCGAGCCGTCGTCGATCCGGCGCTGTGCCTCGACGTAGTCGAGCTGCTCGCGCGAGCGGACCCGCGCCCGCACCACGTCGATGTCGGTGCCCTCCCCGGTCTCGTCGACCCGGATCGTCCACAGCAGCGCGGGGCGCACCTGGTCGGGCAGCAACGAGCCGGCGTCCTCGGAGATCGCCGGCGGGTGGAGCGGGACCTTGGAGTCGGCGCCGTACAGGGTCTCGCCGCGACGCTGCGCCTCCCGGTCGATCGCGTCGCCCGGCGCGACGAAGGCGGCCACGTCGGCAATGGCGTAGTGGACGGTGTAGCCGTCACCGTCCCGCTCGAGGTGCAGCGCCTGGTCCAGGTCGCGCGCAGAGGCGGGGTCGATGGTGACCAGCTCGAGGTCGGTGCGGTCGAGCTCGGGGAGCCGGGGAGCGGCGACCGCCGCGGCGGCGGCCTCCTCGACCTCGGGCGGAAAGGCCGGGTCCACCCCCAGCTGCTGCTGGATCTCCGCGATCCCGGCGTCCAGGGCCACCCGGACGGCGTTGTCGGCCTGCGCGCGGACCCGGACCACTCGACTGCTCGCCATACCCGGCACCCTAGCCTTGCCCGGTGCTCATCCTGCTTCCTCCCAGCGAGGGAAAGACCGCCCCGCGTCGGGGCAGGCCGCTCGACCTCGGCTCCCTCGGGAGTCCCGGACTGACCTCGACCCGCCACCGCGTGGTGGACGCGCTGGTCGCCGCGAGCGGCCGTCCGGACGCCGCGGACCTGCTCGGCGTGGGCCACACCCAGCTCGACCTGCTCGAGCGCAACCGGACCCTCCGCGAGGCACCGACCGCCCGGGCCGACCGGGTCTACACGGGCGTGCTCTACGACGCGCTCGGCTTCGACTCCCTCTCCCCCGCGGCCCGCCGACGCGCCACGTCCCGGGTGGGGGTGACCTCGTCGGTCTTCGGGCTGGTCCGTCCGGGCGACCGGATCCCGGCGTACCGGCTCTCCGGCGACGCCACCCTGCCCGACCTCGGCCCGGTCGCCGGCATGTGGCGCGACGTCCTCGGCGAGGCCGTCACCGACGCCCTGGGCGGCGGGTTGCTGGTCGACCTCCGGTCCGGGACGTACGCCGCGTTCTGGCGCCCGCCGACCGCGCTGGCGCGCCGGGTGGCGACGGTCCGCGTCCTCCACGAGTCGGGCGGCACCCGCAAGGTCGTCAGCCACTTCAACAAGGCGACCAAGGGCCGTCTGGTCCGCGCGCTGCTCGAGGACGGCCGCAACCCGCGCACCCCCACCGTGCTGGCGAGCGTGCTGCGCGACCTCGGCTGGCACGTCGAGGCCGGACCGGCGACCACGAAGGGCACCCAGCTCGACGTGGTCGTCAGCGAGGTCTGAGCAGGCACCTCACCAGCGGTTCGGGACCCCGAGGGCCAGGTCGCCGGGCGTGGCGTTGAAGAGCCGCATCGACGCCTGCGGACCGTGCGTCTCGTGGTCGAGGAACGACAGCACGGTCACCGAGGCGGGTGTCAGCTGCATCCGGAAGACCGAGAGCAGCGGCGCGTCCAGGACATGGGCCACCAGGGTCTTGATCGGGGTCACGTGGCTCACCACGACCACGGTGCGGCCCGCGTGCTCGTCGAGCACCCGCTGCAGCGACGAGAGCACCCGGGTCTCCACCTCGCGGAAGGACTCGCCGGTGCCGCCGGGCGCGACGTCGAGCGAGCCCAGCCACTGGTCGAGCTCCTCGCGGTGCTGCTCGCCGACCTCGTCGAAGGTGCGGCCGTCCCAGGCGCCGAACTCCATCTCCGCGAAGCCCGCCTCCTCCACCACGGTCCGGCCGAGGGCTCCGGCGATGACGGCGGCCGTCTCCCGCGTGCGCCGGACCGGCGAGCTCACGACCGCGTCGATCGGGTCGGTCGCCCCGCCGAGCCAGCCGGCGACCGCGGCGGCCTGGGCCCGCCCCTCCTCGGACAGGCCGGGGTTGCTGCCCGCGAGGCCGCCCGAGAACCGGCGACCCGTCGTGTGCTCGGTGACCCCGTGGCGCACCAGCACCAGCGTCGTGGGGTCGCCCACGGGCCTAGAGACCGCTCTCGGAGGTCCGCACCAGGATTCGCTGGCACTCCTCGCACCGCACCACGACGTCGCTGCCGGAGGCCTTGATGACCGCCAGCTCGGACGGGTCGATCGAGAGCTGGCAGCCGCCGCAGGTGCGGGCTCGCAGCGGTGCGGCGCCGACGCCGCCCTTCTGCTCACGCAGCCGGTCGTAGAGGGCGAGCAGGTCGGCCGGCAGCCCGGCCGCGATGGGGGTCCGCCCGGCGACGATCTCCTCGAGCTCCCGGTCGAGCTCGGCGGTCTGCTCGTCGCGGGAGGTGGTGAGCGCGGCGAGCCGCTCGTCGGCGGCAGTGAGCTCGGCGGTCAGGATGTCGAGCTCACGCTGGGCGTCCTCGACCTTCTCCATCACCTCGAGCTCGTCGTCCTCGAGCGACGTGACGCGCCGCTGCAACGACTCCAGCTCGGACAGCATCCCCTGCAGGTCCTTGGGGTTGGTGATCAGGCCCTGGTCGATCTTCTCCTGGTCGCGGGTCTGCCGCGTGCGCGCCTGCTCCACGTCGGCGTCGATCTTGGCCTGCTCGACCCCGAGGTCGTCGACCACGATCCGGGCGTCGCGCGCCCGGTTGTCGAGGTCGGTGCGCCGCGCCTGCAGCGCCTCGATCTCGGCGAGCTCGGGCAGGTGGCTGCGCCGGTGGCGCAGCTGGGCGGCCTTGGCGTCGAGGTCCTGCAGGTCGAGCAGCCGCAGCTGGACGAACGGGTCGGCTTTCAGGGGGTTGCTCCTCAGATCCGGAACTGCCAGGGGTCGGTGCAGGTCGTGCTCACCGTCGTGGCCACCGTATCGCCCAGCGCCTCGGCCAGTCCCGCCGAGACCACCGGGAGCCAGGTCCACTCCGCCGCCCAGTGCGCCACGTCCACCAGGGCCGGCCCGTCGAGGCCGACGAACTCCGACGCCCGGTGGTGCCGCAGGTCGCTGGTGACGTACACGTCGGCGTCGGTGGTGGCGACGTGGTCGAGCAGGAAGTCACCCGCTCCCCCGCACAGCGCCACCCGTCGTACGGCGCGGTCGGGGTCGCCCGCCACCCGCACGCCGTGGGCCGTGGCCGGCAGCGCCGCGGCGACCCGCTCGGCGAACCCGTGCAAGCTCGTCGGCTCGACGTCCCCGATCCGCCCGGTCCCGGTCCCGGGCGCCTCGGCCGGCACCAGCGGCGTGAGCCCGGTGAGCCCGAGCGCGTGCGCCAGCGCCTCCGACACCCCGCCGAGCGCCTGGTCGGCGTTCGTGTGGGCGGTCAGCAGCGCGCAACCGGCGGACTGCAGGAGGTGGAGGGTGCGGCCCTTCGGCGTCGTCGCGGCCACGCTGGACACCGGGGTCAGGAACAGCGGGTGGTGCACGACCAGCAGGTCGGCCCCCCACGCGACCGCCTCCTGCGCCACCTCGAGCGTCGGGTCGACCGCGAACATCACCCGGCTGACCCCGTCGGCGGGGTGGCCCGCGACCAGCCCGACCGCATCCCAGTCCTCGGCCGTGTCCGGCGGGTACCAGCGGTGCAGCAGGTCGACGACGTCGTGCAGGCTCGGCATGGCAGGCAGGCTAGTTGACCTGGCGGTCGTAGCCCTCCCAGTAGGGCGCCCGCAGCTTGAACTTCTGCAGCTTGCCGGTCGCGGTGCGGGCCAGCTCCTCGCGGAACTCGACGGAGGTCGGCGCCTTGTAGCCGGCGGCCTTGTCCTTGCACCAGGCGATCAGCTCGGCCTCGTCGGCCGAAGTGTCCTCGGCGAGCACCACCAGCGCCTTGATCGTCTCGCCCCACTTCTCGCTGGGGACGCCGATCACCGCGACCTCCGCGACCGCGGGGTGGGAGAACAGCACGTCCTCGACCTCGATCGAGCTGACGTTCTCGCCACCGGTGATGATCACGTCCTTCTTGCGGTCCTGGATCGTGACGTAGCCGTCCTCCCCGATCGCTGCGCCGTCGCCGGTGTGGAACCAGCCGTCGCGCAGTGCGGTCGCCGACTCCTCCGGCTGCTCCCAGTAGCCCTCGAGCACCACGTTGGAGCGGGCGAGCAGCTCGCCGGAGCCCTCCGGTGACGCGTCGACCTCCAGTCGTACGCCGAGGGCGGGCGCGCCGGCGCGGACCAGCTTCTGGGCGCGGTCCTCGGCGGAGAGGCCGTCCCACTCCTCCCGCGTGCGGTTGATGGTGAGCAGCGGCGAGGTCTCGGTCAGGCCGTAGATCTGGACGAACTCCCAGCCGAGCTCCTCCTCGACCCGCACGACCGTCTTCGTCGGCGGCGGGGCACCCGCCATGATGATCCGCACCCGGTCGCGGCCGGGGATCTCGCCCTCCCACGTCTGCGCCGCCTCCAGCACGGCCGCCGCGACCGCGGGAGCCGCGCACATCACGGTGACGCCGTGCTGCTCGACCCGGCGCAGGATCTCCGCACCGTCGACCTTGCGCAGCACCACCTGGGGTACGCCGAGGCCGGTCATCGTGAACGGCATGCCCCATCCGTTGGCGTGGAACATCGGCAGCGTGTGGAGGTAGACGTCGCGGTCGGTGACCCCGGCGTGCAGCCCGAACGTGACGGCGTTGACCCAGATGTTGCGGTGGGTGATCTGCACGCCCTTGGGCCGCGCGGTCGTGCCGGAGGTGTAGTTGACGCACGCGGTGGCGTTCTCGTCCGGCTCCCAGTGCCGCGGGTCGACGTCCCCGGTGCCGAAGAGGTGCTCGTCGTCGCCGAGCACGTGGCGCTTCTCCGCCTCGACCGTCGACAGCGCCTCGTCGAGCTCGGGGTCGACGTAGACCACCTTCGCCCCCGAGTGGCCCACGATGTAGCGGACCTCGTCGGGTCGGAGCCGGAAGTTCACCGGGACCAGCACCCGGCCGGACCCGGCCACCCCGAAGAACGAGGCCAGCAGCCGCGCGCTGTTGTGCGACACGACCGCCACCCGCTCCCCCGGCTGCACGCCGAGCTCGTCGAGGTGGGCCGCCTGCCGGGCTGCGAGCCGCGCCAGCTCGGCGTACGTCAGGCTGCCGAGGGACGGCGCCGGTTGGTCCGGCTCGTCGATGACGCCGGTGCGCTCGCCGTAGACCGTGCGGGCGCGATCGATGAAGTCCGAGATGCTGAACGGGACGATCATGCGGGCACCCTAGCCCCGGAGACGTTGGCCGGTCGTTGGTCACATGAGAGCCCTCTCATCGAGGCCTCATCCCCGTCCCACGCGCCACGTCGAGACTCGGGTCGTGTCTCCGACGGGAAAGGGCCTGCTGGCCTCCGCACTCACGCTGCCCCTGGTCGCGTTCGTGGCCGGAGTGCTCGCCGGACTGGTCACCACCGGCCTGAGGACCTCTTCTCGTGGGGGTGCTGATGAGAAGAACAGTGCCGGTGCAGGGTGAGGCACCCATGAGGTCCGCATGAGACCGCTCTCACGTGGCCGTGGGGTCCCAGCAGAGCTCGAGGTCGGCGACGTAGACGTCCATGCCGGCCGGCGCGGTGAGGTGGAGCTCGGCGAGGCGCTCCGGGAGCCGGTGGGTCCCGGTGTGGTCGACGAGGTAGCAGTCGCCGTGGGGCGTCTGCCAGAGATGTCGTCCCGGTCCGGCCTGGCGGCAGCGGTAGCCGCCGTGGGTCTTCCACCGATGGTGACGACGTCGGAGCGGGCCGGAGTTGTGCGAGCCGGTCTGGCCGGGTGGTCCGCCCGCGGCGTACGGCGCGGCGTGGTCGAAGTCGACCTGGTCGCGGGTCGCGCTGCGCGGGGAGAACGGGAAGACGTCGCCGCCGGTGAGCAGCCAGACATGGTCCTTGAGGGCGGTGGGGTGCTCGTAGGCGTCGGCGCGGGCCTGGTGGCGCAGGTCGATCACGGGCGTGAGCCTGACGTCGGCGTGTCCGAGGAGCTCGGAGAGGGCCTGGACCAGCACCGGACCCTGGCCCTCGATGCGACCGATCCCCGCCTGCCCGCGCACGGCCGCCTCGGAGAGGTGCACGAACACCTGCCCGCTGCCGCGCAGGGCGGCGAGCTGGCGGGGGCTCATCGACGCGAGCCGGGTGGCGGTCTCCACCATGTCGTCTGCGGCCCAGGCGGGGCGCTCACCGTTCTCGGTCTCGGTGTGGTCGAGCAGCAGCCGGAGCAGGTCGACCGGGCGGGCCAGCCAGCCCAGGGCGAGGGAGCGCAGCTCGTCACGGCCGTGGTCGTGCCCGTGCGCGCGCGTCAGGATATCGGCCACCCGGTCGACCATCGCGTCGAGCCACGCCGCGTCGCCGGCGGTGACGCGGGCGATGATCACGCGGTAGCCGAACTCGTCGGCACGCGACAACGACACGTAGCGACGCCGGCGCTCCTCCTCGCGACGCATCGCCCAGGTCTCCGGGTCGGCCTCGATCACCGCGGCCTGGGCGGTCTCCAGGACGGTCGAGGCCGCGTGACCGTCGATCACGGCCGCGACGGCGCGGTCCACGATCCCGACCGTGGCGGCCGGCACCGCCCGGGACGTGCTCGCGACCTTGCGCGCCACCCAGGGGTCGCAGGCCAGCGCCACCACCTTGGCCCACGTGAGCGGAAGCCGGTGCTCGAGGTCGAGGGCGTCGGCCACCAGCGACCGGGTCGACAAGGTGTGGGTCTCACGCGCCATCGCCAGCTCGGGCAGTGAGTACTCCCGCACCGGCGGTGTCCCCTCTCCGCCCGGCGTGGTCATCGGGTCGCGGCGATCCTGCGGCTCCCCGTGGATCGCCGCCCACTGCGAGGCGACGCGCATCTCCTGCACCTCGGCCTCCCGCCGAGCCGACACCGACCCCCGCGCAGCGTCCAGCACCTGCCGGGCGGTGCACTGCTCGAGGGTCTGGTGGACATGGCTCGAGCCTACTCGAACACGTGTTCGAACACAAGGTCGATGCCCAACTCCTGGAGCACCCTCCTAGCGAGCTCCTGCGCGCCTGGTCCTCCGAAGAGGCAGCACTCACACGCTCATGAGCGCGGCACCACGTCCCTGATCGCGTCGACCACCTTGGCCAAGGTCGGCCTGTTGTCACCACCGTCGGCCCAGGCCGGGTCCTGCGGTAGAGGGCCCATGGGATCAGCGTCCGCAGGCCGCCCCGAACGCTCTGCCAGCGAGCGTCGGAACGCGTCGTCCAGCCCTACCAGACGGTGTCCCTCAGGAAGCAACATCCTCTGGAAGTCGTCGTCCGCAGCCACCATGTCGTGTCGAAGGCTCTCCACCAGCGCCTCCACCGTCGGTCGCGGCACGTCGGTGAGGCTGCCCACCAACGTCCCGACGAGCGCCGTCGGCAACAAAGGCACGTCGATCTGCGGGCGCTCGAGCCCGGCGTGCTTGGTGTAGGCCTCGATCAGCTCACCGTAGGACAACCGGTCGGGTCCGCCCACGTCGAAATGACGGCTGGGACCGTCATAAGCGAGGCCACCGACGAGCGCCTCGACCACGTCGACGACAGCCACCGGTTGCACGTGCGAGTCCATCCAGGTCGGCACGGTGTGCACAGGCAACCGTTCGCTGACCTGCCGGATGATCTCGAAGGACGTGGACCCGCTGCCGAGGAGCACGGCAGCGCGCAACACGACGACGGTTCCAGGCGTGTCGCTCAGGATCCGCTCCACCTCGCGGCGGGACCGGATGTGCTCGGAGAGCTCGTCCTCAGGGACCTCAGGCACGACCCCGGACAGGTAGACAAGGCGATCGACACCATGGACGCGCACTCCGTCCGCCACGTTGGTCGCCGCCTCGCGGTCGGTCTCGGCGAAGGCATCACCACTCATCCCGTGAATCAGGTAGTACACCGCCTCCACTCCGTCGCAGGCAGCTGCCACCTGGTCGGCATCGAGAGCATCCATCACCACGGTCTCCACCCGGTCCCGCCACCACGGCTGCTCCCGATCGGGGTCGGTCGTGGTGGTGCGGACGTCGTGCCCGCGATCGAGGAGGACAGGCACCAATCGCCCCCCGACATAGCCCGTCGCGCCCGTCACCAGAATTCTCACGTCGTCCTCAGCTCTCCACAGACCGTCAGCGGGCGGGTCATGGCGACTGTAACCCTCACGCACCACCCAGGGCGGCGCTGCACCACGTCCGCTCCTGCGTCTGGTCATCATGCCGATGAGCCACCAATGAGGTTGCTTGCGGTGGGGTGGCCGGGGCACTCGGGCGATGCGCATCGCCCAGCCCTCGGCCGCGCAGCCGGCCTCCGCGGCGACACTGAGCGTCCCTGCCGAGACCGGCCGGCGCCCCTCGCATCACCGCGACCACGGACCCCCCCAACGCGCCCATGGCTGCGGCCTTCCGCCGCGCTGACTTCCGCGGCACCGAGAGCGCGCATCGATCTCGAGGCCCCTGAAGCCAGGATCACGCACGCACCGCCGGTTCAGACCTTTCCGCGCAAGATACGACGGAAGTAGGTCACCGGCAGGGCGTAGCGGTCCAGCCACCACGTGGCACGTCGGGGTCGGGCGAGGTCGGGGAGCGGCACCGTCGGCGCCGCGCGACCGTCCCGGTCGACCTCGACAAGCATCAGCCGATGACGCGCGACCGTGATGGGCATGACGGTGTAACCGTCATAGTGCTGCAGCTGCGTGGGGTCCTCGGCGACGATGTTGTGAGCCAGCACGGCGACCTGTTTACGCAGCGCCCCACCGGAGGGCCGGGTGCCGAGATCAGCGGCGTCGCCCAGCGACCAGACCGAGGCGAACCGACGGTGGCGCAGCGTGCTCGGGTCGACCTCTACCTGACCGGCCGCCGTCGCGCCGGCGAGGTCGCCCTCCGCGATCCAGCGGGGGGCCCGGTAGTGAGGGACGACGTGTGCATACGCGATGTCGTCCAGCTCGTGGTTGCCGCCCGGGGTGGCCACGGTGACCCGGCGGGTGTCGAGATGGATGACTCGGGCCTCGCGCAGCACCGTCACGCCGAACGACGTCAGCGTCTGCTCCAGTCGCTCGTCCGCGGCCGGCACACCGATGGGCGACGACCCGGGCAGGACCAGCTGGATGTCGAGGTCCCCCAGCACGCCGGCGCGCCGCCAGTGGTCGCACGCCATGAAGAGGGGCTTGAGCGCGGTCGCCCCGCAGGGAGCGGGCTCGGGCGGCACGGTGAAGACCACGCGACCCTCGGACAGCTCCCGCAGCGCGGGCCACACCCGTGGCGCCGTGCCGACGACGAACGAGGACCCGGCCCAACCCGCGGCGTACGACTCGAGCAGCCCAGGTGTGGCTTCCCAGTCCTCTTCGAGCCCCGGGCAGAGCACCAGCGTCGAGCACGCGATCCGCTGACCTTCCCGGGTCACCACGCTCGGGCCATCCGCTGCGACCGCCACGACGTGCTCCCGGTACCAGGTGCATCCGTCAGGGACCACATCGTCCACAGGCTTCTCCAGCGACGCCATTCTCGCCTCGCCCGCCGCGACGTAGTTGAGCAGCGGGCGGTAGCGGTGGACCGGCTGCGACTCCACGACGGCCACGTCTCGGACGCCGTCGCGCAGCAGCCGAGCGGCCAACGAGATCCCGGCGTTTCCACCCCCGACGATCAGAACCTCATGGTGTTTCATGCCGTCCTCCTTGTCGCCTCGGGGCTGGTCCATCGACCGTAGCGTCATCCTTCCGAACAGCGGCCTGCCGCACCGGCTGGCAGGAGCGTGGCAGGCCGGGGCGGTCCTACCCCTCGTCGGCCTCGGTCTTTGCCTCGGCGTCGGCCTGCTTCCGGGTCACCTTGTCCTGCTCACGAGCATCCCTCGCCTCGTCGCGCGACAGCTGGGCGTGGCTCCGGTCGATGGCCTTGTAGGACCGCTCGAGGCGATCCTCGGCACGGTCGAGGATCGGACGCTGGTGGTCGCCCTCCGACTCGGCAGGGTCCCGCACCTCCTCGGCGAGGACGTCGAGCTGCTCCTCGCGGACGTCGGAGGCCCGCTCGCGGCGCCCGGCCACCACGTCGCGGCGGTCGGCAAAGCCCTCCCGTTGGTCCGCGATGCGGTCCCGCTCGTCCGCGGTGTCCTCACGCGATGGCGGTCCCTCTTCGCGGGCTGGCATGCGTGCACGATATCGGCAAGGGAGCAGGTGGACGTCTCGTACGACGTCAAGGCGGTGGTCGAGATGACTGGAGGGCTGGAACTCCGGACACCGGGTACGGCACCCCCCGTGAGCCTGCTGCTGATCCCCCTGGTCCTGACCTGCGCCTTCGTCCTGCCCTTCGCGATGGCACGCCTGGAGCCGAAGCAGACCCCGACGCACCGCGCGACCACTCGCCGCACGACCCCACGCTGAGGCGCGGTTCCGTTCAGCGGCGCCCTCCGCCCAGACCTCGGAGGCCACGAAGTCGTAGCCGTCCTGCCACGCCCGTTCCCAACGGAAGCTGACGGTCTGCCCGGCCCGGAGTCGCCGCAAACCCGGCCTCCGGACCTCCGAGGAGTGAGCCCAGCACAGACCGGGACGCCGGGCGAGGTGATCGTCCGGGGTCCCCCGGGACCGGATCGCAACGGAGACCGGCCCCGGGAGACGTCTGTGCCCGGGCACCACGGCGTTCGGAGCGGTCGGCGGAACGGATGGGTCAGCGACGCCAGGCGGTGATGCGCGAGCGGCCCGGCCCGGGCTCCGGCCGCGGTGACGCGCTCTGCTCCCAGACCCGCCGCCACGGCGCGACGTCCGGACCGGAGGGGTCGGGGGTGGTGCCTGCGGCGGCCCGTTGCCGGGCCTCCCACCAGGTCGTCTCGTCCTCGTCGAGCAGGCCGGCCACGGCGGCGCGGATCCGCGGCGCCAGGCTGCGCGGCGCCTCCCCCGGCGCCGGGACCACCGGCTCGCCGAACCGGATCGTCAGCTGCCGCCGCCCCCGCCCGGGCCAGCCCTGCCCGCGCGGCATCGCGGCGTACGTCCCCCGGTGCGCCACCGGGATGACCGGCACGCCGTGCTCGCACGCGAGGTACGCCGCCCCCAGCCGGAACCGGCCCATCCAGCCGTCCGACGAGCGGGTGCCCTCGGGGAAGATCAGCAGGCTCCAGCCGTCGGCCAGCACGTCGCCCGGGGTCTCCGACATCGAGCCGCTGCGGCGCTCGATCGGGAAGGTGTTGAACAGCACCGCCGAGCCGACCGCGCGCCACCAGGTGTCGAAGAAGTAGTCGGCCGCCGCGGCGACCGCCGTACGCCGGCGCCAGGCGTCGGGCAGCGACAGCAGCACCAGCGGGGTGTCGAGGTGGGAGGCGTGGTTGGCCACGAAGATCACCGGTCCCTCGACCCGCTCCAGCACGTCGAGCCCCTCGACGCGGGTGCGGACCTGGGAGCGGAAGACCGGCTCGAGCCCGGCCTTCTGGGCGACCTCGCGCGCCACCCGCCCCGGCGTACGCCGAGCCCACTCGGTGCCGAACACCGTGGACTCGGTCGGCAGCACCCACGGCTCGGCCGAGCGCGGCACCTGGCCGCGTCGTCCCCAGCGCCAGCCGCGGGCGACCTGCCGGACGTCGTCGACGCCGTCACGGAGGAAGCTCATGACGGCCTCAGACCTTCACGTCCGCCAGCAGGTGCGGCGGGTTGTGGAGGTAGGTGATCGACGGCGAGGTAGCCGACCGTGTCGGAGGCCATCTCCAGCGCGTCCGCGAGCGTGCTCGCGGCGCGGAAGCCGAGCCGGGCCGCGGCCCGCCGGTTCGCCCCCACCCAGATCACGTCGTCGACGTGGTCCATCGCGTGCGCCGCCCAGTACCACATGTAGAAGGGGTGGACGCCGTGGTAGGCGTGCGAGGTGCGGTAGAGGTGGATGTACCAGGGGTCGGTCGCGAACTGCTGCTCGTACTTCTCCCCGATCACCGCCGGGTCGGTCGACTCCGCGAGCACCTCCTCGTAGAAGTCGACGTAGGACGGGTGGTGCAGCTGGTGGAAGCCCTCGTCGAGCGGGTGGTAGAGGATCACGGCGCCGCCGCGGCGTACGACCGGGGCGCCGCGGTAGGAGTTGAAGTAGTAGCCAAGCCCCATGCAGGTGGCGAGGATCGGGTTCATGGTCGAGCTCACGTTGTAGGGCCCGAGGTAGGGCACCCCCATCACCAGCACGTCCGACTGCCCCTGCACCTCGACCAGCTGCTGGCGGTGGACGGTCTCGATGGTCCGCTCGTGGACGGCCTCGACCTCGCCGGCCTGCACGCTGGTCAGGCCGTACGGCGCCCGCATGTCGTGGAACATCTTGTGCCGCAGCCGCTTCGGGGCGACCGCCAACCCGCGCCGGGCGGCGAGCATCGAGCCCTGGTCACGCAACGACCACTCCCACTCGCGCTTCATCAGGAAGTCGTACGGCGCGGGGAACACGTTGTTGTCGAGCGTGGTCTCGACCTGGAAGACCTTGACGTGCTCCTTGATCAGCCGCCCGATCCGCCAGGCCGAGTGGTGCAGGTGGCTGCTCTTGTGGTCCATGAACGAGTGGGACTTCACCATCGTCTGCGGGTTGTGGTGGTGGCGCAGCGAGGTGTACGACGCCAGCCCGATGCCGACGGACTTGTGACCGCCGTCCATCGCCACCAGGTTCACGTTGACGTAGACGAGCAGGTCGGACTCGGCCGCCCGCTTGCTGATCTCGACGTCCTCGCCCCGCTCGGTGGTGCCGAGGTGGGTGAGGTTGTCGCGGTCCTCGGCGTCGAAGTTGTAGAGCGCGCCCTGCGGGTGGAAGGAGCGGAAGACCCGCTCCCCCACGATGTGGCGCAGCTCGGCCGGCGTCATCCGTCGGTGCAGCGCGTTGGCGGCGATCAGCTCGACGTCGTCGACGCCGGCCGCAGCGGCCATCGTCAGCACCTGCTCGATGATCCGCTGCCGCACGTCGGGCGGTCGCATGGACGGCAGCGGCAGCGAGACGTCGTCGAAGGCGATCGTCAGCCGCATCCCCGGGAACAGCAGCTCCGGGAGCGGCGCGGAGTCGAGGGGGCTGAGCAGCGCGTCACGGATCGCCTGCTCCGGGTCGGGCAGGCTCGGCAGCGACTCCGGGGGGTAGATCACCCGCGTCCCGTGCGGGAACTCCTCGAGCCGGAAGCCCTGCCCCTCGTGGACGACGAGCGGTGGCGTGCGGTCATCGACGTCGAGGACGAATCCGGGGCGGCTCATGAGTCTGTTCTCCTGGGATCGAAGGCGACCTTGACGGTGCCGAGGCGGCCGGTGGAGTGGGCGTGGTCGAGGGCCTCGCGCCAGCGGTGGAGCGGGTAGGACACGACGGACTTGGCGATCTGCTGGACGCCGTCGGCGGCCGCCAGCCCGGTGGCGACCTCGAAGGCGGGCCGGTCGCCGGCGCCGGGCTCGCGCTGCGCCGAGGCGTAGGAGCCGACGACCTCGAGCTCGCGGAACCACGCGGCGGACAGGTCGGCCGCCGCCGGCATCCCGGAGAGCACCACCCGGCCGCCGGCGCGGGTGGCGTGCAGCGCGGTCTCCAGCGACCGCTTCGATCCGACGGCGTCGACGGCGACGTCCACGCCGCCCAGCAGGTACGCCGCGGCGTACTCGGGCTCGAGCTGGAACGCCCCGGTCGAGCGCCGAACCCGGCGCAGCACCTCGCCCGGCGTGACCACCTCGGTCGCGCCGAGCCCGAGGGCCAGCTCCCGCTGGTGGGCGTGCTTGGCGACGACCGTGATCTCCCCCGCGGGCGTGAGCTCGCGCAGCGCCAGCGTGGCCAGCAGCCCGACCGAGCCCGCACCACTGACCAGCACCCGGTCGTTCGGGGCGACCCGGGCGGCGAGCGCGGTGTGGACGGCGCACGCGATCGGCTCGATCAGCAGCGCCTGCTCGTCGGAGTAGCCCTCCGGCACCACGTGGAGCTGGCTGCGGTGGGCGGCGAGCACCTGCCCCCAGCCGCCGCCGGCGTCACGGCAGAAGCCGGTCTGCAGCCCCGGCGAGAGGTGGCCGACGGTGATCCGCGAGCAGCGGTTGGTGGCACCGGTCGCGCAGGCCTCGCAGGCCGTCGACGCCGCGTGCGGCACAGGTGAGCACGGGGTCGACGACGACGAGGGTGCCGGCCGCGCAGGTCCTCGCAGTCGTCGACCAGCTCGGCGACCACCTCGTGCCCGGGCACGAACGGCATCGACACCAGTGCCGAGAAGTAGAGGCTGGTGCGACCCGAGAGCGCGCCCAGGTCGGAGCCGCAGATCCCGGAGAGCCGGGTCCGCAGCCGCGCCCAGCCGGGCCGGCGGACGCGGGGCTCGTCGATCGTGACCAGCCGCAGCGGCGCCGCGAGGCCCGAGAGCAGCATCGGCGGCATCCTGCCTCCGACGACGCGACCGGCCGCGGCCCGCGGCAGCGAGCGGAACATCTCCAGCGCGAGCATCATCGTCGGCCTCCCACCGGGTTGAGGGTGCGGGCAGTGGCGTCGGGGCTGGCCCAGTCGACGGTCGTCCACCGCTGCCGGCGGGCGTGCCGAGCCAGGGAGACGTCGGGCCGCACCGCCACCGGTCGGCCCACCGCCTCGAGCAGGGGCAGGTCGGAGTGGGAGTCGGCATAGCCGTAGGACGCGGCCAGGTCGACCCCGTGGGCGCTCGCCCAGGCCTGCATCCAGGCCGCCCGCGACTCCCCCACCAGCGGCGACGCCTCCAGGTGGCCGGTGCACACGCCGCCCGCGTCGACGGCCAGCTCGGCCGCCTCGACGTGGTCGAAGAGCGGCGCCAGCGGCCGGGTCAGCGGTCGGACCGCACCGGTGATCAGGACCGTGCGTGTGCCCGGCGGCGCGGTGCTCGCGGATCCGGCGTACGGCGGCCGGCGCGAGGCGCGCGAGCACGTGGTCGGCGAGGTCCTCGTCGACCACCCGGTCGAGGTCGGCCAGCCGGGCGCCGGCGTACTCCCGGTAGACCTGCCGCAGGAACGCGCTGCGCTCCTGCCGTTCGGCGCGCACCAGGCTCGGCACCCGCGCCGCGACCCGACCGACCTCGGCCAGCCGTTCGCCGCCGGACAGCTCGCGCAGCCGCATCCAGAGGTAGGTCTCGATCACGTTGGACGACAGCAGCGTCCCGTCCATGTCGAAGAACGCGGCGATCTGCTTCTCCGGGGCCGCTGGCGCCAGCGTCGGCAGGCCCGAGGCGCCGGGCGCCTTCTTCCTCGCCGCCCGCAGCTCGTCGAGGTCGCGGATCGGCTTCGTGACGGCCGGGCAGTGCACCTCGCGGAGGTAGTGCCCCCAGTCGATGACGGCGGTGTCGAACGCGAAGGTCGCACGGTCGGCCGGGGACAGCGAGCGGTGCAGCGCCCAGGTGTGGGCGTCGGAGAAGCGCAGCTCCGCCGAGGCGTACTCGCGGTAGAGGTCGAGATAGCGCCGCAGGAACTCCAGCCGCCGGCCCTGCCGGTCCAGCCGGCGGGCGACGTCACGCACCCGGTCGCTGCGCGGGGCGAGCCCGACGGCGCGGTCGGCGACACGGTAGGCCCGTTCGCTGGTCGACAGCAGCCGCTCGACGGCCTGCGCCCCCGGGAACCGCCAGTCGGGCAGCCGCGTGGCGCCCCGGTCACCGGCGGCGAAGGGGTGCTCGTCGAAGTAGGCACGCACGTGGCCGTAGAGCTCGCGGAAGGTCAGCGGGTTGCGGTCGCCCGACGAGACCTGGAAGTACTCAGCCGTGCCGGCCTCCGGCGGGTGCGCGAGGATCGCGACGATCGCCGAGACCACGTGGTCGACCGGCACGATGTCGACGATCGTGTCGGCGGCGGCCGGGAACTCCGGCAGCTCGCCGCGCCCGTAGGCGAGGATCAGCGGTTCGGCCATCTTGAAGCCCTCGATCCAGCCCGCGTGGGGCCGTGCGAGGGCCGACTCGATGATGGTGGGGCGCACGATCGAGACCCGACGGTCGCGTGCGTGCTCCTCCACCACCCGCTCGCCGAGCGCCTTCGTGAACGTGTAGCAGTCGGTCCACCCGAGGCTCCGGGCCCGCTCGGCGCCCAGCCGCACCAGCTCGTCCTTCACCCACTGCCGCCGGGCCTCCTCGGTCGCGCGGGCGGCCGTGAGCATGCCGGCGCGGCCGTGCTCCCGCTCCGCCTTGCGCCGCTGGTCGGCCAGCACCTCGGCGTCGCGCGAGCGGTGCTCGACCTGCTGGCGCTGCCCCAGCCCCCAGGCGAGCTCGGCCTCGAGGTCGACGTCGTGCGGCACCGGGGCCTCGGGGATGCTGCCACGGCGGCGGCCGGCGACGTACGCCGTGGACACGTGGACGTAGTGCAGGTCGGGCCCGGCCTCGCGGACCCGGGCCAGCAGCTCGCGGGTGCCGAGCACGTTGGTGGCGAAGCCCTCGTCGACCGGCGGGTCGAAGGACACGTCGCCGGCGCAGTGCACCACGGCGTCGAGGTCGTCGGGCAGCGCCGGCGCCTGCGCAAGGTCACCCGGCAGCACCCGGACCCGCTGCCCC
The DNA here is from genome assembly GCA_963754575.1 of uncultured Actinomycetota bacterium. Taxonomy (GTDB): domain Bacteria; phylum Actinomycetota; class Actinomycetes; order Propionibacteriales; family Nocardioidaceae; genus Nocardioides. The sequence goes on along the minus strand of CAVWGQ010000007.1, from coordinate 661,846 downwards.
ATCAGCGCCTCGACCCCACCGGCTGCGGCGACCACGTCCGCGAGGACCGGCTTGCCGAGCAGCCTGGCGACGCGCGCCTCGGCCGTGGTGGAGCCCCTCGGCCGCACCAGCAGCGTGAGGTGGACGCCGGGGACCTCGCTCAGCAGCAGGTGGACCAGGGCCTCGCCCACGAAACCGGTCGCGCCCGTCAGCAGCACGCGCCGTCCCGCGAGACGTTCCGCGATGGCTGCGCTCTCAGTCGTGGGGGACACGTGGGCGCAGAGGGGATCGAACCCCCGACATCTTCCTTGTAAGGGAAGCGCTCTACCGCTGAGCTATACGCCCTCAGCGCGCTCACCCTACAGAAATAGAAAGAGCCGAGCCGCTGGCGTCTCGGGTCACCAGCGGCTCGACAAGGACCAAGATAGTCCGGCCACCCAAGCGTTGTCGCGCAGTCACGCGAATTTCCGCGACAAATGGCCCCAATGGACTAGACCGCGTCCCCCAGCTGGGCGAGGTGCGCGTCGAGGTCGCGGCCGTCGGGCATCGCGTTGTGGACCGACCAGCGCACGGTCCCGTCCTTCCCGACGACGTACGACGAACGCAGCGGGGCGCCCTTGCGCTCGTCGAAGACGCCGTAGGCGCGGGTCACCTCGCCGTGCGGCCAGAAGTCGGAGAGCAGCGGGAAGTTGAGCCCGTCGGCGTCGGCGAAGGCGCGCAGCGAGTAGACCGGGTCGCACGAGATCGCGAGCACCTCGGAGTCGAAGGTCATGAACTCCGCGAGCCGGTCGCGGATCCCGGCCATCTCGCCGGTGCACACCCCGGAGAAGGCGTAGGGGAAGAAGACGAGGGCGACCGCCTTGTGGCCGACGTACGACGACAGCGTCACGTCCTGGCCGAACTGGTCGCGCAGCGTGAAGTCGGGCGCGGGGCCACCGAGAGAGAGTCCGGTCATGGTGGGGCTCATCCTTCCACCCGGCACCCGCTCAGTCGTGATCGGCCTCGTGGTCCGCCAGGTCGCGCTTGAGGATCTTGCCGGTCGCGTTGCGCGGCAGCTCGTCGAGGAACACGATCTCGCGCGGCACCTTGTAGCGCGCGAGGTTGGACTTCACGTGCTCCTTGAGGTCGTCCTCGGACGCCTCGGCCCCGTCGCGCAGCGCCACGAACGCCCGCAGCCGGGTGCCGTAGTCGTCGTCGTCCACGCCGATCGCGGCCACCTCGGCGACGGCGTCGTGGCCGACCAGGCAGTCCTCGACCTCCTGGGGGAAGACGTTCTCGCCGCCGGAGACGATCATCTCGTCGTCGCGGCCCTCGACGTGGAGCCGGCCGTCCTCGTCGAAGCGGCCGACGTCGCCGGTCGCCATCAGCCCGTCGATCATGTCCTTGCTGCCGCCGCCGGTGTAGCCCTCGAAGAGCATCGAGTTGCCGACGAAGATCCGTCCGGTCTCCCCCGGCGCGACCTCGCGGCCGTCCTCGGCGTACACCTTGACGACGGTGGCGTGCGGCGGCTTGCCGGCCGCGGACGGGGCGGCGCGCAGGTCCTCGGGGGTCGCGACGATGGCGTAGGCGACCTCGGTGGAGCCGTAGATGTTGTAGAGGTGGTCGCCGAAGTGGTCCATCCAGCTGAGCGCCAGGTCGCCCGGCAGCGCGGAGCCCGACGCCGCGACCACCTTCACCCGCGACAGGTCGTACGTCGCCAGCGTCTCCTCGGGCAGAGCGAGGATCCGCTGCAGCATCACCGGGATCACCACCAGCGAGTCGCAGCGCTCGTCCTGGGTCGTGGCCAGCGCGTCCTCGGGGTCGAAGCGGCGGCGGAGCACGACCGTCGAGCCGAGCAGCATCGCCAGCGCGAGGTGGGCGAAGCCCCAGGTGTGGAACAGCGGGGCCGCGATGTGGGTGCGCCAGCCCTGGCGCAGCGGCAGCCGCGACAGCAGCGAGACGGCCGCGTCGATGCCGGCCTCGTTGCGGGGCGCGCCCTTCGGCGTCCCGGTCGTGCCGGAGGTCAGGATGACGATGCGCGCGTGCCGGTCGGGCGGGTCGAGCTCCGCGTCGTCGTGGTCGGCGATCAGCCGCTCGAGCGTGGTGCCCGCGGTCTGTCCGAGTCGGTCCACGCGAGGACCCGCTGCTCGACGTCGGCCTCCGCGAGCAGCCCGGTGAACTCCTCGTCGTGCACGACCGCGCTCGGCGCCTCGCGCTCCAGCACGTCGACCAGCTGCGGGCCGGCGAAGGCGGTGTTGAGGTAGAGGATGTCCGCGCCGAGCTTGGCGATCGCGATCGTGGCGTCGACGAAGCCGCGGTGGTTGCGGCACATCACGGCCACCGAGTCGCCCTCGCCGACGCCGAGCCCGGCGAGGCCGCGGGCCAGCGCGTTGCTGCGCCGGTGGACCTCGCCGAAGGTCAGCTCGCCGAGCTCGTCGACGAGGCCGACCTTGTCGGGCTCGAGCAGCGCGAGCGTGGCGAAGCCGCCCGCGGGACCGGTGCCCCACCGGCGCAGGATCGAGACGAGGCCGACCAGCGTGCGCGGGCCGAAGGGCCGGATGACCCCGGACCCTCCGAGCACCTTGGCGGTGACCGCGAGGTGGGACACGGCGTTCGAGAGCTTCTGCATGGTGACCTGAGGAACGGCGCAGCCGGCCGCTGGTTACGCCGGTGTCTTGGGCGCGACCAGGCGGGTCGCCGCCCAGTCCTTGCTGACCGAGACCGTGGTGGTCTGCGAGAGCCCCGCGATCGGCGCCGCCTCGGCGATGGTCGCCGCGTCGACGGAGTTGGCGCCGGCCGACCTTGGGCGTGAGCAGCCAGATCGCTCCGCCGCCGACGAGGTCGGTGAGCGAGTCCACGAGCCCGTCGACGAGGTCGCCGTCCTCGTCGCGCCACCAGAGGATCACCGCGTCCACCACGTTGCCGTAGTCACCGTCGACCATGTCGGCGTCGATGGCGTCCTCGATGGCGATCCTCAGCTCGTCATCGGTGTCGGTGTCCCAGCCGAGCTCCTGGACCACCATGCCTGCGGTCAGGCCAAGTCGTGCGGCCGGTGTTGACTGGACAGCGTCGCTGTCCGCGGTCGAGCTCACTCATCCTCCATGGTCTCGCGGGTCGGGTGTGCAGTAGTCCAGCGGAGTTGGCCCGGGTCCGCAACCCGAGTCCGGCGTTTCGGTGGACGACCGGCTACCGCTGGGTAAATTCCGTGGGCTCCTCCCGCGTGCAACGATGGACGGGTGAGCGAGAGTGCCAAGAGCATCCCCTCGGTGATCCACGAGGGCCTGCCGACCCAGCTGCCCGACATCGATCCCGACGAGACCACCGACTGGATCGACTCCTTCGACAGCCTCGTCTCGGAGCGCGGCCGCGAACGCGCCCGCTACGTCATGCTGCGGCTGCTCGAGCGTGCCCGCGAGACGCAGGTCGGCGTCCCCGCCCTGCGCAGCACCGACTACATCAACTCGATCCCGCCCGAGCGCGAGCCGTGGTTCCCCGGCGACGAGGACATCGAGCGCCGGATCCGCGCCTTCATCCGCTGGAACGCCGCCGTGATGGTCTCCAGCGCCAACCGCAAGGGCCTCGAGGTCGGCGGACACATCGCGACCTACCAGTCCGCCGCGAGCCTCTACGAGGTCGGCTTCAACCACTTCTTCCGCGGCAAGGACGCCCCCGGCGGCGGCGACCAGATCTACATCCAGGGACACGGCTCCCCCGGCATCTACGCCCGCGCCTACCTCGAGGGCCGGCTCACCGAGGAGCAGCTCTACCGGTTCCGCCAGGAGGTCCAGCACGGCCCCGGCAGCCGGGCTGCCGTCGTACCCCCACCCCCGGCTGATGCCGGACTTCTGGGAGTTCCCGACGGTCTCGATGGGCCTGACCGGCATCAACTCGATCTACCAGGCGCGGTTCAACCGCTACCTGCAGAACCGCGGCATCAAGGACACCTCCGACCAGCGCGTCTGGGCGTTCCTCGGCGACGGCGAGATGGCCGAGCCCGAGTCGCTGGGCGCGATCCGGATCGCCGCCCGCGAGGAGCTCGACAACCTGATCTGGGTCATCAACTGCAACCTGCAGCAGCTCGACGGACCGGTCACCGGCAACGGCAAGATCATCCAGGAGCTCGAGGCCAACTTCCGTGGCGCCGGCTGGAACGTCATCAAGGTCGTCTGGGGCCGCGAGTGGGACTCCCTGCTCGCCCGGACGTCGACGGCGCTGCTCGTCAACCAGATGAACACCACGCCCGACGGCCAGTTCCAGACCTACTCCACCGAGGACGGCGGCTACATCCGCGAGCACTTCTTCGGCGCCGACCCGCGGCTGCGCAGCATGGTCGAGCACATGAGCGACGAGCAGATCGTGAAGCTGCCGCGCGGTGGCCACGACTACCGCAAGGTGTACGCCGCGTTCGACTCGGCCACCAAGCACGTCGGCCAGCCGACGGTGATCCTGGCCAAGACCATCAAGGGCTGGACGATCGACGCCCTCGAGGGCAAGAACGCCACCCACCAGATGAAGAAGCTGACCCAGGACGACCTCAAGAAGTTCCGCGACCGGCTCTACCTGCCGATCTCCGACCACGACCTCGAGCGCTCCTACGAGGAGACCGGCGCCGCGCCGTTCTTCCACCCCGGCGCGAAGGCCCCCGAGATCGAGTACATGCTCGAGCGCCGTCGCCAGCTCGGCGGCTCGATGCCCCGGCGCGTCGTGCGCGCCGAGGCCCTGAAGCTGCCCGGCGACGAGATGTACGCCGAGCTCAAGCAGGGCTCGGGCAAGAACTCCATCGCCACCACCATGGCGGTCGTCCGGCTGCTCAAGGACTGGATGAAGGACCCCGAGATCGGCAAGCGCATCGTGCCGATCGCGCCCGACGAGTACCGCACGTTCGGCATGGACTCGATGTTCCCGAGCGCCAAGGTCTACAACCCGGGCGGCCAGCAGTACGAGTCGGTCGACCGCAAGTTGTTGCTCTCCTACAAGGAGTCCGAGCAGGGCCAGATGCTCCACGAGGGCATCTCCGAGGCCGGCGCGATGGCCTCGGCGACCGCCGCCGGCTCGGCGTACTCCACGCACGGCGAGCACATGATCCCGTTCTACATCTTCTACTCGATGTTCGGCTTCCAGCGCACCGCGCGACTCGATCTGGGCGATGGCCGACCAGCTCGCCCGTGGCTTCCTGATCGGCGCCACCGCCGGTCGCACGACGCTCACCGGCGAGGGCCTGCAGCACGCCGACGGCCACTCGCCGCTGCTCGCGACGACCAACCCCGCGGTCGTGCACTACGACCCGGCGTTCGCCTACGAGGTCAGCCACGTCATGCAGTCCGGCCTCGAGCGGATGTACGGCACGGGCGGCCGCGACGGCCAGGGCGAGGACGTCATCTTCTACATCACCGTCTACAACGAGCCGGTCAAGCAGCCGGCCGAGCCGGAGGACGTCGACGTCGAGGGCATCCTCCAGGGCATCCACCAGGTCTCCACCGGCGAGGGCGAGGGCCCGCGGGTCCAGCTGCTCGCCTCCGGTGTCGCCTACCCGTGGATCGAGACGCGCCGCGCAGCTGCTGCGCGACGACTGGGGCGTCGTGGCCGACACCTGGTCGGTCACCTCGTGGAACGAGCTGGCCCGCGACGCCGTCGCCGCCGAGTAGTGGAACCTCCTCCACCCCGAGGACGAGAAGCGCACGCCCTACGTCACCGACGCCCTGTCCGGCCACGCCGGACCGGTCGTCGCGGTGTCCGACTACATGGCCGCGGTGCCGCTGCAGATCGCGCGCTGGGTGCCGGCCGACTACCGCGTGCTCGGCGCCGACGGGTTCGGCTTCGCCGACACCCGCCCCGCCGCCCGGCGGTTCTTCCACATCGACGCCGAGTCGGTCGTGGTGCAGACGCTGCAGGCGCTGGCCGACGCCGGCGAGATCGACCGCGAGCAGGGTCGCCCAGGCGTTCACGGCGTACCGCCATCGACGACCCGACCGCCGTCAAGGACGTGAAGCAGGAGGGCGGCGACGCCTGATCGCGCAGCGATCCGGCGTCGCCGTCAGGCCGGGGCGATCCGGGTGACGGTCGCGTCCTGCTGCGATCGGCCGCCCGGCCTTGAGCAGCGAGCGGAAGCGCGCGCGGGAGTACGCCGCCGGCTGGGTCGAGCGGATGAACTCGTGCACGAGCCTGGCGAAGCGCTGCGGGTGGTCCTTGTGCGGGAAGTGGCCGGCGTTCGGGATCACCTCGACCCGGGCGTTGGGCGCGATCTCGCCGACCCGCGACGCGTGGCGGACCGGGATCACCTGGTCGTCCTCGCCCCAGATGACGGCCATCGGCATCGCCTCGGTGAGGTAGGCGCGGTCGGCCATGGTGACGATCTGGCCCTGCCAGTCGACCACGGCGCGCACGACGTGCCGGATCGCGTGCCGCGCGGCCGGGTCCTTGAAGGAGTCGTAGATCTCGGCGACCTCGTCGAGGTCGCGGGTGTGGCGCGTGGGCAGCGCGGGACAGCGCCGCGCAGGCCGGCCTTGCCGACGTGGCGTACGCCGGGCAGGGTGAGCGCCGCCATGACCTGGTGGAAGCCGGGCGTGGTGATCGCGCGGATCGATCGGCGACACCTCGGGGCCGAGGCCGCCGGAGGCGACCAGCATCATCCGCTCGGTGCGCTCGGGGAACTGGTAGGCGAACTGCATCGCCACTCCGCCGCCGAAGCTGTGGCCGACCACGGTCACCTTGTCGATGCCCAGCACGGTCAGCAGGTCGCGCATGCCGTTGGCGTAGCCGCCGACGCTGTAGTCGGCGCGCGGCTTGTCCGACAGCCCGTGACCCAGCAGGTCCGGCGCGATGACGGTGTAGCGGCGCGACAGCGAGTCGATGACCGGCTCCCACGTCGTGTGGTCGCAGCCGAGCCCGTGCAGCAGCAGCACCACCGGACCGGAACCGACCTTCACGAAGGCGCGTCGGTGCCCGTGGATCGTGAGGTACTGGACCTCGTACCGCGACTGGACCACCAGGGGCCGCCTCTCGTGGGGTTCTGCGGGATTCAACCAGAGTTCCGAAGCGTTGGGCACCCGGAAACCCTTATTTCACAAAGGTTTCTCGTGCCCTAGCCTCGGAGGGTGTCCACACCTCGAGAGCGCCCCGGTGCCGACCGCGACCGGGCCGCGGGGGCGCTGCTGCGTGCGACGGGCGCCCTCAGCACCACCGCCACGGCGCGGATGGAGGGGGACCTGCCGTGGTTCCGCCAGCTCAGCGCGGACGACCGCTCCTGGGTCGGGCTCATCGTCCAGGCCGGCGTGAAGGGCTTCGTCGACTGGTACTCGCACGCCAGCGAGCCGGTGCCGGGCGCGGGTGCGCTGGCGGCCGACGTCTTCGGTGCGGCCCCGCAGGCGCTGACCGGCGCGATCAGCCTCCAGCAGACCGTCGACCTGGTGAGGCTGTCGCTCGAGGTCGTCGAGGTGAGCATCGACGAGATCATCGACCCGGCCGACGCCGACGACGTCCACGGCGCGGTGCTGCGCTACGGCCGCGAGGTCGCCTTCGCCACCGCCGAGGTCTACGCCCGCGCCGCCGAGCTCCGCGGCGCCTGGGACGCCCGGCTCGAGGCCCTGGTCGTCGACTCGGTGCTGCGCGGCGAGGCCGACGAGGCCGTGATGTCGCGGGCCAGCGCCCTGGGCTGGTCCGCGCGGGGCGATGTCGCCGTGGTCCTGGGCCGGGTCCCGGCGCAGCGTACCGAGACCGACGTCTTCGACGAGGTACGCCGCGTGGCGCGCGCGGCCGGGATGGACGCGCTGTGCGCCACCCAGGGCGAACGGCTGGTGGTGGTCCTCGGCGCGGTCGGTGACGAGGGCAAGGCCGGCGCCACGGTCTCGGACCTCTTCGGCGAGGGACCCGTCGTGGTCGGGCCGGTCACCGACGGGCTCGACCACGCCCACGTCTCGGCCCGGGCCGCGATGTCGGCGTGGCGGGCCGCGGCCGGCTGGCCCGAGGCGCCCCGCCCGGTGACCAGCGAGGAGCTGCTCCCCGAGCGGGTCCTGGCCGGCGACGGCCACGCCCGTCGCCATCTCGTGGACGAGGTCTACCTGCCGCTGCTGCAGGCGCGCGGCACCCTGATCGAGACGATGGCGGCGTACTTCGGGACCGGGGGCTCGATCGAGGCGACCGCCCGGGTCCTCTTCGTGCACCCCAACACCGTCCGCTACCGCCTCAAGCAGGTCGCCGACCTCACCGGGCTCGCCCCCTCCGACGCCCGCGACAGCCTCGCCCTGCGCATCGCCCTGGTGCTCGGTCGCCAGTCCGGTCGTGGCGAGAATTTGTAGGAACCCTCCAAAGTTTCCCGACCTGCTTTCGTGCGTGGCGGAGGCGCGGGCGAGGGGGGTCGCGCGGCAGAGTTGACCTCGTGCTCGTCATCGTCGCGCCCGGTCAGGGCGCCCAGACCCCCGGCTTCCTCGTCCCGTGGCTGGAGGACCGCACCTTCGCCTCCCGCATGGAGTGGCTCTCCACCGTCGCCGGCCTCGACCTGATCCACTACGGCACCGAGGCCGACGCCGACACGATCCGCGAGACGCAGATCGCCCAGCCGCTGCTCGTCGCGACCGGTCTGGTCGCGGCGCTCGAGCTGTTCCCCCACCCGACCGACGCGTTCTCCACCGTGAGCGCCGTCGCGGGCCACAGCGTCGGCGAGCTCACCGCGGCCGCCGGTGCCCGGGTGATCACCGCCGAGCAGGCGATGGTGCTGGTGCGTGAGCGCGGCAAGGCGATGGCCGACGCGGCCGCCGTCACCCCCACCGGGATGACGGCCGTCCTCGGCGGTGACCGCGACGAGGTGCTGGCGAGCCTCGAGAAGCACGGCCTGACCCCCGCCAACGACAACGGCCCCGGCCAGATCGTCGCCGCCGGCACCGCCGAGCAGCTCGCGGCGCTCGCCGCCGACGGTCCCGAGAAGGCCCGGCTGATCCCGCTGAGCGTCGCCGGCGCCTTCCACACCGAGCACATGGGCCCCGCGGTCGGCCACCTCGCCACCCTCGCCCGCTCGGTGTCGGTCCACGACGCCCGGATCCCGGTGATCTCCAACCGGGACGGCAACGTCGTCCACGACGGCCCCGACGTGCTGGCCCGCATCGTCGGCCAGATCGCCAACCCGGTGCGCTGGGACCTCTGCCTCGAGACGATGGCCGACCTCGGCGTGACCGGCATCCTGGAGATGCCGCCGGCCGGCACCCTCACCGGCATCGCCAAGCGGGCCCTCAAGGGCGTGGAGACCTTCGCCCTCAAGGGTCCCGAGCAGCTGGACGACGCCCGCGCCTTCGTGCAGAAGCACGGCGAGGCCTCCCCCATGGACAGCTCTCCCACCTGGCGGATGGTCGTCTCCCCCGCCAAGGGCACCTTCCACCTCGACGGCGACGCCGGCGCGACCGAGCTGCTCCGCCCGGGCGCCGCCATCGGCGACGTCGCCAGCCTGCGCGAGCGCCACCACGTCGTGGCCCTGCACGGCGGTCAGGTCGTGGAGTGGCTCGTCGAGGACGGCGACCTGGTCTCGCCCGGCCAACCGCTGGTCCGCCTCCACCCGGAGGGGGTCTCCTGATGGCCGCCATCGGTGCGGTCACCGGCGCCCCCCACACGGCGATCCTCGGGATCGGGGCCTACCGCCCCTCGCGTGAGGTCCCCAACTCCGAGGTCGTCTCGGCGATCGAGTCCAGCGACGAGTGGATCCAGCAGCGCTCCGGCATCAAGCAGCGGCGCTGGGCCACGCCCGAGGAGACCATCCAGCTGATGTCGGTCGCCGCCTCGCGGGAGGCGATCGAGCGGGCCGGCATCGCGCCCGAGCAGATCGACTGCGTCATCGTCGCGACGGTCACCCACCTGCTGCAGACCCCGGCGATGGCGACCGCCATCGCCCACGAGCTCGGCACCGGCAACGCCGCGGCCTTCGACATCTCCGCGGCCTGCGCCGGCTTCTGCCACGGTGTCTCGCTGGCCGCCGACATGGTCCGCGCCGGCAGCGCCGGCCACGCGCTGGTGATCGGCGTCGAGCGGCTCAGCGACATCACCGACCTCTACGACCGCGGCACGGCGTTCATCTTCGCCGACGGCGCCGGTGCCGTCGTGATCGGTCCGAGCGAGACCCCGGGCATCGGCCCGGTCGTGTGGGGCTCCGACGGCGAGCAGTACGACCTGATCCGGCAGAAGGAGGACTGGCGCGACGTCGTCGGCACCCCCGACGTCCCCGGCTCCGGGGTCATGCCCCACCTGGTGATGGAGGGCAACAAGGTCTTCCGCTGGGCGAGCTTCGCCATGGCCAAGGTCGGCCGGCAGGCGCTCGACCGCGCCGGGCTCACCGTCGACGACCTCGACCTGTTCGTCCCCCACCAGGCCAACATGCGGATCATCGACGCGATGGCCCGCTCCATGAAGCTCCCCGAGCACGTGAAGATCGCGCGCGACATCGCCGAGCAGGGCAACACCTCCGCGGCGTCGGTCCCGCTCGCACTCCACCGGATGGTCGAGGACGGCGAGGCCCGCAGCGGCGACGTCGCGCTCCTGATCGCCTTCGGTGCCGGCCTGGCGTACGCCGCGCAGGTCGTCACCGTCCCCTGATCGCAGGACCCAGCAGGACCCAGCAGGACTCCAGAGAATCACCGAGAGAAAGAGGAAGCATGCCCACCACCGAAGAGATCCGCGCCGACCTCGCCGAGATCGTCAACGAGGTCGCCGGCATCGACCAGGCCGACGTCCAGCTCGACAAGTCGTTCGTCGACGACCTCGACGTCGACTCGCTGTCCATGGTCGAGGTCGTCGTGGCCGCCGAGGAGAAGTTCGGCGTGTCCATCCCCGACGACGAGGTCAAGAACCTCAAGACCGTCGGTGACGCCGTCGCCTTCATCGAGCGAGCACAGGGCTGAGGTTTCCTTCATGAGTCGCACCCGAGTCGTCGTCACCGGGATGGGCACCACCAGCCCCCTCGGCGGAGACGTCGCGAGCACCTGGGACGGCATGCTCGCCGGACGCTCCGGCGTCCGACCGCTCACCGATGAGTGGGCGGAGCAGATGCCGGTGAAGATCGCCGGACGCGTGGCGGTCGAGCCGACCGAGGTCCTCGAGCGGGTCAAGGCCCGCCGCCTCGACCGCTCCTCCCAGTTCGCGATGGTGGCCGCCATGGAGGCCTGGCGCGACTCCGGGCTGGAGGACGCCGAGATCGACAAGGATCGGCTCGGCGTGGCGATGGCCTCGGGCATCGGCGGCGTCACGACGCTGCTGGACAACTACGACGCGCTCAAGGAGAAGGGTCCGCGCCGGGTGTCCCCGCTCGCCGTCCCGATGCTGATGCCGAACGCGCCGGCGGCCCAGATCAGCCTGTACGTCGGTGCGCGCGCCGCGGTCAACACCCCGGTCTCGGCGTGCGCCTCCGGCAACGAGGCGATCTCGCTCGCGCTCGACCAGATCCGGCTCGGCCGCGCCGACATCGTGCTCGCCGGTGGCACCGAGGCAGCGATCCACCCGCTCCCGATGGCCGCCTTCGCCAACATGATGGCGTTGTCGAAGAACGCCGGTGACCCCGCGACGGTCTCCCGCCCCTGGGACACCGGCCGGGACGGGTTCGTCCTCGGCGAGGGCGCCGGCGTGCTGGTGCTGGAGTCCGAGGAGCACGCCCGGGCCCGCGGCGCCCGGATCTACGCCGAGGTGCTCGGCGCCGGCATCACCGCCGACTCCCACGACATCGCGCAGCCCGACCCCGAGGGTCGGGGCGGCTCGCGGGCGATCCTGCGGGCACTGGCCGAGTCGGAGATCGATCCGTCGGCGATCGTGCACGTCAACGCCCACGCGACGTCGACCCCCCAGGGCGACATCGCCGAGGGCCTGATGCTCCACGCCACGCTGGGACAGCACGTCTCCCAGGTGGTCGTCACCTCGACCAAGTCGATGACCGGTCACCTGCTCGGCGGCGCCGGCGCGCTCGAGGCCATCGCCACCGTGCTGGCGCTCCACCACCGGGTGGCCCCGCCGACGATCAACCTCGACGACCAGGACCCGCGCGTGGAGCTCGACATCGCGACCAAGCCGCGCGACCTGCCCCAGGGCGACATCGCGGCACTCAACAACTCCTTCGGCTTCGGCGGCGCCAACGTCGCGGTCGCCTTCGGGAGCACCTCGTGACCCAGGCGCCCGCCAAGCCGGCCAAGCTCCCCCGCGAGCAGGACCCCCGCAACCCGGTCACCCGGCTGCGGGCCCTGCTCGACGACGGCACCCTGGAGCTGATCACCCCGGACGACGACTCCGGCATGCTCGCCGCGGTCGGCCAGGTCGAGGGCACCCGCGTGGTCGTCTTCTGCTCCGACGCCACCGTGATGGGCGGCGCCATGGGCGACGTCGGCTGCAAGGTCGTGGTCGACGCCTACCACCGGGCGATGACCGACAGCGTGCCGATCATCGGTCTCTGGCACTCCGGCGGCGCCCGGCTGGCCGAGGGCGTGCTGTCGCTGCACGCGGTCGGCCGGATCTTCCACGCCATGACCCAGGCGTCGGGTCGGATCCCCCAGATCTCCGTCGTCCTCGGCCCGGCCGCCGGTGGCGCGGCGTACGGTCCGGCGCTCACCGACGTGGTGATCCTCGGCCCCGAGGGCCGGATCTTCGTCACCGGTCCCGACGTCGTGCGTTCGGTCACCGGCGAGGACGTCGACATGCTCCGGCTCGGCGGCCCCGAGCCCCACGGCCGTCGCTCGGGCGTCGTGCACATCCTCACCGAGTCCGAGCGCGAGGCACTCGACCGCGCCCGCATCGTCGCGTCCCTGCTCGGCTCACAGGGCAGCCTCGACGTCGCCGCGGTCGAGGACCGCGACCTCGAGGACCTGCTCCCCGAGTCCAAGAAGCGCGCCTACGACGTGCACCCGCTCGTCGAGTCGATGCTCGACGAGGGCACGGCGCAGGAGCTGCACGCCCGCTGGGCGCCCAACATCGTCACCGCCCTGGGCCGCTTCGGCGGCCGCACCGTCGGCGTGGTCGCCAACAACCCGCTGCGGCTCGGCGGCTGCCTCGACTCGCTCTCCGCCGAGAAGGCCTCCCGCTTCGTGCGGATGTGCGACGCGCTCGGCGTCCCGCTGATCGTGATCGTCGACGTGCCGGGCTACCTGCCCGGCGTGGGCCAGGAGTGGGACGGCGTCGTACGCCGCGGCGCGAAGCTGCTGCACGCCTTCGGCGAGTGCGTCGTCCCCCGCGTCACCCTGGTGACCCGCAAGACCTACGGCGGCGCCTACATCGCGATGAACGCCCGCTCCCTGGGCGCGACCCGGGTGCTGGCCTGGCCGGGCGCCGAGGTCGCCGTGATGGGGGCGGTCGCCGCCATCCGGATCCTCCACCGCCGCAAGCTGGCCGAGGTCGCCCCCGACATCCGCCCCCAGGTCGAGGCCGAGCTGGCCGCCGAGCACGAGCGGATCGCGGGCGGCGTCGACAAGGCCGTCGAGATCGGGGTCGTCGACGAGGTCGTCGAGCCGATCCGGACCCGCTCCGCGATCGCCCAGGCGATCAACCACGAGATCCAGACCGTCGGCGTACGCCGCGGCCAGCACGGCAACATCCCGCTGTGACCGCGGTGGGGTGAGGTCAGACGACCTGGTGGAGCCAGCGCACCGGCGCGCCCTCGCCGGCGTGCCGGAAGGTCTCCAGCTCGTCGTCCCACGGCTTGCCGAGCAGCTTGTCGACCTCGGCGACCAGGGTGGTGTCCCCGAGCGCTGCCTTGACGACGGCGGCCTTGAGCCGGTCCTCGGGGATCATGATGTCGCCGTGGAGACCGGTGACGGCGTGGAAGACACCGAGCTCGGGGGTGAAGGAGTAGCGGGCGCCCTCGGTGCCCGACGTGGGCTCCTCGGTCACCTCGAAGCGCAGGTGGTTCCACCCGCGCAGGGCAGAGGCGATCGCCGCGGCCGAGCCGGTGGCCCCGCTCCACGACAGCTCGGCCCGGTAGGTCCCGGGCTGGGCCGGCTGCGGCGTCCAGTCGACGTTGACGGCAACGCCGAGCACGCCGCCCACGGCCCACTCGATGTGCGGGCACAGTGCGGACGGCGCGGAGTGGACGTACATGACGCCCCTCGTTGCAGTGCTGGTGCGTGTGGTCACTGTGACCCTCCTTCGTTCCGGCGCGAGCTACGCCTTCCCCAGCGGGCTCGTCGTCACGGGAGGTGTCTCCAGCAAGTCACACGTGTGTAGTTGTGGATCCATTGTGACCCATGGGGCGCGAGTGCGCCAGTGAATCGCCGGCTCAGCCCTGGGCGCGCTCGAGCTTCTCGGCGCGGATCCCCGCATCGGTCATGTCGTCGGCGTCGATCGCCTGCGTGCGGTGGAACCACTCGAGGGCGTCGGTGGGGCGCCCCGCGGCCTCGAGGGTGTCGGCGTAGGCGTAGCGCAGCCGGACCACCCAGGGAGCGCGGCTGTTGGAGGTGAGCGGCGCCAGCTCGAGCGTGCGCAGCGCGGCGTCCAGCTGGCCGAGGTCGCGGCGGGCGCCGGCCTCCACGATGGTCATCTCCGCCTTGGCCTCGGGACCGAAGTTCGCGACCCCCGGGCTGCGCGACAGCTTGAGCGCCTGCTCCGGCTGCTTCAGCGCGCGGTGGCAGTCGGCCATGATCGGCAGGTACGCCGTCGCACCGTTCATGCGCTTGGCGGCCCGCAGCTCCGACAGCGCCTCGGCGTAGTGGCCGGCGGCGTAGGCCGCCTCCCCCGTCGCCTCGCGCACCACGGCCAGCCGCGACGCACGCGCTCGTGCCGCCAGCGTGTGCTGGTAGGCGGTCTCGGGATCCTCGTCGATCACCAGCCCGGCGGCCGCGAGGTGGCGGGCCACCCGGGCCGCCAGCTTCTCGGGCAGGCCCTTCAGCTGGGCGGTGACGGCGTGGTCGAGCTCCTTGCCCGTCACGTCCTCCGGGATCGGCGGCCCGTCGTAGCGCGCCTGGTCGTCGGTGCGCGACTCCTGCCGCTCGGCAGGGCGCTTCCAGTCACCTTGGCGCGGCGGACGGCCAGCCCCGGCGCGACCACCGGTGGGCTTGCCGCCGCGGCGGTCCTGGGAACGGCTCGGACGCTCTCGACGGTCCTCGGGCACGGTCTTGCTCCTCGTGAAATGACGAAGGGGCCATCCGCGAACGGATGGCCCCTTCTCAAAGGTTGTTCGGCGGCGTCCTACTCTCCCACAGCCTCTCGGGTGCAGTACCATCGGCGCTGAACGGCTTAACTTCCGGGTTCGGTATGGGACCGGGTGTTTCCCGTTCGCTATGGCCGCCGTAACTCTGTCAACCACACATTCCCTTGTCGACCAGAACACGTGCGGTTCCGGGCTGGGTTTGTTGGTTGGGATCTGTCTAGTGGACGCGGGCAATTCTCTGCTGTCGTGTGCTTGTCACCGATCACCAGTCACACCGTGTCCCACTGTTCACGGGTGTTGGTGTGTTGTGGTGTGGGTGGGGCAAGCCCTCGGCCTATTAGTACCGGTCGGCTGGGCATTGCTGCTGTACACCTCCGGCCTATCAACCCACTGTTCTGGTGGGGGCCTTACCCCCTCAAGGGGGTGGGAAACCTCATCTTGAAACGTGCTTCCCGCTTAGATGCATTCAGCGGTTATCACTTCCGAACGTAGCTAACCAGCAGTGCCCCTGGCGGGACAACTGGCACACCAGAGGTTCGTCCATCCCGGTCCTCTCGTACTAGGGACAGCCTTTCTCAAGTTTCCTACGCGCGCGGCGGATAGGGACCGAACTGTCTCACGACGTTCTAAACCCAGCTCGCGTGCCGCTTTAATGGGCGAACAGCCCAACCCTTGGGACCTACTCCAGCCCCAGGATGCGACGAGCCGACATCGAGGTGCCAAACCATCCCGTCGATATGGACTCTTGGGGAAGATCAGCCTGTTATCCCCGGGGTACCTTTTATCCGTTGAGCGACGCCGCTTCCACATGCTGGCGCCGGATCACTAGTTCCGACTTTCGTCCCTGCTCGACATGTCTGTCTCACAGTCAAGCTCCCTTGTGCACTTACACTCGCCACCTGATTGCCAACCAGGCTGAGGGAACCTTTGAGCGCCTCCGTTACTCTTTAGGAGGCAACCGCCCCAGTTAAACTACCCATCAGGCACTGTCCCTGATCCGGATTACGGACCTAGGTTAGACATCTAGTACGACCAGAGTGGTATTTCAACGTTGACTCCACACCCACTGGCGTGAATGCTTCACAGTCTCCCACCTATCCTACACAAGCCGAACCAAACACCAATACCAAACTATAGTAAAGGTCCCGGGGTCTTTCCGTCCTGCCGCGCGTAACGAGCATCTTTACTCGTAGTGCAATTTCGCCGAGTCCATGGTTGAGACAGCGCCCAAGTCGTTACTCCATTCGTGCAGGTCGGAACTTACCCGACAAGGAATTTCGCTACCTTAGGATGGTTATAGTTACCACCGCCGTTTACTGGGGCTTAAATTCTCAGCTTCGACCACCGAAGTGGCTGACCGGTCCTCTTAACCTTCCAGCACCGGGCAGGAGTCAGTCCGTATACATCGTCTTACAACTTCGCACGGACCTGTGTTTTTAGTAAACAGTCGCTTGGGCCTGGTCTCTGCGACCCTTCACGCTTCACCAGCAAGTGGCTACACGATCCGGGCCCTCCTTCTCCCGAAGTTACGGAGGTATTTTGCCGAGTTCCTTAACCATGGTTCTCTCGATCGCCTTGGTATTCTCTACCTGATCACCTGAGTCGGTTTGGGGTACGGGCGGCGCATAGCTCGCTAGAGGTTTTTCTCGACAGCATAGGATCACCCACTTCACCAAGTGGCTCCCCATCACATCTCAGACTCCACATCAAAGTGAGAGACCCGGATTTGCCTAGGTCTCGTCCTACATGCTTGGCCACGGACAACCATCGCCGTGGTTGGGCTACCTTCCTGCGTCACCCCATCGCTTGACTACTACCGGATCGGATCCCACGCTCCGCCACAGGCCCACACCCCCGAAGGGGATAGGTACCCGTGGTTTCGGGTGGTTAGCATCACCGGGCTCGTCATGGGCGCTACATTGCCGGTACGGGAATATCAACCCGTTGTCCATCGACTACGCCTGTCGGCCTCGCCTTAGGTCCCGACTTACCCAGGGCAGATTAGCTTGACCCTGGAACCCTTGATCATTCGGCGCACGGGTTTCTCACCCGTGATTCGCTACTCATGCCTGCATTCTCACTCGTGTCGCATCCACCACTGGATCACTCCGCAGCTTCACGCGCGACACGACGCTCCCCTACCCATCCACACACCTGAACACCGATCAAGCCGATGCTGGGTTTAACATGCGAATGCCATAGCTTCGGCGGATGACTTGAGCCCCGCTACATTGTCGGCGCGGAATCACTTGACCAGTGAGCTATTACGCACTCTTTCAAGGGTGGCTGCTTCCAAGCCAACCTCCTGGTTGTCACTGCGACTCCACATCCTTTTCCACTTAGTCACCGCTTAGGGGCCTTAGCTGATGGTCTGGGCTGTTTCCCTCTCGACGACGGAGCTTATCCCCCGCCGTCTCACTGCTGCGCTCTCACTTACCGGCATTCGGAGTTTGGCTAACGTCAGTAACCTGGTCGGGCCCATCGGCTATCCAGTGCTCTACCTCCGGCAAGAAACACGCAACGCTGCACCTAAATGCATTTCGGGGAGAACCAGCTATCACGAAGTTTGATTGGCCTTTCACCCCTATCCACAGGTCATCCCCTCAGTTTTCAACCTAAGTGGGTTCGGTCCTCCACGTCGTCTTACCGACGCTTCAACCTGCCCATGGATAGATCACTTCGCTTCGGGTCTTGAGCGTGCTACTAAAGCGCCCTATTCAGACTCGCTTTCGCTACGGCTACCCCACACGGGTTAACCTCGCAACACACCGCAAACTCGCAGGCTCATTCTTCAAAAGGCACGCCATCACCCGTCCACACACAAGGGATGATCCAGGCTCTGACGGATTGTAGGCACACGGTTTCAGGTACTATTTCACTCCCCGCCAGGGGTACTTTTCACCTTTCCCTCACGGTACTTGTCCGCTATCGGTCATCGAGGAGTATTTAGGCTTAACGGGTGGTCCCGCCAGATTCACACGGAATTTCAGGGGTTCCGTGTTACTTGGGAAAACACTCCAGAGCCTCATCCTTACACTTACGGGACTGTCACCCTCTACGGCGCCCCATTCCAAGGGACTTCAACTTCAGATGAGGTTTCTTACTCTGCACCAGGCCGGCAGACCTGATCGAATGCTCCCACAACCCCCCACACGCAACCCCTGCCGGGTATCACACGCATGAGGTTTAGCCTGATCCGATTTCGCTCGCCACTACTCTCGGAATCACTATTGTTTTCTCTTCCTATGGGTACTGAGATGTTTCACTTCCCCACGTTCCCTCCACACACCCTATTTGATTCAGATGCGGGTAACTGGACATGACTCCAGCTGGGTTTCCCCATTCGGACACCCCCGGATCACAGCTCGGTTGCCAACTCCCCAGGGCTTATCGCAGGCTCCTACGTCCTTCATCGGCTCTCGATGCCAAGGCATCCACCATGTGCCCTTCACAGCTTGCCACCACCAACACCACACCACACCACACCCCAATCACAGGCACAGCAAGCGCACCAACACCCACCCAACACTCACCAACCACCCAAACTCAAAATGTTCAGACAGCATCGCACCCGGGCGGGCATACGGTCGTTGACGGCAGCACACTACAAAGATGCTCGCGTCCACTATCCAGATCTCAAACAACAACCCCACACCACCCACCCCACCCCCATACCAGGGACGACGACAGTGCAGCAGGGACACAACCAGCCAACACGCTCACGCAGGCCTCACCGATCCGTGCCATCGTACCGAAGAACCAGCTCACGCTGATGCCTCAGAACCCCAACAGTGTGCCCCCACCCAACACCAGGCCCACCACATCCCCACCACAGGGCAAAGACACGACAAGACCCCGGACGCCATACGGGCGGGGAAAGACAGACGATGATTCCACTAGTGAACACCACCAAGACGCACAGACACATTCGGTCCGTACGGGGCGTGTGCTCCTTAGAAAGGAGGTGATCCAGCCGCACCTTCCGGTACGGCTACCTTGTTACGACTTCGTCCCAATCGCCAGCCCCACCTTCGACCACTCCCCCCGGTAAACCGGTTAGGCCATGGGCTTCGGGTGTTGCCGACTTTCGTGACGTGACGGGCGGTGTGTACAAGGCCCGGGAACGTATTCACCGCAGCGTTGCTGATCTGCGATTACTAGCGACTCCGACTTCATGGGGTCGAGTTGCAGACCCCAATCCGAACTGAGACCGGCTTTTAGGGATTCGCTCCCCCTCACGGGATCGCAGCCCTCTGTACCGGCCATTGTAGCATGCGTGAAGCCCTGGACATAAGGGGCATGATGACTTGACGTCATCCCCACCTTCCTCCGAGTTGACCCCGGCAGTCTCCCATGAGTCCCCACCACCCCGAAGGGCGTGCTGGCAACATAGGACGAGGGTTGCGCTCGTTGCGGGACTTAACCCAACATCTCACGACACGAGCTGACGACAGCCATGCACCACCTGTACACCGACAAAAAGGGGCCACATCTCTGCAGCTTTCCGGTGTATGTCAAACCCAGGTAAGGTTCTTCGCGTTGCATCGAATTAATCCGCATGCTCCGCCGCTTGTGCGGGCCCCCGTCAATTCCTTTGAGTTTTAGCCTTGCGGCCGTACTCCCCAGGCGGGGCGCTTAATGCGTTAGCTACGGCACGGAACCCGTGGAATGGATCCCACACCTAGCGCCCAACGTTTACGGTGTGGACTACCAGGGTATCTAATCCTGTTCGCTCCCCACACTTTCGCTCCTCAGCGTCAGGTAATGCCCAGAGAACCGCCTTCGCCACCGGTGTTCCTCCTGATATCTGCGCATTTCACCGCTACACCAGGAATTCCGTTCTCCCCTGCATACCTCCAGTCTGCCCGTATCGGAAGCAAGCACCGAGTTAAGCCCGGTGTTTTCACTCCCGACGCGACAAACCGCCTACGAGCCCTTTACGCCCAATAATTCCGGACAACGCTCGGACCCTACGTATTACCGCGGCTGCTGGCACGTAGTTGGCCGGTCCTTCTTCTGCACCTACCGTCACTCACCATACGGATCGCTTCGTCGGTGCTGAAAGAGGTTTACAACCCGAAGGCCGTCATCCCTCACGCGGCGTTGCTGGATCAGGCTTCCGCCCATTGTCCAATATTCCCCACTGCTGCCTCCCGTAGGAGTCTGGGCCGTGTCTCAGTCCCAGTGTGGCCGGTCACCCTCTCAGGCCGGCTACCCGTCGAAGCCTTGGTAGGCCATTACCCCACCAACAAGCTGATAGGCCGCGAGCACATCCCCCACCCAAAAAAGTTTCCACCAAACACCATGCGGCATCCAGTCGTATCCGGTATTAATCCCCCTTTCGGAGGGCTATCCCAGAGTGAAGGGCAGATTACTCACGTGTTACTCACCCGTTCGCCGCTCGAGTACCCCGAAGGGCCTTTCCGCTCGACTTGCATGTGTTAAGCACGCCGCCAGCGTTCGTCCTGAGCCAGGATCAAACTCTCCGTAGAAAAACTATGAAAAGCAATAAACCTGACCAAACAAACCCTGACAAAAAATTGCCAGAATCAAATCCAATCAAACCCAAACAACACCCCACGCAAAACGCGAGACATCATCAACGAGTCCATACAAACTAATTCATCGACTATCACACACTGTTGAGTTCTCAAACATCAGACTGCTCACGTGCTTGGTCTTTCGACTTTCGCTCCGCGGCGTTCCGCACTCTACGGGGCCGAATTCTCGCCGTGCAAATCCTCGACGTTTCTTGGTCCCCATCCCCGCGTGCCACAGTCCCTCGGGCTTGAGGGGCGGGCCTCGCGGCGTGCCCCAGCCACCCGGTGAAAGGTGTTGGTGGGAGATGGTCACCCGGGGCCGGCCGCCCGATCCGAGTGGATCTTGCTGCCCGCCGCTCCCTGGCGACTCGGAGAACACTAGGGGAGCGGCGCGCACATGCCAAATCGGATGGACGTGCGCTGGCTCACATCAGCGTTTGTGCAGGTCAGAGGGCATTTGATCGATCGGGCCAGCAGGTCGGGCGCGTCGCCGATCACGCAGGCAGCACGTGGACGCCGGCGAACCGCTTCTTGCCCCGCCGCAGCACCAGCCACTCCCCGGCCACCAGGTCGGACCCATCCGGCACCCGGTCCGGATCCTCGACCCGCTCGTTGTTGAGGTAGGCGCCGCCCTCGGAGATGGTCCGCCGGGCCTCCCCCTTGCTCGCCGCCAGTCCGCTCTGCACCAGCAGGTCGACGACGCCGGGCAGCGGGCCCCGCACCTCGGCGGCGCCGGCCTCGCGCAGCGCGGCCCCGAGCGTCGCGCCGCTGAGGGTGTGCAGGTCCCCGCCGCCGAACAGGGCCGCCGCCGCGACCTTCGCCTGCTCGGTCTCCTCCGCTCCGTGGACGAGCGTGGTGACCTCGTCCGCCAGCTGCTTCTGCCCGGCGCGCAGCCAGGGCTTCTCCGCGGTCTCGGCCTCGAGCGCCTCGATCTCCTCGCGGGAGAGGAAGCTGAAGACGCGCAGCAGCTCGCCGACCTTCTCGTCCTCGACGTTGAGCCAGAACTGGTGGAACGCGTAGGGCGAGAGCATCGCGGGGTCGAGCCAGAGCGCTCCGCCCTCGGTCTTGCCGTACTTGGTGCCGTCGGACTTCGTCAGCAACGGCGTGGCGAAGGCGTGGGCCCGGCCGCCGTCGGCACGTCGGATCAGCTCAACCCCTGCGGTCAGGTTGCCCCACTGGTCGGAGCCACCGAACTGGAGGGTGACGCCGTGGTCGCGGTGGAGGTTGAGGAAGTCCCACGACTGCAGCAGGACATAGCTGAACTCGGTGTAGCTGATCCCCTGCTCGAGGCGGCGGGCGACGACGTCGCGCGCCAGCATCCGGTTGACCGGGAAGTGCTTGCCGACCTCACGCAGGAAGTCGATCGTGGACAGGCTCGCGGTCCAGTCGTAGTTGTTGACCATCGTCGCGGGGTGGGGGCCCTCGAAGTCGAGGAACGGCTCGATCTGACGGCGGACCCGGTCGACCCAGTCCTTGACGACGTCCAGCGAGTTCAGCGACCGCTCCCCGGAGTCCTTCGGGTCCCCGATCATGCCGGTGGCCCCGCCCACGAGGGCGTAGGGCTGGTGGCCGGCCCGCTGCAGGCGCCGTGCCGTCATCACCTGGACCAGGTGGCCCATGTGGAGGCTGGGCGCGGTCGGGTCGAACCCGACGTAGAACTTCACGCTCCCGCTGCCCAGCGCGTCGCGCAGGGCGTCGAGGTCCGTCGAGTGGGCGAGGAGGCCGCGCCACTCGAGGTCGTCGAGGAGGGTGGGATCCAGGGACACCGGGCACTGCCTTTCGGGAGCGGGCCATCGGGTCGTGGCCGCGGTCGGGTCCCACCCTGCCGCATCGCCCGCGGGGGCGCACAGCGGGTTTCACCCCACGGGGTGCCCGGGGGTGGTGGATAGCATGCCGAGGTGATTGCAGGCAGGTATGAGCTCGACCGCGAGGTGGGCCGCGGCGGCATGGGAGCCGTGTGGCTGGCCGAGGACACGGTGCTCGGTCGCCAGGTCGCGGTGAAGAAGGTCGGCATGGTGCCCGGCGGCGCCGCTCCGGACCTCGAGCGGGCCGAGCGCGAGGCGCGCCTCGCCGCACGCCTCAACCACCCGCACGTCGTCGCCGTCTTCGACCTCGTGGTCGAGGACGAGGGCCAGTGGCTGGTGATGGAGTACGTCGAGGGCACCACGCTGGCCGGCCTCGTCAGCCAGCGCGGCCCGCTCCCCGCGGACGAGGCGACCCGGCTGCTGGAGCAGGCCGCCTCCGCCCTGGCCGCCGCCCACGCGGCCGGGATCATCCACCGCGACGTCAAGCCCTCCAACATGCTGGTCACCCCCGACGGGCAGGTGAAGCTGTCCGACTTCGGGATCGCCCGCGCCGAGGCCGACGCGTCGCTGACCCAGACCGGGTTGGTGACCGGCTCGCCGGCGTACCTCGCTCCGGAGGTGGCCTCCGGCCACACCGCCACCGACGCCAGCGACGTCTGGTCCTTGGGGGCCACGCTCTACCACGCCCTGTCTGGCCGTCCGCCCTACGAGGTCGGCGACAACCTGATGGGCACGCTGTTCAAGATCGTGCACGAGGAGCCGCCCCGGCTGCCGACCGCGGGCTGGCTGGCCCCTCTGCTCGAGGCGACGATGACCCGCGACCCCGCCGACCGGTGGTCGATGGCGCGGGTGCGTGACGTCCTCGCGGCCGGACCGGGCAGCGGCGAGAGCACCCAGCTGATGGCTCCGGTGGTCGTCCCCGACACGAACGACACGACGCCGACGCCGGTGCCGGACACCCCGGCCGAGCCGGTGGCCCCGGTGGCACCGGTGGCACCGGCCCCCGCCCCGGCCGCTGCGCCATCCCGCCGGCGTACGCCGTTGCTGCTGATCGGCCTCGGGCTCGCGCTGCTCCTGGTGCTGGTCGCCGTGGCCTGGTGGATGGTCACCTCCGGCGAGCGCGAGACCCCGACCGCCGACCAGGCCTCCCCCAGCGAGACCGACAGCGGTGCCTCGGGGGGAGCCTCCGACGGTGGCGAGACGGAGGAGCCGCCCCCGGCGGAGCCGAGGGCGGAGGACATGCGGGCGTTCATCGGCGACTACCTCGCGACGGCGCCGAACGCCCCGGAGCAGACCTTCAAGCAGCTGACGCCGTCCTTCCAGGACGCCAGCGGCGGCATCGAGGGCTACACCGGCTACTGGGGGACCATCGAGAGCGCGGACCTGGTCGACATCACCGCCGACCCCGAGGCGCTCACGGTCGCCTACACCGTCGACTACGTGCGGACCGACGGCTCGGAGACCTCGGACGACGTCACCCTTGGCCTCGTGTTCCGCAAGGGTCGCTACCTCATCAACGAGGAGGGGTAGTGCGGGTCCGGGTCCAGCGGCGGGGGCTGGTCCCGGCGGTAGTGGTCGCCGTGCTGGGCACGGTCGCGCTCTACGTCGGCTCGACGACCGGGCTCGCCGCCTGGCACGCGTCGCGCTCGGCCCCCGAGTCCGGGGTCGGCTACCTCCCGAGCGTGGTCGCGAACGTGCCGCCGACCGTCCCGACCACCGACGTCCACGGCCCACCGGGCTCGGTCGCGCTGGTCTACGCCGGCACCAAGGTCGAGCAGGGCCTGACCGGGTCGCTGGAGAACCCCTGGATCACGGTCTCCTCGCAGACCGGCGACTACCGCGCGCTCGACCTTCCCGACCTGCCCGATCCAACCGAGGGAGGCGTCAGCGTCAGCCCCGACGGTGCCACCCTGGCGTGGGCCGGTCCCTCCGGCGTCGTGGTGTACGACGCGGTGACCGGCGAGATGTCGACCTTCGACGTCGACGGAGCCGACGGCGTCGGTGACTTCGCCGCGGAGGGCTCGATGCTGGCCGCGCACACCACCGACGGGCTGACGGTCGTGGAGACCGGGTCCGGCGAGGTCCTCGCCCAGGCGGCAGCGAGCGCCGAGCAGGTGGACCGCGCCGTGTGGCGGCCCGACGGCTCTGCCATCGACCACGTCAGCGACGGCGGACTGGTCACACTCTCGATCCGCGACGGCGACGTCACCACGCAGCCCACCACGATCCCCGACGAGGCACAGCTCGCGTGGTCGCCCTCGGGCGACCGGCTCGCCGACCTGCACGACGTCTCGGGCAGCAACCGGCTCTTCCTGTCCCCGCTGCGGCCCGACGGCACGCTGGCCGAGCCCAGCCAGGTCGACACCTCCGGGCTCTCGCTGCAGTACCTGCTCGGCTTCTCCGGCGAGCGGACGGTGACGACCGACGCGTTCGTCCTGGAGTCGGGCAGCGTGGAGCGGGTGCTCGACGTACCCCTCGACAACGGGTCGCGTTACGACCTCACGACGCTGCCACCGCCGGGCGAGAACTGGGTCGACACCGCGACGATGGCGGTCGCGACCGACACCTTGGCGCGCGGGAGCTTCGCGTGGGACACCCCGCCGTGGCCGTGGAGCCACCGTGCGCGGCTCGGCGCGTGCACCCTGTTCATGGTCTTCCTGTTCGGGCTCTACGTGACGCGGAGGCCACGTCGCGGGTGACCGGTCACCGGGCCGAGCGCTGGCGGGTCTGGGCGAGTCCCAGCAGCCAGCACGTCGGGCAGCCGCGCAGCAGCACCACCGCCGGCACCGCGAGCAGCAGCGAGACCGGGCCCCACAGCCCGACCAGGCCGAACGCCGCCACCAGCAGCGGGAGTCCGATCACGCCGCGCACGACGTGGCGCGGGACGCTGCTGCTGGCGAACATGGTCTCCGGGTCACCCATGACCGGTGTTCGTCGCCACCGGCTGCTCGGATGGCTCCGGACGGTGGGGCGGGTGGGGCTCGAACCCACGACCCAAGGATTATGAGTCCTCTGCTCTGACCGACTGAGCTACCGCCCCGCGGGACGGAACCCTACTGCGCGGGGTCCTGGTCGTCGTCGTGGTGCTCGACCTCGTGCATGCGTTCGACGGCGCGATAGCCGACGCGGCGGTTGGTGGCCGGCATCGGGTGGTTGGCGGGATCGGTCCAGGTGTGGATCGAGGCGAGGTCGGGATGTCGCTCGCGCAGCGCCTCGAGCCTCGCGGACTTGAGCGCCAGGCCGAGCCGGTGGCCGCGGTGCTCGGGCGTGACCTCGACGACCTCCACGTCGCGCTCGCCGACCGGCACGTCCTGGTTCATGCGGGTGCGGAGCCCGGCGTACGCCGCCAGCAGGTGGTCGGGGGCGCCGCGCCACCCAGCACCTCGTAGCCGGTGGCGAGCGGCCCTGGGTCGAGGTCGGCCGGGAGCGTGAGCACGAGGTGGTCCTCCTCGTGCACGGTCCGGTAGCCGAGCGAGCGGGCGAAGGCGAGGCCCGCAGCGCGTCGTAGGTCTCCACGAGTGCGTGCGGCCGACCCTGCACGGCGAACCACGTCCGGAGTGCCGCCTCGTCGCGGACGTCGACCTCAGCGATCTCCATGGCTCTCCTCCTCGAAGTGGACCGGGGCGTCGTCGGGCAGGCGGGCGAGCCAGGCGTCGGCGGCACCGCCGAGGTCGGCGCGGTGCTCGGGGGCGAGGTGCGGCTCGACCCGGGCCCACGACTCGGCACGCCCGAGCCGACCCAGGCGGAGCGCGGCAGGCAGCGCCCGGCGGAGATCGGCGACCGGGGCCACGTCGCTCCACACCTCGAGCGCCGCGTCCGCGACCCGACGCAGCCGCCGGTCGTCGGGACCGGGGTCGCCGAGCCGGGAGGCTAGCTCGTTGAGCGGGACCAGCAGCGTGGTGAGCGGGTGGTCCCACACGGCGTCGGCGAAGTCGAAGAACACCAGCCCGTCGGCCAGGTCGAAGGCGTTGTGGGTGTGGAGGTCGTTGTGGACGAGGGACGTGGGCAGCCCGAGCTCCTCGACCTCCTGCTGCCAGGGTGCGACCAGGTCGGCGACGTCGTCCGGCACCCGCGGTGCGGTGAGGCCGGTGGCGAGCAGTGCCGCGCCGTCGTCGGCGACGAGCCGCGCGAGCTCCATCGAACGGGAGACCAGGCGGCACCAGACGTCGAGGTCGTCCTCGGCGACGGTCTCGCCGAGGACAGTCCCCTGGTCAGGGGTCAGCAGCAGCCCCCGCTCTGGGTCGACGGCCTCGACCGGCACGACGTACGTCGGTGCGAGCCTGGCCAGCACCGAGACCAGCTCGGCCTCGAAGCGCTGGCCGGGGCAGTTCTGCTTGGCCCAGAACGACCCGGACGCCGTGTGGACCTGCCAGACCACCGCCCAGGGCCGCAGCTTGGCCTGCTCCACCGCTGCCACCGGCCTACCGACCGCCTGCGACACCCAGGCGGCGACCTCGGCCGCCGCACCGGGGTCCGACCAGTCCGTCATGGGTGAACCCAAGCCGAGGACGGGGCTGTGCGGCAACCGGGTTCTGCGCCATGCTCGACCCATGACCGACGCCCCGCCGCCCCTGGAACCGCTCAGCGAGGACTGGCAGCGCGCGCTGTGCGTCGTCGCCCACCCCGACGACGTCGAGTTCGGCGCCGCCGCGGCGATCGCGCGATGGACCGCGCAGGGCAAGGACGTCACCTACTGCATGGTGACCAGCGGCGAGGCCGGGATCGACGGGCTGCACCCCGACGAGGCCGGGCCGCTGCGCGAGGAGGAGCAGCTGGCGGCCTGCCGTGCGGTCGGCGTGGAGACCTGCGACTTCCTCCGGCTCCCCGACGGGATCCTGGAGTACGGCGTGCCGCTGCGACGCTCGATCGCGGAGGTCGTCCGTCGGCACCGACCCGACATCGTCATCACCGGCAACTTCCACGACACGTGGGGCGGACGGAACTTCAACCAGCCCGACCACATCGCGGTCGGCCGGGCCGTCATCGACGCCGTCCGCGACGCGGGCAACCGCTGGATCTTCCCCGAGCAGCTCACCGGCGACCTCGAGCCGTGGGGCGACGTGAAGGAGGTCTGGGCCGCCAACTCGCCGCAGGCCGGCCACGCCGTCGACACCACCGACACCTTCGACGCCGGGGTCGCCTCCCTCGAGGCCCACCGGGCCTACATCGACGGCCTCGGCTGGGAGCACTTCGACCCTCGCGAGTTCCTCGAGGGCTTCGGCCGGCAGACCGGGCAGCGGCTCGGCGTGGCGTTCGCCGCGGCGTTCGAGGTCTACCCGATGGGCTGGGGCGAGTAGCCGTCAGCCGTAGGGCGTCAGCAGCTGGTCGACCGGGGCGTCGTCGTCGGTGAGGACCGCGGCGTCGCCGACGAACCGCTCGAGCTCAGCGCCCTCGATCCCGTCCCACTCGAGGTCGCGCGCCTGCATCGCGCCCACGACCGCCGCCAGGTCGGCAGGGCGGTCGGAGGCGACGGCCACCAGGTTGCCGCCGTCCTTCCCCGCCAGCGTCGACGGCGCGGCCAGGAGTGCGACGTGGTCGAAGACCGAGTGCATCGTGGCCAGCTCCGCCCGCGCGAAGTCCAGGGGCGGGTGGTCGATCAGGTTGGCGACGTAGAGCCCGTCCGGGGCGAGCACCCGGTCGACCTCCACCAGCGCCTCCTGCGTGGCCAGGTGGAAGGGCACCGACACGCCACCGAAGGCGTCGCCGACGACGAGGTCGCGGGCGTCGTCGGGCAGCCGGGCCAGCCCGCGGCGCCCGTCCTCGGCCCGGACGTCGATGCCCTCCCCCAGCTCGGCGCCCAGCAGCTCGACGTCGATGTCGATGACCCCCGGGTCGATCTCCGAGACCAGTGAGCGGGTGCCGGGCCGGACCTCGTCCAGGTAGCGCGGGACGGTGAGCCCGCCGCCGCCGAGGTGGTACGCCGCCAGCGGCTCGGACGCAGGCCACGCGGTGTCGAGCACGGAGGCGATCGCCTCGACGTAGGCGAAGTCGAGATAGGTCGCGTCGGCCAGATCGACGTAGGAGTGGCGCAACCCGTCGAGCACCAGGACCCGGCCGGTGGGTCGCTCCGGGTCGGTCTGCACGACCGCGCAGTGGTAGGTCGTCTCGACGTCGCAGCCGCCGGGTGCGACCTGGGCGGTGAGGCCGCCGAGCGCCACGACCGCCGCGGCCGTCGCCCGGCCCCGCCAGCTCCGCACGCGGAGGTCGACCAGCACCGAGGCGAGCACGAGCAGCACGCCGAGCCCGACCAGGATCGTGCTGACGGCCACCAGCGAGATCAGCACGAACCCGGTGAGCACGGTGCCGGCGATGGCGCCCACGGTCCCGATGCCGGAGAGCCGGCCGACGACCGTGCCGGTCTCCTCGAGGGTGGTCAGCCGCAGCGTCGTCACCACCGGCGTCACCGCGGACAGCAGCGCCGCGGGCACGATGATCGCCACCGCCGAGACCACGAAGACCGAGCCGTCGCTGGAGGCCGCGGTCGTGCGGACCACCGTCGGCAGCAGCGCCACGGCGCCGCCCGAGACGGCCAGCAGCGGTCCGAGCATCAGGCGCGGCAGCACCCGGTCCGCGGCGTACCCCCCGAGCCAGGAGCCGGCCGCGATCGCGGCCAGCGCCAACCCGATGACGAGGGTGTTGGTCTCGAGCGTCAGCCCGAGGTACGGCGCGAGCAGCCGCAGCGCAGCCAGCTCGACGACCAGCACCGCACCGGAGGTGCCGAAGACGAGGGCAGCCGCGAGCCACGGCCCCATGCCGGGGGCGGTGCGCCCCGGATGCTGCCCCGGATCCTGCGCGGCGTCGTCCATGGCAGCAGCCTTCCAGAGTCGCCGAGATGGCAGCGCCGTCCCCGGCCGCGACGCGTGCTTCCGGGTGGCACCAGGCCGAGCAGCAACGGCGGACCCGAGGAGCTTCCCGACCTAACCCAGGTCCCACAGCACAGGCGCGAGCGGGTCCGGCTGGTAGCTGCAGTACGTACCGGTGCGCACCGTACGGCCCAGGTGGGCTCCGAGGTCGCCCTGCGAAGCCTCCAGCTTGCGCAGTGCGTAGCGCAGGGAGCGCGTCACGCTGCCGCGTGCTCGCTCGGACGTTCCGCCGACGGTGCGAGCTCGGCCACCGAGACCGACGGCCCTGGTGAGCTCTGCGACCAGGTAGTCCCGGTCATGCTGCGCCAAGGACTGGCGGGCCAGGTCATGCATCGCCTCAGCCTCGGCAAGGTCCTCCTCGACCTCGGCCAACCGTCTCCGATAGGCGTTGCGTGCTTCGTCGTCGAGCACGGGCAGACCTACGTCAGGAGCCGGCGCGAGGTCACCTTGCCCTCGTCCGACGGTCGGCCGACCGCGAAGGGTCCCGTGCTCGACCGCCACCAGGTCGATCACGTGAAACTCGCGGCCCGGCTCGGCCAGCAGTCGCTCGAGGTAGCGCAAGCCCTTCAGGTCCGGCATCACCACCTCTCGGTCGCGGAAGCACACCACGTGGCCAAGACTTGTTCGTCGGAAGACCGCGGTCGGCGCTTCAGGGGGCGTGATGGCTGCGGGTCTCGAACGCAGCGCCCCGGGAGCCGCCACCAGGAGGTTGCGTACCTGGGCGGCGCGACCGAGGGCACCGAAACCGGTGAAGCCCGCCATCGCGGCCGCCCACTCGACGTGCGCACGTGCCGTGCCACCAGCGAGGTGGTGCACCTGACCGAGTACCACTCGCGCCTGCGCCACCTCGTACGGCGCCCCCATGTCCGTCCAGGCGGCGATGGCTGCGGAGCAAGCGTCGATCGCAGCGTCGAGATCACCGTCGAGCAACGCCTCGCGGCCGGTGGCCAACGCGGCCGATGCTGCCAACCCCGGGCTGGGATATCGCGCAGCGACCTCCCGAAGCGCGGTCGCCGCGAGCGTGAGCGTCGGCAAGTCCTCGGCCGCTGCTGCGATCTCGGCCTGCGCGTCGTACAAGGGTGCAAGACGCAGGTCACCGAACGGCGGCCGTTCCTTCCACGGAACCTCGATGGGGTGCTCGATGGCATTCGCGATCAGGTCGGCAGCCACCGCAACGTCGCCCTGGACGAGCCGCAGCAGGGCCAAGCCTGGATGCGGGCACCACGCATGCTCGTGGGCAGCGAGGAAGGCCTCCTCGGCGCCGGCGAGGTCACCTTTGCGCAGCCTGATGTTTCCCAGCTCGACCAACGGCCAGCCGAACTCGCGTCGCATCCAGGGTCGAAGCTCCTCGCACGCGGCGAGCGCCTCAGCCTCGGCCGCGTCACAGGGGCCGGTCAGCCTCAGGAGCTCTGCCCTGTGCACGCGGCAGCGACCATGGATACCTCCGTAGGCCGTGCCGTGACGCCACCGTTCCATGACCTCGGTCCACTCCCGCGCCCGGTCATGGAGGAAGAGTCCCTGGGCAGCGCAGATGAGCTCGCAATACATCATCCCGGTCGTCAGAGGATCGACGTCGCCGAGCATCAGCTGCACGGCGACGTCGTCGAGGAGCTCGAGTCCCTCGGCGACCAGTCCCTCGGCGATCAGCAGTCGACCCGTCGCGGTCTGCCCGATGATCACTGCCGGTGGTACGTCCAGGCGCCGGCCGAGCTCGATGGACAGGGTCGCTGAGGCCAGGGCGCCTACGGGGTCCCCACACATCACGCGCTCGTAAGTACGTGTCATCGCGACGACGGCGTGCGCCGCCGCGTCGGGGTGGTTCGCCAGCAGCCGCTCAGCCCGTCGGAGCCAGCCACGCACCGGCGCCATCAGGCCCGTGTCGATCATCAAGAACATCGCGACCATGCCGGCCGCCCACGCCGCATCGGCCTCTGCTCCCTCGTGGAGGCGGCGAGTGTAGAGGTCCTCCCACGAGCCGATGGACAGCTCGAGCTCGCCTACCCCGTACGCCGCCTGGGCCCGTGCCTGCAACACGCCCGCGTCATCGGCGGGCGAACGCACGCGTCCGACCGCCTCGAGGGCCGCTGGCCAGTCACCGTGCTCGAGTGCTGCCTTCGCGCCCTCCGCGTCGATCACTGTCGCATTGTGACATCGATTGTCACGCCTTGGTGGTGACGGACGACCCCGCCCGCCGCGATCAAAGGACCATGACATGCACCTTGCCAAGCAGGACATTCCCACCCGCATCGACGTGCCCGGCGCCGTTGCTCGACAGCAGCCCGACTTCGGCTCCACCACCGCTGACGAAGCCATCGGGGCGGAGTACTTCTCCCTCGCCGCCGGCACAGACATCGCACCGCTGCTCGTGGGCCTCGAGAACGATCTGTGCCAGTCGCCGCACTGGGGTTACCTCATCTCCGGTGAGGTCGTCGTCAGCTACCTCGGCGGCGAGAGCGAGCAGGTGACAGGAGGCCACGTCTTCTTCTGGCCCTCGGGGCACAGCGTCGCAGTCCTCGAGGACGCCGAGATCGTCCTCTTCTCCCCCAGGTCGCGCACGGGCAGGTCATCGACCACCTTCACGCGCAGCTTGTCACCGCCGGATCCTGAGCAGGCCGCCGCGCGTCACTGGGGGCGCCCGCGCGGTCGGGTCCCGCACGCGAAACGGCTCGTGACCTGCATCGCTGCAGGTCACGAGCCGTTGTGTCGCGCTCCCCCGGTTGGACTCGAACCAACAACCCTCCGATTAACAGTCGAATGCTCTGCCAATTGAGCTACAGGGGATCGTGCTGGGTGCGCGGCACAGGTTAGCAACCCGGTCAGGGCGGAGGAAATCGTGGGGTGCCCCCTCGGCTCAGGGCTCACCCAGCTCCTCGCGGGCGGTCGCGAGCGCCCGTTCGGCCGCCGCTCGAACGGCCGGGTCGGACGGGTCGACGCCCTCGTCGTACTCGTAGAACCACGCCAGCGGCTGGTCACCGCGGGGTGCCCGGCGCGCGATGACACGCAACCCCCGACGGCCCGCGACGGGCACGTGGCGCTGCAGCACCACGCTCGCGGTCACGCGCTCGCGGACCAGCTCGAGCAGCCGGCCCGGCTCGTCGAAGGTGAGGGTGTGCTCGACCCGCTCGACGCCCCAGGTGCCGACCTCGCTGATGCGCAGCCGGTCCTCGTCACTGTCCCAGTCGGCGGCCTCGACCTTCTCCCAGGGCAACCGGACGTGACCGACGTAGATCGCATCGCGGGTGCCGGCGACGACCGTGCCGTCGCGGGCCTCGGCCCACGCGAGCACCGACTCCCCCGGCGCCGTCGCCACGGGGGGTCGGGCCTGCTGCCGCAACCGCCTCATGCGAGCCCCACCGCCCGGTCGTGGAGCGTGCGGCGGTGCTGCTCGAGCGCGACCAGCTCCCCGAACATCCGGTTGTAGTCGACCGGGTGGTCGACCGGGTTGGTGCGTTGCAGCTTGGACTTGAGGTCGGCGATGCGCCGCATGGTGGTGAGCTCCTGGAGCCGGTAGACGTGGGCCGCGACGTACGCCGCGTCGGGCTGCTTGGCCGTCAGCAGCGGCTCGACGCCGAGCGCGCTGATGGCGGTGGTGACGGCCGGGTCGGTGGCGCTCTCGCGCAGCCGGCCGGCCCAGGCGGCGTCGTGGGCGCCGGCCGTGGGACCGCCGGAGCCCTCGACCAGCTCCCAGACGGCGCGGAAGGTCGGGTGGCGGAAGTCGTTGCCGCCGACGTCGCGGGCCGCGTTGCCGATCGCGTCGGGGTGCTGGATGACCAGCTTCAGCGTCTCACGCTCGAGCGAGAACCGCGGGTCGCGCAGGTCGGGCAGCTGCCGCTTCGGCGGCTGGTCGGACGGCGGCTGCGGTTCGTCGCGGCGCTGCGGGGTGCGCTGCGGCTCGGGGCGCGAGGAGCGGTTGGCGGCGCGGCGTACCTCCTCGCGAGCCTGCTCGGGCTCGACCCCGACCATCCCGGCCAGCTCCCGCGAGAAGGCGTCGACCTTCGACCGGTCGCGGATGCTGGAGACCAGCCGGGCACCCTCGCGGACCGCGTCGACCCGGCCGTCGGCCCGGTCGAGGTCGTACTTGCCGACGACGTTGCTGAGCACGAACCGGTAGAGCGGCACCCGGCGGGCGACCAGGTCGCGCACCGCGGCGTCGCCCTCCTTGAGCCGGAGGTCGCACGGGTCCATGCCCGACGGCTCGACCGCGACGTAGGTCTGGGACACGAAGTTCTGGTCACCGTCGAAGGCACGCAGCGCGGCCTTCTGCCCGGCCGAGTCGCCGTCGAAGGTGAAGATCACCTCACCGCGGAACTCCTCGTGGTCGTGCAGGAAGCGGCGCAGCACCCGCGCGTGGTCGTCGCCGAAGGCGGTGCCGCACGTCGCGACCGCGAACGGGACGCCGGCCAGGTGGCAGGCCATCACGTCGGTGTAGCCCTCGACCACCACCGCCCGCGACGCCTTGGCCATCTCGCGACGCGCGAGGTCGATGCCGTAGAGCACCTGGCTCTTCTTGTAGATCGTGGTCTCGGGGGTGTTGAGGTACTTCGCCTCGATCTTGTCGTCGTCGTGGATACGACGCGCGCCGAAGCCGATGGTGTCGCCCGAGGCGTCGCGGATCGGCCAGAGCAGCCGCCCGCGGAAGCGGGAGTACGCCGAGCGCCCGGTCGCCACCAGCCCGGAGGCGACCATCTCCTCCTCGCTGAAGCCCGCGCCGCGCAGCACCTTGACCAGGGTGTCGCCGTCGCGCGGGGCGTAGCCGTTGCCGAACGTCTCGGCCGCGGTGCCGTCGAAGCCGCGCTCCATCAAGAACTGTCGCGCCACGTGGGCCTCGGGACCGCGCAGCTGCTCGGCGTAGAACTCCTGGGCGATCCGGTTGGCCTCGATCAGCCGGGTGCGCTGCGGCCCGCGGGGCTTGTCGTCGCGGATGTCGCCGTCCTCGCGCCGCAGCTGCACGCCGTACTTGTCGGCGAGCCGCTCGACCGCCTCCGTGAACCCCAGGCCGTCGATCTTCATCAGGAAGCTGATGACGTCGCCGCCCTCCTGGCAGCCGAAGCAGTGGAAGAAGTTGCGACTGGGCGTCACGTGGAAGGACGGGGACTTCTCGTCGTGGAAGGGGCACAACCCCTTCATCGAGCCCCCGCCGGCGTTGCGCAGGGAGACGTAGCCCGAGACGACCTCGTCGATGCGGGCCTTCTCGCGCACCTCGGCGATGTCGTCGTCGCGAATCCTCCCGGCCACGTCCGGAGTCTACGCAGCGGCCGGGCACCCCGGACGGTGGTCCACAGGCCCCTCACCCGCTCGGGGGTTGAAGCGGCGGGCGAGGTCGGCGAGGGTCGAGGGATGAGCCCGACCGACAGCCCGCAGCCCAGCCACGGTGCCGCCGAACCGACCCTCGGTGCGCTCGTGCACGACCTGTCCACCCAGATCCCCGAGCTGGTGCGCTCGGAGATGCGCCTGGCCCAGGCCGAGCTCGCCGAGAAGGGCAAGCGTGCTGGCCTCGGCGCCGGCCTGTTCGGCGCCGCCGGCGTCGTCGCGTTGTACGCCGTCGCCGTGCTGCTCGCCGCCGCGATCCTGGCACTCAGCCTGGTGCTGCCCGCCTGGGCGGCCGCGCTGGTCGTCGGGGTGCTGCTGCTCGCCGGCGCCGGGGTGCTCGCCCTCAAGGGGAAGGGCGAGGTCGCGCAGGCGACCCCGGCCGCCCCCGAGCGGGCGATCGCCGGCATCAAGGAGGACGTCCAGACCGTGAAGGGACAACACGCATGAGCGACCCCACTCGCCGCACCCCCGAGCAGATCGAGGCCGACATCGAGGCCCAGCGCGAACAGCTGGCCGCGACCGTCGACCAGCTGACGGCCAAGCTCGACGTGAAGGCGCGCATGACCACCGACACCGGCAAGCCGCGACCGGAGGTGCTGGCTGCGGCCGGCTCCCTGGTCGCGATGCTGGTCGTCACGATCTGGTGGCGGCGTACGCACCGCTGAGCCGTCCGACCCGCACCACCCACCCCCGATCACGAGGAGAACCACCGTGAGCAAGCTGACCATCCTGATCTCCGGCGCCGTGGGCTACGTCCTCGGCAGCCGTGCCGGGCGCGAGCGCTACGAGCAGATCAAGGGCCTGGCCGTGAAGGTCAAGGACAACCCGACCGTGCAGGAGAAGACCCAGCAGGCGGCCGACGTCGCGAAGGCGCAGGCTCCCGTGGTCAAGGACAAGGTCACCGACACGGTGGCCGGGGCCGCGGGCGCCGCGAAGGCGAAGGTCTCCGGCGACGGGTCCTCGACCGACGGCGAGTTCCCCGACGACAGCCTGATCAACCAGGACAACCCCTACCCCCAGGGCGACCTGCCCTGACCTGCCGGGTGGGTCGGGGTCAGCCCCGGCCCACCAGCCGGTGGTGCCAGGTGACGGCGCTGGCGTCGGTCAGCGAGGCCACCTGGTCGACGACCGCCCGGCGGCGGGCGGCGTCGTCCGGGGCGGCCGCCCAGTCGTCGGCGAAGGCGCGCTCCAGCACGTCCGGTGCGCGGTCGAGCAGGACGTCGACCAGCTCGGCCAGCAGCTCGCGCTGCCGTGACATCTCGGCCACCCGGTCGTCGGCCTGCATGACGTAGTGGGCGGCGATGCCCTTGAGCACCCCCATCTCGAGGCGGGTCCGCTCGGGCACGAGCAGGTGGGCGGCGTGCCGCGCCACCGGGACGTCGTACGCCGTGGTGTGCACCGCCCCGCAGAAGCGCCCGATCACGTCGCTGGTGAGGTTCTTGAGCGCGGCCAGGGCCGCTCGGCTGCCGTCGTAGGGGCTGGTGGGCCAGCCCGGGATCGCCACCAGGCCGTCGAGGACCGCGTCGAGTGCGTCGTCGGATGCCTCCGGGAGGTACCAGTCGCGCACCGTCGTCCACACCGCCGCTCGGTCCAGCCGGCTCAGGTCGACCCGGCCGGCGACGACGGCGTCCTCGATGTCGTGCACGGAGTAGGCGACGTCGTCGGCGAGGTCCATCACCTGCGCCTCGATGCAGCGCACGGTGCCGTGGCCGGGTGAGCGCATCCAGTCGAAGACGGGCAGGTCGTCGTCGTAGACGCCGAACTTCACCACCACCCGCGGTGACCCGTCGGCGTGGACGCCCCGCGGGGGCGTGGCGGCGGCGTGGGGCCAGGGGTACTTGGTGCAGGCGTCGAGGGTCGCGCGGGTGAGGTTGAGCCCGACGCTGCGGCCCTCGGCGTCGAGGGTCTTGGCCTCGAGCCGGGTGAGGATCCGCAGTGTCTGGGCGTTGCCCTCGAACCCGCCGCAGCCCGTGGCGACGCCGGCGAGCACCCGCTCGCCGTTGTGGCCGAACGGCGGGTGGCCGAGGTCGTGCGCGAGCGCGGCGGTCTCGGCGAGGTCGGGGTGGCAGCCCAGCGCCCGGGCGAGGTCACGCGCGACCTGGGCCACCTCGAGGCTGTGGGTGAGCCGGTTGCGGACGAAGTCGTCGCTCTGCGGCCCGACCACCTGGGTCTTGGCCGCGAGCCGGCGCGACGCCGCGGCGTGGACCACGCGGGCGCGGTCGCGCTCGAAGGGGGTCCGCTCCGGGGCGGCGACCCGCTTGGGAGGCTCGGCCACGAACCGCTCGCGGTCCGCGGGGCCGTAGCCCGCGTCGGTGTCCTGCACGAATGCCATCGGGGGCGACCCTAGTGGTCGCCCCCGACGGGGTGTTCAGGTGCTGCGTCGCCGGGGCGACGCGAGCGGTCAGTACGTCGTGACGTGGACGTGGTCGTAGTGGTTGGCCGTGGCGGAGCCGCGGTCCTCCACGTAGCGCCAG
This sequence comes from uncultured Actinomycetota bacterium, assembly GCA_963754575.1. Classification (GTDB taxonomy): domain Bacteria; phylum Actinomycetota; class Actinomycetes; order Propionibacteriales; family Nocardioidaceae; genus Nocardioides. Next base: position 624,799 of record CAVWGQ010000007.1, on the reverse strand, counting down.
CCCTCGGAGGCCCGGTCGACCGACCAGATCTTCTGCGAGTACATGACGTAGTTGACGCCGAGCTCCTGGTAGTTGGCCCGGACGAACTCCGCGACCTCCCAGCCGGCGGAGCCGCTGACCATGATGTCGATCGCGAGGCCCTGCGAGTGCTCGCCGTCGCTGCGGTAGGTGCCGTAGCTGGTGACCTCGGGGAACGCGGCGCAGACGGCCTCGTGAACGGCCAGGATGTTGGCCTGGCCCTCGACGGAGGTGCCGTTGGTGCAGGCACCGCCGAGCGCGGCCGTGGCGCCCTCCTCCTCCGGGGTCTCTTCCGCGGTCTCCTTCTCGGGCTTCTCCTCGGCGAGGTAGCCGGAGGTGACCCAGCGGGCGTCGCCGTCGATGACGACCTCGATGCGGTCGAGCGCCGTGCGGCCGGTCACGAGGACGGGCTTGCGCTCCTCGAGCAGGCCGACCTTCTCGGCGGTGTCGTCCGGGGTGGTCCACAGGTTGAGCGTCGTGGTGGCCCACCGCTTCGTGTCGGCCCGGCGGACCGCCTTGGTGGTGGCCTCGGCGGTCAGCAACTTGTCGACCGGGCTGAGCTTCTCGAGCCGCGACTCCGAGCGCGACACCACGGGGGTGCGGCCGGAGATGTCGACGGGACTGGTGTCCACGGTGCTGCTGCTGATGGAGCCCGCAGCGGCGGTGGTGCCGCTGCTGGCGGTGAGCAGGTCCCGGGTCTCGGGGTTGGCTGCCACCACTCCGGCTCCGACGGTGGCCAGGGTCGCCACGAGGGCGATCGGGCCGGCGACGTAGCGAGCCGGGGGCATGCTGAACTTCTGGGGGCGGGCATTGGTGTCCCGCTTGTGGCGATGATCTGCCACAGCGCTGATCCTTTGCTGTTGCTGACGGGGGTGTGCCGCGCGGCTGGTGGCCGGTGCACCCGTGGGCGGGTGCGGTGCGACGGAAGACTCGACTAAAGCACAGCCACGCAAGGCTGTCCCCATCCGGGGCCGGAAATCCCCAGGTGTTTCGGATCACGAGACCGCGACCTGCCCGTCACCGGTCCGTTATCCGCCCGTGACCTCCGCGGCGTCCTCACGCAGCGCGTAGTCCGTCCCGTCGGTGTCGTCGAGCCACCCCTGCGGCAGCACGACGCGCGAGCGCGGCGAGCCCTGCCGGCCCCGCGGCGAGCCCAGCGCGGAGGTCGGGAACGGCTCGTCGGGGTCGAGCTCGTCGAGCAGCGCGTCGAGCGCCGCGAGGGAGTCCACGAGGGCCAGGGAGTGGCGCAGCGTGCCGCCGGCGGCGAAACCCTTGAGGTACCAGGACACGTGCTTGCGGAACTCCTTGCAGCCCCGTTCCTCGCCCATGTGCTCGCTCAGCAGCTCCGCGTGGCGGCGCATCATGTCGCGCACCTCGCCCAGGGTCGGCAGCACCCGCGTCTCGCGGCCCGCGAAGGCGTCGGCGAGGTCGCGGAAGAGCCACGGCCGACCCAGGCAGCCGCGACCGACGACCACCCCGGCGGCACCGGTCTGCTCGACCATCCGCAGCGCGTCGGCGGCCTCCCAGATGTCGCCGTTGCCGAGCACCGGGATGTCGACGTGCTCGACGAGGGCGCCGATCGCCTCCCAGTCGGCCCGCCCGGAGTAGGCCTGGGCGACGGTGCGCCCGTGCAGCGCGATCGCTGCGACGCCGGTCTCCTGCGCGATCCGGCCGGCGTCGAGGTAGGTCAGGTGGTCGTCGTCGAGCCCCTTGCGGGTCTTCATCGTCACCGGCACGTCGTACGGCGTGGCGGCGGCGACCGCGTGCTCGAGGATCTCGCCGAGCAGCCGCCGCTTCCACGGCAGCGCGCCCCCGCCGCCCTTGCGGGTGACCTTGGGGACCGGGCAGCCGAAGTTGAGGTCGACGTGGGCGACGCCGTACTCGGCGCACAGGATCTCGACCGCCTTGCCGACGTAGCGCGGGTCGGTGCCGTAGAGCTGGACCGAGCGCACGGTCTCGGCCTCGTCGAAGACCAGCATGCTGCGGGTGACCTCGTCACCCTCGACCAGGCCGCGCGAGGTGATCATCTCGCAGACGTAGAGGCCCGCCCCCTGCTCGGCGCAGAGCCGTCGGTAGGCGGCGTTGGTGATGCCCGCCATCGGTGCCAGCACCACGGGGGTGGGCACCTCGAGCGAGCCGAGCACCAGGGACATGGCACCCATTGTCACCGCACCCGGCCGGGACCGACGAAATCGTGCGCCCCAGCCGTTGCCGCAGCCGTTGGCTCAGCCGTTGCCGCCCTGCTGCCCGTCCGACTTCTTGTCCGACTTCTTCTTGTCGTCCCCGGGCTTGGCGAGCGGCTTCACGTCGCCCTCCCAGATGATCGGGTTGAACTCCTGGGTCGGGCGGAAGCTCACGGCGGTGAGGTCGCCCTTGTCGGGGGCGAGGTAGACCATGCAGGCCTTGAGCTTGTCGCCGTTCTTGAACTTCGTGGGGAACGTCGCCGGCTCGCACGGCTTGAACGCACCGCTGAACAGCGACGACTCGACGAGCCGGTTCTGGTCGTCCACCGCGTAGAGCGGGACCGGCGCGACGCCGTCCCTGGAGCCGAGGTCGGTGTCGCCGACGTTGGTCACCGTCGCCCGCACGAAGTAGGGCGAGGTCGACTTGATCTTCTTGGTGATGTCCCAGCCGACGAACTGGTCGAAGCTGGCCTGCTCCATCGAGGTCACCTGGATCTCGAGGGCGCCGATCTTCTGCTTGGGCAGCTCGTAGGCGACGGTGGCGGTGTCGCCGACGGCGACGGCGCTGCCCTGGGCGGTGAGCTCGACGCCGTCGGGGACGTCGAGGTAGGGCTCCTCCGCGACGGTCTCGGAGCTGGTCGGGCTCTCGCTGGACCCACCCGTCGGGGCCTGCTCACCGTCACCCGTGCAGCCGGCGAGGGCGAGGGTCAGGACCGCGGGCAGGACGAGCAGGCGGACGCGCAGACGCATGCGGTCATTGTGCCTCAGCACGTGATCAGCACCCCACGAAACGCTGGGCGAACCAGGACGTGATCGAGTCGAGGCCGACCCGCTCCTGCTGCATGGTGTCGCGCTCGCGGACGGTGACGGCGTGGTCGTCGAGGGTGTCGAAGTCGACGGTCACGCAGTACGGCGTACCGATCTCGTCCTGGCGGCGGTAGCGGCGGCCGATCGCGCCGGAGTCGTCGAACTCGACGTTCCAGTGCTGGCGCAGCTCGGTGGCGAGGTCGCGGGCCTTCGGCGAGAGGTCGGCGTTGCGCGAGAGCGGCAGCACCGCGACCTTGACCGGTGCGAGGCGGGGGTCGAGCTTGAGCACGGTCCGCTTGTCGACGCCGCCCTTGGTGTTGGGCGCCTCGTCCTCGGTGTAGGCGTCGATGAGGAACGCCATCAGGCTGCGGGTCAGGCCGGCGGCCGGCTCGATGACGTAGGGCGTGTAGCGCTCGTTGTTGGCCTGGTCGAAGTAGGACAGGTCCTGGCCCGAGAACTCGCTGTGCTGCCTGAGGTCGTAGTCGGTCCGGTTGGCGATGCCCTCGAGCTCCTCGAAGTCGCGCCCGGAGAAGCCGAAGCGGTACTCGATGTCGACGGTGCGCTTGGAGTAGTGGGAGAGCTTCTCGGCGGGGTGCTCGTGGTGGCGCAGGTTGTCGGGGTCGATGCCGAGCCCGGTGTACCAGGCGGTGCGGGTGTCGATCCAGTACTGGTGGAGCTCCTCGTCCTCCCCCGGCTTGACGAAGTACTCCATCTCCATCTGCTCGAACTCGCGGGTGCGGAAGATGAAGTTGCCGGGCGTGATCTCGTTGCGGAAGCTCTTGCCCATCTGGGCGATGCCGAAGGGAGGCTTCTTGCGGCTCGAGGTCACCACGTTGGCGAAGTTGAGGAAGATGCCCTGCGCGGTCTCGGGGCGCAGGTAGTGCAGCCCGGACTCGTCCTCGATCACGCCGAGGTAGGTCTTGAGCATCATGTTGAACGCGCGCGGCGCGGTCCACGCGGCACGGGTGCCGCAGTTGGGGCAGGGCACGGACTCGTTGATGTCGACCGTGTCAGGATCGGCGATGTCCTTCTTCCCGGCGTACTCCTCCTGCAGGTGGTCCTCGCGGTAGCGCTTGTGGCAGGACTGGCACTCGGTCAGCGGGTCGCTGAACGTGCTCAGGTGACCGCTGGCCTCCCAGGTGCGGGTCGGCAGGATGACGCTCGAGTCGAGGCCGACGACGTCCTCGCGGGCGGTCACCATCGCCTTCCACCACTGGCGCTTGATGTTCTCCTTCAGCTCGACGCCGAGCGGGCCGTAGTCCCAGGCAGAGCGGGTACCGCCGTAGATCTCGCCGCAGGGATAGACGAAGCCCCGGCGCTTGCAGAGGGAGACGACGTGGTCGAGGGTCGAGGGAGGCGGCTTGGCCACGGGTGGAGCACTCGCTTTCGCAGGCAGGATCGAGCCGGCTGGCTGCCGGTCCGGAAGGATCAGCCTAACGACCGTGCGGCGGCGTCGTTGAGGTCCCTGCCCGGTTCGGCCCACTCGTAGGCGCTGGGCTCGTCGATCGCGCGGTAGAGCACGGGGACGGCGTGCACCTTCACGTCGTACGCCGACAGTGCGCGGCGGTAGGCGCCGGTGCTCTCCCAGGTGCTGGTGAGCACCCACAGGTCGGGCTCGTCGAGGTTGCGGCCGATCCGGCTCGTGACGTGGCCCGGCCGGGCGGCGAGCGCCTGTCGGGCGCGCTCGAGGTCGGCCCGGAAGTCCTCCGCGGCGTCGACGGGGACACGGAACCTGTTGACGACCAGCACGCCGCCAGCATGACAGGCCGGACGGTCCGCACTGAGTTGACAACGGTTCTCAACTAGCCTGAGAATCGTTCTCATGTTCTCGCCTGTCGCCCGCCCCGTCCGCGTCCTCGCCGCCGTCTCCGCGGCGGTCCTCGTCTCCGGGCTCGCCTCCGGCTGTGGCGCCCTCGCCGACGACGCGACCGGGAGCGGTGGCAGCGACCGCGAGGTCGTCGCCGCGTTCTACCCCTTGGCCTGGGTGACCGAGCAGGTGGCGGGCGACGACTGGACCGTCACGAACCTCACGACCCCCGGCGGGGAGCCGCACGACCTCGAGCTCGGTATCAGCCAGACCTCGGACCTCGCGGCGGCCTCGCTCGTGGTCTACCTCGGCGGCTTCCAGCCGTCCGTCGACGCCGCCGTCAACTCCAATGCTGAGGGCGCGACCCTCGACGCCGCCGACGCCGTCACCCTCGAGCCGGTGGCCGACCACTCCGACGACGGGCACGCCGACGAGTCGCACGCGGACGAGGAGGCTGGGGACGAGCACGATCACGGCGACCTCGACCCGCACTTCTGGATCGACCCGCTGAAGATGGCCGAGCTCGGGGACGAGGTCGCCGAGCAGCTCGCCGAGCTCGATCCCGACAACGCCGCCGCCTACCGCGCCAACGCCGAGGAGCTGGCGTCGCAGCTCGAGGAGCTCGACGCGGCGTACGAGCAGGGGCTGGCCGGCTGCGAGCGCGACCTGGTGGTCGTCAGCCACGACGCCTTCGGCTACCTCGCCCGCTACGGCCTGCACCTCGAGCCGATCAACGGCCTCTCCCCCGACGCCGAGCCGAATCCGGCCACGCTGGCGGAGCTGGCCGACGTGATCGAGGATGAGGGCGTGACCACCGTCTTCTCCGAGCGCCTCGCGAGCCCCGCGCTGGCCGAGACGCTCGCCACCGACCTCGGCGTGGAGACCGGGGTCCTCGACCCGATCGAGGGCCTCATCGACGAGACCTCCGGTGACGACTACCTGTCCCTGATGCAGGACAACCTCGTTGCGCTGCAGGAGGCCAACGGGTGCTGACCCCCGTCCTCACGCTCCGCGACGTCCGGCTGTCCCTGGCCGGGCGTCCGGTGCTGCACGGGGTCGACCTGGAGGTGGTGGCGGGCGAGTTCGTGGCGCTGATGGGTGCCAACGGCTCCGGGAAGTCCACCCTCGTGCGTGCCGCCACCGGGCTGCGGCCGGCCTCCTCCGGCACCGTCGAGCTCCTCGGCACCCCCATCGGCGACTTCCGCGAGTGGCACCGGATCGGCTTCGTGCCCCAGCGCTCCGGCGCCGCCTCGGGCGTCCCTGCCTCCGTGCGGGAGGTCGTCACGGCGGGGCGGCTCGGACGCCGCCGGCTGCTGCGGCCGTTGGGTCGTGACGACCGCCGTGCGGTCGACGACGCGCTCGATGTGGTCGGCCTCGCCGACCGCGCCCACGAGAGCGTCGCCACCCTCTCCGGCGGCCAGCAGCAGCGGGTCCTGATCGCGCGGGCGCTGGCCGGCGAGCCGGACGTCTTCTTCCTCGACGAGCCCACCGCCGGCGTCGATCTCCCCAACCAGCACGCGCTCGCCGACTCGCTGGCCGTGCTCAAGGAGCGGGGCGCGACGATCGTCCTGGTCGCCCACGAGCTGGGCCCGATGGTCCCCCTGGTCGACCGGGCCGTGGTGATGGCCCACGGGCAGGTGAGCTACGACGGCGAGCCGCTCGACGAGGCGACGCTGCACGCCCACCACCACCCGCGGCTGCACCGCCACGACCACACGCCCCACGTCGGCTCGCCGATCGACTCCCTGCAGGAACGCCGATGATCGACCTGCTCTCCAACCCCTTCATGCTGCGAGCGCTGGTCGCGGCCGCCGTGACCGGGCTCGCCGCGCCCACCATCGGCACCTACCTCGTCCAGCGCCGGCTCGCCCTGCTCGGTGACGGCCTGGGCCACGTGGCGGTCACCGGCGTCGCGCTCGGCCTGCTGACCGGCACCTCGCCGACCTGGCTGGCGGTCGCCGTCGCCGTGCTCGGCGCGGTGGCCATCGAGGTGATCCGCGAGCGCGGCCACACCAACGGCGACGTCGCGCTGGCGCTCCTCTTCTACGGCGGGCTCGCCGGCGGCGTACTCATCACCGGTCTGGCGGGCCAGAGCGCCTCGACCCTGCAGTCGTTCCTGTTCGGCTCGATCCTCACCGTGTCGTACGCCGACGTGATCACCACGATCGTCCTCGCGACGGTCGTCGTGGTGCTGTGCCTGGGCCTCTCCCCGCAGCTGTTCGCCGTCGCCCAGGACCCCGAGTTCGCCCGCGTCGCCGGGGTCCCGGTCCGCTTCTACAACCTGCTGGTCGCGGTGCTGGCCGCCGTGACCGTGACCGTCGCGATGCGCACGGTGGGGCTGCTGCTGGTCTCGGCCCTGATGGTCATCCCGGTCGCGACCTCCCAGCAGCTCACGCGTTCCTTCCGCACCACGCTCGGGCTCGCCATGGGCCTGGGGCTGGTCGCCTCGCTCGGCGGACTGCTGCTGGCGGCGTACCTCTCCTACGGCTTCGACGCCGACGTCGCCCCGGGGGCGACCATCGTGCTGCTCGCCCTCGCCGGCTTCGCCCTCACCTGGCCGATCGGTGCGTGGTTGCGCAGCCGCGAGCCCGACCCCGTCACCTGACCGGGGGCTCAGTAGCCCGAGCCGACCGGCACCCGCACCCGGAAGGTGCTGCCGCGGCCGACCCCGCTGTCCACCTCGATCCGGCCCCCGTGGCTCTCCACGATCGACTTGGTGATCGAGAGCCCGAGGCCGACACCCTGGATGCTCTGCTCCTCCGCGTGGTGTGAGGCGCCGGAAGCGGGTGAAGAGCCGGTCGCGGTCGGCGGGGTCGATGCCGATCCCGGTGTCGGCGACGACGATCTCGACCCGACCCCCGTCGACCTGGAGCCGGACGTCCACCCGACCGTTGGGCGGGGTGTACTTGATGGCGCTGGAGACCAGGTTGTCCACGACCTGCCGCATCCGGTCCTGGTCGAACATCACGACCAGCCGTTCGGGTCCGGTGTAGCGGAGGTCGAGGTGGGAGGCGGCGGCGGCCGGGGCGGCGGCCGCGAGCGCATCGCTGACCACCAGCGCCAGGTCACCGCGGGTGCGGTCCACCTGGATCGGCCCGCTGTCGATCTGGGCGCTGTGCAGCAGGTCCACGACGAGCCGGTGCAGCCGCTCGGAGTTGCGGATGACGACCGCCAGCCGCCGCACGGCGTCGGCCGGCAGGTCCTCCCCGGTCGAGCAGCAGGTCGGCGTAGCCGCGGATGGAGGTGAGCGGGGTGCGCAGCTCGTGGGAGACCGACGCGATGAAGTCGTCCTTCACCTTGAGTGCCCGCATGAACTCGGTGACGTCGTTGTGGGCGAGCGCGGCGCCGGCGAAGACACCCTCGTCGTCGCGCACGGTGCGGGCGGAGACCGACAGCGCCCGCCAGGTGAACGGGTCGTCGCCGACCCAGATCCGGCGGTCGTCGAACTCCTCGCCCTGCATCGCGCGGTAGGTCGGCATCTCCTCGCGGGCGAGGGGGGTGGCGCCTCGGGCCCGAAGACCAGGCCCTGCTGCCCGGCACGGCCCTCGTGGCCCTCGGGGTAGGCGAGCCGCATGAAGTCCAGGTGTCGACGGTTGACCGCCTGGTAGTCGCCCTGCGCGTCGAGGAGCACGAGCCCCACGTCGACCGAGTCGAGGATCGCGTCGGAGACCCGACGCTGGTGCTCGATCAGCTCCATCGCCCGGGCCCAGCTCGGCAGCGTGCCGGTCGTTCTCCTCCCGCTGGGCGCGCACCTGCTCGAAGTTCGACGCGATCGCCAGTGCCGCCCAGGCGGCCACGCCCGGCACCAGCAGTCGGCCGAGCCAGACCCCGGGAGCACGATCAGCACCGCACTGCTGGACGTGGGGTCCTCGGTGGTGAGCAGGCCCACGGCGCCGATGTCGAGCAGCGGGAGCAGCCCTGCGGTCCAGGTGGGCAGCCGTTCCCAGGGCAGCAACGCGGCGAGGCCGCTGTCAGCAGGGTCACGATGACGGCGAGCCGGGCGGCCGAGGTGGTCGTGAACTCCTCCCCCCCGCGACCGTGCGCGGGTGATCCCGATCGCGAGCAGGGGGGCGAACATGCCCTGCAGGGCGTGCGGCGGGGGGTCAGCCGTGAGGAGCAGACCGCCCCCGACGCGTGACGCATCGCGACGCGCCTCGTCAGCCACGACACTCCTCCCGACGGGACCATCCCCCGGTTGACAGCCGGAGCCTGACCGAGAACGACGGCTCTGGTGCGGATTTGGGACCAACGGCTCGCTGGGCGGCCACCCGTCTGAGATCCTGCCGAGCGTGAAGCGCAGCGTCCGGCCCCCCACGCCCCATCCCTCCGGCGCACGGCCCCCCGCGGTCCCGCGCGAGCTGGTGCCGCGGCACGTCGCCGTGGTCATGGACGGGAACGGTCGCTGGGCCAAGGAGCGCGGGCTCCCCCGCACGGCCGGGCACGAGCAGGGCGAGCACTCGCTGTTCGACGTGGTCGAGGGCGCCATCGAGATCGGGGTCAAGGCGATCTCGGCGTACGCCTTCTCGACGGAGAACTGGTCGCGCTCCCCCGAGGAGGTCAAGTTCCTCATGGGCTTCAACCGCGACGTGATCCGGCGCCGTCGTGACGAGATGCACGAGCTCGGGGTCCGGGTCCGGTGGGCCGGGCGGTCACCGCGCCTGTGGAAGTCGGTGGTCCGCGAGCTGCAGGTCGCCGAGGAGCTCACCCGCGAGAACGACGTGCTCACGCTGACGATGTGCGTCAACTACGGCGGCCGCGCCGAGCTGGCCGACACCGCCCGCTCGATCGCCCGCGAGGTCGCCGCCGGCCGGCTCGACCCGGACAAGGTCGACGAGAGGGCCTTCGCCCGCCATCTCTACGTCCCCGAGGTCTCCGACGCCGACCTGGTCTGGCGGACCTCGGGCGAGCAGCGGCTCTCCAACTTCATGCTCTGGCAGGCGGCGTACGCCGAGCTGGTCTTCAGCGACGTGCTGTGGCCCGACGTCGACCGCACCCACCTGTGGCAGGCGATCGAGACCTATGCGCGACGGGACCGGCGCTACGGCGGTGCCCAGCGCTGACGCGCCCTACCGCTCGACGTACGCCAGGGAGCGCAGGCTGCGCTCGAGGTGCCAGGCGAGGTACGCCGCGACCAGGCCGCTCGCCTCGCGCAGGTGGCGGGGATCGGCGGCGTGCACGACCGGCCAGTCACCCGCGAGCAAGGCGCCGAGGACCAGCAGCGTGCCGGCTGCCGGTCCGGCGGAGCCGGGCAGCTTGCAGTCGGCGCAGAGCACGCCGCCCGCCGAGGGGTTGAACCACCGGTGCGGGCCCTCGTCGCCGCAGCGCGTGCAGTGGTCGAACGAGGGGGCGTAGCCGGAGACGGCCAGCGACCGGAGCAGGTAGGAGTCGAGCACCTGGTGGGGCTGGTGCTCCCCCGCGGTCATCGCGCGCAGGCCGCCGACGAGCAGCAGGTACTGCTGCACGGAGGGCTGCCGTTCCTCGGTGACGAACCGCTCCGCGGTCTCGAGCATCACGCTGCCCGCCGTGTAGCGCTCGTAGTCGTGGCCGAGGCGACCGCCGAAGGGGGTCAGCGTCTCGGCCTGGGTCACCGTGTCGAGGTTGCGTCCCTCGGCGAGCTGGAGATCGACGTGGGTGAAGGGCTCGAGCCGCGAGCCCCACCGCGAGGAGGTCTTGCGCACGCCCTTCGCCACCGCCCGCACCAGGCCGTGCTGGCGGGTCAGGAGGGTGATGATCCGGTCGGCCTCGCCCAGCTTGTGGGTGCGCAGGACGACCGCCTCGTCGCGGTAGAGGGGCACGGTCCCATTGTGCCGCGCTCAGGCACGCGAGCGCCGCTGGCCAGCGCGTGTCTGCCAGCAACCGAGGGCGAAGTCGGTGGCGGCGCGGGTGAGGCGCTCCGGGCGGGCGCGCCACTCCAGGATGCTGGTCGCCCGGACGAACTCGGCGTTCGGGAGCTCCCCGGCGAGCATGGCGGCGTCGGCGGCGGGGTGGACCGGGTCGGACGGGTGGCCCACCACCATCGCCGGGACGGTGATCGCCCGACGCTCGCGGGCCGAGGGCGCGACGCGGCCGAAGAAGATGCCGTGCACGGCGGCGGCCATCGCGCCGGGCCGCTGGTCGCAGGTGTCGAGGCCGATGCCGACCCAGAACGGCACCAGCCCGCGCGGGACCGGTCGGGTCACCCACCGCAGCGCGTGGACGGTGAGCGGCAGGAACCGGGCGGCGAAGAGCAGCGGTCCGAACGCGAGGATCCCGGCCTCGAGCGCGTTGTCGAGCACGGGCATCTCCGCGAGCAGGCCGCGCGCCCGCTCGGGGGCGAGCACGGCGACCTCGAGCGAGACGTTGGCGCCCAGCGACGTGCCGCCGATGACCGCCTGGTCGGCACCGAGGTGGTCGAGGAGGGCCACGACCTGCTCGGCGAAGGCGCTCATCGAGTAGACCAACGGGTCCTCGGGGCGGTCGGAGCGGCCGTGTCCGAGCAGGTCCAGCGTGACCACGTGCAGTCCCTCGCTCGCCAGGGCGCGCGCCAACCGGTCGTGCATGCGGCGCGGCATCAGCTGGCCGTGCAGCAGCACGACCCAGGCGTCGCCGGCGCCGTACTCGGTGTACTCGAGGCGGTCGCGGCCCGACTCGCCCTCCAGGAAGAACTGGCCGATGCGCTCGGAGACCAACATCCGGGCAGCATAGGTGAGGAAACCTCCACATCGGACCGCCACATCGACCACACTCATCCCATGACCGTGGCTGGGCGTCTACGTGCGCCCTTGGCGATCGCGGTCGGGTTGCTCGGTGTCTACCTGCTCGGGGTCTGGGCCGTGTGGTTCACCCCGCAGTCCGGCTCCGTCGCCTTCTGGTGGCCGGCCGCCGGCGTGTCCGTGGCGATGGTCGGCCTCGCGCCCCGGCGCTGGACGCCGGGGATCGCCGGCGCCATCGCGGTCGTGTCCTTCGCCGCCAACCTGAGCGGCGGCCGCGAGGTCGCGGTGGCGGCCGGGTTCGGGATCGCCAACGCTGCCGAGGCGGTGATCGCGGGGCTGCTGCTGAAGGCCCGCGACGGTCGGCTGGTCCAGCTGGGTGAGCTGCGCGACTTCGTCCGGCTGGTGGTCGCCGCGGTCGCCGGCGCGTCCGTGCTGGCCCTCCTGGCCGGGACCACGATCGTGCTCGCCGAGGACGGACCCTTCCTCGGCACCCTCCGCAACCTGTTCACCTCGCACGCCGCGGCGGTGCTGGTGATCGTGCCGGTCGCCATGACCTGGCGCCTGCGCACCGGCGTCGGGGCCCGGTGGGAGTACGTCGTCCAGGTGACGCTCCTCCTCGCGGTCACGCTCGCGGCGTTCGTGCCCGAGCACGGCTTCCCGGTGGCGGCCGTCGGCCTGCCGTTCCTGGTCTGGGCTGCGCTGCGGCTCGATCCCCGCACCGTGGCGCTGGAGCTGCTCGGCAACGCCGTCCTCACGATCCTGCTGACCTCGGCCGGGCGCGGCCCCTACGGGGACACGGGGCCGGGCGGGTCGATCCCCGTCACGTTCGCCTCGTCGCTCGTGCTGGGCTACATCCTCACCGTCGCCCTGGTGGCCCTCCCGCTCACGTTGGCGATCACCGAACGGGCCCGGGTGCTCGCCGACCTCACCCAGCGCGAGGCGCTCTTCCGTCGCAACTTCACCGAGTCGATGACCGGCATGCTGCTGCTCGCCCAGCGGGGCGACCGGCTCGAGGTCATCGACGCCAACGACACCGCCCGGGCGCTGCTCGACCATGGCAGGCGCAGCATCGTCGGGCGCTACCTCGACCGGGTGCTCACCTCCCCCGGCGCCGTCCGGGGCGCCACGCAGACGATGCTCGAGGGCGACCTCGACGGCTGGCGGGGCCAGGTGGGGATCGTGCACCGTCCCGGCAGCCACCTCGACCTGGCCATCTCGCAGATCTCGACCCAGCCGGAAGCGACGTTCGCCGCCCAGCTGCTCGACGTCACCGCCCTCCGCCAGGCCCTCGCCCGCACCGTGGACGCCGAGAGGCTCACCAACACCCTGCTCGACACCGCCCGCGTGATCATGCTGATGACCGACATGGCCGGCACCGTGATCCGGGTCAACCGGGCCACCACCCAGCTGACCGGCTTCACCGAGCAGCAGGTGGTCGGCCACCCGCTCTGGGCGACCCTGGTCGTCGAGCACAGCATCGCCGCGGTCCGCACCATGTTCGAGCGGCCCGACGGCACCGGCATCCCCCGGCAGCGCGAGGCCGACGTCCGCACCGTCGGCGGCGAGCCACTGCGTGTCGTGTGGAACACCGAGCTGGTCCGCGACGACGACGACGTCCCGCGGTACGCCGTGCTCACCGGGGTCGACGTGACCGCCGAGCGCGCCAGTGCCGGGTTGATGGCGAACCTCTTCCAGGCCGGCATCTCCACGGCGATCATCGGGATCGACGCCCAGGGCGAGATCCGGGTGCTGAACTCGGGCGCGGAGTCGCTGCTCGGCTACCGCTCCGAGGACCTCCGGGGCCGCCCCTTCGTCGACCTGCTCGACCGGGCCGAGCTCGACGACCGCACCGACCTCGCGGTCGGTTCGCGCTGGCGCGCGTTGATCACCACCCTCGACGGCGGCAACGAGTCGTTGGCCCGTGACTGGACGTGGTTCACCGCGCAGGGGCGTCGGCGAACGGTCGAGATGACGATCTGCGGGGGCGGCAGCCAGTTCGGTCCCCAGGCCGGGTTCCTGGTGGTCGGCCGCGACGTCACCGAGCAGCGCCACGGCCAGATGATGCTGATGGCCGCGCTGGAGAAGGAGCGGATGGCCGCCGACCGGCTGCGCCAGCTCGACCTCGCGAAGAACGAGTTCGTCTCGACGGTCTCCCACGAGCTGCGCACCCCGGTCACCAGCATCGTCGGCTACACCGAGATGCTCGCCGACGGGGCGCCGGTCCCGGCCGACCCCGCGCAGCTCCCGCTGCTCGACACCATCGCCCGCAACGGCGCTCGCCTGATCACGCTCTGCAACGACCTGCTCGCGCTGGCCGGGCTCGACACCGGCGGCACCGTCTGGGACCGGGCGGTCGTGGACCTGTGCCAGGTCGCCCGGCACACCGAGGAGTCGTTGCGCCCGCTGCTGCGCGACCGCGACCTCACCGTCGACTTCGACGTGCCCGCGGGTGCCGTGCCGGTGCTCGGCGACGCCGTCCAGCTCGAGCGGGTGATGCTCAACCTGCTCAGCAACGCCGTGAAGTTCACCCCCGAGCACGGCTCGGTCAGCACCCGGGTCTGGACGGACGCTAACGAGGCCTGGCTGGTCGTCACCGACACCGGCATCGGCATCCCGGCGGAGGAGCAGGACGCGCTGTTCCAGAAGTTCTTCCGGGCCTCCACCGCCCAGGCGATGGCCATCCAGGGCACCGGTCTGGGCCTGTCCATCGTCGCGGGCATCGTCGCCGCCCACGGCGGTCGGATCAACGTCGAGTCGGCCGCGGGCGAGGGCTCCACCTTCACCGTGAGGCTCCCACTGGCCGTGCCCTGAGCCCTAGGCTCCGGTCATGGAGGCGTTGGTGCCGCTGCTGGTCCTGTCCGCGCTGGTCGTCGGCTGCTCCCAGGAGTCGCCCCGCCCTCGAGCACACCCACGGAGACCACCGCGTCCGCCTCGACGGAGCTCGTGGTGCTCACGGAGAGGACGAGACGGTCTCGCGGATCCCACTGCGCTCGGACCGGCCCGACCTGCTCGCCGAGGCGCCCGGCACGCCGCTCCGCGTCGCCGGGCGTCGGCGCCCGGCTGGTGACGACCGGCCTGGGTGCGGTGTGGGTCTCCCACGGCGGACGGCACGGTGCTGCGCGTCGACCCGGGCTCCGGGGAGGCCACGGCGTCGGAAGAGCTGTGCGAGGGACTGCAGGGGCTGGCCGTCGCCGGCTGGCTGCTGTGGACGGCCTGCCCCTTCTCCGACCAGGTCGTGGGACTCGACCCCGACACCCCCGAGGTGGTCCACGAGGTCACGGTGGCCGGCGCCCCGGACCCGCTCGTCACGGCCCCCGACGGCACCCTGCTGGTCGTGCCGGAGCAGGGCTCGCCGTGGTCTCGATCGACCCGGGCACCGGTGAGGTCGTCGACGAGCGCGTGCTGGGCGAGCTCGCCGACCTCGGTGACAGCGCCAACCTCGACGCCACGGTCGCCCGCGGCGAGGTCTGGGTGACCTCGCACTCCTCGACCGGGTGCACCACCTGCCGACGGGCTAGACCGAGCGGTTGACCGCGCTAATGACGGCCTTGAGGCTGGCGGTCACGATGTTGGCGTCGACCCCGACGCCCCACAGCACCACGGTCTCGCCCTCGGCGTCGGTCAGCGAGCACTCGACGTACGCCGCCGCGACCGCGTCGCCACCGGACGAGAGGGCGTGCTCGGCGTAGTCGAGCACCCGGAGGTCGTAGTCCTGCGGGAGCCCGTTGAGCGCGTCGACGAACGCCGCGATCGGACCGTTGCCCGCGCCCTCGAGGCTGCGCAGCTCCCCGTCGACGTAGACACCGACGGTCAGCGCGTCACGCTCGCCGGCCGCGCTGGAGGTGTGGACGGAGTCGAGCTTCAGCGGCGTCTCGCGGTGGAGGTACTCGGAGGAGAAGACCTCCCAGATCGCGTCGGCCGACATCTCGCCGCCGTCGGCGTCGGTGCGCTCCTGCACGACCCGGCTGAACTCGATCTGCGCGCGCCGCGGCAGGTCGAGCTTGTGCTCGGCCTTGAGGATGTAGGCCACGCCGCCCTTGCCGGACTGGCTGTTCACGCGGATCACGGCCTCGTAGCTGCGGCCGACGTCCTTCGGGTCGATCGGGAGGTACGGCGCTTCCCAGGTGACCTGCTCGACGGGCACCCCCTCGTCGCGGGCCCGGCGCTCGAGGTCCTCGAGGCCCTTCTTGATCGCGTCCTGGTGGGACCCGGAGAAGGCGGTGTAGACGAGGTCGCCGGCGTACGGGTGGCGGGGGTGGACCGGCAGCTGCGTGCAGTACTCCACCGTGCGGCGGATCTCGTCGATGTCGGAGAAGTCGACCTGCGGGTCGACGCCCTGGCTGAACAGGTTCATGCCGAGCGTGACCAGGCAGACGTTGCCGGTGCGCTCGCCGTGGCCGAAGAGGCAGCCCTCGACCCGGTCGGCGCCGGCCATCATCGCGAGCTCGGTCGCTGCGACGGCCGTGCCGCGGTCGTTGTGGGGGTGCAGGCTGATCGTGGTGTGCTCGCGTCGGGTGAGCTGGCGGGAGAACCACTCGATCTGGTCGGCGTAGACGTTGGGCGTGGACATCTCGACGGTGGCCGGCAGGTTGAGGATGATCTCGCGGCCGTCCTCGGGCTGCCAGACGTCGGAGACCGCCTCGCAGACCTCGAGGCTGAAGGGCAGCTCGGTGCTGGTGAAGATCTCCGGGCTGTACTCGTAGCCGATCACCGTCGAGCCGAGGATGTTCTCGCTGTGCTTCATGACCAGCTCGGTGCCGCGGACCGCGATGTCCTTGACCTCGTCGTTGCTGGCCCGGAACACCACGCGCCGGAAGAGCGGCGCGAGCGCGTTGTAGAGGTGGATGTTGGCGTGGTGGACGCCGACCAGGCTGTGCACGGAGCGCTCGATGAGGTCCTCGCGGGCCTGGGTCAGCACCGAGATCGTCACGTCCTCGGGGACCCGGTCCTGCTCGATCAGCTGCCGGACGAAGTCGAAGTCGGTCTGGCTGGCTGACGGGAAGCCGACCTCGATCTCCTTGTAGCCCATCCGGACCAGGAGGTCGAACATCTTCATCTTGCGGGCCGGCGTCATCGGGTCGATCAGCGCCTGGTTTCCGTCACGCAGGTCCGTCGAGAGCCAGCGCGGCGCCTCGGTGACCGTGCGGGTCGGCCAGGTGCGGTCGGGCAGGTCGATCGGCTCGAACGGCTGGTAGCGGTGCACGGGCATGCCCGAGGCGCGCTGGGTGTTGCTGAAGCCGGTGCGGGTCTGGTGCGTGGTCATGGGTGGCCTTCGCTGAGCTGGGTTCGGGTGCCGGCAGCACGAACTCTCCGCAACGAGGGATCCGGCGGGATCAGCCCTCGAGGCGGCAGCGAAGAAGGAGGCTGCGACGCGTCATGACGTGGTCAGCATAACCGCCCGGGACGCCACAGGGCCCGGACGGTCCACCGACCGGTCCGGGCCCTGCTCCGTGTGCGTGAGGTCAAGGCTCAGGCGGTCATGCAGTCCTGCAGGGCGGTCATCAGGTTCTGGGTGCCGCCCTCCTGGTCGTTCATGAACACGGCGACGAGGAACTCGTGGAGGACGTCCTCGGTGAGGTTCTCGTCGATGCAGGTCGCGGCCTCCTCGGGGACCTCGCCCATGGCGGTGGTGAAGACCTCCTTGATGTCGGCGCACTCCTGCATCACGTCGGCGGCGGAGTTGGCGTCGTCCTCGGACATCTCGACCGAGTCGATGCCGGACGACGGCTCGTTCTCCTCGGTGATGAGGCCGTACTCGACGAGCTTGTCGGTGCCGATGTCCGCGACCATGCCGTCGCCCACGCAGTCGGCCTGGTCCTGGCTGACCTTGAAGGTCTGGTCGCTGCTGTCCATGATCGAGTCCGAGATGGCCTTGCTGGCCGCCTCGTCGTCGCCGCCACAGGCGGTCAGCGCCAGGGCGAGCACGGCAGTGGCGCCGATCGTGCGGATCTTCATGGGTTTCCCTCCGTCGTTGGTGCGAACGCGAGAACCCTAACCCCGAGGGCGCCTGCCGGTGCGCAGACCGGGCGGTACCATCGCCCGACCATCCAGTGATGTGCGAGTGACGATCGCGTGACCGCCGACCGACCCGACGCCGAGGAGGACCCGTGCGCAGGCTGGCCGTCGTCGCGACCCTCGTGGCGCTCGTCCTCAGTGGGTGCAGCGAGCCTCAGGGCGACGACACGGACCCGGCGCAGGTCGACGCCGTCGAGGCCCCCGAGCTGGGCGCCTGCCGGGTGCTCGAGCCCGACGACGTCGCACGACCGAGCAACGCCACCCGCACGGTCGACTGCAGCGAGCCCCACACGGCCCAGACGTACGCCGTCGGCAGCCTGCCGGCCGCGCTCGACGACGCGGCCTACGACGACGAGGCGCTGGGCAGGTTCGCCTACCGCACGTGCAGCGAGAAGTTCGAGGCGTTCGTCGGGGGCGACGAGAGCCTGGTGATGCGCAGCGTCGTGAGCTGGGCGTGGTTCCGCCCCTCCGAGCAGGCGTGGGCCGACGGCGCCCGCTGGTACCGCTGCGACCTCGTGGGCGGCGGTGACGAGAGCGCGACGTACGTCGACATCCCGGAGGAGGCCAAGGGCCTGCTCTCCGGACGCGTCAAGGACGAGTGGATGGTCTGCGCCGACGGCCCCACGGTGTCCGGTGCGGCGCGGGTCTCCTGCTCGCAGCCCCACACCTGGCGCGCCGTCAGCACGATCAAGCTCGGCGAGCCCGAGGACGACTACCCGGGCGACCGGCTGGTCGAGGTCCGCACCCGCGACTACTGCGACCAGTCCGTGGGTGCGGTGCTCGCCTACCCCGTGAACTACGACTTCGCCTACACCTGGTTCCACGAGGCGGAGTGGGAGGTCGGCAACCGCCGCTCGGTCTGCTGGGCGAAGACGGAGGAGTGAGCCGGTGAGACTGCGTCGGGTCGCACTCGCCCTCCTGTGCGGGCTCGTGGTCACGGGGTGCTCCGCGGACACCCCCACGACCGGTCCGGAGGACTCTCCCACGCCGGGCTCGCCCTCGTCGGCCGCGTCGCCGAGCTCCAGCGCCGCCCCCGAGCCCCCGCCGGCACCCGAGGAGGGCACCTGCCACGCCCTGTCGTACGACGCGGCGCTCGCGCCCACCGCCCCGTCGAAGGACGTGCGGTGCGAGTCCGACCACACCTCGCAGACCTTCCACGTCGGCCGGCTCGACCGGGTCGTCGGCGGCCGGCTGCTGGCCGTCGACGCACGACGGCTCCGGGACCAGGTGGCCACGACGTGTCCCGACCTGCTCGCCGACCACGTCGGCGGGACCGAGGAGCAGCAGCGGCTGAGCATGCTGCGCTCGGTGTGGTTCACCCCGACCCTGGCGCAGTCGGACGCCGGCGCCGACTGGTTCCGCTGCGACGCGATCGCGGTTGCCCGCGACTCCCGGCTGCTGCCGCTGGACGGGTCGCTGCGCGGCGTGCTCGCGACGGACGCCGGGCGCGGCCGCTACGGCATGTGCGGCACCGCCGAGCCCGGGACCGACGCCTTCGCGCGGGTCGCCTGCGCCGAGACCCACTCCTGGGTCACGCTGCGCACGATCCCCGTCGCCGGTGAGGACTACCCCGGCGAGGCCGCGGCCCGGGCCACCGGTGAGGAGCCCTGCACGGCCGCCGCGCGCGAGCAGGCGGCGGACCCGCTGGACTTCCAGTGGGGCTACGAGTGGCCGACCGAGGAGCAGTGGGACGCCGGGCAGACCTACGGGATCTGCTGGGTCCCGGCGAGCTGAGGCTCAGAAGCCCAGCTTGCGCAGCTGCCGGGGGTCGCGCTGCCAGTCCTTGGCGACCTTGACCCGCAGGTCGAGGTAGACCGGGACGCCGAGCAGTGCCTCGATCTGGGTGCGGGCGCGCTGCCCGACGTCCTTGAGCCGCGCGCCACGGTGGCCGATCACGATCCCCTTCTGGGAGTCGCGCTCGACGTAGAGGTTGGCGTGGATGTCGAGCAGCGGCCGGTCTGCGGGCCGGTCCTCGCGCATCCGCATCTCCTCCACGACCACCGCGATCGAGTGGGGCAGCTCGTCGCGGACGCCCTCGAGCGCGGCCTCGCGGATCAGCTCGGCCGCCAGGTGCTCCTCGGGCTCGTCGGAGAGCTCGTCGTCGGGGTAGAGCTGGGGTCCCTCCGGCATCAGTCCCACCAGCAGGTCGGCGAGCAGGTCGACCTGGTCGCCCGCGACCGACGAGACGGGCACGACCTCGGCCCACTCGGTCTGCGTCGCGCGGCCGAGCTCGACGACGTCGAGCAGGTGCTCGGCGATCCGCTCGGGGGTGGCGAGGTCGGTCTTGGTGATGATCGCGACCTTCGGCGTACGCCGGACCCTGGCGAGCTCGGTCACCAGGAACCGGTCACCTGGCCCGATCTTCTCGTCGGCCGGGAAGCAGACCCCGACCACGTCGACCTCGTTCCAGGTCGTGCGGACCAGGTCGTTGAGCCGCTCGCCGAGCAGGGTGCGGGGCCGGTGGAGCCCCGGGGTGTCGACCAGGATGAGCTGCGCGTCGGGGCGGGTGACGATGCCGCGGACGACGGTGCGCGTGGTCTGCGGCTTGTCGGAGGTGATCACGACCTTCTGCCCGACGATCGCGTTGGTCAGCGTCGACTTGCCGGCGTTGGGGCGCCCGACGAAGCAGGCGAAGCCGCTGCGGAACCCCTCGGTCTCACTGCTGCTCATCGCGCGCCCTGTCGTAGTCGTCCCAGATCTGCTCGTCAGTCTTCCCTGCTGCCTTGCCGGCCCGGTAGATGGGGCCGGGGTCCACCGCCCGCGGCTGGCGCTCCCGGACGCCGCGCCAGTAGCCCATCACGTCGTACGCCGCCGGCGGCAGCTTCCGCCCGCGCATCAGGTGCTTGCGGATCGCCCGCATCTGGGCGGACTCCCCCGCCATCCAGAAGTACCCCTCCCCCTCGGGCCACGCGATCCCCTCGACCACCTCGGCCAGGGCGCTGCCTCCGTCGGAGGGTGGCGTCAGCCAGGTGACCTCGGCACGGTCGGGGAGGTAGCCGGGCAGGGCGTCGGGCACCTCGGCCCAGATCCGGGTCGGCAGCGGCGAGCTCTCGGCGATCCGCGCCATCGCGGGCATGGCGGTCAGGTCACCGACCAGCATCAACCAGCCCGCGTGGCGCGGCGGGTCGAAGGAGCCCTTGGGCTCGCTGAGGGTCACGGTGTCGCCGACGCAGTCACCCGACGCCCACCCGGTCACCAGGCCGACCTCGTGCACGACCACGTCGAGCACCATCCGACCGTCGCCGGCGCTGCGCACCGTGTAGTAGCGGGACTGGAACTGCCCCGGCACCACCAGTCCGACCCACTCGTCGGGAATCCCGGTGCTCGCGAAGCCGTCCAGCCCACCGAGCGTGAGCCGGACCAGGTGGGGAGAGACCTGCTCGCGGTCGAGGACCGTCGCGGTGGAGGTCCTGGCTCGGGCAGTCACCCCCCGACGCTATCGCCGGGGCCCTCGCGACTCGCCGGAGGCCTCACAGGTCTAGACCACGACGTCCGTGCCGCCAACCGCTCCGAATGCCCACGCGAGGTGTGCCGCGGACCGCCCCGAGGTCCTGGTCGACCCGACCCCGGCAGTGGGCTCGTGGGCGGGTCCGGGACCCGGGCCGGAACCTACCCGTCCGTGCGTGGTCCGCGGCCCGCCCGCGGAGGCCGTTCCGCGACCCTCGCCGGGTCGTGCCGGACATCCCGGAAATCACGGAAACCCTTGCTGCTGCTGGGTTGTGGCGGTGGTGGCGCTGCCTCCCCGCACCCGAGAGGGGCGGGGAGACAGCGGGCCCGGGGACCGGGCGCTGCTCGGGGGTCCGGGGGGAACGGACGTCGCGCGAGCGTCTACGAGGTGACCTCCAGTGGGGGGCGGAGGGGGGTTTTGCCACCGTCGTGTGACTCAGTTTTCCACAGCGATCGGAGTTCCTGCAGCGAAATCGGGAAAGTGTCAAGACCACGTTTGTGCAGGTGCGGGCGGGTGGCGAAAGGGTGACAACGGGGCAACAAGAAGATCATGTCTTCCCGATTTGCCTCCTCATGCTTCATGCTGAGCCCACCAGTTTTCCTCGGAGGGAGAAACACCATGTCTCGCACGAAGCTCAAGATCGCCGCCGTCGCCACCGCCATCATCGCCACCGCCGGCTCCGTCGGCATGACCGCCAGTGTCGCGGGCGTCGACGCCGGCAAGAGCAAGGACAAGATCGGCAGCGGTTGGTGCTGCTGAGCTGATCGACCGACCGGTTCCCCGGTCAGTCGATAGCGAGCTGGTCGATGGCCAGCTGGTCGATGGCCACCCTGTCGATCGCAATCCTGTCGATCGCGATCTCCGAAGCCGCCCCCACCGCGGGGCGGCTTCGCAGTCCCGTGGAGGCTGCGGCACTGCGGTAGGCGGTGCGAGCGGTGTCCATGTCCCCGACTCCCTCGAGCAGCCCGGCCAGCTCGAACCACAGCTGGCCCGCTCCACGGTCGGAGCCGATGCCGGTCAGCTTCATCACGGCTCGGCGGTAGCACGTGGCAGCCCGGGTGACGTCGCCCGAGGCTGCCCAGGCCTGGCCCTCGACCGAGCACGCGTCGGCGGCCAGGTCCGGAGCCACCTCGTCGATGGCGCGCTGCACGCCGGCGCTCGTGCTCGCCGCCTGCGCGAAGTCCCCGGACAGCAGGTAGGTCCGCGCACGCACCAGCTCGTTGCGGGCCAGGTCGATGGCGCTCGCGCTGGACTGCCGCATCTCCTCGTCCGCGCGCTCCAGCAGCGCGTGTGCCTCGGCCAGTCGCGGCGGGTCGAGCTGGAGCTGCAGGTCGGCCACCGTGGAGCGCAGCCGGGCGAGGTTGCGCCCGCCCTCACCCTCGCTGAGCAGCGCCAGCGCCCGCTCCGCGAGCGGCACGGCGTTGCGCACGGAGCCGCGGTCGGCCTCCATCAGGCTGGCGTTCCAGTACGCCGAGGCCCGGGCCTGTGGCGAGTCCAGCAGGTCGGCCTTGTCGATCGCCTTGCGGCACAGCCGGACCGCGTGGCCGGTGTCGCCGCGGTCGTAGTAGGCGGCCGCGATCGTGACCGTGAGCTGCACGGCCTCGTCGGTGCTGTCCAGGGGGGTGTCCTGCAGCCGGCGCAGCACCCGCTCCCCGGCGTCGATCGCCTGGTGGAGGTCGCCCGACTCGCGGTAGCAACGACTCAGCGAGATCGCCGCCTTCACGCTGAGCAGGGTCGTCAGCGGAGCCTCGACGAGCTGCTCGAGCTCGAGGATCGCGTCGTCGATGTCGCCCTGGACCTCCAGGGTCCGTGCGACCAGGAAAGTGGCGCGGCCCGCGAGGTCGACGTGGGGCAGCGCGCGGGCGCGGTCGCGCGTCTCGCGGGCGCGGGACTCGGCCTCGAGGAGGTCGCCGGACTCGAGCGCGAGCTCGGCGTAGTCAAGGCTGAGCTTGACCGCGTCCTGCTGGCGCGCGGTGGGGCCGCGCAGGAGCTCGTCGATCGCGATGTCGAGCCGCGAGGCGAGGGACTCCAGCACGTGGGCGAGGGGTCGCCGCTGGCCGGACTCCAGCCGGGAGATGTATCCGACGGAGACCAGGTCTCCCGCCAGATCCGTCTGCGTCCACCCGCGCGCGAGCCGCGCGGCACGCAGCCGAGATCCGAGGAGTCGGGGGTCGATGTCTTGCAACAGCACCGAGTCGCTGGCTTCCATGACCTGATTGTGACTGACGGAACGACAATCTGGGCAACGTTCGCGACAAGTCCTCGCAACCGTGGCAACCGAGCGGTCCACCACCCTACGATTCAGTTGCCCGGGGGGAACCGGGCGTCACGCGTGCAGCCGGAGTTGCACGCGTGACGTTTATTTACGGGTAGGTCGGATCGAAGTGCCCGGATCCGCCGGTTTCCCGGGCCCTTCAGGCCGGAGGGGCGGCCGCGGTGCCGCTGCGGACCTCGCGCCCCGTCGCGTCGGCGACGTGCACCACGACACCGTCACCCCCGAGGTCGCGGACCGCGTCGATTCCCTCGGGCCGGTCCAGACCGGTCAGCACGACGGCAGCCTCGAGAGCGCGCGAGCCCGAGGCCACGGCCATCGCGACGCAGACGCCGAGCGCCGAGACCTGCAGCGACGGCAGGTCGACGGTGGCCGCGGCGTACGTCCGTCCGTTCTCGTCGCGCACGGCGGCACCCTCGGGCGCCCCGGTGCGCGCGCGGGTCGCGCGGGCCAGCGTGAGGAGCTTGCGGTCCTCCGCCGTCAGCTCGGGTGTCGGCTCAGGCATCGTCGCGCCCCTCCTCGGGCTCGGGGGTCGTACGTCGGATCAGCACGGTGCCGACCTTGTTGCGCCGACCGGTCGTGTCCTCGGCCTCGAAACGCAGCCCGTGCGCCTCCACCCAGGACCCGGGGATCGGGACCCGGCCGAGGTGCTTGGCCATCAGCCCGCCGACGCTGTCGACGTCCTCCTCCTCGACGTCGAAGCCGAACAGCTCGTCGAGGTCGTCGATCGGGTAGCGCGAGGACACCCGGGTCGCGCCGTCCTCGAGCACCTCGACCTCGACCTCGTCCTCGTCGTACTCGTCGGTGATCTCCCCGACGATCTCCTCCAGCAGGTCCTCGATCGTCACCAGGCCGGCCGTGCCGCCGTACTCGTCGACGACGACCACGATGTGCTGGCGTCGCGCCTGCATCTCCGAGAGCAGCGCGTCGACCGGCTTGGAGTCGGGCACGTAGATGGCGGGACGCATGACCTCCTCGACCCGCTGGGTGAACTCCACCTCCGGGGCCTCGAAGTCGCGGCGCACGACGTCCTTGAGGTAGGCGAAGCCGAGGATGTCGTCGAGGTTGTCGCCGATGACCGGCACCCGGGAGTAGCCGCTGCGCAGGAAGAGCGAGAGCGTCTGCCGCAGGTTCTTGTGGCGCTCGATGTAGACGACGTCGTTGCGGGGCACCATGACCTCGCGGGCGATGGTGTCGCCGAGCTCGAAGACGGAGTGGATCATCCGGCGCTCGCCGGACTCGATGACCGAGGACGCCTCGGCCAGGTCGACGAGCTCGCGCAGCTCGGTCTCGGTCGAGAACGGTCCCTCACGGAAGCCGCGGCCCGGGGTGATCGCGTTGCCGACCAGGATCAGCAGCCGCGGGATCGGTCCCAGGATGGTGGTCACGGTCGTCAGCGGGGCCGCGGTCCACAGGGCGACCTTCTCGTCGTGCTGGCGACCCAGGGTGCGCGGCGCGACCCCGATCACCACGAACGACACGACCAGCATGATCGCGGTCGTGGTCAGCGCCGAGAGCCAGAAGTCCCCGTCGTAGCCGTCGCGGACCAGTCCCCCGACCAGCACGATCGCGGCGATCTCGCACAGCAGCCGCAGCAGCAACGCGGTGTTGAGGTAGCGGGGGGCGTCGTCCAGCAGCCCGACCAGTCGCCTCGCGCCGGCCCTGCCCTCGTGGAGCAGCTCCTCGGCACGCGCCCGGGAGTACGCCGACAGCGCGGCGTCGGCGGCCGAGAACAACCCCGCCAGCACGACCAGGGCGGCTGCCGCGAGGAGCAGCCCGGCGTCGCCGGCGGTCACGGGGTGTCGGAGCCGCTGCCGGGCTGCCGCCACGCGACCAGCAGCTCGTCCTGCAGCCCGAACATCTCGCGGTGCTCCTCAGGCTCGGCGTGGTCGTAGCCGAGGAGGTGGAGGATGCCGTGGACGGTGAGCAGCTCGATCTCGGCGTCGGTGCCGTGCCCGGCGCTCGCGCCCTGCTGCTCGGCGATCGCGGGGCAGAGCATCAGGTCGCCCAGCACCCCCTCCTGCGGCTCCTCGTCCAGCAGCCCGGGGCGCAGCTCGTCCATCGGGAAGGCCAGCACGTCGGTGGGGCCCTGCTTCTCCATCCACTGCTCGTTGAGCTCGGCGATGGTGGCCTCGTCGACCGCCTTGATGCACAGCTCCGCCAGCGGGTGGACCCGCATCCGGTCCATCACGAAGCGCGAGAGGTCCGCCAGCCGGTGGACGTCCAGCTCGTGGCCGGACTCGTTGAGGATCTCGATGCTCACGACCGCTGCCGTCCCTCGGGACCACGCTCGGCCGGGGCCACGTCGTACTCCTCGTAGGCGGCGACGATCCGGCCCACCAGCTTGTGGCGGACGACGTCGTGCGCGGTCAGCCGGTTGAAGACGACGTCCTCGACCCCGGTGAGGATGTTCTCCACGACCTTGAGGCCCGAGCGGGTGCTGCCGGGCAGGTCGATCTGGGTGACGTCACCGGTCACCACGATCTTGGAGCCGAAGCCGAGCCGGGTCAGGAACATCTTCATCTGCTCCGGCGTGGTGTTCTGTGCCTCGTCGAGGATGACGAAGGCGTCGTTGAGCGTGCGCCCGCGCATGTAGGCGAGCGGGGCGACCTCGATGGTGCCGGCCGCCAGCAGCTTGGGGATCGACTCCGGGTCGATCATGTCGTGCAGCGCGTCGTAGAGCGGGCGGAGGTAGGGGTCGATCTTCTCGCTGAGCGTGCCCGGCAGGAAGCCGAGCCGCTCCCCCGCCTCGACCGCCGGGCGGGTCAGGATGATCCGGTTGACGTTCTTGGCCTGCAGCGCCTGGACGGCCTTGGCCATCGCCAGGTAGGTCTTGCCGGTGCCGGCGGGACCGATGCCGAAGGTGATGGTGTGCTTGTCGATGGAGTCGACGTAGCGCTTCTGGTTCAGCGTCTTGGGACGGATCGAGCGGCCGCGGTTGGACAGGATGTTCAGCGACAGCACGTCGGCGGGCCGCTCGGTGGTCTCGGCGCGGAGCATGGAGAGCACGCGCTCGACGGTCTCGGTGGAGACGCCCTGGCCGGTGCGCAGGATCGTCACCAGCTCGTCGAGCAGCCGCTCGGCCAGGGCGACCTCGCCGGGGTCGCCCTGCATCGTGATCCGGTTGCCCCGGACGTGGAGCTCGGCGTCGAAGGCGCGCTCGAGCAGGCGCAGGTGCTCGTCGCCCGGTCCGAGCAGGCTGACCATGTCGATGCTGTTGGGGACGACGACCGTGTGCTTGGGGCGCGGCTGGTCGTGCTGCGGTGTCTTCTGGGTGTCTGTCATGGAGGTCCCCATGCTACGCAGGGCTCGCGCCCGGACCCCACCCGATATGAAGGCAGCGACGGGTGAGTCCGATCGACAGCCCCACCGCACGGTGCCGTCGTCGCCCCCTGCGGTGCGTCAGGCGCATCCACCACGGTCCCCGAAGCCGCCCCCGAAGGCGTGGGCGCCGTCGACGGAGACCTCACGGAACCAGGTCGCCGAGTCCTCGAGCGCCGCCACGCAGTCGTCGCGCCGTCGTGCGAGGTCTCCGTGGTGCCACAGCAGCTCCACCCCCGTGCAGCGGTCTCGGGCGGCGAGCAACCGGTCGTCAGCATCGGCGACAACCGCGCTGACCAGCCCGAGCAGCTCATTCCTGACGTCACCCTCGGGCAGCGCGAACACGGTCGGCCGCACGGTGCCGGTCCGGGCGGCGAGCAGGTCGTAGGCGGCTGCGATCTCACCCGCGCCCAGCTCCCGGCAATCGGCCACGTCCTCGGCTCCGCGCTCCCGAGCGGACCGGTCGAGCACGAGGGAACCCACTCCGAGCAGGAGCAGCACGGCGAGGAGGGAGGCCACCCGTCCACGTGACTGCGGCGGGGGGCCCGCGTCCATCACCTCTGCCTCGTCGCTCACGCCTCCAGTCTGCCTCGTTCGACCCGGGCGTTCACGCGAAGGAGGACCCGCACGGACCCGGGACCCCGCAGGAGCGACCGGTGGGCGTCCGCTGACCGGCGTCAGCGTCGGGTGACCTGCAGGATGCCGAGGCACATCTCGTCGGTGGTGCCGTCGCCCCAGACGACGTAGCGCTCCTCCTGCCCCTCGAAGGCGGGCAGCAGGTCGCGCAGCCGCTGGTCGTGGCGGCAGGTGACCCGGACCTCGTCGAACGCCTCGAGTCGGACCGGATCGATCGCGCGGGCGCCCTGGTCGTCGAAGTCCCAGACCGGGAGGTCGAGGATGGTGCGCGCCTCCGGCGTCCCGGGGTTGACTTCGACCGTGATCGAGCGACCCAGCAGGTGCATGTGGCCCGCGACCCCCTGGATGGTCATCGGCTCGTCGACCGAGCGGGTGCAGGACTGGACGTTGCCGGGCCGCTGCTCCCCCGGGCAGAGGTAGTGCAGCGCATCGGCGGTGTTGCCGGCGCCGAGCCCGAAGCGGGCCTGCACGTCGGCGACCGCGGCGTCGCGGTCGCAGAGCTCGGAGGAGTCGTGGCCGGGCCGGCACGGCAGCTCGACCGGCGCGGGCATCAGCATCGTGCTCAGCGCCTGGGTACCGGCGTCGTCCGGAGCGAGCCGGAGCTCGGTCGCGGACACGTCCGGCTCGTCACCGGCGAGCAGGTTGTAGTGGACCTGCATCACGATCCGGCTGCCCTCCTGCAGCGGCGTACCGATGCCGGGGCGGAGCACCGACTCGCGGCCACCCGGCGCCCAGGCGCCGAGCCACTGGGCGTCGTCGAGGTCCTGGAACCCGCCGACGCCGCTGCCGCCGAAGCAGGTCCAGCCGGGCCCGTCGGTCTCGGCATCGGTCTGCTCGGCCTCGGCCACCTGGTCGGGCGTCACCTGGAACAGGATCACGTGGTGGACCGACTCGCGGTTGCCGGGGATGACGTGGGTGCCGGTGATGAAGACGTCGCGTTCCAGCTCGGGGTCGAGCAGGAAGCAGCGGTAGTCGTCGGTGCCGACGCCGGTGGGGGCGCTCGGGGAGTAGGCCTCCGGCATCTCGAGCGTCAGCCGCTCCTCGCCCTCGCGCAGCGGGCGTGGCGCCGGGACCTTCGTGGAGTGCTCGTGACCGTCCTCATGACCGTCCGCATGGTCGGCCGCGGCCACCGGCGCCGTGTCGGGTCGGTCGGTGGGCCCCGCGCTGCAGCCGCCCAGCGCCAGGACGCCCGCCAGCGCCGCCAGCACCGGTGCGAGCGCCGACCTCATCCCGGCGGCCAGGTCATCGGCCGGCCGCCCAGGACGTGCAGGTGCGTGTGGAACACGCTCTGGCCGACGCCCTCACCGGTGTTGAGCACCAGCCGGTAGTCCTCGCAGCCCCTCGCGCTGCGCGACCTCGGCGGCGACCGCGACCAGCTCCCCCATCAGCGCGGGGTCGGCGGCGGCCGTCTCGCCGGCGTTCGCCGTGTGGTCGCGCGGCACCACCAGGACGTGGGTGGGCGCGACCGGCGTGATGTCGCGGAACGCGATCGCCCGCTCGGTGGTGAGCACGACGTCGCCCGGGACGTCCCCCGCGACGATCTTGCAGAACAGGCAGTCCTCGGGGGCGCTCATGCGCTGATGCTACGAGACTCCTCCGCCGGTGTCGCCGTGCCGCCGGGGCCGGTCAGCCGGTGCGGCAGCTCCACCACGAAGGTGGATCCCCGGCCCAGCTCGGACTCCACGCTCACGGTGCCGCCGTGCGCGCTCACGACCGCGTGCACGATCGCCAGCCCGAGGCCCGAGCCGCGCAGCTGCTGGACCTCGTTCTGGTGGCTGCGGAAGAACCGGGTGAAGAGCCGCTCGCGGTCGGTCTGGCTGATGCCGAGGCCGGTGTCGCCGACGACGATCCGGTTGAGGGAGCCGCTGGACTTGGCCGAGACCACGACCCGGCCGCCGTCAGGGGTGAACTTGAGGGCGTTGGAGACCAGGTGGTGCACGACCTGCTCGATCAGTCGCGCGTCGCACTCCTGCGGGACCGGGTCGGGCGGCAGCCGCAACGACAGCTCCAGCCGCCGCTCGCCGAGGTCCTCGCGGACCTCGTCGTACGCCGTGGTGACGAGCGTGCGGAGGTCGACCTCGCTGCGCTGCAGCTCCAGGTCGGGGTCCTCGACGCGGGTGAGGGTCAACAGGTCCTGGATCAGCAGCAGCATCCGCTGGCCGTTGCGCTCGATCCGGTCCACGAAGCCGCGGGCGCCGGCGCTGTCGGACTGGTCCTCGAGCTCCTCCTGCAGCATCTCGGCGTAGCCCAGGATGCTCGCCATCGGGCCGCGCAGCTCCAGGCTCATCGTCGCGAGGAACTGCTCGGTGCCACTCTCGGCGCCGACGAGGTCGGTGACGTCGCGGCCGGCGAGCAGGTAGCCGGTCAGGTCGCCGCGGCCGCTCCTCACCGGGGAGATCGTCATCGAGAGCAAGCGGCGCTCGCCGTCGGGTCGCAGGAACGGCCACTCGAGGGGCTGGGTCTGGCCGCTGGTGAGGAGTCCGGCCGCGACTGCCGTGAACTCCGGTTCGCAGCGCATCCGCAGCGCCCAGGTGGCCAGCTCCGCCTCTTCGAGGAAGAGGGAGGGGCTGTGTCCGAGTGCGGCCGACTCCTCGATCCCGAGCACCGCCTCGGCGCCCGGGTTGAAGCGGGTGATGGTGCCGGCGGCGTCGGTCGCGACCAGGACCGCGGTCGTCGGCGAGGCGAAGAGGTCGCCGAGCAGGCCGGCGTCAGTGCCGGCGGCGTCGCGCGCCGCCTCCAGCTCGGCGGCGAGCATGCGCGTGCTCCA
Organism: uncultured Actinomycetota bacterium; assembly: GCA_963754575.1. GTDB lineage: Bacteria > Actinomycetota > Actinomycetes > Propionibacteriales > Nocardioidaceae > Nocardioides. The sequence goes on along the minus strand of CAVWGQ010000007.1, from coordinate 594,833 downwards.
GGCGCCGACCACCGCGGCCACCAGCACGAGGCCGGCCGCGATCGTCAGCCCGCCACGAGCGCGGGCTCGCCGGGCTGGCTGACCAGCACCACGACGAGCACCACGACAGCCGCGACGGCGAGGAGTGCGGGCGCGACGATGAGCCGGGGCCGTGTCGTCACAGGGGGTATCTCCTTCCGGATCGAGGGGGGGTATCCGGGCGGGCTCTGGCAGAACCGTAGGGCCGCCGGGGCACCTGCGTCCCCGGAATCCGCGCACCCGCCGTGTCAACCGGCGCGACGGGTCGTGCGTCCCACTAACGTGCAGACGCATGCGACCGCTCTCCCGCTCCCGGCCATGACCGCCGGGCCCGCGGCGTGGGACGCCGACGAGGCGCTCACGCAGCTGTACGCCGCGCACTGGCGCTCGCTGGTGCGGCTGGCCGTGCTGCTGCTGCGCGACTCCGGCCTGGCCGAGGAGGTCGTGCAGGACGCCTTCGTCGCGGTGCACGGCCGCTGGCGCCGGCTGCGCGACCCCGAGCGGGCCCTGGCCTACCTGCGCCAGACCGTGGTCAACGGCGCGCGCTCCGCGCTGCGCCACCGCGGGGTGGTCGACCGGCACGTCGCACGCGGCACCCGGGAGGTGGACGCCCCCGGGGGCGAGGTGGCGGCGCTCGCGACCGAGCGCCGGGGGGCGGTGCTCGACGCCCTGCAGCACCTGCCCGACCGACAGCGCGAGGTGCTGGCGCTGCGCTACTGGGGCGAGCTGTCCGAGGCGGAGATCGCCGACGCGCTGGGCATCAGCCGCGGCTCGGTCAAGAGCCACGCGTCGCGCGGCTCCGCCGCCCTGAGGGTCACCCTCAGCGACTACCTGGAGGACCGGTCATGAGCGACGACCTCGACCCGCAGCTCGACCCGCAGCTCGCCCGCCTGGTGCACGACGCGGTGGCCGACGTCGAGCCGGCCGACCGGCTGGCCGAGATCCGCTCCGCGACCGGGAGTACGCCGCGACGCTGGTGGGTCGGCGCCGGCGGTGCGGTGCTCGCCGCTGCCGCCGCCGTGACGGCCGTGGCCGTGCTCGGCAACGAGCCCCCGCAGGCCGTCGACCCCTCCGGCCCGGCCCCGACCACGTCCACCCCCGCGCCGACCGGCGGCTCCGGGGTGGCGGCGTACTTCGTGGGCGACAGCCCGACAGGTCCCCGGCTCTACCGCGAGTTCCAGCAGGTGTCGTCCCCCAGGACCGGCGTCGCCGGCCTGGCGCTGCTCGAGTCGGGACCCGCGGACCCGGACTACCGGTCGCTGTGGCCCGCGGGCTCGTTCGAGCCCGACCCAATCTCGGCCCCGGAGGCAGGTGGCGTCCACGTCTACCTCGCCGACGGCGCCCCCGAGCCTCTCGCTGCTGGCGGAGCAGCAGGTCGTCTACACGGTCCGGGCCGCCTTCCGGGAGCCGCTGTGGGTCGTGTTCCACCGCGACGGTGGACAGTCGGACCCCGTCGACGCGGAGCCCCCGCTCGAGGTGCTGTCCCTGGTCAGCCTCTCCGACCCGTCGGAGGGGCAGCAGGTCTCCGGCTCTCTCCGGGTGCGCGGCGTCGCGAGCTCGCCCGAGGCCAACGTCCCGTGGCGGATCGAGCGCGACGGGGCCGTGGTCGACGAGGGCTTCCTCACCGCCCGTGGCTGGGTGGAGCCCCGGTTGTTCCCCTTCTCCGGCCGGATCGACGTGTCGTCCCTCGATCCCGGCACCTACACCCTCATCGTGGAGACCGACGACCTGTCGGGCGGGGCCGAGGGCCCCGGCGCGTACGCCGACACCCGCGCGTTCGTCCTCGAGTGAAAGGCCGGCCCATGCGAACCCGACTCCCCCACCTGGTCGTCCCGCTCGCGGCCGCCCTGCTGCTGCTCGGCGCCTGCTCCGACGCCGAACCCGTCGGGAGCGACCCGGAGCCCTCCCGTGCCACCGACAACGCCGAGCCGACCCCGCAGGAACCGACCGACTCCGCCACCGCCTCGCCCTCCGACGACACCGGCTCGAGCGACACGACCGTCCCGGTCTACTTCGTCGGCGACACCGAGCGCGCCGGTCCCCGGCTCTACCGGGAGTTTCGCCGGGTGGAGGGCGATCCGCTGCAGGGGGCCCTGGAGCTGCTCACCTCCGGCGGCGCGGTCGACCCGGACTACCGGACCCTCTTCCCGGGCGGCTCCTTCGACGGCGTCACCCTCGACAACGGCGTGATCGCGGTGACGTTGCCGGACGACGGCTGGCTCACTCGCGCCCCGGGCATGAGCGCGAAGCAGGCCCGCCTGGCGATGCAGCAGCTCGTCTACACCCTGCAGGGCGTCCAGCAGGAGCGACTGCCCGTGGAGGTCCGGCTCGGCGACGAGGCGGTCCCCCTCTTCGGCATCGAGACCTCCGGCGGGGTCGCGGCCTCGCCGCCGCTCGACGTCCTCTCCCACATGAGCATCACGTCGCCGGAGCAGGGAGCCACCGTCGCGGGTGACACCCTGCGGGCCAGCGGCGTCGGCAGCGGCTTCGAGGCCAGCGTCGGCTGGCGCCTGCTGCGCGGCGACGAGGTCGTCGACCAGGGCGCCGGGCAGATGACCGGCTGGATGGGGCCGAGGCTCTTCCCGTGGGAGCTTCGAGATCGACGTCTCGGGCCTCGAGCCGGGTGAGTACACGTTCTGGGTCACCACCGACGACCCGACCGGCGGCACCGAGGGCATCGGTGCGATGACCGACGACCGGGAGCTCGTCGTGGAGTGAGGGCCGTTGGTCTCCCCGCCCGGGCGGGGAAACCGTGACCTCGCACCCGAAACGATCCGGGCGAGGTCACGGCCTCGCGCACGAAGTCCGGTTCTTCGCGGGCACCCTCAGCGCCAGCGAGGCGTCCGCGCGAGCAGTGCGGCGACCGCGGCGACGCCGGCCGTCGAGGTGCGCAGCACCTCCGCACCGAGCCGCACGGACACCGCCCCCGCCCCGACGTACGCCGACACCTCGGCGTCGGTGAGCCCGCCCTCGGGACCGACGACCACGACGATCGTGCCGCTGGCCGGGACCTCGAGGCTGGCGAGCGGGACCTCGGCCTCCTCGTGCAGCACCACCGCGAGGTCGGCGGCCGCGACCAGGTCGACCACGTCGGGGGTGCGGGCGAGGTCGTCGACGGCGACCGCCCACGACCGCCGTGCCTGCTTGCCGGCCTCGCGCGCGGTCGAGCGCCAGCGGGCCAGCGACTTCGCCGCGCGTTCGCCCTTCCAGACCGCGACGCTGCGCTCGGCGGCCCACGGGACGACCCGGGCGACGCCGATCTCGGTGAGCACCTCGACCGCGAGCTCACCCCGGTCGCCCTTGGGCAGCGCCTGCACGACGACCACCTCGGGCGAGGGGCGCGGCTCGGAGCGGACGGCGCAGACGGCGACCGTGAACACCCGCTTCCCGGTCGAGGCCACCTCGCCCTCGACGAGCGCCCCGGCGCCGTCGGTCAGCAGCAGCCGCTCCCCCACGCGCAGCCGGCGTACGGCGACCGCGTGGTGGGCCTCGTCGCCGGTCACCTCGACCACGTCGCCGACGACCACACCGGCCAGCGACTCCGCGAGGTGGACCGGGAGGCTCATCGGACCAGTCTCCGGGTCAGTGCGGGTTGAACGCGTCGCGCAGCCGGCCGAAGACCGACTTCTGGGCGGCCCGGACCTGGCCGGTCGGCTGCTCCTCGTCCCGGATCCCGGCGAGCTCGCGCAGCAGGTCCTCCTGGCGGGGGTCGAGCCGGGTCGGGGTCTCCACGACGAGGTGGACGACGAGGTCGCCGCGCCCCCCGCGCAGGCCGGGTACGCCGCGCCCGCGCAGCACCTGCTGCGAGCCGGACTGGGTCCCGGGCGTCACCTCCAGCTCGAAGCTGGTCTCGAGCTCGGGGTCCTCCCCGGTCGCGACGTCGGCCTCGAGCGTCGGCAGGGTCAGCTCGGTGCCGAGCGCCGCGGCGGTCATCGGCAACGTGACCGTGCAGTGCAGGTCGTCGCCCTGCCGGGTGAAGGTCTCGTGCGCCGCGACGTTGATCTCGACGTAGAGGTCACCGGCGGGGCCACCGCCGGGACCGACCTCGCCCTGCTCTGCCAGCTGCACCCGGGTGCCGGTGTCGACGCCGGCGGGGATCTTGACCGTCAGGTTGCGGCGGGAGCGGACCCGGCCGTCGCCCGAGCACTCGCGGCAGGGGTCGGGGATGATCGAGCCGAAGCCGCGGCAGGCGGCGCAGGGACGCAGCGTCCGCACCTCGCCGAGGAACGAGCGCTGCACGTGGGCGACCTCGCCGGCCCCGCGGCAGGTCTCGCAGGGCACCGGCTGGCTGCCCGGCGAGGCGCCGCTGCCGGTGCAGGTGCCGCAGACGACCGCGGTGTCGACCTTGAGCTCGCGGGTGACGCCGAACGCCGCCTCGGCGAGGTCGACCTCCACCCGGATCAGGGCGTCCTGGCCACGACGCATCCGGGGCCGCGGACCACGACCCTGCCCGGCGCCGGCAGCACCGCCGCCGAAGAAGGCGTCCATGATGTCGGTGAAGGAGAAGCCGGCGCCCTGGCCGAAGCCGCCCGCGGCGCCGCCGAAGGGGTCGCCCCCACGGTCGTACGCCGCCCGCTTCTGCGGGTCGGAGAGCACCTCGTAGGCGAGGGAGACCTCCTTGAACCGGTCCTGGGCGGCCGGGTCCGGGTTCACGTCGGGGTGGTACTGGCGCGCCAGCTTGCGATAGGCCTTCTTGATCGCGTCGGCGTCCGCCTCGCGGCTGACGCCCAGGAGTTCGTACAGGTCCTGGCTCACGGTCGTCCTTCGTCGGTTCGGGGGTGGTGGTCAGGTGGTCGGGGGTGACGGGCCTCAGGCCTCGTCGAGGATCCGCGAGACGTAGCGGGCGACCGCGCGCACGGCCGCCATCGACCCGGGATAGTCCATGCGGGTGGGCCCGACGACGCCGAGCGTCGCGAGCGCCTCGTTGCCGGGGCCGTAGCCGGTCGCCACCACGGAGGTCGACGACAGCTCCTGGTAGGGGCCCTCGTGGCCGATGCGCACCGTGAGGGTGTCGCCGGTGGTGGCCTCGCCGATCAGCTTGAGCAGCACGACGTGCTCCTCGAGCGCCTCGAGCAGCGGCCGGACGTCGAGGTCGAAGCTGGTGCCGAAGCGGGCGAGGTTGGCCGCACCACCGACCGCGACCCGCTCGCCGGAGCGGTGGTCGGACATCGCCTCCGCGAGCACGTCCGCGACCGGGGCGGTGCCCGGCTGCTCGACGGCCAGCGCCCGGAGGCCGGCGACCGCGTCCGCGATCACCTCACCGGTCGCCGCGCGGTTGACGCGGGCGCGGAGGTCGGCCAGACCGTCGTCGTCGAGGTCCTCGGCCAGCTCGACGATCCGCTGCTCGACCCGGCCGGTGCTGAGGATCAGCACCGCCAGCACCCGGGCGGGCGCGAGGGCGACGACCTCGACGTGGCGCACGGTGCTGCGGCTGAGGGTGGGGTACTGCACGATCGCGACCTGCCGGGTCAGCTGCGCCAGCAGCCGCACCGAGCGGTGGACGACGTCGTCGAGGTCGACGGCACCGTCGAGGATCGAGGCGATCGCCCTCTTCTCCGCGACGCTCATCGGCTTGACGGTCGTGAGCCGGTCGACGAAGAGCCGGTAGCCCTTGTCGGTCGGCACCCGGCCGGCGCTGGTGTGGGGCTGGGTGATGAACCCCTCCTCCTCCAGCACCGCCATGTCGTTGCGGACCGTCGCCGGCGAGACGCCGAGCCCGTGGCGCTCGACCAGGGCCTTGGAGCCGACCGGCTCCTCGGTGGCGACGTAGTCCTCCACGATCGCGCGGAGGACGGCGAGCCTGCGCTCGTCGGGCACGGCGGGCACCTCCTCGCTGCCTGGGCGGATGGCTGGTCGGCGGACCGCGCTCTGGCACTCACGCGGCCGGAGTGCCAAGCCTACTAGGGCACCGCCTAGGCTCCCCCTGTGAGTCGCTTCGAGGAGGTCGCCGACCGGGTCTGGGTCGCACGCTACGACTGGTTCGACGTCAACGTCACGGTCATCGGCGGCAGCCGCGGCCTGCTGGTCGTCGACACGCACGGGTCCGGGGCTGCGGCCCGCGAGGTGGTCGAACGACGTCCGCGCGGCTTGGCTCCGGGACCGTGGTGGGGATCGTCAACACCCACTGGCACTTCGACCACACCTTCGGCAACGACGAGGTCCGTACCGCGTTCGGTCCGGTGCCGATCACGGCGCACGAGCAGGCCGCGGTCGAGCTGGCCGAGGGCGCCGAGGCGCTGAAGCAGCGCTACGCCGACTCCGACGACCCGCACCGCGAGGACGTCCTCGCCACCCGGGTGGTGCTGCCCGACGACACCTTCTCCTCCGCCCGGGTGCTCGACCTCGGCGACCGCGCCGTCGAGCTGGTCCACCCCGGCCGCGGCCACACCGCCGGCGACCTGGTCGTGCGGGTGGCCGACGCCGACGTGCTGCTCGCCGGCGACCTCGTCGAGGAGTCCGCTCCCCCGTCGCTGGGGGCCGACTCGTGGCCGATGGAGTGGCCGCTGTCGCTCGACCTGGTGCTGAGCCTGCTCACGCCCGGGACCGTGGTCGTGCCGGGCCACGGGGCACCGGTGGACCGCGGCTTCGTGGAGCTGCAGCGCGACGCGCTGGGCGTGGTGGCCGAGACGATCCGCGACCTGGCCGGGCGCGGGGTGCCCGAGCGCGACGCGCTGGCCGGCGCCGAGTGGCCGTGGGAGCGCGAGCGGCTCGCCGACGCCGTACGCCGGGGCTACGAGCAGCTGCCCCGCAGCCAGAAGCGGCTACCGCTGATCTGACCGGTCCGGGCGGCTCAGCCCCGGACGCCGGCCGTCAGCCGCCGCAGCGTCTGCTGCAGCTCGACGAGGCCCTCGTCGCCGAGGCCCATCGCCTCCTTCATGTCGCAGTGCAGGCGGGTCGCGTGCGCGCGCATGCCGGTCGCCCCGCTCGCTCAGTCCCGACCTCGACGAAGCGTTCGTCGCTGTCGGCGCGCCGACGCACGACGAGCCCGTGCGACTCCATCCGGCGCAGCAGCGGGGTGAGCGTCCCGTGGTCGAGCTGCAGCTCGTCCGCGATCTCGCGCACCGTGCACCGGCCCTCGGACCGGTCCCAGAGCACGATCATCACGAGGTACTGGGGGTAGGTGAGGCCCAGCTCGGTGAGGGCCGGTCGGTAGGCGTGGGTGACCGCCCGGGAGGCGGCGTAGAGGTCGAAGCACACCTGCGACGACAGGCCGGGTGTCTCCATCTCGTCCATGAGTCCCCATCCTGCCACGCGATGCACTATCTTGTCCGCAAGTGACTTGTACACAAGACACTGATGAAAGGACGGCCATGCCCACTCGTTCCTCCCGCACCAGCCGGACCGGCACCCTGGAGCACGGGGCGGTCAGCAAGGCACTCACGGGCGTCGAGATCTCCCTCGCCGCCAGCCTGGAGTCCTGACCACGTGGTCGAGGCCTCCACGCGACTCGAGGAGCTCCTGGTCGCCAGCGGACGCGGCGACGAGGCGGCGTTCGCGCACCTCTACGACGCCACCTGCCCCCGGGTGCTCGGCCTGGCCCGGCGGTTGCTGCGAGACCCCGCCCAGGCCGAGGAGGTGACCCAGGAGGTCTTCTGGCAGATCTGGCGGGACGGCCACGGGTTCGACCCCGCCCGCGGGGCGGCCCTCACCTGGATCCTCACCCTGGCGCACCGGCGCGCCGTCGACCGGATCCGGAGCAGCGAGGCCGCCCGTCGTCGCGACCACGCGCACGCCGGTCTCAGCGGCACCGCGCCGTACGACGAGACCGCGGAGGCGGCCGAGGACTCCCTCGACGCCCACCACGTGCGGCAGGCGCTGCAGGGGCTCTCCGAGGTGCACCGGCAGGCGCTCGAGCTCGCCTACTTCACCGGGTGCACGGTGCAGGAGGTCGCCCGGTTGACCGGCGTCCCGCTGGGCACCGCGAAGGGTCGGGTCCGTGACGCCCTGCGCCACCTGCAGACCGCGCTGCTGCCCCACCTCACCCTGTCGCTGCCGGGCATCCCGTCACCGACGACGGGGTGACCAGGGTGAGTCGCGCATCGGTGGTCGCACGCGGGGTACGTTCGCCCCATGAGCGAATCCACGAGTGAGTCCGAGGGCGACGCGACCGCCGGCATCGACGACGAGCAGCTCCCCGAGGACCTGCAGCCGGGCGAGGACAACCCGCTGGCCGAGCCGCTCGACGAGGACGTCGACCCCGACGACCTCGACGTGCTCGAGGGCAAGCGGCCCGTCGAGAGCGACGAGGACGGCGCGTCGGACGACGAGGGCTGACCTGCTCGACCTAGCGTTGTCCGGGTGACCTCCCCCCGCGACCGCTACGGCTCCGACGTCCTCAAGACCGACTGGAAGGCGCCGCCGCGCGGCCGCTCGGTCGAGGCGCCCGCCACGAGGGGCGAGGTGGTCGAGGAGGTCGAGACCGACTTCTGCGGCGAGATCGTCGCCGTCGACCGGGACCTGCACACGGTCACCCTCGAGGACCGGCGCAGCCGGCGGCGGACCTTCCCGCTCGGCGCGGGCTTCCTGCTGGAGGGCCGCCCGGTCGTGCTCGTCGCCCCGGTCACCGCGGCCGCGCCCGCCCGGGCGACCCGGACCGCGTCCGGCTCGGTCGCCGTCCACGGTGCGAAGGCCCGCGTCGCCCGGCAGAGCCGGATCTACGTCGAGGGCCGCCACGACGCCGAGCTGGTGGAGAAGGTCTGGGGCGACGACCTGCGGGTCGAGGGCGTCGTGGTCGAGTTCCTCGGCGGCGTGGACGACCTCGGCGAGCACCTGCGCGACTTCCGTCCCGGGCCCGGACGACGCGTCGGGGTCCTCGTCGACCACCTCGTCGCCGGGTCGAAGGAGAAGCGGATCGCCGACGCGGTCATGCGCTCGGAGATGGGCCCCCACGTGCTGGTGACCGGTCACCCCTTCATCGACATCTGGCAGGCCGTCCGTCCCGATCGGCTGGGCATCGCGGCCTGGCCGAGCGTGCCCCGCGGCGAGGACTGGAAGAAGGGCACCTGCCAACGGCTCGGCTGGCCGCACCGCGACCAGGCCGACATCGCCCGGGCGTGGCAGCACGTCCTCGGCGGCGTCCGTGGCTTCCAGGACCTCGACCCCGCACTGCTCGGTCGGGTCGAAGAGCTCATCGACTTCGTCACGAGCGACTAGATTGACCCCATGAGCGACCCCGACGCCGGACCCTCCACCCCGGACGACCGCACCTGGGCGCTGGTCGCCCACATCGGCAGCCTGGTCACCGCGTGGTTCGCCTTCGGGTTCATCGCGCCGCTGATCGTGATGCTGGCGAAGACGGACTCGCCCTTCGTGCGCCGGCATGCGCTGGAGTCGCTCAACTTCCAGATCTCGATGCTGATCTACAGCGTGGTCGGCGGCATCGTCGCCTTCCTGGTCGTGCTGCTGACCTTCGGTATCGGCGCGCTGATCGTGGTCCCGCTCGTCGCGGTGCTGCTGATCGTGGTGCTGGTGCTCGTCATCCAGGCGACGATGCACGCCAGTCGCGGCGAGGACTACCGCTACCCGCTGACGATCCGCTTCGTCAGCTGAGCAGGTCCCGCACCACCGCGTCGGCCAGCAGCCGGCCCTCCCGGGTCAGCACCAGCCGTGGCTCGTCGGGCTCGAGCAACCCCCGCGTGACCAGCCCCGGTACGACGGCGCGCCCTGCGTCGTCGAGGACGTCGCGCGCCAGGCCGTCGCGCAACCGGAGCTCGAGCAGCACCTGCTCGACCCGCCGGTCCTCGGCCCCCAGCACCTCCCGGGCGTGTGCCGGGCTGACCCCGGCCCGCATCCGCTCGGCGTACGCCGTGGGGTGCTTGACGTTCCACCACCGGGTGCCACCGACGTGGGAGTGCGCGCCCGGGCCGACACCCCACCAGTCGCCGCCGGTCCAGTAGAGCAGGTTGTGCCGGCAGCGCGCCGCCTCGTCGCGGGCCCAGTTGGAGACCTCGTACCACCCGAGGCCGGCGGCCCCCAGTCGCTCGTCGACCAGCAGGTACTTGTCGGCGAGGTCGTCGTCGTCGGGGGCCGGCACCTCCCCCCGGCGTACGGCACGGGCGAGCGCGGTGCCGGCCTCGACGATCAGGGCGTACGCCGACACGTGGTCGGGAGCGCAGGCCAGCGCGGCCTCCACCGAGGTCTCCCAGTCGGCCAGCGACTCCCCCGGGGTGCCGTAGATCAGGTCGAGGCTGACGTGCTCGAAGCCGGCGGCGCGCGCCCACTCGACCACGGCCGGGACCCGCAGCGGGTCGTGGGTGCGGTCGAGGGTGGCCAGCACCCGCGGGACCGCCGACTGCATGCCGAACGACACCCGCGTGAAGCCGACCTCGCGCAGCCGGGCGAGGTCCCAGGCCGCGACCGAGTCGGGGTTGGACTCCGTGGTCACCTCCGCGTCCGAGGCGAACCCGAACTCCGAGCCGATCGCGGCCAGCACCGATCCGAGGTCCCCCGGCGGCAGCAGCGTGGGGGTGCCGCCACCCAGGAAGACCGTCGAGACCGGCAGGTCCACGTCCCCGAGCACCTGCCGCGCCCACCGGACCTCCGCGATGGCGGACTCGGCGTACGACGCCCGTGAGGCGCCCGGCCCGAGCTCCTCGGCCGTGTAGGTGTTGAAGTCGCAGTAGCCGCAGCGCACCCGGCAGAACGGGACGTGGACGTAGAGGCCGAAGGGGCGCTCCCCCAGACCGGCCAGCGCCTCGTCGGGGAGTCGGCCGTCGGTCGGGGCGGGATCGCCGGGGGGAAGCGCGGAGGGCACCCCTCATCGTCCCACGCGCCCGCCCGGCTCAGATCGGGACGTTCGGCGTCGCGACGTAGCCCTCCTCGTGCGACGCAAGATCGCCACGTCGTGCCTGTGAGGATCCTCGGATCAGCGGTAGAAGGCGTCGATCCGCTCTGCGTTGTTGGTCTCCACCACGGTGCGCTTGACCTTCATCGAGGGGGTGAGCTCACCGGACTCGATGCTGAGGTCGTGGTCGAGCAGCTCCCACCTCTTGATGGTCTCCCACCGGTTGAGGCGGCTGTTGAGCTCCTCGACGTAACCCTCGACCATCGCCCTGCACTTCTTCGAGCGCACGATGTCGGTGTAGCCGCCGGAGACGTCGTTCTCCTGCGCCCAGCCCGCGATGGCGTCGGGGTCGAGCGTCACCAGGGCGACGCAGAAGTTGCGCTCGGCGCCGAAGACCATGAACTGGCTGGCGTAGGGGCAGATCGCCTTGAACTTCGACTCGATCGCCGGCGGGGCGATGTACTTGCCGCCGGAGGTCTTGAAGAGCTCCTTGATCCGGCCGGTGATCGTCAGGAAGCCCTCGTCGTCGAGCGAGCCCTTGTCGCCGGTGTGGAGCCAGCCGTCGGCGTCGAGCGCTGCGGCCGTCTCCTCGGGGAGGTTGTGGTAGCCGTCCATGACGTGCGGCCCGCGCAGCAGCACCTCGTCACCCTCGCCGATCTTGACCTCGGAGCCGGGCATGGCCCGACCGACGGTGCCGATCTTGTTGTCGTCGGGGTGGTTGACGGTCGCCCCGGCGGAGTTCTCGGTCATGCCGTAGCCCTCGAGGATCACGATGCCGGCGGCGTTGAACCACTCGGCGATCTCCCGGTTGAGCGCGGCGGCGCCGGAGATGAAGAAGCGCACGCGCCCACCGAAGCGCTCCCGGACCTTGCTGAAGACCAGCTTGTCGAACAGCCCGTGCTGCAGCTTGAGCGGCAGCGGGACGGACTTGCCCTCGCGCTTGAGCTCCTCGACCTTGAGCCCGACCGCGAACGCCTGGTGGAAGATCTTCTCCTTGGCACCGCCCTCGGCGGCCTGCATGGTCTGGATCCGGCCGTAGGCCTTCTCGAAGATCCGCGGCGCGGCGCCCATGAAGGTGGGCTTCACGGAGGCGCAGTTGTCGACGATCTTCTCCACGCGGCCGTCGATCGCGGTGGCGAACCCGCAGGCGAGCTGCGTCGAGAGCAGCACCTTGCCGAACGAGTGCGCCATCGGCAGCCACAGGAACTGCAGGTCGTCCTCGGAGAGGATGCCCTGCGCCTTGATCGCGCCGCCCTCGTAGACCCACGAGGAGTGGCGCAGCCGCACGCCCTTGGGGCGGCCGGTGGTGCCGGAGGTGTAGATCAGGGTGGCGAGCTGGTCGCCGGGGATGGCGCGGGCGGTCTCCTCGATGACGCCGGGGTGCTCGGCGAGGTGGGCGTCGCCGAGCGCGGCGAGTCCCTCGAGGTCGATGACCCAGTCGCCGTCGGTCTCCCCGGTGAAGGTCACGACCTTGACGACGTGCGGGCAGCTCGGACTTGCGGGCGCGGAGCTTGGCGACCTGCTCGTCGTCCTCGGCGAAGACCACGCGGCACTCGGAGTCGGCGAGGATGTACGCCGTGTCCTCCTCGTTGGTGGTCGGGTAGACCGTCGTGGTCGCCCCGGCCGCGCACATGATCGCGAGGTCGGCCAGGATCCACTCGTAGCGGGTGCCGGACGCGATGCCGACCCGCTCCTCGGGCTGCAGGCCGAGGGACAGCAGCCCGCCCGCCAGGCGGGAGACCTCCTGTCCGGTCTGCGCCCAGGTGAGGGACTCCCAGGACTCCCCGACGGGGTGGCGGAAGGCCTCGCGGTCGGGTGTCTTGTCCACCCGCTCGAGGAACTGGACGGCCACGTTGGCCGGGAGGGAGTCGACGAAGCTCGCGTCGTGAGTGATGGGCATGGCTCCTGGGCTCCTGCGCTTCTCCGGCGGACCGAGCGACCGCGCGTGGACGAGTGTGTTGGCGAGTAACCTAGATCACCTTGTTACGCAGCGGTAGCAAGCCCCGCCCCCCGAGCCCGGGAAAGTCCGCTCAGGAGGCCGTTCCGGCGTCCTGCCGGACGTACTTCTCCGCCGCCTCCCGGGCCTCGTCGACCAGGTCGTCGACGGCGAGCAGGTCCGGCAGCAGCGACCGGTCGGTCATCAGGGCGCGGAACATGTGGGACACGGTCACCCCGTGCCCGGGCCGGTCGACGACCTCCACCTCGTCGCCCGCCTGCAGCTCGCCCTCCTCGACGACCCGGAGGTAGGGACCGGGCCGGCCCTCGGCGGTGAACCGCTTGACCCAGCCGGTGGTGTCGTAGCCGCCCACGCCCAGCCACCCCTTGAAGTCGTTGCAGGGGGTCCGGATGCTGGCCACCTCGAGCAGCGACGCTGCCCGACCCGCCACCGCTCCCCCACCACCGCCTCGTTGACGTCGTAGCCGCTGGTGGTGAGGTTCTCCCCGAAGCCGCCGTCGCGGATCGGCTCACCCAGCAGCTCGGTCCAGCGGTCGAGGTCCTCGCGGGCGAAGGCGTACACGGCCTGGTCGACGCCGCCGTGGTGCTTGACGTCGGCGACCTGGTCCCCGGCCAGCCCGAGCCTCGATGCCCGGACCGGACCGGTCACGGGGCGCTTGTCGATGGCGGTGCGTCCGATCTCTGCCCAGTCCCGGGGCTGCGGGACGCCGACGTTGACGGAGCGGAGCACGAAGGTCACGGCCACATCCCACCACGAACGGGGCTCAGTCCTGCACCGCTTTTGCGATGGTCAGCGCGAGCGTCACCGCGTCCGGTGTCGCCGTCCTCGGCGGCCCAGTGCGCGTTCAGCACCTCCCGCACGACCACCCAGTCGCGGGCCCGGTCCTCGTCGAGCCCGCCGGCGTCGACGAGGGCGTGGAAGCGTCGCCGGAGGCCGCCGCGCAGGTCCCCGGCCAGCTCCTCGGTCCGGTTCCACAGCATCGGGGCGACCTCGTAGTGGGGGTCGCCGTTCATCGGCTTCGGGTCGATCGCGAGCCACGCCGCGCGGTCCGAGGCGAGCACGTTGGCGTAGTGCAGGTCGCCGTGGACCACGCGGGCGGAGCTGGCCGGGTCGGCCACCAGGTCCCGGGAGAGCGAGGTGGCCTGCTCGACCATCCGGCGCGGGACCGGCCCGTTGACCGGCAGCCGGCCCAGGTCGGCGATCCAGCGCTCGACGTACGACGTGACGGTGCGCAGCTGCGGCAGGGCGGGAGGTGCAGCGACGACCACAGCCCGGCGACGACCTCGCACGCCTCGATGTCCCAGGTGTCGCCGAGGTCGGTGGTGTGCAGCCGCTCGAGCAGCAGCGCCCGGCGGGCGGGGTCGGCGCGCAGCATCCGGACGGCACCGCGGCCGTCCCAGTGCCGCAGCGCCAGCGCCTCGTGCTCGGACTCGTCGTCGCCGTCGAAGGTGAGCTTGAGGACGGTCCGCTCCCCCGCCTCGGTGAGCACCGGCACCACCAGCGAGCACCAGCCGTGCATCGCGGTCCCGTCGACGCGCAGCGACCACTCGTCCAGCAGGTCGTCGCGCAGCCGCGGCAGCCGGTCGAGCCACCCCTGCCAGTCCGGTCCGAGGGCTCCCTGCGCGACCAGGCCGGGGGGTACGCCCCTCACCGCTCCCCCGGGGGCCGCTGGTCGTCGAGGAAGCGACCCGGGGTGGTGCCGGTGACGGCCCGGAAGTCGGCGGTGAAGTGGGCCTGGTCGGTGTAGCCGAGGTCGGCCGCGATCCCGGCCAGCGTGTGCCGGGCTCGGTCAGGCCCTTGAGCCGCTCGACGGCGTCGTGCAGCCGGCGACGCTGCAGCAGCCACTTCGGGTGAGCCCGGTCCGGCGTACCAGCAGTCGCTGCAGGCTGCGCTCGGTGAGGTCGAAGGCGCGGGCCAGCTCGGCGACGCGCACGGCCTCCGGGTGGTCGCGGACCCAGCCGACGACCCGGTTGACGAGCAACCCCTCCTCGTCGACGGGCAGCAGCGGTCGCAGCCGGGACTCGACCTCGGCGATCGCCCCGCGGTGGGCGGCGGGGCGGTCGGGTCGTCGGCCATCAGCTCGCGCACCGGCTCGCCAGCCCCTCGGCGTCGAGCCGCGGCACGTCCGCCACGTCGACGTGCCGGTCGGTCAGCGGGGTGACCGGGCCGCCGAGCAGCAGCGCCCCGGCGGCGGGGGTCAGCATGGCGCGACGGCCCAGCCGGTCCCCTCGAGCGTGACCGTGGACAGGCCGCGGACGGTCCCGTAGAAGCGGGCGTAGGTGTTGCTGACCACCACCAGGCACGTGGGGTGCTGCAGCGTCGACTGGACGCTCGGGGAGCTCAGCGACCACACGGGGACCCAGTAGCGCTGCACCAGCGGCTCCAGGTCCGCGCTCGGCGCGTAGCGGTGGATCGGCGGCGACGGCCGGCTGGCACCCGTCAGGTGGGCCCGGTCGACCGGGTCGACCGCGCGGGGGCCGCTCGGAGTGGTCACAGGTCGATTATCCAAGGTGTCGGATATTCACAATCCCCCGACGCCCCCGGCGCCTAGCGTCACGCCATGACGACCACGCACCCCACCGCCCAGCTCTTCGCCGACCGCGCCGACCGCTTCGCCGAGATCCTCGACGCGAGCCGCGGGCAGTGGGACGCCCCGACCCCCTGCGAGGGGTGGACCGTGCGGGACGTGGTGCGCCACGTCGTGGACACCGAGCGGGAGTTCCTGGCGCGTCACGACCTGCTCGGGACGTCGCCGGTCCCCGACCTCACCGACCCGGCGGCAGGCTTCCGGGCCCACGCCCGCGAGGTGGCCGCGGTGCTGGCCCACGATGGCGTTGCCGAGCGCGACTACGACGGCTACTTCGGACCGACCACCATCGGGGAGACGGCCGGCGAGTTCTACGGCTGGGACCTCGTCATCCACGGCTGGGACGTCGCCGCGGCCACGGGCCAGTCGTGGTCCGTGTCGGACGCCGAGGCCCGCGAGCTGGGCGCGGCCGCGGACGGGTGGGGCGAGGCCCTGCACAGCGAGGGCGTCTGCGGCCCGGCGGTCGCCGTACCGGAGGACGCCGCGGAGCAGGACCGGCTGCTCGGACGCCTGGGCCGGGACCCGCACTGGGCTCCGGCCTGAGGCGCGACCGCCCTACCGCTCTACCGCTTCGCCTTGTCGACCGAGCTGCCGGCGCCGTCGTTGGAGAGCGCGGCCACGAAGGCCTCCTGGGGGACCTCGACGCGGCCGACCATCTTCATCCGCTTCTTGCCCTCCTTCTGCTTCTCGAGCAGCTTGCGCTTGCGGGTGATGTCGCCGCCGTAGCACTTGGCGAGCACGTCCTTGCGGATCGCGCGGATGTTCTCGCGCGCGATCACCCGGGCACCGATGGCGGCCTGGATCGGCACCTCGAACTGCTGGCGCGGGATCAGGTCCTTGAGCTTGCCGGCCATCATCACGCCGTAGGAGTACGCCGCGTCGCGGTGGACGATCGCGGAGAAGGCGTCGACCGGCTCGCCCTGCAGCAGGATGTCGACCTTGACCAGGTCGGCGCTCTGCTCGCCGGAGCGTTCGTAGTCGAGGGAGGCGTAGCCCTTGGTGCGCGACTTGAGCTGGTCGAAGAAGTCGAAGACGATCTCGCCCATCGGCAGCGTGTAGCGCATCTCGACGCGGTCCTCGGAGAGGTAGTCCATCCCCTGCAGGTTTCCGCGCTTGGTCTGGCACAGCTCCATGATCGTGCCGATGTAGTCGGAGGGCGCGAGGATCGTCGCCTTCACGACCGGCTCGCGGACCTCCGCGATCTTGCCCTCGGGGTACTCGCTGGGGTTGGTGACGACCTGCTCCGTGCCGTCCTCCATCGCCACCTCGTAGACGACGTTGGGGGCGGTCGAGATCAGGTCGAGGTTGAACTCCCGCTCGAGGCGGTCGCGGGTGATCTCCATGTGGAGCAGCCCGAGGAAGCCGCAGCGGAAGCCGAAGCCGAGCGCGCCCGAGGTCTCCGGCTCGTAGGTGAGCGCGGCGTCGTTGAGCTGCAGCTTCTCCAGCGCCTCGCGCAGGTCGCCGAACTGGTCGCCGTCGATGGGGTAGAGCCCGGCGTAGACCATCGGGTTGGGGTGCTTGTAGCCGCTCAGCGGCTCGGTCGCGCCGTGGTGCAGGGTGGTGACGGTGTCGCCGACCCGGCTCTGGCGGACGTCCTTCACGCCGGTGATGAGGTAGCCGACCTCGCCGACCCCGAGCTCGCCGGCCTTGACCTGCTCGGGGCTGATCACGCCCACCTCGAGCATCTCGTGGGTGGCGCCGGTCGACATCATCTTGATCCGGTCGCGGTGGTTGAGCCTGCCGTCGATGACCCGGACGTAGGTGATCACGCCGCGGTAGGTGTCGTAGACGGAGTCGAAGATCAGCGCCCGGGCCGGGGCGTCGGCGTCGCCGACCGGGGCGGGCGTCTGCTTGACGATCTCGTTGAGCACGCCCGCGACGCCCTCGCCGGTCTTGGCGCTCACCCGGAGCACCTCGGAGGGGTCGCAGCCGACCAGTCCGGCCAGTTCCGCGGCGTACTTCTCGGGGTTGGCGCTGGGCAGGTCGATCTTGTTGAGCACCGGGATGATGTCGAGGTCGGCGCCCATCGCGAGGTAGAGGTTGGCCAGCGTCTGGGCCTCGATGCCCTGGGCCGCGTCGACCAGCAGGATCGCCGCCTCGCAGGCCTCGAGGGAGCGCGAGACCTCGTAGGTGAAGTCGACGTGTCCCGGGGTGTCGATCATGTTGAGGACGTAGGTGCCCGGCTCGGCGCCCTCGTCGTTGCCGTCGGGGACCGTCCAGGGCATCCGCACGGCCTGGCTCTTGATCGTGATGCCGCGCTCACGCTCGATGTCCATCCGGTCGAGGTACTGTGCGCGGGCGGCGCGCTCGTCCACGACCCCGGTCAGCTGCAGCATCCGGTCCGCCAGCGTCGACTTGCCGTGGTCGATGTGGGCGATGATGCAGAAGTTGCGGATGATCGCCGGATCGGTGTGACCGACGCGGGTCACGGAGGCGGGAGTCGACACGGGGTGGGGACGCTGCTTTCTCTGGGTTGTCTCTGATGGCCCTGGCGATGGGTGGGCGTGGGTGCCGATTGTTCCACGCGGTGACACCGCACCCCGAACTCACGACATCCGCCCGTGACCTTTTCCCCGGCGGCCCGTTGGGCCTCCGGGGGATGGCTGGAGGCAGTCCACTCCAGGGTGTGCCGAAGCCGGGGGGCTCCCGGCACGAGCCCGGGCGGGAACCGATCGACGTCGCGACCGAGCGCAGTCGGAGATCGGCTCGGACCCGCTCCACGGACCACTCCGGCCACTCCGTCCAGCCGGCCGTGACCACGCTCGGGCGTGGCGCGGTCGGTCCCCAGCCGTCGCGGCGCGAGGATGTCGCCATGGACCGCCCATCCCCACCCGTCGCGGACACCGCCCAGCGGCTCGAGTGGTTCATGCTCCCCCGGCCGCTGCGTGCGACGATCGAGCAGCGGTGCGGCTCCGAGGTCGTCGAGGCACACTCCCGCACCCGCGGCTTCACCCCGGGCTTCGCCTCGGTGCTCGAGTGCGCCGACGGTTCCACCCACTTCGTCAAGGCCGCCTCGGTGGTGGCGCAGGGCATGTTCGCGGCGGCGTACCGCGAGGAGGGGCGCAAGCTCGCCCGGATCCCCGCCTCCGTCCCGGCGCCCCCGCTGCTGTGGGTGATCGACGACGACTGGGTCGTGCTCGGCATCTCCTACGTCGAGGCGCGCCACCCCGTGCGCCCCTGGCGGCGCGACGACCTCGACGCCTCCCTTGACTCGCTCGAGGTCGTGGCCCGCGAGCTGACCCCGGCGCCGGCCGACCTCGACCTGGGCCCCGCGGCCGACGACCTCGCCGGCTTCCTCGGGCACTGGGACGTGCTGCGCGCGGCACCACCTCGGCTGCCGTCGATGGCCGCACGGCTGGAGGAGGCCGCCGCCCTCGCCGGGAGGTACGCCGCGGCGGTGGCCGGCGACACCGTCGTCCACAGCGACCTGCGCGACGACAACGTGCTGCTCGACCCGACGGGGACCGCGTGGTTCTGCGACTGGAACTTCCCGGTGGCTGGAGCGCCCTGGCTCGACTCGCTGCTCCTGCTGATCGGTCCCCGGGGCGACGGCGTCGACGTCGAGGCGGTGATCGCCGAGCGGCCACTGCTGCGCGACGTGCCTGCCGACGACCTCGACAGCGTGATCGCGCTGGTCACGGCGTACTTCCTGAAGTCCGCGGGCGACCCGCTGCCGCGGACCTCGCCGTACCTCCGGACGCACCAGCGCTGGCAGGGCGAGGTCTGCTGGGAGTGGCTCTGCGAGCGCCGAGGGTGGGACCGCTGATGATTTTGTTGCCCCTGTCGGGCGCTGCTAACCTTGCACGTCGCTCGCGGCACGTGCCCGTGAGCCCCTGATCTCAGCATCATCCACCACCGACCGAAGGCTTCATCAGTGGCGAACATCAAGTCCCAGATCAAGCGGAACAAGCAGAACGAGAAGCGTCACGAGCGCAACAAGGCCGTCAAGACCGGCCTGAAGAGCGCCGTGCGCAAGTTCCGCACCGCTGCGGACGCCGGCGACAAGGACACCGCGATCGCGGCTGGCCGTGACGCCTCCCGCAAGCTCGACAAGGCTGCGTCGAAGGGCGTCATCCACAAGAACCAGGCGGCCAACCGCAAGTCGTCGATCGCGAAGCGCACCGCGTCGCTCTGACGCACAGACGCGCAGCACCACCGCTCGAAGGACCCGCCACGGCGGGTCCTTCTGCGTTCCCGGAGCGACCGTCCCGCGGCTCAGTGCTCGCGCAGCGCGGTGACGGTGAGGACCAGCCGCTCCAGGGTGTAGGACGCGTCGCTGGCCGCCCCCTTGATGTCGGCGTCGGCCTGGGCGATCGACCGCACCGCTCGGGCGATGCCGCCCTCCGACCACGCCCGTGACTGGTCGCGGACCGTGCGCACCTTCCACGGGGGCACGCCGAGGTCACGCGCGAGGTCGGCGTCGCGCTGCCCGCGAGGAGCACCGAGGTAGCGGGCCACCGCGCGGGCGCTGCCGGCGAAGGCCGAGGTCACCAGCACCGCCGGGGTCCCCGCGTCGAGCGCCCAGCGCAGCTCCTCGAGGGCCGCGGACCGCCGGCCCCAGAATGCCGCGTCGGCGACGGCGAACGACTTCGCCTCCGCGCGGCCGCCGAAGTACTGCTTGACCTCCCCCACCCCCAGGGTGGTCTCCGGGAAGTCGCTGACCAGCTGGGTCGCGGCGGCCGCGAGCGAGCGGAGGTCCTGTCCGACCGCCTGCACCAGGGCGAGCGCCGCGTCCTGGTCGATCCGACCGCCGGCCCGGCGGACCTCGGAGGCGACGAACGCCGGGAACTCCGAGGCCTTGAGCTCCGCGGACTTCACCTCGGTGACGCTGCTTCTGCTTGCGCAGCTTGGTCAGCACGCCGCTGCCCTTCTGGCCGCCGGAGTGCACCAGGACCAGCGCGACGTCCTCGACCGGGCTCGCGACGTAGTCCAGCAGCCCGGTCACCGACTCCTCGGGCAGGTCCTCGAGGCCACGCACGACGACGCACCGGGTGGCGGAGAACAGCGAGGGCGCCGCGAGCTCGCCGAGGGAGGCCGCGGTCAGGTCGATCCCCCGGGTCTCGGACTGCTCGGCCTCGGAGTCGTGGGCGGCGACCGCCTGCCGGACCTGGGTGACCGTCCGCTCGCCGAGGAACTCCTCCTTGCCGGTCACCAGGGTGATCCGGCCCAGGACGTCGACGGCCGTGGGTCCTGTCATGGCCCGGACCCTATCGGGAGCCCACGACACCCAGCTCGCCGTCCCGGACGGTCACCGCGACGTCGCCGTCGAGGTCGGTGCGCAGCACCTGCGTGCCGGCCTCCTCGAGCCGGTCGAGCGTCAACGGGGAGGGGTGGCCGTAGTCGTTGTCGGCTCCCGCGGACACCACCGCCAGCCGGGCACCGAGGCTCTCCAGCCAGGCGTGGTCCTGGTAGCGGCTGCCGTGGTGGGGCACCTTGAGCACGTCGACCGCGAGCCCCGGCCAGGCCCGGGCCAAGGCC
Source organism: uncultured Actinomycetota bacterium (assembly GCA_963754575.1). Lineage (GTDB taxonomy): Bacteria > Actinomycetota > Actinomycetes > Propionibacteriales > Nocardioidaceae > Nocardioides. The sequence continues at coordinate 574,010 of CAVWGQ010000007.1, read as the reverse complement.
GCCTGGCTCTCGGGCTCGACGTCGCCGGTCAGCAGCAGGCGGACGCCGCGCACCTCGACGAGCAGCACCTCGCTCGCGTCGTTGGGGTTGGCCGGGGTCGCCCCCGGCAGCGGCCACAACACCTGCAGGGTCGCCTCGTCGACCACCCGGGTGCTGCCGTACGCCGACGTCGCGCCGCCCTCGACGGGGCCGACCTCACGACCCTCGCGGACGCCCGGCTCGCCGTCCACGTGGTCGGCGTGGGGATGGGTGAGCACCAGCAGCGGCACCCGCTCGATCCCGAGCCGGTCCAGGCAGCCGTCGACCAGACGCGGCTCGGGTCCGGCGTCCACCACCACCCCGGCTGCCGGGTCCGGACCGCACCACCAGTGCGTCCCCCTGCCCGACGTCGCACGCGACCATCACCCATCCCCCGGGCGGCCACCCCGGGGTCGGCGGACGCACCACCACGGCCAGCACCATCACCAGGCAGCAGGCGAGACCGCCCGCCGGCCGGGCCAGCAGCCGCGGCAACCCGAAGGCGAGCACGACGACGAGACCGGTGAGCAGCACCAGCGCGAGCACCCCGGTCCCCCACCCGACCGCTGCCGTGGGCAGCGCGGCCCCGCGCTCGGCGACGACGACGATCCACCCGACGCACCAGCCGGCGAGCGTGCCCAGCAGTCGGCCGCCGCCGTCCCACACGAGACCGACCAGACCCGCCGCCAGGCCGAGCACCGTCGCGGGACCCACGGCGGGGGCCGCCGCCAGGTTGGCGCCGACCGCGACCAGGCTGACCTGTCCGGAGATCGCGGCGACGATCGGGGTGCACGCGAGCTGCGCGGCCAGCGGCACCGAGACGGCCTCGGCCAGCCAGCGCGGGAGCCACCGGGCCAGGGCGTCGCGGAGGCCGGGCGCGAGGACCAGGATCCCCGCGGTCGCGAGCGGCGGACAGCGCGAACCCGGCCGAGAGTGCCAACGACGGGTCGAGCAGCAGCAGGCCGACCACCGCGGCTCCCAGCGCCCGCGGACCGCGGCGCCGGCCGTCGACCCCCATGCCGAGCAGCGCCACCGTCCCCATCGCCGCCGCACGGACGACGCTCGGCTCGGTCCGGGCGAGCAGCACGAAGCCGGCGATCCCGAGCGCGCCGACGACGTAGTGGCCCCGGCCGCGAACGCCGCACCACCTGCCCAGCACGAGCAGGAAGCCCACGACCAGGGTCAGGTTGGTCCCGGACACGGCGAGCAGGTGGGTCAGCCCGGTGGCACGGAAGTCCTCGGCGAGGTCCGGGTCGAGGCCGGCGTCGTCCCCGACGACCAGGGCCGGCACCAGGGCCCGCTGGGCGTCCGGCCGGTGCGCCACGGAGTCGCGCAGGGAGGACCGCACCGTCGCCGCGGCGCCGCCACCACGGCCCGGGGCGGGCGACGAGGTGCGGGGCGCCCACGGCCAGGACGAGGGCGGAGACCGGGTCGCCCCGCGCCTCGGCCACCGCCAACCGCGCGGTCGCCCGGACCCGGGCGCCGAGCGGGACCTGCGCCCAGTCCTCGCCCCCGAGCACGACCACCGGGGCCCGCACGGCGTGCCCGCTCCCCCGGCCGGTGACCTCGCGCGCCGTCCCGCGCAGCACCACCCCGTCGGCGTAGGCACCCCGCACCGGCGCGCGGGTCGGAGGTGGACGACCAGCTCGAGCTCGACCACGGCACCCTCGGTGGCGAGCCCGGCCACCGGGTCCTGCGCCACCCTGGCCTCCCGCAGGGTCGCCGCCGTGGCCACCGCGGCGAGCACCAGCACCCCGGCCAGCAGTGCCCGGCTGCGGCGGCGCCACGCCACCCCCAGCCCGAGCAGCACGACCAGTCCGGTGACGGTCCACGGCAGCAGCACGGCCAGCCCGCCGGCCCAGGCCGCGAGCCCCAGGGCCGGCAACCGCAGGTCGGGGCGCGTCACACCGTCACGAAGGGCGTGATCGTGGCCAGCGTCGCCTCCCCGATCCCGTCGACCTCCAGCAGCTCCGAGACCGCGGTGAACCCGCCGTGGGTGTCACGCCAGGTCAGGATCGCCTGGGCGGTCACCGGCCCGACCTCCGGCAGCGACTCCAGCGCGACCAGGTCGGCGGTGTTGAGGTCCACCAGCTGTCCCGTGGGCGCACCCGGCACGGTCGCGGCCGCGGTCGGCAACCCGGTGGCGGGTGGCGGCACCCCGACGACGACCTGCTCGCCGTCGACCAGCACCCGGGCCAGGTTGAGACCTCCGAGGTCCGCGCCCGGGCGGGCGCCTCCGGCCTCGCGCAGCGCGTCCACCACCCGGGCCCCGAGGTCGAGCACCACGATCCCGGGGCGGCGCACCTTGCCCGCGACGTCGACCGTCACCGTCCCCTCGGCCGCCGGTGCCGCCGAGGGGTCCTCGACCGCCGGTGCCAGCGGCGCCGCCGGCTCGGCCAGCCCCTCGGCCGGGACGGCCGGCGGCAACGGTGCCACCGGGGCCGGGTCGGAGCGCACCACCCACCACGCGGTCACCCCCAGCCCGAGCGCCACGAGCACCGCGACCACGGCCAGCGCGCCCGGGCCGAGCCCGACCCGGCCGCGCAGCGTCTCGGGCAGCAGCGGGGCCGCGACCGGGGACGAGCGCGCCCGGCGGGACGCGTGGCGACCGGGCTGCGGCAGCGGGTGCCCGCTCACCCGGGTGTGGCTGTCGGGCACCTCCCACGCCGGCGGTCCTCCCCCCTCGGGGGCCGCCGGCGCCTCCTCCCGCCCTTCCTCCCGGCCCTCGTCCCGAACCGCGGCCAGCTCGGCGCCGAGCAGCTGCAGCCGACGCGCGACGGCGGCGTCGAGGTCGGGGGTGCGGGGAGACCTGGCAGGCATGCGACGACGCTAGGAAGTCGCGCGGCTCCCCGGAAGGGCGTGCTCCGTGCCTGTGGAGGAACGCGCCGGCACCCGCCCCTGTGGACGGGATCTGGCTCAGGACCCGGCGCGCGGGGCGACGCAGACAGCGATCATCCCCGGGCCGACGTGGGCACCGAGCACCGCACCGACCTCACCGCAGAGGATCTCGCGACCGTCGAGCTGCTCACCGAGCCGCTCGCCGAGCCGCTCGGCCAGCTGGCCGGCGCGGTCACCGTTGGCGAGGTGGGCCACGCCGACGTCGACCGGTCGCTCGCCCGCGGCCGTCGCGGCGAGCTCCTCGAGCCGCGACAGCGCCCGCGCGGAGGTGCGGACCCTCTCCAACGTGGCGACCCGTCCGTCCTCGATCGTCAGCAGCGGCTTCACCGCCAGGGCGCCACCGAGCAGCGCGGCCGCGGCTCCGATCCGGCCGCCGCGGCGCAGGTACTCGAGGGTGTCGACGTAGAACAGCGACGTCGTCGCCTCGGCCCGGGCCAGCGCCGCGCCGGCCGCCTCCTCGGCCGCGCCGCCGGCGTCCAGCACGTCGGCGGCCGCGAGCACCGCGAAGCCGGTCGAGATGCCGACCTGGCGGCTGTCGACGGCCACCACCTTCACCGACGCCTCCCGGGCGGCGAGCTGGGCCGACTCGAAGGTGCCGCTCATGTCGCCGGAGAGGTGGATCGAGACGATCTCGCTCCGCCCCGTCGGCCGCCGCCTGCTCGTAGGCCTCGAGCATCACCGCGGGTGCCGGGCGCGAGGTGCTCACCGGGCGGAAGTCACGCAGTGCCTCGGCGACCAGCTCCGGGGTGGCGCCGTCGGCGCCCTCGTCGTACGCCGTCGCCCCGATCACGACCTGCAACGGCACCACCCGGATCCCGCGCTGCTGCGCCAGCCCCGGCGGCAGCGAGGCCGTCGAGTCGGTGACGAGGGCGGTCCGGGGCATGGCGCGAGGGTAGCCGTCGACCTCAGACGACGATGTTGACCAGCTTGGGGGCGCGGACGATGACCTTGCGGACCGTCGCCCCGTCCAGCGCGCGCTGGACGGCCGGGTCGGCCAGGGCGGCGGCCTCCAGGTCGGCCTCGGTGATGTCGGGCGAGACCTCCAGCCGGCCGCGGACCTTGCCCTTGACCTGCACCACGCAGGTGACGGAGTCCTCGACCAGCAGTGCCTCGTCGACGTCCGGCCAGCCGGCGGTGGCGACGGTGGGCTGGTGGCCCAACCGCTCCCACATCTCCTCCGCGGTGTACGGCGCCACCAGGCTCAGCAGCACCGCGACCGCCTCGGCGGCCTCGCGCACCGCCGGGTCGTCGCTGCCCGCACCGGAGTCGATCGCCTTGCGGGTGGCGTTCACCAGCTCCATGGTCCGCGCCACCATCACGTTGAAGCGGTGGGACTCGATCAGCTGGGACGCGTCGTGCAGCGTCTTGTGGGTGACCTTGCGCAGCGCGACGTCGCCACCCCCCGGCGCCGTGCCCGGCGCGCTCGTCACGTCGCCCGCCAGCCGCCAGGCGCGCTGCAGGAAGCGCAGCGACCCGGCCGGCGACATGTCGGCCCAGTCGATGTCGTCCTCGGGCGGGCCGGCGAAGACCAGCGTCAGCCGGACCGCGTCCACCCCGAAGTCGGCGAGCTGTCCCCCCAGGTTGACGCCGTTGCCCAGCGACTTGCTCATCTTGCGGCCGTTGTTGATGACCTTGCCCTGCGACAGGTACGCCGAGAACGGCTCGTCGAAGTCGACCAGCCCCAGGTCGCGCAGCGCCTTGGTGAAGAAGCGGGAGTACAACAGGTGCAGCACGGCGTGCTCGTCGCCGCCGATGTAGATGTCGCACGGCATCCACGCGTTGACCAGGTCGGAGTCGAACGGCCGGGTGTCGTCGTGGGGCGAGCAGTAGCGGAACATGTACCACGACGAGTCGACGAAGGTGTCCATGGTGTCGGTGTCGCGCGTGGCCGGGCCGCCGCACGTGGGGCACTCGACGTGCACCCACTCCGTCGCGGCACCCAGGGGCGAGACGCCCTTCGGCTTCAGGTCGGCCCCGCGCAGCTCGGGCAGCGCGACCGGCAGCTGGTCGTCGGGCACGGCGACCTCGCCGTCGACAGGGCAGTGGATGATCGGGATCGGCGCGCCCCAGTAGCGCTGGCGCGACAGCAACCAGTCGCGCAGCCGGAAGTTCACCGCGCCCTTGCCGGTGCCCTGCTTCTCCAGGAACTCGATGGTGGTGCGCTTGGCCTCGTCGACGGCCAGGCCGTTGATGTCCAGCGGCGCGTCCGTCCCGGCGGCCGGGGAGTTGATGGTCGCGCCCTCGCCGGCGTACGCCTCGCCCTCGAAGTCGGCGGGTGGCTCGGTGGTGCGGACGATCGGCAGCCCCATCTCGGTGGCGAACTCCCAGTCGCGCTGGTCGCCGCCGGGCACGCCCATGACCGCGCCGGTGCCGTAGTCGGCCAGCACGTAGTCGGTCGCCCACACCGGGATCTGCTCGCCGGTCACCGGGTTGGTCGCGGTGACCCCCAGGTCGACGCCGGTCCGGGGCCGGTCGGTGGACAGCCGCTCGATCTCGGTCTCCTTGCGGATGTCCTCCCGATAGGCCTCGAAGCGCTCGCGGCGCTCCTCGGTGACCAGCTCGGCGGCCAGCGCGGAGTCGACCGCCAGGACCATGAACGTGGTTCCGAAGATCGTGTCGGGCCGGGTCGTGTAGACCGTGATCGTCCTGTCCGGCGCTTGTCCTGAGCCTGTCGAAGGGACGACGAAGTCCACGTGGGCGCCCTCGGAGCGTCCGATCCAGTTGCGCTGGGTGTTGACGACCTTGGACGACCAGGTCGACTGCAGGTCGTCCAGGCTGTCCAGCAGCTCCTGGGCGTACGCCGTGGTCCGGAAGTACCACTGGGTCAGCTCGCGCTTGGTCACCTCGGCGCCGCAGCGCTCGCAGGCGCCGTCGACGACCTGCTCGTTGGCCAGCACGGTCTGGTCGTTCGGGCACCAGTTGACCGGCGAGTTCTTGCGGTAGGCCAGGCCCTTCTCGCGCAGCCGCAGGAACAGCCACTGCGTCCAGCGGTAGTACTCCGGGTCGGAGGTGTTGAAGCGGCGCGACCAGTCGAAGCTCACGCCGTACTTCTTGAAGGACTCCAGCTGGGTGTCGATGTTGCCGTAGGTGTAGTCGGCGGGGTGGGCGTCGTGGCGGATCGCGGCGTTCTCGGCCGGCAGCCCGAAGGAGTCCCAGCCCATCGGGTTCATGACCTCGTAGCCGCGTTGGCGCCAGTAGCGCGCGATCACGTCGTGCAGCGCGGTCACCTCGGCGTGACCCATGTGCAGGTCGCCACTGGGGTAGGGGAACATCGTCAGCGCATAGCGCTTCTCCCGCTCCCCCGAGAGCACGACCGCGTCGTCGGCGCGGAAGGGCTGCAGGTCCTCCCAGACCCGCTGCCACTTGGCCTCGACCGCGGCCACGTCGTAGGTCTGCCGCTCGTGCTGGTCGGTGCTGCTCGCTCTGCTCGTTCATCGTCTCTCTCGTCTCGGTGCCTGCTCGTGGACATGAAAAAACCCCTCGATCACGAGGGGCAGCCGCGTCGGGGGTGGGTGACCGACGCGGCTAGGTAAGGAGCAGGGACCTGCGCATGGCGCCATCGTACCGAATCATCAGGTCGGCCGCTCAGCCGCGCTCAGGCAGGCGAGCCGATCCGGAGCAGGTTGCCGCTGGGGTCGACCACGGCGAACTCCCGGAGGCCGTAGTCGGTGTCGGTCGGGGCGACCACCCGGGTGCCGGTGGCCGGGTCGGGGACGACGGCAGCCGCCCACGTGGCGTGCAGCCGGTCGACGTCGTCGACGTAGAGGTAGCACCCGGTCGCCGTCCGGAGCGGGTCGACGCCGGGGTCGGCGTGGAAGTGCAGCACCAGGTCGCCACGCCGGACGATCAGGTAGCCGCGCGCGAGGTGCGACGACCCCCACTCCTCGAAGCCCAGTGCCTCGTAGAAGGCCAGCGTGGCGCTCAGGTCGCGGCTGGGCAGGACGGGGACGGCGAGCTCGGCGGCCATGCGATCCATCGTAGGGTCGTCGGCATGACTCTTCCCGACCTCTTCCGGCTCGACGACAGGGTGGCGATCGTGACGGGAGCCTCGAGCGGCCTCGGCGTCGCGTTCGCCCAGGGGCTCGCGGAGGCGGGCGCCGACGTGGTGCTCGGGGCCCGCCGGGTCGACCGGCTCGAGGAGACCGCCGCGCTCGTGCGCGCGACCGGTCGACGGGCGGTCACGGTGGCCACCGACGTGTCCGACCCCGAGTCCTGCCAGGCACTGGTCGACGCCGCGACGGCCGAGCTCGGTCGCGTCGACGTGCTCGTGAACAACGCCGGCATCGGCACGGCCGTCCCGGCCACCCGCGAGACGCCCGAGCAGTTCCGCCAGGTCGTCGACGTCAACCTGCACGGCTGCTACTGGATGGCGCAGGCGTGCGGCCGGGTCATGGAGCCGGGGTCGAGCATCGTCAACATCTCCAGCGTGCTCGCGCTGACCACGGCCGGGCTCCCGCAGGCGGCGTACGCCGCGTCGAAGGCCGGGCTGATCGGGCTCACCCGCGACCTCGCCCAGCAGTGGACCGGGCGCAAGGGCATCCGGGTCAACGCGCTGGCACCGGGCTTCTTCGCCTCCGAGATGACCGAGCAGTACCCGCCGGGCTACCTCGAGGCACAGCAGGAGCGGATCCCGATGGCCCGCAAGGGCGACCCGGCCGAGCTCGCGGCCGCGGTGGTCTTCCTCGCCTCCGCTGCCGGTGGCTACGTCACCGGGCAGACGCTCGCCGTCGACGGCGGGATGACGATCACCTGACCCGGCCGTCGGTCTGCCGGCTCAGCCACCACAGCCCCGCGAACGGCAGCACCAGCGGGACGAAGGCGTAGCCGATCCCGAAGTCCGACCACACCGTCTGGTCGGGGAACAGCTCGGGACGCAGCAGCGACAGCGTGCCCACGACGACGACCCCCATCGCCTCGAAGACGAGGGCCGACCACGCGACCCGGTGGGCCGCCGATGTCGTACGCCGCAGCGCCAGTGTCGCGACCAGGTAGACCGCAGCGGCGACCGCTGACAGCGAGTAGGCCAGCGGCGCCTCGTCGAGCTGGGTCGTCAGCTGCACCGCCGAGCGGGCACCGGCCGCCACCGCGAAGACGGCGTACACGGCGACCAGGACCTGCCGACCGGTGGAGGACCGGGGCGCGGTCACCGGGTCTGCGCCAGACGGAGGAGGCAGATCGCCACCGCGACCAGCGCGATCGCGACCACCCACAGCGAGACCGGCTCGGCATCCTCGGGGTCACCCGCGTCCTCGGCGACCGGCTGCCGCCAGGCCAGCACCGGCAGCAGCCCGACCGACGCGACGGCGTAGCCGACGTGCGTCACCAGGCTGTCGGGCCGCTCCCCCGCGCGCAGCAGCAACCCGGTGTCGGCGACGACGTAGCCGACGACGAGGACCTCCACGACCACCACGGAGACCCGGACGAGACGCTCCAGCGCCGGGACCCGGATCGCGACGACGGCCAGCACGGCGACCAGTCCCGCCACGCCGGCGACGACCCCGCTCACGACAGTCACGAGGAGAAGGATATATTCCTACTTACCTTGTTGACTTAATGAATAATCAACGAGGAGGTCTTCGGGTGGTGGCCTGACCCTCCGCCGACCCGGAGCCGCTGAAACGCGAGAAGGCCCCCCGCGCTGCGGGGGGCCTTCTTCGTTCCGGTGGAGCTGAGGGGACTCGAACCCCTGACCCTCTGCATGCCATGCAGATGCGCTACCAGCTGCGCCACAGCCCCGAAACCGTTGTCACCCTGCCCTGGAACGGACCCTGCGACAACGAACCGAGATACTACTCAACCGCTCCTGCCGACGCGAAATCGGGGGTGGCGTTCCAGGCCCACAGGCGCAGCGGCCGGTCGTCGCCGGCCGTCTCGAGCACGGCGGCCGCGCAGTTGCCCATCCCGCGCAGGCTCCGGCCCAGCTCCTCGGGCCACCCCAGCAGCGCGACGAGGGCGACCCGCAACGCGGCACCGTGGGTCACCGCGAGCGCCGTCTCGCCCCCGTCCACCGAGGCCACGAGCTCGCGCAGCGCCGGGACGATCCGCCGGTGCACCTGCTCGGTCGACTCCGCGCCCGGAACGGCGTCGTGGACACCGCGGTGCCACGCGTCGTGCTGCTCGGGGAACTGCTCCGCGAACTCAGGCATGGTCAGCCCGGTCCGCTCCCCCAGGTCGAACTCCCGCAGCCGCGGATCGAGGGTGGCGACCAGGCCGGTCGCCTTCTCGACGTACGCCGCGGTCTGCCGTGCCCGGGCGAGGTCGGAGGACCACAGGGCCGCCGGCGCGTGCCGGGCGACCCAGGGACCGGCGACGGCAGCCTGCGCGTGGCCCAGGTCGTCGAGCTCCACGTCAGCATGGCCCTGCCCGCGCCCGATCGCGTTCCACGCGGTCCGGCCGTGCCGCAGCAGCACCAGCCGGCGAGGCGCCTCAGCCACCCGTCGGGCCGGTGGTGACGTCGGCCGGCAGCGTGATCGTCGGGCAGTCGCGCCAGAGCCGCTCGAGGGCGTAGAACTCCCGCTCCTCCTCGTGCTGGACGTGCACCACGATCTCGCCGTAGTCGATCAGCACCCAGCGGCCGTCCCGCTCACCCTCGCGCCGCAGCGGCTTGGCGCCGAGGTCGCGCAGCCGGTCCTCGACCTCGTCGACGATCGCCTTGACCTGCCGGTCGTTGCTGCCGGACGCGATCAGGAAGGCGTCGCTGATGGCCAGCTGCTCACTGACGTCGAAGGCGAGGAGGTTGGTCGCGAGCTTGTCTGAGGCCGCGCGGGCGGCGGCGTGGACGAGCTCGACGGCTCGGTCGGTGGCGGTCATGGTGCTCCGGTGGGATCGGTGGTGCTGGGGAGTGTGTGGGGGACGGGGACGGTGCTGGGGGTGTCGGTGTACAGGTGGTGCTTGGCGACGTACTGGACGACGCCGTCCGGCACGAGGTACCAGACCGGTTCGCCCTTGCGCGCCCGGACGCGGCAGTCGGTGGAGGAGATCGCGAGGGCCGGGATCTCGACCAGCGTCACCCGGTCGTGCGGGATGTCACCGAGCATCGAGGGTGTCATGTCGTAGCCGGGTCGCGTGCATCCGACGAAGTGGGCGAGCTCGAAGAGGTGGCCCGCGTCGCGCCAGGTGAAGATGTCCGCGAGCGCGTCGGCGCCGGTGATGAAGTAGAGCTCGGCCTCGGGCAGCTGCTCGCGCAGGTCGCGCAGCGTGTCGATGGTGTACGTCGGCCCGTCGCGGTCGATGTCGACCCGCGACACCCGGAAACGGGGGTTGGCTGCGGTGGCGATGACCGTCATCAGGTAGCGGTGCTCGGCGGGGCTGACCTGTCGGTCGGACTTCTGCCACGGGTCACCGGTGGGGACGAACACGACCTCGTCGAGGTCGAACCACGCCTGCACCTCGCTGGCTGCCACCAGGTGGCCGTGGTGGATGGGGTCGAAGGTGCCGCCCATGACCCCGACCCGTCGGGCCGGGGTGGTCAGCGGGGCCGGCGGCGCGGGCCGGTGCGTGGTCAGTGTCGGGTCCGGCGAGCTCAGCTGTGCTCGCGGCCTCCGCCGAACGCGACCAGCGCGCCGAGCAGGCCGAGCAGCAGCACCAGCACTCCCACGCCGATGGCCCAGCTCAGGGCGTGGTTGACCTCGTGACCGGCCTCGGCGGCCAAGGGTACGGCGAGCAGCATCGTCGACATGGCACCCATGCTATCGGGCGTCACCGGACGTGGCCGTCGCCGGTCACGACGTACTTGGTCGAGGTCATCTCCACGAGCCCCATCGGACCGCGGGCGTGGAGCTTCTGGGTGCTGATCCCGATCTCCGCACCGAAGCCGAACTCGCCCCCGTCGGTGAAGCGGGTGGAGGCGTTGACCAGCACGGCGGCGGAGTCGACCTCGGCGACGAAGCGACGCGCGGCCGACTGGTCCTCGGTCACGATCGCGTCGGAGTGGCCGCTGGAGTGGCGGTGGACGTGCTCGATCGCCGCCGCCAGGTCCGCGACGACGGCGGCGGCGAGGTCGAGCGAGAGGTACTCGGTGTCCCAGTCCTCGTCGGTCGCCGGCACCACGGCGTCGTACGCCGAGAACGCCGGGTCGCCGTGCACGGTCACGCCGGCGTCCTGCAGCGCCGCCACCACCCGCGGCAGGAACGCGTCGGCGACGTCGGCGTGCACCAGCAGCGACTCGGCCGCGTTGCAGACGCTGGTGCGGTGGGTCTTGGAGTTGAGGACGATCGCGAGCGCCTTGTCGAGGTCGGCGGCCGCGTCGACGTAGACGTGGCAGTTGCCGACACCGGTCTCGATGACGGGCACGCATCCCTGCTCGACGACCGAGCGGATCAAGCCGGCGGAGCCGCGCGGGATCAGCACGTCGACCAGGCCGCGGGCCCGCATCAGCTCCTTGACGCTGTCGTGGGAGTCGCCCGGCACGAGCTGGACGACGTCGGCGGGCAGCGAGGTGCGGACGGCGGCGTCCCGCAGCACCGCCACGACCGCGGCGTTCGACGAGCGGGCGCTGGACGAGCCGCGCAGCAACACCGCGTTGCCGGACTTCAGGCAGATCCCGGCCGCGTCGGCGGTGACGTTGGGGCGGGCCTCGTAGACCATCCCGACCACCCCGAAGGGCACCCGGACCTGCCGCAGCTCCAGCCCGTTGGCGAGCACGCCCCCGCGGACCACCTCCCCCACCGGGTCGGGCAGACCGGCGACGTCGCGCAGCCCCTGGGCCATCGCGGCGACCCGTTCGGGCGTGAGCCGGAGCCGGTCGAGGATGTTGGCGGGGCTCCCGCCGGCCTCGGCGCGCTGCAGGTCCTCGGTGTTGGCGAGGAGGACGTCGTCGGTGGCCGCGACCAGGTCGTCGGCCATGGCGTGGAGCGTGGCGTCCTTCTCCGCCCGGGTCGCCAGGGCCAGCGCGCGGGCCGCCACCCGGGCGCGTTCGGCGACGGCGCGGAAAGTTTCTGTCACGAGTTCCAGATTAGTCGGCAACCGAACGGCGATGCTGTGCGTCCATAGTGATGAACGGGGACACGGGATCCCCCCTGCGTGGAAGTGGACAACCCATGTCAACCCAGACCCACCGTCGGCTCGCCGTCGCCGGCCTCGCCGTCGCGGCGCTCGCCGCCGGAGCCCTGGCCGCCACCCCGACGGCCACCGCCGTCCAGGCGGCCCCCGGCGACTCACCCCTGGTCCTCAAGGCCCCGGACTCGATCACCGTCCGCAGCCACGGCGGCCAGGTCTACTCCGACTTCGGCCTCTCCATGGTCGCCCAGGACGAGAACTTCGAGATCCGGGCCACCCGGGCGACCTACGACGACCCGATCGAGGCCGTCTGGAAGCGCGAGGCCGGCGACGTCGTCCTGCCCGAGGGCTCCATGACCTCGTGGCGGGGCCTCGACTCGTTCGTCAAGGTCGTGATCAAGCGCGAGGGCAAGCGGGGCCGCCAGGCGATGCAGATGCCCGGCTGCTTCAACACCTACCAGGCCAACCGCACCACGCCCGACAGCCCCGCCACCAACGAGTACCCGTGGGCCTGCCCCTACAACCCGTACACGGTCGGCTCCGTCATGGGCATCACCGAGGGCTACGAGGTCCCCGTGCTCGGCGAGTACGGCTACTACGAGACCCAGATGGAGCCCGGCACCTACACGGTGACGGCCTCGATCGCTCCCGAGTGGCGCGCAAGGTTCGGCATCAACGACGAGGACGGCGTCCAGAGCACCGAGGTCGTGGTCAAGAAGTCCCGCCGCGGCGAGGACTGGCGTCCGGCCCGCCCGACCGCTCCTGATGCCAGCCCGAACCTCGCACTCGAGGACACGCCGGCCGCCCCCGACTCCGAGTCCGCGGGTGCCGTGGCCCCCGACTTCGCGCCCGACCTCCAGTCGCTGCCCGCCTTCGACATCAGCCTCAACGGCAAGGGCACCTCGATGCGCTTCGGCGCCAACGTCTGGAACGGCGGCGAGGGCCCGATCGTGATCGAGGGCTTCGAGCCCCAGGAGACCGCCACCCGTGCCCGTCACGACGGCGAGCGCCATCTCGACGCCTACCAGTACTACTTCGACGGCGCCGGCGAGCAGACCGGCTACGACCAGGTCGGCGAGTTCACGTTCCACGAGGGCAACCACAACCACTGGCACTTCGAGGACTTCGCGCGCTACCGGCTGCTCAACGACGACGACGGCCTCGCCGGCGGCCAGCCCGACCTCGTCGCCCCGGGCGTGAAGTCGAGCAAGGTCTCGTTCTGCCTCGCCAACACCGACGCGGTCGACTACACGTTGCCCAACGCCGAGTGGCGTCCCGAGAACACGGACCTGTCCAGCGACTGCGGCGGCGAGGAGGCCACCCACCTGCGGCAGGTGCTGTCCACCGGCTCCGGTGACACCTACCACCAGTTCCGCAGCGGCCAGGCGTTCCGGATCGGCAAGCTCGACGACGGCTTCTACTGGATCGGGGTCGAGGCCAACCCGTTCGGCAACCTGGTGGAGACCGACGCCGACAACAACGCGTCGTACCGCCAGGTCGAGCTGAAGACCACCCCGCGCGGGGTGCGCAGGGTGATCCCCGCCCAGGTCGGGATCATCGACGAGAGCTACTGGGGCGGCTACTACCGCGCCGGTCGCTGACCGACTGAGCACACGAGGGCCCGCCACCGGAGATCCGGTGGCGGGCCCTCGTCGTACGGCGTGACGGGCTGGTCAGCCCTTGCGCTCGGTGATCTTCTCCGCCGCGGTGGGGAGGACCGTCTTCAGGTCCCCGACGACGCCGAGGTCGACGAGCTCGAAGATCGGCGCCTCGTCGTCCTTGTTGACCGCGATGATCGTCTTCGAGGTCTGCATGCCGGCGCGGTGCTGGATGGCACCGGAGATGCCGGCCGCGACGTAGAGCTGCGGCGACACCGTCTTGCCGGTCTGCCCGATCTGGAAGGAGTGGGCGATCCAGCCGGAGTCGACCGCGGCGCGCGAGGCGCCCACGGCCGCCCCGAGGGAGTCGGCCAGCTTCTCGATCGGTTCGAAGTCGCCGCCGGTGCCGCGACCACCGGCGACCACGATGGCGGCCTCGGTGAGCTCGGGGCGCCCCGACGCCTGGCGTGGCTGCGAGGCCACGATCTGCGCCTTCCTGGCGGAGTCGGACACGGTCGCGGCGAACTCCTCGACCGCGGCCGCACCCTCGGCCTCCTCCGGCGTGGCGGAGTTGGGCTTGACGGTGATGACCGGCGTGCCGGTGGTGACCTTCGCGGTCACCGTGTAGCTGCCGGCGAAGACCGACTGGGTCGTCGTCCCGTCCTCGGCGACGTCGATCGCGTCGGTGATCAGGCCGGAGCCGATCTTGATCGCGAGCCGGCCGGCGACCTCCTTGCCCTCGATCGTCGAGGGGATCAGCACCGCGGCCGGGGACGTCTTCTCGACGAGCTGCTGCAGCGCCTCGGCCTTGGGGGCCACGAGATAGCCCTTGATCTCGGCGTCGTCGACGACGTAGACCTTCTCCGCGCCGTACTTCTTGACCTTCTCGGCCACCGCGGCACCCTGGTCGCCGGCGCCGATGAAGACGGCAGAGGGCTCGCCGAGGCGGCGGGCGATGGTGAGGAGCTCGTAGGTCGGCTTCTTGACCGCGCCGTCGGCGTGGTCGATGAGCACCAGAACTTCAGACATGTGGCTGCTCCTCCTCAGATGAACTTCTTGGACGCGAGGAAGTCGGTCAGCGCACCGGCGCCGGACCCGTCCTCGTCGGTGACGATCTCGCCGGCGGACCGCGGCGGGCGCTCGGTGGTGTCCTGGACCTCGGTCCACGCGACCGAGAGGCCGACCTGGTCGGGCTCGACGCCGAGGTCGGCGAGCGAGTAGGTCTCCATCGGCTTCTTCTTCGCGGCCATGATCCCCTTGAAGGAGGGGTAGCGGGCCTCGCCGGACTGGTCGGTCACGGAGATGACCAGCGGCATGGTGGCGCCGATGACCTCGGTGGCTACGTCTCCATCCCGCTTGACGCGAACCTCCACGCCTTGCGTCTCCACCACGGAGGCGAAGGTCACCTGGGGCAGGTCGAGGCGCTCGGCCAGCATCGCCGGGATGACGCTCATGACCCCATCGGTCGAGGCCATGCCGCACATCACGAGGTCCACCGAGCCGATCTTCTCGACCGCCTTCGCGAGCACCAGGCTGGTGGCGACCGCGTCGGAGCCGGCGATCGCCTCGTCGGAGACGTGCACGCCCTGGTCGGCGCCCATCTGCAGCGCCTTGCGGACCGCGTCGACGCCCTTCTCGGGGCCCACGCAGAGCGCGGTCACGGTGACGTCCTCGGACTTCTCCTTGATCTGCAGCGCTTGCTCGACGGCGTACTCGTCGAGCTCGGACAACAGGCCGTCCACGCCGTCACGGTCCACGGTCTTGTCAGACTCGAAGTGACGGTCGGCGGTGGCGTCGGGTACGTACTTCACACAGACGACAATGTTCATGGTGATGGCCGGAGTCGGCCCCTCCTGTGCTCTCGGGATGCGGTCGAGGTTACTAGCGGGAAACATGTGGGGGTACCGCCACCGCGGTGGGATCCCTCACAGCACCGGCACCGTCAGGGACGCACGACCCGGTCGAGGATCCGACCCACCACGAGGTAGGCGACGGCGCCGATCCCCCAGTTGACCAGGGCGTTCTTGACCTCGGCACCGCTGCCCTTGAAGTCGAAGATGCCGTTGTCGCGCGAGAAGACGCCGAGGTCGACGGCGTCCGCACCGTTCACCACCAGCTCGACGAGCGGGTTGTCCGGGTTGGCGTCGAGCGCGACCAGCAGCGCCCCGATCGCGAGGAACAGGGCGCACAGGACGCAGACCAGCCACAGCAGCTGGGCCACCCTCACCCGAGCCGCAGCCACGACGTCGCGACCCCGACCGTCCTTCTTCTTCTCGTCGGACAACTCGCCGGAGTCTGTCTTTCCTCGCGCCATGGCGGGGATCATAGAGCCTGTCAGCGACCGGTGAACTCCGCCTTGCCCGGACCGCTCTCCACGAAGGACTGCATGCCGATGGTGCGGTCCTCGGTGGCGAACAGGGCGGCGAACTGCTGGCGCTCGATCTCCAGGCCGGTCTCGAGGTCCACCTCGAGACCACGGTCGATCGACTCCTTCGCCGCCCGCAGGGCGTACGACGCGGCGCCGGCGAACTGCTGCGCCCACGCCACCGCCTCGGCGTACACCTGGTCGGCGGGGACGACCCGGTCGACCAGGCCGATGGCCAGCGCCTCGTCGGCCTTGACGAAGCGGCCCGTGAAGATCAGGTCCTTGGCGCGGCTCGGACCGATCAGCCGGGTCAGCCGTTGGGTGCCGCCGGCGCCGGGGATGATGCCGAGCAGGATCTCGGGCTGGCCGAGCACGGCGTCCTCGGCCGCGAAGCGCACGTCGGCGCAGAGCGCGAGCTCGCAGCCGCCGCCGAGCGCGTAGCCGGTGACGGCGGCGACGACGGGCTTGGGGATGCGCGCGACGGCGCTGAACGCGGACTGGAGCTTGCCGGAGCGCTGGACCATGTCGGTGTAGGACATCGTCGCCATCTCCTTGACGTCCGCACCGGCGGCGAAGACCCGCTCGCCGCCGTAGACCACGACAGCCCTGACGTCGTGACGCTCGGAGGCCTCGGCCGCGGCGGCCCGGATCTCCTCCTGGACCTGCGCGTTGAGGGCGTTCATCTTCGGACGGTCGAGCCGGAGGGTGGCGACACCGTCGGCCACCTCGAGGCGCACGAATTCACTCATGTCCCGCACTCTAGTGAGGGGCCATGGGGTTGGATGGGGCGAGTGAGTCCCAACACCTGGCGCTGGCAGCACCGTGACGAGTCCGCGCCGGTGTGGCCCGGCTTCCACCAGCTCCTCGGCGCGACCTGGAGCGAGGAGTCCACGAACTTCGCCGTCTGGTCACCCGGCGCCACCGCGATGTGGGTCTGCCTCGTCGGCGACGACGGCACCGAGGCGCGCCACCAGCTGACCGAGCACACGCTCGGGGTCTGGCACGGCGCGATCCCCGGCATCCGCGTGGGCCAGGAGTACGGCTTCCGGGCCGACGGGCCGTGGGACCCCGCGCACGGGTTGCGCTTCAACCCGCAGAAGCTGCTGCTCGACCCCTACTCCCGCGCGATCAGCGGCGAGCTGGTCCCCGGGCCCGACCCGCTCCCCCACGACCCGGCGCACCCCAGCCGCCGCAGCACCGTCGACTCCGCCGCCGCCATGCCGCGCTCGGTCGTCGTGCACGACGACTTCGACTGGGGTGACGACCACCGGCTGCGCACCCGCTGGCGCGACACGGTGATCTACGAGCTGCACGTGAAGGGGTTCACGCAGCTCCACAACGAGGTCCCCGAGGAGCTGCGGGGGACGTACGCCGGGCTCGGCAGCCCGACGGTCACCCGCTACCTCAACGACCTCGGCGTGACGGCCGTGGAGCTGCTGCCGGTCCACCACTTCCTCACCGAGCCCGGCGTCGCCGAGCGGGGGCTGGTGAACTACTGGGGCTACAACTCGATCGGCTTCCTGGCTCCGCACGCGGCGTACTCCTCCTCGGGCGACCGGGGGGAGCAGGTCCGCGAGTTCAAGCAGATGGTGAAGAACTTCCACGACGCCGGCATCGAGGTGTTCCTCGACGTGGTCTACAACCACACGGCGGAGGGCGGGCAGGACGGTCCGGCGTACTCCTTCCGCGGCCTGGACGACCTCGGGTTCTACAAGCGCTCGGGCGCGACCAAGGACGCGTACTGGGACGTCACCGGCTGCGGCAACACCGTCGACTCCACCAACCTCGCGGCGCTGCGGCTGGTGCTGGACTCGCTGCGCTACTGGGCCACCGAGATGCACGTCGACGGCTTCCGCTTCGACCTCGCCTCGGCACTGGCGCGGACCGGTCACGAGATCGACATGCGCAGCGCGTTCCTGTCCACCGTCAGCCAGGACCCCGTGCTGCGGCACGTGAAGCTGATCGCGGAGCCGTGGGACGCGTCGATGGACGGCTACCGGGTCGGGTCGTTCCCGCCGCCCTGGGTGGAGTGGAATGACCGCTACCGCGACACGATCCGCGACTTCTGGCGGGGCGCCTCCCCCGGCGTACGCGAGCTGGCGAGCAGGATGGCCGGCTCCTCGGACCTGTACGCCGACGACGGCCGCTCGCCGTACGCCTCGGTCAACTTCGTCACCGCGCACGACGGCTTCACGCTGCGCGACGCGGTGTCCTACGAGCACAAGCACAACGAGGCGAACGGCGAGGGCAACCGGGACGGCACCGACAACAACCGGACCTGGAACCACGGCGTCGAGGGCGAGACCGACGACCCGGGGATCCGGGCGCTGCGGCGCCGGCAGGCGGCGAACATGATGATCACCCTGACGCTGTCGAGCGGGGCGCCGATGCTCACCGCGGGCGACGAGCGCGGCCGCACCCAGGGCGGCAACAACAACGCCTACTGCCAGGACAACGAGGTGTCGTGGGTCGACTGGCGACCCGACGACGCGTGGCTCGACGTCTACGACCGGGTCAAGGCCGCGCTGCGGCTGCGGCGCGAGCACCCGGCGCTGCGCCAGCGCCACCACTTCGCCGGCAACCCGACCATCGAGGGCGGTCCCAAGGACCTGGCGTGGTTCCACCCGCGCGGCAGCGAGATGACCGAGCAGGACTGGAACGACGACGCGCTGCAGGTCGTCGGGATGTTCGTCTCCGGCGACCCGTTGCGCTCCCCCGGCCCGCGCGGGGAGCAGCAGCGCGACGCATCCTTCATGCTCTGGTGCAACGCCGGCGCCGGCGCGGTCGAGCTGCGGCTGCCCGAGAACGAGTGGGTCCACACCGGCGAGGTCGTGCTCACCACCGACCCCGACCTCGCGGTCGGCGCCACCGTCGAGGCGGGAGCCACGCTCACCCTCGGTGGCCGCTCCCTCGCCGTCCTGCGCCAGACCTGAGGCGCGAGCCGTCAGTTCTGCAGGTTGAAAGTGCGCCGAGCCGTCAGTTGTGCAGGTTGAACGTACGCCGAGCCGTCACTTGTGCAGGACCCGATGCTCTCGGAAGGCTGCACGAGTGACGGCTCGCTGGGTTCTGAACCTGCACGAGTGACGGCTCAGCGTCCGGGGGCCGTCAGGCCGGGGAAGGCGACCACGCCGAGCTCGGCGGGCGAGGCCAGCAGGTCGTTCTTCGGGACCACCCGGACGGTGTAGCCGAAGGCGCCGCTGCGAGTCAGGGTGACGCTGCCGTCGAAGCGGTGGCGGCCACCCTCGTAGCCCTCGACCGAGGAGAGGCTCTCGGTCGAGCTCGCGACCAGGGTGTCCTCGGAGTTGATCACCCCGTGGACGAGCTGGACGTCGACGTCGTCGGCCGTGAGGTCACCCAGCGAGACGAAGGCGCGCACGTGGAGCTGGGTGCCGATCTCGGGGGCGTCGCCCACGCCGCTGCTCTCCACGTGCTCCACGCGTACGCCGGACCAGCCGGCGCGGACCCGCTGCTTCCAGGCCGACAGCTCCGAGGCACCGGTGTAGTCGGAGTTCAGCCGGCGACCCGTCACCGCGGCCGGGGTGTAGAGCTTGCGGGTGTAGTCACGGACCATCCGGGTGGCGAGCACCTTGGGGCCGAGCGACTTCAGCGTGTGGCGCACCATCTCGAGCCAGCGGGTCGGCGTACCGTCCTCGCCGAGGTCGTAGAAGCGGGGCGCGACCTCGTTCTCGATCAGGTCGTAGAGCGCGGTGGCCTCGAGGTCGTCGCGCCGGTCGGGGTCCTCGACACCGTCGGCGGACGGGATCGCCCAGCCGTTGCTGCCGTCGTACCACTCGTCCCACCAGCCGTCGAGGATGGAGAGGTTGAGGCCGCCGTTGAGCGCGGCCTTCATCCCGGAGGTGCCGCAGGCCTCGTAGGGCCGCAGCGGGTTGTTGAGCCACACGTCGCAGCCAGGGTAGAGCGGCAGCGCCATCGCGATGTCGTAGTTGGGCAGGAAGACGATCCGGTGGCGCACCTCCGGGTCGTCGGCGAACTGCACCAGCTGCTGGATCAACCGCTTGCCGCCGTCATCGGCCGGGTGGGACTTGCCGGCGATGATCAGCTGCACCGGCCGCGTCGGGTGGAGCAGCAGCCGCTTGAGGCGCTCGGGATCCGAGAGCATCAGCGTGAGCCGCTTGTACGACGGGACCCGCCGCGCGAAGCCGATGGTCAGCACGTCGGGGTCGAGCGCGGAGTCGATCCAGCCCAGCTCTGCCTTGGCGGAGCCGCGCTTGGCCCACGACTTCGCGAGGCGCTTGCGGGCATCGACGATCAGCTTCTCGCGCAGCAGCCGCTTGGTGGCCCACACGTCGGCGCCGGAGATCTTGTCGACCGCGGCGAAGAACGAGTCCGCCTCGGTGGCGTCGAGGTCGGCGCCGTTGTCGGCGGCGAGCTCGAACACCTCACGACCCACCCAGGTCGGAGCGTGGACGCCGTTGGTGATCGAGGCGATCGGGACCTCGGCCTCGTCGAAGGCGGGCCACAGCCCGTTGAACATCTCGCGCGACACGTGGCCGTGCAGCTGCGAGACGCCGTTGGCGCGCTGGGCCAGGCGGAAGCCCATCACGGCCATGTTGAAGACGCTGGCGTCGCCGCCCTCGTAGTCCTCGGCGCCGAGCGCGAGGATCCGCTCGACCGGGACGCCGGGCACGGGCGAGGAAGCAGCCGAAGTACTGCTCCATGAGCTCACGCGCGAACCGGTCGATGCCCGCCGGCACCGGGGTGTGGGTCGTGAAGACGGTCGAGCCGCGGCTGACCTCGAGCGCGGTGTCGAAGTCGAGGCCGGGGCCGCCGTCGGCCACCGACAGCTCGCGGATCCGCTCGAGCCCCAGGAAGCCGGCGTGGCCCTCGTTGGTGTGGAAGACCTCCGGCTCGGGCGCGCCGGTGAGCCGGCTGAAGGCACGCAGCGCGCGGACGCCGCCGACACCGAGCAGCAGCTCCTGGCGCAGCCGGTGCTCGCTGGTGCCGCCGTAGAGCCGGTCGGTCACCTCGCGGAAGTGGTCGGGGTTCTCCTCGACGTCGGTGTCGAGGAGCAGCAGCGGCACGCGGCCGACGCGCGCGACCCAGATCCGGGCGACCATCTCGGCGCCGCCGGCGACGGTGATCCGGATGAGCGCACGGGAGCCGTCGTCCTCGTGGAGCAGCGAGAGCGGGAGCTCGTCGGGGTCCAGGACGGGGTAGGTCTCCTGCTGCCAGCCCTCGCGGGAGAGCGACTGCTTGAAGTAGCCCTGCTTGTAGAGCAGGCCGACACCGATGATCGGCACGCCCAGGTCGGAGGCGGCCTTGAGGTGGTCACCGGCGAGGATGCCGAGGCCGCCGGAGTACTGCGGGAGGACGGCCGCGATGCCGTACTCCGGGGAGAAGTAGGCGACGGCACGCGGCGCATCGGGGTCGGCGGTGCGCTGGTACCACCGCTCACCCGCGAGGTAGCCCTCGAGGTCGGCGGCGGTCTCGGCCAGCATGTCGAGGAAGACCCGGTCGGCGGCCAGCTCGTCGAGGCGACCCGCGTCGACGGCGCCGAGGAGCTTGACGGGGTCGTGGCCCGTCGCCTCCCACAGGTCGGGGTCGACCGCGGCGAAGACGTCCTGCGTCGGCGGGTGCCAGGACCAGCGGAGGTTGCCCGCCAGGGTGCCGAGCGAGGCCAGGGCCTCGGGCAGGACGGGACGGACGGTGAATCGTCTGATGGCTCGCACGGCAGGAGGCTAGCGGCAAAATATGAACGATCCAACCCACTGTCCGCATGGCGTGCCACGCTTCGGCCGCATCACCGAATCCCGGCCGCCCGTTCGTGGCCGTCGACCTCGCCGGGAAGCGGCACCGGGTCAGCCGGGTGAACGTGAGCGCGATGCTCAACCCCTGACTCGAGGTCCCGCTTCACCGCGCTGCGGGGGTTCGCCCTCGAGCGGTGCGTCTCGGCGTGCGACACGGCGGGCGCGACCTGGAAGCGCTTCTACGTCTCCCCCGGCGACGCGTTCCCCTCGCTGCGGCCGCGACCGGTCGCTCCGACGTTGACGATGCGGTCCTTCGACGTCCCCGACGTCCGGGCCGCGGCCATCCGGCTCGTGGCGCTGCAGAACCAGTGCACCGGCTTCGCCGGGTACGCCGGTGAGGACGCCCGGGACGCCCGCTGGTTGAGGTGCGAAGGCGCCCCGGCGCCTGAGCCTCGAAACCTCCGGGCCCCACCCGCCGCGCCTCACCCGTTCGGACCTCGGCTTGCGTCGGGTGCGGCGACCCGCAAGTGTTGAGGGATGGTCGGTCGCATCCCCGTCATGAACGTCATGCCCCTGGTCGACCTCGGTCGCCAGCCGGCGAAGGCAACCCTCGGCGAGCCCTTTCCCGTCACCGCCACGGTGTTCCGGGAGGGCCACGACAAACTCGGCGCGGAGGTGGTCCTCACCGGCCCCGACGGCGTACGCCGAGCGCCGGTGCGGATGGTCCCCGACGGCGGTGACATGCCGGACCGCTACGTCGCCCGGGTGACGCCGGACGCCGAGGGCGCGTGGACCTTCGAGGTCCATGCCTGGTCCGACCCGCTCGCGACCTGGCAGCACGCGGCGGGACTGAAGATCCCCGCGGGCGTCGACGTCGAGCTGATGTTCACCGAGGGCCGGCTGCTGCTCGAGCGGGTCCTCGCCGACCTCGGCAGCGACGAGCCGAAGGCGGCCGCCGTGGTCCGCGGCGGGCTCGACGCCGCCACCGACGAGTCCCGGCCGGCCGAGGCCCGCCTCGCCGCCCTGCAGTCGCCCGGACCTGGTCGCCGTGCTGCGCGCCCACCCGCTGCGCGAGCTGGTCACGGTCGAGGGCCCCTTCCCGGCGTACGCCGATCGCCCGCGGGCGCTGTTCGGCAGCTGGTACGAGTTCTTCCCCCGCTCCGAGGGCGCCACCCGGGACCCGAGCACCGGCACGGTCACCAGCGGCAGCTTCGCCACCGCCGCGAAGCGGCTCGACGCGGTCGCCGAGATGGGCTTCGACGTCATCTACCTGCCGCCGATCCACCCGATCGGCGAGGTCAACCGCAAGGGGCCCAACAACACCCTCACCCCTGGTCCGGACGACACCGGCTCCCCGTGGGCGATCGGCAGCAAGGACGGTGGGCACGACGCCATCCACCCCGACCTCGGGACGTTCGACGACTTCGACGGCCTTCGTCGCCCGCGCCGGGGAGCTCGGCCTCGAGGTCGCGCTCGACCTCGCGCTGCAGGCGGCGCCCGACCACCCCTGGGTGACCAGCAACCCCGAGTGGTTCACCACCCGCGCCGACGGCACGATCGCGTACGCCGAGAACCCGCCGAAGAAGTACCAGGACATCTACCCCGTCAACTTCGACAACGACCCGAGCGGGATCTCCGCCGAGGTGCTGCGGATCGTGAAGCTGTGGATGTCCCACGGCGTCCGGATCTTCCGCGTCGACAACCCGCACACCAAGCCGGTGGCCTTCTGGGAGTGGCTGCTGCGCGAGGTCCGCTCGACCGACCCCGACGTGCTGTTCCTGGCCGAGGCGTTCACCCGCCCCGCGATGATGCGCGGGCTCGGCGCGATCGGCTTCCACCAGTCGTACACCTACTTCACCTGGCGCACGGGCAAGACCGAGATCGAGGACTACCTGCTCGAGCTCGCCGGCGAGACCGACCACCTGATGCGGCCCAACTTCTTCGTCAACACCCCCGACATCCTCCACGCCTTCCTGCAGTACGGCGGGCCGGCGGCGTTCAAGATCCGCGCCGCGCTGGCCGCGACCGGGTCCCCGACCTGGGGCGTGTACGCCGGCTACGAGCTGTTCGAGCACGTGGCGGTCAAGCCGGGCAGCGAGGAGTACCTCGACTCGGAGAAGTACCAGGTCCGGATCCGCGACTGGGACGCGGCAGGCGCCGAGGGGCGCACGCTGGCGCCGTACCTCACGACCCTCAACCGGGTGCGCCGCGAGCACCCGGCGCTGCAGCAGCTGCGCGACCTCAGCGTGCACCGCACCGACGACGACCACGTGCTGTGCTTCAGCAAGCGGGCGCTGCTGCCCGACGGCAGCACCGACGTGGTCATCGTGGTGATCAACCTCGACCCGCACGCCACCCGCGAGACCACCGTCCACCTCGACCTCTCCGCCCTCGGGCACGCGTGGGGCGAGTCCGTGGTGGTCCACGACGAGATCACCGACCAGACCTGGTCCTGGGGCGAGCACAACTACGTCCGGCTCGACCCCGGCCACGAACCCGCGCACGTCCTGACCGTGAGGAGCCCCCGTTGACCCTCCAGCCCGAGCACGCGACCGCCGACGAGACCGGAGCCCTGGCCGGGGCGGTCCCGGTCAACGCCGCGCCCGAGTGGTTCAAGACGGCCGTCTTCTACGAGGTGCTGGTCCGGTCCTTCCGCGACTCCGACGGCGACGGCAGCGGGCGACTTCCTGGGCCTGATCGAGAAGCTCGACTACCTCCAGTGGCTGGGCGTCGACTGCCTCTGGATGCCGCCGTTCTTCACCTCGCCGCTGCGCGACGGCGGCTACGACGTCGCCGACTACACCGACATCCTCCCCGAGTGCGGCACCGTCGACGACTTCCAGCCGTTCCTCGACGAGGCCCACAAGCGGGGCATCCGCGTGATCATCGACTTCGTCATGAACCACACCAGCGACGCGCACCCGTGGTTCCAGGAGTCGCGCCGCGACCCGGACGGCCCCTACGGCGACTTCTACGTCTGGTCCGACACCGACGAGCTCTACGAGGACGCGCGGATCATCTTCGTCGACACCGAGCCGTCGAACTGGACGTGGGACCCGGTGCGCGGGCAGTACTTCTGGCACCGCTTCTTCCACCACCAGCCCGACCTGAACTTCGACAACCCGGCCGTCTACGACGCCATCGTCGAGGCCATGGACTTCTGGCTCGCCATGGGGCTCGACGGCTTCCGGCTCGACGCCGTCCCCTACCTCTTCGAGCGCCCGGGCACCAACGGCGAGAACCTCCCCGAGACCCACGACGTGCTCAAGCGGGTACGCCGCTTCGTCGACGAGAAGTACCCCGGCACGGTGCTGCTCTGCGAGGCCAACCAGTGGCCCGACGACGTCGTCGAGTACTTCGGTGACCAGTCGGTGGGCGGGGACGAGTGCCACATGGCGTTCCACTTCCCCGTCATGCCCCGGATCTTCATGGCCGTGCGCCGCGAGTCGCGCTACCCGATCTCGGAGATCATGGAGCAGACGCCGTCGATCCCCGACGGCTGCCAGTGGGGCATCTTCCTGCGCAACCACGACGAGCTCACGCTCGAGATGGTCACCGACGAGGACCGCGACTACATGTGGGCCGAGTACGCCATCGACCCCCGGATGAAGGCCAACATCGGGATCCGTCGCCGGCTGGCGCCGCTGCTGGACAACGACGTGAACCGGATGGAGCTCTTCACCGCGCTGCTGCTCTCGCTGCCCGGGTCCCCGGTCCTCTACTACGGCGACGAGATCGGGATGGGCGACAACATCTGGCTCGGCGACCGCGACGGGGTCCGCACCCCGATGCAGTGGACGCCCGACCGCAACGCGGGCTTCTCGGCGGCCACCCCGGGCAAGCTGCACCTGCCGCTGATCCAGGACCCCGTCACCGGCTACCAGAGCGTCAACGTCGAGGCCCAGCTCGAGAACTCCTCCTCGCTGCTGCACTGGACCCGGCGGATCATCCACGCCCGGCGCAACCACCCGGCCTTCGGGCTGGGCACCTTCGCCGACCTCGGCGGCTCCAACCCCAGCATCCTGTCCTACGCCCGCGAGCACGTGGCCGAGGACGGTCGCGAGGACGTCATCGTCTGCGTCAACAACCTCTCCCGCTTCCCGCAGCCGGTCGAGCTCGACCTGCGCCGCTTCGAGGGGATGGTCCCGGTCGAGCTGATCGGCGGCGTCCCGTTCCCAGCGGTCGGCGAGCTGCCGTACCTCCTGACGCTGGGTGGGTACGGCTTCTACTGGTTCCGGCTGACGCGGCCGGCCGGAGACGAGGGAGGAATGCCGTGAACGCGCCCCTGGAGACGCTGACCGAGTTCATCGGCCACACCCGCTGGTTCGGCGGCAAGGGACGGTCCTACACCGTCACCGGCGTACGCCGGCTGGGCACGCTGGGCTCGGGGGCGCCGACGCTGGCGCTGGACCTGGTCTCGGTGACCTACACCGACGACGAGGGCGGCCAGGAGTTCTACCAGCTGCCGCTGGCGATGTACGCCGAGCCGCAGGAGCACCTCGAGCACGCCCGGGTCGGGTCGTGGGACGACGCCGACGCCGGACCGTCGCACGTCTACGACGCCGTCCACGACCGGGAGGCGATGGCCCACCTGCTGGCCGCCTTCCACGCTCCCCCGCCGGCCGGCCCGCTCCACTTCGAGCGGCTGCCCGGCCACGACCTCGACGTCTCCACCCACTCGACGTTGTTCTCCGGCGAGCAGTCCAACTCCTCGGTCGCGTTCGGTGAGGACGCGCTGCTCAAGCTCTTCCGCAAGATCACGCCCGGCCGCAACCCGGACGTCACGACCCACGAGGTGCTGACCCGCGCCGGGTCCGACCACGTCGCCGCCCTCTACGGCTGGATCGAGACCGAGTCGCTGGTCGAGGGCGAGGTGCTGCAGCTCGCGATGCTGCAGCAGTTCCTGCGCACGGCGAGCGACGGCTGGGAGCTGGCGCTGACCAGCGTGCGCAACCTGTTCGCCGAGGGCGACCTGCACGCCGACGAGGTCGGCGGCGACTTCGCGGGCGAGGCGGCGCGACTCGGCGTCGCGCTGCGCGAGACCCACGAGACGCTGGCCGAGCACTTCCCCCGGCGTACCCGGGACGCGGCGGAGCAGGCCGAGCTCGCGGCGGCGATGAACACCCGGCTCGACGCCGCCGTCAAGGTCGTCCCCCAGCTCGAGGAGCACGCCGACGACCTGCGGGCCGTCTTCGACCGGGTGGCGGCGCTCGACGGGGTGGCGATCCAGCAGATCCACGCCGACCTCCACCTCGGCCAGACCCTCCGGACGGTTCGCGGCTGGAAGATCGTGGACTTCGAGGGAGAGCCGGCCAAGCCGCTCTCCGAGCGGGTGCTGCCCGACTCGCCCTGGCGCGACGTCGCCGGCATGCTGCGCTCCTTCGACTACGCGCCCCGCGTCGTCGAGCAGTCCTACGGCGACTCCGAGCCGCTCGTCGCCGACCAGCGCGCCTTCCGGGCCGCCGAGTGGTCGGCACGCAACTGCGCCGTCTTCCTCGAGGCGTACGCCGAGGGCCCGCTCGACGCCGACCAGCAGACGCTGCTCTCGGCCTACATCGCCGACAAGGCCGTCTACGAGGCGGTCTACGAGGCGCGCAACCGGCCCACCTGGGTCGGCATCCCGCTCGACGCGATCGCGAAGGTGGTAGCCGCATGAGCACTCCCCCCACGACCCCGACCGGCCCGCAGCCACTGCCCGTCGCCACCGACGAGCTCGACCTGGTCGTCCGCGGGGAGCACGGGCACCCGCACGCGGTGCTCGGTCCCCACCCCCACGACGGTGCGGTGACGGTCCGGGTCCTCAAGCCCCTGGCCGCCTAGGTCGTGGTGGTGCTGGGCGAGGAGCGTGTCGACCTCACCCACGAGCACGAGGGCATCTGGGTCGGGGTGCTGCGTGTGGCCGACGTGCCGGACTACCGGCTCGAGGTCCGCTACGACGACGGGGCGGCCCACCAGGTCGACGACCCGTTCCGGTTCCTGCCGACGCTGGGCGAGATGGACCTCCACCTGATCAACGAGGGCCGTCACGAGAACCTCTGGGAGGTGCTCGGCTCGCGCGTCCACCACTACGAGACGCCGCTGGGCGAGACCATCTCCGGCACCTCCTTCGCGGTGTGGGCACCCTCGGCGCGTGCGATCCGGCTCAAGGGCTCCTTCAACAGCTGGGACGGCCGCGAGCACCCGATGCGTCAGCTCGGCTCGTCCGGCGTCTGGGAGCTGTTCGTCCCCGGCGCGGGCTCTGGCACCTTCTACAAGTTCGCGGTCCTCGGCGCCGACGGCCACTGGCGCGAGAAGGCCGACCCGATGGCCTTCCACACCGAGCGCGCGCCGCAGACGAGCTCGGTCGTGTTCGAGTCGACCTACGCCTGGCGCGACGACGCCTGGATGGCGCGTCGCGCGAC
Organism: uncultured Actinomycetota bacterium; assembly: GCA_963754575.1. Classification (GTDB taxonomy): domain Bacteria; phylum Actinomycetota; class Actinomycetes; order Propionibacteriales; family Nocardioidaceae; genus Nocardioides. Next base: position 546,025 of record CAVWGQ010000007.1, on the reverse strand, counting down.
CAGCGCGCCCCTCGACGAGCCGATGTCGACCTACGAGGTCCACCTCGCCTCCTGGCGCAAGCGCGACGGCGTCGTGCTGTCGTACGCCGAGCTCGCCGACGAGCTGGTGCCCTACCTGGTCGACCTCGGCTTCACGCACGTCGAGCTGATGCCGGTGATGCAGCACCCGTTCGGCGGCTCGTGGGGCTACCACGTGACGTCGTACTTCGCGCCCGATGCCCGATTCGGCGACCCCGACGGCTTCCGGCTCCTCGTCGACCGGCTGCACCAGGCCGGGATCGGCGTCATCCTCGACTGGGTGCCGGGCCACTTCGCGACCGATGAGTGGGCGCTGGTCAACTTCGACGGCACCCCCCTCTACGAGGACCCCAACCCCCAGCGTGGCTGGCACAAGGAGTGGGGCTCGCACATCTTCAACTTCGGCCGGCACGAGGTGCGCAACTTCCTCTACGCCAACGCGCTGTACTGGCTCGAGCAGTTCCACGCCGACGGGCTGCGCGTCGACGGCGTCGCCTCCATGCTCTACCTCGACTACTCCCGCGAGGAGGGCGAGTGGACACCCAACGAGCACGGCGGTCGCGAGAACCTCGAGGCGGTGCAGTTCCTGCAGGAGATGAACGGCACCGTCACCCGGCGGGTCCCCGGCGCGATCACGATCGCCGAGGAGTCGACGTCGTGGCCGGGGGTCACCCAGGACACCTCCGCAGGGCGGTCTCGGTTTCGGGCTGAAGTGGAACATGGGCTGGATGCACGACTCGCTCGACTACGTCGCGCACGAGCCGGTGCACCGCTCCTGGCACCACGGCGAGATGACGTTCTCCCTCGTCTACGCCTGGTCGGAGAAGTTCGTGCTGCCGATCAGCCACGACGAGGTCGTGCACGGCAAGGGCTCGCTGCTGCGCAAGATGCCGGGCGACCGGTGGCAGCAGCTGGCCAACCTGCGGGCCTACCTCGCCTACATGTGGGCCCACCCCGGCAAGCAGCTGCTCTTCATGGGCGCCGAGTTCGGCCAGGAGTCGGAGTGGGCCGAGGCCCGCGAGCTCGACTGGTGGCTGCTCGACCACCCCGAGCACAGCGGCGTCCTGTCCCTGGTCCGCGACCTCAACCGGGTCTACCAGGACACCCCAGCGCTGTTCGCGACCGACCACGACCCGTCCGCCTTCGAGTGGCTCGACGCCAACGACGCGTCGCGCAACACCTTCTCCTTCCGCCGGCGCGCCGCCGACGGGGGCCAGCTGGTGTGCGTGGCCAACTTCGCCGCCACCCCCCACCACGACTACCGGCTGCCGCTGCCCGCGTCGGGTGAGTGGGAGGAGGTCGTCAACACCGACGCCGAGTCCTACACCGGCTCCGGCGTCGGCAACCTCGGGGTGGTGACGGCGGTCGCCGGCGAGCACGCCGGGCACCCGGCCCACGCCGACATCGTGGTGCCGCCGCTCGCGACGATCTGGCTGCGCTCGCGCGGCTGAGGCGGCACTCGCTCGACACCGTGCCGTTCTGGCGCACCCCGGTCCTCTCTTGGGGTGCGCCAGCCCACCGTTGTGCCGCACCCCGGTCCTCACTCGACGCGCGCCAGCCCACCGTTCTGCCGCACCCCACGGCACCACCCACCCCCAGCGCCCCTCCGGTGGGAACCACCCCGCGCCAGAACCAGCCCTGTGGAGGACGCCCGACGCCGAGCTCCCCGAGGCGGTAGGAACGACGCATGCCCAAGGTCGTGAACTACGCCGCCCGTTTCGAGTTCCTGCGGCGTGCCGCCTTCGCGGTCGTCCGCGACGTCGGACCCCACGCGCTGAGCCGCTACACGATCGCGGCCGCGCTCGGGACGTCACCCAACACCGTGCGCCGCCTGATCCGTCCGGACACGGACCTGCGGGTCCTCGCCGTCGACGAGGTCGAGCGCCGTCGACGGCACGGACGCTGGGGTCAGCCCACAGAGCTGGCGGGACGTGAGCTCGCCCTCCTGAGGCTGCGCCGGTTGCTTCCGGACGAGGAGCCGCGCATCGCCGAGGAGCTCGTGTGGTGGCGGCTCGTCCTGCACGCCGTGCACCCGAACCTCGGTGGCGAGGACTCCCCGGCAACACTGCGAGAGGACTTCGCCCTCGCCGAGGGCACCTCGTCGGACCACGACGGCGCCGCGCCCACGTCCGCAGCGGACGGAGCCCCACCCGCGGCGACCCTCGACGAGCAACGGTCCGACCACGACGCCCGAGTGAACCAGGGCGTCAGCGCCGCGTTGGCGGCCCTCGGCCTCCGGGACGAGGACACGCTGGAGCTGCGGCGGACCCGGGCGCTGGTGGAGGGTCTGGGTCTCGCGGTCTGCCTCGGCCGGACCTCGCCCGCGGAGGCGGTCGCCACCCTCGAGCACCACCTCGGCGAGCTGACGCCCGCCTCGGAGGTGGCCGCTAGGGTGACGAGGTGAGCTCCCCCTCCCCCGCGTCCGGCCCTCACCTCGAGACCGTCGACGCCGGCGTCGCCCGCGTCAGCTGGGCCCCGGAGCTGCACGAGCAGGACCTCTGGGCGGCCGTCGACGTCGTCCGCAGCGCGGTCGAGGAGGCGCTCGCGGCGCACGGCCGGGTGGAGGCCCACGTCAGCGCCGAGGACGCCGCCGCGCAGCGCGTGGCGACGTGGAGCGGCTTGCGCCGTGAGGGCGTACGCCGCGGCGTGGCCGGGGACCGGATCGTCTACGCCCGGCTGGAGACCGACCTGCCCGCCTCCGAGCCGGAGGGGTTCCGGGCGCTGCTCAACTCCTTCCTCCCCCGCAAGCGCGCCATCAGCCAGCTGCTCGTCCGCGACACCGCGGGCCGGGTGCTGCTGTGCGAGCTGACCTACAAGCGGGACTGGGACCTGCCGGGCGGCGTCGTGGAGGTCGGCGAGTCGCCGCAGCGGGCCGCCGGTCGCGAGGTCCTCGAGGAGCTGGGTCTCGACCTGGCCACCGGACCGCTGCTGCTCACGGACTGGCTGCCCCCGTGGAGCGGCTGGGACGACGCCCTGTGCCTGGTCTTCGACGGCGGCAGCCACGACGCCGCGATCCTCGACCGCGTCGTGAAGGAGGTCCGCGAGATCCGCTCCGCGGAGTTCTGCACGCCGGAGCAGGTCGCCCGGCGCTGCGCCGACTTCACCGCCCGCCGCATCGCCTCCGCGCTCGCCAACCTCGACGCACCGACGGGCGGATCCGACCGGTCCCGCCCGTCGTACGTCGAGAGCGGTCACTGAACCCTCGCCCTGGACCCTCGCACTGAACCTCGCACTGAGCCCCTCGCCAACTGACCCCAGTCGTGCCAAGGTCAGGCATGGCCTACGTGTACGACTTCGCCGACGGAAACCGGGACCAGCGCGACCTGCTCGGCGGCAAGGGCGCGAACCTCGCCGAGATGACCAACCTCGGGCTGCCCGTCCCCCCGGGATTCACCATCACCACCGAGGCCTGCCGGGCCTACCTGCGCGACGGCGGTGACCCCGAGGGCCTCACCGCCGAGATCGACGAGCACCTGGCCGCCCTCGAGGCGACGATGGGCCGCCGACTCGGGCAGGCCGACGACCCGCTGCTGGTGAGCGTGCGGTCGGGCGCGAAGTTCTCGATGCCCGGGATGATGGAGACGGTGCTCAACATCGGCCTCAACGACGAGTCGGTGCGTCGGCCTCGCGCGCCAGAGCGGGGACGAGCGCTTCGCGCAGGACTCCTACCGCCGGCTGCTGCAGATGTTCGGCGCCACCGTGCTCGACATCGACGGTGAGCACTTCGCCGAGGCCCTCGACGCCGCCAAGAAGGACGCGCGGCACGGACGACGACCTGGGCCTGGACGCCGACGACCTGTCGACGCTCGTGGAGACCTTCAAGGGCATCGTCCGCGAGCACGCCGGCCGCGACTTCCCGCAGGACCCGCGCGAGCAGATGGACCTCGCGATGCGCGCGGTCTTCGACTCCTGGAACACCGACCGCGCCCGGCTCTACCGACGCCAGGAGCGGATCCCCGAGGACCTCGGCACGGCCGTCAACATCCAGGCGATGGTCTTCGGCAACTTCGGCATGGACTCCGGCTCCGGCGTCGCCTTCACCCGCGACCCCGCGAGCGGCAACCAGGGCGAGTACGGCGACTACCTGCAGAACGCGCAGGGCGAGGACGTCGTCGCCGGCATCCGCAACACCGTCAGCCTGGCCGACTTCGCGAAGGTCGACCAGACCTCCCACGACGACCTGATGGCGATCATGGCCCGCCTCGAGCGGCACTACCGCGACATGTGCGACATCGAGTTCACCGTCGAGCGCGGCAAGCTGTGGATGCTGCAGACCCGCGTCGGCAAGCGCACCCCCGAGGCGGCGTTCCGGATCGCCGTGCACATGGTGGACGAGGGGCTGATCCAGATGGACGAGGCCGTGCTGCGGGTCAACGGCGCCCAGCTGGCCCAGCTGATGTTCCCCCGCTTCGACGAGTCGGCCGAGCGCACGCTGCTCGCCACGGGCATGAACGCCTCCCCCGGCGCCGCGGTCGGCCGCGTCGTCTTCGACTCCGACACCGCCGTGGAGTGGGCCGAGCGCGGCGACGACGTGATCCTGGTCCGCAAGGAGACCAACCCCGACGACCTGCGCGGCATGGTCGCCGCCCGCGGCATCCTCACCAGCCGCGGCGGCAAGACCTCGCACGCGGCCGTGGTCGCCCGCGGCATGGGCCGCACCTGCGTCTGCGGGGCCGACGCGCTCGACGTGGACGCGAAGGCCCGCGAGTTCCGGGTCCGCGAGCGGGATCACGGTCAGCGAGGGCGACCTGATCTCGATCGACGGCACCACCGGCGAGGTGTTCGCCGGCGAGGTCCCGGTCTCCGACGCCCTCGTCGTGCGCCACTTCGAGGGCGAGCACGTGGACTCCGACCTGGTGCGCCGCGGTCGCCCGGATCATGGCCCACGCCGACGGCGCCCGCCGGCTGCGCGTGCGCGCCAACGCCGACAACCCCGAGGAGGCGGCCCGCGCCCGCCGGTTCGGGGCCCAGGGCATCGGGCTGTGCCGCACCGAGCACATGTTCCTCGGCGAGCGTCGCGAGCTCGTCGAGCGGCTGATCGTCGCCGAGGACGACGCGGAGCAGGTCGCCGCGCTCGACGCGCTGCTGCCGCTCCAGCGCCAGGACTTCACCGACATCTTCGAGGCGATGGACGGGCTGCCGGTCACGATCCGGTTGATCGACCCGCCGCTGCACGAGTTCCTCCCCGACATCACCGACCTGTCGGTGAAGGTCGCGCTGGCCGCCGAGCGCGGCGAGCGGGACGAGCACGACGAGGTGCTGCTCCAGCACGTCCGGCGCCTGCACGAGCAGAACCCGATGCTGGGCCTGCGCGGCGTACGCCTCGGGATCCAGATCCCCGGGCTGTTCCGGATGCAGGCCCGCGCGATCCTCGAGGCCGCGGCCGACCGGACGGCGGCGGGCATGCAGCCGCTGCCGGAGATCATGATCCCGCTGGTCGCCAGCGTCCGTGAGCTCGAGATCGTCAAGGCCGACATCGTCGCCGTCGCCGCCGAGATCGAGGAGGCCCGCGGCGTGACCCTCGACTACTCGGTCGGCACCATGATCGAGCTGCCGCGTGCGGCCTTCCTGGCCGACCGGATCGCCGCCGAGGCCGCCTTCTTCTCCTTCGGCACCAACGACCTCACCCAGATGGCGTGGGGCTTCTCGCGCGACGACGTCGAGGCGGCCTTCTTCTCGCGCTACTTCGAGCACGGGATCTTCGACGTCTCGCCGTTCGAGTCGATGGACCAGCGCGGGGTCGGCGGGATGGTCGAGATGGGCACCCAGAAGGGCCGCGAGGTCAACCCCGACCTCAAGGTCGGCGTCTGCGGCGAGCACGGTGGCGACCCGCGCTCGATCCACTTCTTCGACGAGGTCGGCCTCGACTACGTGTCCTGCTCGCCGTTCCGGGTGCCGGTCGCGCGGCTGGAGGCGGGCCGCTCGGTGCTGGGCAAGCGCAAGCGCTGAGCTGTCGCGGCGGCTGTCGCGGCTGTCGCAGCAGCTCTCGGAACAGGCCCTCAGAAAAGGGCGGAGGCCAGCTGCTGGCGACCGCGCAGCACCCGGGCGTCGTCGTTGCCGACGGCGCCGAAGAGTCCGAGCAGGTGCTCGCGCGCGGCGTCGCGCTCTGCGCCGGACGTACGCCGGACCAGCTCGACGAGCCGCGCGAAGGCATCCTCGACGTGGCCGCCGAGCAGGTCGAGGTCGGCCACCAGGGTCTGCGCCTCGACGTCGTCGGGGCGTGCCGCGGCTGCCTCGCGGGCGCCCTGGAGGTCGACGCCGTGCGTGCGCTGCAGGAGCTTGGCCATCGCGAGCCCGGCCACGGCCTCGACGTCGGCGGGGTTGGCGTCGACCAGCTTCTGGTACTCCGCGACCGCGCCGTCCATGTCGTCGGCCTCGAGGGCCGCCTGCGCCGCGGCGTAGCGCGGGTCGGCGACCGGCTCGCCGTCCTCGACCGCCTCGACCGGCGGCTGGGTGCCGCGCGGCTGGTGCCGCCCGGCGATGCCCTGGGCGGTGAGCTGCTGCGTGACCCCGGTGAGTGCCTCGCGCAGCTCCTCGAGCGGCAGCGCGTCCTGCATCAGCGGCATCGGCCGGCCGTCGACGACCGCGACCACCAGCGGCACCGACGGGATCTGCATCGCCTGCGCGATCTGGGGCTGGGCGTCGATGTCGACCAGCCCGACCAGGAACCGTCCCTCGAACTCGCCCGACAGCGTCGCCATGTCGTCGGCGAGCTGACCGCTCTCCGGCATCCGGGTCCGGGAGAAGAACACCAGCAGCACCGGTGCCGTCATCGACGCCTCGACGGTGCCCTGGAAGCTCTCCTCCGTCACCGTCACGGCGTACGCCGAGCCACCGGCGGGCGCGGCGGCCGGGGCTCCTCCCGGACCGGCGGGCGCGGCGGGCGCGCCGGAGGAGGGCGCGGGGCGCTTGAGGGCGGAGAGGTCGAACGCTCCGGGACGGCTGAACGGCTGCTGCGTCATGGCGCCATCCTAGGGAGCCGTCCTCAGAAGTCCCCGGCCGCCCGCCGCACCGGGCGCAACAGCTCGGAGAGCCCGGCCAGCGCGTCGTCGTCGAGCGCCCCGAGCCCGAAGTCGGCACCGACCAGGTCGGCGGTCGCCCCCTCGACGGCGGCGCGCCCCGCGGGGGTGATCTCGGCCAGCACGCCACGACCGTCGTCGGGGTGCGGGCGGCGTACGACGAGGCCGTCCGACTCGAGCCGTCGCACGATCGAGGTCACCGACGTGGGGTGCACCTGCAGCCGCTCCCCCATCTTCCCCAGCGGCAGCGAGCCGCGCGAGGAGAAGGTCAGCAGCACCAGCGCCTCGTAGCGGGCGAAGGTCAGTCCGTGCGGCCTGAGGATCGCGTCGAGCCGGCCGATGACCAGCTGCTGCACCCGCATCAGCGAGGTGACGGCGTGCATCGCGGGCACGCCGTCCCACCTGAGCGCCCACTGCCGGGCGGCCTCGTCGATCGGGTCGAACGGCAGCGGCACGGGGCCCCGGTGATGACGTGCTGGCCACTAGTTGACGACGCGCGGGCCGCGCAGGCCCGAGCGCTGCACGACGCGCTGGATCGAGAGGTCGCGCTCGTCGGGTCGACCCACGAACCGGATGTCGCGCAGCCCCTGCTCCTGGGCCGCCGACTCGAAGACGAAGTGGCCGTAGCCCAGGATCCGGCCGATCAGCGGCTTGCGCGACGGTGATGTCGAGGATCCGCGAGCAGCGGCATCGTCGCGAGCTGGCGCGACAGCACGCCGTGGACCCGGAAGACCCGCATGTTGGTGATCACGAACCTGTCCACCCGCGCCTGCAGCGCGAGCCAGCCGCCGTGCAGCAGCAGCGCGACCACCACCGTGAAGGGCAGCCAGGCGAGGTCGGGGTGCACGAAGGGGACCAGGAACAGCAGCGCCAGCGCCGCGAGCCACTCGACGCCGGTGCGGACGTAGGCCACCCAGTGCTTGCTGACCTCGTCGACGATCACCTCGCCCTCCTCACGGAGCAGGTGGCGACGGATGTCGGGCTCGGTCACCGACGCCAGCAGACCCATGAGGCGTCCCGGTCAGACCAGGGCGCCGAAGAACCGGATCACGGCCTGGAAGAGGTCCTCGGCGATGTTCCAGGTCCCGCTGAACGGCGGCCTTCGACGCCTCGGCCATGCCGGAGGGGTCGGTGAACATCCAGAAGCCCAGGAACACCAGCACGACGACGAGCATCACCTTCTTGGCGTTCATGCGAGGGTCGCTCCGATCGGTCGCGGCACAGGACGACACCATTCGTAGCAGCCGCGGGACGGTCCGCGTCGCAGGCGCGCGGGGTGGAGCTCCGGCGCCTGTCGCCAGCTCGGTATGGAGCGCCGTGTGCAGTGCCAGCATCGTGGGCCGGGCACCACGTAGCAGCCGGGCGGCACCCGCCTCGACGTAGCCGCGTCCGATCCGCTCCAGGACGGTCTTGATGCCGCCGGAGGTGGGGCCGACGAAGTTCGCCAGCTGCGCGATCCGGACGGGGGCGCCGGGTCAGGCGATCGCACGGCGCGCTGGACCGGCCACGGCCCAGTAGTGCTGCTCGACCAGCTCGTCCACCAGCGCCGGCCAGCTGCGGCCCTGCACCTCGGCCCGGCCGGCCTCGGCCAGCCGCTCGCGCAGGGACGCGTCGCGCGCCACCGCCACCACCGCACGCCAGAGCGCGGGCGGGTCGGTGGGGTCGAAGAGCAGCCCGGTCCGGCCGTGGTCGACCAGGTCGAGCGGTCCGCCGGCCGCGGCGGCCACCACCGCCACGCCCGAGGCCTGCGCCTCCTGCACGGTCTGGCAGAAGGTCTCGGACCGACCGGGGTGGACGAAGACGTCGAGGGAGGCGAAGGCGCGGGCCAGGGCGGCGCCGCCGAGCTGGCCGGTGAAGGTCGCGTCCGGCAGCCGGCGCTCGAGCCAGCCGCGCTCCGGGCCGTCGCCCACGACGACCAGGCGTACGCCGGGCAGGGGGCCGAGCTCGGCCAGCCGGCGTACCTCCTTCTCGTGGGCGAGCCTCCCGACGTAGCCGACGACCACCTCGTCGCCGGCCGGTCGCGGCTCGCGCCGGGCCGGGTCGAAGAGGTCCAGCGAGACCCCGCGTCGCCACAGGTGAAGGTCGCGCACGCCCAGCCCGTGCAGCTGGTCCCGCGATGCCGACGAGGGCACCAGGGTCCGGTCGGCCCGCCGGTGCAGCCGGCCGACCCAGCGCTCGACGAGCGCCTCGGCACGGACGCCGTACTGCCGGGCGAAGCCGGCGACGTCGGTCTGGTAGACCGCCACCGTCGGGACGCCGAGCCGGATCGCGGAGCGGAGCCCGGCGGCCCCCACCACGATCGGCGAGGCGAGGTGGACCACGTCGGGACGGAAGTCGGCCAGCGCCCGGTCCAGCGCGGCGTCGGGCAGTCCCAGCGGGAACGACCGGTAGCCCGGGAGCCCGACCGAGCGGACCCGCACCACCGGGATCCCGGCGTACTCGTCCGGGCCGGGCCCGGGCGCCACCACGAGGACCTCGTGGCCGGTGGCGGTCAACCGCTCGGCGACGTGCCGCACGGAGTTGGCCACCCCGTTGACCTGGGGCAGGAACGACTCGGACACGAGGGCCACGCGCATGGGACGACCGTCGCGAGCGCAGGTGACGAGCAGGTGACGCGCGGGGGCGTGTCACCACAACCCTGGCGGTGCAACCGGGGTCGGCCGGGTCTCAGCTTGAGGGCGGGTCGGCCAGCGGCAGCGTGAAGCTGATCCGGGTGCCCTCCCGCGGCTCCTCGTCGACCCAGATCCGGCCACCGTGGCGGTCGACCACCCGCTGGCAGATCGCCAGCCCCAGCCCGGTGCCGGAGTAGTCGGCCCCGTGGGCCCGGACAAAGCTGGAGAAGACCCGGCGCCGCTGCTCCAGCGGGATGCCGATGCCGTTGTCGGTGACCGAGACCTCGAGCTCGCCGCCCAGAGCCCGCCCGACGACCATGACCGAGGGGCGCACGCCGTCGGCGACGTACTTCACGGCGTTTCCCACGAGGTTGTCCACCAGCTGCCGCACGAGGAACCGGTCGCCGGTCACCCACAGTCCCGGTTGCACCGAGATCCGCGGGTGCGTGTCGCCGCCGCGGCGCAGCTCGGCGACCTCCTCGGCGAGGGCAGTGAGGTCGATCCGCTCCAGCTCCAGCGGACGGTCCCGCGCGACGGTGATGCCGAGCAGGTCGTCGATGAAGTGGCGCATCTGGTCCGAGGCGTTGACCACCCGCTCGACCATCGACCGCAGGGCCACGAGGTCGGGGGCCTCGTCGGTCAGCTCCTCCTGCAGGCTCTCGCTCCACCCGCGGATGACGGTCAACGGGTTCTTGAGATCGTGGGCGACCACGCCGGCGAACGAGACCAGCTGGTCGCGCTCCTCCTGGTCGGCGGTGACGTCGCGCAGCGTGTTGACCACCACGGGACGGTCGTCCTCGCCGAGCCCCGGGAGCGGGATGGAGGAGATCTCGAGCTGCCGCTCGGACCCCGAGGGCAGCCGCAGCCGGACCGTCTCGCGCACGACTCGTCCCTCCTCCCGGGCGCGCGTGTGCGGCATGTCGGCCAGTGGCAGCGGTACGCCGGCGTCGTCGACCATCTCGGCCCGACCGGGGTCCGCGTCGGCGGGGTGCAGGAGGCCGCCGACGCCGGTGAGGCGCCGGGCCGCCCGGTTGCGCAGCGTGTAGTCGTCGTCGGAGGTGATCACCGTGACCCCCTCGTCGAGGTGCTCGACGACGCTGGAGAAGAGCGTCGCCCGGTTCTCCGCGACCTGCTCGGCGGACTGAGCGCGCAGCGTCGCCAGGCGTCGTTGCTCCACGTCGATCGCGATCGCCAGCGCCGCCAGCACCAACGTGATCAGGAACGCCTGGGCGGTGGCTGCGCTCCGGAACGGATCCTGGTCCCGGGCCTGGAACAGGCCGCGGTCCTGCAGCGTCGCGACCACCCCGACCGTGCCCAGCACCAGCGCGAGCGCGACCGCGCCCACCGGCGGGACCCGGAAGGATGCCCAGACGACGAGCAGCACCAGGGTGAAGGCGAGCGGGGAGTCCTCGCGCAGGAACACCTGTCCGGGAGAGGACGGTCGCGACGGCGAGCACGAGCAGCACCTCGACCGCCCACCGCGCCGGGTGGCAGGTGTGCTCGGCCAGCGCCCGCCGCAGCTCACGGGTGCCCCGCGGCCGCAGGTACGGCAGCAGCAGCAGCCCCACGCTCACCGGGCCGAGGATCCCGCTGGAGTTGCGCACGAGCAGCAGCAGGAAGGTCTCGATCTCGTACGTCGGCAGCACCCCCATGCCCCACGTCCGCAGCGCGGCGGCCACCAGGGCGCTCACCGCCGAGGCCATCATCACCACGACCAGGTCCCACAGGGTGCGCGGACGGGAGGCGGCCGAGGACCGCTCGGGCTGGACCCAGCGGACCACGAGCACCCAGGTCCAGGCAGCGACCACCACCAGCACCATCGCGACCACGATCTCGCCCGGGGTCCCTCCCTCGACCTGGAGGGTGAGCCCCGTGAGGACGGCCAGGGACACCGTGTCCCGGAGCCGGGTGTGCCGGGACGCGGAGGCGATCCAGAGCACGCCGACGCCGTAGAGCGGCCAGACCAGGCTGATGCCCAGCGCCTCGTCGGTGGTCGAGCGGCCGACGAGGGCGGCGACCACCGTGGCGATCCCGAGGAGGGCGTGACGCAGCAGCGGAGCGGCCATGCCCGAAACCCCCTGCAGCGTCTACGTCCCCCGTCGACTGCCGAGAAGTATGGACGTTGCCGCGCCGGTCATGTGTGACGTTGCCCGCATTTGCGCGGTTCTGCCTCAGTCGCGCGTACGTCGCCAGCAGCGCGTCGGCCGCTGCCCACGGGTCGGTCTCCCGCGCCACCACGGCGCCCGCCAGGTCGTCGAGCTCGCTGCGTCCCCCGACGTCGCCCCACCGCTCCCGCAGGCCGGTGAGCGCGATCGCCTCGATCTCGTCGCGGGCACGGCGCAGCCGGCGCCGCTCGAGCTCGCCGGTCTCCGCCAGCCACGCCCGGTGGCGCTCGATCTCCGCCGCGACCTCGGCGACGCCCTCGCCGGTGGCGGCGACGGTCTTCACGATGGGGGGTGCCCAGCCGACCCGCGGAGCGCTGCGAGAGCGACAGCATCGAGCGCAGCTCGCGGCGTACCTGGTCGGCGCCCTCGCGGTCGGCCTTGTTGACGACGTAGAGGTCGCCGATCTCGAGGATCCCCGCCTTGGCCGCCTGGACGCCGTCACCCATCCCCGGCGCCATCAGCACCAGCGTGGTGTCGGCGAGGCCCGCGACCTCGACCTCGCTCTGCCCCACGCCGACGGTCTCGACGAGCACGACGTCGCAGCCGGCGGCGTCGAGCACCCGCAGCGCCTGCGGGGTGCTCCACGCGAGCCCGCCGAGGTGGCCGCGCGAGGCCATCGAGCGGATGTAGACGCCGGGGTCGAGCGCGTGGTCGGCCATCCGCACCCGGTCACCGAGCAGCGCCCCTCCGGAGAACGGGGAGGAGGGGTCGACGGCCAGCACGCCGACCCGCTTGCCGGCCCGGCGCAGCTCCCCGACCAGGGCGTTGGAGGAGGTGGACTTGCCGACGCCGGGCGAGCCGGTGATGCCGACGACCTGGGCGTTGCCGGCGTACGGCGCGAGGCCGAGGAGACCTCGCGCAGCAGCGGCGAGGCCTCCTCGACCAGCGAGATCAGGCGGGCGACCGCCCGGGCGTCACCCTCGCGTGCGCGGGCGACGAGCTCCGGGACCGAGCCCGGGGAACGACGACCCACCGGGGCCTGCGTCCTCAGGCGGGGACGCGGATGATGAGGGCGTCGCCCTGGCCGCCGCCACCGCACAGCGCGGCCGCGCCGGTGCCGCCGCCGCGACGCTGCAGCTCGAGCGCGAGGTGGAGCACGATCCGGGCGCCGGACATGCCGACCGGGTGACCGAGCGCGATCGCGCCGCCGTTGACGTTGACCTGGTCCTCGCGGGCACCGAGCTGGCGGGCCGACTCGATGCCGACCGCGGCGAAGGCCTCGTTGAGCTCGAAGAGGTCGATGTCGGAGACGGCGATGCCCTCCTTCGCGGCGGCCTTCTCGATCGCGCGGGCCGGCTGCAGCTGGAGCGTGGAGTCGGGTCCGGCGACCTGGCCGTGGGCGCCGATCTCGGCGATCCAGCTCAGCCCCAGCTCCTCGGCCTTCTCCTTGCGCATCACCACGACGGCACAGGCGCCGTCGCTGATCTGCGAGGCGGAGCCGGCGGTGATGGTGCCCTCCTTCGAGACCGGGCGCAGCCCGGCGAGGGACTCGACGGTGGTGTCGCCGCGCACGCCCTCGTCCTCGGCGACCGTGACGTCGCCCTTGCGGGAGGGGATCGTGACCGGCACGACCTCGTCGTCGAAGAGGCCGTTCTTCCAGGCCAGCGCGGCCCGCTGGTGCGACTGCGCGGCGAAGGCGTCCTGCTCCTCGCGGCTGAGCCGGGCACCGGCGGCGTTGCAGCCGTCGGTGAGGCTGATCATGGCCTGGCTGGTGCTCTGGTCGTAGAGCGCGTCGTAGGCCATCGAGTCGACCAGCGCGGTGTCGCCGTACTTGAAGCCCTCGCGGGACTTCGGCAGCAGGTGGGGCGCCTGGGTCATCGACTCCATGCCGCCGGCCACGACGACGTCGTGCTCGCCGGCCCGGATCAGCTGGTCGGCCATCGCGATCGCGTTGATGCCCGACAGGCAGACCTTGTTGATGGTGATCGACGGCAGGCTCATCGGCAGCCCGGCGGCGATGCCGGCGGTGCGCGCGGGGTTCTGGCCGGCGCCGGCGAGGATGACCTGGCCCATGATCAGGTAGTCGACCTGCTCGGGCGCGACGCCGGCCTTCTCGAGCGCCCCCTTGATCGCGACCCCGCCGAGGTCGGCGGCGGTCTGTCCCTTGAGGCCGCCGAGCAGGCGGCCGATCGGGGTGCGTGCCCCGGCGACGATCACGGACGTGGACATGGTGGGGCCTCCATCGCGAGCGTTGCTGGTGCTGGCGACGATACCCATGCGCGGATCGCGCCGGGAGGGGCCGGCGGCGTGAGGAACTCCTCACACCTGCTCGCCCGGGAGGCGTCCCACCCCCGACCATGTCCCCATGAGCACCCCCCTGGAGATCCCCGAGCACCTCTTCACCGCGATCGACCACGTCGGCATCGCGGTGCCCGACCTCGACGAGGCGATCGCCTTCTACCGCGACAGCTACGGCATGACCGTGCGCCACGAGGAGGTCAACGAGGAGCAGGGCGTCCGGGAGGCGATGGTGGGCGTCGGCGACACCGACGCGTGCCTCCAGCTGCTCGCCCCCCTGACCCCGGAGTCGACGATCGCGAAGTTCCTGGACCGCAGCGGTCCCGGCCTGCAGCAGCTCGCCTTCCGCGTCACCGACGTCGAGCAGGTGGCCGCCGTGCTGCGCGAGCGCGGCCTCCGGCTGCTGTACGACGCCCCGCGTCGCGGCACCGCCGGCAGCCGGGTCAACTTCGTCCACCCCAAGGACGCCGGCGGGGTGCTGGTCGAGCTGGTCGAGCCCGCCGCCTCGCACTGATCCTTCCGCTCAGGGCACCAGGTAGTCGCTGTCCCGGGCGTCGGTGACGAGCATGTGGCCGGGCGCGTGGGTGATGGCCAGCGACGGGCGCGCACTCCATGATCGCGGCCTGCGGGGTCACCCCGCAGCCCCAGAACACCGGGACCTCGCCGTCGCGCACCTCGACCGGGTCGCCGAAGTCCGGGCGCGCGAGGTCGGCGATGCCGAGCGCCGCCGGGTCGCCGACGTGCACCGGCGCTCCGTGCACCGACGGGTAGCGGCCGCTGATCCGGACGGCGTCGGCGACCTGCGCCGCGGGCACCGGCCGCATCGAGACGACGAGCGGGCCGGACATCGACCCGGCCGGGCGGCAGCGTCGGTCGGTGACGTACATCGGGACGTTGCAGCCCTGCTCGACGTGCCGCACCGGGACGCCGCCCTCGAGCAGCGCGTCCTCGAAGGTGAACGAGCAGCCGACCAGGAAGGACACCAGGTCCTCGCGCCACCACTCGCGCACGTCGGTCGGCTCCGCGACGAGCTCGCCGTCGGCGAACACGCGGTACGCCGGGAGGTCGGTGCGCACGTCGCCGTCGAGCAGCGGGCCCGACACCGCACCGGGCTCGAGCACGTCGAGCACCGGGCACGGGACCGGGTTGCGCTGGGCGAAGAGCAGGAAGTCGAACGCGAGCTCGCGCGGCAGCACCACCAGGTTGGCCTGGGTCCAGCCGCGGCTCCAGCCGGCGGTCGGTGTCACCAGGCCGTCGCGGAACAGGCCGCGCGCCTCGGCCGGGGTCAGGGAACCGGGGTCCTGCGAGATGCTGGTCATGGTGCCTCCACCCATCGGAACGAGACCTCCTGGCCCGGTCGGACCTGCGCCGCCCGGTCGACGTCCTCGTCGACCACGACGGCCACCACGGGGTAGCCGCCGGTGACGGGGTGGTCGGCCAGGAACAGCACCGGTTCCCCGCTCGGCGGCACCTGCACCGCCCCGCGCCACGCGCCCTCGCTGGGCAGCTGGTCGTCGCGGGCCGCGGTGAACGCGGCGCCGGCGAGCCGGGTGCCGACCCGGTTGCTGCGCTCGGTCGCGCGCCAGGAGGCGGTGACGAGCAGGTCGGGGTCGGTGACCCAGTCCTCGCGCGGGCCGCGGACGGCGCGCAGCACGACCGGGTCCTCGAGCCGGGGCCACGGCACGTCGTCGACGCCGGGGAGCTCGCCGACCGGCGGCCCCACCGGCAGCACGTCGCCCTCCGCGAGCGGCGCCGGGCCGAGCCCCGCCATCACGTCGCGGCTGCGCGAGCCGAGCACCTCCGCGACCTCGATCCCGCCGCGCACGGCGAGGTAGGAGCGCAGTCCCTGGCGCGGCGCGGCGACGGTGAGCACGGAGCCCGCCGGCGCGACGACCACCGAGTGGGAGCCGACGCCGCGGCCGTCGACGGTGACGTCGCCCGGGGCACCGGTCACGCAGCAGCACAGGGCGTCGCCGCCGACCTCGACGCTCAGCCCGCCGAGGGTCACCTCGATCGCAGCGGCGCCCTCGTCGTTGCCGACGGCCCGGTTGCCCTGTCGCAGCGCACCGCGGTCGGCGGCGCCCGAGCGGCCGACCCCGATGCCGGCGCGCCCGGCACGCCCGAGGTCCTCGCACCAGGGCGAGCGGGCCGGTGGCGCGCACGATCAGGCTCCTCACGGGGACACCTCCGCGAAGCGGATGAGGGCGCCGGGCCGGAGCAGGGCCGGGGGGTCGCGGTCGAGGTCGAAGACCGCGGTGTCGGTGTGACCGATCAGCTGCCACCCGCCGGGCGACTCCCGCGGGTAGACGCCGGCGTACTCCCCGGCGAGGGCGACCGCCCCGGGCGGCACCGCGGTGCGCGACTCCTCGCGTCGCGGCACGTGGAGCCGGTCGTCCTCCCCGACGAGGTAGCCGAAGCCGGGGGCGAAGCCGCCGAAGGCGACCCGCCAGGTCTGGCCGGTGTGGGCCGCGACGACCTCGTCCCGGCTGAGCCCGGTGAGCGAGGCGACGTCGTCGAGGTCGGCGCCGTCGTAGACCACGGGGATCTCCACGACCTCGGCGTCCTCGTCGGCCCGGGACCGGTCGGCGGCGGGACGGACCCGGCTGAGGTCGGCGCGCAGGTCCGCGACCGACGCCCCCTCGGCGGCCACGACCAGGACCGTGCGGGCGGCCGGGACCAGGTCGCCGAGCGCCGCGGGCGGGTCGGCCCTCAGCGCGTCCGCGAAGTCGAGCGCCTCGTCGCCGTCGGCGAGCTCGACCAGCAGCGCGCGGTCGCCGTAGGGCAGCACCCTCATGCGAAGGGCCTCACCGCGACGCTGGCCGCGTCCAGGGCGGCGCGCACCTGCGTCGGCCATCTCGACCGCGCCGGGGGTGTCGCCGTGCAGGCAGACCGACTCCGCGGCGACGGCGACCTCGGTGCCGTCGACCGCCGTGACGACGCCCTCGGTGACCAGCCGGACGACCCGGCGCGCCACCTCGGCGGGGTCCTCGAGCAACGCACCCGGCTGCGAGCGCGCGACCAGCGTCCCCTCGGGGGTGTAGCCGCGGTCGGCGAAGGCCTCGCGCACCGGCCGCAGCCCGGCCGCCTCCGCCCGGGCGAGCAGCTCGGAGCCCGGCAGGCCGAGCACCGGCAGGTCCCGGTCGTACGCCGCCACCGCGTCGACCACCGCCTGCGCCTGGGCCTCGTGGTGGACGGCGGCGTTGTAGAGCGCGCCGTGCGGCTTGACGTAGGCGACCCGGGTGCCGGAGACCCGGGCCATCGCCTCGAGCGCCCCGATCTGGTAGGTCACGTCGTCAGCGAGCTCGACCGGGTCGATGTCGATGAACCGGCGGCCGAAGCCGGCCAGGTCGCGGTAGCCGACCTGGGCCCCGACGGTCACGCCGTACTCCGCCGCGAGCTCGCAGCAGCGCCGCAGCGTGCTCGGGTCGCCGGCGTGGAAGCCGCAGGCCACGTTGGCGCTGGTCACCAGCCGCAGCACGGCGGCGTCGTCGCCGAGCGTCCACCGCCCGAACGACTCCCCGACGTCGCTGTTGAGGTCCACCGATGCCGTGCTCGCCGGGCCGCTCACAGGGCTGCCAGGCCCTTGATCGCGTTGTAGCCGAGGTAGAGCGTCAGCAGCCAGGCCGCGACGCCGACCGCGAGCAGCCACGCCGGGTAGCGGTAGCCGTCGAGCAGGTCGCGGCGTCGCCACGCGGCGTACAGCAGGATCGAGAAGCCGATCGGCAGGATCAGCCCGTTGAACGTGCCGGCGAAGACCAGCAGCGTCGCCGGGGTCTGCTCGATGACCACGAACACCAGGGCGCTGAGCGCGATGAAGGCGACCGTGAGCAGGTTGCGGGTGCGCTCCGGGGTCGCCCGGGTGGTCAGGAACGACACCGAGGTGTACGCCGCGCCGATCACCGACGTGAGCGCGGCCGACCAGAGGATCAGCCCGAACACGCGGAGCCCGGCCTCACCGGCCGCCGCCCGGAACGCGGAGCCGGCCGGGTCGTCGGCCGCGAGCGTCACGCCGCCCGCGACGACGCCCAGGATCGCGAGGAAGAGCAGGATCCGCATCAGCCCGGTGACCAGGATGCTGACGACCGAGGCGCGGGTGATCTCGGCGACGTGCTCGACGCCGGTCCGCCCGGAGTCGATCATCCGGTGCGCGCCGGCGTAGGTGATGTAGCCGCCGACGGTGCCGCCGATGATCGTGGTGGTGGCGACGAAGTCGAAGGTGTCGGGGGCCACCGCGCTGCGCAGGGCCTCGCCGACCGGCGGGGAGGAGGTGACCGCGATGACCAGGGTCGCGACGATCATCACCAGGCCCAGCCCCACCACGACCCGGTCGAGCGCCACCCCGGCACGGTGCGAGAGGAAGATGCCGATCGCCAGGGCGGCCGAGATCGCGCCGCCGATGCGCGGGTCGAGGCCGAACATCGCGTCGGTGCCGATGCCCGGAGCCCGCGACGTTGCCGATGTTGAAGATGAAGCCGCCGAGCACGACCAGGCCGGCCAGCAGGTAGCCGACGCCCGGCAACACCTTGTTGCCGAGCTCGTGGGCTCGCAGCCCGGAGACGCCGAGCACCCGCCACACGTTCATCTGCACCGCGATGTCGACCACGATCGACACCAGGATGGCGCAGGCGAAGGCTGCGCCGAGCTGGCCGGTGAACTGCGCGGTCTGGGTGAGGAAGCCCGGACCGATCGCGCTGGTCGCCATGAGGAACACCGCCCCCATCACGGCCGAGCGACCGACGGCGTCCTTCACGGGGTGGGCGGGAGCAGGTGTGTCCTGGGTCATAGCCACCGACCCTCCCAGTTGTTCAACAATCCCGCAATACCCCGATCCACCATAATTCCGTCCCGCGCGACTACAGTCCCCCCGTGAGCACCACCGACCCCATCCGCACCGGCGAGCAGGCCTTCGAGGCCGTCCTCGACGCCCTCGCCGCGGAACGTCGCGCGCGGCGCACGGTCATGAGCACCTCCGCCGACCGGGCCGCCCGGGAGGTGCGCGAGCAGGTGGTCGAGGGGCGGCTGCGCTCGGGGACCCGGCTCCCCGAGGAGCGCCTGGCCGCGGCGCTCGGGGTCTCCCGCAACACCCTGCGTGAGGCGCTGAGCCAGCTGACCGCCGAGCGGATCCTGGTCCGCGAGGCCCACCGCGGGGTGGTCGTCGCCACCCCGGACGCCGACGACGTGCGCGACGTGTACGCCGTACGCCAGCTGCTCGAGCCGGCCGCCCTCGAGCACGGGACCGCCCTCACCCCGGCGACGACCGCCAGGATCCGGGCCGCCGTCACCGAGGGCACCGCCGCCCTCGAGCGCGGCGACCACGACGGCGTCGGGAACGCCAACCAGCACTTCCACCGCGCCGTCGTCGCCGCCGCCGGCAGCCCCCGCCTCGATGCCCAGATGGACCTGCTGCTCGCCGAGATGCGGCTGATCTTCCACCGGATGGGCGATCCTGCGGCGTTCCACGCGCCCTACCTCGAGGACAACGCCGCCATCTGCGCCCTGGTCGAGGCCGGCGACCGGGTCGGCGCGGCCCGGCACCTGGCCGGCTACCTGGAGCGGGCGCGCGACCACCTGCTGGCGGGGCTCCCTCGCCCCTCCTGACCCGGCGCCGAGACAGATGGGTCACATCGGGCTGACAGTGTGACTACTCGTCGGTATCTTCGCGGCACGAGTCCGCCCGCCCCGCCCTGCCCTGCCCGCCAAGGAGAACCCCGTGCCCCCGAGTACCGACGGCATCCTCGACGCCATCTCGTCCGACCAGGCCACCGCGGGCGACTTCGCCGCCCTGCCGCTCCCCGAGTCCTACCGCGCCGCCTTCGTGAAGAAGGACGAGGTGGACATGTTCGAGGGGCTGACCGCTCGCGAGAAGGACCCGCGCCGGTCCCTCCACGTCGACGAGGTCCCGATGCCCGAGCTGGGGCCGGGCGAGGCGGTCGTGGCCGTGATGGCCTCCGCGATCAACTACAACACCGTGTGGACCTCGATCTTCGAGCCGGTCTCCACCTTCGGCTTCCTGGAGCGCTACGGCCGACTCTCCGAGCTGACCAAGCGCCACGACCTGCCCCACCACGTGGTGGGCTCCGACCTGGCCGGCGTCGTGCTGCGCACCGGTCCCGGCGTGACCAAGTGGAAGCCGGGCGACCGGGTCGTGGCCCACTGCCTCTCGGTCGAGCTCGAGGGCCCCGACGGCCACAACGACACGATGCTCGACACCGAGCAGCGGATCTGGGGCTTCGAGACCAACTTCGGCGGGCTCGCCGACGTCGCGCTGGTCAAGGCCAACCAGCTGATGCCCAAGCCCGAGCACCTCACCTGGGAGGAGGCCGCCTCCCCCGGCCTCGTCAACTGCACGGCGTACCGCCAGCTGGTCTCGAAGAACGGCGGCGACATGAAGCAGGGCGACAACGTCCTGATCTGGGGCGCCTCCGGCGGCCTCGGCGGCTTCGCGACGCAGTACGCCCTCAACGGCGGCGGTACGCCGGTGTGCGTGGTCTCCAACGCGGAGAAGGAGAAGATCGTGCGCTCGATGGGCGCCGAGCTGGTCATCAACCGCTCCGAGGAGGACTTCCGCTTCTGGAACGAGGAGGGCACCCAGCAGGACCCGAAGGAGTGGAAGCGGCTCGGCGCCAAGATCCGCGAGCTCACCGGCGGCGAGGACATCGACATCGTCTTCGAGCACCCCGGCCGCGAGACCTTCGGCGCCAGCGTCTTCGTCACCCGCAAGGGCGGCACCATCACCACCTGCGCGTCCACCAGCGGCTACATGCACGAGTACGACAACCGGTACCTGTGGATGAACCTCAAGCGGATCATCTCCTCCCACTTCGCCAACTACCGCGAGTCGTGGGAGGCCAACCGGCTGATCGCCAAGGGCAAGATCCACCCGACCCTGTCGCGCACCTACTCCCTCGACCAGGTGGGCCAGGCCTCGCTCGACGTGCACCACAACCTGCACCAGGGCAAGGTCGGCGTGCTGTGCCTGGCTCCCGAGGAGGGGCTCGGCGTCCGCAACGAGGAGCTGCGCGCCACCCACCTCGAGGCGATCAACCGCTTCCGCGGCGTCTGACCACACCGGCTCCATCGCGGCCCCGGCCACCCCTCGCAGGGGGCCGGGGCCGCGGCGCGTCCGGCCCGGACGATGAGGAACAACACAGGGGTCGCGACACGCGGACCGGGGTGGGATCGATGGCCCGGATCGGCAACACTGGCCTGCGTACCCCCACCACGATCCCGGAAGAGGTTGCACACCCATGAGCGACAGCGGTCTGTCCATCTTCGACGACGACGAGCCGGACAGCGGCGACGGCGCGGAGACCCGGCCGCCGGCGGTCGCGAAGCGCGCGTCGAAGGGCGCCGATCAGTCCGCCGGGAAGCAGTCGACGGCCTCCTCCCCCACGCCCCCCGCCGCTCCGAACCCCTCCGGCAAGCCTCCCGCCTCCGGCGACGCCGACAGCGAGAAGACCCAGGTCATCGCGACCGTGCCGCCCGCGCGGCCCACCGCGCCGGACGAGGACGCCGAGCGCACCCAGCCCGTCCCCGCGGTGCGCCCGGCCGCACCGACCGCCGTACCGGCCGCCGCGCCGCCCGCCGCGCCCACGCGCACCGTGCCACCCGCCGCCGCGGTCGCCTTCCCCGTCGTCCGCCGTGGTGGCTACGACAAGGCCGCCGTCGACTCCCGGGTGCAGCAGCTGGGCAGCGAGAAGGCGGGCCTGTCCTCGTCGCTGACCGAGTCCGAGAAGCGCGTGAGGGAGCTCGAGGCCCAGCTGGCCGACTCCCGCCGGCAGCTCGACGAGAACCTCAACCCGTCGTACGCCGGCCTCGGCGGGCGCGCGTCGGCGATGCTGCGGCTCGCCGAGGAGGAGGCGGGCGAGATCCGGACCGGCGCCAGCAAGGACGCCGAGGAGATCCGGGCGCAGGCCGGCCGTGACGCCGCCGCCACCCGCGCCGACGCCGCCCGCGAGGCTGAGGACATGCGGCTGGTGCAGCTCAAGGAGCTCGAGGAGACCCGGCAGCGGCTGCTCGCCGAGGCCGAGGCCGACCGCAACCTCGCCCGCGCCGAGGCCGAGGACATCCTCGCCTCCGCCAAGCGGGAGTCCGACCAGCTGCGACTGGCGTCCCAGCAGGAGGCCAACGACCTGCGCACCGGCGCCAAGCGCGAGGCCGAGCAGGCCCGTGCCGCCGCCGACCGCGAGGTCCAGGAGGCCCGGCGCACGCTGGCGGTGGAGAAGGAGCGGCTGACCAAGGAGGCCGCCGAGCACCACACCAGCGCCACCGCCGAGACGCAGCGCCTCGTGACCGAGGCCGAGCAGCGCGCGACGTCCGCCGAGGAGCGTGCCCGCGAGGCCAACCAGCAGGCGCACGCCCACCGGCAGCAGGCCCAGACCGAGGCCGAGGCCACGCTCACCCGCGCCCGTCGCGAGGCCGAGCAGATCGTCGCCTCGGCCCGCACCCAGGCCGACTCGATCACCACCTCGAGCACGTCCGAGGCCGAGCGTGACCTCGCCGCAGTCAAGGCCGAGGTGGCGCGGATGGCCAAGCGCCGGGACGCGATCACCGCCCAGCTCGCCTCGCTGCGTGACGTCGTGGCGGGCTTCGAAGAGGACGACTCGTGAGCAGCTGGCGCGATCGCCGCGACGGTCGCCAGGCGGAAGCGCGGCGGCGTCCCGCGCCGAGATCGCGGCCCACCGTGCCGAGACCTCGGCCCAGGAGGCGGGGGCCCGACAGGCCTCCGGCTTGCTGCGGCACTCGCCCTTCACCGTGGGCTTCTTCGGGGCGCTGGGGGCGCTCGTGGCGATCTTCCTCTCCCAGCAGCTGCTCTCCATCTCCTCCACCCTGATCCTGCTGGTGATGGCGCTGTTCCTCGCCGTGGGCCTCAACCCGCTGGTCGAGTGGTTCATGAAGCGGGGGGCCAAGCGCGGGGTCTCGGTGCTGATCGTGCTGGCGATGGTGGTCAGCCTGTTCGCGCTGTTCATCACCGCCCTCGCCCCCGTCATCAGCGACCAGATCGCCCTCATCAGCGAGAGCGCACCCCGCTGGCTGCGCGAGCTGCAGACCAACTCGCTCGTGCAGAGCCTCGACGAGCGCTTCGACGTGATCAGCAAGGCCCAGGAGTACGTCAGCAACGGCGACTTCGGGGAGCAGGCCTTCGGCGGCGCCCTCGGGGTCGGCCTGGCCGTGGTCTCGGCGCTGGCCAACAGCCTGATCGTGCTCGTGCTGATGATCTACTTCCTGGCCTCGCTGCCGAGCATCAAGCACGCGGCGTACCGCCTGGCCCCGGCCTCGCGTCGCGACCGGGTCAGCGAGCTGGGCGACAAGATCATCCGCTCCACCGGCGCCTACGTCGCGGGTGCCTTCGTGGTCGCCGTCTGTGCCGGGGTGAGCACGCTCGTGTTCACGATCATCATCGGCCTCGGTGACTACGCCTTCGCGCTCGCCTTCGTGGTCGGCCTGCTGAGCCTGATCCCGATCGTCGGTGCGCTGCTCTCGGGCGTCCTCATCACCGCCCTGGGGCTGACCCTCTCCCCCACCATCGCGCTGATCTGCCTGGTCTACTACCTCGCCTACCAGCAGCTCGAGGCCTACCTCATCTACCCGCGGATCATGAAGCGCTCGGTCGAGGTCCCCGGTGCCGTGACGGTGATCGCCGCCCTCGTCGGCGGCGCCCTGCTCGGCGTCATCGGCGCCGTGCTCGCCGTCCCCGTCGCCGCGGCGCTCCTCCTGCTCCACCGCGAGGTCTTCCTCGAGCGCCAGGACGCCCGCTGACCGGTTGAGTCGTGCCTCCCGCGGGTCGAGTCGTGCCTCCGGCGGGTTGAGTCGCCAGTACGCCGGGTCGAGTCGCCAGTACGCCGGGTCGAGTCGCCAGTCCGGGTCGCCCCACCACTCCCGTCAGGGGCGGGCGGTCGAGCGCTCCCCCAGCTTCACGAGCACGACGCCGGCGAGGATCAGCGCGCCACCGACGAACTGGACCGGGCGCGGCACCTCGTCCAGCACCACCCAGGCGGCGGCCACCGCGAACAGCACCTCCAGCAGCGCGACGAAGGAGGACAGCCGCGACCCGAGCCGGCGCGACGCCGCGATCCCGGTCGTGTAGGCCACGGCCGCGCTGATCAGGCCCAGTCCCAGCACCGCCCCCCACCACGGCATGCTCGAGGCGCCGTACGTCGCGGCATCGGTGCTCCAGCCCATGTCGAGCAGGCCGACCGCACCGAGCAGCAGCAGCGCGGCAGCGCCGGTGACCATGCCGCCGGCGGCGAGCACCATCGGGGGCAACCCGTTGTCCTCGGCAGCGGCGAGCACGAAGTAGGTCGCGACGCCGGCCATCGCCAGCAGCCCCCAGACCACGCCCAGCGGGTGCAGGGAGGCCCCCGAGAGCAGGTCGAGGACGAGCGCGAGGCCGACCAGTGCGACCAGGCCGCCGGTCCCGGTCAGGGCACCGGGGCGATGGCCGTGGCGCAGCCACAGCCAGCAGACGACGGCGACCGGTGCGGTGTACTCGATCAGCAGCGCGACCCCGACCTGGAGGTACTCGACCGCGCTGAAGTAGGCGAACTGGCAGCCGGCCACCGCCACCACGCCGAAGACCACGATCAACCGGGCGTTGCGCCACAGCAGCGACCAGCGGCCGCGCAGGGCGATCAGACCGGGCACCAGAAGGACCACGGCGGCCACCAGGATCCGGGCGGTCACGGCCGCGGCCGGGCTCCAGCCCTCGGCGAGCAGGCCCTTGGCGATCGTGCCGGACATCCCGAACGAGAACGCCGAGACGACCGCGAAGGCCAGACCGGCGCCCATCCGGGACGCCGGTGTCTGGGACACGGGTGCGTCATGAGTCATCGTCGTCATGACATGTGACGGTACGGAGATCTGTGTAAGGTGTCAACATGGTTTTCGCCTATGACAGCGAGATGGCGCTGCAGTCCGCCGTCGAGCTGGTGAACTCCGCGGCAGAGCCCGACACGCTCACCACCGTCGCGACGCTCGACGAGTACTTCGTCCGCTGGCGCTACACCGGGCGCCACGAGCGCACCCGGGCCGAGCTCGACGAGGTCCGCGCCCTGCGCCCCCGGCTCCGCGCGCTGCTGCTGGCCGAGCGTGACGACGCCGTCGACCTCGTCAACGGGATGCTCGGCGAGGTCACGCTGCGTGCGCGACTCGTGCGCCACGGGGAGTACGACTGGCACCTGCACGCCGTCGACCAGGACGCCCCGCTCGCCGCCCGGATCACGGTCGAGACCGCGATGGCCATGGTCGACGTGATCCGCTCCGACGAGCACTCCCGGCTCGGGGTCTGCGCCGACGACGGCTGCGACGGGGTGGTCCTCGACCTCTCCCGCAACCGCTCCCGCCGCTACTGCTCCACCTCGTGCGCCAACCGCAACGCGGTCGCGGCGTACCGCGCCCGGAAGGCCTGACATGACTGTCGCCGTGGCGGCGCTACGCCGCTATCCCGTAAAGTCGATGGGCGGCGAGGCGCTCGACGTCGCCGCACTCACGCCGCGCGGGATCGCCGGCGACCGCTTCCTCGCCGTCACCGACGACGAGGGGCGTCTGGCATCGGGCAAGGACAGCCGGCGCTTCCGGCGCCGCGACACTGTCTTCGACCATGCGGCGCACACCCGCCCCGACGGGCAGGTGGTCGTGTCCGACGGCACCACGTCGTGGCCGGTCGGCGACCCGACCCTCGACCGGCACCTCTCCACCGTGATGGGGGCCGAGGTCCGGGTGCTCCCCGAGGGCGACGTCCCGCACCAGGACGGCAGCCCGCTCTCGCTCGTCGGCACCGCGTCACTGCGGTGGTGCGCCGAGCGCTGGGGCGGCACCCCGGACCCGCGCCGGATCCGGGGCAACGTCGTCCTCGACACCGACGAGCCGTTCCTCGAGGAGCAGTGGGTGGGCCGCGAGGTCGCCCTCGGCTCCGCCCGGCTCCGGATCTCCGAGCGGACGCCGCGCTGTCGGATGGTCGACCTGTCCCAGGACCGGGTCGAGGCCGAGGAGCCCTGGCTCAAGGTCCTCGGCCACGAGCGGGACCTCTGCCTCGCGGTGTACGCCGACGTGGTGCAGCCCGGCACGGTCTCGCTGGGCGATCGGGTCCGGCTGCTCTGACGAGGAAGTGCCGATTGGTCACCAACCACAACATTTCGGCCCCGGAACATGCCGATTGGTCACCAACGGCGGACCCCCGGGTTCGCCCGCGACGGCGAGCGGCGCTCAGTCCACGAAGCGGCGCAGCACCTCGAGGAACACCTCGGGCCGTTGGGAGTGCACCCAGTGGCCGGCGCCCTTGACGGTCACCCGCCGGTTGCGCGGGAAGTACCGGTCCATCGCGGCCGCGTAGTCGTCGCTGACGTAGTGCGAGGTCTCCCCCGCGATCCACAGCACCGGCCCGTCGTACGCCGCCGTCGGCTCGAGCCGGTCACCCGGCCAGTCCCCGATGACCGTCAGGTCGCGCTCGATCACGTCGAGGTTGACCTGCCAGCGCCACTCGTCACCCTCGCGGCGCAGGTTCTGCAGCAGGAAGCTGCGCACGGTCGGGTTCGGGACGGCCTCGGTCAGCCCCTCGTCAGCCTCCGCCCTGCGCTCGATCCGGGCGAGGTCGAGCGAGCGCATCCCGGCGATGTAGCCGCGGAACTCGTCCGCGTGCCCGTAGCCGACCGGCGCGACGTCCACGACGCACAACCGCGAGACCAGCTCCGGGCGGCGCAGCGCGATCAGCATCGCGATCTTGCCGCCCATCGAGTGACCCACCAGGCGACCGGGTCCTCGGGATCGAGCAGCTCGGCCACCCGGTCGGCGGCGTCGAGGTAGTCGAAGGACTCTCCCCACGACGACCGGCCGTGGTGCGGCATGTCGACCAGCAGCACCCGGTGGTCCTCGGCGAGCGCCTTGCCGGCCTGGGTCCAGTTCCGCCCCTGGCCGAAGAGGCCGTGGCAGAAGACGACCGGCGAGCCGGACTCGCCGTACGACGTGGTGTGGAGGGACACGCCCCGAGGTTAGACGGGACCTACCCGCTGGCGCTGATCAGCCCCTCGGCGGTGCGGTGCACGAGCCCGTCGGACAGCGCGTAGGCCAGCGCCCGCTCGTAGCGGTCCTGCTCCCAGAAGGCGGCCCCGACGAGGTCGCCGAGGTCGTCGGGCGTCTGGGGGCCTGTCGCTCGAGGGCACGGACGATCTGGCCCATCTCGTGGAAGACCTGGCGGTCGCGGCGACCCTCGGTGCTCGGCAGCGGTGGGGGCATCGGCATGGTGGTCTCCTCCTTGGGTCCGGGCGTCGTGGGACGCGGGTCAGGTGTGGGCGGGCTCGCGGTCGTCCTCACCGGTCGAGCCGGAGTCCTCCTCGGCGGTGAGCGGCTGCGCGATGCTCTCGAGCGAGCGCCCCTCGGCCTTGACGCCGAGGAAGGCGGCCACGATGCCGCCCGCGATCATCAGCCCGGCACCGATGTAGTAGCCGAGCGCGATCGCGGAGATCCCCTCGCCGCCGTCGACGGCCTCCTGGATCAGCTTGCCGAAGAGCAGCGGCCCGGCGATGCCGCCGGCGGCGGTGCCGATGGCGTAGAAGAACGCGATGCACAGCGCCCGGGTCTCCATCGGGAAGACCTCGCTCGCCGTGAGGTACGCCGCGCTGGCGCCCGCCGAGGCGAAGAAGAAGATGACGCAGCCCATCAGCGTCAGCGTCACCGCCGTGTAGGAGTCGAGGGTGAGGCCGGTGATCGCCAGCAGCACGCCGGAGGTCACGTAGGTTCCGGTCAGCATCCGCACCCGGCCGATGGTGTCGAAGAGCGGCCCGAGGACCAGCGCCCCGACGAAGTTGCTGAGCGCGAAGACCGCGATGTAGTAACCGACCTGCTCGACGCCCATGAACTCGCCGAGGGTGTCGCCGTAGGTGAAGAAGAAGGCGTTGTAGAGGAACGCCTGCCCGATGAAGAGCGAGAGGCACAGCACCGTCCGCTTCGGGTACAGCGCGAAGACGGTGTGCGCGATGGTGGTCAGCGGGATCGTGCGGCGCTGCCGGATCGTGATCGTCTCCGAGACGCTCGTGAGGTCCTTGCCGAGCTCGGCCGAGACCTGGCCCTCGATGTCGCGGACGATCTCCTCGCCCTCGTCCTCCCGACCGTGGATGAAGAGCCAGCGGGGCGACTCCGGCACGTGGCGGCGCACGATCAGGATGCCGACCGCGAGGATCGCGCCGAGGCCGAACGCCAGCCGCCAGCCCCAGGCCTGGTCGATCACGGTCGGGTCGAGCAGCGGGATCGTCAGCAGGGCACCACCGGCGGCGCCGACCCAGAACGAACCGTTGATCGCGACGTCGACGCGGCCGCGGTACTTCTTGGGGATCAGCTCGTCGATCGCGGAGTTGATGGCCGCGTACTCGCCACCGATGCCGGCACCGGTCAGGAAGCGGCAGGCGAAGTACCACGTCGGGTTCATCGAGAAGGCCGTCAGCACGGTCGCGACCGTGTAGACCCCGAGCGTGATCAGGAACAGCTTCTTGCGGCCGAACCGGTCGGTGAGCTGTCCGAAGAACAGCGCGCCGATGCAGGCGCCGGCGACGTACACCGCCCCGGCCACGCCGACGTCGAAGCTGCTCAGGCCCAGGCCGGTCCCCTCCGGCTGGAGCGCCGCGGACATCGAGCCGACGATCGTCACCTCGAGGCCGTCGAGGATCCACACCGTCCCCAGCCCGATGACGACCATCCAGTGGAAGCGGGACCACGGCAACCGGTCCATGCGGGCCGGGATGTCGGTAGTGATCCGGCCGGTCTCGACGCCTGACGCCACGATTTCCTCCTGCGCACCCCGCGATGGACGACGGATCTCATGGTCCCGCGGTCGGGCAACCCTTCGACGCTAGGACCAGAGCGTCAAGGGATGCCTCACCCGAAGGCGTGAATCAGCCCGCGCACCAGGCGCGGGTCCCGTCGACGGCCAGCGCGAGGTCGCGACGCACGACGGCGATGGTGTCCGACCACTGCTCGCAGGCGCGTCGGAACGGTCGCGCGCGGTACTCGACGGCGAGCACCTGCGCGCCGTAGACGTCGACGTACCGGCCGCACTCCGCCACTGCGCGCACTCCTCGGCGATCGCGAAGTCGTAGCCCACGGTGGTGCCGTCCCAGCCGGCCCGATTCTTCTGGGCCGCGGCCAACCCCTCGTCGTGGGCCCGGGCGACGAGCAGCGCGGCGAACTTGGTGGCGTCGCGCGCGTCGAGACCGCCCTTGCTGCGGCTGAAGGAGTCGAGGTTGTCGTACTCCACGGCGTCGAAGCCGTCCTCGGCGCAACCGGCGGTCCAGCGGCCCACGATCCGGGCGAGGGCCCGACGCTTGGCGGGCGTCCCGATGTCCAGCAGCCACTCGCCCCAGGCACCGTCGACGACCGGCTTCCCGCCCTGCTTCAGCACCAGTCGCCAGTGGTCACGCCAGAACTTCTTCGCCCCCGGCTGGGTCTGGAAGCCGTTGACGTAGCAGATGTTGTAGACGGACTCGAGCGGCTCGGAGGTGCGGTCGCGCACCACGATCCCGACCTCGTCGGGGACCGGCCGGTCGCCGCCGAGCTGGTAGTCCCAGGCGGTGCCGGTCGGCAACGGCTCGACCGTATCCCCCGCCGTCGCGGGTGTCTCCGGGAAGGAGCAGCAGGGAGAGGACGAGCAGCAGGCCGGCGAGTCGGGTCACACCACCATCGTGTCACCGGGCGGCACGGGTGCGGGGTTCTGCCAGAAGTGGCGTCTCGACATCGCCCAACGCGCCCTCGTTCCTCGGTCGCGTGGCAAGCTCGACCTGGCCCGCCACGGTCCTCATGCCTTCGGCATGAGGACCTGCGGACTTCAGAAGTCGAAGCCGTCGAACAGGTCGCCGATGCCCTCACCGATGGAGCCGAGGCCGTCGCCGAGGCCCTCGGCGATGCCACCCAGCGCGTCGAAGCCACCACTGAACAGCATGCCCATGAACATCCACTCCATCGGCCCGAAGGCACCGAAGTAGCCCATGGCGTAGGGCTGGTAGGCCCGCCCACCCTGGAAGTAGGGCACCCGTCGGGAGCCGACCATGACCTGGCGGATGTCGGGCTCGGCACCGGCGTGGACGCGCTCGGCGTCGAGGGCGCACGCGGGTACGTCGCGCTGCGCGCCACCCGGCGGCGCGTAGGGGACGTCGGTGACCGACGGTCCGTGGCGGGGGTCGAAGAAGCACGGCGGCCGGCGGGTCGGCAGCGGCAGACCGGCAGCACGCGCCCGGACGCACGCGATGGCGTAGCGGCCGTCCTCGATGATCTCGGTGATGTGCTTGATGTGCTCCGGCTCGGTGATCTGGTCACCGGCGGTCTTGGCCGACTCGTAGGAGTCGAGCGCCCGCTGGTAGTCGGCGTTCATGCCGGCGTCGAGCTGGCGACCGGCGAGGTCGAGGTCGAGCTCCTGCAGGTCCACGCCGAGGGCGGTGATGTCCTCGAAGGCGAGCTTCTTGACGGGCTCGAGCTCGGTGGCCCTGCGCTCGAGCTCACGCGCCTTGCGACGTCGGCCCGTGACCGAGACGACACCGGCGATCACCACCAGCACCACCAGCAGACCGATCAGTGTGTCCATGCTCCGATGGTACGGGGGCGGGCCACGTCCTCCGGGCCAGATTTTCCGGCCCTGCGCAGACGGCTGGGGTCAGGCCGACCAGAGCACGGACTCGACGACGCCCTCGGACCAGGTCGAGACCCCGCGCAGCTCGGGCCGCCGGTCCAGCAACCCGGACATGCCCATGGTCTGGCGGCTGAGCCGCTTGAGCTGGGAGTCCTCGCGGTGGAGCTCGCGGGGGTCGGCGGCGAGGGTGAGGTGGGTGGCGTCTGCGTGTTCGGTGGTCATGGCATCCAGCCTGAACGCGTCCGGTTTCCGGAATGTTGCCGGCAGGTGCACATCCGGAAACCGAAACGCCAGGCGGGGTGGCGGGTCGGTGGTGCACGACCCGCCACCCCGGGTGGCGATCGCTGGGCGGGCTGTCCCCCGACCGGTCCGCGCAGCGTCTCTGTGACCACACTGCTGCAGACCACCGACGACCCGCATCGGTAGTCCTACCTAACGCGCGTCCGTCGGGCGTGGGTTCGTCGGGCGTGGGCTCGTCGCGCGAGGAGGCCGTCTCGGGGCACTATGAGGGCGTGGCAACTCGGGTGATCGGGCGCGAATCGGTCCTCACCGCGCTCCCGGCCGCCCTCGAGACCGAGCGGTGGATCAGTCTCGTCGGCCCGCCGGGCTCGGGGAAGACCACGGTGATGCGTGCCCTGGTCCGCGACCGCTCGGACGTCACCTGGGTCAATGCGCGCGGCGTGACCGGGCTGCGCGACCTGCTGCAGTCGTGCCTCGACGAGCTCGGCGAGGTGGTGGCACCGTCGGACTCGCTCGAGGGCGCCCTGAAGCGTGCCCTGGACGGGCGGCCCGACTGGTTGGTCGTCGACGGCGTCGACGTCGACGAGTTCGACGCCGTGGTCGCGGAGCTGATGGACGCGACCTCGCAGGCCCGGGTCCTGACCACGTCGAGCTCGCTCCAGCCCCGGCCCGGCCGGCGCGTGGTGCGGCTCGGCCCGTTCCGGGTGCCGGCGAGCCACGAACCCCTGGCGGGTCCGGCCGTCGACCTCTTCCGCCGCTGCGTCGTCGAGGCGGGGGGTCACCCGGTTGACCTCGTCGCGTCCGAGGACGACCTACGCCGGCTGCTGCGGGCCAGCGGCGGGCTGCCGCTGCTCCTCGAGCAGATGGCCGTCCAGATCGCGCTGCTCGGCATGCACCGGGTCGCTCCGACCGTCTCCCTGTCGGAGGCGGTCCACGCGTCGTACGAGCTGCTCGACGAGGACCAGCAGCGCTGCTTCCGTCGGCTCTCCACCCTGTCCGCGACCGTCAGCCCCGCGGTGCTGGCCGCGGTGACCGAGGTCGACCTCGAGCGCGGCCGGGAGCTGGTGGCGGGCCTGGCCCGCCGGTCCCTCGTCGAGACCCTGCCCGACGGCCGGATCGACATGCTCGTGCCCATCCGGCGCCACGGCGCCTTCCTCACCGCCTCCACCGACGACGAGGCCGCGACCCGCCGGGCGCTGCTGCGCTGGGCCGACGGCGTGCTCCCGGCAGACCGCAACTTCGGCGCCGCCGACGCCGACTGGCTCGCCGACGTCCCGGTGCTCCGGCTCGCGGTGGCGGCCGCGTGCAGCGACCCGGAGACCCGTGACCACGGCTACGCCCTGGCCAACCGGGCCTTCTCCTCGCTCTACACCGCGATGCGCGCGCGGGACGCCGCGGAGATCCTGGAGTCGGCGATCACCAGCGGCGACGGGCCGCCCGAGATCGGCGCCCAGGTCGCCCGTCGGGCAGGCATCGCCGCGTCCGAGCTGCGCGGCACCTACGAGGGGCTGTGGCTGCTCGAGCGCGCCGACCAGCACGCCCGCGACGCCGCCGACCCCGACATCCAGACTGCCCGCAACGCCAGCATCCGGGCCGAGATGCACCTCGACGCCGGCGACCTCGACCAGGCCGAGTCCGAGGCGCAGCGGGCGATCGACCTCGACGGTGGCACCGACCAGATCGCACCGCAGGCCACGCGCACGCTCACCCAGGCGCTGCTGGTCCGCGGCGACTTCGTCGGCGCCACCGCGCTCGCCCACTCGCTGCTCACGACCCGGCAGGAGGACGAGCCGTGGCTCACCCTGTCGGCGCGGCTGCTGCTCGCCCGGATCGCCCTGGAGCAGGGCCGTCAGCTGGAGGCGGCCACCGCCGCCCGACGGGTCCAGGACGAGGCGCAGGCGATGGCCGAGGACCGGCTGGCGCTGCTCGCCGAGATCGAGCTGTGCCACATCCGGCCCGCGGTCAACCCGGCACCCGCGGACGACGACGCCTACCCCTGGGCGGTCCGGCTGCCGGTGGTGGTCGCCCAGGCCTGTCAGCTGCTGCACGGCCGCGACCTCGCGCGGGCCGCCGGCCGGGCGGCGGACGCCGTCGTCCTGGCCGACAGCAGCCGGCTGGGTCGTGACGCGCTCGACGCACGGCTGGTGCTGGGGCTCACCCTGGTGCTGCAGGGACAGCACGAGGAGGCCCGGGCGACGTTGCTCCAGGCCCTCGCCAACGCGGCCACGATCCCCGCGCCGCTGCGCGCCGCGGACGCGCTGGACGGGCTGGCCCGGCTCGCCGCGGAGGGTACGCCGCGGGCGGCCCGGTCGCTGGCGGCGACCGCCGTCGCGCTGCGGGCACCCCGCGCAGCGGGCAGTGCCGTGCGCACGCTGCTCCGCCCGGTGGAGCCGGCGCGGGGCGTGCCCGGCGGCTGGATCAGCGACGACCAGGTCACGCCGTCGGCCGTCGCGGAGATCGCTGCCGAGCTGGCGCCGGCCCACTGGCACCCCGACGCCCGCCGGCTCGACGCGCTCACGCCGGCGGAGCGGACGGTGGCCGACAAGGTCGCCGAGGGACTCACCAGCCGCCAGATCGCCGCCGACCTGTTCCTCTCCCCCCGGACCGTCGACGCCCACCTCTCGCGGATCTACCGCAAGCTCGACATCAACACCCGGGCCCGACTCGCCGCCCTGGTGACCGACCTCGGCTGAGCCGGGACCTCCTCGACCGGCGCGTCAGCGGGCGCTGTAGTCGCGGAAGCCGCGCCCGGTCTTGCGCCCGAGGTAGCCGGCGGTGACGAGGTGCTCGAGCAGCGGCGCCGGGGCGAAGCCGGGCTCGCGGAACTCGAGGTAGAGCTCGCGCTGGATCGCCAGCGACACGTCGTTGCCGACCACGTCGAGCAGCTCGAAGGGACCCATCGGCAGCGCGCAGCCGAGCTTCATGGCGACGTCGATGTCGTCAGCGGTCGCGTAGTGGGCCTCGAGCATCCGCACCGCGTCGTTGAGGTAGGGGAAGAGCAGCGCGTTGACGATGAAGCCCGCCCGGTCGCCGCACGACACGGCGACCTTGCCGACCTTGCCGCAGATCGCGCGCACGGTCTCGGTGACCTCGTCGTCGGTGGCGACGGTGCTGACCACCTCGACCAGCGTCATGATCGTCGCCGGGTTGAAGAAGTGCATGCCGATGACGTCGTGCGGCCGCGAGGTCACCCGGGCCATCGAGATGATCGGCAGGCTCGAGGTCGTGGTCGCGAGGATCGCGCCGGGCTTGCAGATCTCGTCGAGGTTCTCGAAGAGCGTGGTCTTGATGGCGCGGTCCTCGGCGATCGCCTCCACCACGAGGTCGACGTCGCGCAGGTCGTCGAGGGCGGTGGTGCCGGTGACCCGTGCGAGGGTCGCCTGCTTGTCGTCCTCCGACGCACGGCCGCGCTGGATCTGCTTGTCGAAATTCTTCGTGATCGCGGCGTGGACGCCGTCGACCTTCTGCTGGCTGCGGCCGACGAAGAGCACGTCGTAGCCGGCCTTGGCGAAGACCTCGACGATCCCGGACGCCATCGTCCCGGTGCCGACGACCCCGACCCGCGAGACCTCCCGGCGTACCTGCGGGGCGTCGTCGGCCGACGGCGTCTGCGAGTCCGCCACCACGACCGGGCTGTCGGGGGCCTCGTAGGTGTAGAAGCCGCGGCCCGACTTGCGCCCGAGCAGCCCGGCGGTGACGTACTGCTTGAGGATCGGGGCGGGCGCGTGGAGCCGGTCGCGACCCTGCTTGTACATCGTGTCGAGGATCTCGTACGCCGTGTCGAGCCCGATCAGGTCGAGCAGTGCGAGGGGTCCCATCGGGTAGCCGCAGCCGAATCGCATCGCGGCGTCGATGTCCTCGCGGGAGGCGTACTTGCCCTCGTACATCGAGACCGCGTGGTTGAGGTAGCCGAAGAGCAGCGTGTTGGCGATGAAGCCCGCCTTGTCGCCGCAGATGACCGGGCTCTTGCCGAGCCGGGCGACGAGGTCCTTGACGTCCTCGAGCACCTCGGGCTCGGTCACCACGGTGCGGATGATCTCGACCAGGTTCTGGACCGGGGCGGGGTTGAAGAAGTGGATGCCGAGGACCCGGCCGGGCCGGTCGTTCGCGGTCGAGATCTCGGTGACGCTGAGCGAGGAGGTGTTGGTGGTGAGGATCGTGTCGGGGCCGACGACCTCGTCGAGCGCGGCGAAGATCGCCTTCTTGACCGCGAGCGACTCCACCACGGCCTCGACGACGAGGTCGGCCGCGGCGAGCTCCTCGAGCTCGGTCGCGAAGCGGATCCGGCCCAGCAGGTCGGCCTGCTCGGCACCGGTGAGCTTCTCGCGCTTCACCGCCCGGTCGGTCGAGTGCTGCAGGTGCGCGCGGCCGCGGTCGAGGGCCTCGGCGTTCTGCTCCACGCCGATGACGTCGAAGCCGTTGCGGGCGAAGACCTCCGCGATGCCGGCGCCCATGGTGCCGAGTCCGATGACGCCGATGGTGGTGATGTCACGAGCCATGCGCCGCATCATGGCACGCGGAGCGGGGCCTCAGGGTGTGTGACTACTCACGCGTAACCGGGTGGCCCTCGACCAGTCGCACGACCTCCTCGGCACACCCCTGGGCCAGCGTCACCCCGGCCCCGCCGTGGCCGTAGCAGTGGACGACGTCACCCTCCCGCTCGAGCCGGACCGCCGACCGGACCGGCCGCAGCCCCACCCGCCGGGACACGACCCGGGAGTGCTCGATGCCCGGGACCAGCCGGGAGGCACGAGCGAGGATCGCCTCGGTCGTGGCGGCCGAGGGGGTGCGGCTCCACTCCCCCTCCTCGAAGGTCCCACCCACCACGACGTGCCCGCTGCGCGGGACGACGTACGTCGGCGCCGCGGGGTCCCGGCCGTCGAGCCACCACCGGTCCACCGCCACCCCCTCGACGAGCAGCACCTGGCCCCGGGCCGGGTGGACGTCGGTCTCCCCCACCAGCCGCCGGGCACCGAGGCCGGAGCAGTGGACGACCACCCCGTCCTCGGGCCGCGGGAGCTCGGCCAGCGCCAGCCGGGTGAGGCTGCCGCCGAGCTCCTCGAGCCGCTCGCGCAGCCAGATCAGGTGGACCGGCATGTCGACGACCGGCGACGTGAAGCTCCACGCGTCCTCGCCCCGGTGCAGGTCGGGCACCCCCTCGGCCCACCACGGGTCGGGGGTGTCGGGCGCGAGCAGCTCGGTGCCCGACAGCATCCGGACGCCGGTCGCGGGGTCGGCGGCGAGCCCCGCCAGGGCGGCGTACCCCTGGGCCGACCAGGCGGCGACCCGCTCGCGCGGGTGCGCCTCGTAGGGGTACCAGAGCGCGGCCGCGACGACCGAGGTCGTCTCCAGCGGCAGGTCGCGGGCGAGGACGTCGACCCGGTGGCCGCGCTCGGCGAGCCGGACCGCGGCCGTCATCCCGACGATCCCGGCCCCCACGACCACCACCCGCGTGCGCATGGGTCGAGCGTGCCAGATCGCGAGCGGGTAGGTTCTCCGCTCGTGAGACTCGTCGTGGCCCGCTGCCAGGTCGACTACGCCGGTCGACTCACCGCCCACCTGCCGATGGCGACCCGGGTGCTGATGGTCAAGGCCGACGGCTCGGTCCTCGTGCACTCCGACGGCGGCTCCTACAAGCCGCTGAACTGGATGTCACCGCCGTGCACCGTCCGTGAGGGCGTCACCGAGGACGGCACGGTCGAGTGGACGGTCACGGGGTCCAAGACTGACGACACCCTGCGGATCCTGCTCGAGGAGGTCCTCCACGACTCGAGCCACGACCTCGGCGTCGACCCCGGGCTGCAGAAGGACGGTGTCGAGAAGCACCTGCAGGAGCTGCTCGCCGAGCACCCCGCGTCGCTGGCGCCGGGCCTGACGCTCGTCCGCCGGGAGTTCCCCACCGCGATCGGCCCCGTCGACCTGATGTGCCGCG
This sequence comes from uncultured Actinomycetota bacterium, assembly GCA_963754575.1. Classification (GTDB taxonomy): domain Bacteria; phylum Actinomycetota; class Actinomycetes; order Propionibacteriales; family Nocardioidaceae; genus Nocardioides. The sequence continues at coordinate 509,192 of CAVWGQ010000007.1, read as the reverse complement.
ACGCCGGGGGCGCGTCGGTCGCGGTGGAGATCAAGCGCCGTGGCGAGATCGACGGCGTCGAACAGCTCACCCGCTACCTCGAGCTGCTCAACCGGGACCCGCTGCTATCCCCGGTCCGCGGCATCTTCGCCGCCCAGGAGATCAAGCCCCAGGCCCGGGTCCTCGCCACCGACCGCGGCATCGCCTGCGCGGTGGTCGACTACGACGCGCTGCGCGGGATCGACGACTCCGAGCACCGGCTCTTCTGATGGCCCGGATCTTCCACGTCGCCACCGTCGCGGACTGGGAGGCGGCGCAGGAGTCGGGCAGCTACACGACCTCGACCCTCGGCCGCACGCTCGCCGAGGAGGGCTTCCTGCACGCCGCCCACGAGGACCAGTGGCGCGCCGTGCTGGAGCGGTTCTACGCCGACGTCACCGAGCCGCTGGTGCTGCTCGAGATCGACACCGACCTGCTCGGCGTACCCCTGGTCGAGGAGCCGGCGCCGGGCACGGAGGAGACCTTCCCCCACGTCTACGGGCACCTGCGTCCGGCGGCCGTGGTGCGCGCGACGCCGATCGGCAGCGCCTGACTCCTGCTCAGCCGCGGGCGAGCGGCAACCGCACCCGCACGGTCGTCCCGCCCTCGGGCCGGTGGTCGACGCCGAGCTGGCCCGCGTGGGCCTCGACGATCCCGCGCAGCAACGGCTCGCCGAGGCCGATGCGGGACCCGGTCCCCGGCACGGCCGCGCCACCGCCCTGGTCGCTCACCTCGACCACGCCGTGCTCGCCCTCGACCAGCAGTCGTACGTCGACGGCGTCGCCCGGGGCGCTGAACTTCACCGCGTTGGTGACCAGGGTGTCCACCACCTCGGTCAGCCGCTGCTGGTCGCCGAAGACCAGGACGCTGCGGACATCGCCGGACACGAGCGTCACGTCGCGCTCCTCGGCCAGCCGACCGACGACGCGCAGCACCTCGCGCAGCACCGGCCCGAGGTCGGTGGGGGCCGGGTCGACGGTCATCGCGCCGCCACCGAGCACGGTCAGCGTGAGCAGGTCCTCCACGACCTTGAGCTGCCGGTCGGCGTTGCGCCGCACGATGGAGAGGATCCGCATCGCCTCCTCGCTCACGACCGGCTCGCCGAGGTCCACCAGGATCTCGGTGTAGCCCATGATCGAGGTGAGCGGAGTGCGCAGCTCGTGGGAGACGGTGGCGATCAGCTCGTCCCGCAGCCGCTCGGAGGCACGCTCGACCACGACGCGGTCGGACACGTCCCGGACGCTCGCGCAGGCCACCGGGCCCTCCGGGGTGAGCACCGGCCGGATCGAGAGCTCGAGCGGGAAGTCGGCGCCGCCGGCACGGAGCCCCCGCGCCGCCAGCCGGGTGACCTCACCGCGGGACCACGGGGACCCCGGCCGGTCCACCTCGGCGAAGACCCCGGGGACCAGCGCCTCCACCGACGAGCCCACCAGCTCGCCACGACCCCGGCCGAAGCCCGACTCAGCGCTCGCGTTGACCAGCAGCACGGTGCCTGACGCGTCCACCGCGAGGAACATCTCCGGGCTGGCGTCGACGACGGCCCGGTAGACGTCGCAGAAACCAGCAGCGTCGGGTGGATCGACAGCGCGATCGACAAGGGGGCCGGTGCGGGTGCCGGCAGGGGTGGGGGGCACGGGCCGACGCTAGGCGACACCACCCGTCACACAGAGCCGCTTGGCCACATCGTCACCACGTCGTAGGCGTCGTGTTACCCGATCGTGGGGAAGTGTCGGGCTGAGGCGCGCCCCAGGGCCGGTGGGACGGGATCAGGCGCCGGCCTCGCGCGGCGCCGTGGGGTCGGCGTCCTCGCCGCCGAGCTCGCGCGCGACGTACTCCTCGATGTCCTCGATGTCGTCGCGGTTGCGGGTGACCACGGCAAGCAGGTCGCTCATCGTCGCGACCTCCTCGACCTGCTCCTTGATGAACCACTGCATGAACTGCTCGGAGGCGAAGTCGAACTCCTCGCGGGCGATCCGGAGCAGGCCGTTGATCTGATCGGTGACGCGGCGCTCCTGGTCGAGGGCGAGCTCGACCGGCTCGACGACGTCGGCGAAGGTCGGCCGGGGCGCCTCGACGGCGGGGATCACGGCGTCCTCGTCGGTGTCGAGGAGGTACTGCACCATCATCATCGCGTGGCCGCGCTCCTCCAGCGCCTGCTGGTAGAAGAACGCCGCCATCCGGGGCATCGTCAGCGCGTCGTAGTGGACGGCGCAGGCGAGGTACTGGTTGTGGGCGGCCAGCTCGTTGCCGATCTGGGCGTTGAGCTGGTCGACGAAGCGCGCAGCGGGCACGGACCGATCCTCCTCCGGTGAGCGCCTGGGGCTCAGGCGGCCTTCTTCTGCTTCTTCTGCTTCTTCCCCGGGACGCAGACCGGGTCGATCTCGATCTGGACGAGCTTGCGCTTCTTGACCGTATACCCGCTGGGCAGGGTGCCCTCCTTCAGCATCCGCAACGGACAGCGGTTGCAGCGGGACCGGGACTCACAGCACTTCTTCTTGGGAAGCTTGGCCACTCTCGAGCCGTCGGCCGTGGCGGCCGACTTCTTCTGCTTCTTGCCCTTGCCCATGACGCGGGACTGTAGCAGCCCGTTAGGAGAGCCTTACCTCACCGTGACCGACGTCTCGCGGGCCGGGCGTCACCCGGGTGCCGTCGGCATCGATCTCGAGCAGCACCAGGTCCTCGGGGTACCTGTGCTCCCCCACCACCGCGACCGTCTCCCCGCGGTGGCGGTCGGCGAGGTCCTCGAGATCGGCCGGCGCGGCGTAGGTCGCGGCGAGCCGCTCTCCGCGGGGCACCGCGTCGCGCGTGCGCGCCAGCAGGATCCGAGCCGGGCACTGCAGGTCGCTCACGCCGCTCACCAGCCCCAGGAGCCGAGGCCGCCCTTGAAGGGGCCGACGACCCGCGAGGTGACCCAGCCGCCGTAGAAGCCACCGGCCTGCGGGACCACCCTCTCCCCCGCCACCAGGCAGCGGTCGACGAGGGCCGGCATGACCGCCACGTGGTCGAGCAGTGCCTCGAAGCCGGGCAGCGGCTCGGCGTACGTCCAGGCCGCGCGAGCGGCGGTGCGCCCACCCGCGACGAGGTCGAAGTACGATGCCTCGCCCTTCCACTCGCACAGCGACCCACCCCTCACCGGGCGCAGCACGCCGTCGGCGAGGTCGGCCACCGGGAGGTAGTAGGTCGGGGGGTGGCTGGTCTCGAGGACCCGCAGCGTCCGGGTCGAGCTCGCGACCTGCTCGCCACCCACCCACACCTCGACGAGCTCGTCGCTCGCCTCGACGGCGGGCGGACGGGGGTAGTCCCAGACCGACTCCTGACCGGGACCGGGCTGCTCGGGGACGGGGCGCACGCCCCGAGCCTAGGCCGGGGCCCCAGCGGGGACGTCGAGCCCGTGCGCGCGGCGGATCTGGTCGACGATGCCGCCCATGATCCCGGTGAGGCCGAAGTCCTTGGGCGTGTAGACCGCCGCGACCCCCAGCTCCACCAGCCGACGGCCGTCGGACTCCGGGATGATCCCGCCGACGATCACCGGGACGTCGTCGAGCCCCGCCGCACGCAGGCCGTCGAGCACGTCCGGCACCAGCTCCATGTGGGAGCCGGACAGGATCGAGATGCCGACGCAGTGGACGTCCTCGGCGACGGCGGCGGCGACGATCTGCTCGGGCGTCAGCCGGATGCCCTGGTAGACGACCTCGAAGCCCGCGTCACGCGCGCGGACCGCGACCTGCTCGGCGCCGTTGGAGTGCCCGTCGAGGCCGGGCTTGCCGACCAGCAGCCGCAGCCGGCCGCCCAGCTCCTCGCCCGTCTGCTTCACGCGGGCCCGGACGGCGGTGAGCTCCTCCCCCACCTCGCCCCCCGCACCGACCGCACCCGTCACCCCGGTCGGGCCGCGGTACTCGCCGAAGACCCCGCGCAGCGCTCCGGCCCACTCCCCCGTGGTCGCCCCGGCCCGAGCCGCGGCCAGCGTGGGCGCCATCAGGTTGGTGTCCGTCCTCGCGGCCGCGGCCAGCGCCTCGAGCGCCTCGGCGACCTCCGTCCCGTCGCGCTGCTGCTTCCACGCCTCGACGCTCGCCAGCGCGGTGCGCTCGGCCTCCGGGTCGGCGGCCATGATCGCGCCGTCGAGGTCGGCGGTGAGCGGGGACGGCTCGGTGGTCTCGTAGCGGTTCACCCCCACGATGACCTCCTCGCCCGACTCGATCCGGGCGCGGCGCGTGGCGTGGGAGGAGACGAGCTCCTGCTTCATGTACTCCACGGCCTCGATCGCGCCGCCCATGGCCTGGACCCGGTCGATCTCGGCCCGGGCACCCTCGACGAGCTCGGCGACCTTCGCCGCGATGACGTGCGAGCCGTCGAAGATGTCGTCGTACTCCAGCAGGTCGGACTCGAAGGCCAGCACCTGCTGCAGCCGCAGCGACCACTGCTGGTCCCACGGCCGCGGCAGGCCCAGCGCCTCGTTCCAGGCCGGCAGCTGGACGGCGCGGGCCCGGGCCTTCTTGCTCAGCGTGACGCCGAGCATCTCCAGCACGATCCGCTGCACGTTGTTCTCGGGCTGCGCCTCGGTGAGGCCGAGCGAGTTGACCTGGACGCCGTAGCGGAAGCGGCGCATCTTCTCGTCCGTGACGCCGTAACGCTCCCGGGTGATCTCGTCCCACAGCTGCACGAAGGCCCGCATCTTGCAGGTCTCCTCGACGAAGCGGACCCCGGCGTTGACGAAGAACGAGATCCGGCCGACGACGCGACCGAAGTCCTCCTCGGAGACCTGCCCCGAGCTCCTCACCCGGTCCAGCACCGCGATCGCGGTGGACAGCGCGTAGGCGAGCTCCTGGGTGGGCGTCGCCCCGGCCTCCTGCAGGTGGTAGCTGCAGATGTTGATCGGGTTCCACTTCGGGACTCGGTGGACGGTGTAGGCGATCATGTCGGCGATCAGCCGCATCGAGGCGTCCGGCGGGAACGCGTAGGTCCCCCGCGAGAGGTACTCCTTGACGATGTCGTTCTGGGTGGTGCCGGCGAGCTGGGCGGCGACCTCCTCGGGCGACAGGTCGGGGTTCTGCTCCTCCGCCACCACCTGGTACATCGCGAGCAGCCACATGGCGACCGCGTTGATGGTCATCGACGTGTTCATCTCCGTCAGCGGGATGTCGTCGAAGAGGCGACGCATCTCGCCGAGGTGCGGGACGGGTACGCCGACCTTGCCCACCTCGCCGCGCGCGAGCGGCGAGTCCGGGTCGTAGCCGGTCTGGGTCGGCAGGTCGAAGGCCACCGACAGCCCGGTCTGGCCCTTGGCCAGGTTGTTCCGGTAGAGCTGGTTGGAGGCCGCGGCGGTCGAGTGCCCGGCGTACGTCCTCATGACCCAGGGTCGGTCCTTCTCGCTCATGGGTCGAGGGTAGGGCGCCCGCTACGCGCTGGTAACCGTCTCGGGTGTGGGGTTTCCCACCGCCCGTCCCGAGACCCGATCGGGCTCAGGCGGCGCTCTGCTCCAGGTCCACGAACTTCATCAGCCGGGTCAGGTGGAGCATCCGCAGCACCGAGGGCCCGCAGCCGCGCAGCGTCACCTGGTGCCCGGTGCGTGCCGCCTCGTGGCTGGCGAACGCGAGCACCCGCAGCGCGGGGACGTCGACCGAGTCGACGTCGGTGAGGTCCACGACGATGACGTGCTCGGGGGCGTCGAGCTGCTCGCGCAGCAGGCTGCGCACGGTCGAGGTGCTGCGGCCGTGGAAGCTGCCGCTGAGCACCAGCGTCGGTCCGTCGCTGACGATGTCCATCGTGTCGCCCCGTTCGAGAGTGTCTCCCTGTCGATCACTATGACGCGCGTCACCACGGAAAGGTTGCCTTGGCAGCCCGACCGGGTCCGCGTGTCGCACCGACCTGCCCCACCCACTCGCCCCACCGATTCGCCCTGCCGGTGCCGCAGCGGCATGCTGCAGCGCGTGCGCTCCCCGATCCCCGACTACCTGGCCGAGGTCCTCGACGCCTGCGCCCCGGACACCAGCGGCGCGGTCGCCGACTACATCCCCGAGCTCGCCACGGTCGACCCCGACCAGCTCGGCATCAGCCTCTCCACCGTCGACGGTGCCGTCTACGGCACGGGAGACACCGACGTCACGTTCACGATCCAGTCGATCTCGAAACCGTTCGTCTACGCCCTCGCGCTGGCCGACCGCGGCCTCGACGCCGTGCTGGACAAGGTCGACGTGGAGCCCTCGGGCGAGGCCTTCAACGAGCTCTCCCTGGAGCGGACGTCCGGGCGGCCGCTGAACCCGATGATCAACGCCGGCGCCCTCACGACCCACACCCTCGTCGGTGAGGTCGGAGCCGACCGGCAGTCACGGCTCGAGCGGATCCTGGGCGGGCTGTCGGCGTTCGCCGGACGGCCGCTCGAGGTGGACGAGGCGACGTACCGCTCCGAGGCGGGCACCGCCTTCCGCAACTACGCGATCGCCAACATGCTGCGCAGCCACGACACGATCCTCACCGACCCCGCCGGCGTGGTCGAGGACTACACGTGGCAGTGCTCGGTCCTGGTCACGACCCGCGACCTCGCCCTGATGGCCGCGACGCTGGCCAACGGCGGCGTCAACCCGCTGACCGAGGAGGAGGTCGTCGACGAGCGCGTGGTCCGCCAGGTGCTCAGCGTGATGGCCACCTGCGGCATGTACGACTCGGCCGGCGACTGGATCTCCACGGTCGGCTTCCCCGCCAAGAGCGCGGTCTCCGGCGGCATCATCGGCTCCCTCCCCGGCCAGCTCGGCATCGCGGCCTTCTCACCCCGCCTCGATCCCCACGGCTCGAGCGTGCGCGGCGTCGAGGTGTGCCGACGGATGTCCGAGGACATGGGGCTGCACATGATGGATGCGCCGCAGCCGGCGCGCGCGACCATCCGCCGCGCCCACACGATCCGGCGTGCCGACGGGGACGAGGCGACCGTCTACGCCCTGCACGGCTCGATCCAGTTCGCCGGCGCCGAGCGACTGCTGCGCGACCTCGAGGCGGCCGACATCGTCACCCGCGAGGTCGTGCTCGACCTCTCCCGCGTGCACTCGGTGAACGTGGTGGCCCGCCGGATGCTGCTCGAGGCCGTCAGCCGGCTCAAGCTCGACGGGCACCGGGTGGTCGTGCTCGACCCCGACGACGTGGTGCCCGAGTCCCCTGCTCCGTGAGCACGGCCCACCCTGTCCCGAGTCCGACCAGGCCCATCCCGACGGCTCCCCAGGGCGCGAAGATGTGGTCGCTGTGGACCGCCCAGGCCCCCAGCGGCAGGGTCGCGAGGGGGAGGGCCCGGACCCCCGCCCGGCGTACGCCGTCCACCAGCAGGGCGAGCGCCACCACCAGCAGCGACCAGGACCCGACCTCTCCCAGCGGCGTACCGATCCGGAACAGCCACGCCACCTCCTCGGGTCGTGGGGCGCCCGGCGGCAGCCGACCGGTCACGTAGCCCGCGGCGAGGCCGCTGACGACGTCGAGGGCGGTGTACGCCGTGGCGTAGCCGTACGCCGCGAGCCGGACGACCCACGCCAGCGGGTCCCGGCGCCCGCGCAGCGGGACCACGAGGGCCACCCCGACGAGCGGGAACACGAACAGCCCCACGAGGTGCAGCCGGAGCCACGTGTCCGCCGTCGTCTCGGTGAGGTGGTGCGGATGCCAGAGTCCCGCGACGGCCAGTGCCAGACCGGGGAGGGCACAGAGTGCCGCGCGCGCTGTGCGACGGTGCATCTCCCTGACGGTAACCCGGCCTCCTCGGGCAGTACGGGCGGGATCTCCTAGAGTTCGGTGCATGGTCAACCTCACGCGCATCTACACCCGCACCGGCGACGGCGGGAAGACCCGGTTGGGCGACATGAGCGAGACGACCAAGACGGACACCCGGTTGCGCGCCTACGCCGACGTCGACGAGGCGAACGCCCACGTCGGCGTCGCTCTCACGCTCGGCGACCTCGACGCCGCGGTGGTCACGGTGCTGACCCGGGTCCAGAACGACCTGTTCGACGTCGGCGCCGACTTCTGCACGCCCGTCGTCGCCGACCCGGAGTTCCCGCCGCTGCGGATCGAGCAGGACTACGTCGACCGGCTCGAGGCCTGGTGCGACGAGTTCAACGAGGACCTGCCGACGCTGCGCTCGTTCATCCTCAACGGGGGCACGCCCGGTGCGGCCCACCTGCACGTCGCCCGCACCGTCGTACGCCGCGCGGAGCGCTCGGCGTGGGCCGCCTGGGACGAGCACGCCGACTCCATGAACCCGCTGGCGATCACCTACCTCAACCGGCTCTCGGACCTGCTGTTCATCCTCGCCCGGCACGCCAACCGCGCGCAGGGCGACGTGCTCTGGGTGCCCGGCGGCGAGCGCTGACCCTCCTGCGTGACGCGGCGTGTGCCTGAGCACTACCCCTGGGGCGTTCTCAGGCACACGCCGCGGCAGGGTCAGGCTTGCGGGCCACCGAGACCAGCAGCGTGGTGGGCACGAGCACCACCGCGACGACGAGGAGCGACTGCAGCGTCCCGACCCGGTCCCCCACGAAGCCGAGGACCGGCGGCCCGGCCAGGAACGCGGCGTAGCCGATGGTGGCCACGACGCTCACCCGGGCCGCGGCCCGTTCCGGCTCGTCGGCCGCGACGCTCATGCCCACCGGGAAGCCGAGGGACGCCCCCAGCCCCCAGAGCACCACGCCCAGGCCGACCAGGACGGGGTGCGGCCCGAGCACGAGCAGCAGCAGCCCCGCCAGGGCGAGCAGCGCCGTCGCGCGCAGCACCACCACCCGGCCGAGCCGGTCGAGCAGCACCGTGCCGAGCATCCGCCCGGTGGTCATCGCGACCACGAAGCCGGTGAAGCCGAGGACCCCGACCCAGCGCGGGGTGTCGTAGCCGTCGATGATCGCGATCGTCAGCCAGTCGTTGGCGGCCCCCTCCGTGAGCGCGAACGCAAGCACCATCAGTCCGATGACCAGGGTCCGCGGCTCGCGCCACGCGGACACGGGGGTCGAGGCGTGCTCGGGCTCCGGCTCGGCCGGGAGGAAGGACCGGGTCGCGGGCAGGACCAGCAGGACCGCCACGACTGTCAGGCAGAGGTGCCACACCAGGGGCACCAGCAGCCCGGTGAGCAGCACCGCCAGCCCGGCGCCCGCCACCGAGCCCAGGCTCCAGCCCGCGTGGAAGCGGGGCAGGACGGCGCGGCCGAGGTCACGCTCGACGGCGGCCCCCTCGATGTTCATCGCGACGTCCCAGATCCCGACTCCGACGCCGTAGACGAAGAGCCCGTCGCCACGAGCGGATCGGTGGCCAGCACGTCGACGCCGACCCCCACCAGCACCAGGCCGGCGGCGACCAGCACCCCGCCGCCGCGGACCACCGCCGCTGCGCTCGTACGCCGGACCAGGCCCCCGGCCGTCGGGAGAGCCAGCACCGAGCCGAGAGCACCGACGAGCAGCAGCAGGCCGAGCTCGCCGTTGTCGAGACCGAGCCCGTCGCGGACGTCGGGCATCCGGGAGAAGAGCGACGCGAAGGCGAAGCCGTTCACCGCGAAGACGGCGGCGACGGCGTTGCGGGCCCGCAACGTCGCGTGGCCGGTCACACCGTGGTGGCGGTACCGGGCGGTGCCGCCTCGAGCCACGACTGGAAGCCCATCAGCGAGGTCGCCGCCATCGCCAGCTCGAGCTCACCGCCGGGGGTGCTGCACCGGACGACCGTGTGGTCGGGGTAGAGCGACACCCGCTCCGGGCCCTCGGGGTCGCGCCGGTCGACGTAGCCGAGCGTGTCACGTCGCCAGGCGCACTTGGGCCGCGGTGACAGCGAGAAGATGCGGAACCACTCGAGGGAGTCCCCGGAGTAGCGACCGAGCCCGAGAAGCCAACCGCGCCCGGGCCTCTCGGACCGGACGCGGTAGCTGAGCTCGAAGGTTCCGCCGTGGCGCGAGAGCAGCCGACGGCGGATCACCAGGGCGAGGCCGTAGAGGAGCACCAGGACCAGCACGGCACCGGCTGCGTCGAGCAGCAGCTGCCACAGCGGCATCCGGTCCCTCCTTCGCATCCCCCGGCTGGGGTGGCGCTCAGCCTATCGGGGCGTCAGCGGCCCTCGATCAGGAGGACCACTCCGAGGCGCGGATCAGCGCCTCGGCGTGCCGGACACGGAGCTCGGCCTCGTCACCCTCCTCGGCACGCGCGGACTCCAGGTCCGCGCGGGCCGCCGCGACGTCGACCTCGGACGAGAGCGTGGTGCGCTCGGCCAGGATCGAGACCCGGTTGGCGGCGACGGACAGGAACCCGCCGTCGACGGCGGCGACCAGGTGGTCACCGCCCTCGCCGGTGATGTCCACGACGCCGGCCACCAGCACCGACAGCACGGGGCTGTGGTTCGGCAGGATGCCGACGTCGCCCTCGGTCGTGCGGGCGAGGACCATCGACGCCCGACCGGACCACACGGTCCGGTCGGCCGCCACCAGCTCGACCTGGAGGTCGGCCTTGGACTCTGCCATCAGACGCTCTTCTGGATCTCGGCCCACTTCTGCTCGACGTCGTCCAGACCGCCGCACATGAAGAAGGCCTGCTCGGCCACGTGGTCGTACTCACCGTCAGCGATCTTGTTGAACGCCTCGATCGTGTCGGCGATCGGCACCGTCGAGCCCTCGAGGCCGGTGAACTGCTTGGCGACGTAGGTGTTCTGCGACAGGAAGCGCTGGATCCGGCGAGCGCGGGACACGATGATCTTGTCCTCTTCGGACAGCTCGTCGACACCGAGGATCGCGATGATGTCCTGGAGCTCCTTGTTGCGCTGCAGGATCTGCTTGATCCGGATCGCGCAGTCGTAGTGCGCCTGCCCGATGTACTGGGCGTCGAGGATCCGCGAGGTCGAGGTCAGCGGGTCGACGGCCGGGTAGATGCCCTGCGACGCGATGTCGCGCGAGAGCTCGGTCGTCGCGTCGAGGTGGGCGAAGGTCGCCGCCGGGGCCGGGTCGGTGTAGTCGTCGGCCGGCACGTAGATCGCCTGCATCGAGGTGATCGAGTGACCCCGGGTCGAGGTGATCCGCTCCTGGAGCGTGCCCATCTCGTCGGCCAGGTTGGGCTGGTAGCCCACGGCGGAGGGCATCCGACCCAGCAGGGTCGAGACCTCCGAGCCGGCCTGGGTGAACCGGAAGATGTTGTCGATGAAGAGGAGCACGTCCTGCTTCTGCACGTCGCGGAAGTACTCCGCCATCGTCAGCGCGGACAGCGCGACGCGCAGCCGGGTGCCCGGCGGCTCGTCCATCTGACCGAACACGAGAGCGGTCTGGCCGATGACGCCGGCCTCCTCCATCTCGACGATGAGGTCGTTGCCCTCACGGGTGCGCTCGCCGACGCCGGCGAACACGGACACACCACCGTGGTCCTTGGCGACGCGGGCGATCATCTCCTGGATGAGGACGGTCTTGCCGACGCCCGCACCACCGAAGAGGCCGATCTTGCCGCCCTGGACGTACGGCGCGAGCAGGTCGATGACCTTGATGCCGGTCTCGAACATCTGGGTCTTGGACTCCAGCTGGTCGAAGGCCGGGGCCTTGCGGTGGATGCCCCACCGCTCCGTGACCTCGAGCTCCTCGCCCTCCTCGAGGTTGAGGCACTCGCCGAGCGTGTTGAACACGTGGCCGAGGGTGCCGTCACCCACGGGGACGCTGATCGGGCCGCCGGTGTCGGTCACCTGCGCGCCACGCACCAGTCCGTCGGTCGGCTGCAGCGAGACCGCGCGCACCATGCCCTCACCGATGTGCAGGGAGACCTCGAGGGACAGGACCTTGGTCTCGCCCTCCAGGGTCAGCTCGCACTCGAGCTTGTTGTAGATCTCCGGCATCGAGTCCGAGGTGAACTCGATGTCGACGACGGGGCCGATGACGCGGGCGATCCGGCCGACGTTCGCCTGGCGGTCGTCGGACTTGGTCTCTTCAACAGTGGACGTCATATCTCTCACTCACTCTGCAATCAACAGTGCTGGCGGGTTCAGTCGGAGGCAGCGTTGGCGTCGGCCAGGGCGTTGACGCCGCCGACGATCTCGCTGATCTCCTGGGTGATGCCCGCCTGGCGGGCCTGGTTGGCGATCCGGGTGAACTTCTTGATCAGCTCGTCGGCGTTGTCGGTGGCCGACTTCATGGCCTTCTGGCGAGCGGCCAGCTCGGAGGCGGCCGCCTGCAGGAAGGAGAAGAAGATCCGGCTCTGGACGTACTTGGGCAGCAGCTCGTCGAGCACCGCCTCCGGGGAGGGCTCGAACTCGTAGAGCGGGAGCACCTCCTCGCCCGACGGCTTCTCCTCGCCCTCGACGACCTCGAGCGGGAGCAGCCGCACCGCGGTGGGCTCCTGCACGAGCATCGAGCGGAACCGCGTGTAGACGACGTGCACCTCGTCCACCGGCGCCCGACCGTCCCCGCCCTGCTCGGACTCCTCGGCGAGGAACGCCTCGATCAGCGCGCGGCCGACCTCCTGCGCCGCGGCGTACGACGGCTGGTCGGAGAAGCCGGTCCACGACTGCACCACGGGACGCTCGCGGAAGCGGAAGTACGCCTCGCCCTTGCGACCGCAGATGTAGGCGTCGATCTCCTTGCCCTCGTCGCGGAGCTTCTCCGCGAGTCGCTCGTACTCCTTGAGCACGCTGGAGGAGTAGGCACCGGCGAGGCCACGGTCGCTCGTGACGATGAGCACGGCGGCCCGCTGGGGGTCCTCCGACTCACGCGTCATCGGGTGGTCGACCGCGGAGTAGGTCGCGACCGCCGACACGGCCCGGGTGAGCTCGCGTGCGTACGGCGCGGCGGCCTGCGCCCGCTGCTGCGCCTTGATGATGCGGGACGCAGCAATGAGCTCCATGGCGCGCGTGATCTTCTTCATCGACTCCGTCGACTTGATCCGCGCGCGATACTCACGCAGCGATACGGCCATGGGTTAGGACCTCTTCTGCTTGACGATCTGCTCCTGGTCCTCGTCCTCCAGCGCCTCGGCCTCGGGCTCGTGGCCGACCTTGATCGACCCACCCTCCGAGGTCTCGAACTGGTCGAGGAAGGAGTCGTACGCCGCGGTGAGCTCGTCGGAGGCAGCGTCGTCGAACTTCTGCGTCTCGCGGACGCCGGAGAGGATCCCGCTGTGCGAGCGGCGCAGGAAGTCGAGGAACTCGGCCTCGAAGCGCAGCACGTCCTCGGTGGGGACCTTGTCGAGGCGACCGGTGGTGCCGGTCCAGAGCGCGACGACCATCTCCTCCAGCGGGTACGGCGAGTAGGCCGGCTGCTTGAGGAGGGCCATCAGGCGGGAGCCGCGGTCGAGCTGCTGGCGCGAGGCCGCGTCGAGGTCGGAGGCGAACATCGCGAACGCCTCCATCGCGCGGAACTGCGCCAGGTCGACCTTGAGCGAGCCGGTGACGGCCTTCATCGCCTTGGTCATCGCCGAGCCACCCACGCGGGAGACCGAGATGCCGACGTCGATGGCCGGGCGCTGGTTGGCCGCGAACAGGTCGGACTGCAGGAAGATCTGGCCGTCGGTGATCGAGATGACGTTCGTCGGGATGTAGGCCGAGACGTCGTTGGCCTTGGTCTCGACGATCGGCAGCCCGGTCATCGACCCGGCGCCCATCGCGTCGGAGAGCTTGGCGCAACGCTCGAGCAGCCGGCTGTGCAGGTAGAACACGTCACCCGGGTAGGCCTCGCGGCCCGGCGGGCGGCGCAGCAGCAGCGAGACCGCACGATAGGCCTCGGCCTGCTTGGTGAGGTCGTCGAACACGATGAGGACGTGCTTGCCGTCGTACATCCAGTGCTGGCCGATGGCCGAGCCGGTGTAGGGGGCGAGGTACTTGAAGCCCGCGCTGTCGGAGGCGGGGGCGGCGACGATGGTGGTGTACTCCAGCGCGCCGGCCTCCTCGAGGGCACCGCGCACCGAGGCGATGGTGGAGCCCTTCTGACCGATCGCGACGTAGATGCAGCGGACCTGCTTCTCCGGGTCGCCCGACTCCCAGTTCTGCCTCTGGTTGATGATCGTGTCGATCGCGATCGTCGTCTTGCCGGTGGAGCGGTCACCGATGATCAGCTGGCGCTGGCCGCGGCCGATCGGGGTCATCGAGTCGATCGCCTTGATCCCGGTGGCGAGCGGCTCGTGGACGGACTTGCGCGCCATCACGCCCGGCGCCTGGATCTCCAGGGCGCGGCGCTCGCTGGACTCGATCTCGCCGAGTCCGTCGATGGGGGTGCCGAGCGGGTCGATCACGCGACCCATGAAGCCGTCACCGACGGGGACCGAGAGGATCTCGCCGGTACGGCGGACCGTCTGGCCCTCCTCGATCTTGTCGAAGTCACCGAGGACGACGACGCCGATCTCGCGGGTGTCGAGGTTGAGGGCGATGCCCAGGGTGCCGTCCTCGAACTCGAGCAGCTCGTTGGCCATGGCCGAGGGCAGACCGGTGACCCGGGCGATGCCGTCACCAGCCTGGGAGACGGTGCCGACCTCCTCCTTGCTGGCCGCGTCCGGCTGGTACTCGGACACGAACTTCTGCAGCGCGTCCCGGATCTCGTCCGGACGGATCGAAAGCTCCGTCATCTCTGCCTACTCTCCTGGCTCTCTACTTCTCGTGGTCTGTTCGGGGGGCCGGTGACGCGGACGTCAGCCGACCAGCTTGCGTCGTGCTTCGTCGAGGCGGGCGTCGACCGTGCCGTCGATGACGTCGTCACCGATCTCCACCCGCATGCCGCCGAGCAGCCCGGGCTCGACGACGACGTTGAGGTGGACGTTGCGGCCGTACTGGCGGCTGAGTGCCGCCTCCAGCCGGGTGCGGTCGGCCGCGGTCAGCTCCCGCGCGACGCGCACCCGCGCGACGTTCTCGTTGCGGATCGCGGCGGCGACCTTCTGGTACTCCTCCAGCGCGACACCCACCGAGCGGTAGCCGCTGGCCAGTGCGTGCTTGACCAGGGTCACGGTCGCCGCGAGTGCCTTGCTGGCGAGCAGGCCGTCGACCAGCGCGCCCTTGTCGTCGAGCGAGCGCGCCGGGTCCGACAAGGCGCTCCGCAGCTCGGGGTCCCCGTCGATCGTGCGCGAGACGGTGAACAGCTCGTCGACCACGCGCTCGACGTCGTCGCCCGCGGAGCGGACGACCGCCACCTCGCTGAGGTGCTCGATCGTGTCGGCGAGGTCGCGGGTGGAGGTCCACCGCCGGGCGACGGCGTCGGCCACCAGGTCGAGCGTCTGGTCGTCGACCTTGTCGGCGAACAGCTGGCGGACCAGCGACGCCTTTGCGGCACCGTCGACCGACACGTCGGTCAGCACCCGTCGCAGGCTCGGAGTCGTGCGCACCAGGACGGCGAGCGAGAAGAGCTCGTCACCGACCTGGGCCGCCTTCCGGGCCCCGACCTCGGCCAGCGTCGTGTCGAGCCGGTCGCGCAGGGCGACCAGCGCGTCGGCGGAGGGTCCGCGCGTCTGCATCAGCGCTGCCCCTCCGCCTCGGACGCCTCGATGGTCTCGAGGTCGACGAGGAACCGGTCGACGACGCGCGCCGAACGCTCGTCGTCCTCGAGGCTCTCACCGACGATGCGACCGGCGAGCGAGGTGGCGAGCGAGCCCACCTCGGCCCGCAGCGAGGCGACCGCCTGCTGGCGCTCCGCCTCGATCTGCGCCTTGCCGTGCTCGACGATCCGGCTCGACTCGGCCTGCGCCTGCTCGCGCATCTCCGAGACGATGGCCGCACCCTGCTCACGCGCTTCCTCACGGATGCGCGCCGCCTCGTGCCGGGCCTCGCCCAGCCGCTGCTCGAGCTCGGCGAGCTTGGCGTCCGCCTCGGCCTGCTTGGTCTCGGCGGCCGCGAGGCCACCTTCGATCGCCTCGGTGCGCTCGGTGTAGGTCTTCTCGAAGTTCGGTACGACGAACTTCTTCACCGCCACGAAGACGATGGCGAAGACGATCAGCGCGAGGACGATCTCCGAGACGATCGGTACGAGGGGGTTGTGCTCCTCCCCGCCCTCAGCAGCGCGCAGCACGGTGTCGGCGGCGCGGTATGCCATGTCCTTCACTGGAACTCCTCGTTACGTCGGTACGTGTCGGTCGGGTGCGTCAGATCGGCAGGACGAACGCGAGCGCGACGGAGATGATGAACAGCGCCTCCGCCAGGACGAAGCCCAGGATGGCGATGCTGCGCAGGCGGCTCTCGGCCTCCGGCTGGCGAGCGACACCGCTGACGAGTGCGGCGAAGATCAGGCCGATGCCCACGCCCGGACCGATGGCGGCAAGGCCGAGACCGACCATGTTGATGGAGCCTTCCACGGCTATTCCTTTCGTCGTCGACGTCAGGGTGACGTCGTCTTCTGTGTTGATCTGTGGTGCGAATCGGGGTTTTCAGTTGTGTGACCGGCCGCGGCCGGTCGGGTCGGGCGAGCTCAGTGCTCGTCCGCGATCGCCTCGCCGATGTACATGGCGGACAGGAGGGTGAAGACGTAGGCCTGCAGGAACATGACCAGCATCTCGAGGAAGCTCACGGCGATGCCGAGGCCGAAGGAGAGGATGCCGACCGCGCCGTAGAGCACGTTGCCGCTGGTCAGCAGCGCCGCGCCGCCGGTGGCGAACAGGATCAGCAGCAGGTGGCCGGCGAACATGTTGCCGAAGAGACGCAGCGTGAGCGTGATCGGGCGCACGATGATGTTGGAGAAGAACTCCAGCGGGATGAGCAGCACCAGGACCGGGCCACTGATGCCGCCGGGCATCGTCTGGTGCTTGAGGTAGCCGAAGAGTCCGTGCTTCCAGATGCCGGCACCGATGTAGATGGCCCACGAGACCAGGGCCAGCGGAAGCACGAACCCGATGCGCGAGAAGCTGGGGAACTGCAGCATCGGGATGACGCCGAAGTAGTTGTTGACCAGGATGAACAGGAAGAGCGAGAACAGGTAGGGCACGAACGTCATGAAGTGGGCGCCGTCGATGTTCTCGCGGGCCAGGCTGTTGCGCACGAAGCCGTAGACCTGCTCGCCCGCGAACTGCAGCCGGCCGGGGACCATCGCGGCCTTGCGCGAGCTCATGTAGGCGAGGCCGACGACCACCACCGCCGAGAGGACCAGCAGCAGCATCGGCTTGGTGACGCCGAACTCGCCCACGTAGAACACCGGGGGGAGCTCGAAGCTGCCGGGGCCGGGCGCGTGGAAGCCCCCGCCCTCGGCGGCCATGACGTCGTACCCAGTCGTGAAGGTCACCTGGTCTCCTGCCTACTCCTGCTCGTCCTGCTTGCGGGCGAGGCCGCCGAAGCGACCGAAAGTCATGTAAACGCCAAGTCCTGCTCCCACGAAGATCCCGAGGATCACCAGGTAGCTGGTCCCGAGCCAGCGATCGAGCAACCAGCCCCCGAGACCGTAGAACAGCACGCCGGCCACGAGATAGCTGAACGCCTGCCAGGGGTCGCCCTTGGGACGGTCGTCCGCGGGCGGCGGTGGGGTAGCGGGGGAAGCCATCGCACGCCGGACGATAGCAGCCGTCGAGGTCATCGCTCACCCCCGGTGGGGGCACTCTGGACGGGCTCGCCGACGGGACTGGCGAGGGGCACCTCGCCCCGCTGCCAGGCGACCACCTGCAGCGCGCTCCAGGTGAGGGTCACCACGACGACGGCCGCCGCGAGCCAGGCTCGGTCGAGGGTGTCCCCCAGGAGCCCGGAGCGGCTCAGGCCCGCGAAGAACGCGACCAGGAGCACGACCTGCAGCGCGTAGGTCACCAGCGCCACGGCCAGCGCCCCGCGCGGGTGGATGCTGGCGGCGAGGCCCACCGAGACGGCACCGAAGGCGAAGACGGCGAGCGTCACTCCCCCGCCGACGAGGGCACCGGCGGCGCCCGCTCCGCCGCTCACGAGGGCTGCCAGCACCACGACGACCGCACCGGCGACGAGGCCGGCGGCAGCCGCGGTGGCGAGCTGCCTGGTGAGCGTCGAGGTCGTCATGGGGGCGGCCTTTTCGTTGCTGCTGGTGGAGTTCGTGAAAACTATCACAAAGTCCCGGACGGCCCGAAACCGGGCGGCTCAGGCCTCGGCGGCCGGGCTCTCCGCAGCGGGGTCGTGGTGCGCGAGCTGCGGCTTCTGGACCACCGGGACCAGAAAGGTCAGGCTGATCGTCACCGCCGTCGCCGCCAGCAGCGCCGACCAGATCAGGGTGCCGGTGTAGAGGCTCACGAGCACCGTGCCGAACGCGATCAGCGCGGCCCACATCCACATGATCAGCACCGCGCGCCGCTGGCTGTGGCCGATCTCCAGCAGCCGGTGGTGCAGGTGCTGCTTGTCCGGCGAGAACGGGGACCGTCCGGCCCGGGTCCGGCGAACGACCGCCAGGACCAGGTCGGCGATCGGCACGATCAGGATCGACACCGGCAGCAGCAGCGGCAGGAAGAACGCCAGGGCACTGACGTCGGAGTTGGCACCGCCACGGCTGATCTCGGCGCCGCTGAACTGGGTGGTCAGCGTGAGCGCGGAGGCCGAGAGCACCAACCCGATCAACATCGACCCGCTGTCACCCATGAACAGCCGGGCCGGGTGGAAGTTGTGGGGCAGGAACCCGGCGCAGGCGCCCGCGAGCGCCGCCGACAGGAAGGCCGCGGTGTTGGCGAGGCTGATGCTGCCGAGGTTGGCGAGCTGGTAGCTGAAGAGGAAGAAGGCCGACGCCCCGATCCCGACGACACCGGCCGCCAGCCCGTCGAGGCCGTCGACGAAGTTGACCGCGTTGACGGTGGCGATGATCAGCACCGCGGTCAGCAGCGCGCCCTGTGCCTCGTCGAGCCCGAACTGCTCCTGGGAGCTCACCGGGATCACCCGCAGCTGGATCCCCGACCAGATCAGGAAGGCGACCGCGATCACCTGGCCGCCGAGCTTGGTGAGCGCGTCGAGCTCGAAGAGGTCGTCGAGCACCCCCACGCCGCAGACGATGGCACCGGCCAGGATCACCACCCCGGCGTCGCGGTCGAAGAACGGCCCCGCTCCCCCGAGGAACGGCAGCTCGCGCCCCACGGCGTACGCCGCCACCAGGCCGCCGAGCATCGCGACCCCGCCGAGGTAGGGGATCGGTTCGGCGTGCACGTCACGGTCACGCACGGCGGCGACGGCCCCGGTGCGCAGCGCGATCTCCCGGGCGATCACCGTGAGCAGGTAGGTCACCGCCGCGGAGACGAGGAAGACGAGCAGGTACTCGCGCATGGCCGGGGCGTCAGCCCTCGTCGGTGAGGGTGGCGCCGAGCGGCTCGAGCACGGCGTTGAGGTCGTCGAGCGAGAGCGCCCCACGGCGCAGCACCCGTCCCTGCGAGCCGGTGACGTCGATGATCGTGGACGCCTCGCCGCCGGGTGAGGAGCCGGCGTCGACGACGAGGGCGACGTCCTCCCCCAGCATCTCCAACGCGGCCTCGGCATCGGTGGCGGCAGGCCGACCGGTCTTGTTGGCCGAGCTCACGGCCAGCGGACCGGTGCGTTCGAGGATGGCCAGTGCCAGCTCGTGGTCGGGCATCCGCACGGCGACCGTGCCCCGGGTGTCACCGAGGTCCCACTGCAGCGAGGGCTGCTGGCGGCACACCAGCGTGAGGGGGCCCGGCCAGAACTCCTCGATGAGGGCGCGCGCGTAGCCCGGGAGCTCGCTGGCGAGGGCGTCGACCGTGGTCGTGGCGCTGACCAGGACCGGCGGCGGCATCTCGCGGCCGCGACCCTTCGCGGCGAGCAGGGCCTTGACCGCGTCGGCGTCGAAGGCGTCGGCGCCGATGCCGTAGACGGTGTCGGTCGGCAGCACCACGAGGTCGCCGCGCTGCACGGCGAGGCTGGCGGCCGCGATGGCCTCCTCACGCTCCTCGTCGGTGCCGGTGGGCAGGCGCTGCGCGGACGTCACGGGGCTATCGTGCCAGCCGCGCCGTCACGAAGCGCGCACGCCCGGACAGGTCCACGTGGTCGCGCACCTCGCACCAGTCGCCGGCCGCGGCGAACACGGCCGGGGCCGACTCGCCCTGGAGGTCGGCGTGCTCGGCGCCGACGCGCCCCCCGGGGCGCAGCAGTCGGGACGCCCGGTCGGCCAGCACCCGGATCGCGTCGAGCCCGTCGTCGCCGGAGAACAGCGCCAGGTGCGGGTCGTGGTCGCGGGCCTCGGGGGCGACCGTCTCCCACGCGGTGAGCGGGATGTACGGCGGGTTGCAGGTGACCACGTCGACGGTGCCGAGCAGGTCGTCGAAGGCGGTCGCCATGTCGCCGAGCCGCAGGTCGACGCCGGTGCCGGCCAGGTTGCGCGCGGCCCAGGCGTGGGCGGCCGGGTCGAGCTCGACGGCGTGCACCCCCGCGGCCGGCACCTCGTCCGCGACGGCCCGGGCGATCGCCCCGGAGCCGGTGCAGAGGTCCACGAGCACGGGGGCGTCGAGCTCGCGCAGCCGCTCGACGGCCCATCCCGCCAGCAGCTCGGTCTCGGGCCGCGGCACGAAGACCCCCGGGCCGACCGCCAGCTCGACGTGGCGGAACCACGCCACCCCGAGCAGGTGCTGCAGCGGCTCGCGCGCTGCGCGGCGCGCCAGCAACCCGTCGTACTCCTCGGCCTGGGCGGGGGTGGTGTCGTCGACGAGCGCGAGCCGGCCCCGGTCGGTGCCGAGGACGTGGGCGAGCAGGGCGTCGGCGTCGTGCTCGGGCGAGGCGACCCCGGCCGCCCGGAGCAGGTCCGCGCCGTCCCGGCGCCGCGCGCGCAGGCTCACGAGTCCTCGAGGGCCGCGAGCCTGGCCTCGAGGTCCGCCTCGACGCACGAGGCGACCAGCGGCCCGAGGTCGCCGTCGAGGACGGAGTCGAGGTTGTAGGCCTTGTAGCCGGTGCGGTGGTCGGAGATCCGGTTCTCGGGGTAGTTGTAGGTCCGGATCCGCTCGGAGCGGTCGACGGTGCGGACCTGGCTGCGGCGGGCCTCGCCGGCCTCGGCATCGGCCTTGCTCCTGGGCGGCGGCGAGGATCCTCGCCCGCAGGATCCGCATCGCCTGATCGCGGTTCTGCAGCTGGCTCTTCTCGTTCTGGCAGCTGGCGACGATGCCGGTGGGCACGTGGGTGATCCGGACCGCGGAGTCGGTGGTGTTCACGCTCTGGCCGCCGGGACCACTGCTGCGGTAGACGTCGATGCGCAGGTCGTTGTCGTCGATCTGGACGTCGATCTGCTCGGCCTCCGGGAACACCAGGACACCGGCGGCGCTGGTGTGCACCCGGCCCTGCGACTCGGTGACCGGCACCCGCTGGACCCGGTGGACGCCGCCCTCGAACTTGAGCAGGGCGTACGGCGCCTCCCCCGGCTCGGACGTCCCGCGCGCCTTCACGGCGACGGTGACGGACTTGTAGCCGCCCAGGTCGGACTCGGTGGCGTCGAGCAGCTCGGTCGACCAGCCGCGGCCCTCGGCGTACCGGGTGTACATGCGGAGCAGGTCAGCGGCGAAGAGCGCGGACTCCTCGCCCCCCTCGCCCGACTTCACCTCGAGGATCGCGTCCTTGGAGTCCGCGGCCTCGCGGGGCACCAGCAGGTGGCGCAGCCGCTCCTCGGCCTGCTCGCGACGACCGGCGAGCGACTCGGCCTCGACGGCGAAGTCCGGCTCGTCGGCGGCCAGCTCGCGGGCCGCGGCCAGGTCGTCGCCGAGCAGCTTCCAGTCGTCCCAGGCGCGGACGATGGCCGAGACCTCGGCGTAGCGCTGGTTGAGGCGCTTGGCGAGACCCTGGTCGCTGTGCGTGCCCGGGTCGGCCAGCTGCTGCTCGAGCGCGTGCAGCTCGGTCACGAGTCCCTCGACGGCCTCGAACACGGTGCCTCCTGGGGTCGCTTCGCGAGATGGTGCGGGAGAAGTGCGAGAACAGCACGGCGCCGGCCACCCGAGGGGTGACCGGCGCCGGAAGGCTGGCTACTTCTTGTTCTGGGCAGCCTGCGCGTAGCGCTTCTCGAACCGGGCGACGCGGCCGCCGGTGTCGAGGATCTTCTGCTTGCCCGTGTAGAACGGGTGGCACTGCGAGCAGACGTCGCTGCGGATCGTGCCGCTGTCGACGGTGCTCCGGGTCTGGAACGTCGCGCCGCACGTGCAGGTCACGTCGGTGACGACGTAGTCGGGGTGGATGTCCTTCTGCATGGTGTCCTCTCCTGGTGCCGGGTCGCTTCCCGCGGGCGCGGGTGCGTGAACCGGAACCGACTGGGCAAAGTCTGCCATGGACCAGAACGCCCCGGACAATCCCGGCATTCCCCGAGCCCCGAGCCCCGAGCGCAGCGACGGGGCTCGCCGGGCGAGGGGGTTGAGGAGCGCTCGGCTCGGACCGGAGCGGAGCGACGGACCGAGCGACGCGTCTCGAGACCCAGCCCCGGAGCGGACGGCTCCCGCAGCTGGTCGAGCCACCCGAGCCCCTGGGCGCGGGCGAATGTCGAGACCACAGCCGGCGCCGTACGACGAAGGCCGCGACCGCCCTCAGGCGGTCTTGACGAGCAGCGCCTCGACCCGCGAGGCCAGCTCGCGGGGGCTGAACGGCTTGGTGATGTAGTCGTCGGCGCCGGAGTCGAAGCCGGTCTCGACGTCGGACTCCTGGGCACGGGCGGTCAGCAGGATGACCGGGAGGTCGGCCAGCGACGGGTCGGCGCGGATCTCGCGGATCGCGTCGAGGCCGGAGACGCCGGGCATCATCACGTCGAGCACCGCGAGGTCCGGCTTCTGCTCCCGACACGCCTCGACGGCGGCGGCGCCGTCACCGACGGCCACGATGTCGTGGCCCATCGTCGACAGCTTGAACTCCACGAGCTCGCGGATGTCGACGTCGTCGTCGGCGACAAGGATCCTGGCCACGGGTGATTCCTTCCGGGGGGTCGGTCTGGCCGGTTCAGCCTAGCCGTCACAACCGGTCCGGACAGGCGAATCCCGCACCCCGATGACGGGGTGCGGGATCCGGGGTCGAGCGGTCAGTCGTCGCCGTGCGGGGTCGGCGTCGTCTTCTGCACCTGCATCAGGAACTCGATGTTGCTCTGCGACTTCTTGAGACGCTCCAGCAGCAGCTCCAGGGCCTGCTGCCCGTCGAGCGCGGAGAGCACGCGACGCAGCTTCCAGACGATGGCGAGCTCCTCCTTCGACATCAGCAGCTCCTCGCGACGGGTGCCGGACTGCACGGCGTCGATGGCGGGGAAGAGCCGCTTGTCGGCGAAGTCGCGACGCAGCCGGATCTCCATGTTTCCGGTGCCCTTGAACTCCTCGAAGATCACCTCGTCCATCTTCGAGCCGCTCTCGATCAGCGCCGTGGCCAGGATGGTCAGCGACCCGCCGTTCTCAATGTTGCGGGCCGCACCGAAGAACCGCTTCGGCGGGTAGAGCGCAGCGGAGTCCACGCCGCCGGAGAGGATCCGCCCGCTGGCCGGGGCCGCGAGGTTGTAGGCACGACCCAGCCGGGTGATGCCGTCGAGCAGCACCACGACGTCGTGACCGAGCTCGACCAGTCGCTTGGCGCGCTCGATCGCGAGCTCGGCGACGGTCGTGTGGTCGCTGGCCGGCCGGTCGAAGGTGGAGGAGATGACCTCGCCCTTGACCGAGCGCTCGAAGTCGGTGACCTCCTCGGGGCGCTCGTCGACCAGCACCACCATCAGGTGGCACTCGGGATTGTTGGTCGTGATCGAGTTGGCGATCGACTGCATGATCATCGTCTTGCCCGCCTTGCTCGGCGAGACGATGAGGCCGCGCTGGCCCTTGCCGATCGGGGCGGCGATGTCGATGACCCGACCGATCAGGTTGGTCGGGTCGGTCTCGAGCCGCAGCCGCTCGCTGGGGTAGAGCGGCGTCAGCTTGGCGAAGTCGACGCGGGTGCGGGCGGTGTCCGGATCGGCCCCGTTGACGCTGTCGATGCGCACCATCGGGTTGAACTTCTCCTTGCGCTCCCCCTCGCGGGGCTGGCGCACCTGGCCGGCGATCGCGTCGCCACGGCGCAGGCCGAACTTGCGGACCATGGACAGCGAGAGGTAGACGTCGTCGACGCCCGGGAGGTAGCCACTGGTGCGCACGAACGCGTAGTTGTCGAGGACGTCGAGGATGCCCGCGGCGGGGACGAGGACGTCGTCCTCGAGGATCGTGGTGTCGGGCTCGCCGCGCTGGGCACCACTGCCGCCGCTGCCACCGCTGACCGGACGGTTGCGCTCGCGACCGCGCCGGCGCCGGCTGCGGCTGCTCCCCTGGTCGTCCGGGTCGTTCTTCTGCTGGTCGTTCTTCTGCTGGTCGTTCTTCTGCTGGTCGTTCTTCTGCTGGTCCTGCTTGGGCTGGTCCTGCTTGGGCTGGTCCTGCTTGGGCTGGTCCTGCTTGGACTGGTCCTGCTTGGACTGGTCCTGCTTCTGCTGGTCCTGCTTGGACTGGTCCTGCTTCGCCTGGTCCTGGCGCTGCCTGTCCTTCTTGGACTGCCCCTGCTTCGCCTGGTCGTTCTTCTGCTGGTCCTGCTTCGGCTGGTCCTGGCGCTGCTTGTCCTGGTCCTGTCTCGGCTGGTCCTGGCGGCGTCGCTCGGAGCGCTGCTGGCGGTCCTCGGTCTGCACCACCGGGGCCAGCTCGGCGGGCTCGGCCCGCTGCTCGCGGGTGCCCGACGGGGCGCTGGACCGGCCACCCGACTGGCCACCGGACTGGGCGGCCTTGATGGCCGAGACCAGGTCGGCCTTCTTCATCGACCCGGCCCCGGAGATGCCGAGACCGCCGGCCATCGACTTGAGGTCGGCGATGAGCATCGCGTTGAGCCCGCCGCCGCGCTTGCGGGTCCCCGCACCTGCGGCAGCACCCTCGCTGGAGGCGCCGGTGGATTCGATCGTGTCGGTCACGTGAGGTCCTTCCCACGTTCAGTGGCGACCGCTCAGAGGGTCGGCCACGTGGTCGAAGTCCTCCCGTCGGGCCGAGGTGTCGTCAGGCACGGACGAGGTCCGTGGGCCCGAGCAAGGAGGTTGGGAGCACACCCTGACGAAGGCCAGTGGTGCCACGCCGAGACGACGGCGTGCCGTCAGGATATCACCGGGCGACCGGAATGTGACATCTGGCGCACGGGGCGTCAGTGGATCAGGACACCGTCACGGTCGAGCGCGGACGGTCGCGTCCACCAGCCCTCGGGTGCGCGGGAGCGGACGGCGTCGGTCTGGTCCCCGGCACAGAGCACCAGCACCGTCGGTCCCGCCCCCGACACCACCGCCGCGACCCCCTCGGCCCGCAGTCGGTCGACGAGGGCCAGCGACTCGGGCATGGCGGGGCGCCGGTAGTCCTGGTGGAGCAGGTCGCGGGTGGCGCGCAGCAGCTGCTCGGGAGCCCCCGCGAGCGCGGCCACGAGCAGCGCCGTCCGGGCCGCGTTGGCCGCCGCGTCCGCGTGCGGGACCGTGGCGGGCAGCAGCCCGCGGGCCAGCTCGGTCGAGAGGGCGTACGCCGGCACCAGGACGACCGCCGAGACCCGCGGATCGACCCCCGAGGGGACCGCCCAGAAGCCGTCGTCGTCGTGGCCGCTGATCACGAACCCGCCGTACCAGGCGGGTGCGACGTTGTCGGGGTGGCCCTCCATCGCCGCTGCGAGCCGGAAGGCGGCGTCGTCGTCCAGCAGCAGCGAGCCGCCGGCCACCAGCGCGCGGGCGAGCGCGATGCCGCCGACGATGGCCGCGGAGGACGAGCCCAACCCGCGTGCGTGGGGGATGGCGTTGGAGCAGCGCAACCGCAGCCCCGGCGGCCGCTCCCCCATCTCGTCGAAGGCGGCGTGCATCGCACGGACGACCAGGTGCGTCGCGTCCAGGGGTACGCCGCCGGCACCCTCGCCCTCGACGAGGATCTCGAGCCCGGACCCGGTCACCTGGGCCTCGAGCTCGTCGCGCAGGTCCAGGGCCAGCCCGACGCAGTCGTAGCCCGGACCGAGGTTGGCCGACGTCGCGGGGACCGAGACCCGGACCGGCCCGTCGACGAAGGACGGCACGGCTCAGTCCAGGCCGGCGGCGCGGGCGGCCGCCTCGACGTCGGGGTCCACCACGACGTCGGCGATCGGCCCGAAGCCCTCGAGCGCGGTGGCGGTGTCCTTGAGGCCGTGGCCGGTCACCGTGATCACGACGGTCGCGCCGGCGTACGACTCGGCCTGCGCGAGCTCCTGCAGCAGGCCCGCGACGCCCGCCGCGGAGGCCGGCTCGACGAAGACGCCGTCGCGGGCCGCGAGCTGGCGCTGTGCGTCGAGGATCTGTGCGTCGCTGACCGCCGCGAAGCGACCGCCCGACTCGTCGCGCGCCGCCTCGGCTAGCTTCCAGGACGCGGGGTTGCCGATCCGGATGGCGGTCGCCTTGGTCTCGGGGTCGGGGAACGGCTCGCCGGTGACCAGCGGTGCGGCGCCCTCGGCCTGGAAGCCGCGCATCACCGGCGTGTGCGTGGCCCTGCCGAGGTCGCGGTACTGCGTGTAGCCCAGCCAGTACGCCGAGATGTTGCCGGCGTTGCCGACGGGCAGCAGGTGGTAGTCCGGGGCGTCACCGAGGAAGTCGACGATCTCGAACGCCGCGGTCTTCTGCCCCTCGAGGCGGACCGGGTTGACGGAGTTGACCAGCGCCACGGGGTAGTGCCACGACAGCTCGCGGGCCATCTGCAGGCAGTGGTCGAAGTTCCCCCGCACCATGATGATCTGCGCGCCGTGCACGATCGCCTGCGCCATCTTGCCGGCCGCGATCTTGCCCTCGGGCACGAGCACCAGCGGCTTGAGCCCGGCCTTCGCGGCGTAGGCCGCCATCGATGCGGAGGTGTTGCCGGTCGAGGCGCACACCACCGCCTCCGCGCCGTCGTGCTTCGCCACCGAGATCGCCGCGGTCATGCCGCGGTCCTTGAAGGACCCCGTCGGGTTGTCGCCCTCGACCTTGAGGTGGACGCGCGCGCCGGTGAGGCCGGAGAGCCACGTGGAGTGCACCAGCGGGGTGCCGCCCTCGCGCAGCGTCACCGCCTCCACCCCGTCGGGGATGTCGAGCAGCTCGCGGTACTCCTCGACGACGCCGCGCCAGCCCCGCCCGTCGAGCGTCATTCGGGGCCCCCGCGGAATCGTGGGACGGAGGAGCGAAGCGGGGGAATCCCGTGATTTCGTGGGGTGCTCATTCCGCGTCACCCTCCACGCGCATCACCGACGTCACCTCGCGCACCGCGTCCATCGTCCGCAGCTGCTCGACGGTCGCCGCGAGCTGGGCGTCGGTGGCGGTGTGGGAGACGACGACGAGCTGGGCGTCCGCGCCGCGGCCCTCCTGCTTGACGGTCTGGATCGAGACGCCGTGGTCGGCGAAGGCGTTCGCGACCGCGGCCAGCACCCCCGCGCGGTCGTCGACGTCGATCGCGACGTGGTAGCGGGTGACGGTCTCCCCCATCGGCAGCACGCGGCGCTCGGCGTACGCCGACTCCCCGGGGCCGCGGGTGCCCGCGAGCCGGTTGCGGGCGACGGTGACCAGGTCGCCGAGCACGGCGGACGCGGTCGGCGAGCCGCCGGCGCCGGGGCCGTAGAACATCAGCTGGCCGGCGGCCTCGGACTCGACGAAGACGGCGTTGAAGGCCTCGCGGACCGAGGCCAGCGGGTGGGAGCGCGGGATCATCGCCGGGTGGACCCGGACGGCGACCGCCTCGTCGCCGGCGACGTCGCGGCGCAGCTCGGCGATCGCGAGCAGCTTGACGACCGAGTCCATCTCCCGGGCGGACTGCACGTCGGCGGCCGTCACCTCCGAGATCCCCTCGCGGTGGACGTCGTCGACGTTGACGCGCGAGTGGAAGGCGAGGCTGGCCAGGATCGCGGCCTTGGCGGCGGCGTCGAAGCCCTCGACGTCGGCGGTCGGGTCGGCCTCCGCGTACCCCAGCTCCTGGGCCTCCTCGAGCGCCTCCGAGAAGCCGCTGCCGGCGGTGTCCATCTTGTCGAGGATGAAGTTGGTGGTGCCGTTGACGATGCCGAGCACCCGGGTGACCCGGTCGCCCGCGAGCGACTCGCGCAGCGGTCGCAGGATCGGGATCGCGCCGGCGACGGCGGCCTCGTAGAAGAGGTCCCGCTCGGCGCGCTCGGCGGCCTCGAACAGCGTCGGGCCGTCGGCGGCGAGCAGGGCCTTGTTGGCGGTCACCACCGCGGCGCCGTGGTCGAGCGCGGAGACGATCAGGCTGCGCGCCGGCTCGATGCCGCCGATCACCTCGACCACCAGGTCGGCCCGTGCGACCAGTCCGTCGGCGTCGGTGGTCAGCAAGCCCTCGGGCACCTCGACCTCACGCGTCGCGTCGAGCCGGCGTACGCCGACGCCGACGAGCTCGAGCGGCGCGCCGATCCGGGCTGCCAGGTCGTCGGACTGCTCCAGCAGCAGCCGCACCACCTGCGAGCCCACCGAGCCGCAGCCGAGCACCGCCACGCGCAGCGGCTCCCCCGGAGGTCGATCCTGTCGAGACCTCATCAGTCGTCACCCATATCCGTCGCGAACAGGTCGGCGTCAGTCTCCCGCCGCACGATCACCCGCGCGACTCCGTCCCGCACAGCGATCACGGGCGGGCGCAGCGCGTGGTTGTAGTTCGAGGCCATCGAGCGGCAGTAGGCACCGGTCCCCGGCACCGCCAGCAGGTCCCCGGGAGCGACGTCACCGGGGAGGAACTCGTCCTTGACGACGATGTCGCCGGCCTCGCAGTGCTTGCCGACGACCCGCGACAGCACCGGCGGCGCCGCGGAGGCCCGGGCCCCGAGGGTGCAGGAGTAGTCCGCGTCGTAGAGCGCGGTGCGGATGTTGTCGCTCATCCCGCCGTCCACCGAGACGTAGGTGCGCACCGCTCCCCCGTCGAGCTCGACCGGCTTGACGGTGCCGACGGTGTAGACCGTGCACGTGCTCGGTCCGACGATCGCGCGGCCGGGCTCGATCGAGAGCCGCGGCTCGGGGATCCCGAGCGCCCGGCACTCGTGCTCGACGATCTTGCTCATCTCGGTCGCGAGCTGCGCGGGGTCGGCCGGGTCGTCCTGGGTCGTGTAGGCGATGCCGAAGCCGCCGCCGAGGTCCATCTCGGGCAGCGTCACGCCGAGCTCGGTCGGAGACCTGCGCGTGCAGCGCGAGCACCCGGCGGGCCGCCACCTCGAAGCCCGAGCTGTCGAAGATCTGGCTGCCGATGTGGGAGTGCAGGCCGAGCAGCTCGAGGCCCGGCGCGGCCAGCACGCGGCGTACGGCGTCGAGGGCGTGGCCGCTGCTGATCGAGAAGCCGAACTTCTGGTCCTCGTGGGCGGTCGCGATGTACTCGTGCGTGTGGGCCTCGACGCCGGCGGTCACCCGGATCATGACCCGGGCGGTCGTCCCGAGGTCGGCCGTGACCTGCGCGAGGCGCTCGACCTCCGCGAACGAGTCCACGACGATCCGGCCCACGCCGAGGGCGACCGCCCGGCGCAGCTCGGGGTAGGTCTTGTTGTTGCCGTGCAGCCCGACCCGCGCCATCGGGAAGCCGGCCCGCTCGGCGACGCTCAGCTCTCCCGCGGAGCAGACGTCGAGGCTGAGGCCCTCCTCGGCGATCCAACGGGCGACCGTCGTGCAGAGGAACGCCTTGCCGGCGTAGAACACGTCGTACGCCGAGAACGCGTCGCGGAAGGCGCGCGCCCGCGAGCGCAGGTCCTCCTCGTCCAGGACGTACGCCGGGGTGTTGAACTCGGCCACCAGGTCGGCGACCGCGACGCCGCCGATGACGAGGTCGCCGTCGACCTTGCGCGCGGTGCTCGACCACAGCTGCGGCACCAGCACGTTGGGGTCGCCCGGCTCGCGCAGCCACGACGGCCCGCGCAGCGCCCCGTCGGCGTGCGCCCAGCCCGAGGGGTGGGAGGTCGGCACGACGGCCCTACATCCGCTCGGGCGCGGTGACGCCGAGCAGGTCGAGGCCGTTCGCGAGCACCGTGCGGGCGGCGACGACCAGCATCAGCCGCGCCTCGTTGACGGGAGCGACCGGCTCGTCGCCCTGCGGCAGCATCCGGCACTCCTTGGTGTCGTACCACTTGTTGAAGACCGACGTGGTGTCCTCGAGGTAGCGCGCGACCCGGTGCGGCTCGCGCAGCTCGGCTGCCGAGGCGACGACGCGGGGGAACTCCGCCAGCGCCCGCAGCAGCTCGCCGTCGCGGGGGTGCGTCAGCAGCGACGGGTCGTAGCTCTCGGGGAGGGACATCCCCAGGTCGGTGGCGTTCGCCATCATCCGGCAGGTGCGGGCGTGGCCGTACTGCACGTAGAAGACCGGGTTGTCGGCCGAGGCCTTGGTGATCTCGGCGACGTCGAGCACCAGCGGCGAGTCCGAGGGATAGCGCGCGAGGGAGTAGCGCAGCGCGTCGACGCCGATCTCCTCCATCAGCTCCTCGAGCGTGATGATCTCGCCGGCCCGCTTGGAGAGCCGGACCTCCTCGCCGTCCCGCATGATCTTCACCAGCTGGCCGATCAGGACCTCGATGTTGCGGTCGGGGTCGTCACCCGCGCACGCGGCCATGGCCTTGAGCCGCCCGACGTAGCCGTGGTGGTCGGCGCCGAGCAGGTAGAGGCAGCGGTCGAAGCCGCGCTCGCGCTTGTTGACGTAGTAGGCGGTGTCGCTCGCGAAGTAGGTCAGCTCGCCGTTGGTGCGGATCAGCACCCGGTCGCGGTCGTCGCCGAAGTCCGTGGTGCGCATCCAGAGCGCGCCGTCCGCGTCGTAGAGGTGGCCCTGCGAGCGCAGCTTCTCCAGCCCGGCGGCGACGTCGTCGCTGTCGTGCAGCGAGCGCTCGGAGAACCAGACGTCGAAGACGGTGTGGAAGCGGGCCAGCGCGGCCTGCTGGTCGCGCAGCTGCACGGCGTACGCCGCCTCGCGGAACGCGACCGTCCGCTCCTCGCCCGGGGGCATCTCGCGCAGGCCGGGCTCGGCCGCGACCACGGCCTCGGCGAGGTCGGTGACGTAGGCGCCCTGGTAGCCGTCCTCGGGCGGTGCCTCACCGAAGGCCCGGGCCTCGACGGAGGCGCCGAACAGGTTCATCTGGTTGCCGCGGTCGTTGATGTAGAACTCGCGGGTCACCCGGGCGCCGGCGGCCTCGAGCACCCGGGCGATGGCGTCGCCGACGACGGCCCAGCGGGTGTGGCCGAGGTGCAACGGGCCGGTCGGGTTGGCCGAGATGAACTCGACGTTGACGGTCTCGCCGGCCTGCGCGTCGTTGCGGCCGTACGCCGCCCCCGCGGCCACGATGTCGGCCGCGACCCGGCCCTGGGCGCCCGCCTCGACGGTGACGTTGAGGAAGCCCGGACCGGCCACCTCCACGGCCGCGATGCCGTCCGCGGAGCGGAGCTCGGTGGCCAGCAGCTCGCCGAGCGCACGCGGGTTGGTCCCGGCCTTCTTGGCCAGCTGCAGCGCCGCGTTCGTGGCGTAGTCGCCGTGCCCCTTGTCCCGGGGCCGCTCGACCGTCACCTCGGCCGGCACGCCGTCCGGCAGGGCGAGGTCGCCGCGGTCCGCGAGGGACTGGAGAGCGCGGACGACGACGGTGGAGAGCTCGGCGGGATTCACCAGCCAAGCCTATCGGCGGCCACCGGTTTCTCTCCCATCAGTTCCGCCCGGTAGTGTCCGCACCGCGTCGTCCGGTCACCGGATCGGCGCTGCAGGCCTCCGTAGCTCAGGGGATAGAGCACTGGTTTCCGGTACCAGGTGCCGCAGGTTCGAATCCTGCCGGAGGCACCACGTCGCGGCGTGTGCCTGAGAACGACCCAGAGGGCGTTCTCAGGCACACGCCGCGTCTGTTGCGGGCTAGCAGGGGCCCAGCGTGGCGTCGGTGCGGGCGGCGTTGCCGTAGCGGCGGGCCTGGCCGACGTTCGGGAAGATGATGCTGGCGCCTCCGATGTTCCCGAAGGAGCCCTGCACCACGCAGCTGCGGATCTTCCGCGGGTCGACCTGGGCGACGACCTCGGCGAGCTCGAAGAGCTCGGCCGGGCCGACGTTGGTGTCCATGTTGCGCATCACCGTCATCACGCCGCGCTCGAGGAACCCCGGCTCGTCGGCCCTGGTCGCGATCCGGGCCTGGATGCCGCGCAGCACCCGCTGCTGGTTGGCCGAGCGGTCGAAGTCGCCGCCGCCGAGGCTCTTGCGGATCCGGGCGAACGCCATCGCGTTGTAGCCGTCGAGCTTGATCCGGCCCCGGTCGAAGCCCTTCGGCTTGAGGTACTCGTCGGCGAAGGGCCGCGGGTTGTCGACGTAGATGCCGCCGATGTCGTTGACCATGTTCTCGAAGAACGGGAACCGGGTGACCATCACGTAGTCGGGCTGGACGCCGACTAGGTTGCCGACCGTGCGCCCCATCAGCGGCGGCCCGCCGAAGGTCAGCGAGGCGTTGACCCGGTTGGACCCGAAGCCGGGGATCGGCACCCACGCGTCGCGCGGGATGCCGATCGACGAGGCAGCGCCGGTGCGGGTGTTGAGCCCCACCATCTGGATCGCGTCGCCGCGGGCACGGGTCATCGCCTCCCCCGGGCGCGCGTCGGAGCCGATCGCCAGGATCCAGATGACGTCGTCGCCGACGTCGACGCCGTCGGCCCCGCGCAGCTTCACCAGGCTCAGCTCGGCGGGCTTCACGCCGGAGTCGGGGACGGCGAGCGCCGTCACCGCCAGCACCAGGACCAGCGCGGCGGTGCGCAGCAGCCGGGTGACGTCTCGGGTGCGGGTCATCAGCGGGCTCCCTTGCTCATCTCGTAGCCGAAGACGGCCCAGCGGCCGTCCTGCTTGGTCATCCGCAACCGGCCCTGCACCTGCACCCGCTTGGCATAGCCGCCCTCGGTCCGGAAGGCGAGGTTCACGTGGGCGGTCGCGGCCCGGGCACCCCCGTCGGCCGCCAGCACGTCGACGGTGACGCGCAGCGAGGACGGGGTGACCTGCTCGACGCGGGCGCCCACGCCCTGGTTGGTCAGCAGCCCCCGGTCGTCCCGCGCGACCTGCGCGGCGCCCCGGGTGAACCCGGCGAACGCCTCGCCGAAGCCCGAGCGGGGGTAGTCCCCCGCGAGGTACGCCGCCTCGAGGTAGCGCACGGCCACCCCGGAGACCGCGTCGACGACCCGGTCGCGGTCCTTCCTCGGAAGCCTGCCGACGACGTCGCCGGGCTTCACGACGGGCTCGACAGCCAGCGTCGGGGCGGCCGAGGGGTCGCCCAGCGACCTGCTGGGGTCCGAGGTCGGCGACGGTCTCGTCCTCCCCGCTGCAGCGCGGTGGCGAGGAGGGTGACGAGGGCCACCGGGACGGCGGCGACCCGCCGTGGTCGCGAGGTCCTGCTCATGGGTCCTGACTCCCTGTCAACGCCTGGTGGTCGGTGTCACGCGCCACCCTGCCGCAGATGTGGGGCGTGGCTGCGCATTTGCTGGCGTGTGGGACTAGCCTTGCGAGTGGGAAACGAGTACCCCCACAACCCGCGCACAGACCGGAAGAGGCGAAAGCACCAGTGCCGCAGTCCCCTGGCCAGCAGTCCCACGACACCTCCAGCGACTTCGGGGCCAACGAGTGGCTCGTCGAGGAGATGTTCGAGCAGTACGAGCGAGACCCGGACAGCGTGACACCGGAGTGGAAGCGCTACTTCCAGTCGAACGGCCAGGCCAACGGTACGACGGCCGCGAGCCCTGCCGAGAAGCCGGCCCCGGAGGCCGCCTGACGCCCGAGGAGAAGCCGGCCGCGACGCCCGCGCCGACGGCGGAGCAGAAGTCCGAGCCGAAGTCCGAGTCGAAGTCGGAGTCGGAGTCGGAGTCGGAGTCGAAGCAGAAGTCCGAGTCGAAGAGCCCCGCCCCGAAGGCCAAGCCCCGGCCCGCCGCCGCGGCCGCCGAGCCGGCGCAGGGCACGACCAGTCCCGTGGCCAAGGACGCCAAGCCCGAGGCACCCACGACGACCGGTGACGAGTCGGCGTACACCACGCTGCGCGGGATCGCGGCCGCGACCGCCAAGAACATGGACCTCTCGCTGGCCGTCCCCACCGCCACCTCGGTGCGCACGCTCCCGGTCAAGCTGCTGTGGGACAACCGCACGGTCATCAACAACCACCTCGCCCGCGCCCGCGGCGGCAAGGTCTCCTTCACCCACCTGATCGGCTTCGCCCTCGTCAAGGCGTTGCAGTCGATGC
Organism: uncultured Actinomycetota bacterium; assembly: GCA_963754575.1. Lineage (GTDB taxonomy): Bacteria > Actinomycetota > Actinomycetes > Propionibacteriales > Nocardioidaceae > Nocardioides. Next base: position 475,172 of record CAVWGQ010000007.1, on the reverse strand, counting down.
CGGAGATGAACAACTCCTACGTCGAGAAGGACGGCAAGCCGACCATGGTGTCGCCGGCCCACATCAACCTCGGGCTCGCCGTCGACCAGCAGAAGCCCGACGGCACCCGACAGCTGGTCGTGCCCTCGATCAAGGGCTGCGAGACGATGGACTTCGCCGGCTTCTGGACGGCGTACGAGGACCTCATCCGCAAGGCCCGCGACAACAAGCTCACGATGGACGACTACCAGGGCACCACCATGAGCCTCACCAACGTCGGCGGGCTCGGCACCAACCACCCGGTGCCGCGGCTGATGCCCGGCCAGTCGGTCATCCTCGGCGTCGGCGCCATGGAGTACCCCGCCGAGTGGCAGGGAGCCTCGGAGGAGGCGCTCAACCGCAACGGCATCAGCAAGGTCATGACGCTGACCTCGACCTACGACCACCGGGTCATCCAGGGCGCGCAGTCGGGCGAGTTCCTGCGCCGCCTCCACCAGCTGCTCCTCGGCGAGGACAACTTCTACGACGAGATCTTCCGGTCGCTGCGGATCCCCTACGAGCCGATCCGCTGGGCGCGCGACGTCGTGGCCAGCCACGACGACGACATCGTCAAGCAGGCCCGGATCCTCGAGCTGATCCACGCCTACCGGGTGCGCGGCCACATGATGGCCGACACCGACCCGCTGGAGTACCGCCAGCGCAGCCACCCCGACCTCGAGGTGGAGTCGCACGGCCTGACCCTGTGGGACCTCGACCGCGAGTTCGCCACCGGGCTCGTTCGGTGGCGAGGGCCGCCGGTTCATGAAGCTGCGCAACATCCTGGGGATCCTGCGCGACTCCTACTGCCGCACCACCGGCATCGAGTACATGCACATCATGGACCCCGAGCAGCGTCGCTGGATCCAGCAGCGCGTGGAGCAGCCGCACACCAAGCCGCCCCGCGAGGAGCAGCTGCGGATCCTGCTCAAGCTCAACCAGGCCGAGGCGTTCGAGACCTTCCTGCAGACCAAGTTCGTCGGCCAGAAGCGATTCTCGCTCGAGGGCGGCGAGACCACGGTGCCGCTGATCGACGAGATCTGCGAGGCCGCGGCCGAGCAGTCGCTCGACGAGGTCACGATCGGCATGGCCCACCGCGGCCGGCTCAACATGCTGGCCAACATCGTCGGCAAGAAGTACTCCCAGATCTTCCGGGAGTTCGAGGGCAACATCGACCCCCGCACCGTGCAGGGCTCGGGCGACGTGAAGTACCACCTCGGCGCCGAGGGCGAGTTCACCGCCGGCTCCGGCGACACCATCAAGGTGTCGGTGGCCGCCAACCCCTCGCACCTCGAGGCAGTCAACCCGGTGCTCGAGGGCATCGCCCGTGCCAAGCAGGACGTGCTCGACCGCGGTGCCGAGTTCCCCGTGCTGCCGCTGCTCGTGCACGGCGACGCGGCGTTCGCCGGCCAGGGCGTCGTCGCCGAGACGCTCAACCTGTCGCAGCTGCGCGGCTACCGCACCGGCGGCACGATCCACGTGGTCGTCAACAACCAGGTCGGCTTCACCACCTCGCCCGGCTCGTCGCGCTCGTCGCTCTACTGCACCGACGTGGCGCGGATGGTCCAGGCACCGATCTTCCACGTCAACGGCGACGACCCCGAGGCGTGCATCCGGGTCGCCCGGCTCGCCTTCGACTACCGCCAGGAGTTCAACAAGGACGTCGTCATCGACCTCGTCTGCTACCGCCGCCGCGGTCACAACGAGGGTGACGACCCGTCGTACACCCAGCCGCTGATGTACGACCTGATCGAGCAGAAGCGGTCGGTGCGCAAGCTCTACACCGAGTCGCTGATCGGCCGTGGCGACATCACGATCGAGGAGGCCGAGCAGGTCCTCAAGGACTACCAGCAGCAGCTCGAGCGGGTCTTCACCGAGGTCCGCGAGGCCAGCAGCCAGCCCGACGAGTGGACCACGGTCCCCGACTACCCCGACAAGCCGACCGGGGCGGCGACCACCGCCGTGTCCAACGAGGTGCTCAAGCGGATCTCCGACGCCTACGTCACCCCGCCCGAGGGCTTCACCGTCCACCCGAAGGTGATGCCGCAGCTGCAGCGCCGGGCCGCCGCGATCACCGACGGCCCGATCGACTGGGGCACCGCCGAGGTGCTGGCGTTCGGCGCGCTGCTGATGGAGGGTCGTCCGGTCCGGCTGGCCGGCCAGGACTCGCGGCGCGGCACCTTCGTGTCCCGCTTCGCCACCATCATCGACCGCAAGAACGCCGACGAGTGGACGCCGCTGTCCTCGCTCACCGAGGACCAGGCCAAGTTCTACGTCTACGACTCGCTGCTCTCGGAGTACGCCGCACTCGGCTTCGAGTACGGCTACTCCGTGGCCCGGCCCGAGGCGCTGGTCCTCTGGGAGGCGCAGTTCGGCGACTTCGTCAACGGCGCGCAGATCGTGATCGACGAGTTCATCACCGCCGGTGAGACCAAGTGGCGCCAGCAGTCCGGCGTCGTGCTGCTGCTGCCGCACGGCTACGAGGGCCAGGGCCCCGACCACTCCTCCGCGCGGATCGAGCGGTTCCTGACGATGGCGGCCGAGGACGCGTTCGTCGTCGCCCAGCCGTCCACGCCGGCGTCGTACTTCCACCTGCTGCGGCAGCACTCGCTCGGCGAGGACCACCGCCCGCTGGTGGTCTTCACGCCGAAGTCGATGCTCAAGCGCAAGGAGGCCGCGTCGCAGCCGGAGGACTTCACGACCGGGACCTTCCGGCCGCTGATCACCGACGCGACGGCCGACCCGGAGAAGGTCGAGACGCTGCTGCTGTGCTCGGGCCGGGTCACCTGGGACCTGATGGTCGAGCGTGGCAAGCGCGCCGAGGGCGAGAAGTTCGCGATCGCCCGCATCGAGCAGCTCTACCCGCGCCCGACCGAGGAGATCCACGAGTACCTCGCGACCTTCCCGAACCTCAAGGCCGTGCGCTGGGTGCAGGACGAGCCGCGCAACAACGGTCCGTGGCCTCACTACCAGCTCAACGTGTGGCCGGCGATCGGTCACCCGGTCGAGCCGGTGACCCGGGGCGCGTCGGCCTCCCCGTCGGTCGGGACGGTGAAGCGGCACACCGAGGAGCAGAAGAACCTCCTCGACCGTGCCTTCGCCCCCGCCGGCGAGCAGACCGGCACCGACTACTGACGGACGGCGGCGATGTACTTCACCGACCGGGGCATCGAGGAGCTGCAGTCGCGCCGGGGTGACGAGGAGGTCACCCTGGCCTGGCTCGCCGACCGGCTCTCGGAGTTCACCGACGTGCACCCCGAGTTCGAGACCGCCACCGAGCGCTTCGCCACCTGGCTGGCACGCCTCGACGACCCGGACGACTGAGCTGGCATGACGACCCGCTGGACGATCTCCTCGGTGGAGCCGGAGGTGACCTACCCGGCCGCTCCCTGGCAGCTGGTGGGCTCGCTGTGGCTGACGCTGTTCCGGGTCCGTGAGCGGGTGGACGCCCAGCGCCCGGCCGGGCTGTACGGCGCGGCGTTCGTGTCCTACGAGGAGGGCAGCCCGCTGACCTACGGCGAGCTGCTCGTCGCCCGGCCCCTCGTCACCGCCGAGCACGGGCGTCGGGTGACCATCACCGACATCTGGGTCGACTCCCCGGCCTCGGTGGCCGGTGGACGTGAGCTGTGGGCGATCCCGAAGCAGCTGGGCGACCTCGAGCACGAGGCGGCGTACGCCGGCCCCACCGCGACGACCTCCTGGGCCGCCCGTGACGGGGACCGGCCGATCGCCTCGGCCCGGTTCCGCGACGTGTCGAGGCTCGCTCCCCGGCTGCCGTTCCGGGCCGGGCTGTGGCACCCGGGCCTGCCCGACACCGGAGAGGAGCCGCGGACCGCCGCTGTGCGCGGGACATCGAAGGCGCTCCCGGCCCGGGCTGACTGGGACTTCGCCGCCGACGGTCCGCTCGGCTGGCTCGCCGACGCCCGCCAGCTCGCGTCGTTCCGGCAGGCCGCCTTCCGGATGACCTTCGGCTGAGTCCTGACCATGCCCCACACCCCCCGCCTCACCGTCCTCGAGCACGACGGCCTGCGCTTCGACGTCCGCGACGAGGGACCTCTGGACGGTGACCCCGTCGTGCTGCTCCACGGCTTCCCGCAACGGGCGTCGTCGTGGGACGGCGTGGCGCCGCTGCTGCATGCGGCGGGGCTGCGCACGCTGGCCCCCGACCAGCGCGGCTACTCCCGCGGAGCGCGTCCACGGTCACGGCGCGCGTATGCCGTGGACCGGCTGGTCAGCGACCTCGCGGCACTCGTCGCCAGGACCGGGGCGCCCGTGCACCTCGTCGGACACGACTGGGGTGCCGTGGTCGGTTGGGCCGCAGCCCGACGCCCCGAGCTGGTCCGCAGCCTCACGGCAGTCTCCGTGCCCCACCCCGCGGCATTTCTGGGGGCCATGACGAGCAGCGACCAAGTACTGCGCTCGTGGTACATGGGCTTCTTCCAGCTGCCCCTCCTCCCCGAGCTGGCACTGCAGACCCGCTGGGGTCGTCGCTCACTGCGCGCCAGTGGGATGAGCTCAGAGGCGCTAGACCGGTACCAGGGCGAGATGGTCGACGATGGAGCGCTGTCGGGGGCGCTCGGCTGGTACCGAGCCCTGCCGCTGTCCGGTCCCGGCACACGGCAGCCGTCCCTCGTGCCCACCACGCTGGTGTGGAGCGACGGCGACACTGCTGTCAGCCGCCGAGCGGCCGTGGCCTGCGAGCGGCACGTCGATGCGCCGTACTCCTTCGTCGAGCTGCCCGGCGTGAGCCACTGGATCCCCGACGAGGCCCCCCAAGCGCTCGCCGCGGCGGTCATCGAGCGGACCGGCTCCGCCGGGCGGTGAGGTACGCCGGCTCGCGCAGCCGCGCCACCCAGGCGGGAAACGCGAGTCCGGGCAGTGAGTTGACGACCGGGTCGAAGGACACCAGGGGGTCCGCGCCCCCGGTGGTGGCGAGCGTGAGGACGGCGAACGTGCGCCACGTTCCCCCGCGGGTGGCGTGCGCGAGCTCGTACTCGTGCGTGCCTCGAGCGCGGGCGGCCACGAGCAACGGTCCATCGCCGCTGGTGTAGGGCAGCAGCGTGGTCATCGGTCGACTGGCACCCCACCCGGGCAGCAGCAGGTGCCGGGTTGCACGACCCAGGCCGGTGGTGGCGAGCAGGAGGTCGCCGTGGCCCTCGCCCACAGGCACCCGCACCGCCATCCCGTGCACGTCGGGCAGCAGGGAGGACCAGCCGACGGCTCGGGAGCGCCGCACCAGCACCTCGTCCGTCCCCGACCCGTCCAGCCAGGCCACGCCCGTCGCCGGCACCGAACCAGTACGCCGCAGCTGCGCTGTCACGAGCTCACCGCGTGGGTGCAACGGCTTCTGAGCGCGCCGCAGCACCGCGACCGCACGGGTGGCCCCGGCCAACCCCGCGCCGGCCACGGCGCTGGTCCGCTCGAGGAGATCCACACCCCTTCCTACCCGTTTCAGGACCGGGCATGCCCCGGCCGTACCTAGCCGCGCAGCACCTTGGCCATCGGCCGGCCCTTCGCCAGCTCGTCGACGAGCTTGTCGAGGTAACGGATCTGCTGCATCAGGGGGTCCTCGACCTCCTGCACCTTCACCCCGCACACGCTGCCGGTGATCAACGAGACGTCCGGGTTCAGCCGGGCCTGCGCGAAGAAGTCCTCGAACGCCGTCCCTGCCTCGAGGTGGGCGGCCAGGGCCGCCTCGTCGAAGCCGGTGAGCCACTCGACCACCTCGCGCAGCTCGGCCTCCGTGCGGCCCTTGCGCTCCAGCTTCGTGACGTAGTGCGGGTAGACCGAGGCCACGCTCGTGGTGAAGATCCGGTGCATGGGTCGGATCCTAGATCGTCGCTCTGACACGATGGGCCGCATGACGACCCCCCGCCCCGTCGCGACCTGGTTGACCGACATGGACGGCGTGCTGGTGCACGAGGAGTCCCCGATCCCCGGGGCCGCCGAGTTCCTCGATGCGCTCAAGCAGCGTGAGCTGCCGTTCCTGGTGCTGACCAACAACTCGATCTTCACGCCGCGCGACCTGCGGGCCCGGCTGCTGCGGGCCGGCATCGACGTGCCCGAGGAGGCGATCTGGACCTCCGCGCTGGCCACCGCCCAGTTCCTCGACGACCAGCGCCCCGGCGGCTCGGCGTACGTCGTGGGCGAGACCGGCCTGACCACCGCGATGCACGAGATCGGCTACACCACCAACGACGTCGATCCCGACTACGTCGTCCTCGGGGAGACCCGGACCTACTCGTTCGAGGCGATCACGCGGGCGATCCGGCTGATCGAGGCCGGCGCCCGCTTCATCGCCACCAACCCCGACCCGAGCGGCCCCAGCCCGGCCGGCACGCTGCCGGCGACCGGCTCCGTCGCCGCCCTGATCAGCACCGCCACCGGCCAGCAGCCCTACTACGTCGGCAAGCCCAACTCGCTGATGATGCGCTCGGCGCTGAACCGGATCGAGGGGCACTCGGAGACCACGGTCATGATCGGCGACCGGATGGACACCGACATCGTCAGCGGGCTCGAGGCCGGGCTCCGCACGATCCTGGTGCTGACCGGCTCCACGAAGAAGAAGGACGTCGACAACTTCCCCTACCAGGCGACCCGGGTCCTCGACTCGATCGCCGACGTGGTGCCGCTGGTCGAGGAGTTCGACCCGAGGGCCGCGAAGAAGTCCTGAGAGCCGCGCTCAGTCGTCCTCCGGCGCGTGGTCGGCCGAGGCCCGGCGCGCGGAGTCGCGGATCTCGAACACCTCGGTCGCGAAGCCGCCGAACACGGCGGCGACCTCCTTCACGGCGGTCGTGACGATCGACGTCACCTGCCCGACGGTCCCGGCCGCCGCCTCGACGGCGCTCTGCACGGCGTCCTTGCGGATCTCTGCCTTCGAGAGGTGGTCGTCCATGCCACCCATTGTCAGGCGGCGACGGGCGTCTGGTCCACCGTCTCGCCCGGCGAGCCCGGCGTATTCCGGTCCGGCAGCGCCATCCGGCAGATCTTCTTCGCCACGCTGCCGAGCTGCCGGCCGAGCCGGCCGGTGTTGTAGGGAAGGCCGTAACGCTCGCAGATCTCCTGGATCTCACCGGCCACCTCGGGGTAGCGCCGGGCCGGCAGGTCCGGGAAGAGGTGGTGCTCGATCTGGTGCGAGAGGTTGCCGGTCATCAGGTGGAAGAGCCTGCCGCCGGTGATGTTCGCGGAACCGAGCAGCTGGCGGTAGTACCAGTGGCCGCGGGTCTCGTCCTCGCACTCCTCCTCGGAGAAGGTCGCGACGCCGGCCGAGGAAGTGGCCGCAGAAGATGATGTTGAAGGCCCAGACGTTGCGGACCAGGTTGGCCGTCGCGTTGCCGGCGAGGGTCATCGGCAAGAGCGGGCCGGTGAGCGCCGGGAACAGCAGGTAGTCCTTGAGCGCCTGGCGCTTCACCTTGCGCATGATGCCGGCGTGGAGGGCCTTGTTCTCCTCGATCTTCCGCTTCCCCGCCACGAGGTTCTCGACCTCGAGGTCGTGCATCGCGACGCCCCACTCGAAGAACACCATCAGCAGGAAAGCGTAGAGCGGGTTGCCGAGGTAGTAGGGGTGCCACGGCTGGTCCTCGTCCATCCGCAGGACGCCGTAGCCGATGTCGCGGTCCTTGCCGAGGATATTGGTGTAGGTGTGGTGGATGTAGTTGTGCGAGTTCTTCCACTGCTCGCTCGGGCAGACGTTGTCCCACTCGTACATGCGCGAGTTCAGGCCGGGGTCGCCCATCCAGTCGTACTGCCCGTGCATGACGTTGTGGCCGATCTCCATGTTGTCGAGGATCTTCGAGACCGACAGCGCGGCCACGGCCAGCGGCCAGGCGGGCGGCAGGTAGAACAGCGCGCGGCCGGCGACCTCGAAGCCGCGCTGCGCCTTCACGACCTTGCGGATGTACGTCGCGTCCTCCTCGCCGAGGTCGGCGATGAGCCGCTGCCGGATGGCGTCGAGCTCCTCGCCGAACTGCTCGAGCTGCTCGTCGCTCAGCGTGGTCCGGTTGGTCTTCATGGTGGCGGTCTTCATGGGTGGATCCCTTCGGGTGAGTGGATCAGGAGTGAGGAGGTTCAGGTGGTTCAGAGGTCGACGACGCAGTCGCCGACGGGGGCGGAGACGCAGATCCGGATGTCCTCGTCGGGCAGCGAGGACTCCTCGTCGGTGACGACGTTGCGGACCGTGCCCTCGGTCTTGGTGGAGACGCAGGAGAAGCAGATGCCCATCCGGCAGCCCGACTCCGGCCGGAGCCCGAGCGCCTCGGCCTGCTCGAGCAACGACGCACCGCTGTTGGCCGCGGCCTTGCCGGACCGGGCGAACTCGACCTCGCCCTCGGCGTCGCCCGACGCCGTGCGCGGCGGCTTGAAGTACTCCACGTGGAGCGACTCCGCGCCGGCGTACGCCGCGTGGACGGCGTCGATCAGCGGCGCCGGACCGCAGGCCCAGGTGGGGACGTCGCGGAAGCCGGGGACCATCCGCTCGAGGTAGGCCGGCGAGAGCGCCGGGTCGCCGAGCTCGGGATGCAGCAGCCGGACGTCGATGCCGTGGCCGGAGCGCGCGATCATCGCCAGCTCCTCGGCGTAGATCTGGTGCTCGGGGCTTTGCGCGTAGTGCAGGAAGGTGACCCGGCCGCGGTGGGTGCGGCGCTGGAGCGAGCGCAGCATCGACATCACCGGCGTGATCCCGGAGCCGCCGGAGATCATCACGACGTGCTCGGGAACGTGGTCCGGGAGCACGAAGTCACCCTCGGCCTGCGAGAGGTGGACCATCGTGCCGGGCTGCGCGCGTTCCACGAGGTAGGAGGAGACCAGTCCGTCGGGGTTGGCGCGCAGCGTGATGGTGAAGCGGTCGCCCGCACGCGAGTCGGGGCTCGAGACCGAGAACACCCGCGTCGTACGGCGCGCGCCGTCGATCTCGACGCCCACCTGCACGTGCTGGCCGGCGCGGTGGCCCTGCCAGGTGCTGGTGGGCTGCAACATGATCGTCGCGACGGGCGGGTGGCCGGGGACGTCGACCTCGCGGCGCACCTCGACGACCCGGGCCCGGACCTCGTGGGCGGCCCACATCGGGTTCACCTGCTCGAGGTAGCGGTCGACGCCGTGGGGCGAGGCGAGGGCCGCGACGGCCCGGGAGCGGAGCACGGTCCGGGTAACACCCATGACTTCCTCCTGATGATTGAGTGAACGTCTGTTCACTCAATACTCTGGCCAGTCCGCACGCCGGAGTCAACGCTCGGCTCGTGTGTTGGTGCACACATGTGCACCCTTACGATGGGCCTCGTGAGCGACACCACGCGCGGGGAGCGCAAGGAACGCACCCGCCGGGCGATCCTCGACGCCGCGCTGCGGCTGTCCGGCGAGCAGACGCTCGCCGCGCTCTCGCTGCGCCAGGTCGCCAAGGAGGTCGGCATCGTGCCGACCGCGTTCTACCGGCACTTCGCGTCCCTCGACGACCTCGGGCTGGCGCTGGTCGAGGAGTCCTTCGCGTCACTGCGGGCGATGCTGCGCGACGTGCGCCAGGGAGCGCCCGCCTTCCACTGGATCATCGACAACTCGATCGACGTCGTCGCCGACCATGCCCGCCAGCACCGCGCCCACTTCGCCTTCATCGCGCGCGAGCGGGGTGCCGGGCCGACCGTGGTCCGCGAGGAGATCCGCCACCAGTTCGAGCTCTTCGAGCGCGAGCTGGCGGCCGACCTCGCCCTGCTCCCCGGGACCGACACCTGGACCCCGGAGGACCTGCAGGTGCTGGCCAACCTGATCGTGACCCAGATGGTGGCCTTCGGCGAGCAGTTCATCGTGGTCCACGGCGAGGCCGAGGAGCCGGTCATCGCCCGCGCTCGCCAGCAGCTCCGGATGGTGACGGTCGGCGCCTTCAACTGGCGCTCCGGTGACGGGACGCCCGAGCAGTCCTAGGCTCGCGGCACGACCGGACGGACGCTGACCTCGGGGATCGTGGCGTCGCCCGGCAGGTCGAGCACGTGCAGGATCGTGGCGGCGACGGTCTCGGGACGGATCCACCGCGAGGAGTCGTAGGTCGCACCCTCCTGCTCGTGCACCTTCTCCTGCATCGGGGTGGCCGTGCGGCTCGGGAACACGGTGGTGACCCGGACGCCGTGCTCGACCTCCTCGGCGCGCAGCGAGTCGGCCAGCGCCCGCAGCCCGAACTTCGACGCGGCGTAGGCCGACCAGGTCGAGCCGGCGACCAGGCCCGCGGAGCTGTTCACGAACACGACGGTTCCGCGAGCGCGGCGCAGCGCGGGGAGCGCGGCGCGGGTGAGCACCGTAGGGGCGACCAGGTTGACCTCGAGCTGCTCGCGCAGCTGGGCCAGCGGCAGGTCGGCCACCGGGCAGAGGTCCACCACGCCCGCGACGTGCAGCACCGAGTCGATCGCCTGCGGGAGCTCGGCCTCGGAGATGGCGCGCTCCACCCCGGCCGGGTCCGCGAGGTCGGCGACCAGCGTCTGCGCGCCGGCGTACTCCTCACGGAGCGCGGCGGCCCGGTCGTCGTCACGGGCGACCAGCAGGAGGTCGTCGCCTCGCTCGGCCAGGACGCGGGTCACCGCCGCCCCGATCCCCGAGCCGGCCCCGGTGACCAGGTGGGTGCGGGTCATCGGGTGAACACGACCTTCCCGAACACGTCGCCGTCGGCCATCGCGGCGAAGCCCTCCGGCGCCTGCTCCATCGGCAGGGTGCGATCGATGAGGGGGGTGGTGCCGGTGGCGTCGAGCATGGTCACCAGCGAGGCCAGCTCGTCGCGGGTGCCCATCGTCGAGCCGATGACCCGCAGCTGCAGGAAGAAGATCCGGGTGAGCTCGGCGTCGTCGAGCTTCGGACCCGAGGTCGTGCCGCTGATGACGATCGTCCCCCCGGGACGCAGCGAGCGGATCGAGTGCGACCACGTCGCGCGCCCGACTGTCTCCATCACCGCGTCGACCTTCACCGGCAGCCGGGCGCCGGACTCGAAGACGTCGTGCGCGCCGATCTGGAGGGCCCGGGCCCGCTTGGCCTCGTCGCGGCTGGTCGCCAGCACCCGCAGGCCCGCCGCCCGGGCGAGCGTGATCAGTGCGGTCGCCACCCCGCCTCCGGCGCCCTGCACCAGCACCGTGTCGCCGGCCTTGAGCCCGCCCTGGGTGAAGAGCATCCGGTACGCCGTGAGCCACGCGGTCGGCAGGCAGGCCGCCTGCTCGAAGGACAGCGAGGGCGGCTTGGGGACCACGTTGCGACGCGGGACGGCGACCTTGTCGGCGAACGTCCCCTGGTGGCGCTCGGACAGCAGCGAGCGCCGCGGGTCGAGCGTCTCGTCCCCGGTCCACGCCGGGTCGGACACCACGGCGTGAACGACGACCTCGTTCCCGTCCTCGTCGAGGCCGGCCGCGTCGCAGCCCAGGATCATGGGGAGTGCCTCCTGCTTGAGGCCCACGCCCCGCAGCGACCAGAGGTCGTGGTGGTTGAGCGAGGCGGCCCTGACGGCGACCGTGGTCCACCCGTCGGGGACCTCCGGATCTGGCCGCTCCCCCACCACCAGGCCGGAGATCGGGTCGTTGGAGGAGAAGCTGTCGGCATAGACGGCGAACATGAGCCGACCCTAGCCACCACCGTTGAGTCGTGCCCCCCGCGGGTTGAGTCGTGCCCCGCGCGCGTTGAGTCGTGCCCCGCGCGCGTTGAGTTGCCAGTACGCCGAGTTGAGTTGCCGGTCGGGCACGCCGTACGGACGACTCAACCCGCCCTGCTGGCGAGTCAACCCACCGGAGGGGCGACTCAACTCAGGGGCGGGCGACCCCGTCGCGGTGGGCGGCCGCGGCGACGGCGGCGGAGACGGCGGGAGCCACCCGCTCGTCGAAGGGCGAGGGGATGATGAAGTCCTCGCGCAGGTCGTCGCCGACCAGGGCGGCGAGCGCTTCCGCTGCCGCGACCTTCATGCCCTCGGTGATCGCGCTGGCGTGGGCGTCGATCGCACCGCGGAAGATGCCCGGGAAGGCCAGCACGTTGTTGATCTGGTTGGGGAAGTCCGAGCGGCCCGTGGCGACGACGCGGGCGTACTTGTGCGCCACGTCGGGGTGGACCTCGGGCATGGGGTTGGCCAGCCCCATGACGATCGACTCGGGCGCCATCGAGGCCACGATCTCCTCGGGGACGGTGCCGCCGCTGACGCCGATGTAGACGTCCGCGCCGGCCATCACGTCGGCCAGGCTGCCGCGACGGCCGAACCGGTCGGCGGTGTCGACGGCGATCGCCCGCTTCACCGGCGTCAGGTCGGAGCGCTCCGAGTTGAGGACGCCCTGCCGGTCGAGGACGGCGACGTCGTCCACGCCCGCCTCGAGCAGGATGCGCGCGACCGCCACTCCGGCTGCCCCGGCGCCCGAGATCACGACCCGGGTTCCGGCGGCGGTGCGCCCGGTGAGCCGCAACGCATTCGTGACCGCGGCCAGGGTGACCACGGCGGTGCCGTGCTGGTCGTCGTGGAAGACGGGGATGTCGAGCAGGTCCTTGAGCCGCGACTCGATCTCGAAGCAGCGCGGCGCGGAGATGTCCTCGAGGTTGACGCCGCCGAAGCTGGGCGCCAGCCGGACCACGGTCTCGATGATCTCCTCGACGTCGGTGGTGTCGAGGCAGATCGGGATCGCGTCGACCCCGGCGAACTGCTTGAAGAGCACCGCCTTGCCCTCCATCACGGGCATCGCAGCGGCGGGCCCGATGTCGCCGAGGCCGAGGACGGCCGTGCCGTCGGTGACGACGGCGACCGTCTTGGGCACCCAGGTGTAGTGGCGCGTCAGCGACGGGTCGGCGGCGATCGCCTCGCAGACCCGGGCCACGCCCGGGGTGTAGGCCAGCGAGAGATCGTCGCCATCGACCACGGACACGGTGGAGCGGACCTCGATCTTGCCCCCGACGTGGAGGTCGAAGACCGGGTCGCCGGCGTACGGGTGCGGGAGTGAGTCAGCCACGAAAATCGATCCTTCCACACACATCCACCCGACCCACCCCGGTCTCAGCGATGCCGGAGCAGCCGCGGCCGGGGCCACACCCGTGCCAGCGCCACCCCGAGCACGTCCGCCTCGGCCACGACCCCCCGGTGGCGCGAGTCGACCCCCTCCGGGTTGTCGCCCAGCAGCCACCAACCCGGCGCTCCGCCCCGCGTCGTACGCCGCTCCGTCGCGCGCTTGACCGCCCACGTCCCGTCGGCGAAGCGCGCGACCACCACCGCCCCGGGACGTACGCCGCCGCCCCAGCGCACCAGCAGCCGGTCGCCGTCCTGCAGGGCAGGCTGCATCGACGCGCCCCTCACGAGCGCCCATCCGACCGGGATCCGGCCCACCTGCACGGGTGAAGACACGCGGAGTAGTGTCACAGAGGACGAGGAAATCCCCGGCAGAAAAGGACACCCCGGACGATGTTCGACACGCTGTTCACCCGCATGTTCACCGACACCGTCGAGGTCTCGGCGCACTGCGACCTCCCTTGTGGCGTCTACGACCCCGCCCAGGCGCGGATCGAGGCCGAGTCGATCAAGGGCATCATCGCCAAGGTCGCCGACAACGACGACGCCGACTTCCGCACCCGCGCCATCCTGATCAAGGAGCAGCGCTCCGAGCTGGTCAAGCACCACCTGTGGGTGCTGTGGACCGACTACTTCAAGCCCCCGCACTTCGAGAAGTACCCCCAGCTCCACACCCTCGTGAACGAGGCCACCAAGCTGGCCGGCGCGACGGGCACGAAGGGCGAGCTCGACGCCGGCAAGGCCGACGAGCTGCTCGCCAAGATCGACGAGATCGCCGAGATCTTCTGGGAGACCAAGAAGGCCTGACGACCTCCGCAGGCCTCCGACCTGCAACGGAGCTACCTCGACGCCGCCTCAGTCCGCATGCAGTCCGCAAGCGGGCTGAGAGCGGCGTCGAGCACGTTCCGGGTCCGGTCCTCGTCGCCGGGGAACATATGCGCGTAGGTCCGCAGGGTGATGACGGCCGACGAGTGACCGAGGAACGTCTGAACCTGTTTGACCGACGCCCCCCAGAGATCAGCGCTGAGGCCGCGAAGTGCCGGAAGCCGTGACTGCCGACCTCGACCCCCGCCTCTCTCAAGAGCCGCTTCCAGCGTCGATACAGCAACGGTTTGCCCCATTCGTCGACGAAGAGTGCGTCCTCTGATGGGTACGCCGCCGGATGGGCCGCTAGCGCGTCGATCACGACCTGACCGACCGGGACTGTGCGCCGGGACGACTTCGACGTCACCGGAGCCAGTTCCCCCGACTGCAATCGCTGCCGCTCGACCCGGACGGCACGACGGAGAAAGTCAACAAGCGGGCGCTATGAGGCCGAATCTGACCGTCATGCGCTCCGCTATCGCGCCGATGCTCACCGAGACCGGCACCGTGAAGCGAGCGACTGGCGACTACACCTTTGACGAAGAGACCGGCTATGAGACCCGCGAGTACGTCACCGTCTACGAAGGCCCCGTGCTGGTCCAGCCCGAGGGAGACGTGACGCTGGTCAATGCGGGCGGCACGACCTGACCAATCCGACCGCTCGACCTCACCTTCCCCGCCGAGGCAGACATCGAGATCAACGACGTGCTGACCCTCACCACCTGTCCGGAGGCGTCGCACTCGTCGGCCGCGAGATCGGCATCAACGACGTCAAGCGTGGCGCCTGGCAGATGGCCCGATTCTGCACCGGACGCATCACCGGCACGGCGCAAACATCACCGATGTGGCCCCTCGGCGCTGACTATTTAGCGTCGAGGAGCCACACCAGCATCCCCCGTGGTCCGCTTTCCCCCCCGGGAGCGAGCCTCCTCAGCACTATGCGCCTCACCAAAGCAGATGGGGCCACGGCTGGTACACACCTTGGTGACAGTTCTGACTGATTCGCGCATGAAGTCTTACGCTGATTTGTGGGGAGGGAACCCGACAGGGCCGCGTTGTCGCCAGTCCCCCGGGCGCTTCGTTGCTCGGCCAGGAGCTCCCAAGGTCTCCGTCACCCCTGGTGGCGGGGGCCGCCCTGCGAAGGGTCACCGAGTGATGCCCTCACTGAAGGAACCGCCGCGTCAAAGCGTCGCTGACATTGCGTCGTCACCTTCGTAGGTCGGTCAGTCCGCACAGAGTCCGCAAGAAGTCCGCCAGCGACCGTGGCCAGACCACGACGACAAACAGGTATGCGCAGGTCACGCCGATACTGCCGTTGACTGCCACTGATGACCGTCGAGCGTGGCCCACAAGGAGACCAAGAAGGCCTGACGACTTCGTCGTCAGCCCTTCTCCGGCACCGACCCCCTCCGGACCCTGCGGTTCGCAGGGGGTCGGGTCGTCTCAGGGGGTCTCGTGCAGGCCGTGCTGGTGCGCCCACAGCGCCGCCTGGGTCCGGTCGCTGACCCCGATCCGGGCGAAGGCCTGCGTCAGGTGGCCCTTCACGGTCCGCTCGGTGATCCCGAGGCGCCGCGCGATCTGCTTGTTGGCCAGCCCCTGCACGACCAGCGCCAGCACCTCGCGCTCCCGGGTCGACAGCGCCACCTCGGTCGACGGGGTCCCGTCGTCCCGGCTGCTGCGTGAGGTGAACAGGTACCGCGCCGCCTTGGGGTCGATCGGCGACTCGCCGCGGGCCGCCGCACGGATGCCGGCGACCAGGTCGGCGGGCTCGGCGTCCTTGAGCAGGTAGCCGACCGCACCGGCGTCGATCGCTGCCAGCAGCCGATGGCCGTCGGAGAACGACGTGAGGATGAGGACGTCGGCACCCACCCCCTCGTCCACGATCGCCCGGGTGGCGCGGACGCCGTCCATGCCGGGCATCTGCAGGTCCATCAGGACCAGGTCGGGCCGCAGCTCCCGGACCAGCGCGACCGCCTCCTCCCCGTGGGTGGCGGCCCCGACGACCTCGATGTCGTCGGCGCCGTCGAGCAGCCCGACGAGCCCTTGGCGCACGACGGCGTGGTCGTCGGCGATGACGAGTCGGATCACGGGACGATCAGCTCCATCGTCACCGTCGTGCCCTCGCCCGGCTCCGTGCGTACGTCGAGCCTCCCGCCGGCCTCGGCCACCAGCGTCGCCATGCCGCGCAGCCCGAAGTGCGCCGGATCCGGGGCAGCTCGCCGGTCCCAGCCGACCCCGTCGTCGTGGACGCGGGCGACCAGCAGCGCCCCCTCGTGCACCACGGCGACCTCGAGGTTCTCGGCACGGCTGTGCCGGGCCGCGTTGCGCACGGCCTCCTGCACCACCCGCCACGTCAGCTCCACCAACGACGACGGCACGTCCTGCTTCAGCGAGACATCCAGGCTGGTCGTGATGCCGACCGCCGCCAGCGGGGTGAGGAGGTCGTCCAGGGCGGCGGCCAGGCCGGTCACCGCGAGGTCCGGAGGATAGATCTCGACCAGCAGCGACCGCAGCGAGCGCATGCTGACGCGCAGCGCTCGGCTGACCTCGTCGAGCTCCCCCGCCAGGGCGGGGTCGGTGCGGGCCCGACCGGCGATCGTCGAAAGCCGCAGGGACGTGCCGACGAGGTCCTGCACGACGCCGTCGTGGAGGTCTCGCGCGATCCGGGTGCGCTCGGCGTCGGAGGCCTCCACCGCGGTCGCCAGCAGTCGCTCGCGCTGGGCGGCGGCGAGCCGCGCCCTCCGGGTCAGCACCAGCATCAGCGGCGTGGTGACGGCCATCAGCACCCCCACCGCGCCGAGGGTGATCGGGCGGAACTGCCGCACGATCTGGTCCGCGCCCGCGTCGACGCCCGCGGTCGTGAAGTAGGCCTCGAAGAGGAGCTGCTCCCCCTCGGGCGACTTGATCCCGGTGTAGACCTCGAGCAACCCCCCGGAGTCCCGCTCGTAGCGGTTCTCGGGTTGGGAGAGGTCGGAGACCTCCGCGTCCGTCCCGCCGTCCCGGATGACCTCGACCTCCTCGTCGTCCAGCTCGTAGCGGCTGCCGATGAGCCGGGTGTCGTCGGAGTAGAGGACCGTGCCGTCCAGCGACCAGATCTTGATCCGCCGCAGTCCCGCCACCTCGAGCCGGTCGGCGACCCGGCGGTCGAGCTCGTCGATCGCGGCCGGACGGCCCTCGATCAGCCCCCGCGGCAACGCCGGCGCCACGACGTTGTGCGCGAGCGCGAGCGTCAACGTCCGCGCGTCGTCCACCGCCTCGGCGTCGGCCGCGTCACGGCTCAGCTCGCCGGTCGCCACGACCACGAGGAGCACGGCCACGCACCCCGCGGCGATGAACTGCGCCACGGGGTGCTGGACCAGGCTCCTCCAGGAGCCGGGGCGGGCTGCGAGCCCGACGGGTGCGGTGTCGATGCTCAGAAGTTCACCACACCGCGGCAGGTCTCGCCGCCGTGTCGGGCGACGAAGACGACCTTGTCGGTCCCCTGGAGGTTCACGAGCCGGCGCTCGACGCTGAAGGAGCCGCTCGGACCGGACGTGGTCCTGGTGCCCCGCGCCGTCACCTCGCCGTTGTGCCGGATCTTCCACGACCAGCTCTGACCGCTCTGGTTGCTGTCGACCTCGCCCTCCACCTCGAGCCGGCCGTCGTCGGTCTTGACCTTGAGGTCCCAGCGCGCGCCCTCCGAGCAGCGGCCGGTCCGCTCGACGCGGTCGTCGCCGGCGGTGGCCGGCGCGAGCGGGGTCAGCAGGGCGAGCGAGATGCCGGCCAGCAGGATCGCCGTCCGGGCGACGGGGCGGCGGGGTGCGGTGTCACGGTTCATGGTTCTTCTCCTCTGTCGGGGCCCGTCCGGGGCCGTGACTCCATCGTGGGCGGCCGCGGGTGCGGTCCGACAGCCGTCCGATGGTGCTGGTACCCGCCACCTGCCCACACGCGAGCCCCGGCCCGACTAGGGTCTGACCCAAGCGAACGAGGGAGGACTGCCCGCCCATGTCACCCACTGGGTCACCCGACGAGGGCCAGCGCGCGGACGTCGAGCTGCGGCTGCCCGCCGACAGTGCCTACGTCTCGGTGCTACGGACGACCACCGCCGGCCTGGCTGCGCGCCTGGACTTCACGATCGACGACATCGAGGACCTCCGGATCGCGGTCGGCGAGGCGAGCGCGCTGGTGCTGCCCGAGGCCGACCCGGGCTCGTCGCTGTTCGCCGAGTTCTTCCTCGGCCGCGGGCGGCTGACCGTCTGCGTGAGCGTCACCGGCTCCGAGATCGGCGAACCGGACTACGACAGCTTCGCGTGGCAGGTGCTCGACACCCTGGCCCGCACCGCGACCGCCGAGGTCGCGGGCGACAGCTTCACCGTCACCTTGTCGATGAGGGCCGAGACGCTGGAGCCGACCCTGTGACATGACGGCCGACTTCCACCGGGATGTCGACGCGACGGGGGATGCGTCGTCCACTGCCGGCCACGAGGAGAACCGGCGGCGCAGTGCCGCGTTCTTCGCCGTCCTCCACTCCCCGGACGCCGACCCGGCGTCCCGGGAGGCTGCGCGTGAGGGACTGGTGCGGCTGCACCTGCCCCTCGTGCAGCACTGCGCCCGGCGGTTCCGCAACCGCGGCGAGCCCTACGAGGACCTGGTCCAGGTCGGCACCATCGGCCTGCTCAAGTCGATCGACCGGTTCGACCTCGAGCGCGGCGTGGAGTTCTCGACCTACGCCACTCCCACGATCATCGGCGAGATCAAGCGCTACTTCCGCGACAAGGGCTGGGCGATCCGGGTGCCGCGGCGGCTGCAGGAGCTGCGGATGCAGATCGGTGCCGCGACCGCCGACCTGACCCAGAGCCTGGGTCGCTCCCCCACGCCCCGCGAGCTCGCCGAACGGGTCGGCTGCACGGTCGAGGAGATCATCGAGGGGCTCGAGTCGAACAACGCCTACGCGACGCTCTCGCTCGACGCCGGCGACGAGCACGACGACAGCGCGAGGCTGATGGACGCCCTCGGCTCCGACGACGAGAACCTCGAGCACGTGGAGATCCGCGAGTCGATCAAGCCCCTGCTCGACGCGCTCGGGCCGCGGGAGAAGAAGATCCTGCTGCTGCGATTCTTCAAGAACATGACCCAGTCACAGATCGCCGAGGAGATCGGCGTCTCGCAGATGCACGTGTCCCGGTTGCTCACCCACACCCTGGGCCAGCTGCGGGAGTCGTTGCAGGACACCCACTGAACCGAGCAGCAGGTGGCTCGAGGATCAGGCGCCCGGGTTCTCGGCGAGTGCCGCCATGCTGGCCGGGTGGAGGAGGCCGGCGAGGGTCACGGCGGCGACCAGCATCGCCAGGATCGCGAACCACGTCGTGCCACCGCCGAAGAAGCTGGTCGCCACCAGGAGCAGCAGCAGCTGGGTCATCACCGCGAAGCCGCGGCCACCGGGTCGCCGCCGGTGGAGGCCGCGGGCGCACCAGAGCAACGCCGCGCCGTACAGCGCGAAGAAGACGGTGGTGGTCGCCCCCAGGGCGAAGCGGTCCAGGCTGGTGCTGGCTGCCTCGACCAGTGCGTTGAGGACCAGCACGACGCCCTCGACGCCGACCAGGGAGGCCGCCACGGTCAGCGGCGGAGGGGTCGCGGCGGAGGGTCCGAGCGGCGGTCCGGGGACGGGCGAGGTCACGTCCGTGAGCCTACGGTGTGACACCTGTGACGGAACTGACTACGTTTCGGGGTTGTTTCACGATCCAATCATTGCGACGCTAGGGGTTCGCTCGTGAACGCGCGCACTAAGTCCTGCGCGCAACACCGCGCCCGTCACACCCCCGGCGTCCGCGACGAGCCCCCAACGACTGCCACACCCCCGAGCGTCAAGGAAAGAGGGATCTCCCAGCCATGGATTGGCGCGACCGTTCCGCATGTCTCGATGAGGACCCCGAACTGTTCTTCCCCATCGGCAACACCGGGCCGGCCATCCTGCAGATCGAGGAGGCCAAGCAGGTCTGCCGCCGCTGTGACGTGCGCGAGCAGTGCCTGCAGTGGGCGCTCGAGGCTGGGCAGGACCACGGCGTCTGGGGCGGTCTGAGCGAGGACGAGCGCCGCGCGCTCAAGCGACGCAACGCCCGCGCCCGGGTCCGCACCGCCTGAGACCACCCGGCCTGCCGGTCAGGCCAGAGGTACGTCGAGCGTCACCCGGGTCCCGGACCCCACGCTCGCCGCACCCAGCACCAACGTCCCGCCGAGCTCGGACTCCACCAGCGTGCGGACGATGGAGAGCCCGAGGTGCGTGGAGGTGTCGAGGTCGAACTCGGGGGGCAACCCCGCCCCGTCGTCCTCGACGGTGACCTCCAACCGGCCGACCAGCCGGCTCACCCCCACCTCGACGCGTCCCGTGCGGGACTCGTCCCCCGCCTCCCACACGGCCGGCTCCGCCGACCCGTAGCCGTGCTCGACGGCGTTCTGCAGCACCTCGGTCAGCACCGTCGCCAGCGCCGTCGCGGCCTCCGAGGCGACGACCCCGAAGGAGCCGGTCCGGACCACCTGCACCGGCACGCCGGTCGCGCTGACCTCGGTGACCATCCGGCCCAGCCGGTCGGCGACGTCGTCGAAGTCGACCCGCTCGTCGGCGGCGGTGCTGAGCGTCTCGTGGACGATCGCGATGGTGCCCACCCGGCGTACGGCCTCCTCGAGGGCTGCCCGGGCCTCCTCGGAGTCGATCCGTCGCGCCTGCAGCCGCAGCAGCGCCGCGACCGTCTGCAGGTTGTTCTTCACGCGGTGGTGGATCTCGCGGATGGTGGCGTCCTTGGTGACGAGCTCGCGGTCGCGGCGCCGCAGGTCGGTGACGTCGCGGACGAGCACCAGTGCCCCGATCTGCTCGTCCTGCGGGCGCAGCGGGATCGAGCGCACGATCAGCGAGACGTCGTCGGTGCCGAGCTCGGTGTCGCGGTGCGCCCGGCCGCCCAGGACCGCCGACACCGTCTCCTCGTCGGGGCGGCGCCGCTGCGGCACCAGGTCGCGGGTGACCTCGGTCAGGACGAGGCCCTCGAGGTCACCGGACAGTCCGAGCCGCCGGAACACCGACAGCGCGTTCGGGCTGGCGTAGGTGACCCGTCCGGCCGCGTCGATCCGGACGAAGCCGTCGCCGACGCGGGGTGAGTCCGCGTGGTCGCTGCGCTGGCCGGGCGCCGGGAAGTGGCCGCGGGCGATCATCTGCGTCAGGTCGGCGGCGGTCTGCAGGTAGGACAGCTCGAGCCGGCTCGGGGTCCGCACCCCGAGCAGGTTGGTGTGACGCCCGATCACCGCGATGACGCGGCCCGCCCGGCGGACGGGGATGGTCTCGACCCTCACCGGCACGTGGTCGCGCCACTCGGGGTCGCCCTCACGCACCAGCCGGCCCTGTGCGTAGGTCATGTCGAGCATCGGCCGGCGCCCGGCGGGCACGAACGTCCCGACCACGTCGTCGACGTACGCCGTGGGGCCGGTCGTCGGGCGCATCTGGGCGCCCGCCCAGAACCCCTTGCCCTCGTGGTCGGGCAGCCACAGCACCAGGTCGGCGAAGGACAGGTCGGCGATGATCTGCCAGTCGGCCTGGATCAGCTGCAGCCAGGCGACGTCGTCGCCGTCGAGGTCGGTGTGGCTGCGCACGAGTTCGGTGAGCGACGGCACCACCCGAGGGTAGGCGCTGCGGAGGTGCCACGGGTGGTCTCACCCCCTCGAGAGGGCTGGACGACGGCTGGCAGGATGGGTCGCATGTCTGGGGTGGACTGGAAGCAGGTGCTCGAGCGGGGGCTCGAGGTGCCCAGCGACCGCCCCCTCGACGAGCTCACGGCCGAGCTGACCCGGATGCTGGGCTCCACCGACCCCGAGCTGCGTGACGGGACCGCCTACTCCGCCCTCGGCACCTGGATCGACCGCGGCGTCTACGACGACCTGCTGACCGGCCTCGGCGACGGGATGGCCGAGGGACTGCGGGTCGGCCTCGGCGAGGTCGGGACCGACTCCGTCTTCCGCCGGGCGTTCAGCGTGCTGGTGCTGGCGACCGTCATCGAGCGCGACACCTCGCAGGAGCTCCTGCCCGCCTCCACGGTGCTGCGCTGGGGCGACCAGGTCCTCGGCTGGTACTGCCGCGAGCACGACCTGCGCGGCCACGTCGACGGCAAGGGCTGGGCCCACGCGGTCGCCCACGGGGCCGACGCGATCGCCGCCCTGGCCGGGTCTCGGCACCTCGGCGTCCACGAGCTCACGGTGCTGCTCGACGTGCTCGCCGACCGGGTGGTCTCCGCCGAGACCCCGCTGCTGGCTGGGGAGCCGGACCGGATGGCGCTCGCGGTGCTCGCGGTGCTGCACCGCGAGCTGGTGCCGGTGTCGGTGCTGGAGCCGTGGGTCGCCCGGGTCGCCGCCCACGCCGCCGCCCACCGGGTGCGCGACGACAGCGACCCCTATCGCTCGACCGTGAACGCCCAGCAGCTGCTGCGCTCGCTCTACCTCCAGCTGGCACTTGCCCCGCACCCGCCCGCCGTCCGCGCCGACCTGATGCTGGCGCTGGTCGAGGCGCTGCGGGAGACGAACCCGTTCTCGTTGGCCCGCCCTACCCTTGAGTAGCCTGCGGGCATGACCGACGCCACCGAGTCCGCCACATCCGCCCCTGACCAGCCCGAGCTCTCGGGACACTCCGGCGAGCTGGCCGTGGCTGTCGCCCGCGCCCACGGGGTGGAGACGATGTTCACGCTCTCCGGCGCGCACGTCTTCCCCATGTACGACGGCGCGGTCAAGGCCGATCCGCCGATGCGGCTGCTGGACGTGCGCCACGAGCAGACGGCGGCCTTCGCCGCCGAGGCCACCGGCAAGCTCACCCGGGTGCCGGGGCTCGCGGTGCTGACGGCCGGGCCCGGCGTCACCAACGGCATCAGCGCGATCGCGCAGGCACAGTTCGCCGGCTCCCCCATGGTCGTCGTCGGCGGGCGCGCCCCGGCGAACCGCTGGGGCAGCGGCAGCCTGCAGGAGCTCGACCAGCCCCCGATCATCGCCCCCATCGCGAAGTCCGCCCGCACCCTGCACACGGCGGGCGAGGTCCTCGGCGGCTTCGACGAGGCGTTCTCGGCGGCCGGCTCGTCGCACCGGGGACCGGTCTTCCTCGACGTCCCGATGGACGAGTTCTTCAACTCCGCCTCCGGCGCGCTCCCGACCGCGAGCCGGACCCGCGGCGCGGCCCCGGACACCGACGTGCTCGCCGAGATCGCCGAGCTGCTGGGCAGCGCGTCGCGGCCCGTCATCGTGCTCGGCACGGACGTCTGGGCCGACGGTGCCGAGGAGGCGGCACTACGGTTCGTCGAGAGCGCCGGCATCCCGGCGATCACCAACGGGATGGGCCGCGGCGTCGTCCCGGGCGGGCACCCGCTGCTGGTCACCAAGGCCCGAGGAGCAGCGCTCGGCGGCGCCGACCTGGTCATCGTCGTCGGCACGCCGCTGGACTTCCGGCTCGGCTACGGCGTCTTCGGGGGCAAGGACGGCGCCACCCCGGCCCGGGTCGTCCACGTCGCCGATTCCCCCGGGCAGGTCTCCGGGCACGCCGAGCTCGCCGCCTCGGTCAGCGGCGACCTCACCGCGGCCCTCGACGGGCTGCTCGCCTCCCTCGAGCGCGGCGTACGGCGCCCGGACTGGGCCGGCTGGGTCGGCGACCTCCAAGACACCGTCAAGGCGGCCGTCGAGCGCGACAGCGCCCTGCTGTCCGCCGAGGCCGACCCGATCCACCCGGCCCGGATCTACGGCGAGCTGGCCCCACGGCTCGCCGACGACGCGGTCGTGATCGGCGACGGTGGCGACTTCGTCTCCTTCGCGGGCAAGTTCGTCGAGCCGAAGCGGCCCGGCGGCTGGCTCGACCCGGGTCCCTACGGCTGCCTGGGCGCCGGTCTCGGCGCCGCGATCGCGGCGCGCCTGGCCCGGCCCTCGGCGCAGGTGGTGCTGCTGCTCGGCGACGGTGCGGCCGGGTTCTCGCTGATGGACGTCGACACCCTCGTGCGCCACGACCTTCCGGTCGTGATCGTGTGCGGCAACAACTCCGCCTGGGGCCTGGAGAAGGGCCCGATGCAGATGCTCTACGGCTACGACGTCGCGGCCGACCTCGCCGGCCAGACCCGCTACGACGAGGTCGTCAAGGCACTGGGTGGCGGCGGGGAGACGGTCACCGACCCGCGGCAGATCGGCCCGGCCCTCGACCGCGCCTTCGCCGCGAACGTTCCCTACCTCGTCAACGTGATCACCGACGTCGAGGCGGTCTACCCGCGCGCCACCTTCGGCATCTGAGGCCGGATCTGATGCAGGTCCGGCTTGCCGCAGAGGACGAGCTCGACGCCGTCGGCGAGATGACCGTCGCGGCGTACGAGCAGTTCATGCTCGGTCCGCAGGATCCCTACCGGGCGCGGGTCCGCGACGCCGCCACCCGCTCGCGCGAGGCCGAGCTCTGGGTGGCCGTCGACGGGGACCGGCTGCTCGGCAGCGTGACGGCCTGTCCGCCCGGGTCGCCGTGGCGGGAGCTGGCGACCTCGCCCGCGGAGGGTGAGTTCCGCATGCTCTCGGTCCACCCCGAGGCCCGCGGCCGAGGTGCCGGTCAAGCGCTGGCGGCCCACTGCGAGGTCCGGGCCCGGGCCCACGGCGCCACCCGGATGGTGCTGTCCTCGCTGGTGGAGATGACGACCGCGCACCGGGTCTACGGTCGTCTCGGCTACTCGCGACTGCCCGAGCGCGACTGGTCGCCCGCGCCCGACGTCCACCTGATCGCCTTCACCAAGGAGCTGACATGAGCGAGACCCTGACCGCGACGATGACCTTCACCGTCACCGACGACGACACGGCGGTGGCCGTCGGGAGCGGCACGCTGCCCGTCCTGGCCACGCCGCAGCTGCTCGCGTGGTGCGAGACGACCACCTGCGCGGCCATCGAACCGGGCCTGCCCGAGGGCCAGACCTCGGTGAGCACCCGCGTCTCCCTCGAGCACCTCGGTGCCTCCCCCGTCGGTGCGTCGCTCACGGTCAAGGTCGAGTCGGCGTACGTCGACGGGCGGCTGCACCGCTTCACCGTGTCCGCCCGGCACGACGACGCGAAGCTGGTCGGCACCGGCGAGGTCACCCGGGTCGTGGTGGACGCCGAGCGGTTCCTGAGTCGTCTCCAGGGGTGAGATGCGACGAACCCCCGGCCCGGGGGGCCAGGGGTTCGTGACAACTCAGACGCGTCAGGCGTTGGGACGCTTGCCGTGGTTGGCTGCCTTCTTACGACGCGAACGACGCTTGCGGCCGGTCTTGCCCATGGTGTCCTCCTGGATCGAATGCTCCGCGCAGTCTCTCAAACCGCGCCGTCGGGCGCGAATCGCCGTCGGCGCCGTCAGACCTCGGTGATGCGGACCTGGACCTCGCGGATCTGGACCATGACCCGCTGGCGCAGCTCCGAGGGGGCTGCCTCCGACGAGCAGGACCGGGCGACGACGGCCTTCACGGTGCGCTGCAGGTCGTACTTCTCGAGGCAGGGACCGCACTCGTCGAGGTGGACCCGGACCGCCGAGCAGTCGGCCTCGTCGAGCTCGTTGTCGAGGAAGTAGACGATCCGTTCGAGATAATCGGCGCAGTCGTCCGGGTTGTGTCCCGCGCTGTGACCGGCGTGGCTCATGACGTCCCCCCGTCCCGGCCGGCGGGCAGCAGGTCGTGGGCACGGACGTGGTCGGACAGCATGTCGCGCAGCTGGCGACGACCACGGTGCAGGCGTGACATCACGGTCCCGATGGGAGTGTCCATGATCTCGGCGATCTCCTTGTAGGCGAATCCCTCGACGTCCGCGAGGTAGACGGCGAGGCGGAACTCCTCGGGCAGGCGCTGCAACGCGTCCTTGACCTGGGAGTCTGGAAGCCGCTCGAGGGCCTCGGTCTCCGCGGACTTCAGACCGCTCGACGTGTGGCTCTCGGCGCGCGCGAGCTGCCAGTCCTCGACGTCCTCGGCCATCGACTGCTGCGGCTGGCGCTGCTTCTTGCGGTAGTTGTTGATGAAGGTGTTGGTCAGGATCCGGTAGAGCCAGGCCTTGAGGTTGGTGCCCGGCCGGAACTGGTGGAAGGAGGAGAACGCCTTGGCGAACGTCTCCTGCACGAGGTCCTCGGCGTCCTGCGGGTTGCGGGTCATCCGCATCCCGGCTGCGTAGAGCTGGTCGAGGAAGGGCAGCGCATCTCGCTCGAAGCGGGCTGCGCGCTCCTCGTTGGTCTCGGTCTCGACGTCGACGGGGTCGACGGTCACCGGGTCATTGGAGTCAGTCATCGTCGCCCAGTCTAGGTCGGAGACGGGCCTTTCCATCACTGCGAGCACGAGGTCAGAACACGACTACCCCGCAGATGATTCCCCGACGACCTCCCGGACGATCCATTCCAGCGTCGCCTCGACCATCACGGCGAGCACCTCCTCCTGGCTCAGGGGGGCCCGCTTCGCCACCGCGAACCCGTGATCGGCGTCCGGCAGCACCGCCATCTCGGTGGTCTCAGGGAACTCCTCGGGGCGGCCGAACGTGTCCTTCTCCCCCTGGACGACCAGCGTGGGACAGCCGGCGCCGAGGAGCTCGTCGAGCCGGCTCTTCTCGGGTCGTCCGGGCGGGTGCAGCGGGAAGGCGAGGGCCAGGCAGCCGACCGCCCCGAGCCCGCTCGCGCACCGCGCGGCGCTGCGGGCGCCCGCCGAACGACCGCCGACGATCAGCGGGGCGCGCGAGCGCAGGCGCGTCGCGGCGGCCCGCAGCCCGACGTCGAGGGTGGGCGGCGCGGTCGCGACCTTGCGGCCGGCCAGCACCCAGGGCTGCTCGAACAGCACGACGGTGATGCCCTGGCCCGGCAGGTCGCGGGCGAGCGCCTGCAGGTCGCGGCTGCCGATGCCGCCGCCGGCGCCGTGGCCGAGCAGCAGCGTCGCCTGGGGGCGCCGCGCTCGGAACGTGACGGAGCGGGCCTCCCCGTGCGCGGTGGTGAACCGCGACTCGGAGCCCATGACCTACACCAGCGAGTCCTCGAGCGGCAGCGGCTCGAGGAGCTCGGGTCCGTTGTTGCGGACGTTGTTGACGAGGGTCTGGACGGGATAGGCCTCCAGCCGGCCGGGGGCCGCCGGGACCAGGAGCGGGAGCAGCTCGTCCCTCGAGGACGTCGAGGGGTCGAGCCACGCGGCACGACGGTCCGGCTGGACCATGAGGGGCATCCGGTCGTGGATGTGACCCACCGCGTCCTCGGCCTGCGTGGTCAGCACCGTGCAGGTCCACCGGAACCGATCGGGATCGTCCTCGGGTCGGGTCGGGTCGCGCCAGATCTCGTAGAGCCCTGCCATGGCGAGCACCCCGCCGTCGGTGGGACGGATGAAGAACGGCTGCTTGAGCGGCTTGCCGCTCTTGCCGGTCACCGAGGTGGGGTACCACTCGAAGTAGCCGTCGGCGGGCAGCAGGCACCGGCGTACGGCGAAGGCGCGCTTGAAGGCGGGCTTCTCCGCGACCGTCTCCATCCGGGCGTTGATCATCCGGCTCCCGATGCCCGGGTCCTTGGCCCACGAGGGCACCAGCCCCCATCGCAGCGTGCGCAGCTGCCGCTGCGCCGGCGCGTCGCGCTCGTCGGAGGGTGGCCGCGCGACCACGGCGTACACCTCCTTGGTGGGGGCGACGTTGTAGTCGGCCGGCAACGGGGCCGTGACGCGGTCGTCGACGACCTCGAACTCCTCCACGAGGTCCTCGGGCTTCCTGCTCGACGCGTAGCGACCGCACATGGGGGTCAGCCTAGAGCGCCGGGCCGACGAGGGATCGTGTAGACAAGGTCCATGACGATGACCCGCCTGATCGCCCGGCCGATGCTCGCCTCGATGTTCGTGGTGGGAGGTGTCAACGCGCTGCGCAACGCCAAGGAGCGGGCGGAGGCCGCCGCCGTCGTGACCGACCGGGTCGTCCCGCTGGCCACGAAGGCCGCGCCGCAGCTGCCGATCCCCAGCGACCCGGTCACGCTGGTGCGGATCAACGGCGCCGCCCAGGTCGGAGCCGGGCTGCTGCTCGCGACCGGTCGCGCCCCGCGGCTGTCGGCCACCGTGCTCGCCGCGTCGCTGGTGCCGACCACGGCCGCCGGCCACCGCTACTGGGAGGTCGAGGACCCGACGCAGCGGGCGAACCAGAAGATCCACTTCTTCAAGAACGTCTCGATGTTCGGCGGGCTGATGATCGCCAGCGTCGACACCGAGGGCAAGCCGGGTGTGGCCTGGCGTGCCCGTCGCGCCACCAGGGACGCCCGCCGCGAGGCGCGCCACCTGGCCGGCAGCGCCCGCCGCGAGGCGAAGCTCGCCGCCGCCCAGCTGCACTGACGGGGTCTCCCCCGGCCCGCTCGGTGGGTCCCGGAGGTACGCCGATTGGTCCCCAACGGCAGGTCCGCCTGCCGGATCCTTGCCGTTCCTGACCACTCGATGCCGCGATGTGACCCGTGGGACGGGTGGGACCGGACCTCCCTGCCGCCCGCTTCTCTGTCCTGGAGGGGTACGCCGATTGGTCCCCCACGGCAGGTCCGCCTGCGGGATCCGTGCCGTTCCTGACCACTCGATGCCGCGATGTGACCGGTACGACGGGTGGGACGGGTGGGACCGGCCCACCGCCGGCGGGATGGCGGGCGGAGCCTCGCTACGCTGCGCGGGTGACGACGAGCACCCGCGCAGCCGCTCCGCTGGCCGACCCGTGGCCGGCCCCGCGCGCCGCGACGCCGGTCTCGGCCGTCGTCTCGCTGCCGGGCAGCAAGTCGCAGACCAACCGGGCACTGGTGCTCGCGGCGCTCTCCGACGGCCCCTCCGTCGTACGCCGGCCGCTGCTCTCACGCGACACCCGACTGATGGTCGCGGGGCTGCGCGGCCTCGGCTGCGGTCTCGACACCCGCGACGACGAGTGGCTGGTCACCCCGGGTCCGCTCGCCGGGCCGACCCGGGTCGACTGCGGCCTCGCGGGCACCGTGATGCGCTTCCTGCCGCCTGTCGCGGGGCTGGCGCGGGGCGAGGTCGGCTTCGATGGCGACCCCCACATGCGGCTGCGCCCCGTGGGCGAGGTGCTCGATGCCCTGCGCGCACTCGGGGTCGACGTCGAGGGCTCGGGGCTGCCCTTCTCCGTGCACGGCACCGGTCGGGTGCCCGGCGGCACCGTCACCATCGACGCCTCGGCTTCCTCGCAGTTCGTCTCCGCCCTGCTGCTCGCCGGTGCCTGCTTCGAGGAGGGGGTCGACGTCCTCCACTCCGGGAAGCCGGTGCCCTCGCTCCCCCACATCGAGATGACCGTGACGATGCTGCGTGAGCACGGGGTCGAGGTCGACGACTCCGACGCCGACCGCTGGCGGGTCGCGCCGGGTCCGGTCCGGGCGCTCGACCGGACCATCGAGCCCGACCTCTCCAACGCCGCCCCCTTCCTCGCGCTGGCCGCGGTCAGCGGTGGCGAGGTGACGGTGCGCGACTGGCCGCGCGAGACGACCCAGGCCGGCGACCGGCTGCGCGAGATCCTCGCCCTGATGGGCTGCGACGTCGAGCACGTCGAGGAGGGGCTGCGGGTCCGCGGCACCGGGCCGCTGCAGGGCGTCGACCTCGACCTGCACGACGTCGGCGAGCTCACCCCGGCCGTGGCGGCGCTCTGCGCACTGGCCGAGACCCCCTCCCACCTGCGCGGCATCGGGCACATCCGGGGCCACGAGACCGACCGGCTGGCGGCCCTCGCCCGCGAGCTGGGTGGACTCGGTGCCGACGTCACCGAGCGGGCCGACGGGCTCTCGTTCCGCCCCGCTCCCCTGCACGGCGGCCTCTTCCGCACCTACGCCGACCACCGGATGGCCCATGCCGGCGTGGTCGTCGGCGCCGCCGTCCACGACGTCCTGGTCGAGGACGTCGCGACCACCGCCAAGACGTTCCCCGACTTCGCACCGTTCTGGGCCGGGCTCGTGGGATGAGCGAGCAGCGACACGCGCGGGACGCGCGGGGCGCGTCGGGAGCCAGGTCGAGCTCGCCCCACGACCGAGGCACGAGGTCGTGACGGGCGTGTCGAGACAGAGCCGCTACACCGAGCACGACCAGGAGCACTACGAGCGTCCGCGCCGGCGTACCCGCCCCCGCACCAAGGAGCGCCCCACCTACGACGACGCCGTCGACGGGACCGTCGTGACCGTCGACCGTGGCCGGTTCACGCTGCTGGTCGACGGTGCGCGCGTGATGGCGATGAAGGCCCGGCCCCTGGGTCGCAAGGGGGTCGTCGTCGGCGACCGGGTCCGGGTCGTGGGCGACACCTCCGGCGCCGACGGCAGCCTGGCCCGGATCGTGGAGGTGGCGGAGCGTGCCACCGTGCTGCGGCGTACGGCCGACGACGACGACCCGGTCGAGCGGGTCATCGTCGCGAACGCCGAGCAGCTGGTCATCGTGACCGCACTGGCCGATCCGGAGCCCCGCACCGGGCTGATCGACCGCGCGCTCGTGGCGGCGTACGACGCGGGGATGCAGCCACTGCTGTGCCTGACCAAGGCCGACCTCGCCGATCCCGAGACGCTGCTGTCGACCTACCGCTCGCTGGGGGTGCCCTGGGTGGTGACGCAGCGGGGCGGTGACCTCGCGGAGGTACGCCGGGCGCTCGCCGACCGCACCAGCGTCATGGTCGGCCACAGCGGGGTCGGCAAGTCGACCCTGGTCAACGCCCTCGTCCCCGACGCCCACCGCGAGATCGGCCACGTCAACGTCGTCACCGGGCGGGGTCGCCACACCTCGACCTCGGCCCTGATGCTCGCGCTCCCCGGCCCGCCCGGCGAGTCCGGCTGGATCGTCGACACCCCGGGCATCCGCTCCTTCGGGCTGGCCCACGTACGGCCCGAGGACCTGATCGCGGCGTTCCCGGACCTCGACGAGCTGACCGGCGGGTGCTCGCGCGGCTGCACGCACGGCTCGGACGAACCGGAGTGCGGCCTCGACGAGGCCGTGGCGCGGGGCGAGGCCGACCCGGACCGGGTCGAGTCGTTCCGGCGGCTGCTGGCCGCCCGCAGCGCCCCGGTCTGGTAGCCGGTCGGATCGGTCAGAACTGGTCGAGCAGGCTGTCCCACAGCGACCGCGCGTCGGCGTCGCCGGAGAGCACCACGAGCACCAGCACCACGACGGCGAAGCCGGCCAGGATCAGCGGCAGCATCAGCTTGAGCACGCCGCTGCGCGGGTTGAGCCAGCCGGTCAGCGAGGCCATCACCCAGAACCCGACCGTCGGCAGCACCAGCCGTGCGGCGTACTGCTGGTGGGCGACGACCATCGGGTCCTCGGCCAGTGCCGGGTCGGCGTCGATCAGTCGGTCGCCGGTGACGAAGGCCCCCAGGATGGACACCGTCGCGAGGGTGACCGCGATCATCATCGGGAAGCGCCAGGTGTCGCGGTGGTCGACCCGGATCGCGAACCACAACGACAGCGCGCACGCCACCGGGCCGGTCACGGCCGCAGCCAGCGCCAGCACCGTGTGCGGGGGGAGCCCGAGGATCTCCATGGTGGAGACGGTAGGGCCGAGCCGGACCCTCGTGGGGTCGTTTTCCGCCGGGGCCGCTCAGCGGCCCTCCCACACCGCCCGCGCGCCGGCGTCCCCGACCAGCACGACCTGCACGAGCACCGCGAGCGACGCCAATGCGAGCAGCACCCTCACGGCGGTCCGGGCGATGCCGGGCCGCGGGTGCAGCAGGTGGGCGGCGACCGCCGCCACGCCGAACGCAGGAGTGAGCCACAGCAGCAGCTCCGCGCGCTCCTCGTGCGTCTCCACGAGGGAGTTCGCCTCGAGCTCCGGGCCGGCTCTCGAGGAAGTTGTCGCCCGAGAAGTACGCCGCCAGGACCGCTGCGGTCCCGACCACCGCCAGCACGACCATCGGCAGCCGCAACCGGTCGCGCCAGCGCGGGACCCCGGCGTACAACAGGGCCGTGAGGGCCGCCACGGGGCCGAGCACCACGGCGGCGTGCACCACGAGCGGGTGCAGCGGCAGACCGTTGATCTCCATGGCGTCACGATAGGCGGGTCGGATGGAGGACGGTGAGAAGGCGATCGGGCCGACACCACCCCGGCTCCGGGCGTCCCCACAATTGGGCAAAGCCCCCGGCCGGGCCACCGAGCCGGCCGGGCGCTTGTTCTGGTGTGCCGTGGGGGTGCCTCGGAGCTCCCCGCTGCGGCCGACCCCGGGCTAGGGGGCGCCGTCACACCAATCCTTGGGGGACCCGTGAGCAGGACCGTCATCTCGATCGTCGCCACCGCACTGGGCGCGACCGCCCTGCTCGTCCCGACGGCCCCGGCCGTCGCCGCCCCGGAGCACACCCAGATCCCCAGCGAGGTGCCCTCCGCCGGCACCCCCGGCTTCGGGTCCGGTCGGGTGAACGCCATCACGCAGGTCGGCTCCACGATGGTCGTGGGCGGCACCTTCGACGACGTCACGCCTCCGGGGGGTGCCCAGCGCAGCGCCACCGGCATCGCGGCGTTCAACGCCACCACCGGACAGCTCGTCAGCGGCTTCTCCACCACGCTCAACGGCGACGTCGAGGAGGTCCTCCCCGGTCCGGACCCCGGGACGGTCTACGTCTCCGGCAGCTTCACGCAGGTCAACGGTGCCGCGCAGAGCCACGTCACCCTGCTCGACGTCGCCACCGGTCAGGTCGTATCGGGCTTCCGACCGGCCGCGACGAACGGCAGGATCGACACCATCACCGTGGCCCAGGGCCGGCTGCTGGTCGGCGGCAGCTTCACCACCGCAGGCGGTCAGCCGCACGGAGGACTCGCCTCGCTCCACCCGCGGACGGGCGCGCTCGACGGGCTCATGGGCATCGACGTCTCGGGCCACCACAACGACTCCGGGAGCGGCGCCCAGGGCGCCGTCGGCGTGCGTGACATGGAGGCCACCTCCGACGGCAGCAAGCTCGCCGTCATCGGCAACTTCACGCAGGCGGACGGCTTCGAGCGCGACCAGGCCATGGTCGTGGACCTCACCAGCACCTCGGCCACGGTGGACGCAGACTGGCGAACCACCCGCTACGAGCCCTACTGCTTCAAGAACGCCTTCGACAGCTACATGCGCGGTCTCGCCGTCTCGCCCGACGGCTCCTACTTCGTCATCAGCACCACCGGCGGCGGCAACCCGGGCACCCTGTGCGACGCCATCGCCCGCTTCGACTTCGACGCGACCGGGCAAGGCGTCCAGCCCGTGTGGAGCTCCGCCTCCGGGGGCGACACCCTCTGGGGCGTCGAGGTCACCGAGAACGCCGTGTACGTCGGCGGCCACCAACGCTGGATGAACAACTCCGACGGTCGCGACAGCAACGGCCAGGGCTCGGTCCCCCGGCCCGGCATCTCCGCCCACGACCCCGACTCGGGGGTCCCGCTGAGCTGGAACCCCGGGCGCAACCCCCGCGGCGTGGCGGCGTACGCCCTGTTCGCCACCCCCGCCGGGCTCTGGGTCGGCAGCAACACGACCTGGGTCGGCAACCGCCGGTACCGCCGCGAGCGACTCGCGTTCTTCCCCCTCGCCGGCGGTGCCGCACCGCACCCGGAGACCACGCCCGGCCTGCCCGGCGACGTCTACCTCGGCGGCGCCCAGTCCCTCGACCAGGGCAATGTCCTGCACCGCGTCAACGCCGGCGGTGCTGCCCTGCCCGGGATCGACGGCGGACCAGGCTGGTTGGCCGACGAGCAGGCCACGAGTCCCTACCGCAACACCAACAGCAACACCGCCGGCTACGACGCCGGCGCCAGCCGCGACGGCACCGTGCCCGCGAGCACCCCCGACCAGGTCTTCGACACCGAACGCTGGTCGCCCAACGACAACCCCGCGATGTCGTGGGACTTCCCCACCCCGTCGGGACTGCCGCTGCAGGTGCGCCTCTACTTCGCCAACCGCTGCACCTGCACCAACGACCCCGGCGAGCGCAAGTTCGACGTCTCCCTCGAGGGGCAGACGGTGCTCGAGAACTTTGACATCGCCGCCGCGGTCGGTGACCAGCGGGGCACCATGCGCGCCTTCGACATCACCAGCGACGGCAACGTCGACCTCGACTTCGCGCACGTGGTGGAGAACCCGCTGGTCAACGCCATCGAGATCGTGCGCCGCGACCTGCCGCCGCCGGCCCAGGCCGACAACGCCCTGACCGCGGTCGGCTTCGACGGCAGCACCCCGGAGACGCCGGCCGCCACCGACCCCCGCGGCGTCACCTGGAACGACGTGCGCGGCGCCTTCGTGGTCGGCGACACCCTCTTCACGGCCGAGACCGACGGCTACTTCCACCGACGCGAGTTCACCGAGGACGAGACCGGGCCCGACGAGGTCATCGACCCCTACAACGACCCGTTCTGGAGCGACGTCGACACCGGGTCCAACAACACCTTCCGCGGCCGCGTGCCCAACCTCTACGGGCAGATCGGCAGCCTGACCGGGCTGACGTACGACTCCGACCGCATCTACTACACCCGCTCGGGGGACAACCAGCTCTACTGGCGCTGGTTCAACGCCGACAGCGGGATCATCGGCAGCGAGACCTTCACCGCCAACGGTGGCCGCAGCTGGTCCGACACCGGTGGTTTGTTCGTCGACGGCGACACGCTGTACGTCGTGAGCCGCTCGACCGGCGACCTGCTCGCCGTGCCGTTCGACGACGGCCCGCAGGGCAGCGCCACCCTGGTAGACGACACCGTCGACTGGCGTGCCGACGCGGTCTTCCTCGGCCCGCAGGCCGACACCACGCCCCGCCGCCGGACAACGAGGCGCCGACCGCGGCGTTCACGGTCGACTGCGCGGAGCTGGTCTGCCAGTTCGACGGCACCGGCTCGACCGACCCCGAGAACGACCTCGCGTCGTACTCGTGGACCTTCGGCGACGGCGGCACCGCCACCGGCGCCACCACCGGCCACACCTACACCGCCGACGGCACCTACACCATCACCCTCGAGGTCGCTGACGGTGCCGGAGCCACCGACGCCACCACCGAGCAGGTCACCGTCACCGGTGACACCACGCCTCCGCCCACCGGCGACATCGCCTACGAGGCCTCCGCCTCCAACACCGGCAACTACATCAATCCCGCCCTCCAGCTCCCCGCCGCCATCGATCCCGGCGACCAGCTCGTCCTCGTCGGCAGCTACCAGGGCACCGACCTCCCCCACCGACCCCGCCGGTTGGAGCCGCGTCGACGACGACACCACCACCGGCATGCACAGCGTCGTGTGGACCCGCACCGCCACGGCCGACGACGCCGGCAGCACCGTCACCACACCCATGGGCGTCCGCCGGAAGTTCTCCCTCACCCTCACCGCCCACACCGGCGTCGACCCCACCACCCCGATCGCCGCCATCGCGAGCGCCACCGACACCGACACCAGCCAGCACCCGAGCCCCACCCTCCAGGCACCCGCCGGCGCCCGGATCATCCAGGCCTGGACCGACAAGTCCTCCACCACCGACACCTGGACCGCACCCCCGGGCACCACCGTGCGTGAAACCGCCTACGGATCCGGTGGCGGACGCATCTCCTCCCTCCTCACCGACCACGGCCCCGTCACCGCCGGCTCCGCCGGAGGACAGACCGCCACCACCAACGCACCCTCCGGCAAGGCCATCACCTGGACCATCGCCCTGCGCCCCGGCTCCTGAGGCGCGGGCTCGTCATGCCCGGCACCCGGGCCGTGGCTCTAGTGTGTGCCGCGTGACGGACTACACCGACGACCTGCGGCTGGCCCACGTGCTCGCCGACGACGCCGACTCCCTGACGACGGCGCGCTACAAGGCGCTGGACCTGCACGTCATGAGCAAGCCCGACCTGACCCCCGTCACCGACGCCGACCAGGCGGTCGAGGAGAGCATCCGGCGCACCCTCTCGCGGGTCCGGTCGCGCGACGCGGTGACCGGTGAGGAGCAGGGATCCACGGGTCACAGCCAGCGCCGCTGGATCGTCGACCCGATCGACGGCACCAAGAACTACGTCCGCGGGGTCCCGGTCTGGGCGACGCTGATCTCGCTGGCCGTCGAGGACGAGGTCGTGCTCGGGGTGGTCTCCGCCCCGATGCTGCAGCGCCGGTGGTGGGCCTCGGTCGGCAACGGCGCGTGGACCGGCCGGTCGCTGCTCAAGGCGACGCGCTGCCAGGTCTCCGACGTACGCCGGCTCGAGGACGCCTCGCTGTCCTACTCCTCCCTGCACGGCTGGGACGAGCGGGACCGCCTCGACGACTTCCTCTCGCTCTCGCGACGCTGCTGGCGCACCCGGGCGTACGGCGACTTCTGGTCCTACATGCTGCTCGCGGAGGGTGCCATCGACCTCGCCGCCGAGCCGGAGCTCGCGGTGCACGACATGGCGGCCCCCGAAGTGATCGTGCGCGAGGCCGGCGGTCGCTTCTCGAGCCTCGACGGCACCGACGGCCCCTTCGGCGGCAACGCGCTGGCCTCCAACGGCCACCTGCACGACGCAGCGCTCGCGTTCCTCGGCTCGTTGCCCGACGACGACCTCGATCCCGACTCCCGTCCCCGGGGCGTCGGCTCGGTCTCCGAGATCCGCGACCGCCGGGTGCGCGAGGAGGACTGAGCGCCCGGACCGTCCGGCGCGGCGCGGCGGCCCTGTTCACGCCGACCAGCCCCGGCTAGCGTGTCGCCATGAAGATCGGCGACGTACTCGGCGCGAAGCCGAGCCAGGACGTAGTCACCATCGGCCCCGACGCGGGGGTGCGCGACCTGATCGCGCTGCTCGCCGAGCACAACGTCGGCGCCCTGATCGTCAGCGCCGACGGGGACGGCGTCGACGGGATCGTCAGCGAGCGGGACGTGGTCCGCCACCTCCACCGCGACGGCACGGTCGTCAACAACACCGTCGGGGCGATCATGACCCGCGACGTCGAGACCTGCGGGCCCGAGACGACCCTCGACGAGCTGATGAAGGTCATGACCGACCGGCGGATCCGGCACGTGCCGGTGGTGTCCGACGGCAAGCTGGTCGGCATCGTCTCGATCGGTGACATCGTCAAGCACCGGATCGGCCAGCTGCAGTTCGAGCGGGACCAGCTGGACAGCTACGTGCACCAGTCCTGAACAATGGGCGCCATGAGCAACCAGGACAAGCCCGAGATCGACTTCTTCGACCCCGAACCCCCCACCGACCTCGTCGTCACCGAGGTGACCGAGGGTGACGGCCCCGAGGCCACCGCGGGCTCGACCGTCTCCGTGCACTACGTCGGTGTCGCCCACTCCACGGGCGAGGAGTTCGACGCGTCGTACAACCGCGGCGCGCCGCTGCAGTTCCGCCTCGGCATCGGCCAGGTCATCTCCGGCTGGGACCAGGGCGTGCAGGGCATGAAGGTCGGCGGTCGCCGTCAGCTCGTGATCCCGCCGCACCTGGGGTACGGCGACCGGGGTGCCGGCGGCGTCATCAAGCCCGGCGAGACCCTGATCTTCGTCGTCGACCTGCTCGGCGTCAGCTGACCAGCAGCTCCACACCCGTCACCAGGGCAGGTTGTCCGGGACCGACTCGTCGGACACCCGGGCGGCCTGCCCACCCAGCTCCACCACGTCGCCCAGCACCAGCTGCCGGCCGCGACGCAGCTCCACCTCGCCGTTGACGCTCACCAGCCCCTGCTGGACCGCCGGCTTGGCGTCGGCGCCGCTCTCCACCAGGTTGGCGAGCTTGAGGAACTGCCCGAGCCTGATCGAGGCGTCGCGGATCGGGACGTCGAGGGGAGCGCTCACGGCAGCACCGTAACGGTGTGGATCAGGACGCCCACCAGGCCGCCCACGATCGTGCCGTTGATCCGGATGAACTGCAGGTCGCGCCCGACGTGGAGCTCGATCCGGTCGGCGGCCTCCTTGCCGTCCCACTTCTCGATCGTCGTGGTGATGACGGTCGTCAGCTCCGCGCCGTACCGCTCGACGGCGAAGACGACGGCGTCGGCGGCCAGTCCGTCGAGCCGGCGGCGCAGGTCGTCGTCGACCGTGAGCCGCTCGCCGAAGGCGACCAGCTCGGAGCGCAGCCGGCGGTGCAGCTCGCCGTCGGGATCGCGCAGCGCTCCGGTCAGCGCCTGGCGCAGCGCGTTCCACAGCGAGATGCCGGTGCTCGTGAACTGGGGGTGGTCGAGCAGCCGGTTCTTCAGCCCCTCGGCGCGCGCCCGGGTGTCGTCGTCGAGCAGCAGGTCGTGGGCCAGCTGCGCCAGCATCGAGTCGAAGGCCGAGCGCGCGTGGTGGTGGGGATCGCGCCGGATGTCGTCGACCCACTGCACGACCTCGGTGTGCAGCCGGGTCGTGACCGCCTCGTTGAGTCGGGCCGGTGCCCACCAGGGCGCCCGCTCGATGAGGACCTCACGGACCGTCTCGGGGTGCTCCTCGAGCCAGCGGTGCAGCTCCTCGAGCGCGAGGTCGACCACCCCGTGGTGCAGGTCGTCACGGACCACCTCGGTCAGCAGGCTGCCGAGCACCGGAGCGATCGGCTCTTCCCGGAAGCGCGGCACCAGCACCAGCTCGACGAGGTCGGTGACGTGCTGGTCGCTGACCTTGCCCAGCCCGATCCCGGCGACCTCGGTGACCTCCTCGACCACCCGTCGGGCGTGCTCGGGCCGCGCGACCCACTCCCCGATCCGCTGCGAGATCGACGCCGCGCCGACCCGGTCCCGGATGACGGACTCCTGCAGGAAGTTCTCCCCGAAGAACTCCTCCAGCCCCTGACCGAGCTGGTCCTTGCGCCGCGGGATGAGGGCGGTGTGCGGGATCGGCAGCCCCAGCGGGTGCCGGAAGAGGGCGGTCACGGCGAACCAGTCGGCGATCGCGCCGACCATGGAGGCCTCGGCGCCGGCGTTGACGAAGTCCCAGAACCCCTCGCGGTCCAGCGTCAGGACGTAGACGACGGCGGCCAGGAACAGCAGCCCGACGGCGACGCTGCGCATCTGCCGCAGGCCGCGCCGGCGCTCCTCGTCGGCGGCCGGATTCGACGTGATCATGGCGGTGGTGCTCGCGGGGGCGCTCATCACGGTCGATTCTTGCCTACTCCCGGGCGGCTGCCAGAATGCACGGATGCCGCGCACCGTGATCACGTTCGGAACCTTCGACGTCTTCCACGTCGGACACCTCCGGGTCATCGAGCGCGCCGCACAGCAGGGTGACCGGCTGGTGGTCGGGGTCTCCTCGGACGCGCTCAACCTGAGCAAGAAGGGCCGCGAGCCGGTCTTCAGCCAGGCCGAGCGGATCGAGATCGTCTCTGCCCTCAAGCCCGTCGACGAGGTGTTCGTCGAGGAGAGCCTGGAGCTCAAGCGCGACTACATCCAGCAGTACGCCGCCGACGTGCTCGTCATGGGCGACGACTGGGCCGGCCGGTTCGACGAGTTCGGCGACATCTGCGAGGTCGTCTACCTGCCGCGCACCCCCGCGATCTCCACCACCGCGCTGATCGAGAAGATCTCCTCCACGGGCTGACCCTCGCCGGGGGCGTCGGGGTCGAGGTCTAGGGTCGAGGCACCGCGGGGCAGGGTCCCGTGACGTCCCAGCACTCTCTCGGAAGACCGAGGATCCCATGCGCCGTACCCTCGCCACCGTCGCCGTGGCGCTCAGCCTGGCCGCCACCGGCGTGACCGCCCCGTCGTACGCCGCCCGACGACCGGACCTCACCTTCGCCCCCACCCCGGCGCCTGACGTGGCCCCGATCGAGGTGACCCCGGCCCAGGCGCTCGAGACCGCCGGCGCCGCGCTCGACGGCGAGGTCGCCGGGGACCGACGCCCGGAGGCGACCCTCGCGCTGCGCGACCTCTTCAGCGCGCTCCCGTCGCTCACCGGTGACGACCGTGCCGAGGCGGAGTCCATCCTCGCCCGCCCGACCGACGGCGCTGACGACCCCCAGGGCGACGGCTACACCGTGCGGTCGAAGAAGAAGTGCAGCACCAAGATCTGCGTCCACTGGGTCTCCTCGACCGGCGACAAGGCCCGCGGCAAGTGGGCCACCAGGACGCTGCGGGTGATGAAGGCGGTCTGGCGCAAGGAGGTCGGCTCCATGGGCTACCGCCGCCCCGTCAAGGACGGTCGGATCGGCGGCAAGG
Organism: uncultured Actinomycetota bacterium; assembly: GCA_963754575.1. Taxonomy (GTDB): domain Bacteria; phylum Actinomycetota; class Actinomycetes; order Propionibacteriales; family Nocardioidaceae; genus Nocardioides. The sequence goes on along the minus strand of CAVWGQ010000007.1, from coordinate 435,274 downwards.
GCGGCAAGTTCGACGTCTACCTCAACAACGTCGGCGCCCAGGGCCTCTACGGCTACTGCGCCCCGGAGTACCTCGTGCGCGGCTACCAGCGGGTCGCCAACGGCTACTGCGTGCTCGACAACGACTTCGCCCGGTCGCAGTACGGCGCCAAGCCCGTCAAGAGCCTCAAGGTCACCGCCGCCCACGAGTTCTTCCACGCCATCCAGTTCGGCTACGACTACCGCGAGGACCCGTGGCTGATGGAGGCCACCGCGACCTGGATCGAGGAGCGCTTCGCCGACGGCATCAACGACAACCGGCAGTACCTCAACGACAGCCAGCTGAAGCTGAGCTACGTCCCGCTCGACACCTTCAACGGCAACCGCTCCTTCCAGTACGGCAACTGGGTCTTCTTCGAGTTCCTCTCCCAGCGCTACGGCGCCGCCATCGTGAAGAAGATCTGGAAGCGGATCGGCCACTACCGCGCCGACGGCAAGACCTACTCGATCGACGGCGTGAAGCGCTCGATCCCCGCGTCGACGTCCTTCAAGGAGCTCTACACGAAGTTCGCGACCGCGAACGTCACCCCGGGCCGCTCCTACCCCGAGGGCAGCACCTGGCCGACGCCGACCTGGGCGGGCACCGGCCGGCTCGGCAAGGGCCAGGTGGCCATGGGCACCCCCGACATCTCCCACCTCGCCTCCAACGCCTTCCGGCTGACGCCCAAGAAGGGCCTCGACAAGCGGAAGTACGGGCTGCGGGTCTCGGTGGACGGCCCCGGCTCGAAGTCGAGCCCGTCCGCCGCCGTGGTGTGGCAGAAGAAGTCCGGCGCCGTGACCCGGTTGCCGCTGCGCCTCAACGGCAGGGGGAACGGCTCGCGGACGGTGCCGTTCAACCGCAAGCAGACCCAGCGGATCGTCGTGGTCGCCGTCAACGCCTCCACCCGCTACCACTGCGGCGCCGGCGACTTCACCTACTCGTGCCGGGGCAACCCGCGCGACGACGGCCGCGCCTTCGGCCTGCGGTTCAAGGTCGTCGACTGACGGACCAGACCGCCGCGTGTGCCTGAGAACGCCCTCGGGGTAGTTCTCAGGCACACGCCGCGTCAGGGGCGACCCTTCGGCTTCGCCCGCAGGTGGGCCCGCTCGCCCTGCTTGCCGAAGAGGCTGAGCAGCTCGACGGGACGCCCGTCGGCGGGACCGAACCAGTGCGGGACGCGGGTGTCGAACTCCGCCGCCTCCCCCGGCTCGAGGACCACGTCGTGCTCGGCGAGGCGCAGCCGCAACCGGCCGTCGAGCACGTAGAGCCACTCGTAGCCCTCGTGGGTCTGCTGCTCCTCGTGGCCGACGCCCCGCGGCGGGAGCACCAGCTTGTAGGCCTGGATGCCGCCCGCCCGGCGGGTCAGCGGCACCATCGTCATGCCGCCGTGCTTGACCGGGCGCAGGTTGATCCGCGGGTCGCCGGTCGGGGGCGCGTCGACCAGCTCGTCCAGGCTGACGCCGTGGGCGCGCGCCAGCGGCAGCAGCAGCTCCAGGGTCGGCCGGCGGGCGCCGGACTCGAGGCGGGACAAGGTGCTCACCGAGATCCCGGTCTGCTCCGAGAGCTCGGCGAGCGTGATGTCGCGCTCCTGGCGCAGGGCACGCAACCGGGGTCCGACCGCGGCGAGAGTGTCGTCGTCCATGGTGCCCATCTTGCCATACCAGCAACAATGTTTGCCGTTTCGCATCCCGCGGCACAGACTTGCGCCATGACGTCAGACGCACTCCAGGACTCCTACGACGCGGTCGTGGTCGGCGGCGGTGCCGCCGGCCTCAACGGCGCCCTCATGCTAGCCCGCTCCCGCCGCGACGTCGTGGTGATCGACGCCGGCTCGCCGCGCAACGCCCCGGCCGAGGCGGTCCACGGGCTCTTCGCGCTCGACGGCACTCCCCCGGCGGAGCTGCTCGCCCGCGGTCGCGAGGAGGTACGCCGCTACGGCGGCCACCTCGTCGACGGCGAGGTGGTCGCCACCACCCGGAGCGACGACGGCTTCGTCGTCTCGCTGGCCGACGGCCGCACCGTCGCCGCGCGACGGCTGCTCGTCACCACCGGGCTCGTCGACGAGCTGCCCGAGGTGCGCGGGCTTGCCGACCGGTGGGGACGCGACGTCGTCCACTGCCCCTACTGCCACGGCTACGAGGTGCGCGACCGCCCCATCGCCGTGCTCGGCACGGGCCCGATGTCCATGCACCACGTGCTGCTCTTCCGCCAGCTCAGCGCCGACGTCGTCTACTTCCAGCACGCCGCACCCGACCCCGAGCCCGAGCAGGCGGAGCAGCTCGCCGCCCTCGGCGTCGAGGTCGTCACCGGCCGGGTCACCGGCGTGGAGGTCACCGACGACGCGATCTCCGGCGTACGCCTGGAGGAGGGTCGGGTCGTCCCCCGCGAGGTCGTGGCGGTGGCGACCCGGATGGTCGCCCGCGCCGGCTTCCTCGACGCGCTCGGCCTGCGGGCCGTGCCGCACCCCTCGGGCATGGGCGAGCACGTCCCGTCCGGGATGGCCGGCGTCACCGACGTGCCGGGCGTGTGGGTCGCCGGCAACGTCACCGACCTCGCGGCCCAGGTCGGCTCCTCGGCCGCCGCGGGCGCGCTGGCCGGCGCGCACATGAACGCCGACCTGGTCACGGAGGACGCGGCGCGGGCGGTGGCCGCCCACCGCGGCTGACAGGGGCTGACAGGATGGCCGGATGTCCGACCTCGACCTCGACGCGCCGGTCCGCGACCGGCTGTTGCTGGTCACGGTCCCCGGTGCGGTCGACCACCTCGCCGCCGAGGTCGAGCGCGCGGCGGCCACCGGCAGCTTCGCCGCCCCGGTCGTACGCCGGCTCAGCGACGGACTGCTCGTCGACCACACCGGTCCGCTGCGACCGCTGGCGGCGGTGCGGCCCTTCTCGGGCTGCGCGGTGTGGCTGGCCGACCGGGTGCCGGCCGACCCGGCCGACCTCGACGTCACCACCCTGACCGCCGCCTCCCGCACCGCCGGCGTGCTCGGGGCGCTGGCATCGGCCGGGCCGGTCGGCTTCCGGGTCGCGCCGGACCTCGGGGAGTCCCGCTGGCCGCTGCGCGACGCCCTCGAGTCGGACCTCGACTGGCCCAACACCCCCGCCGACTGGCGGGTCAACCTGCGCTCGCACGGCGGTGCGCTGGTGGCCGACGTCGGCCCGCTCTTCCAGACCGCCCGCTTCGGTGAGCTGGCGCGGATGCCCGCCTCGACCACGCCGGTCATCTCCTCGGTCCTGGTCCGGCTCCTCAAGGCCGAGCCGGGCGACCTCGTGCTCGACCCGTTCTGCGGGGCCGGCACCAACCTCGTGGTGGCCGCCGAGGCGGTGCCCGACCTCGACCGGGTCGGCCTCGACCTCGACCCGCGGGCGCTGGCGGCCGCCCGGAGCAACCTCACCGGCACCCCCGGACCGTGGCTGCTCGCCCGCTCCGACGCGGCCCGGCTGCCGCTGCCCGACGGTGCCGTGGACCGGGTGGTGGCCAACCTGCCGTTCGGCAAGCGGATCGGCACCCACGTCGGCAACCAGGAGCTCTACCCCGCGTTCCTCCGCGGCGTGGCCCGGGTGCTGTCGACGAAGGGCAGGGCGGTGCTGCTGACCGAGGACAAGCGACTCTTCGTCGACGCCGTCCAGCGCACCGCCGGGCTCAAGGTCGTCAAGGAGACCGTGCTCGAGACCGGCGGGCTGCACCCCTCGGCGTACGTCGTGACGCGCGGGCGCGCCTCGGGTCGCAAGCGCCCCTAGGACGCACCACGGCCCAGCGCCGCCAGTGTGCAGAAGTGACGGCTCGGCCGTTCCTGAGTGTGCAGAAGTGACGGCTCGGCGGTTTCTGAGGGTGCAGGAGTGACGGGTCAGCGGGGGACGGCGAGCCTGGTCGGCGCCGAGCGGCCGCGCAGCGTGGTCTCGCCGTCGGCGCGCCAGTGCCCGGACTCCTCGCCCGCGGCCTCGAGGCAGTCCCAGGTGGCGAGCACCCGGCCGTCCACCTGCTTGGCCAGCTCGGTGAGCCGGGCGGCGGAGTTCACGGCGTCGCCGATGACGGTGTACTCGAAGCGCTCCCGGTGGCCGACGTTGCCGGCCACCACCTCGCCGGTCGCGACACCGACGCCGGCGCTCAGCTCGGGCAGCTCCTCGGCGAGCCGGGCGGCCACGGCACGGGCGGCGGCGAGCGCCCGGCCGGCGTGGTCGTCGACGTCGACGGGCGCGCCGAAGACGGCCAGCACGGCGTCACCGATGAACTTGTTGACCAGCCCCTCGCGCCGGTCGACCTCGTCGACGACGACGCCGAAGAACCGGTTGAGGACGGTCACGACCTCGCTGGGCGAGTGCTCGGCGGCGTACGTCGTGGACCCCTCGAGGTCGACGAACAGCACGCTCGCGACGCGACCCTCGCCGCCCAGCTCGACCTCGCCGAGTGCCGAGGAGGCCCGCCGGGCGACCTCGTGACCGACATGGCGACCGAACAGGTCGCGGATCCGCTCCCGCTCGCGCAGTCCCCCGGCCATCTGGTTGAAGCCGGCCTGCAGCAGCCCGACCTCGCTGCCGTCGAAGACCACGACCTCGCGGTCGAGGTGACCGCGCTCGACGTCGGTCATCGCCTCCCGGACCGAGCGGACGGGGGCCACGACCGAGCCGGCGGCCAGCCAGGTCACGAGCAGCCCGAAGACCAGGACCACGGTGCCGACGGCGATGGTGGCCACCGCCAACCGGGTCACCGAGGCGTCCTCGTCGACCAGTGCCAGGATCGCGGTGGTCACCAGGCTGACGATCGGGGCCGCGGTCCCGACGGCCCAGAAGATCAGCGCCCGCGACCGGACGCCCATCCCGCGGGGCGGGTCGGTGAGGCTGGTGCCGACCAGCGCGCGGGCCGCGATCGGCCGCAGCGCGAAGCCGCTCAGCAGGTAGGCGACGCCGCAGACCACGATGCTCGCCGTCCCGACGGTCAACCCCACGCTCACGGCCCGCTCGGGCTGGAAGACGACCGACAGCATCGTGAAGACGACGGTCGCGCCGAGCCACAGGCCGAGCTGGAGCGCGGTCAACCGCAACGGCGCCCGGAGCGTACGCCGCCGCGCGCGGTCGTCCGGAGGCTGCTCCTCCAGCACCCACCGCAGCGAGCGCACGGTCGACGCCGTGCCGACGGTGACACCGATCGCGAGCGCCACCGCGACGTAGACCGGGACGCCGATGGCCAGCGACAGCACGGTGGCGCGGTTGGCCTCGGGCAGCGGCACGACGACGGCCGAGACCAGGAAGACGATGCCGGCGCCGACCACGTTGGTGACCACCAGCATCCCGGTCAGCAGCAGCTGGACGCGCACGCGCAGTGCCCGCGGCGGCTGGTCCGCGGGTCCGAGCAGCCGGGAGCCGTAGGGGTTCCGGGAACCCCGGCTCGCGCGCGCCATGGCGTGAGCGTAGTCGGAGCGACCCGCCGTCCTGAGCCGATCTGTCACGATCTGCGCGTCGGTGACGACAGATACGGTGAGCCCGGGATCGACCCGGCGCGGAGGGAGACACGGGCATGAGCAGGACCCAGGACACGGGCGGCCACCCCGCCGACACCCACGACCTGATCCGGGTGACCGGGGCACGGGAGAACAACCTCCGGGACGTCAGCGTCGAGATCCCGAAGCGGCGGCTCACGGTCTTCACCGGTGTCTCCGGCTCCGGCAAGAGCTCGCTGGTCTTCGCGACCATCGCGGCCGAGTCGCAGCGGATGATCAACGAGACCTACAGCGCCTTCGTGCAGGGCTTCATGCCCTCCCTGGCCCGCCCCGACGTCGACCACCTCGAGGGCCTGACGACCGCGATCATCGTCGACCAGGAGCGGATGGGCGCCAACCCCCGCTCCACCGTCGGCACCGCGACCGACGCCAACGCGATGCTGCGGATCCTGTTCAGCCGGCTCGGGGAGCCCTACGTCGGCCCGCCCACGGCGTACTCCTTCAACGTCCCGACCCGCAAGGCCAGCGGGATGATGACCACCGAGAAGGGTGGCCGGACCGAGCGCCGGATCGCCAAGCAGGAGGTCTACCTCGGCGGGATGTGCCCGCGCTGCGAGGGCATGGGCAAGGTCAACGACATCGACCTGACGGCGCTCTACGACGAGGAGAAGTCGCTCGCCGACGGCGCGCTCACCGTGCCCGGCTACTCGATGGACGGGTGGTACGGCCGGCTCTTCGAGGGCATGGGCCTGCCGATGGACAAGCCGATCAAGGCGTTCACGAAGAAGCAGCTCGAGACGATGCTGTACGCCGAGCCGACCAAGCTCAAGGTCGAGGGCATCAACCTCACCTTCAACGGCATCATCCCGCAGATCCAGAAGTCGATGCTGTCGAAGGACCCCGAGGCGATGCAGCCCCACGTCCGCCGCTTCGTCGAGCGGGCGGTGACGTTCCAGCGGTGTCCCGACTGCGAGGGCACCCGGCTCACGCCCGAGGCCCGGAAGTCCACGATCGGCGGGAAGTCCATCGCCGACCTCTGTGAGATGCAGATCAGCGACCTGGCCGAGTGGGTGCGTGACCTCGACGAACCCTCGGTGGCGCCGCTGCTCCAGGGCCTGCAGCACCTGCTCGACTCGTTCTCCGAGATCGGCCTGGGCTACCTCTCCCTCGACCGACCCGCCGGCAGCCTCTCCGGCGGCGAGGCCCAGCGCACCAAGATGATCCGCCACCTCGGCTCCTCGCTCACCGACGTCACCTACGTCTTCGACGAGCCGACGATCGGCCTCCACCCCCACGACATCGAGCGGATGAACCAGCTCCTCCTGCAGCTGCGCGACAAGGGCAACACGGTGCTGGTGGTCGAGCACAAGCCGGAGACCATCGCCATCGGCGACCACGTCGTCGACCTCGGCCCGGGGGCCGGCAGCGGCGGCGGCACGATCTGCTTCGAGGGCGACATCGAGGGTCTGCGCAGGAGCGACACGATCACCGGCCGCCACCTCGACGACCGGGCCCGGCTCAAGGACTCGGTGCGCGCGGCGAGCGGGGTCATGGAGGTCCGCGGCGCGTCGACCCACAACCTGCGCGACGTCGACGTCGACGTCCCGCTGGGCCTGCTCACGGTGGTGACCGGCGTCGCCGGCTCCGGCAAGAGCTCGCTCATCCACGGCTCCCTCGCCGGGCGCGAGGACGTCATCGTGATCGACCAGGGCGCGATCAAGGGCTCGCGCCGCAGCAACCCCGCGACCTACACCGGGCTGCTCGACCCGATCCGCAAGGCGTTCGCCAAGGCCAACGGCGTGAAGCCGGCGCTCTTCAGCGCCAACTCCGAGGGCGGCTGCTCGACCTGCAACGGCGCGGGCGTGATCTTCACCGAGCTCGGGCCGATGGCGACCGTCGAGTCGCCCTGCGAGGAGTGCGAGGGCCGTCGCTTCAAGGCGGAGGTGCTGCAGTACACGCTCGGCGGCAAGGACATCGCCGAGGTCCACGAGATGTCGGTCGTCGAGGCGCTCGAGCACGTCAGCGACGGCGACGGCGACGCGACGATCCCCGCGGCCGTGAAGATCCTGCAGCGGCTCGTCGACGTCGGTCTTGGCTACGTCCGGCTCGGGCAGCCGCTGACCACGCTGTCCGGCGGCGAGCGGCAGCGGCTCAAGCTCGCCACCCAGATGGGCGAGAAGGGTGAGACCTACATCCTCGACGAGCCCACCACCGGCCTCCACCTCGCCGACGTGGAGAACCTGCTCGGCCTGCTCGACCGGCTCGTCGACGCCGGCAAGTCGGTCATCGTCATCGAGCACCACCAGGCGGTGATGGCCCACGCCGACTGGATCATCGACCTCGGTCCCGGGGCCGGCCACGACGGCGGCCGGGTGATCTTCGAGGGCACTCCCGCCGAGCTGGTCGCGGACGCGTCCACGCTCACCGGCCAGCACCTCGCGGCGTACGTCCGAGGCTGACCTCCCCCGCGGGCCCGGACCACCCGGGGTGGCCTGCGCGTGGTCCATCCCGACGCCGCGAAGGGTCGGCGAGGCAGGGGGCGCGTGCAGCATCGGCGCCAGCGCCTGGGCGGCTATCGGCTCGAGAGGACGCCGGTCTTGACAGGGGTTTGCGCCCGGGCGCCCTGGGGTTCAGGATGGATCAAACCTGAACAGGCCGTCTAGAACGTGTTCAGTTCTAGGCACGCTGCCACCGACGCTCGACGCCTGCCGCGCCACGCCTGAGCCCCAGCGGCTACGTCGCAGACCCAGCCGATCGCCCGTCGGGGACGTGTCGCGGGATTGGACGCATGCACGACGACGACGCCGTCCGCCCACTGCTGGCACCGCTCGCATCGAGGCAGGACGCACCCTGCGACGGGACGGTCGACGGCGACTTGAGGAATACCCCCAGGGGTGTCTATGTTGAGTCGGTCGCATACCCGGTCCCGTATCGGGGCACGCACTCCGCAACCCCCTGAGAGAGGAAACGACTCATGAGCCAGACCACCCCCGAGGTCGATGTCGAGCACCTGGCCCGCTCCATAGAGCAGGGAGTGGCAGTGATCGACGTCCGCGAGCCGAGCGAGTACGTCGCCGGCCACGTGCCCGGCGCGCACTTGGTGCCGATGGGGCAGTTGCCCTCGCGGCTCGACGAGCTCGACGGCAGCCGACCCGTGTACGTCGTGTGCGCCTCGGGCAACCGCAGTGCAGCGATGACCGACCTGCTGGTCGCCAGCGGGTACGACGCGTACTCGGTGGCGGGCGGCACCGCCGCCTGGGCACAGTCCGGCCGACCGGTCGAGACCGGTGCCCCACGCCAGCCTGACGCTTCCTGATCCGACCGTCCGACCGCGACTGGAGACCCGATGACCAACGACCTGACCATCATCCCGATCGAGACCCCGTCCCTCGGGGACCGCAGCTACCTCGTGCACGACGGCGAGGTCGCCCTCGTGATCGACCCGCAGCGCGACATCGACCGTGTGCTGGACCTGCTTCAGGAGCACCGGGTGCGCCTGACCGACGTGTTCGAGACGCACATCCACAACGACTACGTCACCGGTGGCCTCGCACTCGCACAGCACACCGGCGCGGCCTACCGCGTCAACGGTGAGGACGAGGTCTCCTTCGAGCGGACCCCGATCGTCGACGGCCAGGAGGTCGCAGTCGGGCACAGGATGAGGGTCAGGGCCATCTCGACACCGGGTCACACTTTCACCCACCTCTCCTACGCCCTCACCACGGCGGGCCCGGAGGGCGACGAGCCGTACGCCGTGTTCACCGGTGGGTCGCTGCTCTACGGGGCGACCGGCCGGCCGGACCTGCTCGGGGAGGAGCACACCGACGCGCTGGTCCGCCACCAGCACGCCTCGGCGCACAAGCTCGCCGAGCAGCTGCCGGACGAGGCCGAGGTCTACCCGACCCACGGGTTCGGGTCCTTCTGCTCCGCCACCCAGTCCGACGCCACCGAATCCACCATCGGCGAGGAGAAGCAGACCAACCCGGTGCTCACCCAGGACGAGGAGACCTACGTACGCGAGCTCCTCGACGGGCTGGGCGCCTGGCCGGCGTACTACGTCCACATGGCCCCGGCCAACGCCGCCGGACCCGGTGCCGCCGACCTGTCCCCGGTGCAGGAGGCCGACGCCGACGAGCTGCGCCGCCGGATCGAGGGCGGTGAGTGGGTCGTGGACCTGCGCAACCGCACGGCCTTCGCCGCGGGACACGCACCCGGCACCTTCAACTTCGGCCTGGACGGGGCCTTCTCCACCTATCTGGGGTGGTTGATCGAGTGGGGCACCCCGGTGACCCTGCTCGGCGAGAGCGCCGAGGACGTCGCCGAGGCACAGCGCGAGCTGGCCCGGATCGGCATCGACCGGCCGGCCGCCCGGTCGACGGGTGACCCCGAGGACTGGGCCGCCGGAGAGCTCGCGTCGTTCCCGACCGGGACCTTCGCGGACCTGGCCCAGGTCCGTCACCACCGCGACGTCGTCGTCCTCGACGTCCGCCGTGCCGATGAGCACCGGGACACCGCCATCGCCGGCGCGGTGAACATCCCGATCCACGAGCTCCCCCGCCGGGTGGCCGAGGTGCCGACCGGCGAGGTCTGGGTGCACTGCGCCTCCGGCTACCGCGCCTCGGTCGCCGCATCGTTCCTCGATGCCGCGGGCCGCACCCTGGTCGCCATCGACGACACCTTCGAGAACGCCGAGAAGGTCGGCCTGCACCTGGTCAGCCCCGGCGACCAGGGTAGGGACGGGTCGAACGGCTGAGATGACGCTGTTCCTCGCCGTCGCCGCCGGCGTGCTCATCGGCCTCTCGCTGGGAGCCCTCGGTGGCGGCGGGTCCATCCTGGCCGTGCCGGTTCTGGTCTACCTCCTCGACCAGTCGGCGACCCAGGCCACCACCGGTTCCCTGGTGGTGGTCGGGGTGACCTCTCTGATCGGCGCGATCACCGCCCACCGGGCCGGGAACGTGCTGCTCGGTCGCGGCGTCGTCTTCGGCACCGTGGCCATCGGGGGAGCCGCGCTCGGGGCCAAGGCCGCCGCGCACGTGGCCGACGACGTCCTGCTCGCGGTCTTCGCCGCGCTGATGCTCCTCGTCGGCGCCCTGATGGCCTGGCGCCAGCTCCGGCACTCGCGCGGCGGTACCGCGACCGGTCCCAGGCCTGCGTTGGACGACCCGATCGTCACCTTCAGTCCCACGTTCGCCTGCAACTGCCCGCGCGCCCTCAAGGTCCTGCTCACCGCCACTTCGGTGGGACTGCTCACCGGGTTCCTCGGCGTCGGCGGTGGCTTCCTCGTCGTGCCGGCCTTGCTGCTCGCGCTGGCTCTGCCCATGCAGTACGCCGCCGGCACCTCGCTGGTCGTCATCACGATCACCAGCGCCGCCGCACTCGCCGTGCGCGCCGGCGTCGGCGCCGGTCCCGACTGGTGGCTCGTGCTGGCCCTGACCGCCGCCTCCGCCCTGGCGGCGGTGGCGGGTGCCCGACTGGCCGATCGGCTCGACACCCACCGGCTGCAGGGCGCCTTCACGGTCCTCGTGCTGGCGGTCGCGACCTACACCGCGGTTCGGGCACTCCCAGCCCTCGTCTGACCCGAGTCCCGATCACCACCCCTGACTCTGCCCTGCACTCCCCCATCCGCACGCGGGCATTCCGCTCGTCCACCTGAGAAGGAACTACCTTGCGCACCACCACTGACTCGCAGGCTTCCGCGTCACCCCGCTCGACCGAGGCCGGGGCCCGCCACGCCACCCCTCCGCCCGGCCCCCTGGGTCGTCTCGGCGTCTGGGTCACCGGCCACGCCCCGCTGGTGATGGTCGTATGGCTGCTGGCCATCGTGGGCCTCGGCGCCTTCGCCCCGCAGGTCGAGCACAACCTCTCCGGCGCCGGCTGGCAGGCCAACGGCTCCGAGTCCGTCCAGGCTCGCGAGCTCGGCCGCGAGCACTTCGGCGGCAACGCGTCGTCGGCCATCCAGGTCGTCGTCCGCTCCACCGACGGCCCCGTCACGCAGGATGAGGGCAAGGAAGTGCTGGCCGAGGTCACGAGCGTCCTCGAGGACGAGCCGCGCATCGCCGACGTGGTGCAGCCGATGCCCGGCGCCACCCTGTCGGCTGACGGCGAGACCGCGATCATCCTTGCCGGCGCGGGCGCGGACACCAACGAGATGGTCCGCGTCGCCACCGACCTCAAGGGCGAGCTCCAGGGACTCTCCACCGACTCGGTCGAGGTGAACCCCACCGGCTCCTCCCTGCTGTGGAGCGACTTCAACGAGGCCAACCTCGACGCGATGCTCAAGTCGGAGCTCATGTCCTGGCCGGTCACCCTGGCCATCCTCGTGCTCGCCTTCGGCGCCCTGGTCGCTGCCGGACTCCCCCTGATCCTGACCCTGGCCGGGCTCGTGGCGTCCGCCGGCTCCCTGGTGCTGATCAACGAGCTCGTGCCGGTCTCGATCTGGGCGATGAACTTCGCCATGATGTTCGCCCTCGCGCTGGGCATCGACTACGCCCTCTTCATCGTCATGCGCTACCGCGCCGCCCGAGCCGCACGCCGGTCCGGAAACCCCGAGCGTGCCGTCGCAGACCGGCAGTGGGCCATCGCCCAGACCATGGACACCGCCGGCAAGGCGGTCCTCCTCTCCGGCCTCACCGTGCTCATCTCGCTGTCCGCGGTGATGCTCGTTCCGTCCCCCTCCTTCCGCTCCATGGCCGGCGGCATCATGCTCTCGGTGGTGTTCGTGCTCGCCGCAACCCTGACCCTCCTGCCGCTGGTGCTCTTCAAGCTGGACGACCGGATCAACAAGGGCGCCCTGCCGTGGTCGCGCGCCGGTGAGCACCGCTCGCCGAAGTTCGCCGCTTGGGGCGAGCGCCTGTGGAAGCGCCCCATCGCCTGGGGCCTCGCCTCCCTGGTGGTGCTGCTGGCCCTCGCTGCCCCGGTCGTGGGGCTGCAGACCGCCATGCCGTCGATCAAGGTGCTGCCCGAGGACGCCTCCGCCCGCGTCGGCTACGACCGCGTGCAGGAGTCCTTCGGTGAAGGTGCCCCTGGCACCCTGCAGATCGTCACCGATCGCGCGGACGCCAAGGCCACCACCGCCGTACTGACTGCCGACGAAGGCATCAGCGCCGCCACGCCACCCATGGCTGCCGCCGACGACTCGGGGCTCGTCATGGTCCAGGCGGTGCCGACCGTCGACCCCTCCGACCCCACACTCGCCGACACCGTGGAGCGACTCCGGACCGACCTGCCCGAGTCCGCGCTGGTCGGCGGAGCCCCCGTGGAGAACCTGGACCTCAAGACCCAGCTCGACGAGTCCACCCCCCTGGTCATCGGCGTGGTGCTGGTGCTCGGGTTCCTGCTCCTCCTCGTGGCGCTCCAGGCACCGCTGATCTCTCTACTGGGCACCCTCGCCAGCCTGTTGTCGACGGCCGCCGCGTTCGGCGTGGCCCGGCTGGTCTTCCAGGAGGGGTACGGCGCCGACCTCCTCGGCTTCGAGTCCCAGGGCTTCCTCGACGCCTGGGCACCGGTGTTCTTCTTCGCCATGATCTTCGCCATCGCGATGGACTACACCGTCTTCCTCCTGGCATCGGCCAAGGAGCACTACGAGCGCTCGGGCGACGCCAAGGACGCGATGGTCGGCTCGCTGTCCCACTCCGGCCGGGTCATCTTCGCCGCCGGCGCGGTGATGGTCGCGGTCTTCTTCACCTTCGCGCTGTCCGGACCCATCCCGCCCAAGGAGATGGGCGTCGTGCTCGGCATCGCCGTGCTGCTCGACGCCTTCCTGGTCCGCCTGGTGCTCCTGCCCGTGATGCTGCGACTCACCGGCGACGCCGCCTGGTACAGCCCCGTCTGGCTGAGGAAGGTCCTGCCGAACATCACCTTCGCCCACGACTGACCCGGCCGGCTCGCGCACGAGGTCCGAGCGCGGGACGACCACCACACACCCACCACCGAGTAGGAGCCACCACCATGTGCCGATCCGTCCGCTGCAAGACCTGCGGCAAGACCACCTGGGCCGGCTGCGGCCAGCACGTCGCACAGGTCAAGGCCTCCGTCCCCGCTGGGAGCTGGTGCCCCGGCCATCCGAAGGCCGAACGCACCGGAGGCGGTCTTTGGAGCCGGCTCCTCGGCCGCGGCTGACCCCGGGTCGAGCCGCCTCAGGTGGGGTCGACGAGGGTCATCCCGGCGACGGTCGCCCGGTCGAAACGGGGCAGCAGCTCGGCGACCTCCTCGAGACCGATGGTCCGCTCGACGAGCTGCTGGGGTCGTAGCACCCCCCGCTCGACGAGGTCCATCATCGCGGGGTAGTCGGCCGCGGCCATGCCGTGGCTCCCGAGCAGGTCGACCTCCCACCCGATCACACGCTCCATCGGCAGCCGGGGGTGACCGAGCACCCCCGGCAGCAGCCCCACCTGCACGTGCCGACCCCGTCGACGCAGGCTGAGGATTGCGTCGGCACACGTCTGCTCGCTGCCGACGGCGTCGACGCCCACGTGTGCGCCACCTCCGGTGAGCTCGTGCACGGCCGCCGCAACCCCGGCACCTGCGTCCACCACCTCGTAGGCACCGACGGCCAGAGCCGCGGCGCGGGCCTCCTCGGTCCGGTCGACGGCGACCACACGTGCCCCCATCGCCCCGGCGATCATCACGGCACTGAGCCCCACACCGCCCGCCCCCACCACGACCACCCACTCCCCGGGTCGCACCCCGGCCCGGCCGACCAGCGCCCGGAACGCGGTGGCGAAGCGGCAGCCCAGCCCGGCGGCCGTAGCGAAGTCGACGTGCTCCGGCAGCGCGACCAGGTTGGTGTCGGCGGCGTGGAGGGCGACGTACTCGGCGAACGACCCCCAGTGCGTGAAGCCGGGCTGTTGCTGGTCGGGGCACACCTGGGCCTGGCCCGAGCGACACCACTCGCAGGCGCCGCACCCGCACACGAATGGCACCGTCACCCGGTCACCCACCTGCCACCGCACGACGCCGCGGCCGACGTCGACGACGTCACCGGCGAGCTCGTGTCCCGGGACGTGGGGGTAGGCCACGTCGTCGTGGCCCGCCCAGGCGTGCCAGTCGCTGCGACAGAGCCCGGTCGCCCCCACCCGGACGAGCACCCCGCCCGGTGGTGTCGACGGAATGGGCACGTCGCGCACCTCGGGCCGGGAGCGGACGGCGTCGACGACCAGGGCGCGCATGCGCCCAGTCTGCTCGGTGGCCGTCCGGGACCTGCTCCCGCCACCCGTCGGGGTGGTAGCCACTCCCGCGCTGATGCGTGACCGTGAGGAGTGAGCCACGTCACGTGGCACTTCCGGGGAGGGAGGACAAATGAACAAGCACCACGCAGTGTCCTGGTTGGCCGCGCGCACACGCGCCGTGCCGATCGCTGTCGGTCGCGTCGTCGACCGCACCGTGGCCCAACCTGCCCGCGGGGCGAGGGTCGCGGTCTCCGACGCCGCTCCGTTCGCCGACGGCATCGAGGCGCGGTTGCGCCGCGCCGATGCCGAGCTCGAGCGGGCCCAGGCCCTCGAGGCCCAGGCCGCGGAGAAGGCGGTCCGCGCCCGCGAGGCCTCCGAGGAGGTTGACGCCGTGCGGGACGCCGGCGCCGAGGACGTACGCCGTGCCCGCCGCGAGGCCGACGAACGGGTCGGCCGGGTGGTGGCCGAGGCCCAGCAGGAGGCCGACGACTACGTCGCCGCGAAGCGGCAGCGCGCCGAGGAGAACGCCGAGCGCGACGTCGCCGACGTGGAGCAGGAAGCGGCCTCCCGCGTCGACAAGACCGAGGAGCGCGCGGACAGAGCACGCGCGGAGGCGGAGCAGGCGATCGCCGCGGCCCGCGACCAGATGGTCGAGGCCCGCCGGGTGGCCGAGGAGGCCGCGGCCTCCGCCCGGGAGGCGGCCGAGGAGGCGCGCGGACGCGCGGACGAGCTGTCCCGTGAGGCCGACGAGCGCGTCGCGGAGGCAGAGGGGCGCACGAAGGCCGTGGCCGCCGAGGGCAAGGACCTGGCCACCGCGGCCGACACCGGCCCCCTCGAGCTCGACGACATGACCAAGGCGGAGCTGGTCGAGCTCGCCCGCGGGATCGGCCTCGACGTGAACGGCGCCCGGCTGAAGAAGGAGCTGGTGACCGCCATCCGGCGTTCCCGCTCCTGACCGTCTCCACCACCAGTGAGAGGACACCCCATGCTCGGCACCAAGACGATCGGACGATCCCTGGTCTTCGGCCTCGGCTACGTCGCCGGCACCCGCGCCGGACGCGAGCGCTACGACCAGCTCCGGACCGCCGCACAGACCGTGACCGGCCAGCTGCGCCAGCGCCTCGACGAGATGCCCGACAACTCACCGGCCTCGGTGGCCGGGGCCGCCAAGCGCGCCTGGGACGACAGCGACATCAGGCTCGGCGGGTCGTGAGCAGCAGTGCTCGTCAGCATCCACCTCGTGGCCCGGCTCTTCGGCATGCCGGTCCTGCGCCTCGACGGTGACGTCGTGCTCGTCGACGACGACCGGCTCGGCACCGCCGCGGCGTACGACCTGGCGCCGCGCGCCCGTCAGGAGTTGACGGCGGGACGGCTGCTGGCGCTGGCCGAGGCCGAGCTCGCCGCCGTCGACGACCGCCGCGACCAGCGCCGTGACCCGCGCCGCCGCCTGACCGGTTGACGCACGACGCGACCCGGCCCCGGTGCCGACCTCGTGGAGGTCGGCACCGGGGCCGTGGTCACAGCTCCCTCACGTCAGACGGGCTCAGCGCAGGACCCGCGTGTTCGAGGACGTCCCCTCCACGCGGGCGCTGCCGACGAGCCGGACGACGTACGTCGTCGTGGCGCGCCCGTTGCGGTCGGCCACCCGGATCGCGCGGTCGCCCGTGCGGTTGAGCGTCTCGGTCGTGACGAGGACGCGCTTGCCCTTGGCGGTGATCCGGAAGGCCTTGATGCCCTCGCCCGCCAGCCCGGCCGGGCCGGAGACCCGCAGCCGGTCGGCCCGCGCGCCGTTGCCGAAGCCGGACAGACTGAGCTCCGCCGTGCCCGGTCCGGCGGCGCCGAACTGGGTGGTGGAGAGGGCGTCGGTCGCGGCGTCGCCGTCGACCGTGGCCGTCTCGGTGGCGACGGTGTCACCGGTGACGGCGGACAGCAGGCCGCCGGTCTCGGCCGCCTGCGGGTTCTCGTCCTGGTCGTCCACCGTGACGCGGAAGCTGCCGTTGCCGTTCGTGGTCACCGACGTGCCCAGTCGCCGACCGTCGGCGGTCAGGAAGGCGGCGTCGGCCCGGTTGCCCGGCGCGACCTCGATGCCGCGGTCGTAGGTGAGGTCGACGCGCCGGCCGGCTAGCGGCTCGCCCTCGACGACCAGCCGACCGAAGTAGTCGACCTGCCCACCGGCCTCCTCGACGACCGGGTCGGCCTTGGGGCTCAGCAGCAGCGCCGCCTCACCAGTGGTGAAGGTCCGCACCTGGTCGGTCTCGGTGCCCACCTGGGAGGTCAGCACCGAGACGAAGGTGTACCCACCGGACGCACCGGCCGCGTCGAAGTCGACGACAGCGATGCCGTCCTCGTTCGTGAGCGCCGTGGAGTACGCCGCGGGGGCCTCCTCGTCGCTGGGGTAGATCTTGTAGGAGACGCTCTCGCCGGCACCGACGCGCCGGCTCTGGTCGTCGAGCACCCGGACGGCGAGGTCGCCGGCGGCGTACTCGTCGACGTCGAAGGCCAGGCCGTCGGCGAGCAGGGCGTCCGTGTAGGCCGCGACCGGCTCATAGGTCCCGACCGTGACCGGCCCCGACTGGACGTCACCGTCGGCGGAGTCGTAGCCGTCCGCGTCGGTCGCGTTGGCGTAGTACTGCTCGGTGCTGCCCCCCGCCTGGGTCGTGGCGACCGATCCGTTGCGGTCGGTGTAGCCCACGAGGGAGCCGTTCGACACCCTCCGCACCTCCGCACCGATGACCGACCGGCTGTTCTCGTCGTACACCTGGACGGTGAGGTCGCCCTGGTCACCCGGGCGGACGTCCTGGGGGTAGGAGGCCGACACTGTGGTGATCGTCTGCGGGGTGAGCGCGACCGGCGCGACGTCGTCGGAGCCGAGCTCCGCGGCCACGCCCACGACACCCTCCTGGAGGTCGAAGGCGGTGAGCTCGACGGCACCGGTGAAGCGGCCGAAGTAGAGGTACTCGTCGTTCGAGCCGGGCAGCTTGAAGGAGGCCGACTCGACCTGCGCCTGCGTCTGCCCGACGAACGTGCCGTCGCTCCCGCGCCAGGTGGACAGCTCCACCGTGCCCGACGTCGTCGAGGTCGCGCCCGAGACCAGGCCGGTCGTGGAGGTCCGGCCGGAGTCGGCGTAGGGCTGGGTGAAGTAGGGGGCCGACAGGGTCGAGATGCTCACGCTCGGGACCTCGGACCCCATTCCGGTGACCTCGACGTCGTTGCGGGTGGCGTACGACGTGCCGCCGGCGTCGGTCGCCACGACCCGCAGGGCGACCCGCTCACCGGTGTAGTAGCGGCCGGTCGAGTCGCTGCCGCCCCAGGCGACGTAGGCGTAGTCGCCGGCGTACTGGGTGGTGCCCGACACGTCGCGCCACCCGGCGTCCGCGTCGCCGGCCTCGGGGTCCGGGTTGACCTGGAAGGACACTACGGCGTCGGGGCTCTCGAGGTACGCCGTGAGGCGGCTGGGGCTGCTGCCCAGGTTGCCGTTGAACGCCGTGGAGGCGTAGCCGGTGAACTGGGTCAACAGCTCGACGTCGGGGCCGGCGGCGTTCGCCAGGGGCGCCGTGGCGACGGACAGGCCGGTGAGGGTGAGCGCGCTGACGGCGCTGACGGCCAGACCGCGGGCAATGCTGGGCTTCACAGAAGTCCTCCGAGTAGGTTCTCGGGGCACTCGTGCGCCCCGGGCATTCGGAGGGTATGTCGGCGTTCGGGGCCACACAGGCGAACGGCCCCAGCTCATCACTTCGGATGAAGCAGGTCCTTGCGAAGGTGGACGTCGTCGACGCCGAGTCCCAGGGAGTGCAGGCTGTCCCGCGCCCGGGCGTCGTGGCCGTAGACCCGGCCCCGGACGTCGCGCACCCCTTGCTCGCGCACGTAGGTCTCGAGCGCCGACAGCACCAGCCGGGTCAGCCCCTGCCCGCGCCGCTCGGGGACGAGGTCGATGGTGTTGACCACGAGATCGCTGCCGTCGACGGGGTCGCCGTGCTCGACCCGGGTGGCCCACAGCCTCCCGACGGGCGCCCCGTCCGCCTCGGCGGTGAGCAGGACCTCCTCGGGCGGCGGATCGTCGGCCAGCGCGACCAGGCGCTGCTGCACCTCGGCCATCGGGGCGTCGGGGTCGCCGAGCACACCTGCCCGGGTCATGCCGGCACGCAGGAACTCCCGCGCCTCCGGGACGAACCGGCGGCGCTCGGCCTCGTCCATCGGGCGGAGCACGACCCGGTCCGTGGTCGGCGTGCGCCGCTCCGAGCCGGGCTCCACGGTGATACCCATCCCGGACATCGTGGCCACGAACCCAGCCGCCTGGAACGTCCCGGCGAGCCGCGGCGGCACCGCCGTGACGAGCGTCCTCGCCCCTCGCCCCCGGGCGTGGTCCTCGACGGCCCCGAGCACGACGCCCCAGTGGGTGGCGTCCTCGTCGGCCAGGGTCGTCTCGAGCAGCCGGATCGAGGTGCTCGGGCGCTGGTCGGCCGCGGTGTGGCCGAGCACGACCCCGCCCACCGCCACGTCGTCGAGGACGATCTCGAGGAGCTCGAGCTCGCCGGCCCCCGTCGCGTCGGGGAACGCCGAGCCGGCCGCCTCCCGGGCCGCGCGCCACTGCGCGACCGCCTCGTCGGACATCGGCAGCAGGCGGGTCAGGGGCACCGCGCCACCCTACGAGACGACCCGGGCTCTACTACGGCGCCCACGAGGGAGTCACGACACCGGACAGGAGCCCAGCCGTGCTGACGCAGGTCGCGGAGGGAGTGCTCGTCCACCAGAGCGCGCTTCTCGACGCACCCCGACTGGGACCACGTGCTCTGGCACCCCGCGCTGGGTAACGCGCCCCGCTTCGGCACGGCCCGTTGCGCCGAGGTCCTGGGTGACCTCCGGTCGGAGCCGACGGGCGGGCCACGGCCGCCGACGGGCTGCCGGAGGAGATCGCCGGGGACATCCCCCTCGATCACTACGGACTCGTCACCGCCCTCCCCGCCGACGCCACGTCGGTCCCGTGGGACGGCCCACGGGTCCGGGTGATCGAGCACCCGGCCCACTCCCCCGGCCACGCCGCCCTGCTGGTCGAGGAGCCGATGGTCCTCGTCGCCGGCGACATGCTCTCCGACCTCTTCGTCCAGATGCTCGACAACGCCCGGGGGACCAACGAGCCGGTCGAGGACTACCTCACCGGGCTGCGCATGCTCGAGGACCTGGCGGACGACGTCGTGGCCGTCGTCCCGGGCCACGGCTCCGTCGGCGGCGAGGTCCGTCCCCGGATCCAGCTGGACCGGGCCTACCTGCACTCGCTGCGTGGCGGACGCACGCCGCGGGACCCGCGGATCGACTCACCCCAGCCCGGCTGGGAGTGGGTCGCCGAGATCCACCGCGGCCAGGCCGGGATCGTCTGACCCGTGAGAGCCACAGGTCAGACGAACGCGCTCTCGCCGGTGATCGCCCGGCCGACGATGAGGGTGTTGATCTCGCGGGTGCCCTCGTAGGAGTAGATCGCCTCCGCGTCGGCGACGAAGCGTCCCACGTGGTGCTCGAGCAGGATCCCGTTGCCACCGAGCACCTCACGGGCCCAGCCGACCGTCTCGCGCATCCGCACCGTGGAGTGCACCTTGCACAGCGAGGCGTGCTCGTCCTTGAGCAGCCCGGCGTCCTGGAGCTGCGAGGCCCGGGCGTTCATCGCGGTCGCGGCCGTGACGTTGCTCAGCATCTTGACCAGCAGGTCCTGCACCATCTGGAAGGACGCGATCGGGCGGCCGAACTGCTCGCGCCGCTTGGTGTAGCGCAGCGCGTGCTCGAAGGCGCCGCGGGCGCAGCCCACCGCCTGCCACGCCACCCCCATCCGGGTCACCCGGAGCACGTCGGCGGTCGAGCGGAACGACTCGGCGCGCTGGAGCCGGTTCTCCTCGGGCACCCGGACGTCGTCCAGGGTGATCTCCGCGTTCTGCACGACACGCAGCGCGATCTTGTCCTCCTGCTTCTCGAAGGTCATGCCGGGGGTGTCCTTCTCGACCACGAAGCCCTTGACCTGGCCGTCGTCCTCGTCGCGCGCCCAGATCACCACCAGGTCGGCGAAGGCGGCGTTGCCGATCCACTTCTTCCGACCGTTGAGGACCCAGGCGTCACCGTCGCGGCGGGCGCTCGTCGCCAACCCTGCCGAGATGGCGGAGCCGACGTCGGGCTCGGTGAGGCCGAACGCACCGATCAGCTCCATCCGGGCCATCGCCGGCAACCAGCGCTCACGCTGCTCGTCCGACCCGCACAGCTCGATCGACCCCATCGCCAGGCCACCGTGCACGCCCATGAAGGTGCCGATCGAGGGGTCGACCCGGCTGAGCTCCATGGCGACCATGCCGTCCACCAGGGCGCCGCGGCCGGGACAGCCGGGTCCGTCGTACGCGAGGCCGGCGATGCCGAGGCCCGCGATGCCCGGGACCAGGTCGTGCGGGAACGAGGCCCGGGTCCAGTAGTCGTTGATCACCGGCTCGACCTCGCGGGTCATGAAGGCGCGCACCGAGCTCAGCAGCTCGCGGTCGGCCTCCTCCAGCATCAGCTCGAAGCCGAGGAAGTCCGAGAACGGGCTGTCGTCGAGGGTCTGGTCGTCCAGGTCAGTCATCGTGGTCCGTCTCGTCGAGGAAGGAATCGATCAGGGGCGCGAGCAGGGCGGCGTCGGTCATCAGGGCGAGGTGGCCGCCCTCGTAGACGTGGAGCCGGGCGTGCGGGATCAGCCGGGCCTGCAGCCGCGGGTTCGCGACCGGGATGATGGGGTCGTCGTCGCCGCCGAGCACCAGGGTGGGCTGTCGGACCAGTCCGAGGAACGGCAGGCTGGTCCAGCCGGTCATGGCCAGCAGCTGGTAGTAGTAGCCGCGCTTGGGCCCCGACCGGGTCGCCGCGTGCAGCAGTGCGGCCGCGTCGCCGGGGTCGGAGCGCATGCTGCCGCCGTAGATGGTGCCGGCGACCTGGTCGGCGTACGCCGGGTCGCGGTGGCGCCGCGGCGTGGACATGATCCGCAGCACCCGTGGACTGCCGGGCACCATCATCCAGCCGGTCCCGGTCGAGACCAGGACGAGGCGACGGACCCGCCGCCGCGACTGCACCGCGAGCTGCTGGGCCAGGCCGCCGCCCCACGAGATGCCGAGCACGTCGAAGCGGCGGTGGCCCAGCCTGGTCATCAGCGCGGTGACCCACGACGAGAGCCCCGCGATCGTGTACGGGACCGGGGGCAGGGCGCTGCCGCCGACACCGGGCACGTCGAACCGGACGACCCCACGGTGGGGATCGAGCTCGTCGACGAAGTTCTGGAGCAGCTCGAGGCTGCTCCCGATCCCGTTGCAGAGCAGCAGCGGCGGTTCGTCGGCGTACTGCCCGACGCCGGGGCGCACCGAGACCCGGGCGGTGATGCCCCGGACCGCCACGTTGCGCACCACGTCGGGTGCGGGGTCCGTCACGGTCGCCTGCTCACCGGTCGTGGACATAGCTCCCCGGCGCGTCGCAGATCGGCTCGTAGCTGGCCGAGCCCATCCGGGTCGGCTTGTTGCGTACGTCGCCGGCGCGCTCGGCCACCCATCCGGCGTAGTCGTCCCACCAGGAGCCCTTCACCTGCTGGGCGCCCTCGAGCCACTCCTGCGGGTCGGCGGGGTTGTCCGCGGCCGTGCGGAAGCTCGCCTTGGGGTTGCCCGGCGGGTTGACCATCGCGGCGATGTGGCCGCTGGTGGACAGCACGAACTTCGAGGGCCCGCTGAAGAGCTGGGTCGAGGCGTAGCAGGACTCCCACTGGCACAGGTGGTCGGCGATCCCGGCCACCACGTAGGTGTCGGCGGTGATCGACGCCAGGTCGACCGGGGTGCCGAGCATCGACGCGGCGTCGGCCTCGACGAGGGCGTTGCGCAGGGCGAGGTCCATGAAGTCGCGGTGCATTCCCGCGCTCATCCGGACCGGGTCGGCGTTCCAGAACAGGATGTCGAAGGCCTTGGGGGCATGCCCCATCAGGTAGTTGTTGACCCAGTAGTTCCAGATCAGGTCGTTGGGCCGCAGCCAGGCGAAGACCTCGGCGAGCGTGCGACCGTCGAGGTAGCCCTTCTCACGGGAGGCGCGCGTCGAGGCGGCCGCGGCCTTGTGGGAGAGCAGCGCGCTGGTGACCCCCGCACGCTCCTGGTCGAGCACGGTGACCATCAGGCTGAACGCCGCCACCCGGTCGGCCTGGTCGGTCGCCGCGAGGTGGGCCATCGCCATCGAGGCGATCATCCCGCCCGAGCAGATGCCCAGCACCGAGGTCCGGTCCTGGCGGGAGATCTGCTCGCACGCCGTCATCGCCTCGAGGATCGCGCCGCCGTAGGTGTCGAGGTCCCACTCCGCGTGCCGGGCGTCCGGGTTGCGCCAGGAGATGACGTAGACCTGCAGCCCGCTGCGCACGAGGTGCTCCACCATCGAGCGCTCCTCGGCGAGGTCGATGATGTAGTACTTGTTGATCGTCGGCGGGACGATCAGCAACGGCACCTCACGCACCTGCGGCGTCTGCGGGGTGTACTGGATCAGCTCGAAGACGTCCGTGCGCAGCACCACCTTGCCCGGTGTCACCGCCAGGTCCTCGCCGACCTGGAAGGCGTCCGCCTCGACCATCGACGGCACCCGCGGCGGGGTCGCGAAGTCGCGCACGAACCGCCGGCCACCTTCCACCAGGTTGCCGCCGCCGGTGTCGAGGGTGCGCTTGAGCACCTTCGGGTTGGTCAGCGGGTTGTTGGTCGGGGCGAGCGCCTCGACCAGGTTGTCGGCGATGAAGGCCATCCGCTGGTGGTCGGCCCAACCGAGCTCGGCGTCGTCGACCAGGCCACGCACGGCCTCGCCGCAGGCGAGGTAGCCCTGGAGGCTCCGGCGGTAGAACGGGTTCTTCTCCCACGCCTCGTCGGCCCAGCGGCGGTCCTTGGGCGCCGGCTCGATCTCCGAGCGACCGACCCCGGCCTTGGCCAGCTCGGTGGCGAGACCTGCAGCGCGGCGTACGACGCGCTGCGGCCGGCGCGCCAGCCCGGCAGCGAGCCTGATCCCCGACATGCCCGGGACCAAGCGGCGCAGCGGACTGCTCGCCGCGTCCGCGAGCAGCAGGTCGAACGGAGTCCCGAGGTCGTCACTCCCCTCGCTGGGCCGCAGCTCGGTCACCGCGCTCATGCGTGTCTCGCGGGAGTGATGGCCAGGGTCGGCTTGGGCACGGGGACCTCTCGCGGTGTGTCGACAGGACGTGGCCGGCAGGCAAGCCTGGCCACCGGGGGTTCCTGCCCAGCCTAGGCACACCCCTGTGACGGCGACCACACCCGGATGGCGCCCGATGCTCGGAGCCTGCCTGTCCATCGACCAGCCCACGGATGTCCCCGACCTGCCGGGGGTCAAGCGGCCATCGGCCCTGCCCGCACCCCGGCGCTAGCCGATCGCGACGCTGACTCGCCAGATCTTGCCGAACAGCTGGTCGGCGGCCTGCCCGGTCGAGGTCCGGTTGCCCGCGGTCGGCTTGCCGGTGGGGGTGACGGTGCCGAGGGCGAAGGTCGCCGAGGTGGACACGCCGTCGACGGTGACTCCGACGGTGTCGCCCGCGCGCCAGCAGGAGAACGTGTGCTGGCGCCCGCCGTCGTTGAGCGAGGGGGTCGCGGAGGTCAGCAGGATCCGGCCGCCGGTCCCGTTGAGGACGCACTGCGGCACGCCGGCCCGGTTCAGCTGCAGCTTGATCTGGGGGCTGTTGTAGAGCCCGTGCTGGAAGACGTTCGGCGTGGACCTCGAGCGGAGCCGGTCCATGCTCATCACGGCCTCGTAGGTGAAGTCGGCGGCACCCGGCGTCACGAAGGCCGTGCCCGTGTACGTCGCCAGCGAGGGGGCGGTCGTGAACACGACGGCCGGGGTCCCGGAAACGTCGTACGCCGTCGCCCCTCCCTTGATCGAGAACGGCGGACTCCCGTTGGCTCCGACCAGCTGCTGGGTGGTTGGGGAGTAGGACCACGTGTCGACCGGCACTGGCGTCGCGCCTGCCGCCGAGGCGGTGATCAGGACCACGAGCGCGGCCGCGAGTGCTGCCCAGGGTCTCTGCACGGTTGGCTCCTCTCGAACCGGCCGAGACCGGTGCTGCACGTGCTGACCACGGTAGCCTCCTGGACGGCGACAGACAGCCCCCTGATGGGTGATCCCAGCCGTCGCGTGGGAACTTGTGGCGGCCTCGTGGTGGACACCGACCTGGCGCACCCCGCCAGGCCATTGACAAATCGGCACTGTCGGCTACAGGGTGTAGCCAATGGCTACGACTAGTAACAAGCCGAATGGATCCCGAGAAGACCGTCTTCTCCGTCGCCGACAGGTCACGATCGAGGAGGCTCTGGACCACGCTGAGGCGATCATGGGCGAGGCAGGGGTCGGCGGCCTCACGATCTCCGAGATCGCTCGACGGATGGGCGTCCGAGGGCCCTCGCTCTACAAGTACTTCGACTCCCTCCACGCCGTGTACGACCAGCTCTTTCACAGAGGACTGGCCGCGCAGATGGCGGCGGTCGACCACGCAGTGGCGCCGAGGCACCGCGGACTCGACCGACTGCGGGCCGGGATGAACGCCGTCGTCGAGTGGGGAGTGGGCAACCCGCCGCTCGCCCAGTTGCTGTTCTGGCGCGTCGTTCCAGGCTTCGAGCCCTCGCCGCGGACGTTCGAGACCAGCATCGAGGACATGGCATCGGTCCGTCACGAACTCGTCGCGGCCGTCGACGCCGGACAACTCTCAGCGGCCGCGGACAGCGACCAGGCTCTGCGCCTCCTCACCGTCCTGATGAGCGGCCTGATCAGCCAGCAGCTTGCCAACGAGCCGGGCACCTCGTTCGAGACAGGCCGATTCAGCACCCTTACCGACGAAGCCTTCGACTGCTTCGTGAACCACTACCGACCCCAGGAGGCCTGATGCAGTCCCTCGATCACGACCACGTCACCCGCCACATCGAGGCGCCAGCGGGGTCGCTCTACGACGTCATCGCTGACGTGACTCGCATGCCCGAGCTCAGCCCTGAGCTCGACAGCTGCACCTGGATAGGTGTCGCTTCCGGGCCTGAGGTAGGAGCCCGGTTCGTCGCGGTCAACGTCGCGCCGAACGGTCGGACCTGGAAGAACCGACCCGTGGTGACGGTGGCGGATCGTCCACACGAGTTCGCGATCACCCGCACCGAGCCGATGGCAGGCACCGTCCACTGGCGCTACCTCTTCGAACCCGACGGCACCGGCACCACGGTAACCGAGTCCTACGACGTCGAACGCCCCGTAGCCCGGCTCGGATGGTTCGTGATCGAACGAGTCTTCGCCGGCAAGGACAGACGAGCCGCACTGCGCGCCGGCATGGAGCACACCCTCGCTCGCCTCGCCCACCTCGTCGAGACACAGACACAGACACCGGCATCCACGGACACGCAGCCCTGAACGCAAGGGGCGCATCCGTCCACGCCCGCAGCGCGTGCGCAGGTCCATCGAACGAGCTGCGGCAAGGGCCCCGACGAGCCGGGGTACTAGTACCAATGGTCACTAGCGTTGCGACGGCGAGCGGAGGAAGGTGAAGTGGGCTCGCGCGTTCCCCACGGGTCGCCCCGATCGCGCTGCGCCCACTGGCGATATCCGTCGTCAGCACTCCTCTGGAGGCGCTCATGTTGCACAGACCAGCCCAACCGGGTCGATCACGGACCCGCATGCGCACCGCGATGACGACTCTCGCACTGGCGACGGCGGTGACGTTGGCCGTGACGCCGGCGGGCGCGTCCGACCCCGACCCCATCGGTGACCCACTTCCTGACGTCGAAACCGGTCCGGTGCAGGTGGCCCTGGAGACTGTCAGCAGCGACTTCGTCGCCCCGCTGGCGGGCGTGACCGCGCCACGACGGCGAAAGATGATGTACGTCGTCGACCAGGTCGGACAGCTCAAGGAGCTGAACATCGCGACGACCCAGCCGGGCGACGTGCTGCGGACGGTCCTCGACGTGAGCAGCGTGCTGGTCGGTCCTCTCGACCCCAAGGACGAGCGAGGCTTCCTGGGAGCGGCGTTCGCCAAGGACGGCAGGCTCTTCACCTACACGTCCGAGGCCTTCGACCCTGCGTCGACGGCGACATTCCCCTTGCCGGCCGACCCGCCGGGACAACCCTGTGACCTCACCGGGGTGGTGGCCGACCACCGCAGCGTCGTGCGCGAGTGGGAGCGGACCCGCAGGTCCCCCCTCACGTATGAACCACTGGAACGCAGCCGCATCGTGATGACGGTGGACCAGCCGCAGTCGAACCACAACGCCGGCGACATGCACTTCGGCCCCGACGGCATGCTCTACATCGCCATCGGCGACGGTGGTGGAGCCGACGACCAGAACTGCCAGGAGAACTTCGACGGCAACCCGATGTTCGGCCACGGCGCCATGGGGAACGGACAGAACCCGACCAACCCGCTCGGCGACATCCTCCGGATCGACGTCGCAGCGGGCCTCACGCCCTACGGCATTCCCGCCGACAACCCGTTCGCGACCAACCGACCGAACGGAGAGATCCCGGAGCTGTTCGCGATGGGCTTCCGCAACCCGTTCCGGTTCTCCTTCGACGCCGCCGACTACACCCCGGCCAACGCCGGAACCCTGCCTCAGGCATGGGTGGGGGACGTCGGCCAGAACGACGTCGAGGAGGTGGACGTGGTCACCGCCGGCGGCAACTACGGCTGGCGGGTCCGTGAGGGCTCGTTCCTGTTCGACGCGGACGAGTTCGACCTCAAGGGCTCCCGCAGTGACGCGTTCGTGTTTGCCCGCACCAGATCGAGCCAGGTCTTCACCGATCCGGTCGCGCAGTACGACCACGACGACGGGACCGCGATCATCGGCGGCTACGTGTACCGAGGCACGTCGATGCCGAGGCTGGAGGGCCAGTACATCTTCGGCGACACATCCCGCAGGCTGAACAACGCCCACGGTCGGCTTTTCGCGACGTCCGGAGTCAAGACCGGCAAGCACACGGTCGTGGAGCTCACGGACGGTCCGCTCGACGTCCAGCTGATCGGGTTCGGCCAGGACCACAGCAAGGAGCTGTACGCGCTCGTCTTCGAGCCAGGCGCAACCGGTCACGTCATGCGCATCACCGACTAGTGAACCCCGGCCACGAGGTTGACAGCGGCGGCGCGTCCTCGGTGACGTGGTGAGTCCCCCTGTTGGGGTGTGGGGTGTCTCCAGGGCTCACCACGCTCCCCATCGAAGGCCACCGTCGACCCGGAGGAACGCGAGGAGATCTACTCGGAGCTGCAGGAGATCCTCCATGAGGACCCGATGTGGGTCTGCGCAGTTCCGGAGGGACTCGCCTACCCACACTGCTCCTGGCTGACCGACTTCGTCGGTCAACCCGTTGCTGCGCGGCCCATGACGACGTCGACGCCGCTCGGCACGTCGTGCGGCACGCGCGCTGCAGGTGCCAGAGCCCGACGCACTCGTCGGTGAAGAAGAACAGCCGCGCCGCGCCGCCTGGGGTTGCTTCTGCGTGCAGCCTCACAGGGTGGCTCGTCGAGACGCAGCGCGTCGGCACCGGGTGAGGTGGTCGTCATCAGGGCCTGGCCCTTCCGATCCCTGATCGTGTCAGGGTCCAGGGAGCTGGTGCTGGCGGCAACTGCCGCAAGGCCCCTGGTCCCGGGAGCGACGACGGAGCGCCTGCGGCGGGTCCTGCGCCGTCGCAGGCCTCCGCGCTCGTGGTTCGACGGCAGGCCCCACGGTGGGGAGGCGACCTTGCGCAGATCTCGAGCGGCCCCGGCACGTCCCTCATCCAGCCGAGGCCGGGATGACCTCGAGGCCGGCCGGTCGTGGCCGATAAGGAAACCTCAAGGTCGGGTCCTCACGATCCGAACGATGGTGGGTGCGCCCCTTCGCAAGACCCGGGCACGACCCACGGGAAGCGATCCGTGAGGGTCCGACAGAAGGGATCAGCCATGTCACTCGTGCGACACGTGCCGAGGCAACCTCGAGACGGCCTGGGGGGAGGCACCCGGCACCGGGGGCGCGTCACGCGCGGGCGGGTAGCAGGGGCCATGATGATCGCAGTGGTCCCCCTCGGCCCCCTCGTCACCGCGACCTCGGCCGGCGCGGCCGTCACGGTGGGGACCAACATCACGGCGTTCCCCGACCGCGACATGATCGTCGCCGTCGGCTACGAGCCCGGCGAGGCCCTCACCGTCGAGGTGGAGCGAGCCGGGGTCGTGATCGGCCGTACCGCCGGCCCCGCCGTGGAGACTCCGGAGGGCGTGGGGCTGGAGACCAACCACGGACCGTTGAACACGGCACAGCCCGGCGACTGCTGGCAGGGAGTGACTCCCGACATCATCGGCGGTGACCTGATCCGGGTGACCACCCCGCGGGGCGTGGACACCATGACCGTCGCCGGCGTGGGGTTCACCGCTGAGCCGCAGCTCGGCGCCGGTGGCGAGGTGTTCGTGGAGGGCACGGCGAGTGCGCCCGACGGATCGCGCCTCCCGGCCTCGGACGTGGCCGTCGAGCTGCGTCGCGACAAGCCGGATCCCCGCTTCCGCCGGGGGCCGTTCGTCCCGGTCTACCAGGGTGACACCGGGAACTCGTGGCGCGCGACGTTCACCCCCAGCACCACCACCTCCCCGGAGGGGCTGACGCCGGAGCAGCAGCGGTCCATCGCCCTGACAGAGGCATCGTGGCTCGCCGTGGTCGACAACATCACGGAGACCACCATCGCCGAGCTGGGCGAGACGGGCGGCCCGGCGCCCGGGTGCGAAGCGGCTCCCGCTGAGCCCAATGCCATCGCCTCGGGATACCAGCAACCGATCAACGTCGCCAGCGGAGACATCCTGCTCAGCGGCACCGCACGAGAAGGCGTGTCCGACGTCTCGATCACGATCGGCGACCAGCCGCCGCGTTCGGCGACAGTGTCGACGAACCCCACCGGCGTCAGGACCTGGAGCCTGCGCGTGCCCAAGGTCGAGCTCGAGCCGCTCCCGGACGGGACGGTGACGATCAGGTCGTCGTACGACGGGCTCGCCGGTAGCGACCGGACCGTACTCAAGGACACGGTGGCACCCCTCGCGGCCACCGCGAGCCCACCTGCCGGTACGTACTCCGGCACCCAGCAGGTGACCCTCAACAAGCCGCCGGGCGAGCAGCAGAGCTCCATCCGCTGGGAGATCGGCGATGCGACGGTGCCCGACCCCGACGAGACCAGCAACTTGTTCGTCGCCCAGATCGCCGTGAGCGCCACGCAGACCCTCAAGGCCCGGGTCATCGACCGCGCGGGCAACACGGGTCCGGTCGCCACGTTCGCGTACCGGATCGGCACCCCCACTACGGCGCCCACCGGTGTGGCGGCCGCCGAGCGGAATGCCTCGGCATCGATCACGTGGTCCTCGGTGACCGGCGCCGTCTCCTACAACGTCTACCGCGACGGTGCCGCGACGCCGGTGAACTCCGCACCCCTCACGACCACGAGCTTCACCGACACTCCGTTGGCGCCGGCCACCTACTCCTACGTCGTGCGCGCTCTGGAGAGCAACGGCATCGAGTCGGAGGGCTCCGCGCCGGCGACCGTCACCGTGGCCGCACCGGCGGAGCCCGTGGGCCTGACCGGCACCGCGGGTGACGCGCGAGCCACGTTGCGCTGGACCGCCAACACCGAGGGCGACCTCGGAGGCTACCGCGTCTACCGCGAGGGCACCCCTGGTCCGATCGCGACCCTCACGGCGACGGCGACCCAGTACATCGACACCGGCCTGACCAACGGCCAGGTCTACTCCTACTCGATCTCGGCCGTGGACCGAGTCGGCAACGAGTCGGCCAGGACCGGCATCGTCCAGGTCGCGCCCACCGCTCCACCGGCCCCCGCGGCGCCGCAGGTGAGCCCCCTCTCGGGCACGTACGCCTCCGCGCAGACGGTGACGATGAGTGCCGCTCCGGGCGCCACCATCCGCTTCACGGTGGGCACCGGCGCCACGGTGCCTCCCGACCCGACCGCCACCACCGGGACGGTGTACAGCGGTCCCGTGGGGGTCTCCACCTCCTCGGTGATCAAGGCGGTGGCGGTGAGCTCATCGGGCCAGGTGAGTCCGGTCACCCGTCGCGACTACACGATCCAGACGGCCACCACGCGGACCGTGACCATCACTGCCAACGCTGACACCATGGTGCGGCAGGCATCACCGA
Organism: uncultured Actinomycetota bacterium; assembly: GCA_963754575.1. Classification (GTDB taxonomy): domain Bacteria; phylum Actinomycetota; class Actinomycetes; order Propionibacteriales; family Nocardioidaceae; genus Nocardioides. The sequence goes on along the minus strand of CAVWGQ010000007.1, from coordinate 404,495 downwards.
CCGCGACTGCCGGCGCCGCGAGGACGCTGTCGGTGGACAACGACCTGGTGGCCGGGAACAACGCGAGCCGTGCGACGTCGTACGTCCGGTTCACGGTCCCCGCACTGGCTGCCGGGGAGAGCATCACCTCGGCCCGGTTGAGCCTGCGCGCCACCAACGCCACGAACAACGGACCGGCGGTCTGGAGGACCGGCACCGGCTGGAACGAGGCGACGACGAGCTGGAACACGGGACAGCCAGGACGGGTGGGCACCGCCCCGGTCGGCAACTTCGCCTCCATGGCACTGGCCCGCACCTCCGTCGCCGTGTCCGGGATCACGGCGGCCGGACAGGTGTCGTTCCAGCTGTTCTCCGAGTCGACCGACAACCTGATCTTCGCCTCGAGCGAGAACGGGACCGTCGCCAACCGGCCGCAGCTGGTCCTCACGATCACCCGGCCCTAGGGCTGGCTCGCGCTCCACGAGCCCCCACCCCCCACATCACCCCCGGACGCCCGCCGTCCGGGGGTGATGCCGCGGTCACCGGCCGACGTCGACGGCCTTGACATAGGTGAAGTCCCCGCAGGTGCCGATCGGCGTGCGCGGCCTACCCACGACGTCGCACCGCCCCTCGGGCGCGCGACCCAGCTCGGGCTCGCGGTTCTGTTGCAGCCACTCGTGAGCGTCGGTGACGACGTGACGGATCTGTCGATCGGTCCCCGTCGCCTGCAGCGACCGTGCGCAGGAAGTACTCGTAGCCCTTGCCGGCACTCATGTTGCTGATGGTCACCGTCACCGCGGCCCACCTCCTTCAGGAGGTAGGTGTGCAGGCGCTCCCGGACTGCGCCAGGACGGGCGCGCACCTCAGTTGCAAGAGGCGTGAAGGGAATGAGGGTGAGGAAGCAGAGGAGAAGGAGGAGGCGGAAAAAGAAGCAGCAGGAGAAGAGGTGAGGGAGACAGAGGGAGGGAAGAAGGGAAGAAGGGCAGGGCGAGGAGGAAGGTCAGGGAGGAGATGTCGTGAAGGACGGGAAGGAAGAATGGCGCACTGTGAGCACACGGGCCGACGCCGTACTCCCGCTGATCCGTACGCGGTCAGACCCCTATCGCTACAGCGCTGCGAATGCGCACGGGCGCGACATGCGGAGGCCGTCGACATCCCCGAAGCCGCGATCCCGACCACCGACCCGGCCGAGATATACGCGGTGACACACCAGGCCCTCGCGTCGTCGCTGAAGGTGATCGCCCGCGCTGCGCTCGGCCGGACAGCCGCCAGTCGTCGATGGTCTGCACGGGGACGCCGAGGTACTCGGCGAGTTCCTCGACCCCGATGAGGGGCTCGAGCCCCAGTTTCGTCGCACTCATGCCCAGTAGGTCTTCGAGCAGTGCCGAGCGAGCGCCGAGCGAGCCCGAGGCGACCGGAACCAACGGCGCAGCCGCCCCGCTGGCCGACGCTGCACACCTGTCAATGTGTTGGGCAAACGAGGGGATCGCATGATTCCCCCAGAGAAAAAGTCCAGGTCAACCTGTGGCTGACCTGGACTTTCTTTGTAGCGGGGGCAGGATTTGAACCTGCGACCTCTGGACCTACGGTGTCCGAGCTTTCCCGATCTGACATCTTTGACCGCTCTTGCCGACGTGTGTCCTGACCTGCGCAGACGCGAACGACCAGAGGACTGGTCCCCCGATCGACTTGACTTTGTCTGCTCGGATTTGACGGCTTGCGCTGGCGTTTTCGGGGAGTGAACGCGACACGACTCAAATCGGAATCGCCCGCTCGGAACTAGCGTCGTCCAGAGGCGTGCCGCGTTGTTTCAGGACGTTTCCTGGTTTGGCAGACGACAGACCGTCCGGACGCTCACGTCAAGCCTGACAGCGCCGCAGTAATCTACATGAGCCCCACCTACGGACTTCCAGCTGTACTAGGACCTGTTGTCACTTCTGAAGAAGAGCTCGAACTCGCACCGGCAGCTGTTCGGCGGGCAGCGCCTCGCCTGCCTCGAACGCCGGACCGGCGGTCGCAGCAGGCGGTCGCCGCAAGGGGATCCTGTCCTGAGACAGGATCGGTGTGCGGTCCTGGAAGCCCTAACCCGGGTCGACAACTCGGTGGTGCCGTACGTCATCTGCAGACCGCCGACCCGGTGTCCCGCAGGCACGCATCCGCTGTTGCCCGACGCCGTCACTGATACGAGCTCCTGCCCGTGGTGTAGCGCTCGACGACCTGGACCGTGTCCCCGACCCCCAGCCCCAGCCCCAGCCCCAACGCTGGCCAATCTGAAATCTCGTGCGCCGTCCCGGCCTCCGCCCACTTCATGCGGGGAGCAGGTGTGGGGCGCCGTCCTGAACGCGACCGCTGAGGGACGCGTTCAGGATTCGCCCGTCTGTTGCTGCAGACCGCCGGCGCGACCTACCGGGCTCAGCGGGCCCCGCGTTCTCCACCTGGCCCACCACCGAGCACTCCGACGTCGAAGGCCTTCAGCACGGAGGCCTGGTCCTCGGCGGTGAGGTCGCCGTCGGAGACCGCTTCGTCCAGCCGGTCACTCAGCACGGTACGCCGTTCGTCCGCGAGACCCTGCTGCCGCTCCTCGATGGCTGAGGCGACCTCGGCTGTGGAAAGGCCGAGTTCTTCGGCGAGCGCGTCGATCATCTGATCGCGACGCTCTTCGAGCTCGCCGTCGGTCGGCGGGGCGGACCGGTCGGTCTGCGACTGCTCGCGGACCGATTCAAGTGCGGACTCGAGCTCGGTCTCACTGACACCGAGGGCCTCGGCAAGCTCGGGCCCACCAGGCCCATGCCCATGCCCGCGCCCCGCGCCAAGGCCGCGATCGCGCTCGCTGCGTTCGGCGGAACCGGTGTCCGTTGCGGAACTCGCGGCGAGCGTTGAGCTGTCTGACTGGGCGTCGTCCTCGGCCGCCGAGGCGATACCGATTGCGCCTAGGGCCAGACCTGCTCCGGCGATACCGGTGGCCACGCCGCGTCGGATGGTGGTGGATCTATTCATCGGGACTCCTTCTCGTGATGGTGTGGATCGTTCGGTCTCGACCATCCCCAGCAACCCTGTGCGGAGGCTGTGCTCGACCTCCGAGTCCGATGTGTGTCTCGGGGAGATCACGCGGCGCGAGACGATCCCGCTCCCGTCACGCTCAGCGGGTGGATCGGCATGCGTGGCATGGGTGGATCCCCTGCGCGGCTGAAGGGACACCTGGCCGACCTGGAGGCCGAGTTTCTACGGAGACCTCCCGGGTGCGTTCGCCGACAACTCAGGTCCTGATTCTGAGGGTGGGCTCCGGCCGCTGCGGACGTGTTCTGGGACTCGGTTGAGTGTCTCGCGCTGGCCGAGGACTCGCGGACGGGCTTCATACTCGGCGCACATCCGGCACACAGGGTCCACCAAAGTCGGGGGTGTCACATGGGGTTCACCAAGCCACCACTCGTCTCCTGAACATCAAAGGACTCCCATGTCTGTCTTCGCCTTCATCGCCGCCGACCTCGTTGCCATCGGTCTCATGGTCTTCGCGCTGTACTTCCCGCGCCATCGCCGCCGTGACCTGATCGTCGCGTTCCTGTCCATCAACGTGGGCGTCATGGGAGTCACGTACGCGATGTCCACAGCGGAGCTGTCGCTCGGTTTCGGGCTGGGCATCTTCGCCGTGCTGTCGATCATTCGCCTGCGGTCAACGGAGATGGACCACGCCGAGATCGCGTACTACTTCACCGCCATCGCGCTTGGTCTGCTGGGAGGATTCCCATCGATCTCGCCGTACGTGAGCCTCACGCTGATGGCCGTGCTGCTGGGCGCTATCACCGTGGGCGACAGCCCAGCACTTTTCCCCCACACCCGCCAACAGACCATGGTGCTGGACCGCGCCGTCACCGACGAGGCAGCGGCTCGCGACATGCTCGGAGCCCTCCTCGGTGCCCGCATCGACCGCGTGACGCTGCGCAAGGTGGACTTGGTCTGCGAGAGCACGGTGTGCGACGTCAGGTTCACCCTGCCAAGTGCCGGCCGGCCCGTCGACAGCTCGCCTGATGCCCGCATGGGATCGGCCTCTCACGAGGCAGCAGCCTTCGCGACCTCGAGGAGTGTCCGGTGACGGCCTGGATGGACACGGTGCGGGCACTGCCCACACTCACGCTGGGCGAGGTGAACGAGCAGGCCTCACTGCAGACCAGGGTCGACCGCAAGTACATCGTCCGACCCGAGGCCTGGGGGAACGTGCTCTCCTCGCTGGACAGCGAGCTGAGCGTTCTCTCGATCGACGGCCGACGCAGCTTCCGGTACTCCTCGACGTACTACGACACGACCGACCTAGACAGCTATCGGGACGCGGCCCGCAGCCGCCCGCACCGCTACAAGGTGCGCACCAGGCACTACCTGGACACCGGCTCGAGCGCGATCGAGGTCAAGATGCGCTCGTCGTCCGGCGCCACGGCCAAGAGCCGACAATGGCTCGACGCGGAAGCGGCACCGGACGGGAGCCTTCTGCCCGCCGGCGCCGCCACCTTCGTCGGCGGGTTCGACCGGATCGGCGACACGGCCCACAGGCTCACCGAGGTGCTGACCACGTCGTACGAGCGCGTGACGCTCGTGACCGCCGACGCGCGGGTCACCGTGGACCTGGGCGTCGCAGCAGTCGACGTCCACGGTCGTCACATGGACTACGGCGATCTGCTGATCGTCGAGACAAAGTCCGCGGGCCGGGCCGGTGCCGTCGACCGCGCACTGTGGGCGGGCGGCATTCGTCCGGCCCGCCTCAGCAAGTACTGCACGTCGCTCGCGGCGCTGCGCCCCGAACTTCCCTCGCACAGGTGGTCGCGGTCCATCCGCCGCTACCTGCCCACCGCCGCCGCGCCCGCCGCGGCAGCCTAGAAAGGCCCTGACATGAACAAGCGACCCTCCACTCTCTTCGCCGGTCTCGCCCTCGCCGCGACGCTGACCTTCAGCGGCTGCAGCGCCGCCACGACCGCCTTGTCCGACGCCGCCGCAGCCTCATCGGTGACCGCCCCCGTCTCCGAGGTGAGCTACGCGGACCTGGACATCGATGACGCGGACCTGTCCTGGGACGTGGCTGACGCCGTCGACATCACCCTGGCCGATGGAGCGTCCGCAGCCGGCAGCGGCGTGAGCGTCGACGGGGACATCGTCACGATCGACGCCGCCGGCACCTACCGTGTCACCGGCACGTTGACTTCGGGCTCGCTCATCGTTGACGCCCCTGACGGGGTGGTCAATGTTGTGCTCGACGGCGTGGACATCACCGCCGCCGAGGTGGCAGCGATCAACGTGGTCGAGGCCGACCAGGTCGTGGTCTGGCTCGCCGAGGGCAGCGACAACGTGCTCGCGGACATCGCCGGGTCCGCGGTGGATGAGACCGTCGAGGACGCGCCCAACGCGACACTGTTCTCGAGTACCGACCTGTGGATCGCCGGCGACGGCGTGCTGTCCGTCACGGCCCACGCGGCCGACGCGATCACCTCCAAGGACACCCTGGTGATGACCGGCGGCAATGTCACGGTCGACGCGGCTGACGACGGCGTGCGCGGCAAGGACCACCTGGTGATGACGGGCGGGACCCTCACGGCGAACGTCCAGGGCGACGCTCTGCGCTCGGACAACGACTCGGTCGCCGACGAGCCGGAGGCGGCGGTGGGCGTCATCTGGATCGACGGCGCGACGCTGGACCTCACGGCCGGGTCCGACGCGATGGATGCCGCCCGCCAGGTCACAGTGTTCAGCGGCGACGTGACAATCGCCGCGGGCGACGACGGCATCCACTCCGACAACGTGCTGCGCATCGCAGGAGGAGACGTCGAGATCACCGAGAGCGTCGAGGGCATCGAGGGCGCCTACATGTATCTCTCCGGCGGCGACGTGTCCGTGGTGTCCAGCGACGACGGCATCAACGTCGCAGGTGGTGCGGAAGCGCTCACGGAGTCGACGGCCGAGGGCACCGACGGTGCCGCCGCCGAAGGTGGCCGCCCGGAGGGCGGCCCGCCCGCGGGTGGCGCGCCAGCCGGTGACCAGGCCGGAGGCCAAGCGGGGGGTCCCATGGGTGAAGTGGCCGAATCCGGCGACCAGGCCACCACGACCGACGCGGTCGGCGACCTCGCTTCGCTCACGGTGTCAGCGATGGACGGCCCCGGCTTCGGTGGTCCGGCCGAGGGCGACAACGGCGACCGGTTCCTGGAGCTCAGCGGCGGCATGTATGTGGTCGACACGACCAGTGACGGCGTGGATGTCAACGGATCCATGACCATGTCAGGCGGCACCCTGGTGGTCTCCGCCACCGAGGACGCCCGCAACGGCGCCCTCGACGTGGACGACACGTTCACCGTCTCAGGCGGAACACTCGCAGCCAACGGCACGGCCACGATGGCGGTCGCGCCGGGTGAGGACTCCACCCAGGCGGCTCTCGCGCTGACCTCCAGCGGCACCATGCCGGCGAGCACTGTCATCACCATCGCCGACGGCGCCGGAACACAGATCGCATCCTTCATCACCCCCAAGGCCTCGAACTCCTACATCTACTCCGCCGAAGCCCTCGAGGCCGGCACCGACTACACGATCTCGGTCGGCGGCGAGGCCACCGGCACCGCCACCGGATGGCTGGTGCTCGATGGCACGGCCTCCGAAGGCGACACCATCGGCACAATCGCCGCGAGCTAGTAGGCACGATCGACGCGGCCCGCACCCCGGTGCGGGCCGCTGTTGCGTGCCTGTGGGGCGTGAGCGGGACGTGTAACCAGTACGGGATCGGCGGATGCTGGCGGTCATCGCAACAGCAGGTCGCCGATGAGTCCGATCGGCTTCTTGAACGGCCCGGGCCGGCGGCCCGAGCAGCATGCCTCGCTGAGATCTTGCTAGGGACTCACGGTGCCCCCTGATGACAATCAGGTCTTGGGGCGTTGAGCCGGGCATGAACCGATCACAGCGTATTCACAGCCTACGCATAGGCTGAGCCGCCATGGTGGGCGCAATGGAGATAACGAGAACCGACGGTGCACCGCTGCGAGTGCTCGTGGTTGACGACGAGGTCAACATCGCGGAACTGGTCGCCATGGCGCTGCGCTACGAAGGCTTCGAGGTGCGGCAGGCCCATGCCGGGGCCAACGCGGTGTCGACCGCGCGCGAGTTCCGCCCCGACGTCGTCGTGCTGGACATGATGCTTCCCGACTTCGACGGTATGGAGGTGATGCGGCGGATGCGTCTCACCGATCCCGACGTACCGGTGCTGTTCCTGACCGCGCGCGACTCCGTGGAGGACCGCGTCGCCGGCCTCACCGCCGGTGGCGACGACTACGTCACCAAGCCTTTCTCGCTGGAGGAGGTCGTGGCTCGGCTGCGCGGCCTGATGCGACGGTCCGGTGCCCTTGCGTCGGAGCGCGACAACGTGCTGGTCGTGGGCGACCTGAGGTTGGACGAGGACAGCCACGAGGTCTGGCGCGACGGTGAAGACATCCAGCTGACCGCCACCGAGTTCGAGCTGCTCCGGTTCCTGATGCGCAACCCGCGTCGGGTGCTCAGTAAGGCGCAGATCCTCGACCGGGTGTGGAACTATGACTTCGGCGGCCAGGCCAACGTGGTCGAGCTCTACATCTCCTACCTGCGCAAGAAGATCGACGCCGGTCGCGAGCCGATGATCCACACCATGCGCGGCGCCGGCTACGTGCTCAAGCCGACCCCATGAGGTGGCTCGCGTCGCTCACCTCGCGGCTGGTCGTCACCGCCGTGGCGTTGGTGCTGGTCGTCTCGGTGCTCATCGGTACCGCGACCGCGCTGGCCATGGACTCCTTCCTCACCTCGAAGCTCGATGATCAGATCAGCTCGTCTCTCGTGCGCGCGAGCAGAGGCGGCCCCGCTCCACCGGGGGGACCCCGCGGTGCCGGGATCAACCCGAGCAACCAGGCCCCCGGAACCCTGATCGCGATCCTCGGCGAGCGACCGAGCGGATTGGTCCTGACGCAGACCATTGGCGGTGACCGGGAGCTCTCCACGGCCGCGCTGGATGCGCTCTCGGAGCGTCTCCGACGACGGCACGGTCCAGGAAGTCGACCTCCCGGCCTTGGGCACCTACCGGGTGGCCGCCACCACCGATGCGTCCGGCACGACCTTCGCGACCGGACTCCCGACCGCCGGTGTGGACGATGCGATGGCGTCCCTGGTCTGGTGGGAGGTCCTGTTCACCGTGCTGGGCGTCGCTGCGGCCACCGGGGCAGGGCTGTTCCTGGTGCGACGTCAGCTCCGTCCGCTGCGCGAGGTCGCAGACACCGCGCACGCGGTTTCCGAACTGCCTCTCGCCGAGGGAGAGATCTCTCTCACCGAGCGAGTGCCCGAGCACCTCACCGAGGAGGACACGGAGGTCGGTCAGGTGGGGGCCGCGCTGAATATGCTGCTTGCGCATGTCGAGTCGTCGCTGTCGGCGCGGCAACGCAGCGAGCAGCAGGTCCGCCAGTTCGTCGCCGACTCCTCCCACGAGCTCCGCACGCCGCTCGCGACGATCAAGGGCTACGCCGAGTTGGCCAGAAGCAGACCCGAGGACATCGACGGGATGCGGACCGCGCTGGACAAGGTGGGGTCCGAGTCGGTCCGGATGACCGCACTGGTGGAGGATCTGCTGCTGCTGGCCAGACTCGACGCCGGACGCCCGATCGAACAGCTGCCGGTCGACCTGACCCGGTTGCTCCTCGAAGCGGTCTCCGACGCCCGCGTCCTGGGACCGGACCATGTGTGGGAACTGGAGCTGCCAGCCGAGCCGGTCGAGATCATCGGCGACGAGCAACGCCTGCACCAGGTTGTCATCAACCTGCTGACCAACGCCCGCAAGCACACCCCGCCCGGGACGACCGTCACCGTGACCCTGCTCTCCGCTGCCGCCGGACCGAGGGCCGACGGACTGATGGCCAACGATCAGCCGGCCGACCAATCGTCGGCCGAGATCCTCGTGCACGACGACGGTCCGGGCTTCGCCGCCGACCTGGTCGGCTCGGCGTTCGAACGGTTCACTCGTGCCGACTCGTCGCGCACTCGCAGCGCCGAGGTCGGCGCCGGTCTGGGACTCTCCCTGGTGGACGCCATCGTCGCGGCACACGGAGGGACGGTGGGTCTCGTCACCCGGCCCGGGGACACGACGCTCCGAGTCGGTCTGCCCAACAGGTCGCAGGGGACTGACAGGTCAGGCCTACGGTGCTCCTAGATGTACCGAGCCATCAGGTTGCTAGCAGGGCGGCTGACGGGCGGGAGTCCTCCGAGTGCGCTGTGACGACGAGGGAATGCTGCTCATGATCTGCGCGGCATCCTCGTTCTCGGGGTCGAGGTCGAGGGCGCGACCAAGGAGGCTCCTGGCCAGGTCGAGCTCCCCGTCCACCTGATGAGCCCATCCGGTCATCGTCCAGGCAGCGGATGAGTCCGGACGCACCTCGGTCCAGACCCGCAGGAGCGGCCACACCAGGCTCGTGCGGTGCAGCTCGATGGCTCCCCACACGGCGTCGCCGTCCCACTCAGCCGGCTCGATCGCAGCCAGTCGATGGAACTCTGCCGCTGCGGCGTCAGGGCCCGACGTCGACAGCGTCTCGGCGACGGGGCCGACCACCCACGGCAGCAAGGCGCGCATCGCCGCTACCCCCTCGTCTTCCTCCTCAGGCATCACCGTGGAGGTCACCGGGGTGGGTGGATCGACGGCAGCGATGTCGAGCGCTGCCTTCGCGATGAGCGACGCGGCGACGCTGTTGGAATTGGCCAGCACGACGACCCCGGTCCGACGTTCATGCACCAGCACGAGCCTCGACCCGAACCCGGGGTCCAGCCCGCTGTGGCTCAGCGTGCGGTGCCCGCGGTAGCTGCCCCACCGACCAGCCGAGCGCTGCCGCTTTGTCCCATGGAGGGTCACCGATCGGCATCACCGGCTGCCACATCAGGTCGCGCAGCCCGGGGTCCAGCCGTTTCCACTGCCCACTGGAATCTCCGGCATCGTCCTCGGCGTGCTCGAAGTGGGCCACCATCCAGCACATCTCGACCAGGTTGGAGTGCAGGGTCGAACTCGGGGCGTGCCGCCGGGTGTAGGGGTAGGCGTCGTCGGGCACCGACAGCGGCATTCCCACGTGTGGTGAGGCGGCCAGCTTCCGGGGCACGTCGGCGCGAAGGAAAGTGCTGGTCCGCATCCCGAGCGGGGTCAGGAGCCGCTGGTGGACCGCGTCCTCGAACGTCGTACCCGTGACCCGGGACAGCAGCAGCCCGAGGAGCTCGAACCCGGCATTGGAGTAGGAGAACGTCGAGCCGGGCTCCGACGTCAACCGCCAGCCCGACAGGCTGCGCGCGAACTCACTGAGCGCGTCGTTGCCGAGCTGAGGCTCGTGCCAGCCGTAGTCCGAGACGTCGGGGAGGCCGCTCGGCTGGGTCAACAGCCGCCGAGCCGTGATCTCGCCTGCCCGACCGTCGGCCAGCGTGAACTCAGGCACCCATTCGGTGATCGGCGCATCCAGGTCGAGCACTGGTTCGCCGGCATCCCGAGCGATCGCCAGCGACACGACCGCGGTCGCGACGAAGGGCTTGGACACCGACGCCAGGTGGAACATCGTCTCGGGTGTGACCGGTGCGCCGGTGCGCACGTCCCGGACGCCGAACCCGCGCGACGACCTCCTCCCCGCGCACCACCGCTACGGCCAGCCCCGCAACCTCGTGCCACCCGAGGAGGGTCTCGACCAGCGGCCACAGGCCGTTCTCCAAGCCCTCTCGAAGGCGGCCAGCCTCCACGTCCACGCCACGGACCCTACGCCGACAACGCGTCGCCGCCTCGGCGGCGCATTCGACTCAGAAGAGTCCACCGCCCAAGCTCACGGAGAGTGGCAAGGAGGAGGCAACCCGGGTGTTGGAGCGATTGGCTGTGCCCGAAGAGGGAACTTCTGACGGCAACGGCGCTCATCATCAGCCGCGTGAGCATCCGGACGTCCGGATAGCCCCGTCCGGAGGCGGTCGCCGGGACCGGGGCCTTGTGCGGTGCCGACAGCAGTCCGAAGGGCTGGAGGCAAAGCTCGCGGCGACGGCCGCGAATCCAGCGCGGGCATGGGGCTTTTTGGGGGCCCAGAGCGCGCCACAAGCCTCCATGGTTCAAATCTCTTGTCGCTCTCACCATGAGAGCAGCACCACTTCGCCGCCTATGCCGCAGAGCACAAACGCTCTCACATGGCACGCCGATGAATTTGAACCAGCGACACGCGGTCGCAAGGGATGAGTCGCCGCACCACTCGTGGTGCTAGCCGCGCCTGGGTGCCAGCGCACGAACCAGGTCTCAGGTCAGTTTTCGGGGAGCACAGCGCGGCATAGGTCGAAATGATTCAAGAAAGCAAGTGGCCCCTGGTCTGCGTTTCGGCAGGTCAGGAGCCACTTTATTTGTAGCGGGGGCAGGATTTGAACCTGCGACCTCTGGGTTATGAGCCCAGCGAGCTACCGAGCTGCTCCACCCCGCGTCGGTGAACAGAACCTTACGGGACGAGTGGTGGGCCACCAAATCGAGGTGCCCACCACCGCGGTCACTCGGTGGACGACTCCTCGGACGCCCCGTCCGAGGAGCCTCCGCCCGTCGCTTCCGAGAGCTCGAAGGCCTCGGCGACGAGCTCGCGCGCCTCCTCGGTCTTCTCGGCAGCGAGCACGGTGTCGCCGTCGCGGTAGGCCGCATCGGCCGCGTCGAAGGCGTCCTGGGCCTGCTGCAGCAACCCGGCGATCTGCTCGTCCCGGGTGCCGGGGTCCTCCTGTCCGCCGCCCTGGCCGGGGTCGTCGGGCGTGACCGGCGTCGTGTTCGGGTCGACGTTGAGGACGTCGGCGAGCGCCTCGTTGAGGGAAGCGCCGATGCCGACGGTGTCGCCGTAGGACACGATCACGAACTGCAGGATCGGATAGCTGGAGTCGGACAGCTGTCGCACGGCGTACACCGGCTGGACGTACATCAACCCGTCACCGACGGGCAGCGTCAGCAGGTTGCCGAAGGTCGGCGTGGTCTCACCGGCGTTGAACGCGAGCAGCTCCTGGCGCACGTTGTCGGCGTTCGCCATCTGGTTGGCCACCAACCCCGGCCCCGGCACCTGCTCGTTCGGCAGCTGCAACGCCCGGATCTGTCCGTACTCGTCGCTCGTCGCGTCCGAGTTCACCGACATGAACGACGCGAGGTTGTCCTTGTCGAACGGGGTGTAGACCGAGGTCATCGACCAGGCCTCGCCGCCCTCGACGGTCGGGTCGTCGACGAAGAACCGGTACGGCGGCTGGTAGTCGCCCTCGAGGTACGGGTCCTCCGGGACCTCCCAGCGGTCGCTGCCGCGGTAGAAGTCGCCGGCGTCGGTGACGTGGTAGCGCGCGAACTGGTAGCGCTGCACCTTGAACATGTCCTCGGGGTAACGCAGGTGCTCCATCACCCCGTCGGGGATGTCCTCCTTGTCCTGCACCGTGCCGGGGAACGCGTTGCGCCACGTCTCCAGCATCGGGTCCGTCTCGTCCCAGGCGTAGAGGTTGACCGTGCCGTCGTAGGCGTCGACGGTCGCCTTCACCGCGTTGCGCATGTAGTTGATCTCGTCGGTCGGCAGCGTCCCGAAGGTGTTGTCGGTCGCCAGCGAGTCGTCGACCATCGTCGCGAAGGACTCCCGCTGCGCCTGCGGGTAGCGGTCGGTCGTGGTGTAGCCGTCGAGGATCCACACGATCCGGCCGTCGATCACGGCGGGGTACGGGTCGGCGTCGACGGTCAGCCACGGGGCGACCTTCTCCACCCGCGCGCGCGGCGTACGGTCGTACAGCACCTCGGAGTTCTCGTGCACCCGCCCGGAGAGCAGGAAGTTCGGCTCACCGAAGCGCAGCGCGAACATCATCTGGGAGAACAGGTTGCCGGACGACACCCCGCCCGCCCCGTCGTACGTCGTGGTCTGGCCCTCGTCGGCGTTCTCCGCGTCACCGAGGTCGAGCTCGACGTCCTCGACGTCCTCGGCGGTCTTGCCCACCACGGAGTAGTCGGGGCTCTGCTCCCCGAAGTAGACGCGGTCCTCGTAGCCCTCGGAGTCCAGGCTGCCCAACGCGTCCTGGTCGCTCTGCTGCCCCTCGGCCCACTGCAGCTCGTTGGACTCACCCGTGTCGGCCTCGTTGCGCTGGTTGGCGTACGCCGCGATGACGCCGTTGCCGTGCGTGTAGACCGTGTGCAGGTTGTTCCAGTTGCGGTTGGCCTCGGAGATACCCGACTGGTCGAGCTCGCGGACGCCCAGCACCAGCGCCCGCTCGGTGCCGTCGATCTCGTAGTGGTCGACGTCGAGCACCGGCGCCACGGAGTAGTAGGCGCGCACCTGCTGCACCTGCTCGAAGGTCCGGTTGACGACCTGCGGGTCGACCAGAGGCACCGTCGAGGTCTCCGCCGCCAGCTGGGTGAGCGAGCGGTCGGTGGGCGCGTTCTCGCTGGCGAACGGCTCGACCGCGATGTCCTCCACGTCGTACGCCGCACGCGTGGCGTCGATGTTCGCCTTGATGTACGGCGCCTCCTTGTCGGCCTCGGTCGGGTTGACGCTGAACTGCTGGACGAGCGCCGGCCAGATCATGCCGAGCAGGATCGAGCTCAGCACCAGCAGCGCCAGGCCGATCGACGGCAGCATCCAGGTGCGACGCCAGACGTTGAGGAAGAACAGCACCGCACAGATGACCGCGATGCCGAGCAGGATGTTCTTGGCCGGCAGCACGGCGTTCTCGCCGGTGTAGGTCATGCCGGTGATCAGGTTGCTCTGGTCGTTGACCAGGTCGAAGCGGTCGAGCCAGTAGTCGACGGCCTTGGCGAGCACGAAGACACCGAGCAGCACCGAGAGCTGGACCTGCGCGGCGCCGGAGAGCCGGTCGTGGCGCGCCTGCAGCTGGATGCCGCCGTAGAGGTAGTGGACGAGCGCGGCCATCATCAGCGAGACGACGGTGAAGGCCATCGCGGAGTCGACGACGTAGTGCAGCCAGGGCAGGTCGAAGACGTAGAAGCCGATGTCACGCCCGAAGTAGGCGTCCTCGGAGCCGAACGGCACGCCGTTGGACCACTGCAGGAACTGCCGCCACTGCCCGGAGGCGGAGGTGCCGGCGAAGAGGCCGAGCAGCACCGCGACACCGATCGTCAGCCACAGCCGGATCGGGGTGACGACCTCGCGGTAGCGGTCGAGGCTGCCCTGCTCGGGCGACGGCGGCCGGTAGAGCGGCCGGAACCGGTAGGCGAGGTACATGTTCAGCGCGGCGAAGAGCCCCATCAGGGCCCCGAAGACGGCGAACAGCCCGATCCGGGTCCAGATCAGGGTGCTGAAGACCCCTGTGAAGCCGACGTTGTCGAACCACGCCCGGTCGGTCCAGAAGGCCGCGAACGTCGTCAGCGCGAAGAAACCCACCACGAGGATCACCGCCGTGATGATGAGCGCGCGGGAGCGCCGCGGCTCCGCGGGCGGCGTACGCCGCTGCTCGGCTCCCTCGTCGAACAGGTCGCTCACGGGTTCTCCTCGTGTCGGGTCTCGGTGTGACTGTGGTCAGGGCTGGCGTCGGGGTCCTCCAGCGTCGCGAGCAACAGCTGGAGCAGGGCGGGGACCAGGTCGATGCCGGCCACCACGCTCTGGGAGTCGTCGTGGGCACGCAGCCGCAGCGCGCAGTACGTCGAGCCGGCGCGGGTGGCGCCGGCGACGATACGCACCTCCTGGCGGTCGGGGTGCTCGCGCGCGAACTCCTCGGCAGCCGCAGGGTCCTCGGGGAGCTCGCCGTCGGCACCCGGGGGCAGCACCAGCCGCTCCACCACGGCGGCGCAGCCACTCACGCCGGCGGGCCAGACGATCTCCTCCAGCACGCCCTCGAGCGGCTGGTCGGGCGCGAGCTGGTCCTGCTCCACCGGGGTCAGCGACCCCTGGGCGGACGGCTCGGTGAGCCCCATCGACGCGGCGAGCGCGGGCTCGCGCTCGACGAGGCGGGCGGTGTCGACGAGGGCGTAGAGCTGGGCGGGCTGGTCCCAGCCTCCCCCGGCGACGTGGGTCTCGATCTCGAGCACGGCGGCGGCCAGCGCCGGATCGGCGTCCAGTCCGGCCAGGGGGTCACTCACTCGCGTCTCCCGTCTCCTCGGTCGCCGTGCACTGGGGCAGGTCGGCGTCGGGGTCCTCGACCCAGTCGTGAATGGCGTCGACCGCCTCGCTCATGGTGGCGACGCGGGTGAGCCGCATGTCGCCGTGCGGCGACTCGTAGGCGTCGTCGCAGTTGTCGGCCGGCACCAGGAAGAGCTGGGCGCCGTCCTCGCGCGCGCCGGCGATCTTCTGGTCGATGCCACCGATCGGGCCGACCGTGCCGTCGGGCGTGACGGTGCCGGTCCCGGCGACCACGTCCCCGCCGGTCATCGAGCCCTCGGTCAGGGTGTCGTAGATGCCGAGGGAGAACATCAGCCCCGCGCTCGGGCCGCCGATCGCGGGGTCCACCCCGACCGTCACGTCGAAGGGGAAGCGGAAGGAGTCGCGCATCTCGATGCCGAGCCGGAGCCGGCCGTCGATCTCCTCGCGCTCGATCGAGAAGTCACGCTGCTCGCCGTCTCGCACCACCAGCACCTCGACCGGTTCGCCGTCCGGCGTCGCGTCGACGGCCTTGCCGGCCTGCTCGATGGTGGCGATCTCCTCGCCGTTGATCTCGAGGAGGTGGTCACCGACCTCCAGCACGCCCTCGGCGGGTGCGCCCTCCATGACCACGCTGACGACCGGTGTCGGGTTGACGTCGTAGTCGAGCTCGGTCAGCGCCGCCGCCACCGCCGCGTCCTGCGAGGACGCCATCTGGGCCGCCCCCTCCTGCTCCTGCGACTGGTCGGTGTCCTCGGGGGCGTAGATCGCGTCGTAGGGGTAGATCGCGTCGTCGCCGTCGGCGTACGCCGCCACCAGCTCGAACAGGTTGACCTGCGACTGCGGCTGGGTGACCAGCACGGTCGTCATCCGCAGCTCTCCGGTGTCACGGAAGGTCTCGGTGCCGTCGACGGCGATGATCTCCTCGCCGGCACCGTCGGTCTCGGTGGTGCCGAGCACGTCCACGGTCAGCCCGGGCGAGTAGACGACGTACGGCAGCGGCTCGCGCAGCACCTGGATCCACAGCGCAACCAGCAACGGCACGGCCAGGAGGCCGGCGAGGGTGCGCTGCGTCATGGCGCCCACCTTCTCACCCGGCGGAAATCACAGGGCCATCAGGCGGGATCACAGGCGGGATCACAGGGGTCGACGGGCACGGGACGGGCGGACGGCGATGCCGGTGCTGCGGTCGGCCGGGGCGGCCGGGCGCGGGGTGCGCGCGGCCGCGTGGTCCTTCTGCATGGCCGCCGCCAGCCGCTCGACGGCGACGTCGCGGTCCACCTCGCCGCGGCCCTCGCGGCCCAGCCAGGCGACCCACAGCATCGCGACCGCGGTCACGACGCCGGTCGGCACCAGCCAGAGCAGGATCTCCACGCCACGAGGGTAGGCGGCCGCAGGGTCCGGGCCCGTCAGGGCGCGCCGACCCACTCCTCGGTGCCGTCGCCGAAGCGCTGGTGCTTCCAGATCGGCACCTCGGACTTGAGGGTGTCGATGAGGTCCTTCGACGCGGCGAACGCCTCACCGCGGTGGGAGGCGGTGGTGGCCACGACCACCGCGATGTCCCCGATCGCGAGGGTGCCGACCCGGTGCACCGCGGCGACCCCGTGGACGTCGTGGGCGGCGGCGACGCGGTCGCAGACCTCCTGCAGCTTCGCGAGCGCCGTCGGGTGGGCGGAGTAGTCGAGCCCGCCGACCGACTTGCCGCCGTCGTGGTCGCGGACCCGGCCGACGAACAGCGTCAGCCCGCCCGAGGCGTCGTCGTCGAGCGCGTCCAGCACCTCGGCCACGTCCAGCGGTGTCTCGCGCAGCGCCACCAGGCGTACGTCGCGCCGGGCGGTCGGCTCGGGGTCGGGGCTCGTCACGGAGCCGACCCTAGCGCTCCCGGGTTCCCACCGGGTTCCCACCGTCGGCGTACCGTGGCCCCCATGAGCAACGACCCCGACGAGGGCCAGAACCCGTTCAAGGGGACGCCCTTCGAGCAGTTCTTCAACGCGCTCGGCGGCCTCGGTGGCGCCGGCGGCGGTGCCGCTGGGGGCCCGGGTGGCCTGGGCTTCAACGGCCTGCCCGGCCAGGGCGGCGGCGGTGCCCCCGACCTCGGCGCGCTCTTCAGCCAGATCCAGGCGATGATGCAGCCGCACGACGGCCCGCTCAACTGGGACATGGCGCTCGACCTCGCCCGCAAGCAGGCGGCGTCGGAGGCCGACCCCTCCCCCACCCAGCGCCAGCAGGACCAGGTCGCCGACGCCGTCCGGCTCGCCGACCACTGGCTCGACGAGGCCACCGACTTCCCCTCCGGCGTCTCCTCCACCGCGGCGTGGAGCCGCGCGGAGTGGATCGTCGGCACCACCGACGTCTGGAAGGTGCTGGTCGAGCCGATCGCTGCGTCCTCGGTCAACTCGCTCGGACAGGCGATGCCCGAGCAGGCGCAGGCCATGGGCGGACCGCTGCTCGGGATGCTGCAGCGAGCGATCGGCGCGATGATGGCCCAGCAGATCGGCTCCGGCCTCGGCGCGCTCGCCGGCGAGGTCCTCACCGCCTCCGACATCGGCCTCCCGCTCGGTGCGCCCGGCAAGGCCGCGCTCGTGCCCGCCAACGTCGGCGGGTTCGCCGAGGGCCTCGACGTGTCCGAGGACGACGTCCTCCTCTACCTCGCGCTGCGCGAGGCCGCCCACCAGCGGCTCTTCGCCCACGTCCCGTGGCTGCGCGACCACCTGATCGGCGCCGTGGCCGACTACGCCCGCGGCCTCGAGGTCAACACCGCGAACTTCCAGTCCTCGATCGAGGAGCAGCTGCGCGGGCTCGACCTGTCCAACCCCGAGTCACTGCAGCAGCTCACCGACGGCGGGCTCTTCGACATGGCGAAGAGCCCCGAGCAGGAGGCCGCCCTGCAGCGGCTCGAGGTCACCCTCGCCCTGGTCGAGGGCTGGGTCGACGAGGTCGTCGGCCAGGCCACCGCCGAGCGGATGCCCGAGGCCACCAAGCTCCAGGAGGCCGTACGCCGACGCCGCGCCTCGGGCGGTCCCGCGGAGCAGACCTTCGCCTCGCTGGTCGGCCTCGAGCTGCGACCGCGACGGCTGCGTGACGCCTCGACGCTCTGGGGCTCGCTCCGCCAGCGCCAGGGTGCGGAGGCCCGCGACGGTGTCTGGATGAGCCCCCACCTGCTGCCCACGGACGCCGACCTCGACGACCCGCTCGGCTTCCGCGAGGACGCCGCCGCGCCGGAGCAGCTCAGCGACGAGGACTTCGACGCCCAGCTCCAGCAGCTGCTCGACGGCGAGTGAGCCTGCACGCCGACGCGCTGTCGGTGCTCCGCGGCTGGCGGCCCCCGTCGGCCGAGCAGGCCTCGCTGCGCGAGCGCTACGTCACGCACCTCGCGTCGCACGACGACGCGATGACGCGCGACTGCTACCCCGACCACCTCACGGCCAGCACGCTGGTGCTCTCCACCGACGCCACCCGGGTGCTGCTGACGCTGCACGCGAAGGCGCGGCGGTGGTTCCAGCTCGGCGGCCACTGCGAGCCGGGTGACACCAGCCTCGCCGGCGCCGCCGAGCGGGAGGCGGTCGAGGAGTCCGGCATCGCCGGGGTCCGGGTCGATCCGGAGCCGCTCCAGCTCAGCGAGCACGGCGTACCCTTCTGCGACCCGCGGGGCGGGGTCCACCACCTCGACGTCCGCTTCCTCGCCGTGGTCGCCGACGACGAGCAGCACGCGGTCAGCGACGAGTCGCTCGACGTGCGCTGGTGGCCGGTCGACGCGCTGCCCGACGACGACCTCGCGGAGCTGGTCGCGCTCGCCCTGGCGCGGGTGGGTCAGTCGACCTCGTCGTCGGGGGGCGGCTCGAGCCGCGCCGCCGTCGACCAGCCCAGCAGGTAGCCCTTCGCCTTCTCGGCGTCCGGGTAGCGGTCGACCCACGCCCAGAAGTTCTTGTCGTGCCCGGCCTCGAGCAGGTGGGCGAGCTCGTGGACGAGCACGTAGTCGACGACCCAGGTCGGCATCCCCTGCAGCCGCGCGGACATCCGGATCGTGCGGTCGGCGGGCGTGCAGGACCCCCACCGGGCGACCTGGTTGTCGACCCAGCGCACCGACTCCGGGACCGCCATCCCCCCGAGGTAGCGGTCACTGAGCCGGGCGGCGCGCCTCATCAGGTCGTCGTCGCTGAGCCGCTTGCGTTGCTCGGACTTCTCCAGCCGGGCGATCATCTTCTCGACCCACTGCGCCTCCTGGGCGCGGCTCATGGTGGCCGGGATCATCACCACGATCCGGTCCCCCTCGCGGTAGGCCGAGACCGTTCGCCGCCGGCGGCGCGAGCGGCGTACCTCCACCTCGGGGGTGGTGCTCGCGGGATCGGCCATGTCCCGAAACCTAGCGGTTGGCCCAGGCCAGGAGCCGGTCCTGCGGCCAGGTGTTGACGATCCGGTCGGCCTCGATCCCGGCCTGCTCGGCGCGCTCGCAGCCGTAGTCGAGCATGTCGAGCTGCCCCGGCGCGTGGGAGTCGCTGTCGATGGAGAACAGGCAGCCCGTGTCGCGGGCGAGCTCGAGGAGCGCGGTCGGTGGGTCGCGGCGCTCGGGGCGGGAGTTGATCTCGACGGCGACCTCGTGCTCGACGCACGCCTCGAACACCCGCCTCGCGTCGAACTCGCTGCTCGGGCGGGTGCCGCGGTTGCCGGTGACCAGGCGGCCCGTGCAGTGGCCGAGCACGTTGGTGAAAGAGTTGGCGATCGCCCCCAGCATCCGCCGGGTCATCGCGTCCCTGTCCATCCGCAGCTTGGAGTGCACGCTCGCGACCCGTACCTCGAGCTGCGCGAGCAGCTCGTCGGTCTGGTCGAGGGACCCGTCGTCGAGGATGTCGACCTCGATCCCCTTGAGCAGCGTGAAGCTCCCGCCGAGGTGGGCGTTGACCGCGTCGATGACCCCCAGCTGCCGGGTGAGCCGCTCGGCACTGAGCCCGTTGGCGACGCGCAGTCGGGGCGAGTGGTCGGTGAGCACGAGGTAGTCGTGGCCGAGCTCGATCGCGGTGAAGGCCATCTCCTCGATCGGCGACCCGCCGTCGGACCAGTCGGAGTGGCTGTGAAGGTCGCCGCGCAGCGCGGCCCGGAGCTCGCGGCCACCGGGGGCGAGCGGTCCGCGGTGCTCACGCTCGAGCTTGGCGAGCCGCTCGGGCACGGTCCCGCGCACGGCGTCGGCGATGACTCCCCCGGTGCTCGGTCCGATCCCGGGGAGCTCGGTGAGGGTGCCGGCCTCGACCCGGGCGGCCACCTCCTCGGCCGGCAGCGGCAGGATCGTGGCGGCTGCCGCGCGGAACGCCTCGATCCGGCGCGACTCCTCGCGCCCCCGCTCCATGAGGAAGGCGATCCGCCGCAGCGCGGCCACCGGCCCCGCGTCGTACGACTCGGTCACGCGCGTGCTCCCGTCATCTTTCTCCCCTCCACACCGTGTGGAGACCATGCTGGCTGGTCAGCGGGGCGGTGGCGAGGCCCCGGCCCGACCCTTCCACACCCCTGTCCCCAGCCCCTCCACCGGAACGGCCGCCGTTCCACAGCCTTCTCCACACCTTTGTCCACAGCCGACCAGGGGCAGTTCGGGCCGGATCGTTGACCACCCGTCGACCGCCTCCTAGCGTGGTGCCCGATGAGGCCCCGGGCCCGTCGCACGACATCGGCAAGGGGAAGGCAGATGTCGGGTGCGGGCCAGGGGCCTCTTCTCCTGCCCGGACCTTGTCCGCGGTCGTTCAGCGGCCGGTGAACCGCGGTAGGCGCTTCTGCTTCGAGGCCGCGATCCCCTCCTGCAGGTCGGCGGTGGCCAGCGTGATCGGTTGCGCCATCGCCTCCCACTGCAGGCAGCTCTCCAGGTCGCGGTGGCCGCCGTCGCGCAGCGCGAGCGTGGTGAGCCGGGTGGCGATGGGGGCCGTGGCCGCCACCTCGGCGGCGGTCGCCAGCACGTCGTCGAGGAACCCCTCCGGCTCGTGGACCCGGGAGACCAGCCCGATCCGCGAGGCCTCGTCGGCGTCGACGAGGCGTCCGGTCAGCAGCAGGTCGCGGGCGTGCGCCTGGCCGACCGCCTCGGGCAGCAGGTAGGTGCCGCCCATCCCGGCGTGCATGCCCAGCCTCACGAACGGCACCCCCATCCGGGCACCGCGCGCGGCGTACCTCAGGTCGCAGGCCAGCGCCAGGCACAGGCCGGCGCCGATCGCGTGCCCGTTGACGGCCGCGATCGTGGGCACCTCCAGCGTCCGGATCGACAACCAGGCCCGGTAGAAGGGCAGCATCCGGGTGCGCAGCTCGTCGATGGTGGCGTCCGGCTCGCTGGCGATCCACGAGGTGTTGCCGCCGGAGCAGAACGCCGAGCCGCTGCCGGTCACCACCACCACCCTCACCGAGAAATCGGCTGCCAGGTCGTCGATCGCGGCGATCCAGGAGGCGGTCATCTCCTCCGACATCGCGTTGCGCTGGTCGGGGTTGTCCAGGGTCAGCAGCGCGACCCCCTCGGAGGGAGTGTCGCGGCGCAGGTGCTCGTAGTGCTCGTGATCAGCCATGACCGCAGGGTAGTGAGGGTCGGGCACCGCGCGCCGTGACCGGTTTCACCCCCGCGAACAGCGGATTTCACGACATCACAAGTGCGGGACGCTCAGGGCGCGCCCCGCGCGCCCCCCGGGCCCGTTGTCGTAGGGTCGAAGCGGTTCCGGACCCCGTGTCGCGGACCTGCGGCGGGCTTTCCCACCAGTCCCCGTCGTGCACGACTCACAACGAAACAGCAAGGAGGCCGTCATGGCGGAGACCTGGAGCGGCGAGTTCTACTGCGTCAAGTGCAAGGAGAAGCGCGAGGCGGAGGGCGAGGTCAGGGTCAACGACAAGGGCACCCGCATGGCGAAGGCCGTGTGCCCCGTCTGCGGCACCAACCTCAATCGCATCCTCGGCAAGGGCTGACACACCTTCCCCACGTCATTGCGGCGGCACCCACCCGGAGGTCCGGGAGGGTGCCGCCGCTGCCGTTGTCGAGAGCGTACGCCGCCGGCCCACCGTGGCTGCTGCGCCTGTGGAGGAGCGCCGGCACCACGACGGTGGTCGTGGCAGGCTGCCGGGCATGGGTGCGATGCGGGTCCGGCTCGGGGCCGGGGTGCGGGTCAGCGACCGCAGCGGTGAGTCGCTGCAGGTCGGACTCCACCCCGGTCGCAGCGCGGTCCTCCCCGACCGGCCCGACGTCCGCGCGGTGCTCGAGCGGCTGCGCCACGGCGTGGACCCCGGCCTGTTGCGCGCCGAGGCGGCCGACGTCCTCGACCGGCTCGACGCGGGACACCTGCTGGTCCCGACCGACGAGCCGTCCTCCCGCAGCCGCGCCCGCCAGACGGCCCGGATCGCGCTGGACGCACCCGCGGCCGAGCAGGCGCTGACGGCTCGGCTGCTCGGCGAGGCCGGCCTCGCCGTGGCCGGGGACGCTGCTGCCACGTCGAGTCCCCCCGCTCGTCCCACGGCCAGCCTCGTCGTCACCCTGGGCGCCGAGCCCCGCCGCGAGAAGGTCGACCTGCTCGCCCAGGCCGACCGGCCCCACCTGTTGGTCACCGCCGTGGCGGGCCGGGTGCGGGTCGGTCCCACGGTCGTGCCCGGCATCACCGCGTGCCTGCGCTGCCTCGACGAGCACCAGACCGACCAGGACCCGCGGCACCCCCTGGTCGTCGAGCAGCACCTCGAGCGCGACCCCGAGGACCGCCCGGTCCCGGCGGACCTCCAGCTGGCCCTCGCCTGGGCGGTGCGTGACCTGCTGGCACTCGTGGAGGGGCGGCGACCCGTCACCTGGTCCGCGACGCTCGACCTCGACGAGGACGGCGCCCGGCAGCGGTCGTGGACCCGCCACCCACGCTGCGGCTGCGCCTGGGCCGACCTCGCCTGACCCCCGGCCGGGGGTGCGGGCTCACCAGAACTCGCTGTCGAGCTTGCCCTCCATGGACCGCAGGTGCTCGCGCGAGCAGGTGTCGCAGTAGCTGCGCCGCCGACCGCCCTCCACCGAGGTCGTCCAGGTGAGGGTACGCGCCGCGTCACGCTCCTGGCGTCCGCAGAAGTCGCAGCTGGTGACGGAGCTCGTCATGGACCCGACCGTACTCCGCAGCGGCCGAACCGGCACCGGACATGGCCCAGTACATGACAGAGCCGGGTACGACGCCTGCTGGCGTCGTACCCGGCTCTGTTCTTCGTCGCTCACCCAGCGATCAGGGTGGAGGAGGCCCCTCCCCCTCGGGGGTGGCCGCCGGCTCCCTCAGATTGCGCGGGCGAGAGCGAGGCGTGCCTGCCGCGCGGCCTTCTCGGCCTTGCGGCTGATGCGGCGGGCGTGGGCCACGTGGGCCGCCCGACGCTGCTGCTGCGCCTCTCCCAGGCGCACGGACATCTGTGCCCGTGCGAGCTCTTCGTGCATGAGTTCCATGTCATTGCTCCGTGTTCGTGTCGTCGACTGTGTCGACGGTGGTGGATGTGTGTCGTGCTCCGGGGTCGGAGCCGCTCAGGCGGCGTCCTTGCGGGGCCTGCCGCGAGGCCGCTTGCGCGGGATCACGACGCCCTGCAGGAAGAGCTCGCCGCCCCAGACCCCCCACGGCTCCCGGCGCTCCTTGGCGCCGGTGAGGCAGAGGTCGCGCACGGGGCAGTCCGTGCACAGGGCCTTGGCGAACTCCACGTCGCTGGGGGACTCGGCGAACCACAGCTCCGGGTTGTTCACCCGGCACGGCAGTTGCTCCTCGTCGACCACGCCGGCCGCGTCGTGCAGGCTGCCGAGCGTGGGGCCATCAGTGCGGTCGAGAACGCTGATGGTCATGTGGTCACCTCCTACTGGACCTGATCGCTGGATGAAGCTGGTGGACAAACAGAAAGGCCGCGGATCCCGGGTTTCGGGTCCGCGGCCTGGAGGTAGCCGATGCTGCTGAATGGTCAACAGGTCGGAGGACTCCAGGCGGTGGAACCCGGGCGGGCGAACGGAGCGACGGCGATGCCGGACACGTGCCGATCGCGCTCGACGTACGTGCGGGCGGAGCAGACACCGGTGGCACCGGTCATGCCGAGGGCGGCGCCGAACGCGGCACCGGAAACGGGCATGACGAAGCCGGACGGGGTCTGGGCCGTCATCGGGATCATGGTGTTGTTCACGTGTGCCACCTCCTTCACTTCCTCGGGCGCAGGCCTTGCCAAGGCCCGGTGCGCGTCTGTCGTGTGCGTGCCCCAGCAAGGTATCCGTTGGGATACGTAAGAGGCAAACGATTTAATCGGGTATTTCCTCGACATTTGTTCCCGTGACCCGCGGGGGTCACGAGATCAGCTCGAGGACCTCTTCGCCGTAGCGGTCGAGCTTGGACTGACCGACCCCGCTGATGCGCAGCAGCCCCTGCTCGTCCCCCGGCTTGTGCTCGGCGATCAGCTGCAGGGTGGCGTCGGTGAACACGACGAACGCCGGGACACCGTCCTCGCCGGCCCGCGTCTTGCGCCACTCGCGCAGGCGCTCGAACAACGCCTCGTCGTAGGAGGCCGGGCAGTCGGCGCAGCGCCCTACCTTCTTCTGCGCCGGCGTCGAGAGCGGCTTGCCGCACTCGCGGCAGTGGACCGCCCGTCGCCGGCTCGCCGGCTGCGGTGCGGCCCGCTCACTGGCCGGGAGCAGGCCGGCGAGGAACTGCGAGGGCTTGCGCGACTGCCGTCCCCCGGGGTTGCGGGCCAGCGACCACGAGAGGCAGAGGGTCCGGCGGGCCCGGGTCATGCCGACGTAGAGCAGGCGGCGCTCCTCCTCGATCTCGGCCGGGGTCACCGCGAAGCTGATCGGCAGCGTCCCGTCCTGGAGGCCGGTCAGCATCACCGCGTCCCACTCGAGGCCCTTGGCGGCGTGGAGCGTGGTCAGCGTGACGCCGTCGGCCACCGGTGCGTGCTGCTCCGCGGCCCGGCGGTCCAGGTCGTCGACGAAGCCGTCGAGGGTCGCCCCCTCCGCCCCTGCGAACTCGACCGCCTGGTCGACCAGGGCCCGCCACGACTCCCAGCGGTCGCGGACCTTCCCGCGCGCGGCGGGCGGATCGGCGCTCCACCCCAGCGAGGAGAGCGTGGCCCGGACGGTGGCGACCAGGTCGTCGCGCCCCTGCCCGGAGCGGGCGGTGCCCCGCAGCAGGGTGACGGCCTGGCGGACCTCGGCGCGGTCGAAGAACCGGGCGGCCCCGCGCACGACGTAGGGGACGCCCCGGGAGGCCAGCGCCTCCTCGTGCGCCTCGGACTGGGCGTTGATCCGGAACAGCACCGCGATCTCGCCCCACGGCACGCCCTCGTCGCCGAGTTGCTGGATCCGGGCCGCCACGGCCGCGGCCTCCGCCACCTCGTCGGGGTGGCCGCGGTAGGAGACCTCGGGGCCGGCCGGCTGCTGGGCGCGGAGCTCCACGCTGCGGCTGGTGGT
Organism: uncultured Actinomycetota bacterium; assembly: GCA_963754575.1. GTDB lineage: Bacteria > Actinomycetota > Actinomycetes > Propionibacteriales > Nocardioidaceae > Nocardioides. Next base: position 379,043 of record CAVWGQ010000007.1, on the reverse strand, counting down.
GCCGGCGAGCAGCTGGTTGGCGGCCGTCACGACCTGCGGGGTCGAGCGGTAGTTGCGGACCAGCTCGACCGAGGTGGTGCCGGGAAACTTCGCGGGGAAACCGGTCAGGTGGTCGGCCCGGGCACCCGCGAAGGAGTAGATGGTCTGCGCGGGGTCGCCCACGACGCAGATCTCGTCGCGCCCACCGAGCCACAGGTCGAGCAGGGCGGACTGCAGCGGCGAGACGTCCTGGAACTCGTCGACGACGAACCGCTTGTACTGCGACCGGACCTGCGCCGCGACCCGCTCGTCGTCGGCGAGCAGCCCCGCGGTGAAGAGCAGCACGTCCTCCATGTCCATCCGGCCCTGGCTGCGCTTGCCGTCCTCGTACGCCGAGAACACGCGCGCGACCGTCTCCGGCTCCTGGCCGGACACCGCACGTCCGCGGCTCGCCGCGACCCGGGCGTAGTCGTCGGGGTGGACGTTGGACACCTTGGCCCACTCGACCTCGGAGGCGAGGTCGCGCAGCAGCGCCTGGTCGGAGGCGACGCGGCAGCGGCGGGCGGCGGCCGCGAGCAGCGCGAGCTTGGACTCGGTGAGCGTGGGCAGCTCGGTGCCGTGGACGTGGGGCCAGAAGAACCGCAGCTGGCGCAGCGCCGCGGAGTGGAACGTGCGGGCCTGGACGCCGTGGGCGCCGAGCTGGCGCAGCCGCGAGCGCATCTCGCCGGCGGCGCGGGTGGTGAAGGTGACCGCGAGCACCTCGGCCGGCTGGTAGACGCCGGTGGCGACGCCGTAGGCGATCCGGTGGGTGACCGCCCGGGTCTTGCCGGTCCCGGCGCCGGCGAGCACGCGGACCGGGCCGCGCAACGCCTCGGCGACCTGCCGCTGCTCGGGGTCGAGCGCGGCGAGCAGCTGGTCGGGCTGCGGGGCTGTCATCAGGGGAACATCTCCGGTGGGGTCGCGGTTAGGGTCATCGAGATCCACACCCTAGACACGACCGAGGACACGACCGACATGACGTTCACGATGTTCAGCACCCCGTGGTGCGGCTACTGCCACCGGCTCAAGAGCCAGCTGGACCGCGAGGGGATCGAGTTCCAGGTCATCGACATCGAGCAGCACCCCGAGCACATCGCGACGGTCGAGAAGGCCAACAACGGCAACCAGACGGTGCCGACGCTGCTGTTCTCCGACGACACCACGCTGACGAACCCCTCGGTGGCGCAGGTCAAGCAGAAGCTCGCCAGCCTCGGCTGAGCAGCTCGGTCGGGCGCTCACCAGCCCCCGGGCAGTGGGCCGCCGTACCAGTGGGCGAGCAGCGAGGACGAGATCGAGACGCTGCCCGGGATCCGCACCTCGCCGCGGTCGATCCCCGCGCGCAGCTCCTCGCGGGTGAACCAGCGGGCGTCCTCGATCTCGTCGTCGTCGACCGCGACCTCCTTGGACAGCGCGCGGGCGACGAAGCCGACCATCAGGCTGGCCGGCAGCGGCCACGGCTGGTTCCCGAAGTAGGTCACCTCGCCGACCGGCACGCCGACCTCCTCGTCGACCTCGCGCCGCACGGCGTCCTCGAGGGTCTCCCCCGGCTCGCAGAACCCGGCCAGCGTCGACCAGCGGCCGGCCGGCCACGAGGGCTGGCGGCCGAGCAGGATCGAGCCGTCGTCGTGCACCACGGCCATGATCACGGCCGGGTCCGTGCGCGGGAACTGGGCCCGGCCGCACGACGTGCAGCGCAGCTCGTGGCCGGCCTTGCGCGCCTCGAGGGTCCCGCCGCAGCGGGGGCAGAACCGGGTCGCGGCGTGCCACTCGGCGAGGCCGATGGCGTGGAACAGCAGCGGCGCCTGGGCGGGGTCGTCGGCGAGCGCGGGCAGCAGGCCGCGCAGCGGCACCCACTCCTCCCCCTCGTCCGCGACGGCGTCGGGCCCGACCAGGCACGCGGCGTACGTCGTGCCGTGCTCCTCACCCAGCAGCACGCGGGTGCCGTCGGGGACCTCGGCCGGTGAGCGCCACTCGACCGCACCGTCGACCAGTCGCATCCGGTTGCCCGCGACCAGCAGCACCCGCGTCGCTGGCTCCGACCAGCGCTCGGCCAGCCAGGCGTCGTCGGTGCGCCGGATCCCGAGCCGGTCGTGCGCGTGGCGGGAGAGCGCGACGTGGGGCAGCGGGCGCTCGGCATCGGTCACGCCGATGAGGCTACCGACCGTGCGGAACCGGTAACTTCGGGGCCGTGAGCACCCACATCGGCGCCGAGCCCGGCCAGATCGCCCCCGTCGTCCTCATGCCCGGAGACCCGCTGCGCGCTCGGTGGATCGCGGAGACCTTCCTCGAGGACGCGCAGTGCTACACCGAGGTCCGCGGGATGCTCGGCTACACCGGCACCTGGCGCGGCCACCGGGTCTCCATCCAGGGGTCCGGGATGGGCCAGCCGTCGCTGGCGATCTATGCCCACGAGCTGTTCACGGAGTACGCCGTCTCGACCGTGGTCCGGGTCGGCTCCTGTGGCGCGCTGACCGAGAAGCTCGCCGTGCGCGACCTCGTGATCGCCTCCGGCGCCTGCACCGACTCCTCGATGAACTCGATCGCCTTCGAGGGCCTCCACTACGCCCCGGTGGCGGACTTCTCGCTGCTGCGCGACGCCGCCGCTGCCGCCCCGGAGGCCCACGTGGGCCTGATCTTCTCCAGCGACTCGTTCTACTCGGCCCGCCCCGAGCTGGTCGCCCGGATGGTCGACTACGGCGTGCTGGCCGTCGAGATGGAGGCGGCCGCGCTCTACACGCTCGCGGCGAAGCACGGTGCTCGCGCGCTCGCGATCTGCACCGTCTCCGACCACATCGTCACCGGCGAGGAGACGACCTCGCAGGAGCGGGAGCAGACCTTCGGCCGGATGATCGAGGTCGCGCTGACCGCCGCCCTGGCCTGATCGAGCCCGGACGACCCGCGGCGTGTGCCTGAGAACGCCCTCTGGGTAGTTCTCAGGCACACGCCGCGGGGTCTCCGCGGACGAGTGCCGCCAGCGCCGCGCGGCCGAGCAGGCCGACCGGCTCGTCGAGCTCGCCGTGGCGCACGTGGTAGAACCCGGCCCGCACCCGCTCGACCGGGACCCCGGTGAGCTCGGCCCAGGCCAGTCGGTAGACGGCGAGCTGCAGCGGGTCGGCCGAGCGGCCGCGACCGGTCTTCCAGTCGACGACGAGGAAGCCGGGCTGGCCGTCCACCTGCTCGGCGTACACCGCGTCGATCCGGCCGCGGACGACCTGACCGTCGAGGACCAGGGCGAAGGGTGCCTCGACCGCGTGGGGCGCGCGGTCGGCGAACGGGCCGGACTCGAAGGCCGCGACCAGGGCCGCGAGGTCGTCGGCGTCGTCGATCTCGGCGTCGGCCCGTCCCGGGAGCTCGTCGGAGTCGATCAGCTGCTGCTGCCCGAAGCGTGCCTCCACCCAGGCGTGGAAGCGGGTGCCGAAGCGCGCGGCCGGTGCCGGCGGCTGGGGCATCGGCCGGGCGAGGTCGCGGGCGAAGCCCTCGGGGTCGTCGCGCAGCCGCGCGAGCGCGGTGGCCGAGAGGCTCGAGGGGAGCAGGACGTCCACGGTGTCGGAGCGGTCGGCGCGGGCCTCGGCGAGCAGCCGGTCGATCGCGTCGTCCCAGGCCTGCACCTCGGCCAACGACTCCAGGTCGAGGCCCTCGTCGTCGAGGGTGGGGTCGGCCTCGCGCACCAGCTCGGCGGCCTCCAGCCGGCGCAGCGCCTCGGCGGTGTGCTCGGTCACGGGCCACGGCTGCGGCGCAGGACCCAGCGCCGCCAGCGCGTCCACCTCCGGGGTGTCGGTCCAGGGCTCGGGCACCAGCCCTCGCTCGGCCATCGCCTCGACCACGGCCTGCTGGTAGCGGGAGGGTCCGATCGGCTGACCGCGGTAGAGGCGCCAGTGGGAGGAGACGCTGAGGAGGTGGCGGGCGCGGGTGACCGCGACGTAGCCCAGCCGCAGCTCCTCGACGGCCTCGTGCTCGCGGCTGCGCTCGCGGAAGTCGGCGATCCCGGTGCGGCTGCGCTCCCGCAGCTGCGGCAGGTCGACGGCGTCACCGCGCAGCGGCGAGGGCAGCACCCAGCCCACCGACGTCCAGAGGCTGCGCGAGCGCTCGGTGGGGAACTTGCGCTCGCTGACGCCGACCATGAAGACCGCGTCCCACTCCAGGCCCTTGGCCCGGTGGACGGTCAGCAGCTTCACGGAGTCGGCCTCGGTCGGCGTGGCGACGTCGAGGCCGGTGCCGAGCTCGTCCTCGGCCTCGAGGTAGGCCAGCAGCGAGCCGAGCGAGTGGTCACCGTCGATGGCCTGGAAGTCCGCGACCGCCTTGACGAAGAGGTCGAGGTTGTCCCGGCGGGCGGCCGAGGCCTCCGAGGTCGAGGAGCTGAGCTCGACGTCGATGCCGGTGGCGTCGACGATCAGCCGGACCAGGTCGAGCAGCGACTCACCGCTGTGGCGTCGCAGCATCCGCAGCTCGGAGGAGAGCAGGGCGAACCGTTCACGGGCCGCTCGGGAGTAGGGGTGGCCCTCGTCGCCCGGGTCGTCGAGGGCGTCGCACAGCGACAGGATCTCGGTGGGGTCGGCGCCCGCGACGGCGTGCTCGAGCTCCTCGGCCAGCTCGCGACGGTCCGAGCGACCCCCGGCGTCGACCGCGAGCTCGCGCGCCCGCCGCCCGAGGATCGCGAGGTCGCGGGGACCGATCGCCCAGCGCGGACCGGTGAGCAGGTTGAGCAGGTCGGCGTTGGCGGTCAGGTCGTGCAGCAGGGTCAGGGTCGAGACCACCAGGGAGACCTCGGGCAGCCGCAGCAGCCCGTTGAGGCCCACGATCTCCACCGGGATGCCGTCGGCGGTCAACGCGTCGAACACCTCGGCCGCCGTGGCGTTGTCGCGGGCGAGCACCCCGATCCGGCGCCAGGTGCCGGGCTCCCGGGGATCCTCGGGCAGGCCGGCGAGCTGCTGCTGGACGGCGTGCACCTGGCCGGGCAGCCACGCCAGCTCCGCGGCCGCGCTCGGGTGGAGGCTGGCGCGGACCTCGCCAGGACCCACCCCGTCGGCCGGCCGCAGCGGAACGACCGGCACCGCCGGATCGGCGTACAACGGCTGGGCGAGGTGGTTGGCCGCCTCGAGGATCGCGACGTCGGAGCGTCGGCTCACGGTGAGGTGGTGGCGCGGGATGTCGGGCGAGCCGTCGGCGCGCGGGAACGTGCGACCGACGTGGAGGATGTTGGAGACCGAGGCACCGCGCCAGCCGTAGATCGCCTGGTTGGGGTCGCCGACGGCCGTGACCGCGTGACCGCGTCCCCGCTGCGCGTCGGGTCCGGAGAACAGGGCCCCGAGCAGCTGCGCCTGGGCGACCGAGGTGTCCTGGTACTCGTCGAGGAGCACGATCCGGAACCGCGCACGCTCGGCGGCTCCGACGTCGGGGTGGTCGTGGGCGAGCCGGGTGGCGAGGGCGATCTGGTCGGAGAAGTCCATCAGCCCGAGCTCGGCCTTGAGCCGCCGGTAGTCCTCGACCAGCCGCAACAGCTCGGCGCGCTCGTCGATCTTGCCCAGGACCTTCTCGAGGTCGGCCTTCGCCTTCTCGGTGGTGAGCGCGGCCTCGACCGCCGCCCGCTCGCGGGCGTCGAAGGCCCGGACGTCGTCGGGTGCGACGAGGTGCTCGCTCATGGCTCCGTCGAGGGCGAGCAGGTTGCCGATGACGTGCTTGGGGCTGTCGGTGAGCAGCTCGACCCGGTGGGAGTGGCGGCCACCGCCCGGCCGGCCAGCTGGTAGCGGGACGCGTCGGCCATCACCCGGACGTCGGGCTCGTGGCCGATCCGCAGGCCCTGCTCGGTCAGCAGCGACGCGGCGTACGCGTTGTAGGTCGCCACGGTCGGCTCGAGCCGCTCGTCGTCGTCGGAGGCCACCTCGGGCAGCAGTCCGGCGCGGCCGAGCGCGGTGCGGACGTCGGCCGCGAGCTCGCCGGCGGCCTTGGTGGTGAAGGTCAGCCCGAGCACCTCGTCGGCGCGCACCTGACCGGTGGCGACCAGGAAGACCACGCGGGCCGCCATCAGGGTGGTCTTGCCGGAGCCGGCCCCGGCGATCACGACCGTCGGCTCGAGGGGTGCCGAGACCGCGGGCCACTGCTCCTGGCTGACCGGGAAGCGGGACTGCATGACGTCCTGCAGCTCGGCCGGGCTCGAGATCGGACGTCCCACCCCCGGGGCGCTCACGAGAGCACCGTCCCGGACTGCTGGGCCGGGCAGAGCAGCTGGAAGTCGCAGTGCTCGCAGACCTTGCCGGGGCGGACCTCCAGGCTCTCGGAGCGGACGGTGCGCACCGCCTCCATCAGCTGCTCCTCGACCGGGAGCCGGCCGGACTCCCCCGGCTCCTGGGGCGGCTGGGTCTGCACCTTGAGCTCCTTGCCCTTGCGCAGCTGCCAGAGCTCCGCGCCACCGGGGCGGGCTCCCTCGCCGACCACGTCCGCGAACCCCTCGTGGGCGACGGCGTACTGGTAGAGGCCGAGCTGGGCGTGGCCGGGAAGGTCCTTCTCGGGCGGGGGGTACTTGCCGGTCTTGAGGTCGATCACGACCACCTGGCCGTCCCCGTCGACCTCGAGCCGGTCGGCCCGTCCCCGCAGCGTGACCTGCTCGCCGTCGGGCAGGTCGACGGTGGCGAGGAAGTCGGCCTCGGAGGCGACCACCCGGCGGTCGCGGTCGCGGTCGTGCCAGCGCAGGAAGCGGTCGAGCGCCGCGTGCACCTCTGCGCGCTCGCGCTCGGCCGACCAGGGCGTCCGGAAGGTCAGCTGGCGCCAGACCCCGTCGACGAGCTCCATCAGCGACGCGGCGTCCGGAGTCTCACCGCCGTCGAGCCCGGACCGGGTGACACCGTCGGCGATCGCGTGCACGACGTTGCCGAAGCCCTGGGACGCGCTGGTCGCCCGCGCTCCCCCGGCCTCCCGTTCGAGGAACCACTTGGCGGGGCACTCGGTGATCGACGAGAGCATGCTGGCGGTCACCGGCACCGGCCGCCCCTCGGCGACCAGCGGCCGCTCGCTCGCGGTGAGGGCGCGGGTGCCCCACCAGCCGGCCGGGTCGGCGGCGGGCACGAGCGGTCGCTCGCCGAGGCGCTCGCCGGCCAGCCGGGCCAGTCGGCGGGCGGCTGCCCGGCGGACCGGATCGGGGCGGGTCGGGTCGGAGACCGTACGCCGCAGCTCGGCCACGACCCCCGCGAGCGAGAGCGGTCGCCGGGGCCGACCGGACTCGTGGCGGACCCGGGTCTCCCCTGCCGGGAACAGCTCGTGGAGGAACCGCGAGGGCTGCTCACCGTCGTCGTCGGGCGAGGCCACGGCCGTGACGAGCAGCCGGCGCCGGGCGCGGGTGCAGGCGACGTAGAAGAGCCGGCGCTCCTCGGTCAGCAGCGCCCTGGTGGTCACCGGCGGCACCAGCCCGTCGGCGCCGAGCCGGTCGGGCGCGAGCAGGGACGCGCGTCGGCGCAGGTCGGGCCAGACCTCCTCCTGCGCGTGGGCGACGACGACGAGGTCCCACTCCAGGCCCTTGGCGCGGTGGGCGGTCAGCAGCCGGACCGCCTCCCCCCGGACCCCGCGCTCGGCGAGGGTGTCGGCCGGGATCTGCTGGGCACGCACGGTGGCGAGGAACTCCCCCACCGCACGCGGACCGCGCTGCTCGTCGGCGCGGGCGGCCGCCTCGAAGAGCGCGGCGACGGCGTCGAGGTCGCGGTGGGCCAGCCGCGCAGCCTGTCCCCCGGACTCCACGCGCGAGCGGAGCCGGCGCGGCCACGGAGTGCCGTCCCACAACGTCCAGAGCACGTCCTCGGCGGTGCCGTCGGACTCCAGCACGCCGCGGGCGCGCTGCAGCAGGACGGCGAAGTCGGCAGCACGGCGCACCGCGTCGCCGGTCAGGCCCTCGAGCAGCCCGGGGTCGAGCACCGCGGCCCGGACGAGCTCCGCGGACGGGCGCGGGGTGCGCTCCTCGGCCGCCGCCAGGGTCCGCTCGCGGATCCGTGCCTGGCGCGCCAGCGCCCGGAGCTCGGTGGCGTCGAGTCCCACCAGCGGCGAGACCAGCAGCCCGCTCAGCGTCGTGGCGTCGACGTGGTGGGGCGAGTCGGCCCCCACGACCGCGCCGTCGCCGTCGCGGTGGACGACGAGCCGCAGCGCGGTGAGGAGCGGCTGGACGGCCGGCTCCTGACCGAGCGGGGTCTCGTCGGCGGCGACCTCGACCGGGACGCCGGCGGCGGCGAGCGAGCGGCGTACGCCGGGGAGCACGGAGCGACCGGACCGGACCAGGACCGCCATCTGCGACCAGGGCACGCCGTCCTCGAGGTGGGCCTTGCGGAGCCGGTCGGCGAGGTGCTCGGACTCCGCGCGCGCGGTGTCGTAGGTGACGACCTCGACCCCGTCGCCGGGGCGGTCATCGGCGGCGGAACGCGGCTGCGCGAAGGCCTGCTGGACCTCGGCCGGGATGCTGCCCGGGAGCGCGAGCCGACCGGCGACGCGCTGCGACGCGAGCAGCAGCCGCGGCCCGAAGCGCCGGGTGGTGCGCAACGCGACCACGTCGGCCGGCGCGCCGTCGCGGCGGCGGAAGTCGCCCGGGAACTCGAGGATGCCGCGGACGTCCGCGCCGCGGAAGGCGTAGATCGACTGGTGGGGGTCGCCCACCACGACCAGGTTGCGGCCGTCACCCGCCAGCGCCTGGAGCAGCCGCACCTGGCTGGGGTCGGTGTCCTGGTACTCGTCGACGAAGACGTGGGCGAAACGCGCCCGCAGCTCGTCGCGGTGCTCCTCGGCGTCGAGGACCGCGCGCTGGATCAGGTCGGCGTAGTCGGTGGCGCCTTGGGCGTCGAGGTTGAGGAGGTACTGGTCGAGGAAGAGGCCGGCCGCCTCGAACTCCGGGATCCGCTCCTCGCGGCCGATCCGGCGCAGCTCGTCGGGACCGAGCCCCTTCTCGCGCGCCCGCGCCAGCACGTCGAGGACCTCGCGGGCGAAGCCGCGGGTGCCGACCGCCTGGCGCAGCGTCTCGGGCCACCGGACCGACTCGGGGGCGTGGGTGAGCAGGTCCTGCAGCACCACGTCCTGCTCCGGCGCGCTCAGCAGCCGCAGCGGCGTGGCGTAGAGCTCGGGCGGGGCGAACCGGCGGATCAGGCCGTAGGCGAACGAGTGGAAGGTCGAGCTCATCGAGGTCGCGACGGTGCGCCCCACGCGCGAGGTCACGCGGTCGCGCAGCTGCTCCGCGGCCTTGCGCGAGAAGGTCAGCGCCAGCACCGAGGCCGGGTCGGCGCCCTCCTCGATCCGTCGCGCGATCGCCTCCACGAGCGTCGTGGTCTTGCCGGTGCCGGGCCCGGCGAGCACCAGCAGCGGCCCCCCCGCGTGGTCGACGACGGCCTGCTGGTCGGCGTCCAGCACCGGCACCGCCAGCGCCGGGCGCTGCTCGCGCACGAGCCGGTACGTCGTCATGGGGACACCTCATCACGAGCCGCCGACAGGGCGTGCGTGCCGGCGTACTCCGGGGTTGCAGGAATCCCCGGTGAAGCGGCGAAGTTGCCGCTTCCAAGGCATTGCAGTGCCTTGGAAGCAGCGGTTTCACCGCTCAGCCGGGGATTCCGACGACACCTACCCCAGGTCGACGATCGCGGCGACGGGCCCGCCGCCGTCGGGGCCCTGGTGGGCCGCGGAGACCGAGACGAAGACCGCCGGGTCACCGGTGACCGCGGCGGTCACCCCACCCACGGCCGCCTTGATCTGGCGGTGCCAGTGCACGTCGGAGTCGTCGAGCATCGCGTTGCGGCGGCCCCGGACCTGGCCGTCCTGCGAGACCTCGCACTTGAGGAAGACGTTGACCAGCCGGCCGTCGAGGTCGGCGGTGCGCGGGCGGTCGGGCAGGTCGAGGCCGGCGGAACGGATCGCCTCCCAGATGCCGTCGGCGTCGAGCGCGTCCTGCATCACCGAGTGGCCGATCCGGTAGCGCCCACCGACGCCGGGGGCGTTGCCGACGACGACCACCTGCGCGCGGTCGAGCTCGACGCCCGAGGAGCAGGAGGCGACCGAGGAGTACAGCGACCGGTCCGCCAGCACCTGGTCGTCGCTGGGCATGTCGATCTCGCCGAGGGCGACGGCGACGCCGAGCGCCGTGCCGCCGTTGGAGACGTCCATGGAGTACAGGGTGTCCTCGGTGAAGACCGTCTCCCCGCGCGACTTGGCGTCCGCGATGGTCGACAGCGTCAGCAGCGGCGTCTTCGTCTGGACGTAGTGGACCTCGGCGGGGTCGGTGATCCCGGCCTTCTCCATCGCGACCTTCACGGCCTCGGCGACCTTGGTCACCATGCCCGTGCGCCCGATGTCCTCGGGCAGCAGCACCTCGCTCATCGCGAACCCGACGGTCAGCCGGGACTCCTCGCTCGGCTCGGCGTCCACGGTCGCGAAGATCGTCGCGTGCGGGCTGATCACGCCGTCGGTGCCGCCGGACCAGACGATCGGGACCTGCTTGACCGCGTCCGGGTCCGCACCCTTGTCGACGAGGACCTCGCGGAACGCGCGGTCGGAGATGATCCGGGTGTAGTCGTTCACCCCGCCGTTGCCCTCGGTCTTGCCGATGATCGCGATCACGCGCCCCGCCTCCATCACGCCGTCGTCGATGAGCGTCGCGAGCTCGCTCGCGTCGGCGACGGAGTGGATCGGGACCTTGCGTACCTCGATGGCGCTGGGCATGGCGGGCTTCCTCTCGGTGGGGACGTTCAGGCGGGTACGACGACGGTGCCGGCCGTGCCGGCGACGGCGTCGAGGATCCGGGACAGCTCGGTGATGGCGGCGTGGCGTCCGCCCTGCTCGACGAAGCGGCAGGCGGCCTCGACCTTCGGGCCCATCGACCCGCTGGCGAAGTGGCCCTCGGCGAGGTGGGCGCGCAGCTGCGTGACGCTCGTGCGGCCGAGCGGCGCGGCCTGCGGCGTACCGAAGCGGAGCACGGCGTGGGGTACGTCGGTCGCGATGACCAGGACGTCGGCGGCGACGGTGCGGGCGAGCACGGCCGCACCGAGGTCCTTGTCGATCACGGCCTCGACGCCGCGCAGCACGCCGTCCTCGCGGACGGTGGGGATGCCGCCCCCGCCGTTGGCGACCACGACGTAGCCCACGTCGACGAGGGTGCGGACCGCCGGCCCGTCGAGGACCTCGACCGGCTCGGGCGATGCGACGATTCGGCGCCAGCCCTTCTCGCCGCGGTCCTCCCAGGTCTCCCCGTGCTCGACCAGGGTCCGTGCCTCGGCCTCGGGCAGGTACCGGCCGATCGGCTTGCTGGGCCGGCTGAGGCCGGGGTCGTCCGCGGCGACGAGGGTGCGCGTGACCACAGCGGCGCTCGACCGCTCGACGCCACGCGAACGCAGCTCGTTGTCGAGCGCGTTCATCAGCGTGAAGCCGAGGGTCGCCTGCGTCTGGGCACCGCACCAGTCCAGCGGGACAGGGGGTACGACGGCCGCGGCCACCTCGTTCTTCACCAGCAGGTTGCCGACCTGGGGTCCGTTGCCGTGCGTGATCACCACGTCGGCGCCGGACTCGATCAGCGCGGCCACGGCCCGCATCGCGACCACGGCGGCCGCCTGCTGGTCCTCGACCCGCGCGCGCCCCTCGGCATTCGTCATCGCGTTGCCGCCGAGTGCGAGCAGGACCCTCATGGACCGAACCTAGGCGAGCCGTCACCCCGCGACACCGGCAGGATCGGCCAACCAGGCTCCGGGTGGATGGCAATCCTTGCCAGCCGGCTCACCACTCCCAGCGGATGCCGAGCGTGCCGGGCCCGAACCGGCCGGAGCGGCGGTGGACCGTGCGGCCCGGACCGATGTCCATCAGCACGACGCGCTGCTCGCCGTCGACGGCGTCGAAGGCCTCGAACCTGCGGGGCAGCGCCGCGGGGTGGAACCGCGCCCAGACCAGGGCCTCCGAGATCCGGCGCGGTGCGTAGTAGGCGAGGCTGGTGCTGCTCCGGGAGGTGCCGTCGATGACGATCTCGTGCTCCCCGAGGCCGGCGTCGCCGCGCTCCAGCGGCCGCTCGAGCACCAGCTCGCAGACGTGCAGCAGGTGCTCCGGATCAGACCAGGAGCCTCCCAGCTCGACCCCCGCCCGGGGCACGAGCTGCGGCGGAGCCTCGTCCGGGCTGTCGAGCGTGAGCACGACCGCGGCCCGCTGCGCGCCCTCGCACAGTGCCTTCCAGGCACCCGCGCCGTCATCCGGCAGGCCCGGCCCTCGGCGTCGACGTCGAGGGTCAGCGCCACCGCGTCCTCGGCCAGCTCGTGGTGCGCGGACTCGAAGTCCGGGTGGGCCAGCGCCGCGCGGACGGCGTCGCCGTGACCCGTGAGCTGCTCGATGGGCACCTGCCCGCCGGGCGGGCCGGTCCGGCGTACGGGACGCAGGTGCGTGGCGAGCGCACCCGGGCCCAGGCCGAGCACCTCCTCGAGCACGCCGACAGCCGCCACCGAGTTCGCGCGCTCCGGCACGCTGCGGCCCGAGCGCCAGTAGCTCAGCGGCGCGACGCTGACCGGCGTCGCCAGCTCGGCCAGCCGGCGGTGCAGGGACGACGACGAGACGCCGCGGTCGGCGACCGCGGCGTCGAACGCCTCCGCGAACGCGGAGGAGCCTGACAGCTCCCTCATCCGTCCCCCCGGTCCGCAGCCCGGCGTACCCCCGGGCGAGCCGGAGCGCCACCGCGAGAACACCTGGCCCGGGTCGGCATGCGCGACCGGACCCAGCTGACCCGGAACGCCATCCGCGCCGGCCGGATCGAGCCCTGAGGGGGAGGTACTCCCGTTGACATGTGTCGTTCTCGGGCGAAGGACGACACGTATCAACTGGACTACCCCGATCCGGGCCGACTACAGGCGGTCGACGTCGGCGTACGCCGCCCCGCCGGCGAGCCGCGCGTAGCCGGGGCCGCGGTGGAAGAACACGTCGTCGGGAGCCGGACGGCCCGCTCGCTCGGCGGCGGTCGCCTCCGCGTCGTGCGCCAGGTCGTCGCCGTCCGCGGAGCCGGTGAGGACCACGCCGTAGTCGGCCAGCGCCGCCTCCGGGGAGACCTTGTGCCAGACCACGTCGCGCACCACGAGCGACGGGTCGCGGCGCAGCGGGTCGCCCCAGCCGCCACCGCCGGTGGTGCGGATCCGGATGACCTCGCCGGCCGTCACCGGCTCGGCGTCGGCGAGGGCGTCGACCTCGCGCTCGGCCGGTCCGCCGGGGTCGACCGTGACCCGGAACGGCTGCCCGGCGCGACCGCCCTTGACGCCCCAGCAGGCCAGGATCGACCGGTCGGCGATGGACATCAAGTGGGCGTCCTTGAGCATCCGGATCTGCTTCTCGTAGCCCAGCCCGCCGCGGAACTCCCCCGCGCCTCCGGAGTCGACCGCCAGTGACAGCGACTCCACGAGGAACGGGAAGCGCGACTCGGTGAACTCGCTGGGCAGGTTCCGCGAGTCCGGGACGACGTGGATGGTGTCCTCGCCGTCGGCGTAGTGGCGGCCACCGGAACCGCCGCCGAGCACCTCGCGCATCAGGTAGGGCCGGCCCTCGCGGTCCTCGCCGTAGACGCCGGTGTAGCGGATCGTCTCCTGGTCGGCGGGCATCCGGCCGTCGACCGCCTTCGCGACCACGCCGGCGAGCACGCCGAGCAGTCGCAGGATGACGAACGTGCGGGCGTTGGTCGGGGCCGGGAAGACCGGCGTGATCAGGGTGCCGGGCTCGGGGAACCGCATCTCGATGAGGGGCACGACGCCCTCGTTGACGTCGAGCTCGGCCATCCGCTCGGGGGTGTCGGCCAGGTTGCGCAGGATCGGCGCGAGCCACTTCTTCAGGAACACGCCGTCGGAGTAGTCGCCGCAGTGGTTGATCGGCCCCTTGGCCTGCGGTCCGGTGCCGTCGAAGTCGATCACCAGCCGCTCCCCGTCGGGGTCGTCGGCGGGCGTGCGGGTCAGCGTGATCCGCTGCGCGTGCAGCCGCGGCTCGTCGACGCCGTCGTGCTCGGCGTAGTCCTCCCAGGTCCACGAGCCCACCGGGATCTTCGAGAGGATCTCGCGCCGGTAGGTGTCGGTGGTCCGCTCCAGGATCGCGTCGAAGCACGACTCGACCGCGGCGACGCCGTACCGGTCGAACATCTCGCCGAGCCGCCGCGCGCCCATCAGGCAGGCCGAGCACTCGGCGTCCAGGTCGGCCGCGAGCGACTCCGGCATCCGGGAGTTGCGGGTCATGATGGCCAGCGCCGCCCGGTTGGGTACGCCGGCGTCCCAGAGCTTGATCGGCGGGACCATCAGCCCCTCCTCGAACACGCTGGTGGCCTGGCTCGGCATCGAGCCCGGCACCGCGCCGCCGATGTCGTCGTGGTGGCCGAACGCCTGCACGAAGGCCACCACCCTCCCCTCACTGAAGACCGGCACGGTCACGCAGAGGTCCGGCAGGTGGCCGATGCCGCCCTCGGAGCGGTAGACGTCGTTGTGGAAGAAGACGTCACCCTCGCGCATCTCCTCGATCGGGAAGTCGCGGGCGACCGGGTGCACCAGTGCGGAGTAGGAGCGCCCGGTGAGCTTGCGCAGCAGCCGGTCGTGGATGCCGGCGCGGAAGTCGTGGGCGTCGCGGATCATCGGGCTCCGACTGGTCCGCGCGATCGCGGTCTCGACCTCCATCTCGACGCTGGCGAGGCTGCCCTGCACGATCTCGGTCAGCACGGGGTCGGCGCTCGCGCCGGCATCGGCCGTCAGCGGGCCGTAGGGGAACTGGGTGGGGATCCTCCTGCTCACGACTCGCTCCTCGTCACGACCAGGTTGCGGAAGGCGTCCACCCGGGCGGTGAACCCGGGGTGGAGCGGCACCGTGGAGCCGAACTCCTCGATGATCGCGGGACCGGGGACGACCGTGCCGGGAGCGAGGTCGGGGCGCCAGAGGACCGGGGTGTCGACGTACCCCTCGGCGGGCTCGAAGCAGACGGGTCGGGTGCCCGTCGAGGTCGGCGCGCCGGGCTCCCCCACGTCGTACCGCATGATCTCCGGGCGCTGGATCGGCCCGATCCCGGACACCCGCAGGTTCACCCACTCGACCTGCTGGGTGGGGTCGTGGGCGAAGTCGTAGCCGTAGAGCGCACGGTGCTCGGCGTGGAACCGGGCGGCGACCTCCGCGGCGGCCGCGTCGTCGAACGGTCCCTCCGGCACTGCGACCCGGACCTCGAAGGCCTGTCCGAAGTAGCGCACGTCGGCGGTGCGGACGAAGGAGTGCTGCTCCTCGGGAAACCCCTCGCCCCGCAGCGCGTCGGCGGCACGTGACTCCAGCGCGTCGTAGACCTCCGCGACGTCGGCGGGGTCGAGCGCGTCGGCGAGGGCGACGTGGGTCTGCACGTAGTCGTTCTTCACGTCCACGGTGAGCAGGCCGAACGCGGAGACGTTGCCGGGGTCGGGCGGCACCAGCACGGTGGGGACGCCGAGCACGTCCATCAGCCGGCACAGCAGCAGCGAGCCGGAGCCGCCGAAGGTGGTGAGGGCGAAGTCGCGGACGTCGAGCCCGCGCTTGACGGTGACCTGCCGCAGCGCGTTGGCCTGGTTCCACGCCGAGATCTCCAGCACGCCGACCGCCGCGGCCTCGGGCGCGAGCCCCAGCCGCTCGGCGAGCGCCACCACCCCGGTGCGGGCGGCGTCGACGTCGAGCGGGATCTCGCCGCCCAGCAGGTGGGGAGGGATCCGGCCGAGCACCACGTGGGCGTCGGTGATCGTGACCTGCTCGCCACCCTTGCCGTAGCAGCGCGGACCGGGGTCGGCGCCGGCCGACTGCGGGCCGACCTTGAGCGTGCCCTCGGGCGAGACGTGGGCGATCGACCCGCCGCCGGCGCCGACGGTGACGACGTCGATCATCGGGATCTTGGAGGGGAACGCACCGACGGTGCCCTCGGTGGTCAGGGTCGGCTCGCCGCCGATGACGACGCTGACGTCGGTCGACGTACCCCCGCCGTCGCTGGTGAGCACCTTGTCGAAGCCGGCGACCTGCGCGATCAGCGCGGCGCCCAGCGCGCCGGCCGCCGGACCGGACAGCACGGTGGTGATCGGCTGGTGCACGACCTCGACGGCGCTGAGCACGCCGCCGTTGGACTTCATGACGTAGAAGGGGATCTCCCCCGGCTCGCCCTGGCGGTACTCGCTGGCGAGCCGGCTCCGGATGTTCGTGACGTACGCCGAGAGCCGCGGCTTGACGGCCGCGTCGACGAGGGTGGTCATCGCGCGCTCGTACTCGCGGTACTCGCGCAGCACCTCGCTGCTGATCGACACCACCGCGTCGGGGTGCTCCTCGGTGAGCACCTGCCGCATCCGCTCCTCGTGGGCGGGGTTGGTGTAGGCGTGGAGGAAGCAGACGCCGAGCGTGGTCACCCCGTGGTCGCGGAACCAGCGGGCGGTGGCGCGCGCGCCCTCCTCGTCGAACGGGCGCACCTCGGCGCCGGTGAAGTCGAGCCGGCCCCCGACCCCGCGCACCAGGTCGCGCGGCACGATCCGGTCGGGCTTCACCCAGAAATAGCTGTTGCCGTAGCCGTCCGGCACCGACTGCCGGGCGATCTCGAGCATCGCCTCGTAGCCGGTGGTGGTGATGAAGCCGAGCCGGTCCACCTTGCCCTCGAGCAGCTGGTTGGTCGCGACCGTGGTGCCGTGGCTGATCGCGGCGATCGCGTCGCCCCCGGCTCCCAGCAGGCCGAGCACCTTCTCGACGCCGGCCAGGAAGCCGTCGGCCGGGTTGGCGGGGGTCGACGGCGTCTTGGTCGTGACGACCTCGCCGGTGCCCTCGTCGATCGCCACGACGTCGGTGAACGTGCCGCCGGTGTCGATGCCGATCCGGATCCGCTGGGTCATGGCGACCAGTCAACCGGGGCCGCTGCGACCCGGCCACGGCACATCCTGCCCACCGGGCCCGGGGTGGTTGGCAGGATGTGTCGCATGGTGCAGGCGGTGGAGCTGACCCTCGACGCCCCGGGCGACGAGCGGGTGCGCGGCGAGTGGGCGGCGCTGCGCGAGGTCGGGCTGCCGAGCCTGGCCGACCACGCCGGCGCCACGAACCGGCCGCACGTCACGCTGCACGTGCGCGACGCGATGGCACCGGTGGCGGAGGACGGCCTGCTGCGCGTCGTACGCCGGCTGCCGCTGCGGCTGTCGCTCGGGCCGCTGGTGCTCTTCCACGCCCGCCGGCGCTGGGTGGTCGCGCGTCAGGTCGTGGTCGACCGGGCGCTGCTGGAGCTGCACGAGGAGGTCACCGAGGTGGTCGGGGGCGGCGGCTCACCGCTGACGCTGCCGGGCAGCTGGGTGCCGCACGTGACGCTGGCCCGGGGCGTGCGCGACGAGCAGGTCACCGAGGTGCTCGGCGTGCTCGCGCAGGCCCCGGCGTACGCCGTGGTCGCGCTGCGGCTGCGCCGGTGGGACCAGGCCGCCCGGGAGGCGTGGGACGTCGGTCAGGCCTCGACGGGGCGCTCGTTGTAGGTGCCCGCCGGCTGCTGCCCGCTGAGGGCCCCGATCGCGGCCATGATCTCGTCGGTGACCTCGCGCCGCGCACGCCCGAGGGGCACGCCGTCGAAGCGGCCCGTGAAGTGCAGCGGCTCGCCGAAGGTGATCGACACCGACGCGAGGCGCGGCACCCGGGTCCCGACGGGCTGGATGTCCTGGGTGCCGGTGAGCCCCACCGGGACCACGGGGCAGCCGGCCGTGAGGGCGAGGTGGCCGACGCCGGTGCGGCCGCGGTAGAGCCGACCGTCGCGCGAGCGGGTGCCCTCGGGGTAGATGCCGAAGGCCTCACCCCGGCCGAGCACCTCGAGCGCGGTGTCGAGGCTGGCCATCGCCGCCTTGGTGTCGTCGCGGTCGACCGGGAGCATCCCGATCCCCTCGAACCACCACCGGGTCAGCGTGCCCTTCACGCCCGAGCCCTCGAAGTAGTCGGACTTGGCGAGGAACACGACCTTGCGCGGCGCGATGCACGGGATCACGACGCTGTCGACGAAGCTGAGGTGGTTGCTGGCCAGGATCACCGGCCCCGAGTCCGGGACGTGCTCGAGGCCGACGACCGTGGGGCGCCACAGCGCCCGGATCACCGCGGGCAGCACCGAGTGCACGACCTCGTAGAGCATGGCGCCCATCATGCCGCCCCGCGGCGTGCGGCGTGGGATCGCGGCGTGTGCCTGAGACCTACCACCAGCGGGCGTTCTCAGGCACACGGCGCGGGAGACCGGGTCCTGAAATAGGCGGAAGGGCCCTTCCAGGTATGAGCTGCAAGGACCCTTCCAGTGGTGGTCCGCCGGGCACAGGCCCCGCGATCCACCGGTGACCGCTCGGGCGACGTCCCGGTCGATGCACCCCTCGACTCCGGTCCCAGCCGGCCCCGTCGCCGGGCGGCTGCGGCCTTCCCTGGGCGAGCCAGTTCCGAACCGTGTGGACCCTCGTCTCCGAGTCATCCCGACCCCCCTTGCGGGAGGTCGTGAGGAGAGTTCTACGTGGCCGAACGCCTGCCCCGCAAGGGCTTTCGATCAGCTATTTTCGCGTACTCCGGGTTCCGGCGTGTCCTCAACAGCACCGCCCGGGTTCCCCACAACCGGAACCGGTTTCTCCACAGGCCGGTGGACAAACCTGTGGACATCGACCTGCACGTTGAGTTGCCAGGCCGTGTCGCTCGGGTTGAGTTGCCAGCGCGACCGGGCGTCGTACGCCGCGCTGGCAACTCAACCCGGCCGACTGGCGACTCGACCCGGCGGAGTGGCAACTCAACGCGCGGGGAATGCTCAGAGAAAGGTGAAGGGCCCTTGGAGGTATGAGCTTCAAGGGCCCTTCGGGTGATCGGTACTGGTGATGCTCCCGACCGATGCCTCGTCTCCTCCGGTCCCCGGCGCCTCATCACCCGGCGCTGGCGGCCTTCCCTGGGCGAACCAGTTCCGAACCGTGTGGACCCTCGTCTCCGAGTCATCCCGACCCCCCTTGCGGGAGGCCGTGAGGAGAGTTCTACGTCGTCGCGGACAGCCGCCGCAAGGGGGTGGGACGAACTTTCTTCACATACCTCGGGTTCCGGCGTGTCCTCAACAGGGAGAGCCCGAGTTGTCCACAGCAACGCCCCGGCTGTCCCCAGAATCCGAGGTCGCCTGTGGACGAACGGCTACCAGCCGCGGGCCGCCTCGAAGGCCGCCGCGACCTCCAGCAACCGCCGGTCCTGGCCGTGCGGCGCCACCAGCTGTACGCCGACGGGGAGCCCCTCGGGCGTGTGGCCGGCCGGCACCGAGATCGCCGGGCAGCCGGTGACGGTGACCAGGTAGGACGAGCGCATCCAGTCCAGGTACGTCGTCATCGGCTCGCCGTCGATCTCCGTGGGGTACTCCTGGTCGGCCGGGAACGGCGCCACCTGCGAGGTCGGCAGCACCAGCAGGTCGTAGTCGCCGAAGAACCGGCGCATCTCCTCCGACAGCGCCGTGCGCTGCTGGTAGCCGCGGGCCACGTCAGCGCCGCTGAGGGCCTCGCCCGCGCGGATGTTCTCGGCCAGCGAGTCCTTGAGGCCGTCGGGGTGCTCGCGCAGCAGGTCGCCGTACGACGCCTGGAAGTGCCACGCGCGCAGCGTCCGGAACGTGTCCTCACCGAGCCTGAGGTCCGGGTGGGCGTCGAAGACCGAGGCACCGGAGCGCACCAGCAGCCGTCCCGCCTCCTCCACCACGGCTGCCACCTGCGGGTCGACGCGGAACGCGCCCCCGAGGTCGGAGGACCAGCCGACGCGCAGCCCGGCGAGGCTGCCGTGCAGCGGCGGCGCGAACGCCGGGCCGGCGTGGCCGAGGGCGTGCGGGACGCGCGGGTCGGGGCCGGCGATCACGGAGAGCAGCAGCGCGACGTCGCCGACCGTGCGCGCCATCGGTCCGGCGGTCGCGGTCGTCTCCCACTGGTTGGCGGCCGGCCACGCGGGCACCCGGCCCAGGCTCGGCCGCATCCCCACGACGCCGCAGAACGAGGCCGGGTTGCGCAGGCTGCCGCCCATGTCGGAGCCCTCGGCGAGCGGCACCATCCCGGACGCCAACGCGCACGCCGCTCCGCCGCTCGAGCCGCCCGCGGACCGGGACGGGTCGACCGGGTTGCGGGTCGTGCCGAACACCCGGTTGAAGGTGTGGGAGCCGGCGGCGAACTCCGGCACGTTGGTCTTCCCGAGCACGACGACCCCCGCCTGCCGGATCCGCTCGACGACGAGCTCGTCGGTCTCGGGCACGTGGTCGGCGAAGAGCGGCGAGCCGTAGGTCGTGCGCCAGCCGGCGACGTCGTGGGTGTCCTTGAAGGCGAACGGCAGTCCGTGCAGCGGACCGACCGGCCCGCCCCGGGCGAGGTGCTCGTCGGCGGCGGCGGCACCGGCCCGGGCGCGCTCCTCGTCGAGCGAGACGATCGCGGTGAGCTCCGGGTTGCGCTCGGCGATCCGGGCGAGGTGCAGCTCCAGCAGCTCGCGCGCGGAGATCTGGCGGCGGGCGACGGCCTCGGCCTGGCCGCGGGCGGTCCAGTCGACGGTGATCATGGTGAGACCTTCGCACCCGGGTGGGAAGCGGCTCACCGGCGGCGTCCCAGCAGCACGCCGAGCACCACCAGCCCGGCACCCACGGCGACGCCGGTCAGGAAGTCGCGCGAGGGAGAGGCTGCCGGGGCGACCGGGTCCGGGTGTCGGTGTAGACCGCCGGCATCCCGGGCTCCGGCGGCGGTGACGAAGACCCCGCCCGCCGCGGCGCCGGTCAGCACGTCGTCGACGTTGCCGAAGAACTCGCCCGCCATCCGCCTCGAGACCGAGGTCAGCATCCGCTGGCCGACCCCGCCGACCATGCCGCCGACGACCGCGTCGGCGTCGTAGGCGACGGTCGTGGCGCCGCTGTCGTCGGGGGCCGGCGCGAACCGCACCCCGACGGTGGCCCCGATCGTCCCCGGGCGCACCTGCACCCTCCAGCCGCATCACCAGCGACTCGTGCGGCACCAGGTCGGACAGCGTGCACGACCCGGCGTACGTGCCCTTGATCGCGGCGACGCCGGCGGTGACGGTCATGGCGTAGGCGTTGTCACCGGTCGGCCTCCAGCCGCTCGCACCCCGGGATCGTCCGCACCAGCACGGTCGGGTCGAGCAGCGCGTCCCAGACCGCCTCGACAGGGGCGTGGAGCGTGTTCTCCCCGGTGAACTTCATGGCGTCTCCTTCGTGGTCGTGCTCGGCGCGCAGGTGGAACAGCTCGGACGGCGAGATCGGCATCGCGGTGATCCCGATGCCCTCGGCGTCCTCGATCGCGGCCGCGAACACCGCCGCCGACGGGATCACGCCCGCCTCCCCCGCGCCCTTGATGCCGAGCGGGTTGAGCGGGGACGGCGTCTCGAGGTGGTCGATGTCGATGCCGGCGGGGACCTCGGTGACGTAGGGCATCAGGAAGTCCATGAACGACGCGTTGAGCAGCTGGCCGGCCTCGTCGTAGACCATCCGCTCGTAGAGCGCGCCGCCCACGCCCTGCGCGACTCCGCCGTGGATCTGGCCCTCCACGATCATCGGGTTGATGAGGTGGCCGCAGTCGTGGACCACGGCGTACTTCAGGATCGAGATCTCGGCCGTGTCCGGGTCGGTCTCGACGATGACGGCGTGCATGCCGGAGGCGAAGGTGGAGCGCTCGGGCGAGTAGAAGTCCTTGCCCTCCAGCCCCGGCTCGTCGTCCTCGGCGACCGGCGGCTTCCCGGGGTCGCCGACGGAGAACTGGGTCGCGGCCTTGGACGCCTCGTCGAAGGCGTAGCGCAACGGGTTGGAGAGAACCGCGACGGTGCCGAGGTCGATCGCCGACTCGGTGCCGCGCACGCGCACGACGCCGTCCTCGATCTCGAGGTCGGCCTCGTCGGCCTCGAGCGCGTCGGCGGCGATCCGCAGCACCTTCTCGCGCGCCCGCAGCGCCGCCAGGTGGATCGCCGAGCCGCTCATCACTGCCGCGCGCGAGGCGAACGTGCCGACGGCGTACGGCATCCGACGGGTGTCGCCGGTGGTCACCTCCACCCGGTCGAACGGTACGCCGAGCGCGTCGGCGACGATCTGCGCGAACGCGGTCTGGTGGCCCTGTCCCTGGGAGGTCAGCCCGGTCGCCACCTTGACCTTCCCGGACGTCTCGATGTGGACGTGGGCGCCCTCGTAGGGCCCGACGCCCGTCCCCTCGACGTAGCAGGCCAGCCCGATGCCGACCCGTCGTCCCTCGCGCGCCATCTCCTCGCGGAACGCCGGGAACTCGTCCCACCCGACCAGCGCCTTGATCTTCTCGAGCAGCGCGGGGTAGTCCCCGGAGTCGTACTCCAGCTCGCGCCCGTCCTGGAAGACCAGCCCCTGGTCGTAGGGGAACTCGTCGGGCTGGATGAAGTTGGCGCTGCGCACCTCGGTGCGGTCCTTGCCGAGGGTGGCCGCGATCGCGTCCATGGTCCGCTCCATCACGAAGCAGCCCTGCGGCCGGCCGGCGCCGCGGTAGGGGGTGACCATCACGGTGTTGGTGTAGAGGCTCTCGAAGACGACGCGGTAGCTGGCCGGCTTGTAGGGGCCGAGCAGCTGGGTCGAGGTGATGATCGGGACGATCAGGCCGTAGGGCGTGTAGGCGCCGTGGTCGTGCCAGAACTCGACGTCGAGCCCGAGCACCCGTCCGTCGTCGTCGAAGCCGACCTCGACGTGGTGCACCTGGCCGCGCTCGTGGGCCGAGGAGATGAAGTGCTCGCGACGGTCCTCGATGAACTTCACCGGAGTGCCGAGCACCCGCGCCGCCATCGGCACCAGCAGCTCCTCGGGCCACGGGTGGTTGATCTTGACGCCGAAGCCGCCGCCCACGTCGGGGGTGATCACGTCGACCTGGCCGAGGTCGAGGCCGAGCCTGGCGGCCACGCAGCCGCGGACCCCGGTCGAGGTCTGGGTCGAGGTCCACACCGTCATCCGGCCGAGGTCGGGGTCCCAGCGGGCGACCGTGCCGCGTCCCTCGAGCGGCTGGCACGCCGAGCGCTCGACGGTGAGGTCGAGCGTGAGCGTGTGGGGGGCGGCGGCGATCGCGGCACGCGCGTCGCCGTTCTCCTGCTCGAGCCGGGCACCGACGTTGCCGGGGACGTCGGCGTGCACGAGCCGCTGCGCGGCGCGCGCGGCGGGGATGCCGACCACCGGCTCGAGGAGCTCGTAGTCGACCCGGATCCGGCCGACCGCGTCCTCGGCGACGTAGCGGTCCTCCGCGACGACGAAGGCGATCGCCTCGCCGACGTGGTTGACCTCCTCCTTCGCCAGCGCGAACTGGGTGCGGCCGTGGGTGAGCGCGGGGTGCGGGATCAGCAGCGGGAGGGGCTCGGCCATCGGCCCCGTGAGGTCGTCGTGGGTCCACACCACGTGGACGCCCTCGACGTCGAGCACGTCGGTGACGTCGATGTCGAGGATCCGCGCGTGTGCGTGGGGGCTGCGCAGCACCGCGGCGTGCAGCACCCGCTGGCCCGACAGCACGTCGTCGGCGTACCTGCCCTGGCCGCGGAGCAGCCGCTGGTCCTCGACCCGCGGCACCTTCTCGCCGAACAGCTTCGTGGTCACGACGCTCCGCCTCGAGCTCGGCGGCTCGCAGCACGGCCTTGACGATGTTCTGGTAGCCGGTGCAGCGGCAGAGGTTGCCGGCGATCATGTCCCGCGCCTCGTCCTCGGTCGGGTCGGCGTTGTCGCGCAGCCCCGCGGTGATGGTGGTCAGGAACCCCGGGGTGCAGAAGCCGCACTGCAGGCCGTGGCAGTCGGTGAACGCCTGCTGCACCGCCGACAGCGAGCCGTCGGCCTCGGTCAGCCCCTCGACCGTGGTGATCTCGCTGTCCTGCGCGGAAACCGCGAGCACGAGGCACGAACGGGCCGGACGGCCGTCGAGCAGCACCGTGCAGGCGCCGCAGACGCCGTGCTCGCAGCCGACGTGGGTGCCGGTGAGCCCGCACTCGTGGCGCAGCGCGTCGGAGAGCAGCCGGCGACCGGGCACCCGCACCGCGTGGGCGGCGCCGTTGACCTGCAGCCGGACGTCGTGGAGCTCCTCGCCCGTGCCGGCCCGGGTGTGGGCTCATGGGTTCCTGCCCCTCGCGTCGTCGGTGGCGGCCGCCAGCACCTGCGCCGACAGGACCCCCACCAGGTGGGAGCGGTACGCCGCGGTCGCGTGGATGTCGTCGGCCGGGTCGAGCTGCGCCAGCACGTGGCCGGCCAGTCCGGCGCCGGCACGTCCGTGACGTCCACGACCGTCGGCACGTCGCACACGGACAGGAAGCCCAGCCGCGCCCCGACGACCCGGTCGCCCTCGAGCCGGACCAGTCCGGCGACCCCGACCAGGGCGTAGTCGCCGTGGCGCCGGGCGATCTCGGCGAACCCGACGCCCTCCCCCGGCCGGAGGGCGGGGAAGAACGCGCTGGTGGCGATCTCGTCGGCAGCCAGCGTCGACTCCAGCGGTCCGGCGTACAGCTCGTCGGCGGGGATCGTGCGGGTGCCGCGCAGCGAGACGACCTCGACAGAGCCGCCGAGCAGCGAGAGCACGACCGGCATCTCCGCGGCCGCGTCGGCGTGGACGAGCGAGCCGACGGTGGTGCCGCGGTTGCGGATCGTGGCGTGCGCGACGTGGGACAGCGCGAGCGGCACCAGCGGCTGGCAGACGGCGACCGCCCGGTCGGCGAGCACGTCGGCGTGCCGGGCCAGCGCACCGACCCGCACCCCGTCGCCGTCGACGACCACGTGGTCGAGGTCGGGCAGCCCGCCGAGGTCGACGATCGAGTCGGGCGCGGCGAGCCGCATCGAGAGCAGCGGCACCAGGCTCTGGCCCCCGGCCAGCACCTTCGCCCCCGGCTCGGCCAGGGCCGTCAGGGCCTCGACGAGCGAGCCCGGACGCCGGTAGCCGAAGGGTGCCGGCTTCACGCGGGGTCAGTCCTCCGTGTCCGACTGCTTCGCACGGCGACCGGGTGACGGCGACTGGTCCTCGACGTGCGCCCCGGTGCGCCCCACGGCCATCATCGTGCCCTCGGCGTCGCGCGGCGCGATCGCCCGGGCGAGGTGGTAGCCGAGCACGATGATCACGGTACCCATCGCGATGCCGCCCAGCGGGAAGTCCGCGGTGATGTTGAAGAAGGCGTTGTCGGCCAGGCCGATGCCCATCGTGAGCCCGGCGGCCACCGGCACCAGGTTGACCGGGTTGGCGAAGTTGACGTGGTTCTCGACCCAGATCTTGGCGCCGAGCAGGCCGATCATGCCGTAGAGCACGAGGGTGATGCCGGCCAGCACGCCCGACGGCGTGGTCGCCACGAGTGCCCCGAACTTGGGCACGAACCCGAACAGGATGGCCACGAAGGCTGCGACGAAGTAGGCGGCCGTGGAGTAGACGCGGGTGGCTGCCATGACGCCGATGTTCTCGGCGTACGTCGTGGTCGGCGAGCCGCCCACCGCGGACGCGAGGACGGTTCCGAAGCCGTCGGCCGCGACGGCCTTGCCCATCACCGGGTCGAGGTCGGTGCCGGTCATCCCGGAGACCGCCTTCACGTGCCCCATGTTCTCGGCCACGAGCGCGATCACGGCGGGCAGCGCGAGCAGCGTGAAGGCCACCGAGAGGTTGGGCAGGTGCCAGCCGACCTCGGCCATGTTGTTGGCGCCGCCGAAGGGCGACTGGTTGCCGACGAGCCCGTCGACGGTGGTGGGCGGGAGGCCGAACCAGTCGGCGGCCTTCACGTTCGTCCAGTCGACGCGGTCGCCCTCGACGCCGGGGACCCCGAGCAGGTCGAAGACCAGCGAGAGCACGAAGCCGAAGATCAGGCCCAGGAAGATCGCGATCCGGCCGAGGAAGCCGCGCAGCCCGACCGCCATCGCGATCACGGCGAACATCGTGATCAGCGCGACCCAGCGGTCGGCCGGCATGTAGATCCCGGTGGCGACCCGGGCGAGGTTGAAGCCGATCAGCATCACGACGGCCCCGGTGACGACCGGCGGCAGCAGCCGGTTGACGAACCCCGCGCCGGCGACGTGGATGGCCACCCCCACCGCGGCCAGCACGACGCCCGAGACGAGGATCGCGCCGGTGACGTCGGCGGGGCCGCCGCCCTGCGCGTAGATCGCCGACGCGCCGCCCACGAAGGCCGCGGAGGTGCCGAGGTAGCTGGGGACCTTGCCCTTGACGATCAGCAGGAAGCAGATGGTCGCGATGCCGCTCATCATGATCGCGAGGTTGGCGTTGAGCCCCATGATCAGCGGGAAGACGAACGTCGCCCCGAACATGGCCACGACGTGCTGGGCGCCGAGGCCCACGGTCTTGCCCCACGCGAGGCGCTGGTGGGGTGCGACGGCCTCCCCCGGTGCGGGATCGACGACCTCCCACGTGAACATCGACATGATGACCCTCCCTGGTGCTCGGTGTGGCCCCGAGGATCCACAAGGTAGTGAGCCTCATGACACACCTTCGACGGCGCACAATGCCGAAGCAACGCCGACCGGGCTGGCACACGTTGTGGCACGCCCGGAGTCAGCCGCGGACCTCCAGCACCCGCAGCGCCACCGCGACGTCGAGCCGCAGGTGGGGGTCGGAGGACAGCGGGCCGAGCAGCCGCTCGAGCTTGCCGACCCGGTAGCGCATCGTGTTGTAGTGGAAGAACTGCTGTCGCGCGGCCTCGGCGACGTTGAAGTTGGTGTCGAGCAGCACCTGCAGGGTCTCGCGGAGGTCGGCGGCCTCGGGGGTACGTTCCGCGAGCGGCCCGAGCACGTCGTGGGTGAAGCGGTGCAGCTCGTCGTGGTCGGGCACCAGCGCGATCAACCGGTGCAGGCCGAGCTGGTCGAAGAACGTCGTCGAGCCGGTCCCGGACACGCGACGCCCGACGTCGACGGCCCGACGGGCCTGGCCGTAGCAGTCGGCGAAGTCCGCGAGCGTGAGGGCGACCCGGCTGACGCCGACCGAGAAGGAGCGTCGGCCACCGCCCCGGTCGCCGGCCACGGCGGCCACCACGCGGCGTACGACCTCGGCGCCGGGGTGGCCCTCGTCGCCGTCCGCGACCGGCAGCAGCGAGACCACCTCGGAGGAGAAGTCGACCGACGGGATGCCGGGGTCGATCGCCTGGGTCACCTGGCGCCAGGCAGCCGAGAACCGCTCCTGGTAACGACGGCGCTGGTGGGACGTGAGGGGCTCCCCCGCCGGGTCGCTGTCGGCCGGGTCGAGCTCGGCGGCGACCACGACGACCGGCCGGTCGAGGCTCCAGCCGAAGGC
Organism: uncultured Actinomycetota bacterium; assembly: GCA_963754575.1. GTDB lineage: Bacteria > Actinomycetota > Actinomycetes > Propionibacteriales > Nocardioidaceae > Nocardioides. The sequence continues at coordinate 351,832 of CAVWGQ010000007.1, read as the reverse complement.
GGCCGCGTGCTCCTCGACGTACGCCGCGTCATGGACCCGCCCTGCGAGGACCTCGCGCAGGAAGTCGCCCTGGTACTTGTTCTCGATCGCGGTGATCGACGCCTCGCGCGTGATCAGCAGGGCGGCGACGGTCGCGGCGCGCTCCAGCGCGTGCACGTCGGGGGCCGGGATCGTCCGGTCCCGGCTGACGCCGACCAACCGGGCGAGGTCGCTGCCCGCGGCGGCGACCCGCAGCGAGCGGGCCTCGCCCGCGCCCACCGGCGCGCCGTCGGGGCCGATGCGCTCGACCCGGAGCCGTCCGGTCGGATCGACCAGGTCGGCCTCTTCGAGGGCCGTGCGGTCCTCGTCGGAGAGGTGGGCCGCGCGCTCGCGGCCGTCGGTCGAGGTGACCAGCACGCCGGCGCCGAGCACGCCGGCGACCTCGGCGGCGATCTGCTCGAGGTCGCCCCCCTCGAGCACGATGTGGGTGAGCGCGGTGTGCAGCGCGTCCACCCGCGCCAGCGCGGCGGCGGGGTCCAACGGGGGTGCGGGGTCGGGGCCGGTCACGGGGCTCACCGGGCACCTTCTGTCACACATCGGGGCGATCGTTGGCAGAACCTCACGTCGCGGAGGCTACCGAGGCGCAACTAGCGTCGGGAAGCATGATCCCCGTCGCCGCTCCGCCGCGGGTGCGTGACCTGCTCCGGGCAGCACCGGACGGACCGGTGCCGGTCGTGCACGCGGGCGGGCTCGCGATCTACGTCGAGGTCTCCGGCCGCTGCGTCGGCGTCCTCGCCGCAGGCGCCGCCCGGGTGCCCTGCGGGATGCGCTCCTCCTTGAATCATCTACAACCGCTTCTTTCGACAAGCAGACCCCCGACCGCGTACCTTGGGGGTGGGACGCTCCACGTCGGCAGCCGATCACTGCCGGTCGGGAGGACCGAGGGATCGTACGTACCTCGGATTCGCCCAGGAGTCGTTCGCAGCACAGAGACGGGCCCGGTCACCGTTCAGGCCACCCCCCCGGCCACGGTTGCCGGGCTCGTTGCTGCGCTCCTCCCCCACGGCCGGATCGATGCCGACACCGCGCCCCGCCTCGTCGGCCGCGGCGAGGGACTGACCCCGCTCGGCGACGACCTGCTCGCCGGGTGGCTCGCGCTGCACCGCGCAGCCGGGGTGCCGACCGACGAGGTCGACGACGTCGTACGCCGGCTGCTGCCGCGCACCACGCTGCTCTCCGCCACCCTCCTCGACTGCGCGATGCACGGCGAGGTGCTGCCGGAGTACGCCGACTGGCTGCGCGCGCTCGACACCCCCGACGAACCCGCCCGCGCCGCCGCACTCTCCGCGGTCGGCGCCACCTCCGGTGCCGGGCTGCTGCACGGCGCCCGGCTCGCCCTCCACCAGCTGCAAGGAGCTGCCGCATGATCACCCCATCCGAATGCTCGCTCCGCTCCGCTTCGAACAGGGACCCCGGATGAGCACCGACCACGTCGAGCTCCGCCCCGGCGCCTACGCCGACTCGGTGGCGCTGCTGCGCGTCAGCCGTGACGTCCAGGGCGTGCCGGGCGTGGTGACGGCCCAGGTCGCGATGGCGACCGCCCTCAACGTCGAGGTGCTCGGCGAGATGGGCTTCGCGGTGCCGGTCGGTGCCACCACCAACGACCTGGTGGTGGCGGTCCGGCTCGCCCCCGACGGTGACCTCGCCACCGCCCTCGCGGCGGTGGACCTGGCGCTCGCCCCGGTGCGGGCGAGCTCGGAGGAGCGGGCGGCCGAGCCCCGGCGTACGACCGCCACCGCCCTGCTCGACGGCCCCGCGCTCGCACTGGTCTCGGTGCCGGGTGCGAGCGCGTTCGTCGAGGCGATGGACGCCCTCGACGCCGGCTGCGACGTGATGGTCTTCAGCGACCACGTCCCGGTCGAGCAGGAGGTGGCGCTCAAGCGGACCGCGGCCGGCCGTGGCCTGCTCGTGATGGGCCCCGACTGCGGCACCGCCGTCGTCGGTGGCGTCGGGCTCGGCTTCGCCAACGCCACCCGGCCCGGCCCGGTCGGGATCGTCGCGGCGTCCGGCACCGGCTGCCAGCAGCTGCTCGCGCTGCTCGACCACGCCGGGGTCGGCGTGACCTCGGCGCTCGGCGTCGGCGGCCGCGACCTGTCCGCGGAGGTCGGCGGCCTCGCCACGCTGGAGGCGCTGCGCCGGCTCGACGCCGACGACGAGGTCGAGCTGGTCGTGCTCGTCTCCAAGCCCCCGGCGCCGGAGGTCGCCGCCCGCGTCGAGGAGTACGCCGCCGGGCTGGCCACGCCGGTCGCGCTGGCGCTGCTCGGGCCCCGTCAGCCGGACCTCACCGCGACCGCCGAGGCGGTGCTGGCGCGGCTGGGCCTGGAGATCCCCTCGTGGCCGGTCTCGGGGCGCGCCGACCCGGGTCGAGGCGGAGCCGTCCGGGGACTGTTCGTCGGCGGCACGCTGTGCCAGGAGGCGGCGCTGATCGCGGGGGGCGAGCGCTCGCACGTCTTCGTCGACTTCGGCGACGACGCCTTCACCCAGGGCCGGGCCCACCCGATGATCGACCCGACGCTGCGGCTCGACCACCTGCGGCAGGCTGCCGAGGACCCCGCGACCGGAGCGCTGCTGCTCGACGTGGTGCTCGGCCACGGCGCCGAGCCGGACCCGGCCGCGTTGCTCGCCCCGGTGATCGCCGCCGCCGCGACCGCCGGTGGTGGTGACCGTGGTCGGCACCGGCGACGACCCGCAGGACCGGGACCGGCAGGTGGCCGCCCTGGTCGCGGCCGGCGCCGAGGTCCACCTGTCCAACGCCGCGGCGACCCGCCGCGCGCTCGAGCTCGCCGGAGGTGCCCGATGAAGGCTCCCGACCGCGTCGTCTCCGTCGGCGCCGACCTGCTCGCCGACGCGGTGGCCGACCAGGCCGTCGCCGTCGACCGGGTCGCGTGGCGGCCCCCGATGCCCGGGACCGAGGCCGACCTGGTCGCGGTGGCGAGCGACCCGCGCCGCCTCGACGCCAACCGCCGGGCGGTCGAGGCCGTGCTCGGCGTCACCGCCGACCTGGTCGACGTGGCGCCCGCCCGTGAGCTGCTCGACCTCGAGCCCGGCCAGTTCCTCCACGCCGGCCCCCCGATCGGCTGGGACCGCGCGTCCGGGCCGCTGCGCGGGGCGCTGATGGGCGGGGCGGTCCTCGAGGGCCTGGTCACCGACCCGGAGGACGCGCCCGCGCTGTTCGAGTCGGGCACGTCGGTCAGCCTCGAGCCGTGCCACCACCGCGACGCGGTCGGCCCGATGGCCGGGGTGGTCACGCCGTCCATGTGGATGTTCGTGCTGCAGGACCGGGCCAGCGGGCGGCGTACCTTCTGCTCGCTCAACGAGGGGCTCGGCAAGGTGCTGCGCTACGGCGCCTACGGACCCGAGGTGATCGAGCGGCTGCGGTGGATGGGCGACGTGCTCGGCCCGCTGCTCCGGGCCGCCGTGCGGCTGGCCGGCCCGGTCGACGTCACCGGCATCCTCACCCAGATGCTGCAGATGGGCGACGAGGCCCACAACCGCAACCGCGCCGGCACGCTGATGCTGCTGCGCGACCTCGCCCCCGCGATGGTGCTCTCCGGCGCGGACGCCGAGGACGTGGCGCAGTCGTTGCGGTTCGTCGGCGGCAACGACCACTTCTTCCTCAACCTCGCGATGCCCGCCTGCAAGCTCGCCCTCGACGCCGGCCGCGACGTCCCCGGCTCGACGATGGTGGTCGCGATGGCGCGCAACGGCACCGACTTCGGGATCCAGGTCTCCGGCACCGGCGACGAGTGGTTCACCGGCCCCGCCCAGGTCGCCGACGGGCTGTTCCTCGGCGACTACGGGCCCGCGGACGCCAACCCAGACATCGGCGACTCCGCCATCACCGAGACCGCCGGCATCGGCGGCTTCGCGATGGCCACCGCGCCGGCGATCGTGCGGCTCGTCGGCGGCACCGTCCCGGACGCGCTCGCCACCACCCGCCGGATGCGCGAGATCACCCTCACCGAGAACCCGCGCTGGTCGATCCCGGTGCTCGACTTCGCCGGCGTCCCCACCGGCATCGACGTCACCCGCGTCTGCCGGACCGGGATCCTCCCGCAGATCAACACCGGCATGGCCGGTGCCCGCGCCGGCGTCGGCCAGGTCGGCGCCGGCCTGGTCACTCCCCCCGCCGAGATCTTCCCGAAGGCCCTCGCCCGGCTCGCCGCCCTGGCCCGCTGAGTCGTGCCTCCGGCCGGTTGAGTTGCCACTGCGCTGCGTCGAGTTGCCACTCCGGCCGGCTCGCAGCCGGGGTCGGTACGCCGGACTGGCGACTCAACGCGGCGTACTGGCAACTCAACGCGGCGGAACCGTCCGACGGGGCGGGACGTCGGACCGGGCATGACGTCCCTGCCCCAGAGCGACCGGCTGCGTGACCGGTCCGCCCTCGCCGCCCTCGCCGCGATCGCCGTGCTGGTGGTGCTGGCGGCGGTGCTGGTCCTCGCGCGGATGGTGACCGGCGACGAGGCAACGGCCGGGGCGGCCGGCCCGCTGAAGGATGCCCCGTCGGGGACGCGATGGGTCGGCATGGACGGGGTGGTCGTCGCCGTCCCCGACTGGTGGACCACCGGCGAGACGCAGTGCGGGGCACCGGTCGAGGACACCGTCTACTTCGACCCGGCCGCGGTCCACGACTGCGCGGACCCGGCCGACCCGGCCACCGTTCGGGAGGTCTCTGCGCTGGGCGTGCTCGACGGGACCTGCTGCCAGGGCGAGCTCGAGATCCGTTCGATGGTGGAGGTCGACGGCTCCCGCGCGATCGAGCGGCCCGGCTGCGAGGAGTGGTTCAGGGGCGTCTGCCGCCGCCTCCTCACCCTGCCCGGCACCGGCGTGGTGTTCGCGGTCACGATCGCCGAGGAGGGTGACGGAAGCTACGAGGCGATCCGCGACTCGGCGCGGCTCCTGCCCGACGGCCTGACCACGGTGCCGCTGCGGGTCGGCGACGGGTTCACCCCCGGACGGGGCACCGAGCCGTCGCTGGTCGACGACACGCTGCGCGCGATCGGGAAGGCCGGGCTCCAGGTGGAGGTCGAGGAGTCACGCCCCGGCGTGGGTCGCGAGGCCGGGATGCAGAGCAACCTGCCCCACGGCAGCCTGCTCGGCATCGAGCCGTCCCCGGGAAGCGTCGTCGAGGACGGCGCCCGGGTGACGGTCACGGTCATGGGCTGAGCGCCGGCCGGACGTACGCCGCACGCAGGTCGACGTTCCCCGAGGGCCGCAGCGGGGTGCCCTCCTCGAGGTAGCACTGCCGGGCCTCGCCCTGGTGGCTCGGCGGCAGCGACCCGTCGGCGCGCACGACCCGCCACCACGTGACTCCCCCGCCGTGACGGGCCATCACCGCGCCGACCTGGCGGGGTCCGCCCCCGCCGAGCAGCGCACCGACGACCTCGGCGACCGCGCCGTACGTCGTGACCCGCCCGCGCGGCACCTGCTCGACGCAGCGCAGCACCAGCTCGGCGTACTCCTCGGGGTCGATCCGGCCGGTCACGGCCCCACGATTAGGGCGTGGGCAGCGCGCTGAAGGCTCCACCCTCGACCAGCCGCAGGCCCCGGATGCCGGAGTGCTCCTGGGCGAAGCGGAGCTCCTGGGCGAGGTTGCCGAGGCCGTTCGAGCCGGCGAGCGGCGCGAGTGCGACGGTCGAGAGCGTGCCGACCGCACGGCCGCGGTCGTCGAGGAAGCCGCTGCCGGAGTCACCGGGGATGCCCGGGGTCGCGGTGTAGACGTCCATGCCCCACCCGCCGTTGGTCGCGCCGAGCGCGAGGCCGGTCTTGGGCGAGAGCAGCTCGGTCGGGCGCAGGCTCGACTGGCCGTAGGAGTAGACCTGCGTGCCCTCCGGGAGCCGCCCGGCGAGGCCGGTCGGCCCGCCCCAGATCGGGACCGTCGGGTCGACCTTCCCGGCGTCGCCCGCCGTCGACCCGGACCAACGCGAAGTCGTTGGCGGCGCAGGCACCGCGGTTGCTGGTCCCGATCGCGCGCATCGTGCGCCACGAGCTGTAGACCAGCCGGCCATGGCCGAGCGTGGTTCCGGCGTCGGCGACGGTCGCCCCCTCGGCGAACCGGACCCGCGTGCCGAGCGGCTGGGAGCTGGTGTTGCAGCCGTTGGTGTCGGTCGCTTCACCCCTGCCGGCGCAGTGCGCGGCGTACCCGACGTAGCGGCGGCCGGCCGCGTCCTCGAACACGAAGTTGGCCGTGCACTGGGCGCCCTTCGTGAACATCTGCACGCCCGGCGTGATGGTGCCGGCGGCACCCGCTGTCTGGGCGGGTACGACGACGAGGGCAGCCGCGCAGAGCAGGGAGACGAGCAGGGTCCCGAGCATTCTCAGTGGTGTCCGCATACCCCCACAACGAGCACCGCCCCGTCCGGTCACGGACGGAGCGGTGCTGGTGTGGCAGGTCAGGGTCAGGTCAGAGGATCGGCGAGAACGGCTCGGTGCCGGGCACCAGGGCCAGGCCCGCGATCCCCCCGTGCTGCTGGGCGTAGGACAGCTCCTTGCCCAGGTCGCCCACGCCGTTCGAGCCGGCGAGCGGTGCGAGGGCGAGGGTCGACAGCGTGCCCAGGGCGTTGCCCTCGGCGTCGAGGAACGCGCTGCCGGAGTCACCGGGGACGCCGGGGGTCACGGTGTAGACCGGGTGGGTCCAGCCGCTGGGGTCGGTGCCGAGGCTGGCGCCCTGCTTGGGCGAGAGCACCTCGACGCCGCCGCGCAGGCTGGAGTTGCCGAACGAGTAGACGGTCTCGCCGGCGCCGGTGCCGTCGCTGTTGATCGCGACCGGGCCGCCCCAGAAGGGGACGCTCGGGTTGACCTTGGCGACGTCGTCGGCGTCGACCTTGACCAGCGCCAGGTCGTTGTAGGCGCACGCGTCCGCGTCGGTCTCGCCGCGCTCCTGCATGGTGAGCCACGAGCTGTAGGCCAGGGTGCCCTGGCCCACCTCGGTGCCCTCGCTCACGAGCGAGCCGCCGCGGGCGAAGGTCACGCGGGTGCCGAGCGGGAGGGAGCCGGCGTCACAGCCGTTGGTGTCGGTGGCCTCGCCGAGACCGGCGCAGTGCGCGGCGTAGCCGACGTAGGTGTCGCCGGCGCCGTCGGTGTAGACGAAGTTGGCGGTGCACTGGGCGCCGTCGGTGTACATCTGCACGCCCGGCGTGATCTCGGCGGTCTCCGCCGGTGCCCACGCGGGGGCGGCGGCCGCGGGGGCAGCGGTGCTCAGCGCGGCGACGGCAGCGGCGCTGCCGAGGACGGACACGCCGGCGGCGAGTCGACGGACGATCGGGTGCGTGGAACGCATGGATTTCCCTCCCTGGTCGGCGCAGGTGACGGGGGTCACCTGCCGTTCACAGGGAGCAACGCGCGTCGCCCGCAAGGGTTACGCGTGGGTAGCGCCGGTTGAGCCGGGTGTCCCTCCGCGTCGAGCTCCGGCTCCCTCGCGAGAAAGAGCCGGAGCTCGAGCACGAGGGAGGCGGAGCTCAACGACCTCAGGGCGCTGGGTCAGTACGACGGCTGGGACGGGTCGATCTGGTTGACCCAGGCCACCACGCCGCCACCGACGTGGACCGCGTCGGCGTACCCCGCACCGTGCAGGACCGCGAGGGCCTCGGCCGAGCGGACGCCGCTCTTGCAGTGCAGCACGACCGGCTTGTCCTGCGAGAGCTGCCCGAACGCGTTGCCGTTGAGGAACTCGCCCTTGGGGATCAGCACCGAGCCGGGGATCTGGTTGATCTCGTACTCGTTCTGCTCGCGGACGTCGACCAGCACGAAGTCCCGGGTGCCCTCCTCGCGCTCCTTGAGCATGTGCTCGAGGTCGGTCACGGAGATCGTCGAGCCGGCCGCGGCGTCGGCGGCCTCGTCGGAGATCGCGCCGCAGAAGGCGTCGTAGTCGATCAGGCCGGTGACGGTCGCGTTCTCGCCGCAGAGCGCGCAGTTCGGGTCCTTGCGGACCTTCAGCTTGCGCCACTCGAGCTCGAGGGCGTCGTAGATGACGAGCTTGCCGATGGCCGCGTCACCGATGCCGGTGAGCAGCTTGATGGCCTCGTTGACCTGGATCGAGCCGATCGAGGCGCACAGCACGCCGAGCACGCCACCCTCGGCGCAGCTCGGGACCATGCCCGGCGGCGGCGGCTCGGGGTAGAGGCAGCGGTAGCAGGGCGCCTCGTCCGACAGCGACGGCGCGAAGACCGACGCCTGGCCGTCGAAGCGGTAGATCGAGCCCCAGACGTAGGGGATCTTCAAGAAGTACGCCGCGTCGTTGACCATGTAGCGCGTGGCGAAGTTGTCGGTGCCGTCGACGATCAGGTCGTAGCCCTCGAAGACCCGCATCACGTTGTCGTTGTCGAGCCGCTCGTTGTGCACGATCACGTTGACCAGCGGGTTGACCTCGGCGATCGAGTCCTTGGCGGACTCGGCCTTGGGCCGGCCCACGTCGGACTGGCCGTGGATCACCTGGCGCTGGAGGTTGGACTCGTCGACCTCGTCGAACTCGGCGATGCCGAGCGTGCCGACGCCCGCGGCCGCGAGGTAGAGCAGGGCCGGGCTGCCGAGGCCACCGGCGCCGATGACGAGCACCTTGGCGTTCTTCAGCCGCTTCTGCCCGGTCATCCCGACGTCGGGGATGATCAGGTGGCGACTGTAACGGCGTACCTCGTCGACGGTGAGCTCGTCTGCAGGCTCCACGATCGGCGCGAACGACACGGCGTACTCCTCGGTTCGGTGACAGGTCGGGCAGGGTCCGGCGGACTTGCGGGGTGAACGCGTGTCCTGCCCTCCATGTTCCCGACCCGTCCCGCGCTGCGGACACGCGTCCGCGATCCGGACTCCGGCAGGTCGACCGGCGGGCCCGTGACCAGCCGGTAGGGTTCACCCGGGCGCCAAGGAGCACCGGGTGCCACGTGACCGGGAGGAACGACGTGACGGCGTACGACGAGACCGCAGCAGCCCGCCCCCGCGGCGGCCGGATGCCGCGGCGCGAGCGACGGGTCCAGCTGCTGGAGTCCGCTCTCGAGGTCTTCGTCGCCCAGGGCTTCCACGCGGCCGCGATGGACGACATCGCCGAGCGGGCCGGCGTCTCCAAGCCGGTCCTCTACCAGCACTTCCCGGGCAAGCTCGACCTCTACCTCGCGCTGCTCGACGCCTCCTGCGACAACGTCATCGACAACTGCCGCCGCGCCCTGCAGTCGACCCAGGACAACAAGCAGCGGGTTGCCGCGGCGATGGAGGCGTTCTACGACTACATCGCCAGCCAGGACGGCGCCTTCCGGCTGGTCTTCGAGTCCGACCTGACCAACGAGCCTCCCGTCCGTGCCGCCGTCGACCGCGTGACCGCCGAGTGCGCGGCGATGATCGCCCACGTCATCCACGACGACACCGGCCTCCCCGACGAGGCCTCGCTGCTGCTCGCCGTGTCCCTGGTGGGAATGGCAACGGTCAGCGCGCGGTTCTGGGTGACCGACGCCGCCGGAATCTCGCAGTCCGACGCCGTCGCCCTGGTCTCCGGCCTCGCCTGGCGGGGCATCCGCGGCTACCCGCTCACCGACTGACCACAACGTTCGAGAGGATCCCCCATGGAGATCAAGATCGGTATCCAGCACGCCCAGCGCGAGCTGCTCGTCGAGTCCGCCAGCACCCCCGAGGACGTCGAGAAGCAGATCGCCTCGGCGCTCAGCGACGGCGGCCTGCTCACCCTCACCGACACCAAGGGACGCAAGGTCATGATCCCGGTCGAGCGCCTCTCCTACGTCGAGATCGGTGGCGGCGTCGCCGGCCAGGTCGGCTTCCGCTCCTGACGGGCGGCTGACCCGGCCTGAACCGGGTCAGGAGTCGAGGCCGAGCTTGGCCATCCGCTCGGCGTGCAGCTCGGTGATCCGGGCGAACATCCGGCCGATGGCGGCCAGGTCGAGCGCGGGTCGGTCGACGCCGCCCGCGAGCAGGGCGGAGAGGGCGTCGCGCTCGACGGCCACCCGCTGTGCCTGGGTGAGGGCCTCGCCCATCAACCGACGTCCCCACAGCGCGAGCCGGCCACCGAGCTTGTGGTCGGCGGCGATGGCTGCCTGCACCCGGTCGACGACGAACTCGGAGTGGCCGGCGTCGGCGAGCGAGGTGATCACGACGTCGCGCGTGCGCGGGTCGAGGTACGCCGCGATCTCGCGGTAGAAGTCGGCCGCGAGCCCGTCCCCGACGTACGCCTTGATGAGTCCCTCGTACCAGTCGGCCGGGGCGGTGTGCTGGTGGAACAGGTCGAGCGCCGCCTTGAAGGGCGCCATCGCCTCGTAGGGATCGGAGCCGAGCTCGGCGATCCGCGCCTGCAGCAGCTCGACGTGGGCGAACTCCGCGCACGCCATCCGCGCGACGGCGAGCTTGTCCTGCAACGTCGGAGCCAGCTTGGCGTCCTCCGCCAGCCGCTCGAACGCCGAGATCTCGCCGTACGCGATCGCCGCGAGCAGGTCGACCACCGCCTCCCGGTAGGCCAGGTCCTCGAGGGCCCCCGCGCCAGCGGTCTCAGGCGATTCAGTCATGGCTGCAGCGTACCGATACCATGGCGGCAGGAGCCGACGCCCGGGACGAGCTCGACACGAGCCCGTCCCGCCCGGCTCGTCGCCCGATCCCGGGCGGTCCGAATGTGCGCGGCTGAGTGTGGATCAGTCGCTGGCTGACTTTCCACCTGCTCACCGAAAGCGAACAGAACACTGACTACCTTCCGTGAACTCGGGGTCCTCCCCGAGATCTGTGACTCCCTCGAGCGCGCCGGCATCACCACGCCGTTCGCGATCCAGGAGATGACCCTCTCCGTCGCCCTCCTGGGCACCGACCTGATCGGCCAGGCGCGCACCGGCACCGGCAAGACGCTGGCCTTCGGGATCCCGGTCCTGCAGCGCTCGGTCGCCCCCAAGGACCCCGACTACGCCGAGATCCCGCAGGGCAAGCCGCAGGCGCTGATCGTCGCGCCGACCCGTGAGCTCGCGCTCCAGGTCTCCGGCGACCTCGCGCTCGCCGGCGCCGACCGCGGCCTGCGCGTCCTCACCGTCTACGGCGGCGTCGGCTACGAGCCGCAGCTCGACGCCCTCAAGGCGGGCGTCGACGTCGTCGTCGGTACGCCGGGCCGGCTGATCGACCTCGCCAACCGCCGCGCCCTCGACCTCTCCCACGTGCACGCGCTCGTGCTCGACGAGGCCGACGAGATGCTCGACCTCGGCTTCCTGCCCGACGTCGTCACGCTGATCTCCAAGACCCCGGAGACCCGCCAGACGATGCTGTTCTCGGCCACCATGCCCTCGGCGATCGTGTCGCTGGCGCGGATCCACATGCGCCACCCGATGAACATCCGCGCCGAGTCGTCGTACGAGAACGCGACCGTCCCGGCGACGGCGCAGTTCATCTACCAGACCCACGACCTCGACAAGCCGGAGATCATCGGCCGCGTGCTGCAGGCCGAGGACGCCGACAAGATGATCGTCTTCACCCGCACCAAGCGGCAGGCGCAGCGGATCGCCGACGACCTTGCCGAGCGGGGCTTCAAGTCCTCGCCGCTGCACGGTGACATGGCCCAGGTCGCCCGCGAGAAGGCACTGGCCAAGTTCCGCGAGGACAAGATCCAGGTGCTCGTCTGCACCGATGTCGCCGCCCGCGGCATCGACGTCCGCGGCGTCTCGCACGTCGTGAACTACTCCTGCCCCGAGGACGACAAGGCCTACATCCACCGGATCGGCCGTACCGGCCGGGCCGGCGCCACCGGCACCGCGATCACCTTCGTCGACTGGGCCGACCTGGCCCGCTGGAAGATGATCAACAAGACGCTCGACCTGCCCTTCCCTGACCCGCCGGAGACCTACTCCACCTCGGAGCACCTCTTCCACGACCAGGGCATCGCCCCGGGCACCAAGGGCCGCGTCGTCGACCCCGCCCCGCAGCCCCCGCGCGAGCCCCGCGACCGCGGCGAGCGTTCCGACCGTGCGGGCGGTCGCGGCTCCGAGCGGTCCGCCGGTTCGCGCAACCGCAACCGCAGCCGGACCCGCACCCGCAGCGGCGCCCCGGTCGAGGGCGAGTCGGGCTCGACGGACACCAGCAGCACGGCCCAGAGCACCGGACCCGCGCCGTCGGGTGAGGGCGCAGCTGACGGTGAGGGGTCGGGCAACCGGCGACGCCGCCGTCGCCGCCCCTCGTCGTCGTCGCAGGCCAGCCCCTCGGGCGAGGCCGGCAGCGACAGCTAGGCGACGCGGCATGGGCGAGCGGTTGCTGCACCTGCACATCGGCGCGAGCAAGACCGGCACCTCCGCGCTGCAGCGGGGGTTGTTCGGCTCGGTCGACGAGCTCGACGGCCAGGGCATCGGCGTACCCCTCCGGGGGCGGCCGGCCCACGTCGAGCAGGTGCTGCGGCCGCTCGGCTGGGTGACTGCGTCCGGGTTCGTCGACGACTACCCCTCCGACGCGCTCAGCCCGCTGGTGCCGACGCTGCGGGCCACCCGCGGCGACCGGCTGCTCATGACGTGCGAGGACCTCTGCGAGGCCGACCCCGGCCGGATCGGCGTCCTGCGCGACCTCGCCGAGGCGGCCGGGCTGCGGCTGCGCGTCGTGCTGACGCTGCGCGGGCTCGCGAGCGTCGTACCGTCGGAGTGGCAGCAGTTCCTCAAGCACCGGATGACCCTGGACTACCCCACCTTCCTCGAGAAGCTGCGCGACGACCAGGGCCGCTGGGCCAGGCACTTCTGGCTTCGCCAGGACGCGGTGGCGATCTGCCGGCGGTGGAGCGACGTCGTCGGCCCGGGCGAGCTCGACGTCATCGTGACGCCGTCCCGCACCCGTGACCCCGAGGGCCTCTACCGGCTCTTCGGCTCGGTCGTCGGCTTCGACCCGGCCGTCATGCGCTGGCCCGAGAAGGACGTGAACTCCTCGTGGGGCTGGACCGAGGCCGAGGTCTATCGCCGGGTCAACGCGGCGCTGGGCTCGCGGCTCAAGAACTACGAGGACGTCTACCAGCCGGCCGTGCGCTGGCCGTTCATCAAGGGCGTGCTCGCCAAGGGCGCCAGCGCCCGCATCCCGCTGCCGCCCGAGGCGCTGGGCTGGGTCACCGAGCGGGCCGAGCAGCAGGTCGAGTGGCTGCGTGGCTCCGGGATCCGGGTGCACGGCGAGCTCGCCGACCTGGTCCCCGGCCCTGACGCGGCTTCCCCGCTGCCCGAGATCGACGAGGCCGCCGTCGCGGCGTCCGCGATCGACACCCTGGCCAACCTCGCCGTCCACCAGCGCCCCCGCCGCCGCCAACGCTGACACGTGGACCGTGCGGGTGCCGGCTACGACCGCTTCGCGTCCGCCTACGCGGGGTCAGAACGAGAACAACCTCTTCAACGCCCACGACGAGCGTCCGGAGATGCTCCACTTCGCGGGTGACGTCAAACGGCCTCGGTGCACCCCTGCCGTACGCCGATGACGCGTTCGACCTCGGTCGCCTCGCCCACGCTGCGCCACGTCCAGGACTGGGATGCGGTGCTGTCCGAGCTGCAACGCGGGGCAGACCATGTGGATGACCTACTAACGCCCGTTCCTGCAGGAGGTCCGAAGAAGGTTGGTCGGCGCGGACTTCCGCATCGACGCCGTCACCGAGCCCCCGCCCGCGCCGGACACCCCCGACAGCGCTGCTGCCCACCGAAGCCGGACGCTCCTTCCTCTGCCTCCTGTTCTTCGACCTGGGGACGCCGGGGAGTGTCAGACCCCTCGCCTAGAATCGAGCACATGTTCGACACCCTCGCTAGCGCGACCGCCCCGGCTCACTCGGCCGCTACGGTGCTCGCGACGGCGGTGTCGGAGCGAACCGCCGCCGACGCTGCCGAGGCGCGGCTCCTGGTCGCGGCGTGCGACTGGGCCGACCTGCACCCACCGGAGTCGATCCACGACGCCGCGTCCTTCCCGGCTCCACCGGGCTCGGAGCACGAGGAGCGCATCGCCGGGCTCGGCTGTCCGTCGGTGGCGGAGTTCTGCATCGCCGAGCTCGCCGCCGCCCTGGGCATGTCCACCCTCGCCGGCAAACGCTTGATCGGGCACGCCCTCGAGCTGCGCTACCGCCTCCCCCGACTCTGGGCCCGCGTCCACGCCGGCGAGGTCCAGGCCTGGCGCGCCCGCCGGATCGCCGAAGCCACCATCCACGCCGACCTCACCCCCACCGGCGCCGGGTTCGTCGACCGGATGGTCACCCCCTTCGCCTCCTCGCTGACCAGCGCCGCCCTCGACCGGGTGATCGCGGAAGCCCTGCAACGCTTCAGCACCCCCACCGACCCCGAGGACGAGCAGCAGCGCGACTCCCGGTTCCTGACCATCGACGACCCGATCACCCCCTACGGCGGCAACGCGTTGCTCCGCGGCGAGCTCGACCCCGCCGACGCCCGCGACGTCGAGGCCGCCGTCACCGCTCGCGCCCAGCATCTCGCCGAGGACGGGTGCACCGCCCCGCTCGACGTACGCCGCTCGATGGCGCTGGCCGATCTCGCCCGCCAGCAGAACGCCCTCGACCTCACCGCGGCCGAGGCGGATGGCGGGGTGGACGCCGGCGAATCGGCGACGCGCCGGAGGCCGGCACGTCAGGTCGTGCTCCAGGTCCATCTCTCGGCCGCAGTGACCGGTGACGGCGCCGTCACGTTCGACCGGCTCGCGACCCTCGAGCAGGGTCAGCAGCAGGTCCTCCTCGAGCAGGTCCGGGCCTGGTGCGCCGCCGGCCGGACCGCCGTCACCCTGCGCCCGGTGCTCGACCTCGCCGCCCAGGTCCGCGCCCGCGGTTACACCCCGACCGAGCTCCTCCGCGAGGTCGTCGTCCAGCGCGACCGCACGTGCGTCTTCCCCTGGTGCTCCCGACCGGCGCGCGGCTGCCAGCTCGACCACATCCGGCCCTACGACCCCGACCATCCCGAGGCGCAGACCGACACCGGCAACCTCGCCTGCCTGTGCACCTCCCACCACCGCCTCAAGACTCACGGCGGCTGGCGCTACGTGATGACCGCGCCCGGTGAGTACTCCTGGACCTCACCCCTCGGCCTGCGCTACCTCCGCGGCCCCACTGGCACCCGACATCTCCCTCGCCCTTGACCCTGCCTCACCCTGGCGGGGCCACCGGCATGCCTTCTGGGGCGCACGGCGAGCTGGGAGTGCAGAGGGTGTCGGGTCAGTGAGCAGCGCACGCTCATGCCTGCGGGCATCCTGGCCTGCGACGGCACGTAGGTTGGCCCAATGGCGGTGGGCAGGCTGACTCAACTCGTCTTGGAGTGCGACGACGCCGAGCTGCTGGCCCGGTTCTGGCAGAAGGTCCTCGACCTGCCCGAGCCAGAGGGCGACTCCGAGTGGCTGACTCTTCGCTGGGAGCCCGTCGGCCGCTTCTCGTTCCACCGCGTGGCTGGCTATCGGCCGCCATCGTGGCCGGGCGAAGGCGGCGAGCAACACGTTCACTTCGACCTTCTCGTCGATGACCTGAGTGACGCCGGTGTCTCCGTCGAGATGGCAGGTGCACGCCCGTTGACCGAGGTGATGAATCCCGGCCCCAAGGCTTGGCGGATCTATGCCGACCCCGCTGGGCACCCCTTCTGTCTCGTGTCCGTGCCCGAGTAGTTCCGTCCGGATCTGCCGCTGGGCGGTCATGCCACGATCCGTGCGGAACCGCCCTCGAGTGCGAGCGCTCGGGCACACTGCACCCCAGGTCGACACCGACCGACCCAGGATTCTGCAGGCACCCGCCGCCGTCACCTGCGCAGGGTCCGGGTGGCGGTGCCCCTCGCGACACTCAAGCTCCTGGTGGGCGGCGGCTACCACTGGGCAGCGCCGCGAGACGACGTCCCCGTCCCCGGCCCGGAGGCAACCCCGGAGCAGGTAGTGGAGGCCTGCCTCGACGCGGTCAGCGCTCGGGACTTCGCCACGGCCAATACCATCGACGCGCGACCGGACACAGACCTGGAGCGATTCAGCAGACCCACCCACACCACTGACGTCCAGGTGCAGGACACCCGCGTGGAAGGCGAACGGGCTCATGTCCTGTTCACGGCTGAGTTCGATGGCGGCGGTGGGACCATCGAGGACGGCCCTTGGGGGTACTACCTGGAACGCGGCTCCGACGGGCGGCACATCACCGAGGCCGGGGTCGCCCGAAGGCTTGGGTCGGACCCGAGGAGCGACGCATGCTCCTGCCCGACGCCGTCGCGCAGTCGGTGAGCATCCGTCTACCTGCACTCCTCGGCCGACTCCAGGTACCAGCCTCTCGATGCTTGGCGCCGGACGAACCCGTACTCGCCCGTCAGGGAGTCGTCGGCGTAGGTGTGGACGAGAGTCACGTCGCGCTGCCGTCGGTCGATCTCGTACGGCGACTCCGCGCGCCGCCGCACGGCTGCTGCGAGCGCGAGGTCACTCGGGGCCCGGTGCCGCCACCGGCCGACGGCGTACGGAGACCCGTTCGCACTGCCAGCCGCTGGTGGCTGGAAGCGTTGCGTCCTCATCACATAACCCACACGCCGTCGCCCACCCCCAAGGCAGCACCGCGACAGCACCCAGCCGGACGTGCATGCCTGGTGGGCGGTCACCACAGGCGCCAGGTCTTGTCAGCTCGCGTCGGCTCGCGCCTCATGAGGACGGGGCTACGAAGTCCACGCTCGTAGCGCCGTCCATCGCTTCCCCCCAGGATTCGAACCTGGGCTGCGAGATCCAAAGTCAGGCGTGCTGCCAGCGACACCACGGGGGACTGAACGCTCAGGGCGTGACCACGACCGTCGTACCGACTCCGGCGAAGGCCCACATGGCCTTGGCGTCGGACGTCTTCTGGCGGATGCAGCCGTGGGACGTGGGGGTGCCGAGCTCGTCGACGGTCTGGACGCGCTCACCCTCGTCCACCGGGATGTCGTGGAAGCCGATGGCCGCGCCGGTGTCGCCCTGGGTGAAGCGCACGAAGTACTTCATCGTGCCGGAGTCGTCGATGCCGACTGCGTTCTCGTCGCGGCTGTAGACCTGATAGGTGCCCGGGTCGAGGTTGTCGCTGAGGCTGCCGGAGACGAGGTAGCTGCGGAGCACGCCGCCACGCTCACCGATGATCCAGACCCGCTGCTGTCCCTCGCTGAACACCACGCGCCGCCCCGTCCCGGAGTCGGCCGGCAGCAGGTCGGCGACGGTCACGCGGCGTCGCTCCCCCGGCGTCGACGCCGAACGGTCGCCGGCGGCGGGCTCGGCTGCGTCGTCGGCGCCGGTGGGGGCAGGGTCACGCTCGGCACCCGTGAGGAGCGCGGTGCCCCCGCCACGCGGGGCGGGCTCCTGAGCGGCGGACGGCAGCAGGCCGAAGCCGGCCATCACCGCGACCAGGGTGACCGAGAACGAGGAGACCGCGGCCGCCAGCCGCCCGTAGCGCGGGCGGACCTGGCGGCGGTGGGTGGTCATCGGTTCAGCGCCCCGCCCGGGTGATCAGGGCGGCGGCCACCTCGCGGTAGGCCTTCGCACCCTTGCTGCTGCGGCTGGTGGCCAGGATCGACCGACCCCGTGCCGGCGCCTCGGCGAACTTGATCGTCTTCGGGATCGGCGGCTCGATCACGTCGAGCTCGTAGGTCTCCGAGATCGTCTCCAGCACGGTGCGCGAGTGGTTGGTGCGGCCGTCGTACAGCGTCGGCAGCACACCCCAGACCTCGAGCTTGCGGTTGGTGAACCGGCGGACGTCGTGGACCGTGTCGAGCAGCTGGCCGACCCCACGGTGCGACAGCGTCTCGCACTGCAGCGGGATCACGACGCCCTGCGCGGCGGTCAGCGCGGCGACGGTGAGCACCCCCAGCGAGGGCGGGCAGTCCAGCAGCACCCAGTCGTACGCCGTGGCCTCGTCGTCCTCGAGCATCTCGAGGGCCGCCGTGACGGCGTGCTCGCGACCGGTGCGCGTGAGCAGGTCGGCCTCGGCGCGGGCCAGCTCGATCGTGGCCGGCAGCAGGTCGACGCCGTCCTCGGTCTCGACGATGACCTCGGAGGGAGCGAGCCCCTTGGTGAGCACGTGGTGCACGGAGAGCTCGAGGTCCTCGGGGTCGATGCCGAGGGAGAACGTCAGGCAGGCCTGCGGGTCGAGGTCGACGAGCAGGACCCGGTGGCCGAGCTCGACCAGCGCCGCGCCGAGGGAGGCGACCGAGGTCGTCTTGGCGACGCCGCCCTTCTGGTTGGCGATCGCGAGCACGGTCGGGGTGGCGGTCATGATGGGACCATCATGCCGGAGCCGGTTGCCGGATCGTGGACGACACCGGTTCGATGGGCCCATGTCTTCCCCCACACGCCAGCCCGGGACCGCCCTCGTCACCGGTGCCACCGCCGGCATCGGCCTGGAGTTCGCCCGCCAGCTCGCCGCCCGCGGCCACGACCTGGTGCTGGTCGCCCGTGACGCCGGCCGGCTCGAGCAGGTGGCCGGCGAGCTGCGGCGTACCGGCCGCGACGTCGAGGTGCTGGCCGCCGACCTCGGCGACCGCGACCAGCTCGCGGTGGTGGAGGCCCGGCTCGCCGACCCCGACCGCCCGGTCGACCTGCTGGTCAACAACGCCGGCTTCGGGCTCAAGGGCCGCTTCCTCGACAACGACGTCGACGACGAGACCCGGATGCTCGAGGTGCTGGTCACCGCCCCGATGCGGCTCTCCCACGTCGCCCTGCGCGGCCAGGTCGAGCGCGGACGGGGCGGGGTCATCAACGTCTCGAGCGTCGCCGCCTTCCTCCCCCGCGGGACCTACGGTGCCGCGAAGGCGTGGCTCAACCGGTTCGGGATCTGGGCCTCCGCGGAGTACGCCGGGCGCGGGGTGACCGTCACGACGCTGTGCCCGGGCTTCGTGAAGACGGAGTTCCACCAGCGGATGGGCGTGCAGCGCGGCAACGGCTTCCTCTGGCTCGAGCCCGACTTCCTGGTCCGCGAGGCCCTGGCGGACTTCGACCGCGGTCGGGTCTTCTCGGTGCCGGGCCGGCAGTACAAGGCGATCCGGGTCGCGACGCAGGTCGTGCCGACGCGGGCGCTGCAACGGCTGCAGTCGCTGGGCCGGAGATAGCCCGAGAGGCGACTCAACCCGCCGGAGGCACGACTCAACCCTCGCCGGCGATGAACGCGCGGATCGAGTCGGCGACCAGCTGCACCGCGATCGCGGAGAGCAGCAGGCCCGCGATCCGGGTGACGAGCAGGACGCCGGACTCACGGATCACCCGCAGGATCGGCAGCGAGTAGCGCATCGAGGCCCACAGGAACACGTGCACCAGCACCACACCGAGGGCGACCGCGACGAAGTCCGCGACCGTCTCGATCGACTGCACGAAGAGCATCACGGCGACGATCGCGCCCGGACCGGCCAGCAGCGGCGTGCCGAGCGGCACCAGCGCGACGTTCGCGCCGGCGGTGGCCGTCGGCTCCTTCTCGTTGTCGGTGAGCAGCTCGAGCGCGACCAGGAGCAGCAGCAGTCCACCGGCGCCCTGCAGCGCCGGCAGCGAGATGTGGAGATAGCCCAGGATCTGCTGGCCGAAGAAGGCGAACAGGCTGATCACGAGGAACGAGACGGCGACGGCCTGCCACGCCGCCCGGCGGGCCGCGGCCTGCGACCGGCCACCGGTCAGCGACAGGAAGATCGGGACCGTCCCGACGGGGTCCATGATCACGAAGAGGGTCACGAAGACCTCGACGAGGAGCACGGTGTCCAGCACGGATCCAGCGTAGGGCTCGCGCGCTCCGGGTCCCGCACCGAGAACGGCGAGACGCTGCTCACCAGACGGGCGGCGAGCCTTCGAACGGCAGGTCCACCAGGTGCGGTCCCTCGCGGGACACGTCGCGCAACAGCCACTCGTCGGTCAGCAGCAGCACCGCCGACGCCGGGAGCAGCACCAGCCAGAGCCAGCGACCACCGGCCTCCCCCGCCACCACCGAGCGGTCGAGGTCGCCGCCGACACCGGCGGTCGACACCGGCCACAGCGGCACGCCCTGGCTGTCGATCCGGACCCGGACCGTCGGCGGTCCCTCGCCGAAGCCCGCGCCCGGGTCGGTGGTCGACAGGCCGGCGCACCGGGCACCGAGCCCGACCCCGGACTCCTCGGCCACGACCAGCAGGTCGACCCGACCGTCGAGAGGGGTCGCGCCGCTGCAGCAGGTCACCGTCGCCACGGCCCGGTCGCCGTCGACCACCACGCCGAAGTCCGTGACCCGCCAGCCCGAGCCCATCGGCCACGGCAGGTAGGTCGGGAAGCCGTCGGCCGACCGCAGGTGCTCGGCGAAGAGGTCGTACGACGCGTGGCCGGCGCGCAGCAGCGTCGGCTGGCGGCCGTGGCCGGCGCAGTCCCCCGGTGCGCCGGACGGGAACGGTTCGGTGCAGCGGGGGCAGGAGGCCGACAGGCTCACGCGTTCCACCTGAGCACGACCGGCGTCTCGCGCTCGTGGCCGAGCACCGAGACCGTGGAGGTGTCGAGCCGCAGCAGCCGACCGTCGCCCACGGGCAGCCCGAGCCAGCGGGCTGCGAGCGCGCGCAGCGCGTGGCCGTGCCCGAAGACCAGGGCCCGGCCCTCCACCGCCGCCAGCCGGGTGACGACACGGTCGAGCCGTGCCGTCACGTCCGCGGCCGACTCGCCGCCCGGCGTCGGGTGGCTCCACACGCTCCAGCCGGGCACGGTCTCGCGGATCTCGGCGGTGGTGATGCCCTCGTAGCCGCCGTAGGCCCACTCGACCAGGTCCTCGTCGACCTCGACGTCGGGCCTCCCGGCGAGCTCTGCCGTACGCCGGGCCCGCTGCCGCGGGCTGCTCAGCACCAGCTCGAAGGCCTCGCCGGCGAGCCGCGGCGCCAGGTCGGCAGCCATCCGCTCGCCGACCTCGGTCAGCGGCAGGTCGGTCGTCGACGTGTGGCGGTGGTCGCGACTCCACTCGGTCTCGCCGTGCCGGACCAGCCACACCTCGACCATGACGTCACCCCTGCTCGGGTCCGGGCCAGTTCTTGTCCGCCTGCGGCACCGGGCGGCCCGGCTGCTCCCCACCCCGGTCGTCGAGGTACTTCTGCTTCGGCACCATCACCTTGCGGCGGAAGATGCACACGACCGTGCCGTCCTGGTTGTAGCCGATGGTCTCGACGTGGACCACGCCCCGGTCGTCCTTGGACGACGACTCACGCTTGTCGAGCACCCGCGTCTCGCCGTACAGCGTGTCCCCGTGGAAGGTCGGCGCCACGTGGCGCAGCGACTCGACCTCGAGGTTGGCGATCGCCTTGCCGGAGATGTCGGCGACCGACATCCCCAGCAGGATCGAGTAGACGTAGTTGCCGACCACGACGTTCTTGGCGAACTGCGTGGTCTCCTCGGCGTAGTTGGCGTCGAGGTGGAGCGGGTGGTGGTTCATGGTCAGCAGGCAGAACAGGTGGTCGTCGTACTCCGTCACCGTCTTGCCCGGCCAGTGCTTGTAGCTGGCGCCGACCTCGAACTCCTCGTAGCTGCGTCCGAATTGCATGGCGCCCATCGTGCCGTCCCCGCCCCCGGACGGGAAGAGGACCGGCGGTGGGAAGAGTCACCCGGGGGCCGGTCAGGCGCCCCCGCCACCCGCCTTGCGCCGGTGCATCGGCGGCCCGGCGCTGCCGGTGACCTCGGGGCCGTGGACCTTCTCGTGCAGCGGGCCGTCGTCGCCCGTGCCCCGGTCCCGGCCCTTCTTCTCGTCGAGCGCCTTGCGCATCTTGGCCTTCAGGTCTTCGTTCATGCCGCCACCTCCACCGTTGGTCGGACCCCCCACTGTGCCATCCGGTCCTTCCGTGGTCGACTGTCTTTCCCACCGTCGGGCGGTGGTCGACCGGAAGGGGTCAGCGTGGCGCGACGCGTGTTCCTCCACGTGGGGACGATGAAGTCCGGGACGTCCTACCTGCGCTCGTTGTGGTGGCAGAACCAGTCGGCGCTCGCCGCGCGCGGCCTGCTGCTGCCCGGTGACGGCAAGGGCTCGCACTTCCACGCGGCCTGCCAGGTGGTCCGGCGCGAGGAGGTGCTCGCGCTGCAGACGCCGCACGAGGCCCGGGCCTGGGAGACGCTGCTGGCCGAGACCGCCGAGACCCCCGGTGACGCCTTGATCGGCCAGGACCACTTCTCACGGGCGACGCCCGAGCAGGCGGCCGGCGCGCTCGCCGAGCTCGGGGCCGTCGCCGGCGAGGTCCACGTCCTGCTCACCGCCCGCGACCTCGGCCGCCAGCTCGGCTCGGCCTGGCAGCAGGACGTCAAGGAGGGGTCGGACGAGACGCTGGCCGACTTCTGGCAGCGGGCAGCGACGGAGGGCGCGGCCGGCGACTTCTGGTCCCACCACGACGTCCCGGCCATCCTCGAGCGGTGGTCGCAGGGCATGCCCGCAGACCGGGTGCACCTCGTCGTGCTCCCGGACCCCGCGAGCGCCCCGCGCACGTGGCTGTGGGAGCGGGTCTGCGAGGTCACCGGGGTCGATCCGGTCGGCCTGGAGTCGGAGGCCGAGCGGAGCAACGAGTCGCTCGGGGCCGCCCAGGGCGAGCTGCTGCGACGGATCAACGCCGCGATGCCGCCGGAGCACCGCAGCCTCGACACCGTCCGCTTCGTGAAGGGCTTCTTCACCCGGCAGATCCTCGCCGCCGGCGACGGTCCCCGGATCGCGGTCCCGCAGGCCATGCACGACTGGACGCGTGAGCACGCCCGCCGGATGGTCGAGGACCTCCAGCAGCGGCCGTGGCACGTCGTGGGCGACGTGGCGGACCTGCTCCCCGCCGCGACCCCCGTGCCGGGCCGCGACCCCGCGGACGTCACCGGCGACGAGGTGGCCGACGCCGCCGTCGACGCCCTCGCGGCACAGCTGCTGCGCAGCCTCGGGCAGCGCGACCGGATCCGCTCGCTGCGCGCGGAGGTACGCCGGCTCAGGGGCTCCTGAGCGGCCCGGTCAACGGCTGCGGACCGAGCGGGCCTTGCGGACCACCCGGCCGGCGAGCGAGCGTGCCTTCGCGACGGCGCCCGTGGGGGCCGGCGCCGGGCGGGCCTGCCGGCGCTCCTCCTGGCGCTCCTGGCGCTGCGCCTGCTTGCGCTGCTGCTGGCGCTGCTCCTGGAGCAGCTTGCGCCGGGCCCGACGCGACCCGGCACGGCGCGCGTCCTCGGCCGAGGACTGGGCCAGCGCCTCGGCGTCGACGTACATCGCGACGTAGCGCGCGCGCAGGACGTCGAGGCGCTGCTCGGCCTCGCCGTCGAAGCCGCCGCTGCCGGCCAGCACCACCAGCAGGTCCCACACCTCCTGGGCGAGGTCGCGGACCTCGTCGGGGCAGTCGATGTCGCTCCACTCGGTGCGGACCCGACGCAGCCCCGGGTCGACGAAGTCGTCGATCTCCGCGGTCTGCGCCTCGGACAGGTCACGGCCGTGGTCGAGGCCGAGCTCCTCGGCGACCCGGGCCACGCCGGCGCGCCAGTCCTCGAGCAGGTCCTCGTAGACGACGAACGTGCGCCGCGCGTCGCGGGTGGTCGCCTCGGTGAAGAGGGCGACGTTGAGCCAGCTCGCGACCCGGGTCGTCTGCGCCTGCCGCGGCGACTCCCCCGCGTCGGTGTTCTTGTAGTACTTGTCCTTGCTGCCCACGACCTCCGCGGGGTGGCGCAGCATCGTGAGGAAGGCGACGTCGGCGCCGGCGTCCGCGGCGGCCTGCCGCCACATCGGCAGGAACCAGCTGTTGCGCGGGTCCTTGACCAGCAGCTCGTGGTTCTCCGCGAGGTGCTCGCGCACCCACGCGCCGACCTCCTCGCGCGCCCCTGCGTCGGCACCGGCCGCGGCCGCGAGGTCGAAGGCGGCCGGGCGGGCGTCGGTCAGCACCACGGACGCCGTGCGCAGCAGCCTGGTCTGGAACTCGACGGCCCACCGGGGCTCGAAGAAGCCGCGCGGGTTGGTGCGGTTGCCGGGGACCTCGGGCGGCGGGATGAGCAGCCCGGCGGACTTGAGCACGCCCGCGATGGTGCTGGTGCCGCTGCGGCCGGAGCCGGCCACGACGACGACCTTCGCCGTGCCCTGGCCAGCAGTGGCGGCGGTGCTCTCGGGGCTCATGGGGGTGCCTTCCGGTGGGGCGTGCACGGGCGGTTCACTCCCGCGACGCACACCCTAGACTGACCGCCACCGAAGTGAGGAGCCCCGGTGGAGGAGTACGCCGACCCACGTGCCGACGGCTGGCAGCGAGCGATGAGGACCACGCAGTGAGGACCAGGCAGTGACGACCTCCGGCACGTCTCGACGACGCGGCGACCAGCGCCGCGCCCCCGGCGTCGACTACGCCGGCACGATCGCGACCGAGCGCGCGGACACGGCGGGTCGCACCCGGCGCTGGACGTTCCTGGTGCCCTCGGCGTACGCCGCGGGCGGCATCGCCCGCACTGTGTTCACCACCGCCAACACCCTCGCCGCCCGCGGTCACGAGGTGCGGATCCTGACCCTCGGCCGGTCCTCGGCGGAGCCGAAGTTCCAGCTCGACCCGGCCGTCGAGCTGGTGGCCCTCCAGGACCGCTACGACCCGGACCGGCCGGACCGGCCGCGACGGGCGACGAAGAACGACCCGCGGTCCGACCCCGCGCTCCGCGAGCTCGGCCGTAGCCCCTCCCGGCTGGTGGACGGCGCCAAGAAGACGTTCTCGGCGCTCGTCGACCAGCTGCTCCGCGAGCAGCTCCAGGGCCGCCCGCCCGGCGTCGTGGTCAGCACGCGGCCGGAGTTCGCGGTCGCTGCGGCGCTGTGGAGCGACCCGGGCTCGATCCTGCTGCACCAGGAGCACCTGTCCTTCGTGCCCCGGCCCGAGCCGTTGCGCGCGGCGCTGCGCGACCTGGTCCTGGACCGGGGTCCCGCCCGCCGCATCGACGCGCTGCTCACGCTCACCGAGGCCGACCACGAGCGGTGGCACGCCTACCTCGCGGAGGCCGGTGCGGACGGTGCGGTGCGCACCGGCGTGATCCCGAACCCCACCCCCTTCCAGGTCGGCGAGCCCGCACCGCTGACGACCAAGGTCGTGATCGCGGCCGGGAGGCTGACCGCACAGAAGGGCTTCGAACGACTCGTCGAGGCCTGGGTCCCGCTGGCCGGGAGCCACCCCGACTGGCAGCTGCGCATCTACGGCCAGGGCCAGCGCTGGGACGACCTCAACGCTCAGGTCGCGGCCGCCGGCGTGGGCGACCGGATCCTGATGGGCGGCGTGACCGACGAGCTCGAGTCCGAGCTCGCGAACAGCGCGATCTACGCGATGTCCTCACGCTACGAGGGGCTGCCCATGGTGCTGCTCGAGGCACTCAGCAAGGGCGTCCCGCCGGTCTCGTTCGACTGCCCCGAGGGCCCGCGCCAGCTCATCGACGACGGCGTCAACGGCCTGCTCGTGCCCGAGGGCGACGTCCCGGCCCTCACCGAGGGTCTGCGCCGGCTGATGGACGACGAGGACCTGCGTCGCCGGCTGGGCGCAGCGGCCCTCGAGACAGCGCGCGACTACGAGGCGGGTGCCGTCACCGACCGCTGGATCGCGCTGGCCGAGGAGATCGCGGCCGAGCGCGACTGAGCGCGTCTGAGCGCTGCCCGGACATTTCTGCGGGCCGGCGCGGACACCGGGCCGGTTGCCGGACATGAAGGGGATGACAGCGCCTCACGACGACGGGATCCCACCATGACACCAGCACTCGACGACGAGCTCGCAGCAGCCGCTCCCCCGATCAGCCCCCGGACCCCCGCGCTCGGGTCCGCCGTCCGGGAGATGATCGCGGACACCGAGCGGCAGTCCGCGTCCGCGACCGTCAGCCGGCTCCCGCGACGTCGGCGAGCCGCCGTCCTGGTGCTGACCGCCTCGACGCTGCTCGGCACCGCGACCACCGTCGCCGCGGCCGGGTGGCTGCCCACCCCGTGGTGGGAGGACGACGCAGCCGTGGTCCAGCCGACCACCTCGGCCTCGGGCGAGGCGTGCACGGTCACCTACGCCGCGCGCCCGTTCACCGACGCCGCCCACCCGGTGTCGGAGGCCGACCGGGCCGCCGCGCTGGCGGCTGCGGAGGAGTTCCTCCGCGACGTCGACGCCACCACGCTCGCCGCGACCGGCTCCGACACCATCTTCCTGGCCCTGAACCGGCGGCTGACCGCCGAGCTCCGCCGCCAGGGACTGTCCGCCCACGCCGTGGGAGTAGCCCTGGCCACGGACTGCCCGGACGAGGGCCCGCAGTGAGTGGCGAGCCCGGACGGGACCGGGTGCGGACGGCCCTGGAGCACACCGCCGACGACCTGCTGCGCTACCTGGAGCGGCGGGTGACAGTGCCCGCCGACGCCGCGGACCTGCTCGGGGACACCATGCTCCAGGCCTGGCGCCGCGCCGACGCGTGCCCGAGCGGGACCGAGCGGCAACGGACGTGGCTGTTCACGATCGCCGCCCACGTGCTCGCGAACCACCGCCGCGGCAGCAGCCGACGGCTCCGGCTCGCGCACCGGCTGCGGGAGCACCTCTCGAGCGAGGCCACCCCCGACCACGCCGAGCCGAGCGCGGTCCGCGACGCCGTGCTCCGGCTGCACGACGCCCATCGGGAGCTGGTCATGCTCGTCCACTGGGACGGCCTCACCCTCGTGGAGGCGGCCGAGCTGCTGGGGCTCAACGCCTCCACGGCCCGCAGCCGGTACGCCGCAGCGCGGGCGACCCTGCGCGACGCGCTCACCCTCGCGCCGGTCGTCGACCCCTGACGGGTCAGCGGCGCCGGAGCCTGCGGGCGATCCGCCGCACCGTGCTCGGAGCGGGCGCGTCGGCCGCCGGGCGGGACGCCGGCCGACGGGCCGCCTTGGGCCCGTCGTGGAGCACCAGCGGGACCAGCACGTCGAGGGAGCGCTCGAGGAGCTGCTCGGCGGTGACGTCGTCGGGGGCGGTGCCCCCGGGGGCGTACGCCGGGGCGAGGTCGGCCAGGTCACCGACGACCGGGTGCCCGGCGTCCCGGACCGCGTCCAGCATCTCCTCCGAGGCTGACGCGACCCTGCCCCGCCACCTCTCGGGGACGGTGAGGTTGCCGCCGGCGCGCTCCTTGACCAGGCGGCGCTGCGCGAGCCGACGCTTGACCTGGCGGGAGTAGGTCGGCCACGGGACGTCCTCGGGCAGTCGCGCGACGACCCGTCGCAGCAGCTCGGTCTCCACCGTCCCCAGGGAGGGGTTGCGCGGCGCGTCGGGGATCGCGTAGTCGACGTCGGGCAACCCGGCGGCCTCGACGAAGCGGCGCCACAGCACGTCCTTGTCGGCACCCGACGGCGGCACCGTCACGATCACGACGTTCTCCGGACCGACGACCGAGCCCCAGCGCTGGGCCACCCCGGCGAGGTTCTGGCCGCGCCACATCCCGGACGCGGCACCGGGGCCGTCCCAGGCCTCGAAGGTGTCGCTGAGGAACTGCTCGTAGCTGATGGTGTCGCCGTTCTTCACCCCCTCCTGCCACACGGCCGGGAGCTGCCGGCCGAGGTCGCGGCAGGTGAGCAGCACGCGCAGCTGCCGACCCGGCAGCGAGTCGGCGGCGCGCTCGACGACCTTGCGCTTGGAGCCACCCAGGATCTCGTGGCTGAGCAGCGTCGGCCCGTCGTGGGCGAGGATCTCGGCGACCGCCCGGTCCCAGGCGCCCGCGGCGTTCTCGAACTCGTGGCCGCGGAAGCCGCCCTCGCGCAGGCTCATCGTCTCGATGAAGTGGCCCTGGTTCCGGCCCGGGTAGAGGTAGCCGTGTTCGCGGAGCAGGTCCCGGTTGCGCGCCAGGATGTTCTGCAGCGACGTGGTGCCGCTCTTGGGCGTCCCGACGTGGAACGTCACGGCGTGGCGGTCGGCCATGGAGGCTCCTTCGGGGGTCGTCCGGGCGCGGCAACAGTACCGCCGCACACCCCGCCGCGAGCCTCGCCCCACCACGCTCCGGCCTCCCCCTCCAGCGCCCCTCCAGCGCCAGTAGAGTGCGCGGCATGAAGCAGCTGCTGGTCAGGACCTACCGCGATCCCTACGCCCTGGCCTCGCCGGAGGACGTGCTGGACCGCGACCTGTTCGGTGGCGACAACAACGGCAACCTGCTGTTCAGCGAGGCCGCCGTGCGCGCCCTCTCGGTCAAGGGCACCGACGTGACGTGCGTGGCCCTGGAGTCGCAGCCGCTCGACCCCGCCGAGGCCAACGAGAAGTTCGACCACCTGGTGCTCCCCCTGGCCAACGCCTTCCGGTCCTCCTTCAAGGGCCGCCTCGAGGCGCTCACGTCGCTGGTCGAGCAGCTCACGATCCCGGTCACGGTGCTGGGGGTCGGGGCGCAGTCCGACATCGAGTTCGGCTTCGAGGAGCTCGCGCCCGTCGACGACGTCGTACGCCGGTTCACCGCCGCGGTCCTCGAGCGCTCGCCGTCGCTGGGCGTGCGGGGCGAGTTCACGCAGTCCTACCTGGCCCACCTCGGCTTCCGCGACGTCGAGGTCATCGGCTGCCCGTCGATGTTCTACAACGGTGCGGACCTCCCCAGCCGACCGCTCGTCGGACCCCTCGACGAGACCAGCCGGATCGGCTTCAACCTCACGCCCAAGCTCCCCGAGGCCGAGGCCCTGGCTCGCGGCCTGGCGTCGCGCTACCCCGGGCTCACCTACTTCCCGCAGGGCAAGCGCGAGCTCGAGCTGGTGCTGTGGGGGCGCCGCGGCATCCCCCACCGCGACCCCGCCACGGCCGGGTTCCACGACCTCGCCCACCCGCTCTTCACGGGCGTGACCACGCACGTCCACGTCCACCCCCGCAGCTGGATCGAGGACCTCGCGGGCTTCGACTTCAACCTCGGCACCCGCATCCACGGCAACGTCGCGGCGCTGCTCGCGGGCACCCCCTCCCACCTGCTCTCGGCCGACTCGCGCACCCGCGAGCTCGCCACCTACTTCGACCTGCCCTGGACCAGGCTCACGGACCTCGAGCACCCGCTCGACCTCGCGCGCCTCACCGAGGGCGCCGACTACGAGGCCGTCGGGCGCGGTCACGCGGGTCGCTTCGAGCGCTACCGGACGTTCCTCGCGAGCCACGGCCTGAACCACGTGTGGGAGGACGGCGCCCGCTCCACCTACGACCAGAAGCTGCGCAACAAGCTGCTGCCCGCGCCCGCCGTGTCCGGCCCGGACACCTCGATCGAGCTCACCACCCGCCTCGGCCACGTACGCCGTCGCAACGAGCAGGGCCTCGCCGAGCTCGGGGCGCGGCTGGACCGGCAGGAGAAGCAGCTCAACCGGCTGCGCCGCCAGGTCCGGGAGCAGCAGGGCGGTGGCACCGGCCGCGCCCAGCGGCTCGTTAAGCTCGTACGCCGCCGCTGACCCGGTCCCGTCCCGGCGACGGGTTCAGTCCGCGTCGACCCCGCGGAGCCGCCTGGCCACCCGGTCGGCGAGGCGGTCGGGGTCGTCCTCGTCGGGGGCGGGCTCGTCGGTGACCGCGGTCCAGACCGCACGCAGCGCGGTGAGCAGCTCGTCCCGGTCCGCCGGCACGATCTCCTCGGACGCGGCCCCGCCAGCGCCGAGCTCGTCGAGCGACCCCTCGACCCGGAGCCCGGCCGAGGTCACGGCGGCCACGAGGCGCCCGTTCAGCTCGTCGGCCAGCGCGGCTCCCGCCCGGTCGAGCACCGGGCGTCCCTCCTGCGGTCGCAGCGGGAGCAGCGCCTCGATCATGAGCCGCCGCGCGCCGCGCCAGCGGGCGACCTCGAGGTCCTCGAGACGCGCGTTGAGTCGTGCCATCACCTCGCACGAGGCGTAGCCCAGCGACTCGTTCGACCGACGCACCGGCGGGTCGTCGAGGCGGAGGTCGGCCGCGCGGCAGAACCGGTGCCAGAGCTCGGCGGGGGCCGAGCCGGGCGGCGGCACCAGCACGATCCGGAGGTGCTCCGCGCCCGCGGCCCGGCCCCACCGACGCAACATCGGCGGGAGGTCCTGGGCCCGCAGGAAGCTGCGGACCGCCTTGCTGCGCGTCTCCTCCTGGTCCCGGTCCAGCAGCCGGCGCACGTAGGCCTCCCAGCCGTCCGTGCCGCGGTTGCGCACGAAGCTCTGCCACTGGGCCGGGATCGCCGTGTGCTGGTCGCGCACCGTGAGCACCACGTCGACCGGGACGTCGCCGAACGAGCGCACGATCTGGCGCGCCCGCGGGAACCGCGCGAAGCCGATGAACTCCTGGGAGTAGATCGCGACCCCGTCGGTCCCGCGCACCTGGCGCAGGATCTTGCGCCAGCGACGCGGCTGCTGCTGCCCCTTGTTGCCGAGCATCCCCTTGACCGCGGCGGTCTGCGCACCGAAGGTGCCACCGGCGTAGAAGGCCTCCGACCCGTCGAGGACGCCGCTCTGCAGGGAGTCCTGCAGGTACGTCGTACCGGACTTCATGGTCCCGATGTGCAGGACGACGCGATCAGCCACGGGCGACAGTCAACCTCACCCGAGCTGGTAGTCCTTGAGCAGGCTGCGACCGATGATCATCTTCTGGATGTCCGAGGTGCCCTCGCCGATCAGCATGAAGGCCGCCTCGCGGTAGAGCCGCTCGATCTCGTACTCCCTGGAGTAGCCGTAGCCGCCGTGGATCCGGAAGGAGGCCTCGACCACCTCGTTGCAGTACTCCGAGGCGAGCAGCTTGGCCATCCCGGACTCGACGTCGTTGCGCTCGCCGGAGTCCTTCATCCGGGCGGCGCGCACCATCATCGCGTGGGCGGTCTCGACCTTGGTCGCCATCTCCGCGAGCCGGAACAGCACGGCCTGGTGCTGGGCGATCGGCTTGCCGAAGGTCTCGCGCTGCTGGGCGTAGGCGATGCCGAGCTCGAAGGCCCGGTTGGCGATGCCGCAGGCACGGGCCGCGACGTTCACGCGGCCGACCTCGACGCCGTCCATCATCTGGTAGAAGCCCTGGCCGGGTGCCTCACCGAGCACCTGGTCGGCCCCGACCCTATGGTGGTCGAGCACCATCTCGGTGGTGTCGACGCCCTTGTAGCCCATCTTGTCGATCTTGCCCGGGATGGTGACGCCCTGGGCGGTCTCGCCGAAGCCGGGCTCCTTCTCCACCAGGAAGGTCGTCATGTTCTTGTAGACCGAGTCGTCACCCTCGTCGGTCTTGGCCAGCACCGCGACCAGCGTCGAGGAGCCGCCGTTGGTCAGCCACATCTTCTGGCCGGTGATCTCGTAGCCGTCGTCGGTCCGGGTGGCCTTGGTCTTCACCGCGGCGACGTCGGACCCCATGCCGGGCTCGGACATCGAGAAGGCGCCGCGCACCTCGCCGGTCGCCATCCGGGGCAGGTACTTCTGCTTCTGCTCGTCGGTGCCGTGCCGCATCAGCATGTAGGCCACGATGAAGTGGGTGTTGATGACGCCCGAGACGCTCATCCAGCCGCGCGCGATCTCCTCCACGCACAGGGCGTAGGTGAGCAGCGACTCGCCGAGGCCGTCGTACTCCTCGGGGATCATCAGGCCGAAGATGCCCAGCTCCTTGAGGCCCTCCACGATCTCGGTGGGGTACTCGTCCGCGTGCTCGAGCTCGGTGGCGACCGGGAGGATCTTCTCCTCCACGAAGGTCCGCACCGCCTTGAGGATCTCGCGCTGGTCCTCGGTGAGATCGTCGGTCTGGCACAGCCGGCCCATGGATGGACTCCCTTCGTCAGGTCTGCACGGGAGCCTACCGGCGAGTCACCTCCGTGGACGGCGAGCCGATGTGAGACCGGCCACCTCGCGCGGCGACTTGGCTCGGGCGGGGTGCAGTGGTCAGGATGCCTTCCATGGCAACCGAGACGAAGACGGTCTTCCTCCACGTGGGCTGTCGCAAGTCCGGCACCACCGCCGTGCAGCTGGGCTTCCGCAAGGCCGCCAAGCGACTCCGCGCCGACGGCCTCGAACAGCCCCTCGGAGCCCGCGGCGGGACCATGTCCGGCCTGCGCGACCCCGTGCTCGAGACGCTGCGCACCGGCGACCCCGCGCCCGCCGAGGAGGCGGTCGCCCGGCTCGCCTCCCTGGTCCGGGAGAGTGACGCGCCGCGACACCTGGTCTCGCTCGAGGCCCTGGCCGAGATGCCCGCCGAAGCCACGTCGATCATCGTGGGAGGCCTGGCCGAGTTCGAGGTCCACCTCGTGATCACCGCCCGTCCCTGGGCGCTCACGATCCCCAGCGAGTGGCAGCAGCTCGTCAAGTCGCGGTTCACCAGCGACTACCTCGAGTTCGCCGAGGCCGTGCACGACCCGTCGTCCGTCGAGGGCGCCCTCGCCGAGGAGGGTGCGCGCTTCCGGCACCGCCAGGACCTCGCGGACGTCGTCCGTCGGTGGCGCGCCGCCGCCCCCGCGCTGCCGGTGCACGTGATCCTCGTGCCGCCGCGCGACGTCACGCCCGGGATCACCGAGATGTTCTGCTCGGTCGTCGGCGTCGACCCCGCTCGGATCCCGACCGTGGACCGCGTGGTCAACCCGTCCATCAGCCACGAGAACGCCGAGGTCCTGCGCCTGGTGAACCAGGCCCTCGGGACCCGGCTCGAGAACACGCGCAGCAACTACCGCTACAGCGTCCGGAAGTGGATCGCCGTCGGCTCGATGATGAAGGGGTCCCCGGGTGCCCGGATCCGGCTGCCCGGCCACCTCGACGCCTGGGCGTTCGCCGAGTCGCAGCGCCAGCTGGACGAGATCCGTGAGCTCGGGTGCGAGGTGCTGGGCGATCCCGACAGCTACGTGACGCCCCGCCTCGGCGGCGAGGACGTCGCCGTACCGTCTGATGCCGCGGTGGCGCAGGCCGCCGCCGAGGTCCTGGCAGACCTCGCGTCCTGGCACCACCAGCAACGACGGGACCAGCGGGCACGCCAGCGCCGGAGGCGGGCCGCGAAGAAGCGCCGGCGCCTCGCAGCGCAGCAGCCGCCGGTCGGAGCCGTCCCGGGGGCGCGAGGGCGCGTCACCTCGGCCCTCCGGCGGCGCCTTGGCCGCGTTCGGGCCCGACTGCGCCGCTGAGGGCGCCCCTCAGTCCCGTCGCGCCATGCGGGACCGCAGCACGCGCAACGGTCCGAGGGCGCCCCGCCGCAGGTGGAGGTCGCTCCTCGCCGTCTCCAGCCGCCGGGCGAGGTCGTCGCGCTCCGCGGTGAGGACCGCCAGCTCCGCGGCCCGCGCCTCGGACTCCACGCTGACCCGGCGCACGCGCACCAGCATCTCGGCCAGGATCTCCGGCAGCGCGTCGAGCTTCGCGAGCTCGTCGACGTCGTCGGGATGGCGTGCGCCCGGCTCCGCCGGCGCGGGCAGCAGCTCCGCGAGGTCGCCGTGCACCCGGAAGCCACCGGCGGCGATGGTCCCGGTCCAGTGCCGGGCGAGGGTGGTCAGCCGCTGGGCGAGCTCCGGCGGCGTCGCCGGCTTCTCGGACCGGCCGCGCGTGAGCAGGGTCTGGGCGAACCACCGCTTGGCCAGTCGGGAGTGCCACGGCTGCTCGAGGCGGTCACCGACCTCGACCAGCACGTCACGCAGCAGCGCCACCTGGGCGGTGCCGAGCGACTCGTTGCGGCGCGGCACCTGGCTGAGGTCGACCACGTCCTGAGGAAGCTCGAGGGCGTCGGCGAAGCGGTCCCACAACAGCTCCTCGGGGGCCCCGGGCAGGGGGCAGGTGACGACGTGGGTGCGCTCGGGCGGCGCGACGACCGCCCACCGGTCGAGCAGCCGGGCGAGGTTCTGCGAGCGCCAGAAGGACGTGGCCTCCGCCGGGTCGTCGGGCAGGTGGGCGAACAGCCCCTCGGCGTACTCGGCGAAGGAGTGGGGGTCGCCGTTCTTGACCTGCTCCTGCCACTCGGCGGTGAGCGTGCGCCCGAGGTCGCGGGCGGTGACCACCACGTGCACCTCGAAGCCCTCGAGCATCTCGCGCATCGTCTCGATCTGGGCGCGGCTGGCGAAGCTGAAGATCTCGTGGCTGATCACCACCGTGCCGCCGAGACGGCGCCCGCGTCGCAACAGGTGGGCGAAGGTGCCGGCGATGTCGTCGGGGTCCTGGCCCCAGCGGGCGGCGGTGCCGACCATCTCGACGGCGGCCAGGAACATGCCCTCCTGCCGGACGAACGGGTAGACGAACCCGTGCTCCTTGAGGCGCTCCCGGTTGCTCGCGAGCGCAGCCTGCAGTGACGTCGACCCGGTCTTGGGCAGCCCGATGTGGAAGTAGAGGCGCTGGGGATCGGCAGGCTCTTCCGGGGGAACCCCCTCCACGGCCTCGGTCACGGCGCCCAGCCTAGGGCTCCTCGTCCTCCACGTCAGGGTCTGGTCCGGGCCGGGACGTCAGCCGGCGCACCCGGCCCCGCCACCCGCCGCGGTCGCGGGTGGCGCGGCGGCGGCGCTGGACCGCGTCGCTGCGCAGCGTCAGCACCGTGCCGAGCGCCTCGACGGCCGCCCGGGAGACGTCGGCCTCGGCCGGGTCGGTGCCGCCCTCGGGCGAGAACGCGGTCTCGAAGCAGCGGAGGTCCTCGAGGCTGCCGACGACGTCGTAGCCGGCGTCGCGCAGCGCGGCGGACTGCTCCTCGGCGACCGTCAGGCACCACTCCCGCAGCTCGTCGGGGACCAGGATCGGGTCGCCCCGCTGGGCGCCCAGCACCTGCGAGGCGAAGAAGCGCTTGCCGACGTCGCCGTAGACCTGGCGGCGACGGTGGTCGTCGCTCAGCTCTCCGTTCACGCGACGCAGCAGCTCGGCCTGGACCATGCCGAGGCTGGTGTTGCTCGCGCGGGGCTCGACATGGAGGTCGGCGGGCTCGACGCCGAGCACGGAGCAGAAGCGGCCGAGGAGCTCGTCGATCCGGCTGCCGCGTGGCGGGACGGTGACGACGTGGATCCGCTCGGGCGGCAGCAGGTCGCGCCAGCGCGACAGCACGGTCGGCGGGTCGAGCTGGATCCACGGGTGCCGGGTGAGTCCCTGCTGCTGGTGCTCGCGGAGCAGGGAGAGGAAGTCGACGTAGCCGGCGGTCTTGCCGGACTTGAGCTCCTGCTGCCACGACGACGGCAGCTGCCGGGCCAGGTCGCGCACGGTGAGCACGACGTGGACCTCGCGGTCACCGCAGGCGTCGAGCAGCCGGCGTACCTGTTGGGGCCGGGCGGCCGCGAGCGACTCCTGGCTCACCAGCGCCCGGTCCCCCGGCGCCTGCTCCAGCGCGGTGGTGAAGCGCTCGAGGGCGTGCGCCGCCGAGGCCGGGTCGCGCTGGGGGTTGTAGCGCTCGCGGACGTCGAGCATCAGCTCGAAGGCCCCGCGCCGGGTCTCCGGCAGCAGGTCGACCCCCTGCGCCGCCAGGGCCTCGACGTTGGCCCACATCACGCCCTGCAGGAACGAGGTGCCCGTCTTCTGCAGGCCGAGGTGGAGGAAGAGCCGACGGGGCTGCTGGTCGGACGACGCGGGCATGGACCACTCCTACGGCATGACGACCGGGAGCGGCAAACCGGCTCACCGGATGGCGGTCAGCTGCTCCTCGCCCCGGGCCAGGCCGAGGTCACCGGTGCGCAGCACCATCGTCGTGCGCATCAGGAGCATGGCGGCGTTGAGGTTGCGGTTGGCGTCGATCCGGGTCAGCGCCCGGCCCTGGGAGTCGCGGAGCATCACGAACGTGCGCGCCATGTCGGAGCGGCGCCAGCTGCGCAGGCAGTCCTCACGGCACTGACGCACCGAGCTGCCGCCGCCGACGGCCTCGGCAACCCGGACCAGCCCCTTCTCACGGTGAGTCAGCTGGGAGCTGCGGGTGACGTAGCGGACGTCCACGCCACGCTTCATCGCCACGCGGAGCTTGCGGGCGACCGAGCGCAGCGCGAGGCTCGAGGTCACGACGTCGATCGACTCCCCGGGTGCGGTGGCCGCGACGGCGGCACCGAGGGCCTCCACGACGCGTCGCTTCTCGGACTCGTCGCCCGGGTCGCTGGAGAACCGCTCGGTCTCGGCGGGCGAGTCCACCTGCCAGTCGAGCCCAGCGACGATGGCGTCGTGGTCGGAGTGCATCTCGACGGAGCGGTGCCGCACCGTGGCGAGCGTGTTCTTGCCACGGTTGAAGACGTAGTCGATGGTGGCGCCCTGGTGGTCGCCGGTCGGGAAGTAGTTGCCCATGGTGTCGTACGTCGGCACCATCGCGGCGTCACCGACCAGGTCGCGGGGGTAGCGGCCGCTCTTGTAGTGGACGTTGAAGTCCCCGCCCACCAGCACCGGCCCCGCCGGGGACAGGAGACCCACGAGCTTGCCGATGCGGCGCACCGAGGGCCGCAGCAGGTCGGGCATGTCGCGGTCGAGCGGCGCGACGTGCGCCGCGACCACCGAGACGGTCCGACCGTCCTTCGAGTTCAGGGTCGCCCAGTTGGCGAAGCGCAGTCCGAGCCGGATGTTGCGGCCCCGCGGCACGTCGCGGTGGTTGGAGATCCGGAACGTCCCCGAGTCGACCATCGTCCACCGGTCCGAGCGCCAGACGACCGGTGTGGCCGCGGTGTAGCGGTTCTTCCGCGAGCGGTAGATGTCGTAGCCCTCGGGTGCCAGCACGGTGTCGACGCGCAGCGGCACCTCGTTGTAGGCCACGAAGTCGGGACGGTTCTCCAACACCTCGCGGACGTCGGACTGGAAGCGTTCCACGCTCAGGCTCGACTTGATGTTCGCGGTGATCATCGTGATGTCGCTGCTGCCGGCGGCCGCCGACGTGCTGGCCTCCTCGGCTGACGTGGCCGCTCCCGACGGCAGCGCGAGCGGACCCGCCAACGCGGTGGCGGCAGCGGCCAGCACGGCGGCCGAGGTACGGACGAGCGAGCTGCGCAGGCGACGCCCCGAGGGGCGTCGTCCGGGGGTGTGCGCGCGGGTCATCGGGGGGCTCCTGGGGCTGGGGAGAGCGTGGGGAAAGCGCCCATCGGGGCGTGAGTCACAGGAATCACACCACCCCCTCGAGTCACACGCAATCCGTTCTCGTGAACTACAGACCTGTAGTTCGCGACCCCGGGTCCCAGGCCTCCCGGGGCCGTCCGCGCGCCTCGATCAGCCCGTGGCGGACAGTGGTGCGAGGCCCAGCGCGTCGGCCACGGCCGGCGCCAGCCAGCGCGCGTAGTCGGGCGTCATGTGCTCGGAGTCGCGCATCGTGATGAAGTCGCCGACCACCGACGGACAGACCCCGTGGTCGCAGAACCACGGCTCGGCGTCGACGAAGCCGACCCCCGCCTGCCGGGCCGCCTCGAACGACGTGCGTGCCTCCCGCTCGGCGAACGACCCGGACTCGAAGGCGCAGTCGCCGAGGTCGGGCCGGCCCAGGCTCAGGCAGACACCCGTCTCGCGCGGCAGCTTCGGGGTGTTGCCGACCACGGCGACCTCGCCCGCGACGGTGTCGAGGTCCTCGAAGAGCTCGCGCCACCCCTGCCGCAACAGGTCGTGGTAGCGCCGCAGCTCCGGGCTGCCCGCCACCGTGTCCCCGGTCGCGGGGTCCTGCACCCGGCCGGCCGAGGTGGAGACGACCACCAGCTCCGGGCCCAGCTCCGCGATCGTCTCGCGTGCCCAGTCCTTGAACTCCTCGCAGCCGGTCCAGGCGCGACCGGTGGCGCGCTCGACCTGGGTCAGCCCGGTCGCCATGCAACCGCTGTAGACCAGCACGTAGACGCGGTAGCCCTCGGCCCGGCCGATCTCCTCGATCGCCGGTGAGAGCGCCCGGGCGTGGCTGTCGCCGAGCACCACGATGGACCGCTCCGCGTCCGGGTCGCCGATCGGGCACAGCTGCGTCGTGCCGGTGCGGTAGTCGCAGTCACCCAGCGGGGCGGTCTGCTCGCGCAGGTCGAGCAGGCCGGGCACCAGGTCGCTCGGGACCGCCCTGCCCTCCTCGGCGGCGATCACCGACGCACGCACGAGCGCGACGTAGGGGTCGGCGCCGACCTCGCTCCGGTCGTAGTCGGCGGTGGAGATCGCCGGCTCGTCGGAGAACTTGCCGAGCCGGTAGTTCATGACCTGGGTGCTGGCCAGGACCACGGCCAGCACGGTCACGACCGACGCGGGATAGATCGCGAGCGCGCGAGGGACGCGCTGCCACGGCTTGCCGGTGCGGAACGGCGTCTCGACGTAGCGGTAGGTCAGCCAGCTCAGCAGCACCACGACCGCCAACGTCAGCAACCGCACCGCGATGCTGCCGAAGCGCTCCGGGCCGAGGTTGCTGCGGACCAGCACGATGACCGGCCAGTGCCAGAGGTAGAGCGAGTAGGACAGGTCGCCGATCCGGACGAGCGGTGCGCTGCCGAGGACCCGGGTGACCAGGGCGGGCCGGTCGCCGGCCCCTTCCCCCGCCACGACGAGCGCCGCCGTCGCCAGCACCGGCACCAGCGCCGCGACTCCCGGGAAGTCGGTCTGCAGCGTGTAGCGCACCGCGGTCACCGCGATCACGAGCAGCCCGAGCGTCGCGAGCAGCTCCCGGGCCCGGCGGGTCAGCGGCAGCGCGCGGGGCAGCAGCGCGCAGGCGGCGCCGATCGCCAGCTCGTGGGCCCGGGTGAAGGCGGAGTAGTAGGCCGTGGTCGGGGAGTCGTAGGTGGCCCAGACCGACCACGCGAGCGAGGCGACGACCACGACGCTCAGCAGTCCACCCGCGACCTCTGCGCAGGTCCGTGGGTCCCCCGCCGCGTCGGCGTACGGCCAGGACGCAGAGCAGGAGCAGCAGCGGCCAGACGAGGTAGAACTGCTCCTCGACCGCGAGCGACCAGTAGTGGCGCAGCGGCGACGGCGGCTGGCCCTGGGCGAAGTAGTCGCTGCCGGTGAGCGCGAGCCGGACGTTGGCGGCGAAGCCGGTCGCCCAGAGGGCGTCGACAAGCACCGTCTGGGTGCGCAGCAGGCTGAGCGTCAGCAGCGAACCGACCGCCGTCACCAGGATGACCAGCGTCGCCGCCGGGAGGATCCGGCGCGCCCGGCGGGCGTAGAAGCCGGCGAGCGAGACCCGGCCGTCGCGGTCGGCCTCGCGCAGGAGCAGGGCGGTGATGAGGTAGCCGGAGACCACGAAGAAGACGTCGACGCCGAGGTAGCCGCCTGTCAGTGCCGACGGGGCGATGTGGTGGACGACCACCAGCAGCACGGCGACGGCGCGCAGCCCCTGGATGTCGGGCCGGAACCCGAGCGGGCCACGCCGCGACGGGTCAGTCGCCGACACTGGCCAGGGCACTGATGAAGTAGTGGTCGCTGATCCGCTGGGTGACCGGCGTGGTGTCGCGCCAGTAGCCGCTCCAGCTGGCACCGAGCCCGAGCACCCAGTCGACCGGGAGCGGTGAGGGGGGCGGGGCGCAGCCGCTGCCGTAGCTGCCGCCGTTGGAGGCGATGAGGCCGGTGCGGGGGGGCACGCTGCAGTAGAACGCCTCGCGGTCGTTCATGTCGCCGGTGACGAACACCGGCAGCCCCTCGTCCTTGAGCCCGTTGACGACCGAGACCAGCGAGTTCTGCCCGGCGGCGCGCTGCGCGGCGTACTGCCCGTCCCCGGCGGAGGGGTGGGTGTTGACGACGTAGAGCTCGCGGCCGGTGGCGAGGTGGCGCAGCCGCACGATCGGCTGCGGGTGAGGAGAGCCCATGAAGGTGATCGTGAACTGGCTCCCGCTCACCAGCTCGAACTGGCCGGGGTCCCAGAGCACCGAGTTGTCGGTCTCGTTCTCGCCCCAGGCGAAGCCGGGGTACGCCGCCATGCCGGTGCGGGACTGCAACGCGCGGAGCTGGTCGGCCTGGAGCTCCTGGGTGCCGAGGATGTCGACGGCGTGCTTGGCGACCAGGTTGCCTGCGCCCACGTTGCGCGTGGACGCCGGAGGATAGCGTCTGTCGGGGGCCGCCCGGCGCCGTGTGCTGGCTGCCGAGGACGTTGAAGGAGCCGACCCGCACCTCGAACGGCTCGGTGCTTCCCGCCTGCTTCGCGGCCTTCTTCGCGGCCTTCTTCGCGGCCTTCTCCGCCGCCTGCTCGGCCTTCTCACGGGCCACCTCGGCAGGATCCACCTTCTCCACCGCCGTCGCCTCGACCACCGTCCTGACCGGCAGCACGGGGTCCCGGGCGACCACCCGCTGGGCCGCGGGAGCGGCCTTGGGGACCAGGTCGGCCGAGGTGGCGCGGACGTCGTCGTCCCCGAGCCGGAGGAAGCCGACGACGGCGATGACCGGCACGACCAGTGCCAGCGTCAGCAGCGCCAGCGATGCCCGGGAGAGGCGCCGCGGATCCTCGTCGGGTGCGCGGTGGGCGGGGCTCGACACGGGCGCAAATTATCACGGTCGCCGGTCCCGCCCGACCCGACGCGACCTGCTCGCCTAGGGTGGCGACCATGCTGTTCACGGCCTCCACCGTCATGGACTCCCCCGCGAACGTGGAGTTCTTCGTGAACGCCAACCTCGCCTCGGGCGTGGACCACATGCTGGTCTTCCTCGACGCCCCCCAGGCGGCCGAGCAGGACCGGGTCGCGGCCTTCCTCGCCGACCACCCGCACGTCACCTGCCTGCGCACCGGCCGCAAGGGCTGGTGGACCGACGGTCGGCCGGCGGGGCTCAACGTCCGCCAGCGCATCAACGCCAACTGGGCGCGCACCCTGCTCGAGCCCTTCGACTGGGCGCAGTGGCTCTTCCACGTCGACGGCGACGAGGTCGCCCGGCTCGACCGCGACGCGCTCGCCGGCGTACCGGACACGGCGGACGCGGTCTGGCTGCCACCGTGGGAGGCCGTCAGCGAGCCGGACCCCTCGCACCGCCCGACGCGCTTCAAGCGGCTGCTCGCCGACGACGACCTCACGCTGCTGCACGTGCTCGGGGCACTGAAGGCCCCCACCAACCAGGCCTACTTCCACGGCCACGTCCTGGGCAAGACCGGCGTCCGCCCACGGTCCGGGATGGGGCTGACCCTGCACGGCGCCGTCTCGGCCGAGGGGGTGCGTCCCGAGGCCCACCAGCACGACCGGCTCGGGGTGCTGCACTACGACGCGATCTCCGGCGAGGAGTTCGTGCGCAAGTACACCGCCCTGGCGCACGCCGGCCACGCCCGCTACCGCAAGTCCCGGGCACCGATGGCCCGGGCGCTGAAGACCCTGATCACCAAGGACCTCCCCGACGAGGTGCGGGCGACCTACCTCCGCCGGATCTACGACCTGACCACCCGCGACGACGTCGCGCTGCTCGACGACCTCGGGCTGCTGCTGGAGATCGACCCCGAGCGCGACCCGGTGGCGCCGCGGCCGCTACCGCCCGGAGCCGCGGAGGCCCTGGCCGCGCGGGTCGAGGAGATGCGCGGTCTGCCCAAGCAGCCGTTCTACGTCGCGGACCCGGTCTCCGACCGCTCCGGCGACGACTCCGTGAGCGCCGGGCCCGGCTCGGTCGCCCGGCGGCTCAAGCGCATCGCCACGCGCTCCTGAGCGCAGCGGTCAGCCGCGTCGCAGCACCCGCTGCGCGATCCGGCGTGCCCGCACCGGCAGCCGGCGGGCCACCCGCTGGTGCAGCGGCTGGACCGTGGCAGGTCCGTAGGCGGCACCGCGACGGCGCAGGTCGCGGACGTCACCGAGCATCGTGGCGGCGAGGTCGACGGCGACCGCCGCCACCTCGGCCTCGGTGACCGAGCCGGTGCGCCGGCGCTCCTCGAGCTCCTCGGGCACGCGCAGGTGGTCGAGGTCGCCGACGACGTCGTAGGGCGCGGAGCGCAGGTGGGCCACCGCCTCCTCACCCCGCCGGCGGCAGTCGGCGACCTGGTCCGGCTCGGGCCAGAACCGGTCGCCGCGCCGCGGCACGAGCCGCTCGTCGGCGAGGAAGGTGCGCAGGTAGACGCCCCGGTCGAAGGCGGACCGGAAGCCCCGCAGGGACCCGTTGATCCGGCGCAGCGTCTCCGCCTCGGCCAGCCCCATCGAGGAGTTGGGGAACGAGCCGGAGAGGTCGATCCCTGCGGGCGAGAACCCGACGACGTCGGCGAACCGCAGCCAGACGTCCTCGCGGGGCGCGGAGGGGTCGAGCGCGACCACGTGGATCCGCTCGGGCGCGACGGCCTGCGACCAGCGTTCGAGCACCAGCCGCAGGTCGAGGGTGCGCCAGTTCCAGATCGCCGTCGACTTCGCCGACTCGCTCCGGCCGTAGTCGGGCATCGGCGTGGTCGAGCCGTTCTTCAGGCTCTCCTGCCAGCTGGCGGTGAACAGGCCGAGCGGCTCGCGGGCGGTGACCACCACGTGCACCTCGGTGGTCGGCAGCGCCGCGACCATCGCCTGCGCCTGCTCGGCGGAGGCAGCGGCGAAGAACTCGTGGCTGACCAGGCCGGTGCCCTCGGCGGTGGACAGCTCGTCGAGCAGCCGTCGCCAGGCGGTGCGGTGACGCTCGGGGGCGCGGCGCAGCGCGGGGTCCTCGCGCACCGTCCGCGAGGCCCACAGGTGGTCGCGTCGCTCCGAGCCGGGCACGACGACCCCGAGCTCCCGCAGCTCCTCGCGGCGTGACCAGATGATGGTCTGGAGGTACGACGTCGCGGTCTTCGGGAGACCGATGTGGACGAAGACCCGTGACACCACTACAGGGACTTCCGGTACTTCTCGACGGCCGCCTCCACTGCCGACCCGTCACGCTGGGAGATCGGCACCAACAGCTCCTGCACCACGTCGGCGAGCTCGGCCAGCCGCAGCTGGTGCTGACGCATCTCGGCGACGTCGGCCTCGAGGTCGGCGACCCGCTGCTCCAGTCGCCGGACGGTCGCGGCCGATCCCGGACGCAGCGTCCTCAGGTCCACGCTGACCACTCTCCCACCACTCGTACCGTCGGCCGGTCCCGGTTGGGGAGCCGCTTGACCGTGACCCGGGTCGCCCCGGACCTGCGCAGCAGCGTAGCCACGACCTCCGGGTCCGGCCGACCCACCATCCAGTCCGGCGCGTCCGCGGACGGATCGGTCTCCGGGGACTGCGGGTCGTTCTCGAACACGTAGAGGTCGGCGAGCAGCCGTCCTCCGGCACCACGCAGTGCCATCGAGCACAGCCGTGCCAGCGACTCACGACCGGTCGCCGACGTCGCGTCCATGACGTGGCGCGCGAGGACCACGCGCGGCCGGGGGTCCGCCGCGAGCCGGGCGCCCTCGGACAGCACGGAGCGCCACTCGGTGAGGTTGAGCCCGCGCACCTGCAGCGGCAACCCCTCGTCCGCCGCGACCGAGGCCGCGTCGTCGAGTGCCCGCGGGACGTAGTCGTACGCCGTGACAGAGATCCCCTGCCGCGCCAGCCAGACGCTGTCGGCGCCGCGACCCGCGCCCACGTCGAGCACCTCGACGCCGGTCTCAGCACCGATCTCAGCGGCGATCCTCGCGGCCCGGCGGGCCAGGGCCGACGGCTCCTTGAAGGGCTGGTGCGGTCGCGATCCGGCGACGGCGCTCCCAGTAGCGGATCCCGGGCTGGGTGCCGCGGAACCACCCCTCGAGGGCGCGGGTCGTGCGCTCCGGGGTGGTGAACTTGAAGGCCGGGTCAGGCACCTTCCAGCCGGGTCCGTAGGTCGCCTCGAGCAGCCGCTCGGGGACTGCCGGCACCGGCATCGTGCGCCCGCCCAGCGTGGCGGTGCCGAGCGGGCGGAGCCACTCCTCGCGGTAGGCGGTGCCGATCTCGCCCATGAGGTAGAGCCGACCCCGGTCGAGGAACCCGCCGAAGACGTCGAGGCCGCGGACGACCCCGCCCTCCTGCACGTCGACCCGGAACGCTCCTCCGCTGTAGCGGTAGGTCACGAAGCCGCGCTCGACGAGCTCGCGCTGCACCCGGTAGGACTCCCTGGCCACCTGGGCCGGGGAGTCGTGGCGGCTGACGTAGCCCAGGTCGGCGTCCGAGTCGTGGCCGAGGACCCGCCCCTCACGCACCGCGCCGAGCAGGGTCCCGTAGGCGAGGAAGGGCTCGAGCCCGCAGTCGCGCAACGCCT
This sequence comes from uncultured Actinomycetota bacterium, assembly GCA_963754575.1. GTDB lineage: Bacteria > Actinomycetota > Actinomycetes > Propionibacteriales > Nocardioidaceae > Nocardioides. Next base: position 308,049 of record CAVWGQ010000007.1, on the reverse strand, counting down.
CGATGACCGCCTCGGTCGCGTCGAGCAGGGCGTCGAGGTCGCGCTCCGAGCGCCCGGCGAAGGTCGGCACGAGCTTGCCCGACTTGTCGATGCCGAGCTCGTCCCCCCGCTTGTTGCGGACGTCGATCGTGCCCTCCCCCGCGCCGAGCACCAGCTCGGCGTCGAAGTACGTCGCGCCGCTGGCCGAGTCACGCACGGTGACCCGGCCGCGGCCGTCGAGGTGGCGGACCAGCGGCTTCGCCCACGGGATCCGGCGCAGCGGGCCGGTGCCCTCGGTGTCACGCCACGTCCAGAACGTCCAGACGCGTCGCCCGTCGAGGCCCACGTCGAGGGCCCGGTCGTCGAGCGCGACGAGGACGAGCCCGTCGTCGTCGACCCTGCGGATCCGGGGCCTCGGCGCCACGCTGGTCCTACCTCAGTCCTGCATCGAGGCGAACGGGTCGAAGCGCCCGCTGGTCACCGTCTCGCCGTCCTCGTAGACCGCGTTGCTGTCGCCGCCGAAGATCAGCCGGTCGTCGGGGATCTGACGCGCGAACGAACTGCCGGCCGAGGAGCCGTTGCGGGGGAAGTTCTCGTACCAGTAGTCGAGGTGCTTCTCGTAACGGCGGACCCGCTTGGGGTTCCGGTAGATGCCCACGTTCTCGTCGCTGATCTTGGCCAGCCCGGACCAGTTCGCCGAGCCGTTGAGGAGGGCGAGGGCCGAACGGTCACCGCGGTAGTTGCCGCGGATCGTCATCGACTTGAGGTGGAAGTAGTTGTCGAACTCGCCGTCGCCGTTGAAGTCCTGGGTCAGGTGCTTCATCGGCACCGGCCCACGCCCGGAGCCGTCTCGCAGCATCCGGCCGATGGCGATACCGACCACGGTGTAGCCGATCCGCACGTTGCAACCCGCGTTCCACAGGCGACGCAGCTTGCGGGCCAGGGCCATGCCACGGTTCTGGCGGATGACGTCCGGTGCGATCTGGATCTTGGTACGGCCGTTGCCGGTGTTGGTGGCGCCCGTGCACTTCACCTGGTTGAGCATCTGCATCACCGGGTCCACCGCCCCCTTGCCCCGGACCGGGAACGCGATCAGGCGGAACTTCCCCAGGTTCTTGTCGCGGTACGCCGGGTAGACCGCCTTGTCCTTCGCGGCCTGGTCGAAGATCCGCGTGTAGAACTTCCAGACCTGGCGGTTCTGGGTGTGGGAGTAGATGTCGTTCCACTGGTTGGTGGTGGAGGCGACCGTGAAGTTGGCCGAGCCCTGCATCACCACGCGCTCGGCGCGTCCGACCTTGGAGAACAGGAAGAACTTGGAGTGCGCCGAGCCACCCTTGCTGCGGCAGGTGCCCTCGCACAGCCGGGCCCAGCTGCTCCGCTGCTTGGGGTGGTTCTTGTTCCACGTCTTCAGGCCGCGCCGCAGTCGGTGGTAGGGCGGGTTGTCGATCTGCTTGACGTTGCGGTCGTCCATGATCAACCGCACCCGGATGCCGCGCCTCTGGGCGCGGAGCAGGGCGTCGGCGCCCTCGGAGGTGAGGAAGTTCCACGAGAAGATGTCGATCTCGCCGTTCTTCGGCACCGAGTTGATGGACCGCATGACGCGGCGGAAGATCTTGCGCTGGGCGGTGTTGTTGCCGACCGGGCTGTTGAACGTGGGGCCCGGCTTCGGGGTGAAGTTGTCGGGTGCCGCCGAGGCCGGCGCGGTGCTGGTGGGCAGCATCAGGCCGGCGGTGGCGAGCATCAGGGCGAGAGTCCTGACGAGCATGTAGAAGTTCCCCTCGTGGTGGTGACATGACGGCGCGGCGCTGAGGCCACACCCAGATGACTCAGGCAGCGCACCGGCGGGTTGCGGCGCGGTACTCACGATCTTGGTCGAGCGAACCCTTCGCCTCGAACACGGTGCCCCCCGGGAAGCCCCAGTACGCGTCGTCGAAGACGACCAGCCGCTGCCCCGAGGAGCAGCCGACGGCGTCACGCTCGACGTAGGCTCCGGCGTCGTCGACGCAGCCCTGGTAGGTGCGGGGGATCGAGCTGCCCTCCGCCCAGACCTGCTGGCAGTCCGGCGCGTTCTCAGGGACCTCGCTGGTGGGCTCGCCCTCCGGCTCGGCGTCCGGCTCGGCGTCCTCCGACTCCGGCGACTCCGAGGTCGTCGCGGACGGGCTCGAGGCGGGATCCTGGGCCTGCTCGGAGGAGTCGCCGCAGCCGGTCAGCGCGGAGAGCGCGACCGTCAGCAACACCGACGCCGTCAGGCGTCGCACCGTCAGGGAACCCATGCCGCGCACTATACGCGTCGACTCCCCCCGCGACCCGGTCCGCGACCCGCCCGGCGCGAGGCGAACCGGTCACATCGTGGCCGGGGCAGGCGGGGTGGCCGGTAACCTCGGGCCGTGAGCACCGCCCCCACCCGCGTGTACGCCGCCCGGCTCGTCGGGCTGCCGATCTTCGACCCCCAGGGCGACCAGGTCGGCAAGGTCCGCGACCTCGTCGTCGCCGTGCGGTCCGAGGTCAACCAGCCGCGCGTCCTGGGACTGGTCGCCGAGGTCTTCGGCCGGCGCCGGATCTTCGTGCCGATGACGCGGGTGACCAACGTCGACAGCGGTCAGGTCTACACGACCGGGCTGCTCAACATGCGTCGCTTCGAGCAGCGCTCGACCGAGACCCTGGTCATCGGGCAGATGTTCGAGAAGACCGTCACCATCCCCTTGAGCGGCACCACCGGGACCGTCTACGACGTGGCGATGGAGCACACCCGCAGTCGTGACTGGGTGCTGTCGCGGGTCGCGGTGCAGGAGTCGAGCAGCAAGTTCCGTCGCCGCGGCCAGACCCACGTGGTCGAGTGGTCGGAGGTCGAGGGGCTGACCCGGCGCGACCAGACCCAGGGCGCCACGCTGCTGATCGCCCAGCTCTCGGAGATGAAGGCTGCCGACGCTGCCCAGGTGATGCACGACCTGCCGCTGGACCGGCGCGCGGCCGTGGTCGCCGCGATGGACGACGAGCGGCTGGCCGACGTCCTCGAGGAGCTCCCGGAGGAGGACCAGGTCCAGATCGTCGGCGACCTCGACTCCGAGCGCGCCGCGGACGTCCTGGAGGAGATGTCGCCCGACGACGCCGCCGACCTGATCGCCGACCTGTCTCCCGAGCAGGCAGCGACGCTGCTGGAGCTGATGGAGTCCGAGGACGCCGCGGACGTCCGCCGGCTGATGTCGTACGCCGAGGAGACCGCGGGCGGCATGATGACGCCCGAGCCGGTGATCCTCGGGCCGGACGCGACCGTCGCCGACGCCCTCGCCCACGTCCGCAACCCTGACCTGCCGGTGTCGCTGGCCGCGATGGTCTACGTCTGCCGCCAGCCCCTCGAGACACCCACCGGGCGACTGCTCGGCTGCGCCCACATCCAGAGGCTGCTGCGCGAGCCGCCCTCGTCGCTCGCCGCCGCGGCCATCGACCCCGACCTCGACACGCTGCGCCCCGAGTCCACCATCGACGAGGTGGCCGCCCACCTCGCGACGTACAACCTGGTCGCCGCGCCCGTGGTCGACGAGGAGGGCCGGCTGCTCGGCGCCGTGACCGTCGACGACCTGCTCGACCACATGCTCCCGGAGAACTGGCGCGACGCCCCGATCCGCTCGACGATGGGCTCGCCCGCGGGACCGGTGGGTGGCCGTGGCTGAGCAGCGGCGGGCCGAGCCGCGGCGCAAGGGCCTCGACACCCCGACCGAGGTACGCCGCCCGCTGCTGCGCCGCCCGGCGTACGACGCGGACACGTTCGGGTCCTTCGCCGAGCAGTTCGCGCGCTTCATGGGCACCGCCCGGTTCCTGATCTACATGAGCCTGTTCGTCGCGATCTGGCTGGTGTGGAACTGGACCGCACCCGGGGACGCGGCCTGGGACGCCTACCCCTTCATCTTCCTGACCCTGATGCTGAGCCTGCAGGCCTCCTACGCCGCGCCGCTGATCCTGCTGGCCCAGAACCGCCAGGAGGACCGCGACCGCGTCATCGCCGAGCGCGACCGGCAGGCCAACGCACGGGCGCACGCCGACATGGAGTTCCTGGCCCGCGAGGTCGCCTCGCTGCGGATGGCGATCGGAGAGGTCGCGACCCGCGACTACGTGCGCTCGGAGCTGCGGGGCCTGCTGGCCGAGCTCGACGACCGGGCCCGGCTGGACGAGACGGCCGCCGACGGCAGCGACGAGGCCGGGGCCACCCCCGGAGCGTGAGAAGCCCCACCGGGCCGCGGCGCCGTACCACCCCCCAACTACGCTGGGGTCATCATGACTAGCTCCCTGCTGGACCGCGTCAACGCTGCCCTCGCGACGGTCAACGACCCCGAGATCAAGAAGCCGATCACCGACCTCGGCATGGTCGAGTCGGTCGACATCGCCGAGGACGGCCAGGTCCGTGTGACCGTGCTCCTCACCGTCGCCGGCTGCCCGCTCAAGGACACCATCACCCGCGACGTCACCACCGCCGTCGGCGCGGTCGACGGCATCACCGGGGTCGACCTGACGCTCGGCGTGATGACCGCGGAGCAGCGCTCGGGTCTCAAGGAGACCCTCAGCGGTGGCCAGGCCCAGCGCGAGATCCCGTTCGCCCAGCCCGGCTCGCTGACCAAGGTCTTCGCGATCGCCAGCGGCAAGGGCGGTGTCGGCAAGTCCTCCGTCACCGTCAACCTCGCGCTCTCGATGGCGGCGCAGGGGTTGCGCGTCGGCATCGTCGACGCCGACATCTACGGGCACAGCGTCCCCGCGATGCTCGGGGTGGCCGACACCCGGCCGACCCAGGTCGACGACCTGATCATGCCCGTGCCCACCGCCTCCGGCGTCTCGATCATCTCGATCGGCATGCTGAAGCCGCGTCGCGACCAGGTCGTGGCCTGGCGCGGCCCGATGCTCGACCGGGCGCTGGTGCAGATGCTCTCGGACGTCTACTGGGGTGACCTCGACGTCCTCCTCCTCGACCTGCCGCCGGGCACCGGTGACGTGGCGATCTCGCTGGGCCAGCACCTGCCGGGCGCCGAGGTCGTCGTGGTCACCACTCCGCAGGAGGCCGCGGCCGAGGTCGCCGAGCGCGCCGGCACGATGGCCTCGATGATGCACCAGCGCGTCGTCGGCGTCGTGGAGAACATGAGCTTCCTCGCCTGCCCCCACTGCGGGCCCGAGCACCAGATCGAGATCTTCGGCACCGGCGGCGGCGACCGGGTCGCGGCGACGCTGTCGCAGCGCTTCGGCTACGACGTCCCGGTGCTCGGCCGGGTCCCGCTCGACACCTCGCTGCGCGAGGGCGGCGACACCGGCAAGCCGATCGTCGAGAGCGACCCCACCGCACCGGCCGCGACCGTGCTCACCGAGGTCGCCCAGCGGCTCGCGGGCCGCAGTCGCGGCCTCGCCGGCATGCAGCTCGGCCTGACGCCGTCGAACAAGCTGTAGGTTCGGCCCCGTGTTCGGTGTCGGCCTGGCGGAGCTTGCCGTCATCGCGCTCGTCGCGGTGGTCGTCTTCGGCCCCGACAAGCTGCCGGAGTTCGCCAAGCAGGCGGGCCAGTTCCTGCACCGGATGAAGACCTTCGCCACCGGCGCCCGCGACGAGCTGCGCTCCGAGCTCGGCCCCGAGTTCTCCGACCTCGAGCTGCGCGACCTCGACCCCCGCTCCATCGTGCGCAAGCACGTGATGGAGGCGATGGAGGAGGCCGAGGCCGAGTCGAAGCGCCCCCAGCGTCGCGGCCTGCGCCCCCTGGCCGCCGGCGAGGTCCCGCCGTACGACGCCGAGGCGACGTAGGGCGTCCCGTGGTGGGGCCCGGCGGTTTCCCCGCCCGGGCGGGGAACCCGTGACCTGGCACGGGAAACAACCCGGGCGAGGTCACCGGCTCGCGCGCGAGGTCCGGGTCAGGGCGAGGACTGCACCGCCGCGATGGCGCTGAACGCGACCAGCTCCACCCGGCCCGTCGCCACCTCGACCTCGACGAAGTCAGCCCCCACGCGCCGTACGACGCCGTCGGACCGGCCACCGTCGGTACGGTGCACCACGCACCGCTCTCCCGCCTCGCTGAGGCGTCGCAGCGCGGAGCCGAGCCCGAGCCGCGCGATCGGGGACCAGGCGACCTCGGGGACCGCCCGTGGTGACGCGCCGACCACCGCGACCACGGCCGGCAGCGCGACGACCCACTCGACACCACCCGACTCCAGCAGCAGCCAGCCACGGGCGACCCGTTGCAGCGTCCCCGTCACCCGGCCCACGCCGAGGACCTCGAGCGACAGGTCGTGGTCGAGCGAGGCCATCAACCGGCCGGCGAGCGGGACCGCGCCGTACTCCGCCCGGGAGCGGTCGGCCACCTCGGCATCGCGGTCGGCGTCGTAGAGCGCCTCCGCCTGCTGCTCGAGGTCGTCGAGCATCGCGAACAGGTCCTCGTCCCAGCTCATCGGCGCGAGCCTGCCACACCCGGGCTTGTGGAGAGGCACTTGCGAAGCCGAGTAAAAAAGCGTTGGCTAACGCAAACATACGCAAACGAAAGGTTCGTGATGCGGAGCAGGTCTCGGGTCCTCACCGTCGCAGCCGTTGCCACGCTGCTCGCCGGCCTGCTGCTGGCCTGGCTGCTCCCGGTGCTCATCACCGGGCTCACCGCCCGGCCCGGAGACTTCGTCGACTCCCTGGTGCTCGGCTGCACGCTCGCGGCCACCGTCGCGACCGGCTGGTCGTGGGTCCTGGTGCTGCTGGTGCTCCTCGACGAGCTGCGCGGACGTGTCGCCCGGCGCCGCGGCGTGCCCGCCGGCGTACGACGCCTGGTGCTCGTGGCGTGCGGGGCGACCCTGGTCGGGGGGCTGGCGCTGCCGGCCCACGCCGACCGGCCGGGACCCCCGTCGGGCGGCCCGCAGGGAGCGGCCACCACGACGGCGCTGCTCGTCGGGCTCCCGCTCCCGGACCGCACGACCCGCACCAGCGAGTGGCTCGGGTCCGTGGCCGGCAGCGCGGAGCGGGAGGCCGGGCCCGAGCAGGCCTCCCCGGACGTCATCGTCGTGGAGCCCGGCGACACACTCTGGGCGCTGGCCCGCGACACCCTGCCCGACGGTGCCACGACCGACGAGGTCGACCGGCGCTGGCCGGAGATCTACCGCGCCAACCGCGACGCCGTCGGCGCCGACCCCGACCTGATCCGGCCCGGGCAGCGGCTGCAGCTGCCCGGCGACCTCCACCTGTGACCGCACCCGCGACCGCACCCCTGACCGCACCCCTGACCGCACCGAGGACGAGAGGAGACCAGCGATGACCACCCGCACCACGTCGCCGTACCACGAGAAGGTCGTGCCGCTGCGACGTCCCGCTCCACTGGCCTCCGTCCAGGGCACCCTCGCCCTCGACCTCGGGCACGGACCCGAGGAGACCTGGGAGCCGCCGGTCTCCCCCTCCCTCGCGCTCGAGCCCTCCGAGCGACAGCGGCTCGAGTCGTGGGCCCACCGCTACACCCAGGCCGCCGTCGAGATCGCCGGCGGCGACCGCCCGGTGTCGCAGCTGGTGCGGTGGACGCTCCCGACCGTCTACGAGGACCTCGCCCGCCGCGCCCAGCTGGTCCGCGCCGCCGCGCTGCGCGAGCCGACCACGGCCAGGCTCCAGCAGGTGCGGCCGCAGGTCGAGAGCGTCCACACCTGCTGGGTCGACGACGACGCCGCCGAGGTCAGCGCGCGGGTGCGCTACGGGCGCCGGTCACGCGCCGTGGCACTCCGCTTCGAGCGACGGTCCGAGCGCTGGCAGGTCACTGCCCTCGAATTTGCCTGAGCAGGCGGTCCCGCGCAGCGGTCCCGCCGTCGCTCAGGCTGGTCGAGCTCGCCCCGCGGCCGAGGACGAGGCCGCGACGGGCGTGTCGAGACCCATCGCCGTACGCCGACGGTGAGGTCTCGACACTCGCCCTCGCCCAGGGGCTCGGGCGGCTCGACCAACTACCCCGCAGCGGTCGGCTCGACCACCTACCCTGCCGTCAGCCGGAACGGGCGGTGAGGCCCGAGGGGCCGCCCGGCGCGCCGTGGCACTTCTTGAACTTCTTGCCCGACCCGCAGGGGCACTCGGCGTTGCGGCCGACCTGGGCGTAGGCGTCGTCGGGGTCGTTCGTCGCGGTGCTGCTGACCGCGGCGTTGTCGTCGCCGACCTCCCCCACCCCCTCGTCGGGACCGGAGTAGGTCAGCTGCTGCGGCTTCTGCTGCGCCTCGAGACCCTTCGCGCGGATCTGCGGCGCCTCGCGCCCGGCAGTCGGGGACGACGCGGGTGTGGCGGCGGCAGCGGCGGTGAAGTCCGGGACCTCCTGCATCAGCGGCTCGGCGACCTCCGTCTCCTCGCCGGTGCCGTCCTCGTCCTCTTCCTCGACCGTGACCTCGATGTTGAACAGGAAGCCGACCGACTCCTCCTTGATGCCGTTCATCATGGCCGCGAACATGTCGTAGCCCTCGCGCTGGTACTCGACCAGCGGGTCGCGCTGGGAGTAGGCCCGCAGGTAGATGCCCTCGCGCAGGTAGTCCATCTCGTAGAGGTGCTCGCGCCACTTGCGGTCGAGCACGGAGAGCACGACCCGGCGCTCGAGCTCGCGCATGACCTCGCCGCCGACCTCCTGCTCGCGACGGTCGTACGCCGCCTGCGCGTCGGCCTGCAGGTCCGCCACGAGCTGCTCGCGCGACAACGCGGTCCGGCCGCCGTGCTCGTCGATGTAGGTCTCCTGGTCGATCCCGACCACGTAGAGCTGGCGCAGCGCGCTCCAGAGACCGTCGAGGTCCCACTCCTCGGCGAGGTCCTCGGTCGTCGTCGCGACGTAGCCCTCGATGACGTCGTTGAGGAACTCGCGGACCTGCTTCTCCAGGTCCGCGCCCTCGAGCACCTCGCGGCGCTCGCCGTAGATGACCTCGCGCTGGCGGCTCATCACGTCGTCGTACTTCAGGACGTTCTTGCGGGACTCGAAGTTCTGCGACTCCACCTGGCCCTGCGCGTTCGCGATCGCGCCGGTCACCCGCTTGTTCTCGATCGGGACGTCGTCGGGGATCTTCATGACCTGGAGGATCCGGTCGACCCACTCGGACTTGAAGAGCCGCATCAGCTCGTCCTCGAGGGAGAGGTAGAACCGGGACTCGCCCGGGTCGCCCTGGCGACCGGAACGGCCGCGCAGCTGGTTGTCGATCCGGCGCGACTCGTGCCGCTCGGTGCCGACGACGTAGAGGCCGCCGAGCTCCTTGACCTCGTCGTGCTCGGCCTGGACCTGCGCCTTGATCTTCTCGACCATGGCGGGCCACGCGGCGTCGTACTCCTCAGGCGCCTCGACCGGGTCGAGGCCCTGCTGGCGCAGCTCGGCGTCGGCGAGGAACTCGACCGATCCGCCGAGCATGATGTCGGTGCCGCGGCCGGCCATGTTGGTGGCGACCGTGACCGAGCCCTTGTGCCCGGCGAGCGCGACGACCTTCGCCTCGTCGGCGTGCTGCTTGGCGTTCAGGACGGTGTGCGGGATGCCCTTCTGGCGCAGCTTGCTCGAGAGGTGCTCGGACTTCTCGACCGAGACCGTGCCGACCAGGATCGGCTGGCCGAGGTGGTGGCGCTCGGCGATGTCCTCGACGACGGCGTCGTACTTCGCCTCCTCGGTGCGGTAGACGAGGTCGGACTGGTCCTTGCGCGCCATCTCCCGGTTGGTCGGGATCGGGACCACGCCGAGGCCGTAGATCTTGTCGAACTCGCTCGCCTCGGTCATGGCGGTACCGGTCATGCCGGAGAGCTTGGAGTAGAGGCGGAAGTAGTTCTGCAGGGTGATCGTCGCGAGCGTCTGGTACTCCTCGCGGACCTCCACGCCCTCCTTGGCCTCGATCGCCTGGTGCAGGCCGTCGTTGTAGCGGCGACCGGCCAGGATGCGGCCGGTGTGCTCGTCGACGATGAGCACCTCGCCGTTCATGACGACGTACTCCTTGTCGTTGTGGAACAGCTCCTTGGCCTTGATCGAGTTGTTGAGGAAGGAGATCAGCGGGGTGTTGGCCGACTCGTAGAGGTTCTCGATGCCGAGGTGGTCCTCGACCTTGGTGATGCCCGGCTCGAGGACGGAGATGGTGCGCTTCTTCTCGTCGACCTCGTAGTCGGTGTCGCGGTGGAGCTTGGCGGCGACCTTGGAGAACTCGCCGTACCAGCGGACCTCGTCCTGGGTCGGGCCGCTGATGATGAGGGGGGTCCGCGCCTCGTCGATGAGGATCGAGTCGACCTCGTCGACGATCGCGAAGTTGTGACCGCGCTGGACGCACTCCTCGAGCGAGCCGGCCATGTTGTCGCGGAGGTAGTCGAAGCCGAGCTCGTTGTTGGTGCCGTAGGTGATGTCGCAGCCGTAGGCCTCGCGGCGCTCGGCGGGGCGCATCGTCGGCAGGATGACGCCGACGGTCAGGCCGAGGAAGTGGTGGACCCGGCCCATCTGCTCGGACTGGAACTTCGCGAGGTAGTCGTTGACCGTGACGATGTGGACGCCCTTGCCCTCGAGGGCGTTGAGGTACGACGGCAGCACCGCGACCAGCGTCTTGCCCTCACCGGTCTTCATCTCCGAGATGTTGCCGAGGTGGAGCGAGGCCGCACCCATGACCTGCACGTCGAAGGGGCGCATGCCCAGCACCCGCTTGGACGCCTCGCGCACCGTCGCGAACGCCTCGGGCATCACGTCGTCGAGGGACTCGCCGCCGGCGAGCCGCTCGCGGAACTGGTCGGTCATGCCCCGCAGCTCCTCGTCGCTCATGGCGACGAAGTCGTCCTCGATGACGTTGACGGCCTGGGAGATCGCCTCGAGCTGGCGAAGGATCTTGCCCTCGCCGATGCGGAGGATCTTGTCGAAGATGGCGGGCACTGGGGCTTGACTCCTGGAGTTGAGGTCACGGCGGCCCGCACCGTCGGGCGACGGACCACCGGTCATGCTACCCAGCGCGCGAAGCCGGGCCACCACCCCCGCGACCACCCCCGCGATCGCCCCTGCGCCGGGTCACGCCAGTTCGGCGCCGAGGGGGCCGGCGAGGTCGCCGCGCGGGGAGACGACCACGTCGTCGAGCCCCAGCCAGCCGGAGAGCCGGCGCAGCTCGGCGGCGAGCTCGGCGGCGGTCTCGGCGGGCGCACCGTCCTCGGCGTACGCCGCGAGCGCGAGCAGCCGGCTCCCCGCGCGGTCGGCCTTGAGGTCGACGCGCGCGGCGATCCGGTCGCCGAGCAGGAACGGCAGCACGTAGTAGCCGAAGCGACGCTGCGGGGCGGGGACGTAGATCTCGATCCGGTAGTGGAAGTCGAACAGCGCCTCGGTGCGCGAGCGCTCCCACACGAGGGGGTCGAAAGGACTGAGCAGGGTGCGGGCACCGACGGCGCGCGGTCGGCGCGCGGAGGTGTCGAGGTACGCCGGCTTGCGCCACCCCTCGACCTGCACCTGCTCGAGCTCCCCGGCGTCGACCAGGTCGGCGATCGCCGCGCGGGCACTGGGCTGGCGTGCCGCATCGCCGGTGCCCGGGACCGCCCGCATCCGGTAGTAGTCGGCGAAGCAGCCGGCGGTGCCGACGCCGTGGGCGCGGGCGGCACGACGGACGAGCTCGCGACCCGCCTCCTCGGGGTCCAGCGGGGGCAGGTCCAGGACGGCCTGCGGGAGCACCCGCTCCGGCAGGTCGTAGACCACCTCGAACTGCGGTGTGCGGCCGGCGACGGCGACGTCACCGACCAGGAACAGGAAGTCGAGCACCTTGCGGGCGTCCGACCAGTTCCAGCCCCAGTGCTCCTTGGTGCGCGGGCCGCTGAACTCCTCGTCGAGCTCCCGAGCGGTGACCGGCCCGCGCTCCCGGACGGCGGCGAGGATCCGCGGCTCCAGCTCGGCATCGGCGGCGAAGCCCCACTTGCTGCGCCTGGCCCGGTAGTGGTCGCGGCGGAACTGCATCGCCGGCCACAGCTCGACCGGCATGAACGCCTGCACGTGGGCCCAGTACTCCAGCACCCGCCGGGACTCCTTCCCGGAGCCCGCCCGCTGCAGCAGCGTCGGGTCGTAGGGGCCCATCCGGGAGTAGAGCGGCATCAGGTGGGCCCGGGCGAGCACGTTGACGGAGTCGACCTGGAGCACGCCGGTGCGGGCCAGCGTGCGGTCGAACGTGCGCATCGTCGGCCGGCCGTGCGGCGGGTCGAGGAACCCCTGCGCCGCCAGGGCGATCCGGCGCGCCTGCGCCGTCGAGAGGGTCAGCACGCGTCGTACTCAACCAGACGGCGGGGACACGCAGCCGTCCCGTGTGCCTGGGAACTACCCAGAGGGCGTTGTCAGGCACACGGCGCGGCTCCGCGGGCTACGGCAGATCCAAGAGCTTCTCGCGGACGGCGTACATGACCGCCTCCATGCGCGAGTGCAGCTGGAGCTTCTCGAGGATGTTGCGGACGTGGTTCTTCACGGTGTTCTCGCTGATCACGAGCTGCTTGGCGATCTCGCGGTTGTTCATGCCGGTCGCGACCAGCCGGAGCACCTCGAGCTCACGCGCCGTGAGCCGCAGCCCGGGGACCTGCGCCTTGTCGGGGCGCGACATCTGCTTGAACTCGTCGATCAGCTTCACCGCCATCGAGGGGCTGATCAGCGACTGGCCGTCGGAGACGACCCGGACCGCCTGGGCGACCTCCTCGATGGAGGAGTCCTTGAGGAGGTAGCCCGAGGCGCCGCTCTTCACGGCCTCGTAGAGGTCGGCCTCCTCGTCGGAGACCGTCAGCATGATGATCTTCGCCGAGGGCACGCTCTCCTTGATCGCGACGCACGCCTCGATGCCCGACCGCTTGGGCATCCGGACGTCGAGCAGCACCACGTCGGGTGCCAGGGACTCCGCGAGCGTGGTGCCCTCGATGCCGTCCCCGGCCTCGCCGACCACCTGGATGCCGTCCTCACTGGCCAGCAGCATCGTGAGGCCGCGACGGAACAGCTCCTGGTCGTCGACCACCAGCACCCGGATCGGCTCGCCGGCATCGACCGCATTGCTCGTCACGCGGAGCATCATGGCACGGACGACGCGCGGGGAGGGTCAGTCCGCACCCAGCCCCGCCCCGAGCTCGGCACCGAGCTCCAGCGAGATGACGCCGTAGTCGTAGCCGCGCCGGCGGTAGACCACCGACGGCCGCTCGCTCTCCTTGTCGACGAAGAGGTAGAAGTCGTGCCCGACCAGCTCCATCTCGTAGAGCGCCTGGTCGAGGGTCATCGGCTCCGCGGGGTGGCTCTTCTCCCGGACCACCAGCGGCCCGTCGCCGGTCACCGCGATCGGGCCGACGTTGCGCTCGACGACGGTCTCGTCCTCGGCCACCTCGGGCTGGACGGTCTCCATGCCGGCGAGGGTCTGCCCCACCGAGGCTGGCGCGCGGGACTTGTGGATCCGGCGCCGGTCGGCGGCCTTGCGCATCTGGGAGGCCATCTTGTCCAGGGCCAGGTCGAGCGCGCCCATCTTGTCCTCGGCCGCGGCCTCGGCCCGGATCACGGGGCCCTTCGAGAAGGCGGTCAGCTCCACCTTGATCGCGCGGTCGTGCTGCCGCGGGTTGCGCTCGCTCTCCACCTCGACCTGCACCCTCTGGATCCGGTGGTCGTGCTTCTCCAGCTTCGAGAGCTTCTCGTTCACGTGCTCTCGGAATCGCTCCGAGAGCTCGATGTGGCGACCCGTGACGACAACGTCCATGTCAACCTCCAGTGCAGTGTGAACCCCGTAGGGCTGTCGGTGCAGAAGGAGTCCGCCCGGCCGACCTGGTCTTCGACCCCACAATCGCCTGCTGAGGCTTCCGCAGCTTCTCTGCCACTACCGGCCTTCTCCCGCACCGGTCCGCATCTGACGGACCGGATGAGGCAGGTCTTACTTCTAAGTCGCACCGTGATCCCCCTCGAGAGGGGTTACGTGGGCCGTTTCGCCTGCGACTGGCATCGGCTTGCCGACGGGACCGGGGCGACACCCGCGAGGGCGCCGCTCGCGTCCCGACGACGCAACCACGGACCCGGACGGACTCCATGCACAGACGCTAGTCCACCGCCTCCCGCAACGAAAGGCGTGCACCTGACAATCGGCCGTGATCCTCCCTCGTGCGCCGGGGCGGGCCGCGCCGAAGCGTGGCCGCGACGGTGGCGACGCCCACCACGTCCAGACCAGTCGCGGTGAGCGCCCGCTGCGCCTCGCGCGCCGTCGAGCCGGTGGTCAGCACGTCGTCGCAGACCACCACCCGGACCGACCGGCCCCCGAGCCGGCGCGACAGCCGGGCCAGCCCCGCGCTGGGGCACCACATCGAGCCGGTCAGGTTGGCGGACCGCTGCTCGGCCGAGAGGCCAGCCTGGTCGAGGACACCGCCCCGGGAGCGCAGCAGCGGGGCCACCACCGCCTCGGGCAGGAGCACGCCCGCGCGGCCACAGATCGCGAGCAGCGGCTCGTGACCGCGGGCGCGGGCGGCCCCGGGCCGGCTCGGCACCGGCACCAGCAGCACCACCCCGGGCCCGCCCGCGGCGGCCCCGGCCGCGACGGCGAGCAGCGTCCCCAGCGGACCAGCCAGGCCGACGACGTGCCGCTCCTTGTGGGCCAGCAGCGCCGACCGCACCACCCCGTCGTAGGCCGCCGGCGACCAGGGCGGCGCGAGCCCGGCCGGTGTGGGGTCGGGCCAGGCGAGGCGAGGGGTGGCCGGCAGCTCCTGGCGACAGGCGCCGCACAGCGCACGCCCGGGATGGCCGCACCCGACGCACGCACCGCCGAGCAGCAGGTCGAGGGCGGGGTCCGCCGCGAGCCCGACCCGGCCGGCCAGGCGGGCACGGAAGCGGTCGCGCGGGCTCACCCGCTCGATCCTGCGCCGCAGCGGAGCCGCCCGCAACGCCCGCCCCCGGGCTGTGGAGGAGTCAGCCGCCGACGTAGGTCAGGTAACCCAGCGTCGGGTCCGCGTCGACCACCTGCGAGCCGCTGAGCACGTCGACCAGCCCGCTGCGGGTCCGGACGAAGACGGGGTCGGTGGACCGCGGCGAGGAGACCAGCGCGCGCGGGCGCTCCTGGACGGGCGCAGCGAGGCCGGACAGCCCGGCCGGGGCACCGTCGACCGTCATCGTGCGGACCTGGAACAGGTCACCGCCGAGCCGGTGGGCGATCGCGATCGAGGTCGGCGAGGCCCAGCCGACGTCGAGCACCGACATCCGCGGCTGGTCGTCCCAGGAGATCTCGCGGGCCGGGGTCGCGTCGACGGCGCGTCCGGCCGCGGTGTACTCCACCCGGCTGACGACCACCCGGTCGCCACGGGAACGGTTGACCACCGCGACCAGGCGTGAGCCGTCGCGGGAGACCAGCAGGTGGGAGACGTCACGCCCGCTGATGCCGGGCACCTCCAGGTCCCGGGTGCGGCCGTCCCGGACCACGGACACCACCGCTCCCCCGGCGGTCCGGTCGACCAGCCACAGCCGGTCGGCGAAGTCCCAGACCGGCGGCAGCAGGTCGGTGGCGCCGCCGGCGACGGTCCCGACCGCGGCGTCGGCGTTGCGGACGTCGGTGACCAGCACCTCGTCACCGTCGCCGGTGACCCCGGCGACGCGGGCGCCGGTGAGGTTGACCCCGACCGAGCGCACGCCCAGCGCGGAGGCGCCCATCGGTCCGGCGGCGGGTTCGGTCGCCCCGGGTGCCCCGAGCACCAGCCGGCCGTCGGCGAGGCCGAAGAGCAGCGAGGTCGACTGCACCCCCACCGGGTCGAAGGCCTGTCCCTGGTCCATCGGGAACGTGGTCAGCCCTCCCGGCAGCACCACGGGCTCACCGTCGAGGGTCACCCGGAAGCCGGTGAGCGTGGAGTCCTGGGCGAGGGTGTGGGCGAGCTGGGCGACCATCAGCGACGCGTCCCGCTCGGACGGCATGGCCGTGCCCCCGGTCAGGTTGACCTCGGCGACGCCCTGGGCGTCCGGGGTCACCGACAGGTCGATGTCGAGGTCGGCCGGGACGGCGGTGCGCTCCACGCCGCGCAGCCGGGTCAGCGGCCCCGCGAGCATCGCCTCGACCAGCGACGTCGCCAGCTGGTCGCCGCGGGGCACGAACACCGGCTCCGGGACCAGGATCTGACCGGTCGGGTCGAGGTAGAACAGCGAGACCCGGCGGTAGGCCTGGCCGAACCACGGCTCCGGGACGACCAGCGCGTCCGGCGCCTGGTCGATGCGCCACTCCCCGTCCTCGCGCCGCATCGAGAAGGTGAGCTCCTGCTCCTCGCGGGGCAGCGAGCCGAGCCAGGAGCCGCGCGAGTCGATCTGGTTGGCGCCGTCGAGCTCGACGGCGACCTGGTTGCTGCCCCGCGGCGGCGAGGCAGCGGCGTACGTCACGGTGCGCGAGTGGCGCCACCGGGTGGCCTCGGCCTCGGTGAGGAACTGCTCGGCCGTGTTGGTCTGCAACGGGATGGCGGCCTGCGCGTCGAGGAACCCGCGCACGATGTCGGTCGGCGAGGCGCCGGGAGTGGGCGGTCGCGGGTCGTTGTAGTAGCCGAGCTGCTCCCCCGGCTCGACGCCGGTCTGCGCCTCCTCGATCGGGCCGGAGTCGGGGATGCCGACGCAGCCGCTGGTGAGCAGCGCCAGGCCCCCCAGCAGCACGCCGAACGCGCGCGCCCTCATCGGACCGGCTCCACGGAGTCGACGGGGACCAGCGGGAGCGGGCTCTGGCGCAGCGTGCCGCCGACCCGGCGCGGCAGGGTGAGCCGGAACTGGGCGCCCTCGCCCGGCCGGCCCCAGGCCTGCAGCCAGCCCCCGTGCAGGTGGGTGTCCTCGAGCGAGATGGACAGTCCCAGGCCGGTGCCGCCGCTGGTCCGGGCCCGGGCCGGGTCGGCGCGCCAGAACCGGTTGAAGACCATCGCCGACTCCCCCACGCCGAGCCCGACACCGCGGTCGCGCACGGCGATCGCCGCGGCGTGGTCGTCGCTGTCCACCCGGATCGTGATGTCACCGCTCTCGGCGTGGTCGATGGCGTTGGTGACGAGGTTGCGCACGATCCGCTCCACGCGTCGTACGTCGGCCTCGGCCAGGCAGGGGTGGTCGGGCGCCTCCACGATCACGCGGCAGTCGTTCTGCCGGGCGAGCGCACCGGTCGCGTTCACGATCCGGTGGGCGACGTCGACCAGGTTGACGTCGTCGATCTCGAGCACGGCGGCACCGGCGTCGAAGCGGCTGATCTCTAGCAGGTCGGCCAGCAGCCCCTCGAAGCGGTCCAGCTCGGTCTGCAGCAGCTCGGCGGCCCGCGCGGTCGGCGCGTCGAAGTCGGCGCGGGCGTCGTGCAGCACGTCGCCGGCCATCCGGACCGTGGTCAGCGGGGTCCGCAGCTCGTGGGAGACGTCGGCGACGAAGCGGCGCTGCACCCGCGAGAGCTCCTCGAGCTGCCGGATCTGGCGCTGCAGGTTGGTGGCCATCTGGTTGAAGGACGTCGCGAGCCGAGCGAGGTCGTCCTCGCCGGAGACCCGCAGCCGCTCCTGGAGCTGCCCGGCCGCCAGCCGCTCGGCGACCCGGCGCGCCATCCGGACCGGGGTCACGACCTGGCGCGTGACCAGCCAGGTGATGCCCGCGACGAGCAGCAGCAGCAGCCCGGCGGCGGTCAGCATCGCGCCCTGCAGCAACCCCAGCGTCGCCGCCTCGTCGCTGAGCGGGAAGAGGTAGTAGAGCGTGTAGGTCTTGGAGTCCGCGGGCAGGCGTACCTGCGAGCCGACCACGATCGCCGGCTCCCCGCTGACGACGTCCCCGTCCCCGTCGAGGTAGCGCAGCTGCGTGTAGGTGAACGCGGTGGTCGTCCCCAGCGGGGCGGCGAAGTGGTCCTCGAGGGACGCCGGCACGCTCGAGGTGTCGAGGCGCGGCGTGTACTGGACGCCGGCGTCCGCGATCCTCGACTCCCCCGACGGACCGCTGAGCACGACCGCGAAGTCGCGCGTCTCCCCGAGCTCGATGATCGGCCGGACCAGCTCGGCGAGCTGCTGGTCGACGTCCGTCTCCGTCGCGGGTACGCCGCTGAGCCGGTCGGCGGCCTCGGCGGTGACCTGCGCCGCCTCGCTCACCGCGGCGTCCTCGCGCTGCTCGAGCAGCCCGTCGCGGGTCTGCTGCACCAGCAGCCACCCCACGATCCCGATCACCAAGGCCGAGAGCAGCACCACGCTGGCCACCACGCGGGCCTGGATCGAGCGTCGCCAGAAGGTGAGCCCGCGCTTGATCGCGTCGGCGGGGTGACGGCCGGCGAGCCGGCGCCACCCCGGGGCACCGGGGGGAGGGCCTGGGGACGCGCCCGGCGTCGGGCCGACGCTCGGGCCAGGGGTCGGGCCGGTGGTCGGCCCTGCGGAGGAGAGAGCCACGGCGCGGCCTAGGACGCGCCGGCCTTGTATCCCACGCCGCGGACGGTGACCACGATCTCGGGGTTCTCCGGGTCGTGCTCGACCTTGGAGCGCAGCCGCTGGACGTGCACGTTCACCAGCCGGGTGTCGGCCGCGTGGCGGTAGCCCCAGACCTGCTCCAGCAGCACCTCGCGGGTGAACACCTGCCACGGCTTGCGAGCCAGGCAGACCAGCAGGTCGAACTCCAGCGGCGTCAGGTTGATCGACCCGCCGCCGCGCGTCACCGAGTGACCGGCGACGTCGATCTCGAGGTCACCGATGCTGAGCGCCTCGGGCGCCGGCGCGTCGAAGCGGCGTACGCGCGCCCGGATCCTCGCGACCAGCTCCTTGGGCTTGAACGGCTTGACGATGTAGTCGTCGGCCCCGGACTCGAGGCCGACCACGACGTCGACGGTGTCGCCCTTGGCCGTGAGCATCACGATCGGGACCCCGGACTCGCCGCGGATCTCCTTGCAGACGTCGATGCCGTCCTTGCCTGGCAGCATCAGGTCGAGCAGGACCAGGTCGGGCTTGTAGGCCCGGAACAGGTCCATGGCCTGGTCGCCCCGCGAACACATCTGGCTCTCGAAGCCCTCCTGACGGAGGACGATCGTGAGCATCTCCGCGAGGGAGGCGTCGTCGTCGACGACCAGGATGCGTCCGCGGTGCGCGACCTCAGATGCCTGGCTCATGGCGTCAATACTGCCGCACCGGACCTCATGCGCACGTCAGGTGCACGCTCAGTACCGGTAGTGGTCGGACTTGTAGGGCCCCTCGGCCGGGATGCCGAGGTAGCCGGCCTGGTCGTCGGTGAGGGTCGTCAGCTTCACGCCCAGCGCCGCCAGGTGCAGCCGGGCGACCTCCTCGTCGAGGTGCTTGGGCAGCACGTAGACGCCGACGGGGTAGTCCTCGGGCTTGGTGAAGAGCTCCACCTGCGCGAGCACCTGGTTGGTGAAGGAGTTCGACATCACGAAGCTCGGGTGGCCGGTGGCGTTGCCGAGGTTCATCAGCCGGCCCTCGGAGAGCACGATCACCGAGCGTCCGGTCGGGAAGGTCCACACGTCGACCTGCGGCTTGACGGTGTCGCGCTCGACGCCGGGGTAGGTCTCGAGCCCGGCCATGTCGATCTCGTTGTCGAAGTGGCCGATGTTGGCCACGATCACCTGGTGCTTCATCCGGGTCATCTGGTCGACCGTGACGACGTCCTTGTTGCCGGTCGCGGTGATGATGATGTCGGCGACCGGGAGGGCCTCCTCGAGCGTGGTGACCTGGTAGCCGTCCATCGCCGCCTGCAGCGCGCAGATCGGGTCGATCTCGGTGACGATCACGCGGGCGCCCTGGCCGCGCAGCGACTCCGCGCAGCCCTTGCCGACGTCGCCGTAGCCGGCCACGACCGCGACCTTGCCACCGATCAGGACGTCGGTGGCGCGGTTGATGCCGTCGATGAGCGAGTGGCGGCAGCCGTACTTGTTGTCGAACTTGGACTTGGTGACCGAGTCGTTGACGTTGATCGCCGGGAAGAGGAGCGAGCCCTCCTTGAGCATCTCGTAGAGGCGGTGGACACCCGTGGTGGTCTCCTCCGTCACGCCCCTGATCTCGCCCGCGATCTGGGTCCAGCGGTCGGTGTGGGCGGCGAGCGAGGCCTGCAGCACCTCGAAGACGATCCGCTGCTCGGTCGACACGGCGCTCGCCGGGTCGGGAGCGACACCGGTCTTCTCGGCCTCGACGCCGAGGTGGAGCAGCATGGTGGCGTCGCCACCGTCGTCGAGGATCATGTTCGCAGGGCGACCGGCCGGCCAGTCGAGGATCTGCTGGGTGCACCACCAGTACTCCTCGAGGGTCTCGCCCTTCCAGGCGAAGACCGGGACGCCGGCGGGGGCGTCGACCGTGCCCTCGGGGCCGACGACGACCGCCGCGGCCGCGTGGTCCTGGGTGGAGAAGATGTTGCAGGAGGCCCAGCGCACCTCGGCGCCGAGGTCGACCAGGGTCTCGATCAGGACGGCGGTCTGCACGGTCATGTGCAGCGAGCCCGCGATCCGGGCGCCGGCGAGCGGCTTGTCGTCCCCGTAGCGCTCGCGCATGGCCATCAGGCCCGGCATCTCGTGCTCGGCGAGAGCGATCTCCTTGCGGCCGTACTCGGCCAGGGACAGGTCAGCGACCTTGAAATCCATCAGGTGTCTCCTCGGACTTGGAGCCGGGTCTGCGTCGCGCATCTGCGCGTCTTGGGATCTCCCACGCGGACCGGACCAGCGTAGGCCGGGTCACATCCGATTCAGGAATCCTCGCGCTGCTTGCTCTTCCTCGGGACCAGGTGCATGAGCGCGACGACCACCGCTCCGACGACGACACCGATGACCGCCGAGGCCAGCGTGTTGACGACCCACGCCAGCGTGCTGCCCACCGGCCCCTCGATCGCGTGGTGGACCGCCTCCTCCCAGTGGTGCACCAGGTCGTACGGCGCGTGGAGGCCGAGCTCGTCGAGGCTGACCATGAGGATGTGCCCGCCGACCCAGAGCATGGCGAGGGTGCCGATCAGCGAGATCGCCGCGAGCAGCTTCGGCATCGCGGCGACCAGCGCGTGGCCGACCCGTTGCGAGCCGGACGACTCGCGCCCGGCCAGCCGGAGCCCGATGTCGTCCATCTTCACGATCAGCGCGACGACGCCGTAGACCAGCACCGTGATGAAGACCGCGACGACGGCCATGATCACCGCGCGCATCACGAAGCCGGCGTCCGGGCTGGAGTCGAGCACCTCGTTGAGGGCGATGACCATGATCTCGGCGGACAGGATGAAGTCGGTGCGGATCGCCCCGGCGACCGTCTTCTTCTCGTGCTCGGGCGTGAACTCGCCCTGCTCCATCGCCTCCTCGGCGTGGGCGCCGCCGTGGAGGCGCTCCCACACCTTCTCCGCACCCTCGTAGGCGAGGAACGTGCCACCGCAGATCAGCAGCACCGGCAGTGCCTGCGGGAGGAACTGGCTCAGCAGCAGCGCTGCCGGGAGGATGAACAGCAGCTTGTTGCGCAGCGAGCCGATCGCGATCTGCTTGATGATCGGCAGCTCACGCGCGGCGGCCGAGCCCTGGAGGTACTGCGGCGTCACCGCCGTGTCGTCGACCACCACGCCGGCGGCCTTGGCGCTCGCGCGCCCCGCCGCCGCCCCCACGTCGTCGACCGAGGCCGCCGCCACCCGGGCCAGCGCCGCCACGTCGTCGAGCAGCGCGAACAGTCCGCCGGCCATCTGGTCCTCCTGGGTGGGTCCCGCTGCGTGGTGGTGCGTGGTGCTGGTCAGCGTAGTCAGGGGGTCACGGTTTCCCCGCCCGGGCGGGGAAACCGTGACCTGGTGACGGAAACGATCCGGGCGCAGTCACAGGCTCGCCCACGAAGTCCGTCGGTGGGCGTCAGCCGGCGCGCCAACGGCGTCCACGCGAGCAGCAGCGCGACGACCACGCCGAGGACGGTCGTGACCAGCAGGCCGGCGAGCGGGTGGGTGTCGCTCCAACCGCCGAACCCGGAGTAGCCCAGCCCCTTCACGAAGAAGCCGTGGAACAGGTAGACCACGATCGTCCAGCGACCGGCGTCGGCGTACCAGCCCCCGCGGCGCGGCGCGGCGGCGAGGAAGGCGGCGGCACCGACCAGCCCGGCGAGCAGGAAGCCGGCCCAGGTGCCGCCGACGATGCGGATCGCGGAGGCCGCCGGCACCGCCGCCCAGTGCCGCGTGAGCAGCGGGGTCGCGAGCCGCCAGACGAGGAGCGCGGTGAGGAACCACAGTAGCCAGTGCGGGTCGAGGTACAGCTCGGCGAAGCGTTCGTCCCCGACCTGCAGCCGGAACAGGGCGTAGAGCGACTCGAAGACGACGTACGGCACCGCGACCGTCGTCACCAGGCCCACCAGCCGCGGCCGGGTCCACTCGGAGGAGCGACTGAGGTAGCCGGTGACGAGCACGAACGCCGGCATGTGCCACAGGTAGAGGGAGTCGTAGAGGTGGTCGGTGAACCCGGTGTCGGGCAGGATCGCCCAGAAGTGGCCGACGACCACGAGGGTCACCAACGTCATCGTGGCGTTGTCCTGCCACGGGTCGCGCGCCACGGGGTGCTGCCGGGCCCCTCCGGTCAGTCCTCGACCAGCCCGAGCGCGAGGTACTCGGCGGCATAGCCGCCCTGGAGGAAGAGCGAGGCGTAGCGCGCCACCTCGGTGGGGGCGTCGGTGGTCAGCGTCTCCACCCGTACGCCGCGGGCGGCCGCGGCCGCCAGCAGCCGACCGCGCGACTCCCGCACCACGGGCTCCTCGTTGCCGTCGTCGAGCACGAGCAGCATCGGCCGGAGGTCACGCGGCTCGTCGGCGAAGGGGTCGTCGAACACGTCGCGCTGCCGGGTGGCCTCGAGGACGGGCAGCAGGTGCTCCGCGTCGCCGGCCAGCGCGCTGCGGCCGCTGACCCGCCGCAGCGACTCGGCCATCCTGCGGGCTGCCCGGGCGGCGAGGACGCTGCCGCCCCAGACCACAGGCAGCGTGTCGGCCAGCGCGATGGCCAGCACCTTGGCGGGGTTGACCGCGAGGTCGCGGTGGGGCGAGCAGGAGATCGCGACCTCGTCGAGGGCAACCGCCACCCGCTCGGTGTCGACGCGGGGACCGAGCTGCACCTGCTCGAGGTAGTCGAGCATCACGACGGCCGTGGCGAGCTGGTCGCGCCCCGGGGTGGGGAGCACCGCGCTCCACCGACCGGACGCGTGGTCCGCCACGGTCGAGCTCGGCGGGCAGGCGACGACCACCTGGCAGCCCCGGCGTACGGCCTCCGCGACGGCGGACGCCGAGCCGACGCCCCCGTCGGGCGCCAGCACCACGACGAGGTCGAGGCCACCGGCCCAGCCCGGCAGCGACGGGTTCGGCCAGGCGACGAACGGCACCGGGCACCACGGCTCGAGCACCGCGCGCAGCAGCCGCGAGTCGGGGCCGGCGGCGATCACGGCGCGGGGTCGCTGCTGGCCGGCCGCGCGGGCCACTGCCTCGGCGGTCGCGGCCTCGGCCTCGGCCACCTCGCGGCGTACCCGGGCCCCGGACTCCGCGAGCGCCCGCAGCCGCGCGTCGGCGCGCTCCCACACCGCCTCGTCGTCGAGGCGGGACTCGTCGAACCATGTCGCCATCGTGCTGCTCCCCTCCCGGTCCCGGCTCAGCCCGGCCGACGGGCCTCGTCGACGAGCAGCACCGGGATGTCGTCGCGGACGGGGTAGGCGAGACCGCAGGAGCCGCACACCAGCTCCTCGCCGGTGACCGCGAGCGCGCCCCGGCAGTCCGGGCACACGATGATCTCCAGCAGCGCGGGGTCGAGGTTCATCGGTGGCTCCTGATCTGGGCGAGGACGGTGTCGCGGACCCCCGCCATGGTGGCGTGGTCCTTCCCCTCGGCGTTGAGCCGGAGGAGCGGTTCGGTGTTGGAGGGGCGGACGTTGAACCACCAGTCGGCGTGCGAGACGGTCAGCCCGTCGAGCTCGTCGAGGCTGACGCCCGGCCGGTCGGCGTACGTCGTGCGGAGCTCGTCGATCACCCCGGCGGGGTCGGCGACGGTGGAGTTCAGCTCGCCGCTGGGGGCGTAGCGCTCGTGCTCGGCCAGCAGCTCCGAGAGGGTCCGGTCGGTCCCGGCCCGCGCCGCCATCGCGTGGAGCGCGGCCAGCATCCCCGAGTCGGCGCGCCAGAAGTCGCGGAAGTAGAAGTGGCCGCTGTGCTCGCCGCCGAAGACCGCCCCGGTCTCGGCCATCGCCTGCTTGACGAAGCTGTGGCCGACGCGGGTGCGGACCGGGGTGCCGCCGAGCTCGGTGACCAGCTCAGGGACCGCCCGGCTCGTGATCAGGTTGTGGATCACGACCGAGCCCGGGTGGCGGGCCAGCTCGCGCTGGGCGATCAGGGAGGTCAGCGCCGACGGGGACACCGCCACACCCTGCTCGTCGACGAGGAAGCAGCGGTCGGCGTCGCCGTCGAAGGCGAGCCCGAGGTCGGCGCCCTCCTCGACCACCCGCGCCTGCAGGTCGACCAGCGTGGCCGGGTCGATCGGGTTGGCCTCGTGGTGGGGGAAGGTGCCGTCGAGGTCGAAGTACATCGCGACCAGGTCGATCCGGTCCGGACCGAGCAGCTCGGCGACCGCCGGCATCGTGAGCCCGGCCATGCCGCTGCCCGCGTCGGCGACGACCCGGAGCCGTCGCCCCTCGACGGGGGCGAGGCCGACCAGGTGGGCGGCGTACGCCGTGAGCAGGTCGTCGTGGCGGACGCTCCCCCGCTCCGCGGCCGGGATGACCTCACCGGCCGCGACGTGGTCGCGGATCTCCGCGAGGCCGGTCTGCAGACCGATCGGGACGGCGCCCGCGCGGCACATCTTGATCCCGTTGTAGCCGGCCGGGTTGTGGCTGGCGGTGACCATCACGCCGGGCAGGTCGAGGGTGCCGGAGGCGTAGTAGAGCTGGTCGGTCGCGCACAACCCGATCACGACCACGTCCGCGCCGACACCCGTCGCGCCCTCGGCGAAGGCCGCGACCAGCTCCGGGCTGCTGGGCCGCATGTCGTGGCCGACCACGACCTCGGTCGCTCCCGTGACCGCGACGAAGGCGGCGCCGACCGCCCGGGCGAGGTCGGCGTCGAGCTGCTCGGGCACCAGCCCCCGGACGTCGTACGCCTTGAAGACCGCGGCGAGCGCCTCCGCCGACGGCGGGGCGACGGACCGGGCGGAGGACATGGCGGGGAGCCTATCCGGGGGCGTCCGGGTCACCGCCCGGGGTCGCGTGCCGATTGGTCACCAACGACAGTCCGTGCGGCGCGGGACGTGCCGATTGGTCCCCAACGGCAGACTGACCGGGCCCGCAGCTTGCCGGATCTGACCATTCGACGGGGTACGCCGAGGCGGGGCACCCGCGACCCGACCGGGGCACCTGACCACTGCCGATTGGTCACCAACGGCACGCCGGAACACCGAAAACACGTCGATTGGTCCCCAACGGCAACCCCCGGGTCCGGGGCTGCCGGGAAAGGCGGGCCGATCAGTCGGAGCTGAGCATCCGCAGGTGGCCGCGACGCGACACCTCGCGCCCACCCTCCTCGGCGAGCGACGGGACGGTCGCGGCGGGGCGCTGCGGCCGGCCGGCCTCGCGCACGGCGTCGGCGAGGGCGAGCAGGTCGTCCTGGCTCGGGCCGCGGTCGACGTTGCCCGACGAGAGTCGCAGCACCTCCCACCCACGCGGGGCGGAGAGCCGCTCGCTGTGCACGTCACAGAGGTCGTAGGCGTGCGGCTCGGCGTACGTCGCGAGCGGGCCGAGGACGGCGGTCTGGTCGGCGTAGACGTAGGTGAGCGTGTTGATGGCCGACCGCCCGCAGGCGGTGCGCGAACAACGACGGGATCCACTCACGCGCCGACCGTACCCACTGGGACGGTCGAAGCCGTTTAGGCTCGCGGTCGTGGACCTCGAGGTGGGAGCCGGACCGGCACGGAACCGTCGCCGCGACCGGCGGGGGCGCGGCATGCGCGGACCCGCCGTCGTCCCGGTCGACCCCGCCACGCCCGTCACCCGCACGCGTGGCGAGCGCTTCGACACGCTCGTCCTCGACATCATCACCGAGCTCGACGAGCGGTGGTCGGACCGGCTCGGCCTGCTGGAGTACGCCGTCGAGGACACGCCGCAGCTGCCCGACGACTGGCACCCGGGCACGGTGCCGCTCTCCTCGCTCGTGCGCGGGGTCAAGGGAGCCCCCACCCGGCTGGTCGTCTTCCGTCGCCCGATCGAGCACCGCGCCGAGCACCGCGCCGAGCTCGAGGCGCTGGTCCTCACGGTCGTCGTCGAGCAGGTCGCCGAGCTGCTCGGCGTCGACGCCGAGCTGGTCGACCCGCGCTACCGCCCGCGCGACGACTAGCGACGACCAGCCCCACCAGGTCAGCGCAGTCCGGGCCGCACGTCGGGGATCAGCGAGTAGCGCACCAGGTCACGCAGCGGCACCACGGTCGCCCCGTCGCCGTTCACGACGACCGCGCCCGCCACGGCCGTACGCCGCGGGGTGACGCGCACCAGCCGGGTGTCCTCCGGCAGGTCGAGGGTGCCGCCGCCGCCCTCGGACAGCGCGATCCGCTCGTCGAGCAGCTCCTTGCCGGCCACGTCGTACGCCGTGACGAGGGCGACCCCCGAGCCCTCGGCGCGTCCCAGCACCAGGGTGGACTCGCCCGCGGGGACGACCGCGGTGGTCGGCTGGTCCGAGGCGGTCACGGGTGCTGCGTGGACGAGGTCCTCGTCGACGACCGAGCGGAGCGTCGAGGTGACCGGCTGCGTGGAGGTGACCTGGAGTCCGAGCGCTCCGTCGGACACCTGCTGCCGCACGGTCTCGCTCAGCGTCACCGTCTCGACCGACCCGGCCGCGACCCGGACCTCCTGCTGGCCCTCGGGCACGAAGGAGGCGTCCTCGGTGACGACCCGCAGCTCCACGCGCGCCTCGTCCTCACCGGGGTTGCCCAGCACGAGGGTGTCCGTACCGTCACCGCCGACCAGGCCGAGCAGCAGCTGGTCGGTCGTGGGCTCGGGAGCGGCCGGCAGCCAGTCGGCGAGCCGGTCCTGCTGGCCGAGGGCCGGCAGCTCGTCGACGACGCTGGCGCCGAGCCGGCCGCGCGACACCTCGACCTGGACGGCGAGCTCGCCGCGTCGCGGCACGACCTCGGACAGGTCGAGCTGCTGGGTCTCGCCGCCCACCACGGTGACCCCGCGCAACGACGGCACGTCGAGGACGCCGGAGCTGCCCCAGACGGTGACGTCGGCGACCGCCGGGCCGCCGTCGGGGTTGGCCAGCTCGAGCGTCGAGGAGTGCTCGGCACCGGCGCCGACGCCGGTGAACCAGTAGGTCGGGCGGGGCAGCACGCAGTCGGCGGACGCCAGTCCACCGTCACGCAGCCGGGCACCGATCAGCTCGGCGGCGACCGCGCCGGTCCCGCGCACGAAGGTGGCGTCCTGCTCGCGGAGCAGCGCGGTCGCGTCCGGAGCGAGGGTCACCGGCTGCCGCTCGCCGCCACCCGGGGTGACGGTCGCGACGTCGCCCTCCGCCTCGCCCGCGGTGGCCAGCGCCAGGTCGTCGCCGCCCTCCCCGGCCGGGCAGACCAGGTCGACCCGCGACGGCGAGACCTGCTCGGCCGCACGATCGGGCGTCGCCGCGTCGAACGGCTCGACGAGCGTGAGTGCGCCGACGGTGAGCAGCGGCAGCAGCACCGCGATCACCGCCGTCGGGCTGATCCGGCGCCCGACGGCACTGCGCCGGCCGGCGGGGTCCTGACGTCGCTCGCTCATGCCCGCTCCTCCCGTCGCTGGCTGGGGACGCAGAGCACCGCGACCACCACGATCCCGAGCAGCTGCAGGCCGACCAGGCCGGTGCGCCACCAGGTCCGTGAGGAGGTCACCGCCGTCTCGTCGACCGGCTCGGCGACCCGCCAGGCCCGGGTCGCGCGATCCTCCGCGCTGGCCTGCTCGAGCCCGTCGGTCGCGTCGAGGACGGCGGCCACGCTGCCGTCGGCCGGCGCCGGGAGCACGACGTACTCGATCCCGTGACCCGGCAGCGCCTGCGCGAGGTCCTGCTCGGGGGCGGACACGAGGGTCTGCACGTCGGCGTCGAGCGCGCGATCGGCCTCCATCAGGCCCACCACCTCGTCCTCGCCGAGGGTCAGCCCGTCGTCACGCTGCACCGCCCAGGTCAGCCCGGAGTCGACGTCGCCCTCGATCACGAGGATGCCGTGGGAGGGGCTGAGCTCCGAGCTCTGCCTCATGTACGCCGGGATCCCGGTCTCGGTGGCGTCCTCGAGGTCGCCCGGCCCGTTGACCACGAACCAGCCGAGTCCGACGAGCGGGACCACCGCGGCGGCGGCGACGACCACGACCACGGCCCGGTGACGCCAGCCGGGCCGGACCCGGTGCAGCGCTCCCTGCGCGGCGACGACGGCCGCGACCACGAAGCCGGCCTGGATCACCAGCACCAGGAAGCCGAGCCCGGCCTTGGTCGTGACGGCGTCCTGCTCGAAGGTGAAGAGCCCGAGCACCACCGCGACCAGCGCGGCCGCCAGCGCGACGATCCAGCAGACCAGCACCGGGATCCGGGTGCTGGCCGGGACCAGGGCGAGCACGGCGACGGCGAGCAGCAACAGACCGAGGTACGCCGGCGCGCCCGCGGCACCGAGATGGCCCGTGACCAGGTCCTCGAAGCCGACGGCGGCCATCGGCAGTCGGCCGCTGTCGAGCGCGAGGGCCGGCCCGGCGCCGGTCAGCAGCGCAGGCACCCACCACGGGGAGAGCAGCACCAGGGGGGTGGCGAGGGCGACGGAGGGCGGACCCCAGACCGACCGGTCGCGCATCCCGCGCCGGGAGATCCAGAAGCCGGCACCGACCACGAGCACGGCCAGCACCAGGGAGAACCAGAAGGCCAGCGGCGCGAAGGCGCTCGCGAGCGTGAGCAGCAACCCGGTGCGCCAGGCGGCGCGCCAGCGGCGGTCCGGCTCCGGGTCGGCGAAGCCGAGCGCGGCGTGCGCGAGCCACGGCAGCACGGTCGCGGCCACGACCACTCCCAGTCGGCCCAGTCCCCACGCGCCGCTCGCGGCGGGGATCAGCGACCAGGTGGTGGCGCCGAGGAAGAGCAGCCACGCGGGCGGTCCGACCTCGTCGAGCAGTCGTCCGACCACGCGCAGGAAACGCCACGAGCCCCAGAACGTCAGCGGCACCGCGAGCACGAGCAGCAGGCTGACCGTCGCGGTGGTGCCGACGACCGAGCCGAGCACCGCCAGCGGCAGGACGTACGCCGGCGCCGGCACGTCGGTGCCCTGGCCCAGCGGGTGTCGCGACTCGGTCAGCAGCTGCCACCAGTCACCGGCGGCCGCGGGCACCGGGGAGAGCGCGCCTCCGGACACGGTGCCGAAGGCCTCCCGGGCGCCGACGAGCGCCAGCAGCAGGAACAGCACACTCCCGACGGCGACGGGGTTGGTGACGAAGCGGGCGACCCAGCCCTGCTCCTCGGCCCACGGGTCCTCCTCGTCGACGACGCGGACCGAGGTGCCGGCGGCGTACCTGCGGCGCTCGGCGACGTCGGCGGCCTGGTTGGTGGCCGCTCCCGCGAGGTCGCTCACGAAGTCGAGGCCGTGCCGGTAGGGCACCCACCACGGCGAGAGCAGCGGCCGTACGTCGGTGGTGCCGGCACCGCGGCGGCGACGGTCGCGCCGCGCGCGCAACACGAGCCGCGGGTTGCCGTAGAGCGAGACCAGCGCAGCGAGCTCGTCGAGCGCCTGCCCGACCTGGCGCACCAGCAGCAGCCCGACGACGCGCACCAGCGTCCCGACCGCCAGCCGCAGCACCCGCCACGGCAACGAGCGGGTGCTGGCGTTGACCAGCAGCGTGTAGAGCGCGGCCCGGCGCTCCTGGTAGTGGATGTGACGACCCGTCAGCGGGGTCCGGCGTACGCCGCGGTGGGCCGCCTCGGCGTGGAAGACGACGGCCTGCGGCACGATCACGGCGCGGTGGCCGGCCGCCGCGGCCCGCCACCCGAAGTCGATGTCGTTGCCGAAGACCGGCATCTGCTCGTCGAAGCCGCCGAGCTCCTCGAGCACCGAGCGACGCACCAGCATGCCGGCGGTGTTGACCGCGAGCACCGCCCGGACGTCGTCGTGCTGGCCCTGGTCGTACTCGCCACGCTCGAGGCCGGTCTCGCGCCGGCCGGTGCCGGAGATGGAGACGCCCGAGCTCGAGCAGCCGGCGCAGCGAGGGCCACTCGCGGAGCTTGGGGCCGAGGATGTCGGCGGCGGGATCGGCCTCGGCGGCGGCGAGCAGCGCGGCGAGGGCGTCCGGGTCGGGGGTGGAGTCGTCGTGGAGCAGCCAGATCCAGTCGGCGCCGCCGGTCCGGTCGACCTCGGCGAGGCCGAGCCGCACGGCCTCGGGATAACCGGTCCCGCCCGGAGCGGTGTGCACCGCGCCGAAGGCGGCGTCCAGCAGTGCCGGGCTCTCGTCACGGCTCGTGGTGTCGACGCACACGACCCGGTCGACCGGGCGGCGCTGGGCGCTCAGGCCCTCGACGACCGTGGGCAGCCAGCGGGCACCGTCATGGCTGACGAGGAGGGCGACGACCGTGGCAGACACGACCGATGACCCTAACGGGGACCCCGGAGGGTCTCCCAATGCCGGCCCGAGGGGAGCCGGCAGCCGGGCAGGACCCCCGGCGCCACGCAGAGGTGGCGCCGCCGGGTCCGGTCCGTCAGTTCCTTCAGACCGCGCGCTTCTTGAGCTTGCGGCGTTCGCGCTCGGACAGCCCGCCCCAGATGCCGAAGCGTTCGTCGTTCATCAGTGCGTACTCGAGGCAGTCGTCCTGCACCTCGCAGGTCAGGCAGACCTTCTTGGCCTCCCTGGTGGACCCGCCCTTCTCGGGGAAGAACGCTTCAGGATCGGTCTGGGCGCACAGCGCCCGCTCCTGCCAGCCAGCTTCCTCGGCGTCTCCGTCGAGGAGGAGAAGTTCTCTCACGGCACTCGCCCTTTCGACCCGGGCCAACGGTCTCCCGCTGACCCACGGATGGTGCTCCAAGGTGGTTCCCCGTGTCCCGCTCCCAGACGGTCCGAGCACCGCCGGCGACCGGGTAATTCAGAAGAACACTGTGGGAATTACACGCCTGTCGTACACGGGAAGTCAAGCGGAACTCTGGTATACGCCGAAACCCACCGAACCGCGCGGATCCGTGGTACGGCACGCTTGACCCCATGGGTCAGACGACGCGGCAGCACGACCGCCCGATCAACCGGATCACCGTGCTCTCCGGCGGCGTGGGCGGTGCCCGCTTCGTGCAGGGACTGCGTCACGGCATCGCGTCGCGCGACCCTACCCGGGGTCGCGGCGGACGCGGCGGTCACGGTCGTCGCCAACACCGCCGACGACTGGTGGCTCCACGGGCTCAAGGTCTGCCCCGACCTCGACACCCTGATGTACACCCTCGGCGACGGGATCGACGCCGAGCGCGGCTGGGGCCGACGCGACGAGACGTGGCACGCGCTCGAGGAGCTCGAGGCGTACGGCGTCGAGCGGACCTGGTTCGGCCTCGGCGACCGTGACCTGGCCACCCACCTGGTCCGGACCCAGATGCTCGAGGCCGGCTACCCCCTCTCCCGGGTCACCGAGGCGCTGTGCCGGCGGTGGCAGCCGGGCGTCGCGCTGCTGCCGATGACCGACGACCGGGTCGAGACCCACGTCGCGATCGCCGACCCCGAGGAGCCGAGCGGTCGCCGCGTCGTGCACTTCCAGGAGTACTGGGTGCGGCTGCACGCCGAGGTGCCGGCCGAGACCGTCCTGGTGGTCGGGCTCGACGACTGCTCCCCCGGCCCCGGCGTGATCGAGGCGCTCACCGACACCGACCTCGTGGTGCTGCCGCCGTCCAACCCGGTCGTCTCGGTCGGCACCATCCTCGGCGTCCCCGGCGTGCGTGACGCGATCCGGCGGACCTCCGCGCCGGTGGTCGGGGTCTCCCCCATCATCGGCGGCCACCACGTCCACGGCATGGCCCAGCAGCTGCTGACCTCGATCGGGGTGGAGGTCAGCTCCGGGGCGGTCGGGCGCCACTACGGCAGCCGGACGGCCGAGGACGAGGGCGTGCTCGACGGCTGGCTCGTCGACGAGGGTGACGCCGACCAGCTCGCAGGGGCTGCGCGCCGCCGGCATCGCCGCGGCCGACGTCCCGCTGCTGATGACCGACGACGACGCCACCGCAGCGATGGCCGCCGCGGCCATCGAGCTGGTCGCCCGGTGACCGAGCTGCGGGTGATGGCCCCGGACGGTGTCGGGGAGGTGCGCCGCGGCGACGACCTGGCCGCGATCCTGGTCGCCCTGGTCACCCTGGCGGACGGCGACGTCGTCCTGGTCACCAGCAAGGTCGTCAGCAAGGCCGAGGGCCGGGTCGTGCCCGGCACCCGCGACGAGGCGCTGCCCGGCGGAGACCGCCCGGGTGGTCGCCCGGCGTGGTCCGACCCGGATCGTGCGCACCCACCACGGGCTCACGCTCGCCGCGGCCGGCATCGACGCGTCCAACGTCGAGCCCGGCCACGTGGTGCTGCTCCCCGCCGACCCGGACGCCTCCGCGCGTGCGCTGCGGGCCCGGCTGCTCGAGCTCACCGGCCGCACGGTCGCCGTCGTCGTCACCGACACCGCCGGTCGTGCGTGGCGCGAGGGCCAGACCGACCTGGCCGTCGGCGCGGCCGGGCTGCGGGTGCTGGAGGACTTCTCCGGTCGGCAGGACGGCTACGGCAACGACCTCGTCGTCACCGCGCCCGCGGTCGCCGACGAGCTCGCCGGCGCCGCCGAGCTGGCCCAGGGCAAGCTCGGTGCCCGCCCGTTCGCGGTGGTCCGCGGCCGCGCCGACCTGGTGCTCGCCGACGACGACGCCGGGCCGGGCGCGGTGGCGCTGGTCCGGGCCGAGGGCGCCGACATGTTCGGGTGGGGCTCGCGGGAGGCCGTGCTGCGCGCGCTGCGGGGGGACCCGGCCGACGCGACGGCGTTCGGCGTACGCGCGTCGGACGGCGGAGCTCGCCGAGGCCCTCGAGCTGCTCACCGGGAGTCCGCCCGTCCACGACGGCGACGTCCTCGGCGTACCGGCCGGGGCGGCGCCCGACGCCGCGCTGCGCGCCCTCGCGTTCGCCCACGGGTGGCACCTCGCGGACGACCCCGACACGGCCCGGGGTGACGGGCTGGTCCGGATGCGACCGGGGCATCCGTAGAATCCCCCCGACCCCTGCCGTTCGACGACGAGGAACCGACGTGGCCAAGGCCAAGCCCCAGAAGAACGAGCGCCAGGCGAAGATCGACGCCATCCGCGGCCAGCAGAAGAGCGCGGAGAAGCGCCGCGGCCTGGCGATCGTCGGCGTCTGCGTGGTGGTGGCGCTGCTGATCATCGCCTACCCCGTCTACAACATCGTGACCGAGCGCCAGGAGCTCGGCGAGTTCAACGACCTCGACCTCGCGGCGATCGGTGCCCCGGCCTCGTCCTGCCAGGAGGTCGAGGAGGTGCCGGCCACCGGCAACGCCGAGCACGTGCCGTCCGACCGAGCAGGTCACCTACGACACCGCCCCGGTCGCCTTCGGCCCGCACTGGAACGAGCTCGGCCTCGCGCCCGCGCCGTTCGAGCGCAAGTTCTACTCCCCCGAGGACCGCCCCGAGCTCGAGTCGCTGGTGCACAACCTCGAGCACGGCTACACGATCCTCTGGTACGACGACACCATCGCCGCCGACGAGGACGCCGTCCTCGAGATCCGCGGCCTCGCCCGCAAGTTCGCCGACTCCGAGAACCAGCGCAGCAAGTTCATCGCCGCGCCCTGGACCTCCGACGACGGTGACGCCTTCCCCGAGGGCCAGCACGTCGCCTTCTCCCACTGGTCGATCGGCGACGACGGCGACCCGAGCGGCGAGCAGACCGGCATCTTCCAGTACTGCTCCGAGACCAGCGGCGAGGCGCTCGAGCAGTTCATGACCGACTACCCCTACACCGACTCCCCGGAGCCGAACGCCGTGTAGTCGGACCCGACGGGTCTCAGACCAGGTCCTCGTGGCCGGCCTCGCGGAGGCCGGCCACGACGTCCTTCACCCGCTGCGCGTGGGCGCGGCTGGTGACCAGCAGCGCGTCCGGGGTGTCCACGACGACCACGTCGTCCAGCCCGACCACCGCGACGACGCGTCCGGAGCCGGGGACGACGAGTCCGCTCGCCTCGACCCCGTGCACCGAGCGTCGCGTCGCCCAGCACCCGGATCCCGCCCTCGTCGGCGCCGAGCAGCGAGGCCAGGGCGTCGAAGTCGCCGATGTCCTCCCACCCGGGATCCACGGGTACGACGGCCACCCGCCCGGCCGCGGCGGCCGGCTCGGCGACCGCGTGGTCGACCGCGATCCGCGGCAGCTCGGCCCACAGCTCCTCGAGCCGCTCGGGATCGGCCGCGATCTGGCGCAGCCGGGCGGCGAAGCCCGGGTCGCCCTCGGCCAGCAGCTCGAGCAGCACGCCGGGTCGGGCGACGAACATGCCCGCGTTCCACCGGTGCTGGCGACCGTCGACGTAGCGCTGGGCGACCTCCGTCGACGGCTTCTCCACGAAGCCGACCGCGCGGTGGGCGCCGGGATGGCCGGGCAGCGGCGGCCCGAGGTGGACGTAGCCGAACCCGGTGGCGGCGTACGTCGGGGTGATGCCGAGGGTGACGAGCCAGCCCTCGCGCGCCACCGCGACCGCGCGCGCGACCCCCTGCTCGAACGCCGCCGCGTCGGTGATGACGTGGTCGGCGGCGAACGACCCCATCACCGCGTCGGGGTCGGTGCGCTCGAGCATCGCCGCGGCCAGCCCGATCGCGGCCATCGAGTCCCTCGGTGACGGCTCCGCCACCACGGCGTCCGGGTCCACCCCGGGGAGCTCGGCGAGCACGGCGTGCCGGTGCACGGCGCCGGTGACCACGAGCAGGCGGTCCTGCGCCAGCGGCGTGAGCCGGTCGACGGTCTGCTGCAGCAGCGAGCGTCCGGTCCCGGTGAGGTCGTGCAGGAACTTCGGGGCCGCCGCCCGCGACGTCGGCCACAGCCGGGTCCCGGCCCCACCCGCCGGGATCACGGCCCAGAAGTGCTCGAGGGAGGTCATGACCCGCACCCTAGGGGCGCCCGAGCCGCTTGTAACGCCGGGTTGCTGCTCCTCCCACCATGGTGCAACCCCGTGGGAACAGTGGGTAACCCGGCGTTACAAGCGACCGCCGGGCCGGCCGAGCAGGGTCTCGGGCAGGCTGGAGGCATGACGACGTTCGCGGCGATCCTGTCCGACCTGCTCCGGCGCGACCCGGGACGGCCGCTGGTCACGTTCTACGACCACGCGTCGGGCGAGCGGACCGAGCTGTCGCTGGTGACGTACGCCAACTGGGTGGCGAAGACGTCCTCGCTGCTCGTCGAGGAGCTCGACCTCGAGCGGGGCCAGCGCGTCCGCGTCGACCTCCCGACCCACTGGCTCGGCCCGGTCGTGCTGGGGGCCGCCTGGACGGTCGGCCTGGTCGTCACCGAGGGTGACGACGCCGACCTGGTGGTCTGCGGTCCCGACACCGTGGCCGCGTGGGCGGGAGGCTCCGCCGAGGTGCTCGCGAGCGCGCTGCACCCCCTCGGCCTGCGCTTCGCCGACCCGCTGCCGCCCGGCGTGCACGATCTCGGGGTCGAGGTCTGGTCGCAGCCCGACTCCTTCGCGGCGTACGACCCGCCGGGTCCGGGCGACCCCGCCACCGACGACGCCACCCACGCCGAGCTGTGGGAGGCGGCCACCGCCGGGAGCTTGCTCACCGACGGCGGCCGACTCTTCACTGCGGCGAACCCGGCTTCCCCTTCCGGTCTCGCCCGCTTCACCGAGCCGCTCGCGCGCGGTGGCTCGGTCGTCCTGGTCGCCCACCCGGATCCCGACCGCGTCGACCAGACGTACGCCGCGGAGCGGGCCACGGCCCGTGCCTGACCTGACCTGACCTCAGCCGGCCAGGTCGTAGCTCCCCATCCCCTCCCCGAGCAGGCGGCGTGAGGTGATGCCCTTCGCGGCGCTGCCCTGCAGCGCCCAGAGCAGGCCGGTGGCCTTCTCCCGGGCGAGCAGGTCGGCATGGCCGGAGGAGCGCAGGTCGCTGATCCCGACCACCCAGTCGTAGCCCCGCACGTCGATGCCGCCCGAGGCCGGTCCGGTCAGCCCGCCCGGCCCGTTCCCGGGATAGACGGCGAGTCGGTCGCCGCTGCGGACCAGGCTGTCGGGCGCCCCGTCCGCGTCCCAGCGGCCGACGCCGACCTGCCGGGCGCCGTCGATGGCGCTGTGCGCGACGTAGCCCTCGCGCAGGCCGGCCAGCCCGGCGCCGGGATAGATCCGCATCGAGGAGCCGCTGGGCTGCCCCATCAGGTCGGGCAGGCCGTCGCCGGTCATGTCGCCGACGGCGGCGAGCATCCGGACACCGCCGAAGCCGCCGGCGATCCGCACCCGGTCGCCGAAGTGGCCGGCACCGTCTCCGGGGCGCAGGAACAGCACGCCCTTCAGGGTCCGGTAGACCACGTCGCCGTCCCCGTCACGGTCCCAGTCGCCGACGTTGAGGACGGTGTCTGCCTTGCGCAGGCTGAAGCCGGCCGGCATCGCCGGCAGCAGCTCGACGGTGCCGCTGTGCGCGTAGGTCAGCACGTCGTCCCCGCGCCGCGTGACCGCGTCGGGGAGCAGGTCACCGGCCAGCTGGGCGGCGCCGAGGACGGTGCCGGAGGACTTCAACCGGCCGACCGGCCCGAGCGCGCGGCCGAAGGTCAGGTCACCGCGCCCCGGCACGACGTACGCCGGCTGCCGCGGGCCGGCGCGCACCAGCAGGTCGGCGTCGCCGTCGCGGGTCAGGTCGCCGTAGCCGGTGACGGTGGCCCACCGCGCCCAGTCGCCGGCGACCCGGACGGGCGAGCCGAAGCGGACGTCGCCGGTGCCCGGCAGCGCCCAGACCGCGCCGTCGGAGTCGCGGGCGAGCAGGTCGGTGGTGCCGTCGCCGTCGAGGTCGCCGGAGCCGGCGAGCGAGGTCCACCCGCTCCAGCTCCCTGCCACCGTCTGACGGGAGAACCCGCCGGCGCCGTTGCCGAGGAAGGCGGTCATGGTGCCGTCGGTCCCGCGGCCGACCAGGTCCGCGGTGCCGTTGCCGTCGAGGTCGCCGACGGCGGTGACCAGGTCGCGGCCGGCGAAGGTCGAGGCATAGCTGCGCACCGCGACGCCGTAGCCACCCGCGCCGTCGCCGGGGAGCAGCTCCGCTGCCCCGCCCGTACGCCGGACCAGCAGGTCTCCCCGTCCGTCGCCGGTGAGGTCGGGCGAGGCGACGACCGCGTCGGCGCCGGTCGCGAGTCCGGCCGAGACGACCGGCTTGTCGAAGCCGGTGAGCCCGCCGGTCGGGAGCACGAACGCCTTGCCGTCGCTGGCGCGGCGGACGATCAGGTCGGGATGGTCGCTGGCGGCGAGGTCGGACTGCAGCTCCCGGCCCGACCAGTCCTCCTGGGCGGCGACGGCGAGCTCGCGGATCCGGTCGAGCTTCGCGTAGAGGTAGCGGCCCGGGCAGGCGGTCTGGCCGGCGTCGCGGTGGCCGTTGACCGCGTCGAAGGCGTCCGGCCCGACCTGCTGCCGGGTGGAGGCGGCGTCGACGCCGTGCAGGGACAGCTTCCACGCCATCAGCGAGCCGTAGGCCTGCACGATCGCGCTGCTCGGCTCACGCACGTCGAAGTTGCCGATCGCCGACATCGCGAAGGCGTGGTCGTTGTAGCCGAGGGTGTGCGCGCCGACGACGGGGCGGTCGATCCCGCCGTACCGTCCCTCCCAGATCCGGCCGAAGCGGTCGACCAGGAAGTTGTAGCCGACGTCGCTCCAGCCGCGTGACTGCGTGTGGTACGCGTAGATGCTCCGCAGCAGCCCGGGGACCTCGTCGCGGCTGTAGTCGTTGGCGTTGACCGTGTGGTGGACGAAGCCGGCGTGCACCTCGCCGTAGCGCAGCGAGCCCTTGTCGCGCAGCGCCTCGTTGGCGCCCCACTGCTCGCGGGAGTAGATCCTCGGGCTGGGGGTGACGGCCGCGAGCCGGTTCGTCGTGCCCTCCCTGGTGTCCTGCGTGGTGGCGCGCTCCGCCGTCGGAGCGGTGTCGATCGCCGGCTGCTCGACGTCGCTCGCGCCCGGGTCGCCGGGGGCGACGACCGCCATCGTCATCCCGGCCGGGGGTGCGGTGCCGACGGACTCGGCCCGGACCTGGACCTCGTCGACGCGCCCGACGAAGAGGACGTCGGTGCCGGGACGCGCGTGCCGACCCTCGCGGGAGTCGACCTCGGGGGCGTGCTCGTCGTGGTGCTCCAGCGCCGTCCACTCCCCCCACTGCCCGTCGCTCCGGGTCCGGACGCTGAAGGAGAGCGCCTCGTCGTCGGCCGACTGGCCGGCGTCCCACGTCACGCCGACTCCGCCGTACCCCTCGACCGGCTGCGGCCGGCTGAGGACCGCGGCGGTGCGCCCCTCCGCCGTGCGACGCGCCAGGGGGGAACCAGGCGTCGCAGGACCGGCGGTGAGGGGATACTCGGTGAGCTCGGCGTCGACCGGCGCGGTCGGCACGCGGGAGCTGCGCTGCGTCTCCTGCGAGTACGCCGACAGCCCAGCGGCTGCCCGTCACTCGCGGCCGCGGGGTCCTGGGCCGCCGGCGTGTGGACCACGTCGAGGCTGATCACGGACGCCGCCGGGGTGAGCACGGCCAGCACCGCACCGAGCGCCAGCAGCTGCTGGCACGAGGTGACGAAATGGGCCTGGCTCGAGCGCATACGGGGGTTGCTCCTGTGTGGGGGAAGATTCACACGAGTAGCAAGATTCACACCCGTCACACGAGTGCGTCCAGCGGTTCTGAGTAATCACAAACCTGTAATTTCCACTCGACACGCCGATGAATTCCAGATTTGTCAAGCCGTGCAGCACCGGTGGAGGAGGTGGCGCAGGTAGCGCCCCGGCCGCCATCACCGGGACGCTACGTCGAGGTGAAGTCGGACGAGTGGACGAACCGGTCGACCTCGATGCGCAGCGCGATCCGTTTCGGGTTGCGTCGCGGGGTCCGGTACCGCGCGGCGTACCGCTGCTCCGCCCGGACGATCGACTCCCGGTCCGTCCGCACGTCCGCTGCCCCCTCGAGGGTCGACCACCGGCGGCCGTCCACCTGGCAGGCCGCGACCCGGGGGTCGGCCGACGCGTGGGCCGTCTTGAGGGAGGTCCTGGACGTGATGACCCACGCACACCGCTGCTCGAGGTCGAGGGCGACGCCGACCGGGGTCACGTGAGGCCGGCCGTCGGAGCGCAGCGTCGTCAGCGTGCACAGGTGCCGCTCGGTCCAGAACTCCAGCAGCGGTGACGGGAAGTCGTCCCAGACCGGTCTCCACGAAGCCACGCCACCATCCTCCCACCGGCCACCCCGCAGCCGTCATGACGACCGCACGTCGGCGGCGCGGCCTCATCTCTTCGCATGCGACGCCTCGACGAGGAGGACCTCAGCGACGCCGAGTTCCGTGAGTACGACCTGAGCAGGGCGCGCAGGGTCGGCGTCGTCATGCAGGACGCGGAGATCGACGGCCTGGTCACCAACCCGGTGGTCAACGGGGTCGAGGTCATGCCGTAGGTCGAGGCGGAGCCCGACCGGCGCCACCCCGTCCGGCTGCTCCTCCGGTCCGATGCCCCGGTCGACCTGCGACAGGCGTGGGCCGAGCTGTGCGACGACGGGGCGAGGACCGTCGAGCGGGTCCGGTCCATGCCGGAGAACAGCGAGCACCAGCGCGTCGGCGGCGAGTGGTCGATGGGCGAGGCCCTGCGCCACCTTGGACTGCGCTGTCGCGTCAGGGGTCATCGCAGGGGTCATCGCAGGGGTCAATCGCAGGGTTCAATCGCAGGGTTCATGAGCGGAGCTCCTCGGGACGTGCCCCCAAAGTAGGGGAAAGATCGCGAGAAGGGGCCGAACGCCGCTCCTGTGCGGTCCAATGGCCGGGTGGACGGGTGACCGCTCGGGGCTCGACACCGACTTCGGAGGAGCGCGAGATGCCACGACGCAGGTTCTTGATGGTGCTGGTGGCGGGGCTCGCCCTACTCTGTGCGCCCCTGACGGCTCCGGCGGTGGCGGTCGGACACCCCCTCGGCCGGGTCGTGTCGGCCAACCCTGTCAACCACACCCCCCACGTCACGAACAAGGCCGTGCTGGCGATCGCGACGGTCGGATCCCGCGTCTACGTCGGCGGCACGTTCACCACGGTCACCAACGCCGCCGGCACCGCGCAGTACTCCCGTCGCTATCTCTTCGCGTTCGACCGGCAGACCGGGGCCGTCCTCGACTTCACACCGTCGGTGGACGGCGTCGTCGAGAGCATCGCGCCCGCTCCGGACGGTTCGTCCATCATCATCGGGGGCCGGTTCCGGACGGTGAACGGCAGCGCGCAGCGGAGCCTGGCGATGCTGCGTCCCGACGGGACCCGGGTCAGCTCCTTCACCGCAGGGACCAACGGCATCGTCAACAAGGTCCTCGTCCGCGGCAACGCGCTGGTGGCGGGCGGCAGGTTCGGAAAGGCGAATGGCGCCTCGCGCCAGAACCTGGCGTTCTTCAACGCCGCCTCCGGGGCGCTCGACACCACCAACCTCCCGGTGACCGAGGGACGGGTGAAGAGCAACGGGGCCGTGACCAAGGCCCGCGTCGAGGAGATGGACGCCGATTCCGGCGGCACGCGGCTCGTGCTCGTCGGGAACTTCCGCAGGGTGGCTGGCCAGGTCCGACAGCAGATCGCCATGATCGACCTGGGTGCTCGTGCTCTGAGCCCGTGGTCGACGGCCCGCTTCCCCAACGGTCCGAGCGGAGCCTCCGACGCCTACCCGTGCTACCAGGTCTTCGACACCCTGATGCGCGACGTGGAGTTCTCGCCGACCGGCAGCTACTTCGTGGTGGTGACCACCGGCGGTGCGAGAGACCGCAACGCCACCAGCCTGTGCGACACAGCCACCCGGTGGGAGACGTCCGGCGGACCCGGCTCGCGCGAGACCTGGCGCAACTGCACCGGTGGCGACACCCTCCTGTCGGTGGCCGTGACGACTGCTGCGGTGTACCTCGGGGGTCACCAGCGGTGGCTCGACAACTGCGGGGGCCGGGACGACGCGGTCGGTGGGTCCTTCGCGGCCGCCGGGATCGGTGCCGTCGACCCCGTCACCGGCCGGGCGATCAGGTCGTGGAACCCCGGCCGCACGCGCGGCGTCGGTGCCCAGGAGCTCGTGACCCAGTCCGAGGGTCTCTACATCGGCAGCGACACCACCCGACTCGGCGGTGAGTACCACGCACGGCTCGGCCTCTTCCCCGCTGGCTAGCTCTGGTCGGCATGTGCATGACAGCCGTCTGACCGAGGGCTGTCCTCCGATGGGCATCTCTCGATCGGTGAGGTCGTCCTGGTCACGTCCTCGTGGCGCGTCGTCGGATGCTCAGGTGCCGTCGACTCGGCCCCGAACGCATGCGACGAGCCCTGCCAGGTCGAGCGCGTACGTCGGACCATCGGTCTGCTCGTATGTCTCCAGTCGACCCGCTGCGCGATCGACGAGCCTGGAGGCACCCACAGCGTTGCCGCGAGCTTGATGAGTCAAGCCCACGCACAGCTGCGCCAGGCCCTGCCACAAGGCGCGTTCCTCGTCGGGGCACGACTTCCACCTGACCTCGAGAGCTTCGTGAGCCGCGAACGGACGCCCCTCGTCCAGCAGGCTGCGGGCGTAGGCCAAGGTCTCTGCCGGAGGAAGCGGTTCCTCTGAGATCGGCTCGACCCCCGCTGCGCCATAGGGCAAGGGGCGTCCCAGCGCATCTCGTGGCCGGGCCTGTTGCGCACGCCCCTCATCGTTGCGGTCGCGATCGGCGACCATGTCAGGAACCCCCCGCGACCGGACCGAGCGCGACGCAGCCGCCACTGCGGCCTTGCCCTGGGGCCGAGGACATCACTGGGTGGCTCCGCATCGGAGTGAGCGGCAACGCGTTCGGCATCGTTCCCCTGTCGTTGTCACCGACGGTCCTCGTCAGGACCTCGAGGTTTTCAGACTTCCACACCACGACCGCGTTGCTCGTCGGGGCCGGCCGAGCGGACTCGAGCCCGAGGTCCTGGTCTCACAGGGGTGCCCGTCGGCGCTCGACTGCGTGAGCAAGCATCGTCGGGCACCCCACGTGAGCACGACTAGGTGTACCTCGGCCGTCCGGTCCGCGCAACCATGGTTGAACGATCGACTTCTCGTTCACACCGCCCGAGCCGAGATGGTGCGATGACCGCCTGAGCCGCAGGCATGAGCGGTCACGTGACCGGTCAGATGAACGCCACGAAGCGTGAACCGTCCCCTTGCTCTCCAGGCGCACGCTCATCGATTCCCTCAACTCCGCGAGTCGCACTCCCAGAACAACCAGCCGTCATCGACAGCTGCGCGGGTCCGAAGCTGCGCCGAAGAACGTGCCGATCACGCCCTTCTCCCGCACGGTACGCCTGAGCGCCTCCTCCGAGAGCCCGTCGGGTACTCCGCCGGCGAGGCCGCACAGCATGAAACTCGGTGGGGGCGTGCATGGCGAGTGCGATCAGGTGGGTCGATTCGCGCGCTGGCGTGGGCCGTCCCGGTCAGCAGGTCACGGCTTGGTCACGATGCCCAGGACCCCTGTGGACAAGGGGTTCTGGGGCCCGGAGTTGTCAGTGGGTCCGGGTTGGATGAGGTATGGCCATCGCACCGTTCCCGTTCTCGACACCCGCCGGTGTCGTGGCCGGAGCGTGCGCCGATCTCACCGACCTGGGGGACGTGCTGTGGTCCGCGCGGACCTCCAGCGAGCTGGTCGCCGGGGTCGAGGAGCTGCAGCGGCTCAAGGCCGCCACCGCTGCGCTCGAGGCCCAGCTCCTCGCCGAGGTCGACGCCCGCGGACTGGCGAAGACCGAGCTGGCCTGGGGATCGACCGCCGACTGGTTCACCCACTGCGCCGGCACCACCCGCAACCACGGCAAGCGCACCGTCGAGCACGCCACACGCCTCGTCGCCAAACGAACCCCTACTCTGGCCGCGTTGTGGGAGGGGACCGTGTCACCGGAGCAGGCCGGGGTGATCGTGGATGCGGTCAAGCAGCTCCCGCTGGCCGGCGACCTCCGCACCCGCGGCGAGCAGACGCTCCTGGCCGAGGCCGGTCGGTTGAACGCGACCGACCTGCACCGCACCGGACGCCACCTCCTCCACGTCATCGACCCCACACGTGAGGAACGCCAGGCCGAGGCCGCGATGGACCGTGAGGACCGCCGCGCCCACCTGGGCCGGGGCCTGTCGATCACCACCGACGGCTGCGGCGGGATCCGACTACGCGGCACCGGCACGACCGAGGACGGCACCACCCTCCGCACCGCCCTCCTCGCCCTCGCCGCCCCCGCCGCCCCGGTTCCCACCATCGATCCCGACACGTGCGAGGAACAACCCGACCCGAGAGATCACGGCGCCCGGCTCTGGGACGCACTCCTCACCCTCGCCCAGCACGCCCTCGACACCGACGCCGTCCCCCACAGCCACGGCACCCGACCCCGCGTCAGCGTCACGATCAACCACCACGACCTCCACGCCAGAACAGGCGGCACGGGACACGGCGTCACCGAGGACGGCCTCGACCTCGCCCCCACCGCCGTACGCCGCATGGCCTGCGACTGCGACCTCGTCCCGGTCCACCTCGACGCCGACGGCTGCGTCCTCGACGTCGGCCGCACCCGACGGCTCGTGACCCCCGCGATCTGGACCGCCCTCATCGTCCGCGACACCCACTGCGCCTTCCCCGGCTGCACCCGCCCACCCGTCATGTGCCACGCCCACCACATCCACCACTGGGCAGACGGCGGCCCGACCTCGCTCGACAACCTCGTCCTGCTCTGCGGACACCACCACCGCACCATCCACCACACGCCCTGGGCCGTCAGGCTCGGACAGGATCGACGGCCCGAGTTCGAGCCACCCCCGAACACACGGCCGACCACCACCCGACTGGACCCGATACCGACCACGCCGCGAGTAGCGGACGCGTCAGCCGTCCTTCTCGAAGCCCTCGTCGTCGTCGCCGTCCTCGCCCTCGTCGTAATGGAGGTAGTGGATGCCCTCCTCGACGTCGCCGTCGAAGCCGAGCTTGCCCTTCTCCAGGACCAGGACCCGGTCGCACAGCTGCTTGACCGCGCCCGGGGAGTGGCTGACGAAGAAGATCGTCGTGCCGTTGCGCCGGATCTCGCGCATCCGCTGCTTGCACTTGGTCTTGAAGGGCCGGTCCCCCACCGCCAGCGCCTCGTCGGCGATGAACACGTCGGACTCGACGTTGATCGCGACCGCGAAGCCGAGCCGTGCCTTCATTCCCGAGCTGTAGTAGGTGACCGGGGTCTCGATGAACTTGCCGAGGTCGGCGAAGTCGATGATCTCGTCCAGCTTGCGCCGGGTCTCCGCCTCGCTCATCCCGAGGATCGCGGCGTTGAGCCACAGGTTCTCGAGTCCGGTGAGCTGCGCCTGGAAGCCGGCACCCGTGGCGATCAGACCCGCGACCCTGCCGCGGGTCAGCACCTGGCCGGCGTCGGGCTGCATCACGCCGCTGATGGTCTTGAGCAGCGTCGACTTGCCCGAGCCGTTGAGGCCCATCACGCCGACCGACTCCCCCGCCT
This sequence comes from uncultured Actinomycetota bacterium, assembly GCA_963754575.1. Taxonomy (GTDB): domain Bacteria; phylum Actinomycetota; class Actinomycetes; order Propionibacteriales; family Nocardioidaceae; genus Nocardioides. The sequence goes on along the minus strand of CAVWGQ010000007.1, from coordinate 263,572 downwards.
CGACGGTGAAGGACACGTCGTCGACGGCGTTGAAGTACTCGTGCGTCTTCTGCCCGCGCGCCCGCGCCAGCACGATCTGCTTCAGCGAGCGGTGGTACTGCATCGTGAACGACTTGGTGACGTTCTCGGCCTTGATCACGGTCGTCATGTCAGAGTCTTTCCGGAACTCGTCGCTCGAGCTTGCTGAACCACACCTGTGCCAGCACCAGCAGGCCCAGCGACACGACGAGCATGATCACTCCGCGCATCATCAGGTCGTCGGGCAGGTGCTCGACCATCGAGGCCTCGGGGTCGGAGTTGGTACCGATCCAGAAGGCCCGCTGCGTCAGCAGGACCGCCTCGGCGACCGGGTTGAGCAGGTAGACGTCGGTGACCCAGGGAATCTTGTCGAACCGCTCGGCCACCATCGAGTAGGGGTAGATCATGGGCACGCTGAAGGTCGTGAACTGCGTCAGCGTCTGCGTCACCTTGCCGAAGTCGCGGAAGTAGACGTTCGCGACGCTGAAGATCAGTGCCAGCGCCAGGCCGAGCACCGCGATGAGGGCGAAGGCCAGCAGCGCCGCCAGCATCCCGACGGGGTCGGGCGTCCAGCCCAGCAGTGCCGCCGAGATGACCATGATGACCACCATCGGCACGGAGTGGTAGAGCGAGACCAGCATCGTGGCCACCGGGAAGAGCTCGCGCGGGACGGGCAGCTTGATGATGAGGCTGCGGTTGCTCACCAGCGACTTGGTGCCGCCGTTGAACGTCTCGGTGAAGAAGTGGACGATCACCAGCCCGGCGACCAGGTGGATCGCGAAGTTCTCCATGTTGCCGCCACGCCCGATGAGCACCTGGAACACGAAGTAGAACATCAGGAACCGCACGAACGGCTGGAGGTAGCTCCAGAACCAGCCCAGGAACGTGCCCTGGTAGCGCGCCTGGACGGTGCTGCGGACCAGCAGCTTCAGCAGGTAGCGGCGCCGGAACACCTCCAGCAGGCCGCTGTTGGCGGCCGCGGGCTGCAGCGGCGGGAGCTCGTCCCCCGGCGCGTCGGGGGCCTGGGTCACCTCAGTGCTCATCGCCCGACCCGGTGGAGCTGTCCAGCCAGGGGCGGAAGGTCTCCTCCCACGCCTCGGGGGAGGTGATCTGGGGCAGGGCCTCGCGGTAGCGCTCGGCCAGGCTGTCCCACTCCGCCGCCAGCTGACGGTGGATCGCGACGGTGCGCTTCATCTGGTCGGTGAACTTCTCGCGGTCACGGCGGTAGAACGCGGCCGACGTCTGGTCGGGCAGCGACACGATCGCGGAGTCGTAGCGGGCGATCTTGTGCCACCGGGCGTCCTGGGCCATGATCTCGGCCTCCGGGTTGGTCTGGGCGCCGTCGCGGGGCGAGCGGAGCTGGCGCAGCGGCTGCAGCAGCGCCTGCAGGGTGGCGGCCCTGCCGGAGATGACCGGCGAGGCCTCCCTGCCCTTGCGCGGCAGCTTGTGGCGCTTGACGTCGGGGAGCGAGCTCGGGTCGGAGACCAGCGTCGCGTCGTCGTACCCCTTCACCATCTCGCGGATCTCCGGGAGCGTGGTCGGCAGCGACGGGTGCAGCGCCTCGGGTCCGGCCAGCACGTCCTCGAGCGCCTTGTGGCGCAGCTCGACGGTGGAGTACTGCATCGAGACCATGTGCTTGATCTGGTGGTTGAAGCTCTCGCGCACCAGCCGGCCGCCGCGCGGGTACGGCGAGTGCAGCAGCGCCGCGATGAAGCGGTTGCGCACGTGGAAGTAGGACTGCCAGTCCAGCGCGTCGTTCTTGTCGGTCCACGGCACGTGCCACACGGCCGCACCGGGGAACGTCACCGTCGGGTAGCCGGCGGCCTTCGCACGCAGGCCGTACTCGGAGTCGTCCCACTTGATGAAGAACGGCAGCGAGAGGCCGATGTCGGCCAGCACCGTGCGCGGGATCAGGCACATGAACCACGGGTTGTAGTCCACGTCGATCCGGGCGTGCAGCCAGCGCGTCGAGCGCAGGTTGCGGTTGGCGAAGTCCCACCCGGGGAAGACGCCGGGCGCCGAGCCCCACCAGAAGCTGTAGGGCTCGACCTTCTCGCCGAAGCTGTGCAGCTGGGTCTTGGAGAAGATGCTGAACATGTGGCCGCCGACGATGGTCGTCTTGCGGCACAGGTCGCCGAAGGTCGCCGCCCGGACGATGCCCTCGGTCTCGCACTCGGTGTCGTCGTCGAGCATCATGATGTACGTCGAGCGCGCGGCCTTGAGTCCTTCGTACTGCGCCCGGGCGAAGCCGCCGGAACCGCCGAGGTTGCCCTGCTCGATGACCCGCAGCTTGTCGCCCAGCGCCTTCTCCGCAGCCGGGAAGTACTCCGAGGCGGAGAGCCGGTCCTTGCCCTGGTCCATGACGACGACCTCGTCGACGTAGTCCTGGAGGTGGCCGGACTCGCCGAGCTGCGAGAGCAGCTTGGCGCAGAAGTCCGGGAGGATCGTGGTGATGCCGATCGTGACGGTCCCGTGCTGGGCACGGTCCTGCGGCACCTCGGCGGTCCACTCGGCGCCCTCGACCACGGCGTCCTCGTCGGCAGCGATCACGTCGTACCAGTACCAGCCGCCGTCGACGAACGGCTTCAGCGGCAGGTCGAACGAGAACTCGCCCGAGGAACCCTCGACCGCGGCGGAGTCGACGCGCTGGCTGCGGCCGTTGGCCATCGAGCGGTAGACGGTGACGGTCGCGCCCTCGCCCTGCAGCCGGACGGTGAGCCGGACCGTGCTGACGATGGTGTGGCGGCGCCAGTACGACGCCGGGAAGGCGTTGAAGTAGGTGCCGAAGGAGACGCTGTCCCCCTGGTCCACGCGGTACGCCGTGCGGGAGATGATCTGGTCGGGGTGGATCTGCGAGACGCCCTTGGCGGCGTTCTGGATCCGGGTCGCGATCGCGTTCGACTCGTGGGCGGCGCGGGTGTGGCCGATCTCGAACTTGTCGGCGTCGAGCGCCGCCGGGTCCGGGTCGACGTAGAGCTTGATGACGTCGGTGTCCCGCTCGGCCGGCATGATCTGGCGCATCAGCAGCACCCGGGCAGTGCCCGGGGAGGTGCTGTCAGCAGCCTCGCTGGTCTGGGTGTGGGTGACGGTCACGCGTCGACTCCTCCGCTCTTGAGCTCGGTGCCCTCGGAGAAGTGGGGCTTGAGCTGGTTGTCGTACATGGAGAGGGCCGAGCCGATCGCCATGTGCATGTCGAGGTACTTGTAGGTGCCGAGCCGACCCCCGAAGAGGACCATCGGCTCCTGCTTCGCCAGGTCGCGGTACTTGAGCAGCTTCTCGCGGTCCTCGGCGGTGTTGATCGGGTAGTACGGCTCGTCGTCGTCCTCGGCGAAGCGGCTGTACTCGTGCACGATCACGGTCTTGCCGGGCAGGTGGGTCTTCACCCGCTCGGGGTGGAAGTGCTTGAACTCGATGATCCGGGTGTAGGGCACGTCCTGGTCGTTGTAGTTGACCACGCCGGTGCCCTGGAAGTCGTCGACGTCCTGGACGCTCTCCTCGAGGTCGACGGTGCGCCAGGAGAGGCGGCCCTCGGAGTTGCCGAAGTACTCGTCGACCGGGCCGGTGTAGACGATCGGGACCTTGCCCTTGAACTCGTCGGCGACGTCGAAGAAGTCGGTCTCGAGGCGGACCTCGATGTTCGGGTGATCGGCCATCTTGGTCAGCCAGGCGGTGTAGCCGTCGACCGGGAGGCCCTCGTAGGTGTCGCTGAACCAGCGGTTCTCGAACGTGTAGCGCACCGGGAGCCGGGTGATGATGTCCGCGCTCAGCTTGGTCGGGTCGGTCTGCCACTGCTTCGCGGTGTAGCCCTTGATGAACGCCTCGTAGAGGGGGCGGCCGATCAGGCTGATCCCCTTCTCCTCGAGGTTGGTGGCGTCCTCGGTGGCGATCTCGCTCGACTGCTCGGCGATCAGCGCGCGGGCCTCGTCGGGGGTGTGGGACGTGCCGAAGAACTGGTTGATCAGGCCGAGGTTCATCGGCAGCGAGTAGACCTGCCCCTGGTACTTCCCGAAGACCCGGTGCTTGTAGTCGGTGAAGGAGGTGAAGCGGTTGACGTACTCCCAGACCCGCTCGTTGGAGGTGTGGAAGAGGTGCGCGCCGTACTTGTGCACCTCGATGCCCGACTCCGGGTCCTTCTCGGAGTAGGCGTTGCCGCCGAGGTGGTGACGACGGTCGAGGACCAGCACCCGCAGCCCGAGCTCGTTGGCACACCGCTCCGCGATGGTCAGTCCGAAGAATCCGGAGCCGACGACGACGAGGTCAGGACTGGACACGTGATCTCCTAGCGGGGCCTGGACGGGGGTGACGCGCAGTGGGTCAGTCTACGGATGTGGGAGGCGGCTGCCGCATTCTGCGTGCGGCGCGTAGGGCGGAGATCACGTTGCGTGCCTCACCCCGACCTCCGCGCAGCGGGCTCAGCAGCACGACCAGGGCGGTGACGAGCCACGGCTTGAGGCGCACCAGCACGTTCTCGCCGTACCGGAAGTGGACGGCGAAGAGGTTGCGGTACATGTAGAGGCCCTTCCAGGACCCCAGGTCGTGCTGCTGGTCGAAGTCGAGCTGGCGGACCAGCACCGCGTCGCGCACGCCGAGGATCCGGAAGCCGGCCCGCCGGGCGCGGACGGCGTAGTCCACGTCGTCGTAGAAGATGAAGTACGACGGGTCGGGCAGCCCGATCCGGTCGATGACCGAGCGGTGGACCATGAAGCCCTCGAAGGCGACGTTCTCCAGCTCGACGACCTCGGGCATCGCCGCCCGGCTGCCGTAGGTGGTCTCGACCATCGCGGTCTTCGGCTTGATCGCGAGCGGGTTGCGGAGGTCGAAGCGCAGGGCGGCCTTCTCGACCAGCCGACCCGAGGTGTCCTCGCGGACGGCCATCAGGCACTGCTCGTCCCGCTCGAGCAGCACCGAGAGGCAGTCGGGCGCGGGCACGACGTCGTCGTCCATCAGCCAGATCCGGTCGAAGCCGGCCTGGTAGGCCTGCTTGGTGCCGAGGTGGAAGCCGCCGGCGCCGCCGAGGTTGTCGTCGCTGTGGGTCACGCGCAGCGGCAGCCGCGCCGTGGCTGCGCCCGAGGACCTCGCGGGTGTGGTCGGTGCTGGCGTTGTCGATCACGAAGACCGCGTCCGGCTGCCGGGTGAGCGCGGCCAGTCCGTCGAGCATGCCGGCCAGCAGGTCGGCACGGTTGTAGGTCACCACGACGACGGCGACCGTCTCGCGGGCCGTCATCCGAGGAACCTCTCGTGGCCGGTGAAGTCGCCGCGCAGCGCTGCGAGGAAGCCCCGCAGGCTCAGCCCCAGCCGGCCCGGCACCCGCCGCGTCAGCGTGTAGAACCACAGCGTCTTCACCCAGAACATGAGCACGTGCGGCCAGCCGCGGTAGTCGCGCAGGTTGACGGTGTTGTTGCGGGCCATGCAGTAGTGCTTGAGGTCGCTCGGGCTGTGGTTGTACGTCGTACGCCCGCACATCATCGGCGTGCCGAGCTCGCCGACCGACGGGTGCTGCACCCGGGCCGCGGCGACCGTCGCGATCCGGGCGCCGGCCTTCTCGGCGCGCAGCCGGTACTCGTGGTCGTCGCCCCAGATGAAGAACTCCTCGCGGGGATAGCCGATCCGCTGCGCGAGCTCGCGCGTGACCAGCACGCCGTTGAACGGGATCACCACGTCGCGGACCAGCCCGTCGCGGGCGGCCCGGTCGACCGAGGCGCGGTCGTGGACGACGCGGGTGCCGCCGGGCAACCGGATCGGGAAGACCAGCCGCTCCGGGTCGGCCTCGTCGACGACGACCGGACCCCAGAAGTCGAGCTCGCCGTCGTGGGCGAGCAGCAGGTCGAGGCAGTCGGGGTCCGGCATCCCGTCGTCGTCCATCAGCCAGACCAGGTCGGCGCCGGTCTCGACGGCCCGCTTCATCGCCTCGTGGAAGCCGCCGGCCCCGCCGCGGTTGCGGTCGAGCGTGAGGACGGTGACGCCGGGAGCCGACCGCAGCCACTCCCCCGTGCCGTCGGTCGACGCGTTGTCGACCACGACCACTTCGTCGACCCGGTCGATCCCGGCCAGCCGGGCGACCAGGCGGCGTACGAGCTCGAGGCGGTTGAAGGTGACCACCGCGGCGACCACGCGGGGTCGGTCGCTGGGCTGCTCAGTCACGGCGAACACCCTCCCACGAGGCCCGCGGTCGCGGTCAGCAGGTCGTCCCGAGGTCGGCGGCCTGGTTGGCGGCGTACCCCTCGGCCATGCTGCCGAGGGAGCCTCCGGTGGTCGACGACGGCGCCTTGTTCTTCTTCTTGCGGGGCTGCTCGGGCGCCGGGGCGTCGCCCTCGGACCGGTCGATGCCCAGCGCGACCAGCTCGTGGACCTCGTCCGTGTCGGGGTCGCCGGTGTTCACGAGCGGCGGGACGAGGGAGACGGTGGAGATCTTCTGGCTCTTCGCCTTGACCGCGAGCTCGAGGAAACGGCCGACCTCGGAGGCCGGGATGCTGGTGGAGACCATCTCCGAGCTCGCCTCGGCGATCGACTGGAAGTTGCGCAGCGCCGACTGGGGGCTGACCTGCTGCAGCATCGCGCTCATGACGCACTTCTGGCGCGCCATCCGCGAGTAGTCGTCGGAGCCGTAGCGGGCGCGGGCGAACCACAGCGTCTCCATGCCGTCGAGCTCCTGCACACCGGGCTCGATGTAGCGGAAGTAGCTGTCCGTCGGCAGGCCCACCGGGATCTGGTCGCGGACGTTCAGGGTCACGCCGCCGAACGCGTCGACGAGGTCCTTGAAGCCCTCGAGGTTGACCATCGCCCAGTAGCTGATCTCGAGGTCGGTGATGCCCTCGACCGCCATCACGGTCGCGTCGAGGCCGGGGTTGTCGGAGCCGGGGAAGAGCTCGGGTCGGTCGGTCGCCCAGGTGCTGACGCCGTTGAGGTAGTCGGCGTCGAAGCCGTCGGGGAACTGCTCGTCCATCACCGACCCCTCGGCGAAGTCGAAGTTGGTCATGTTGCGCGGGAGGCTGATCAGCACGGTCTTGCCGGTCACCGCGTCGATGCTCGCGACCGTGATCGAGTCGGGGCGCAGACCGGTGCGACCGGCGCCGGCGTCGCCGCCGAAGAGCACCACGTTGTAGCGACCGTGGGTCGAGCCCGCGGCCGCGCCGTCACCGAACATCGTGAGCACCAGGTCGCGCTGGACGGCGACCAGGTGGGAGCCGAAGAGCAGCGCCCCGGCGACGCCCGAAGCAGAGCAGGCCGTTGACCGAGACCACGGCGCGGCGGTGCTGGAAGCTGAGCGTCAGGGGCTGGCCGATCCGCCACGCGTCGACGATCAGGAACGCCCAGCCGAGCGCGACCGCGATCAGCCCGAAGCGCAGCAGGCCCAGCACCAGGGTGTTGGACGCCAGCTCGAAGGCGACCCGGTGGTCGACCAGCGAGGCCACGACGACCACAGCCCCGGTCAGCACCAGCCCGAACCACACCCGCATCGCGACCCGCCCGACGTCGCGGTTGCCCGCGACCAGCTGCGCCGACCCGGGCAGCACCAGGGTCATCAGCATCAGGGCGATGGCGCGCCGGAAGCGCACGCGCGCCGCGCGCTCACCGGCGTCGCGGCGACCGGTGGACCCGGGGGAAGGAACGGGCATACGGATTGTCTCTCTCGGTGCTCGGGGAAGGAAGCCTCAAGATGTGGAACGTGAGCGCCAGTATCACCAGCCACATCCGTCACACCGTGCAGGCGCGCCGGGTGGGGCTGTCGGGGGCGTCGGTTTCCCCGCCCGGGCGGGGAAACCGTGACCTCGTCACGGAACCGATCCGGGCGAAGTCACAGGCTCGCGCACGAACGTCCGGCCCCGCAGGCGGAGCGGAGCCGGCCGGGGTCGTCAGTCGCGAGCGCGGCCGGAGTCGATCTCGGCCCGCTTGGCGAGGCGGTGGGAGCGACGGATGTCCGCCTCGCGCTGGCGGCGTACCTCGTCGTCGGTCTGGGGGTCCAGCCCGGGCACCGGGCGGGGGTGGCCCTCGGTGTCGATCGCCACGAACACGAAGTACGCCGAGGCCACGTGCAGCGGCTCGTCGGTCGCACTCCCCCACGGCTGGGCCTCGACCCGGACCCCGATCTCCATCGAGGAGGAGCCGACCCAGTTCACCTGGGCGAGCGTGCGGACGATGTCGCCGACGTGGACCGGGGCGAGGAAGGCCATCTCGTCCATGAAGGCGGTCACGGCCGCACCGCCGCTGTGGCGCGCGGCCACCGCGCCGGCCGTCGAGTCGGCCAGCTTCATGATCTCGCCACCGTGGACGTTGCCCAGCAGGTTGGCGTGGGTCGAGCCCGTGATCGTCGCCAGCGAGACCCGGGAATGACGCGGTGGGAGGGATCGGCGTTCCTCACTCATGTCGGCACGGTAGTTTCTCCGCCATGGCTGACCGTCCGCAGGGTGGACCCGAGAAGGGGACACCGGAGTACGACTGGCTCTACGGCAAGAAGGGACAGCAGCCACCGGGCGACGAGACCCAGCGGCTGCCCCAGCAGTCGCCGCAGCAGCCGCGGGCCGACGAGACCCGCGTGATGCCCGCCGCCAGCCGCGACGCCCGCGGCCAGCAGCCCGCTCCCCCGACCTCCCCGCCCCCGGGCAAGAAGAAGGTCAGCGGTCCCTCCTCCAACAAGCCCCACCGCGCCTTCGGGTGGAAGAAGGCGCTGCTGGCGCTGGTGCTGGTCTGGATCCTGTTCCTGGTCGCGATCCCGCTGTGGGCGTGGTCGAAGGTCGACAAGGTCGAGGCGTTCCCGGGCAGCGGACGCCCCGACGACCAGCCGGGGACGACGTACCTCATGGTCGGCTCGGACTCCCGCGGCGACCTCACCGCCGCGGAGCGCAAGGAGCTCGGCACCGGCAACGCCTCGGGCCAGCGCACCGACACGATCATGCTGCTGCACACCGGCGCCGGTCCCAACCTGCTGATGTCGATCCCGCGCGACTCGCTCGTCGAGGTGCCGGGCTACGGCACCACCAAGATCAACGCCGCCTACGCCTACGGCGGCGCCAAGCTGCTCGTGAAGACCGTGGAGAACGAGACCGGCGTCCGGGTCGACCACTTCGTCGAGGTCGGCTTCGGCGGCTTCGTCGACCTGGTGGACGCCGTCGGTGGCATCGAGGTCTGCCCGCCGTTCGCCATGGACGACCCGCTGGCCAACATCGACCTCAAGAAGGGCTGCCAGGAGGTCGACGGCCCGACCGCCCTCGGCTACGCCCGCTCGCGCAAGACCGACCAGCAGTTCGGCGACCTCGGCCGTGCGCAGCGCCAGCGCGAGGTGGTCTCCGCGATCGGCAGCGAGGCGGTCTCGCCGTGGTCGGTCCTCAACCCGGTCCGCTACTACCAGCTCAACATGGCCGGCGCCCGCGCCGTCCGCGTCAGCGAGGGCACCTCGCCGTTCGCCATGGGTCGGTGGGCGATCGCGATGACCCGCGTCGACGGCGAGAACGGCCTGACGTGCGGCGTCCCGGTCGCCGACTTCGCGGTCAACTGGGACCAGGAACGCTCCGAGCAGATGTTCGAGTTCATCCGCAACGACGACACCGAGAGCATCCCGAAGAGCCTCTGCACCCCCACCGGCTTCGCGAAGTGACCGCCTACGAGACGTTGCGCGTCGACACCGACGCCGACGGCGTCACGCTGCTGACCCTCCACCGCCCCGACGCGCTCAACGCCTTCGACGTCACGATGGCACGCGAGCTCGAGCGGTTCTTCCTCGACGCCGCGGACGACGACTCGATCCGCGCGATCGTGGTGACCGGCGCGGACCGCGCGTTCTGCGCCGGGATGGACCTCTCGGCCGAGGGCAACGTCTTCGGCCTCGACGAGGACGGTGCGACCGACGCCGGCGGAGTTCCGCGCGCACCACGCCGACGCGCCCCACCACGACGGCGTCCGCGACACCGGTGGCCGGGTGACGCTGGCGATCCACGCCTGCCCCAAGCCGGTGATCGCCGCGATCAACGGCGCCGCGGTCGGCATCGGCGCCACGATGACGCTCGCGATGGACCTGCGGCTGGCCTCGACCGATGCGAGGATCGGCTTCGTCTTCGGCCGGCTCGGGATCGTGCCCGAGGCCTGCTCGACGTGGTTCCTGCCCCGGATCGTCGGCCTGCAGACCGCCCTCGAGTGGATCTACGCCGCCGACGTCCTCACCGCCGCGGACGGCGTACGACGCCGGCCTGGTGCGGTCGCTGCACGACCCGGAGTCGCTGCTGGACGACGCGCTCGCGCTCGCCCGCTCGTTCGTGGTCGACCGCTCCCCGGTGGCGCTGGCGCTGGCCAAGCAGCTCGTCTACCGCAACGCCGCCGCGGACCAGCCGCTCGAGGCCCACCTCGCCGACTCGCTGGCGATGTACTGGACCTCGGTGGGCGACGGGAAGGAGGGCGTGGCGGCCTTCCGCGAGAAGCGCACCCCCCGCTTCACCGGTCGCGCCTCGGAGCTCCCCGAGATCTGGTGAGCCGGGTCGCGCAGGTCAGCGCTCGTCGCTGATCCGCTTCGCCTTCCCGAGCGACCGCTCGAGCGATCCCGGTGCCAGCACCTCGACGTGCGCGCTCACGCCGATCCGGTCCTTGATCCGTGACGCCAGCCGCTCCCCCAGCGCCGGGTCCACCCGATCAGCCGCCTCCACCCGCACCGTCAGCTCGTCGAGCTGACCTGGTCTGCTCAGCACGCACAGGTAGTGCGGCGAGAGCCCCTCGACGCCCAGGATCTGCTCCTCGACCTGGCTGGGGAAGACGTTGGCGCCGCGCACGATCATCAGGTCGTCGGTGCGGCCGGTGACCTTCGCCATCCTCCGGTGGGAGGGGTACGCCGAGCCCGGCAGCAACCGGGTCAGATCGCGGGTGCGGTAGCGCACGACCGGCATCGCCTGCTTGGTGAGGCTGGTGAACACCAGCTCCCCCTCCTCGCCGTCAGGCAGCACCTCGAGCGTCACCGGGTCGATCACCTCGGGCAGGAAGTGGTCCTCCCACACGTGCAGCCCGTCCTGCGTCTCGCCGGCCTCCTGGCTGACACCGGGGCCCATCACCTCCGACAAGCCGTAGATGTCGACCGCCCGGATCCCGGACCGCTCCTCGACGCTGCGCCGCATCTCGTCGGTCCACGGCTCGGCACCGAAGATCCCGATCTCGAGACCGGTGCTGCGCGGGTCGACGCCCTGGGCGTCCATCTCGTCCAGCAACGCCAGGAAGTACGACGGCGTCACCATGATCACCCGCGGCCGGAAGTCGCAGATCAGCTGCACCTGGCGCCCGGTCATCCCGCCGCTGACCGGCACCACCGTGCACCCCAGACGCTCCGCCCCGTAGTGGGCGCCGAGCCCGCCGGTGAACAGCCCGTAGCCGTAGGCGACGTGGACCAGGTCACCCGGCCGTCCACCGGCCGCCCGGATCGAGCGGGCCATCAGCTCGGCCCAGGTGTCGAGGTCGTCGCGGGTGTAGCCCACGACGGTCGGCTTGCCCGTCGTACCGCTGGAGGCGTGGATCCGGGCCACCTGCTCGCGGGGCACCGCGAACATGCCGAAGGGGTAGTGGGCGCGCAGGTCGGCCTTGGTGGTGAACGGGAAGCGGGCGAGGTCGCCCAGTGACGTCGACGTCGTCGGGTGACACACCGGCGTCCCGGAACGCTGCCGCGTAGTGGGGTACGCCGGCCGCGCGGCGCAGCGTGTCCCGCAGCCGCTCGAGCTGCAGCGACTCGAGCCCCGCCCGGTCGAGGTCGGGCACCCGACCCACCTGCTCGTTCATGCCGGCTCCTCCCAGAACGCGCCACCGATCTCCTTCGAGCGGCCGGTGAACTCCGCGACCACCGTCCCGCCGACGACGACCGTGACGGCGTACACCCCGTCGGGGCCCTCGCGGGACCGTTCCACGGCCGTCGCGACGAGCCGGTCGCCGAGCCGGGTCGGCGCCCGGAACCGGATCTCCGCCCCGGCGGCGACCGTCGTGCGGTTGTAGGAGTTGCACGCGAAGGCGAACGCGCTGTCGGCGAGCGAGAACGTCAGCCCGCCGTGGCCGATGCCGTGGCCGTTCACCATGTCCTCGCGCAGCGTCATCGCGAGCACCGCGCGGCCGGGCCCGACCTCGAGGAGCTCCATGCCGAGCGCCCGGCTGGCGGCGTCACCGGCCCACATCGCCTCCGCGCTGCCGCGCGCCACCTGCTCCGGGGTCACGCCCCCACTCAACGCGGTGGGGCCGAGGACCACAAGCACCGGTCGGGCGGGGCGGACCTACTCCGGCGCGGGGTACCCGTCCGCCCGCAGCAGCCGGGCGAGGTGGGCGGCGTTGGCAGCGGCGGTCGAGATCGCAGCGGCCGTCTTCTCCGGGGTCTCGTCGTGGTCGCGGTAGTCGACGCCCTGCATCGCCTCCCCGACCCAGTAGGCGCCCGCGCTGGCGGCCACCGTGAAGCCGACGTCGTTGAGGGCCTGGAGGCACTCGGCGACGACGTGGTGGGCACCGTCCTCGTTGCCGACGACGCCGAGCAGGGCGACCTTGTCGCTCATCGACATCCGCCCCGCGTCGTCGGTCTCGGCGAGCTCGGCGTCGAGCCGCTCGAGCACGACCTTGCAGACCGAGGCGGGCTGGCCCAGCCAGATCGGGGTCGCGAGCACCAGGATGTCGGCCTCGAGCAGCCGCTCACGGATGGCAGGCCACTGGTCGCCGTCGCCCTCGTCCGTGGAGACCCCGAAGCGCACGTCGTGGTCGACCACCCGCACCACGTCACCGGTGACTCCGTGCTCACCGAGCGCCGCCAGCAGCTGGCGACCGATCAGGTCGGAGCTGGAAGGCGCCGGCGACGGCTTCAGCGTGCAGACGAGGACGAGCGCGCGGGGTCCGGTGGTGGTGTCCATGACCCGCGTCGTACCCACTACTGCCCGTGGCTACCCGTCCGCGGTGTCGTGCTGCGCCTGGTAGACGAGCGCCCGGGCGACGTCGGTCAGCCGCACGTTCGACTCGTTGGAGAGCCGGGTCAGGACCCGGGACGCCTGCTCGGGGCCGAGACCGTCGCGCTCCATGAGGATCCCCTTGGCCTGGTCGATCGTGGCGCGGGACGTCAGCGCCTCGCGCAGCTGGCGCACCTCCTCCCTCGAGGCCGGAGTAGGCACGCAGCCCCCAGACCACCGCCGCCAGGGCCTGCCGGGCGGTGTCGTCCTCGGTGCCGTCCGCGTCCCGCAGCGCGTCGCGGAGCTGCCGCAGCACGCTCCCCGCTTCCTCCGGGAGGTGCACCTCCTCCGCCCGGACGACGATCCCGGCAACCACGTCGGCCGCCCAGACCGGCGCGTTCACCGGGAGCCAGGTCCGCTCGAGGAAGCGGTCCGGGGCGTGGGCGTCGGGGATGTCGGAGCGCTGGACCACCAGGGCGTAGGGCCGGGCGTCGCGCAGCACGCGCTCGAAGGAGGCCTCCCTGCTGGTCCGGCCGTCGTCACCCCGGTCGGCCGTGTGGTGGGCCGGGTAGGCGTCGAAGACGCCCCGCCCGACCAGCTGGTCGTGGGAGATCCCCATGACGCGTTCGTGCGCCGGGTTCGCGGCGCGGATGACGAGCTCCCGGTCGATCACGAGCAGTGGGACCGGGGTGGCGCGGAACTCCTCATCATGGCGCCACTCGGTCAGGTCAGCAGGGCCGATCACGCCCACTCCCTCGAAGTCCGGGCCGCTGGCTCGCTGCCGGAGGCGGGTCGAACATCCTTTCGCACGGGTCCGTCACCCGCGAGTGGGTAGTGCCTCCCTAGGCGGTGAGCCGCAGCACCGCCAGCAGCGACCTGGCCGCGACCCCGCCGAGGTCGAGCGCCCGCCCGACGGCTGTCCGTACGTCGAGGTCGTCGAGCAGCGCGGCGAGCACCTGCTCGCGCCCCGCGGGGTCGCCCGCCCCGCCCGCGGCGGCCCGCAGCGCCGCGAGCACGTCCTCGGCCTCCGTCAGGACCGCGGCGTCGAACTCCCACGGCTCGGACCAGCGCCGGTTCAGCAGCGCCAGCCGCAGGGCCGCTCCCTCGTGCTCGGCCAGCAGGTCGCGCACCAGCACCAGGTTGCCGGTCGACTTGGCCATCTTGCCGCCCCGGTGGTGCACGGTCCCGACGTGCATGGTGCGGCGCGCGAAGGGCGTGGCACCGGAGGCGGCCTCCACCATCGCCGCCTGGTAGGCGTGGTGGGGGAAGGCCAGGTCCGCGCCACCCACCAGGACGTCGACCCCGGCCCCGAACACCGTCATCGCCATCGCCGCGCACTCGACGTGCCAGGCCGGTCGGCCCCATCCCCACGGGCTCGGCCAGGCGGGCTGGTCGTCGTCGGAGGGGCGCCACAGCGGCACGTCCCACGCCGCGTCGCGGCCGTCGTCGGCCCGGTCCCCGAACTCTGCGAAGGCAGTCAGCGCCGCCTCCTCGTCCAGTCCGCCACGCTCGACCCGCCCGTCGGCTGTGAAGAACACGGTCCCGCCGCGCTCGTAGGCGTGACCGAGCCGGAGCAGCGCGTCGGCCAGCTGCACGACCTGGCCCACGTGGGCACGCGCCCGCGGGGTGGCGTCGGGCCGGGCGACGGCCAGGTCGCGCATGTCGCGGTCGAAGAGGAACTCCTGGGTGACGGCCACGTCGTCGTAGGTCCGCTGCCGCTGCGCCGCGGCCGCCGTGAGCACGTCGTCGACGTCGGTCACGTTGCGCGAGGTCACCGTCGGCACCTCGACGGCGCGCGCCACGCTGGCCAGCAGGTCGGCCCACACGAAGGTCGAGGCGTGACCGAGATGCGTGACGTCGTACGGCGTGATCCCGCAGGTGTAGATCCGGGCCGCGCCCGTCAGCGGCAGCGGCGAGCCGTCGAGGACCAGGTCGGCCGCGCGGGGCCCGGAGGGGTGCAACGGGTAGCGGGTCGACCGGTGGTCACGTGTGCTCGCTGCCATGGCCCGATCATGTCAGCAGGACCGGCGGCGGGTCAGCGACCCACGGCCTCCTCGAGCTCGGCCTTCGACATCCGGGAGCGGCCCTTCACACCCTGACGCTTCGCCTCGGCGTAGAGCTGGTCGCGGGTGCGTCCCCCGCTCCCCCGGTGCGAGCGCAGCCCACCGCGACGGGAGGAGGAGAGGTCGTCGGTGGAGGTGCGGCTCGCCTCCTCGGCCTCGCCGCTGCGGGCGCGCTCCTTGTTGACCGTGCGGGCGGCGATCTCCTCGGCCTCGTCCTCGGACCGGCCGCGGTCCTCGAGCCCTTCCTTGATGTGCTCGTACTGACGCTCGCGCTTCTTGCTCCAGGCCTGCTGCGGCACGGGGTCACCTTCCTCGCTGGGGGTCCCGGGGTCGTACCCACCCCCACGGCCGGGCATGCCCGCGCCCGCCCCGGGGTACGGCTCCCGCCATGACCGACTCCACGCCGCAGCACACCCTCGACACCGTCGTGCTCGACATCGACGGCACCCTGCTCGACTCCGTCTTCCACCACACCCATGCGTGGGTCCGGGCGTTCGCCGCCCACGGACTCACCGTGCCGGCCCACCGGATCCACCGGCTGATCGGGATGGGCGGCGACCAGCTGGTCCCGGCCGCGGTCGGCGAGGGGGCCGAGCAGAAGATCGGTGATGCGGTGCGCGAGAGCTGGGAGCAGGAGTTCGACGCCTGGCTCGAGGAGCCCGCGCTCCTGCCGGGCGCCCGGGACCTGCTCGACGAGCTGCGTGATCGCGGCCTCCAGGTCGTGCTCGCCAGCTCCGCGATCCCCCGGCACGCCGAGCGGGCGATGGCGCTGCTGGACGCCGACCAGCGGGCCGACGCGACCGCCACCGCCGACGACGCCGAGGAGTCCAAGCCCCACCCCGAGCTGCTGGAGACCGTGACCGACCGGGTCGACGCGGGGCGCAGCCTGATGGTCGGCGACTCGGTGTGGGACGTGGAGGCGGGACTGCGCGCCGGCATTCCCACGATCGGGCTGCTCAGCGGCGGGTTCGGCGAGGCCGAGCTGCGCGACGCCGGTGCGGTCGCGGTGTACACCGACCCCGCCGACCTGCTCGCGCACCTCGACGACGCGCTCGTGCTGCGCTGAGGGCCGGCGGGCCGGTCAGCTCGCGCCCGGCACGAGGCGCATGTCGCGCACGGCACCGCCGTCGAGGGCGGCGAGCGCCTCCTGGTACGCCGCCCCGTCGTGCGCGGCGCGTGCCGTGTCGACCGAGTCGAACTCGATGACGACGGTCCGGGTCGGCTCCCCGGCCTCATAGGTCTGCTCGGGGATCCCGCGCACGAGGAACGTCCCGCCCGCAGCGCGCAGGGCGGGCGCCGCCAGCTCGGCGTACGCCGCGACCTTCGCCTCGTCGGTGATCTCGCGGTAGATGGCGATCCAGTAGGCACTCATGCGCCCATGCTGCCTCATGGGGGTGGGCCGGTAGTCCAGTGGGAAACGGTCGGTCCGCGAGCCGATTCACGACAGTTATCCACTGGACTACCGAATCCCCACCCCTACATCAGGCCGCCGTGGCGACCTCGGGCTCACCCGTGAGCTCGGTGCGCAACCGGACCAGCAGGGCGGAGAGCAGCCGCGAGACCTGGGTCTGGGTGACCCCCATCTCGGCGCCGATCTCGGACTGGGTGGCCCCGTCGACGAACCGCATGTCCAGCAGCCGCCGCTCCCGGTCGTCGAGGCCCCGCAGCAGCGGGGTCAGCGCGACCCTGGCCTCGACCCGCGCGAAGCCCGGGTCGGCACCGCCCAGCCGGTCGGCCAGGTCGCTCCCACCCTCGCTGCCCGGCATCGCCGGTGCGTCGAGGGACGAGGGCGCGAAGCAGCCGTTGGCCGCCATCGCCCGGCGTACGTCGTCGGCGTCGACCTCCAGCGCGGCCGCGATCTCGGCCACCTCGGGCGGTCGCCCGAGCGTGGCCGCCAGGTCGTCCCGGACCCGGGTGATCCGGGCCTGCAGCTCCTGGACGGAGCGGGGCGGGCGGACCATCCAGCCACCGTCGCGGAACCACCGGCGCAGCTCGCCGCGGATGGTCGGGACGGCGTAGCTCAGGAACCCGGTCGCCTTGTCGCCGTCATAGTGCTGGACGGCCTTGACCAGGCCGACGTACGCGACCTGCTGAAGGTCGTCGGCGGCGAGCCCACGACCTTCGTAGCGTCGGGCGACCTCGCGGGCGACGACCATGTTGAGGCGCACCAGCCGGTCCTCGATCACGGACCGGTCATCGGCGGTGGGGATCGCCGCGAGGAGCTCCTCGGTGCGCTTGATGCGTTCACTGCGGGAGAGAGTCGTCTCCCGGGCAGAAGTACGCGGCTGAGCCACGTCGACCACCTCCTGGCTTCAGGGGGTGAGAGCGGCACATTGCTTGGCCACGTCCTCACGGTCGCAGCCCCGGGTGGGCCGGACAACCACCCCTCGTGATGAGGCGCGGAAGCGCACGGTGTGTCCCGAGTGGCGCATGACACTCCCGGGACGGGGTACGGCAGCGGCATGGATCACCCTCCCGTAGCTCCCCACCGGCCGGTGCGCATCACCCTCGCGCACGAGAGCGAGCTGGTCACCCGCGGCCTGACCGAGATGCTCGCGCCGTACTCCCGTCGGGTCGTGCTCGTCCCGGCCGAGGCGGACGGCACGCCCGCCTCCGACGTCGACCTCACGCTCCACGACTTCCTCTCCGGGCTGCACCTCGTGCCCACCACGGCCCTGCTGCCCACGGTGCAGCACGACGGGCGACTGGTGGCCTTCACCTGGCACCCCCGCCCCGACCTGGTCGACCAGGCGCTCGACGCCGGCGTGACCGGGGTGCTCGCGAAGACCCTGCCGGCCCCGGCCCTGGTGGCCGCGCTGGAAGCGATCCACCGCGGCGACGTCGTGGTCGAGTACGGCGCACGCGCCTCGCGACCCGCGCCCGCCGCCGGAGCGGCCGCCGACCGGCTGCTCACCCCGCGGGAGACCGAGATCGTCGCGCTCATCACCCGCGGCCTCGACAACTTCAGCATCGCCCGTGAGGCCTCGCTGAGCATCAACTCGGTCAAGTCGCACATCCGCTCCGCCTACCGGAAGATGGGCGTCAGCTCTCGCTCCCAGGCCGTGCTCTGGGGCGTACGCAACGGCTACCTGGAAGAGACCCCGACCCCCGACACCCCCGCGCTGACCGGCTGACGGTCAGGACGGCAGCGACCGGGTCTCGATCAGCTGCGCGGCGACGTCGTGCAGCCGCACGTTGTTGGTCTGCGAGTAGCGCCGCAGCACCGCGAAGGCCTGGTCGCCGTCGAGGTCGAACCGCTCCATCAGGATGCCCTGGGCCTGGCCGACGAGGTTGCGCGCGTCGATCGCCTTCCAGAGGTTCTCGGTGCCCCTGGCGGACTCCATGGCGACCGCCGCGTGCCGCGCCAGCAGCCACGCGATGTCGACGTCGGCCTCGGTGAAGTGCTCGGGCGTCGAGTGGTAGGCGTCGAGGCTGCCGACGACCTTGCTCGCCGTGCACAGCCGTACGCCGAGCATGCTGCGGATGCCCGCACCGGCCACGGCCGCCGACCAGCGCGGCCAGCGCTCGTCGAGCGTGGTGTCAAGGATCAGCACCGCCGACTGGTCCGCGAGCACCTCCAGGTCCGGCCCCTCCCCGTGCTCGAGCTGGATCCGGTCGAGGTGCTCTACCTCGGGGTGGCTGGCCGCGACGGTCTCCACCGTCGCCTGGCCGCGCAGCAGCATGATCCCGGCGTACGCGCACCCCAGCGCCTCGCGGGTGAAGCCCAGGACCCGCTCGATGGTGACGTCGTACGGCTCGTCGTGGAGGTCGGTGGCCAGGTGGGCGAGCTCGTGGGCGAGCCCACCGGAGCTGCGCGTGTCCATGCGTGTCCTCCTGTCCTGCTCGGAATGCCACGGCTCGGAATGCCACTGGGATCATCGCAGATGCAGGTGTGCGAATCGCAGGAGCGGGCACGGGGAGGTCCGGTCCGACGGGTCCCCCGATCGGACCGGGGTCGGGGGGTTCAGCAGCGAGCCCCCCGACCCACCCCCCGCGAGGGCGCTTCGGCAAATCGGTGCACGACCGTCCACCCTCCTCCCACCCCTCTGGTTGAATGAACGATGACCGATGTCTCCCGGGTGGGACATCGGTCGATCCCGGTCAGGACCGGGGTCCTGACTCGGGGGGAAGGGACACATGAGGTGGACGACGACGTGCAGGAACACTTCTGCTCGTTCTGCGGGGAGCAGGGTTCCCCGCGACGACGCCTGACGGGCGGGCTCGGGGCGATGATCTGCGTGCCCTGCGTGGACACCGTCCACGCGGCGGTGCACCCGGTCGCGACCCCACCGGACCGCTCGAGGCCGGCCTGGGAGTCGTTGTCGCAGGACGAGATGCTGGCGACGCTGCCCGTGATCATGCGCAACGCCGACCAGGTCACGGCCTTCGCGACCGACTGGGTCGGGCTGCTCCGGGAGCGAGGCGCCTCGTGGTCGGCGATCGGGCGGGCGCTCGGCGTCACCCGGCAGGCGGCCTGGGAGCGGTTCTCCAAGCGGATCGCCACCGGCACCGCGAGCTGATCACCCCGGCCTCGGGCCGTCCCTCCATTCGGCGCCCCCTAGGCTGGAGGTGATGTCGACCCCCGCCGCGCCGCCGCCCCGGCGCAAGCACCTGATGGACCCCAGCGCCCCGCGGCCCCCGAGCACCCCCTCGGCGCAGCGCAGCCTGACCCGGGTCCAGCGCTGGGTGATGTCCACGCTCGCGGTCACCACGATCCTGCACCTGTGCGTCGGTCTCGTGCTCGCCGCGATGTTCCTGCCCGACCCGACGCTCAGCTCCCAGGTGGGGCTCAACGTGATCGCCGGCGCCTGTGGCGTCCTCGCGGTCGCCGCGGGGCTCGCGATCCACGCCCGCTCGCCGCTCTCCCCCTGGCTCGTCGTCGGCCTGCTCCCGGGAGCCGTCGGCCTCTGGCTCACCCTCTCCCGCTGACCGGGCACCTCGGTTACCCGTCAGGCCCACCGACCGGGCGCTCCTGCACGCGTGGGTGTCAGATCTTGGACTGGATGCCGGCCAGCAGCTGGCGCGCGATCACGATCCGCTGGACCTGGTTGGTGCCCTCGTAGATCTGGGTGATCTTGGCGTCGCGCATCATCCGCTCGACGGGGTAGTCGCGGGTGTAGCCGTAGCCGCCGAGGACCTGCACCGCGTTGGTGGTGACCTCCATCGCGACGTCGGAGGCGAAGCACTTCGCCGCGGCACCGAAGAAGGTGAGGTCCGCGTCGCCGCGCTCGGAGCGGCCGGCGGCGGCGTACGTGATCTGGCGCGCCGCCTCCACCTTCATGCCCATGTCGGCGAGCATGAACTGCAGGCCCTGGAACTCCGAGAGCGACTTCCCGAACTGCCGACGCTCCTGGGCGTAGTCCAGCGCGTAGTCCAGCGCCCCCTGGGCGACGCCGACCGCCTGCGCGGCGATGGTGACCCGGGTGTGGTCGAGGGTCCGCATCGCGATCGAGAAGCCCTCGCCCACCTCGCCGATGCGACGCGAGTCGGGGATCCGGACCCGGTCGAGGTAGACCTCCTTGGTGGGGCTGCCCTTGATGCCGAGCTTCTTCTCGGGAGCGCCGAAGGAGACGCCCTCGTCCGACTTCTCCACGACGTACGCCGTGATCCCGCCGCGGGTCCCCTTCTCGGGGTCCGTGACTGCGAGAACGGTGTAGAACTCCGACTCCTCCGCGTTGGTGATCCAGCGCTTCACGCCGTCGAGCACCCAGTCGTCAGCATCGCGCACCGCGCGGGCCTTCATGCCGCCGGCGTCCGAGCCGGCGTCGGGCTCGGACAGGCAGTACGAGAAGCCACCCTCACCGGCCGCCAGCCGGCCGAGGTAGTGCTTCTTGAGCTCCTCGGAGCCGGCGATCTGCACCGGGAGCGAGCCGAGCTTGTTCACCGCCGGGATCAGGCTGGAGCTGACGCAGGCCCGGGCGACCTCCTCGATGACCAGGCAGGTCGCGAGCGCGTCCGCCCCGGCGCCGCCGTACTCCTCGGGCACGTGGGGAGCGTGGAAGTCGGAGGCCAGCAGCGCCTCGGCGGCCTCGCGCGGGTAGCGGGCCTCCTCGTCGACGATCGCGGCGTACGGCGCGACCTTGGCGTCGCACACGGCCCGGACGGCCTCGCGGATGGCCTGGTGCTCCTCGGAGAGCGCGAACAGCGGGAAGTCACTCATGGTCCCGGATCATACGGAAGACCTACTGGGGAGTAGCAACGGCCGGCACCCCCGAGGGCATGACGTGAGCAACCTGCCGGACACATGGCGGGGGTCACTTCAGGTCATCAATTCGTCCACAGTCGCGGGCGGGCCATGATGGGGGCATGAACGACCAGCCGTGGCGCGACCCCGCGACCGTCCGCTCCCTGCTCGAGGACTCCACCACGTGGGCGGTCGTCGGGCTCTCCGGCGACCCCTCGCGCACGGCGTACCGGATCGCGGAGCTGCTGCAGCGCCGCGGCAAGCGGATCGTGCCCGTCCATCCCGACGCCCCCACCGTGCTCGGCGAGCAGGGCTACGCCATCCTGGCCGACGTGCCGTTCCCGATCGACGTGGTCGACGTCTTCCGCCGCTCGGAGGCGGCCGGCGAGGTCGCCGACCAGGCGGTCGCAGTCGGCGCCGGCGGCGTCTGGTTCCAGCTCGGGGTGGTCGACCACGAGGCGTTCCGGCGTACGTCGGACGCCGGCGTGCCGATGGTCATGGACACCTGCCCGGCCATCGAGTGGGGTCGCACGTGAGCGACCTGCGGGTGCCGCCCGGGCCGGGCATCCCCGAGGGACTGCAGATCCCCGCGGCCGAGCTGGTCGAGCGGTTCAGCCGGTCCTCGGGTCCCGGCGGGCAGCACGTCAACACCACCGACACCCGGGTGGAGCTGGTCTTCGACGGCTCGACCTCCTCGGTGCTGACCGAGGAGGAGCGGGCGCGGGTCGGGACGATCCGGGTGGTCTCCTCCGAGCAGCGCTCCCAGCTGCGCAACCGCACCGCGGCGCGCGAGCGGCTCGCGGAGCAGGTCCGCACCGCCCTGGCCCCACCCGGTCCGCCGCGGGTGCCGACCAAGCCGTCGAAGGGCACGCGCCGACGCCGGGTCGAGGCCAAGAAGCGCCGCAGCCAGACCAAGGCGTTGCGCGGCCGGGTGCGCGACTGAGGGTGGTCTGTCAGTCGGGTGTGGCGGGTAGTCCAGTTGATAGGTGTCGGTCCACCGGCGTGTCGACGACAGTTTCCCACTGGACTACCCCCTCGACGGCCGATACACCAGCGTCGTGTCGCTTCGGGTCAGTCGCAGCACGTCGCCGCTGACCACCCAGCCGGCGGCGTCACCCATCAGGACGCGCACCGACCGGTTCTCGATCTCGGCCTCCGCGCCCCGGCAGCCCATGAGCTCGATCGCGATGTCGCCCATCACGAGCCGGTCGCCCTCGACCGCCACCGGCCCGCCTCCCGCGTTGCACCCCGCCCGGAAGGACAGCCGGCCGTCGGCCACCTCCACCCACGCGTCGACCCCCGGCGGGATCACCAGCATGCCGACCGAGTCCCCGTCCTGCTCCTCGATCCCGGTCAGCTGCCAGCGGGTGCCCTCGAGCGCGACGTCCGGACCCGGGTCGGGCGCCAGCTCGCCGGCCGGCACCAGCCAGATCTCGACGTCGCCGGAGGCGAGCCGGACGTCGGTGCCGTCGACCGTGAGGGAGGGCTGCGAGGTGAAGAAGTCGACCAGCCACTCGTCCTGGGCGGCGCCACGGCCCGGGCAGCCCATCTCGGTCCCGCCCACCGAGGAGACGTCGAGCCTCCGGTCGGACCAGTCGGCGGTGCCGGACATCTGGTTGCAGGTCGCGCTGAACGAGACCTCGCCGTCCTGGAAGGTCACCCGCAGCGCGTCCCCCTCGGCGTACGGCGCCGGCAACCCGTCGGCGACGTAGTCCCCGGCGAGCGCGGGACCGTCCGCCACCGGTGGGGCGGCCGCGCTGCCGCAGCCGACCAGCAGGGGGAGCAGGAACAGCGGCGCGACCAGGGACCTCATGGGGATGCGACGTACCGCGGCGACGACCGGTTCCGCCGGAGCAGCCGCGTCGGCAACCCGACCAGCAGCTCCAGCGGACCCCGCCACCGCAGCAGCACGAAGACCGCCCCGATCACGGCGAGCAGCGCGACGTGCCGGGCGAAGGCGCCGTCCTCGGGCGGCCAGAACCGGTCGGTGCGCAGCACGGCGTGGAGCGAGTAGAGCGTCAGCGTCATGGTGCCGGCCCCGAAGACGACCGCCAGCAGCCGGACCCCCGGTCGCGGCAGCGCCCCGGCGACCAGCAGGCACAACCCGATCACCGCCATCGAGCTGCCGATCGTCGCCGCGAGGTCGAACGGGGTGGCGCTGTGGGGCGCCGCGACCAGCAGCCAGCCCCAGTCGTCGCTGGGGGCGGAGCCGGAGAAGCCGAAGTCGGACTGCGCGAGGTCCTGCGGGTCCAGCCGTCCCTCCGCCAGCCTCCCGGAGGCGTACGCCGCCACGCCGGCCAGCAGCAGACCGCCCGCAAGCAGCGCCCCCTGCAGCGACCGCCGGGCGAGATCACTATGTCCCAGCGCCATCCCCACGAACAGGTAGGCCAGCCACGGCAGCGCCGGGTAGTAGCCCGTGACGAGCAGCTCGGGCAGCAGCCGCAGCGGGTGCTCGAGCTGGCCGAAGGTCGGGCTGTCGTAGCCGCGCTCCGGCAGCAGCGGCCGGCCCACGTGCGAGACCACCGGCACCACGACCACCCACGCCGCCGCGAGCAGCACCAGCGACCGCGCATCCAGCCCGGCGAACGGGATCGCCAGCAGGAACATCACGCCGTAGTAGGTGAGGATCAC
Organism: uncultured Actinomycetota bacterium; assembly: GCA_963754575.1. Taxonomy (GTDB): domain Bacteria; phylum Actinomycetota; class Actinomycetes; order Propionibacteriales; family Nocardioidaceae; genus Nocardioides. The sequence goes on along the minus strand of CAVWGQ010000007.1, from coordinate 239,795 downwards.
CGCCAGCCCGGTGTCCTGGGTCGCGATCGCCAGCCCGAGCAGCGCGATCAGCAGCGCCCGGGCCACCAGGCCGAGCACCGCACGACGGCGCTCGGGCCCCTGCAGCGGCGTACGCCCGCCGGTGAGGAGGGCGAGGGTGACCCCGGCGAGCACCGCGAACAGGGCCGAGGCACGGCCGCCCGCGAGCGTGTGGGGCCAGGTCTGCTCCCCGGCGAGCGTGCTCTCGGGCAGCAGGTGGGTGGCGACCATGCCCAGCAGGGCGAGCGCGCGCGCGACGTCGAGACCGACCAGGCGCGCGCGGACCGGCACGGTCAGAAGCCGAGGCGGCGGGGCTCGCGGACTGCCGCACCCTTGGCCCGGGCCGACTCCTTGAGGTCCTGCTGGAAGTCCACCATCCGCTGCTGCAGCACGGGGTCGGTGGCGGCCAGGATGCGCACCGCGAGCAGCCCGGCGTTGCGGGCGTTGCCGATCGCCACCGTCGCGACCGGCACCCCGCCGGGCATCTGCACGATCGAGAGCAGCGAGTCCATGCCGTCGAGGTGCTTGAGGGCGACGGGTACGCCGATGACCGGCAGCGGCGTCACGGCGGCGAGCATGCCCGGCAGGTGGGCGGCTCCCCCGGCGCCGGCGATGATCACCTGCAGCCCGCGACCGGCCGCCTCCCGGCCCCAGGCGATCATCTCCTCGGGCATCCGGTGGGCCGAGACGACGTCCGCCTCGTGCGCGACGTCGAACTCCGCCAGCGCCTCGCCGGCCGCCTGCATCACCGGCCAGTCGGAGTCGGAGCCCATCACGATGCCCACCCGGGGGCTGCTGACGTCAGTCATCACTCACTCGCTCTCGTTGCCCAGGTCGCCGCGGAACCACGCCGCCGCGTGACGCGCGCGTTCCAGGCAGTCGTCCAGGTCGTCACCGTAGGCGTTCACGTGGCCGACCTTGCGGCCCGGCCGCAGGTCCTTGCCGTAGAGGTGGACGCGCAGCCGCGGGTCGCGGGCGAGCGCGTGGGGGTAGCCGTCGTAGAGGTGCCCCACCTCGGGGTCGTCGCTGCCGAGGATGTTGACCATCACTGTCCAGCGCTCGCGCGGCGCGGGCGAGCCGAGCGGCAGGTCGAGCACCGCCCGCAGGTGGTTCTCGAACTGCGAGGTGACCGCGCCGTCCTGGGTCCAGTGGCCGGTGTTGTGGGGGCGCATCGCGAGCTCGTTGACCAGCACCCGACCGTCCGCGGTCTCGAACAGCTCCACCGCGAGCACGCCGGTGACGTCGAGCTCCTTGGCCACCGTCAGCGCGATCCGCTGCGCCTCCAGCGCGAGGTCGTCGGCGAGGTCGGGCGCCGGGGCGACCACCTCGTGGCAGATGCCGTCGCGCTGGGTCGAGGCGACCACGGGGTACGCCGCGGCCTGGCCGCTCGGCGAGCGCGCCACCAGGGCCGAGAGCTCGCGACGGAAGTCGACCCGCTCCTCCGCGAGCAGGCGTACGCCGGTGTCCGCGGCGACCGCGAACGCCTGCGCGCACTCGTCGGCGGTGGCGACGAACCAGACGCCCTTGCCGTCGTAGCCGCCCCGCGTCGTCTTCAGCACGCACGGCAGGCCGAACTCCTCGACCTCGGCGACCGACGCCACCACCGCGTTCCGCGGACAGGGGATGCCGAGCGCACCGAGGCGTTCGCGCATGACCGCCTTGTCCTGCGCGTGGACGAGGGCCTCGGGACCGGGGTGGACCGCGAGGCCGTCGGCGACCAGCGCGTGGAGGTGCTCGGTGGGGACGTGCTCGTGGTCGAAGGTGACGACCGCGCAGCCGGCCGTCGCCTCACGCAGGGTGTCGAGGTCGCGGTAGTCGCCGACGAGGTGGTCCGGGACGACCTGCGCGGCCGAGACGCCCTCGGCCTCGGCGAGCAGTCGCAGCGGCAGCCCGAGGGCGGCGGCGGGCTCGGCCATCATCCGGGCCAGCTGGCCACCCCCGACGACGGCGACACGGGGCGCAGGTGCAGGCACGGGCAGCAGGCTATCCGGGATCGACGGCCAGTCTCCCGGCGGAGGGGTCGGCGGTCTCGAAGCGCAGCCCGCGCCCGCGGACCGTCGTGATCAGCCGCGGGCAACGGCTGTCGTCACCGAGCTTGCGGCGTACCCATCCGAGGTGGACGTCGATGGTCTTCGACGACGTCCAGAAGGTGGTGTCCCAGACGTCGCGCATCAGCTGCTCACGCGAGACGAGCTCGCCGGCGCGCGCCATGAGGGCGTGCAGCAGGTCGAACTCCTTGCGTGAGAGCTCGACCTCGTCTCCCGCGACCCAGACCTGACGGGTCGCCGGATCGAGGCGCACCTCCTGGACGGTCAACACGTTCTGCAGCGTAGGAAGGACGGTCGGTCGCCACCGCGATATCGACGAAAGATCGCCGAAAGACTGTCCGATCGGGTGGTCGGTCTGCCCCAACCGGGTCAGGTCAGTGGCGCCGGACGGTCAGCGGCTCGACGATCCCGAAGCCGCGGACCGGCCGCGCCGGCAGCCGCCGGGTCTCGAACTGGTCGGCCGGGAGCAGGTCGGCGGTCCCCTGGTCGACGATGATCCGGTTGCGCCGGGCGACGGCGGTCAGCCGGCTGGCCATGTTCACCGGGGGCCCGAAGACGTCGCCCATCCGCATCACGACCGCGCCGCTGGCCAGGCCGACCCGGACCTCGGGCATCCGGGGGTCGCGGCCGATGACGGCGATGATCCCGGCCGCGATGTCGTACGCCGCGATCGGGTCCTCGTGCACGAACAGCACCGAGTCACCCAGGCTCTTGATCACCCGGCCGCGCTGGGTCGCGACCACGTCGGAGCAGCGGGACTCGAAGATCTCGACCAGCTCACCGATCCGCTCGCGCGAGACCTCGTTGGACAGCGCGGTGAACGCGACGATGTCGGCGAAGCCGACCGTGAGCCGGGTCGTGTGGAGGTCCGCGTCGTCGGCGCCCAGCGCCTCGATCCGCGCGACCGCGGCGGCGAGGTGGCGACGCCAGGCGTAGACGAGCAGCCGCTCGAACGGCTCGTTGAGCTCCGCGATCAGCCGCTTCGCCGTGTCCGCGCGGGAGCCGGTGGCGTGCTCGCCCGCCTCGATCTCCTCCACCCGGTGCAGCAGCGTCGCGACCTCCCAGTCGGCGAGCCGGGCCATGGTCTGGCCGACTGCGCGGGTGAGCATCACCGCCACGTCGACGTCGATCGCGTCGCTCTCGACGAGGTCGGAAAGGGTCGAGACCGCGCGGACGTCGGCGGGCGTGTAGGCGACCTCTGCCCCGTGCTCGGGGAAGCCGAGGGCCCGCCAGAGCCGGCGCAGCTCCTCGAGCGTCACGCCGGTCTCGTCGGCCACCTCCTGCGCCGTGTGCGCCGGGTCCTCGCCGAGGATCGCGCGCTCGAGGGAGAGCGGCCCGGGGGTCTCGTCAGGCGCCATCGTCCGTGCGGTGCCCCGAGGGTCCCGTCGCGCCCGCCTGCCGGTCGAGCTCGGCCGCGACCGTGCGCTGGACGTCCTCCACCTTCGGCACGTCGTGGAGCATGACGTGGCCGTGCTCGCTGGCGTCGGTCACCACGAGGGTGCCGCAGCCGAAGACCCGGTCGATGATCCCGATCTCGAAGTCGACGCCGCTGATCCGGTTGAGCGGGATCGTGCGGCCCTCCTTGGCGATGAAGCCGGAGCGCATCATGAAGCGGCGGTTGGTGAACGTGTAGGTGGTGGTGGCCCAGGCGATCGCCGGTCGCACGGCGAACCACAGGATCCCGACGGCGGCGAGCACCCAGACCACGATGTGCAGGACCGCGGCCGCGGAGCCTGACCCGAGCTGCTGCACGAACACACCGACCGCGAGCAGCACCACGAGGACCAGCACCGGCAGCAGCAGCGCCTTGGGGTGGCTGCGGACGGAGATGACGACGTGCTCGCCCTCGTTCAGGAGCTTCGGGTTGATGGCCACCGACCGATCATGTCACCAACTCGGCGTCGTGGGGCGCACGTGCAGCACGTCACCGGCGGCGACCGGAGTGCCCGCCACGACCAGCCGGCCGGCGCCGTCGACGTCCTCGGCGGGACCGGTCAGCACCTCACCGCCCGGCAGGCTCACCCGTACCTCGCGACCGAGCGTCACGCAGGCGTCGAGGTAGCCGGGCCGGACCGCCGCTCCCCCGCCGAGCTGCCACGCGTCGTACGCCGTGCGGAGGTGGGTGAGCAGGTCGACGAGCAGCCCGGTCCGGTCGGGGGTCGTCCCGGTCGCCAGCGCCACGGACGTGGCCGCGGGGACGGGCAGCTCCTCGATGCTCTGGTGCACGTTGAGCCCGATCCCGAGCACCGCCGCCGGTCCGGTGGGCGTCTCCACCCGCTCGGCGAGGATGCCCGCGAGCTTGTGGTCCTCCACCATCACGTCGTTGGGCCACTTCAGCCCCGCCCGTACGCCGCGCCCGCGCAGCGCGCCCACCGTCGCCACCCCGGCGACCAGCGGCAGCCACGGCCACTCCTGACCCTCACGGGTCGGGCACAGCAGCACGGAGAACGTGAGAGCGGCCCGGTCGGGGGTCTCCCAGGTGCGGTCGAGCCGGCCCCGGCCGGCGACCTGGTGCTCGGTCGCGACGACCAGCCACGGCGCGGCACCCGCCCGGGCGCGCTCGGCGACGACCGCGTTCGTGGAGCCGGTCTCGGCGAGGACCTCGACCCCCAGCGGTGTGAGACGGGCAACGTCGAGGGGAGGGCGCACGGGGTCTAGATTGGCACGGGTGAGCGCACAGGTGAGTCCCGGTGAGGGGACCGACGTCCCGACCGACATCGACACGCACACCACGGCCGGCAAGCTGGCCGACCTCGAGCGGCGGCTCGACGAGGCGGTGCACGCGGGCTCGGCGAAGGCGGTCGAGAAGCAGCACGCCAAGGGGCGCAAGACCGCCCGCGAGCGGATCGAGATCCTCTTCGACGAGGGCTCGTTCGTGGAGCTCGACGAGCTCGCGCGCCACCGCTCGACGGCCTTCGGGCTGGAGAGCAACCGCCCCTACGGCGACGGCGTCGTCACCGGCTACGGCACCATCGACGGCCGCCAGGTCTGCGTGTTCTCGCAGGACTTCACGGTCTTCGGCGGCTCTCTGGGCGAGGTCTACGGCGAGAAGATCACGAAGGTCATGGACCTCGCGATCAAGACCGGCTGCCCGATCATCGGGATCAACGAGGGCGCCGGCGCGCGGATCCAGGAGGGCGTGGTCAGCCTCGGGCTGTACGGCGAGATCTTCCGGCGCAACGTGCACGCCTCGGGCGTCATCCCGCAGATCAGCCTGATCATGGGCAACTGCGCCGGCGGCCACGTCTACTCCCCCGCCGTCACCGACTTCACGATCATGGTCGACCAGACCTCCGCCATGTTCATCACCGGACCCGACGTCATCAAGACCGTCACCGGCGAGGACGTCACGATGGAGGACCTCGGCGGCGCGCGCACCCACAACACCAAGTCCGGCAACGCCCACTACATGGGCGCCGACGAGGACGACGCGCTCGAGTACGCCAAGTCGCTGCTCGCCTTCCTCCCCCAGAACAACCTCGACCCGGCTCCGGCGTACGACGACCTCGCCGACCCGGGCGTCACCGACCTCGACCGCTCGCTCGACGCCCTGATCCCGGACGGCGCCAACCAGCCCTACGACATGCACGACGTGATCACGGCCGTCGTCGACGACGAGGACTTCCTCGAGGTGCAGGCGATGTTCGCGCCGAACATCCTGGTCGGCTTCGGCCGCGTCGAGGGGCAGTCGGTCGGGGTCGTGGCCAACCAGCCGCAGCAGTTCGCCGGCACCCTCGACATCGACGCCTCCGAGAAGGCCGCCCGGTTCGTCCGGTTCTGCGACGCCTTCAACATCCCGGTGCTGACCTTCGTCGACGTGCCCGGCTTCCTGCCCGGCACCGACCAGGAGTGGGGCGGCATCATCCGCCGCGGCGCCAAGCTGATCTACGCCTACGCCGAGGCGACCGTCCCACTGGTCACCGTGATCACCCGCAAGGCCTACGGCGGCGCCTACGACGTGATGGGCTCCAAGCACCTCGGCGCCGACATCAACGTCGCCTGGCCCACCGCCCAGATCGCCGTCATGGGCGCCCAGGGCGCGGTCAACATCCTCCACCGCAAGACGATCGCGGCGGTCCAGGAGGCCGGCGAGGACGTCGAGGCCAAGCGGGCCGAGCTGATCGACGAGTACGAGCAGACCCTCGCCAACCCCTACGTCGCCGCCGAGCGCGGCTACGTCGACGCGGTCATCAGCCCCCACGAGACCCGGCTCGAGGTCGTCAAGGCACTGCGGCTGCTGCGCACCAAGCGCGAGACGCTGCCGGCCAAGAAGCACGGGAACATCCCGCTGTGATGAGCGAGCAGCAGGACGCGAGGGACGAGCGGGCTGCGTCGCGAAGCCAGGTCGAGCTCGACGCGCGCCCGAGGGACGAGGGCGCGACCGGCGTGCCGAGACCCGAGCAGCAGGACGCGAGGGACGAGCGGCAGGATGCGCCTGACGAGCCGCTGCTGCGGATCGTCACGCCCGACACCACGCCCGAGGAGGTCGCGGCGATCGTCGCGGTGCTCTCCGCGCTCGGTGGTGGCGAGGCACCCGCCCCCCGGCGTACGCCGGAGTGGAATCGCCCCGCCCGCCTCACCCGCAGCACCCACCGCCCCGGCCCCGGCGCCTGGCGCGGCAGCAGCCTCCCTCGCTGACGCCTGGACGATGGAGGATCCGGGTCACCTGGTGACCCGGATCCTCCATCGTCCGCAGCGTTCTCCACAGCGGGCGTCCGCGCGCCCACGGTGATCGGGCGATCCGGTCGAGAATCCCGGGGTGGACGGGGTGGAGCTGGGACGGTTGCTGCGGGCGCAGGACGGTGTCGTGGCGCGCGCCCAGGTGCTGGCGCTGGGCGGGACTCCGGGCGACATCCGGCGCCGACTGCGTCGACGCGAGTGGGCGGCGGTCCATCCCGGCGTGTACGTCGCGCACACCGGCCCGCTCACGACCCGGCAGCGGCACTGGGCTGCGGTGCTGGCCTGCGGTCCCGGAGCCGCCCTGCACCGCGAGTCGGCGCTGGAGGCTGCGGGGTCGGTCCCCGACCGGGGGCGACGCCGGGGGCCGGTGCAGGTGGCGGTCGACTCCCGCCGCCGGGTGGTGGCGCCACCGGGCGTGCGCGTGGAACGGATCGTCGACCTCGACAGCTGGACGGGAGGACACCGTCACCCGCCTCGAGTCGGCGTGGAGCTCGCCGCCCTCAAGGTGGCGTCGACACGCGACGAGAGCGGCGCGATCGCCGCCGTCGCCGATGTGTGCCGCGAGGGCAGGACCACGCCGGAGCGGTTGCTGCTGGCGTTGGACCGGCTGCCCCGGCTACCTCGCCGTGGCTGGCTGGCCGAGGTGCTCGACGACGTGGCGTCCGGGACCCACTCGGTCCTGGAGCACCGCTACCTCGATCAGGTGGAGCGGGCACACGGTCTGCCAGCCGGTCGGCGACAACGCAGGGAGGTCACCAGCGGCGGCGTGGTCGTGCGCGACGTGCTCTACGAGGAGGCAGCAATGCTCGTGGAGCTCGACGGACGGTTCGGTCACACCGACACCGACGACCTTTGGGACGACCTCGACCGCGACGTCGCCGCAGCCGCGACGGGCCGGCTCACCCTGCGACTCGGCTGGCGCCAGGTGCTCGAGCCCTGTCGGCTCGCCGTACCCGTCGCCGCCGTGCTGGGGCGGCGCGGCTGGGGTGGCGCGCTGGCCCCCTGCGGTCCCGGATGCGCCGTCGATGGAGGATCCGTGTCACCTGGTGACCCGGATCTTCCACGGTCGGGAGTCCACGCAGAGTGGGCGTCGAGGTGACGGAACCGCGCGAGGTCGCCCATGGGCCACGATGGACCTCATGCGCAACGCGATCACCGACGTACCCGGGATCCGGGTCGGGCAGGCCGAGCGGGTCGGCGACGGCTGGCTGACCGGGGTCACCGTGGTGGTGCCACCCCCGGCCGGCGCGGTCGCGGGCGTCGACGTCCGAGGCGGCGGTCCGGGCACCCGCGAGACCGACCTGCTCGACCCGCGCAACGCGGTCGAGCGGGTCCACGCGGTGGTGCTGACCGGCGGCTCCGCGCTCGGGCTGGCGGCGGTCGACGGCGTCGTCCAGCGGTTGTACGCCGAGGGCACCGGCTTCCCGGTCGGTGGACCGGGCGAGGTGGTCCCGATCGTCCCGGCAGCCGTGGTCTTCGACCTCGGTCGTGGCGGCGCGTTCGGCCACCACCCCGACGCCACCCTCGGCGCCGAGGCGTACGACGCGGCGTCGGCCGACCTCGTCGAGGGCTGCCACGGCGCGGGGACCGGCTGCCGCGTGGGCGGTCTCAAGGGCGGGGTCGGCTCGGCCTCGGCGACCCTCCCGGACGGCTCGGTCGTGGGCGCGCTCGCGGTCGTCAACGCCGTCGGCTCGGCGGTCGATCCCGCCACCGGTGAGCTGTGGTCCGCCCGCCACTGCGTCGCCGGCGACCTGCCGGACCTCCGTCGGCCGGACCTCGCCGACCTCGAGGCCGCCCGGCTCCGGGCCGGGGAGCGACCCGAGCCGCGGCCACCCCTCGCCACCACGCTCGTCGTGCTGGCCAGCGACGTCACGCTGACCAAGGCGCAGTGCCAGAAGCTCAGCGGGATCGGCCATGACGGGCTGGCCCGGGCGATCAACCCGGTGCACACGATGTTCGACGGCGACACCGTCTTCTCGCTGGCCACGGGCGAGCGCCCCGCCCCCGACCCGGCCGCCTTCCACGCCCTGCTCACCGTGGCCGCCGACGCGGTCACCCGGGCGGTCGCCCGCGGCGTGCTCGCGGCCGAGACCCGTGCCGGGATGCGCTCCTACCGCGACGTCTTCCCCTCCGCCCTGCGCTGACCCACAGCCGTCAGGGCCGTCAGGAGCCGTCGCCTAGGGTCACCTGCGTGACCGAACCCCGCGCCGAGCGCACCGTGGACGCCATCTCCGACCGCTACGTCGAGGAGCACGCCGCCCTCGACCCGATCTCCGCGACGTTCCTCGGGATCGACGGGCACGACGCGGAGCTCACCGACCTCACGCCCGAGGGCTTCGAGGCCCGCGAGGAGCTGACCCGTCGCGCGTTGGCCGACGCGACCGCGGCGACCCCCGTCGACGAGCGGGAGACGGTGGCGCGCGAGGCGTTCCTCGAGCGGCTCGGCCTCGAGGTCGAGATCGCCGAGGCCGGCCAGAACCGGGCCCAGGTGTCGGTGATCTCCAGCGACGTCCACGCGATCCGCCAGGTCTTCGACCTGATGCCGAGCGACTCCGAGGCCGACTGGGCCAACATCGCCTCCCGGCTGGCGGCGATCCCGCGCTCGCTGGACGGCTACCGCGCGACGCTCCTCGACGAGGCCGGGAAGGGCAACGTGGCGGCGGTGCGGCAGTACCGCGAGGTCATCGACCAGGTCGGTGCCTGGACGGGTCGCACCGGCGCGGGCGGCGACATGCTCGGCCAGCTCGTCGCCCGCTGCGAGGTCGACACGATGCGCGCCGACCTCGAGCGGCACGCCGCCGCGGCGAACGCGGCCCTCGACGACGTCGCGCGCTTCCTCGAGCGCGAGATCCTCCCCCGCGGTCGTGAGAGGGACGCGGTCGGCCGCGAGCACTACGCCCTCCAGTCGCGCTACTTCCTCGGCGCGACGGTCGACCTCGAGGAGACCTACGCCTGGGGCTGGGAGGAGCTCAAGCGGCTGTCCGACGACATGGCGGTCACCTCCGGGCGGATCGTGCCCGGCGCGTCGTACGCCGAGGCGATCGCGCACCTCGAGGCCGACGAGACCCGCAAGATCCACGGCCGCGCGGCGTTCCGCGACTGGATGCAGGAGCTGGCCGACCGCACGATGGAGGAGATGGCGGGGGTCCACTTCGACATCCCCGAGCCGATCCGCCGCATCGAGTGCATGCTCGCGCCGACCAACGACGGCGGCATCTACTACACCGGCCCGTCCGAGGACTTCTCCCGTCCGGGCCGGATGTGGTGGGCGGTGCCGGACGGCATCGACGACTTCTCCCCGTGGCGCGAGGTCACGACCGTCTTCCACGAGGGTGTCCCGGGCCACCACCTCCAGGTCGCGCAGACCGCCTACCGCAGCGAGGTCCTCAACCGCTGGCAGCGGCTGATGATGTGGTGCAGCGGGCACGGCGAGGGCTGGGCGCTGTACGCCGAGCGGCTGATGGACGAGCTCGGCCACCTCGACGACCCCGCCGACCGGCTCGGGATGCTCGACGCGCAGAGCTTCCGGGCGGCCCGCGTCATCGTCGACATCGGCATGCACCTCGAGCTGGAGATCCCGGCCGACAACCCGTTCGGCTTCCACCCCGGCGAGACGTGGGACCCCGACCTCGGCCTCGAGTTCATGCGCCAGCACTGCGCCATGGAGGACGCGTTCCTGCGCTTCGAGATCAACCGCTATCTCGGCTGGCCCGGCCAGGCGCCGTCCTACAAGGTGGGCGAGCGGATCTGGCTCGACGCCCGTGCCCAGGCGCAGTCCCGGGCGGCCGCGGCCGGGCGCGAGTTCGACCTGAAGGCCTTCCACCGCCAGGCACTCGACCTCGGGGCGCTCGGCCTCGAGCCGCTGCAGCGGGCGCTGGGGCGGCTCTGATGACCCCCCTCGTCCTCGCCTCCCAGTCCCCTGCCCGCCTCGCCACGCTGCGCTCCGCGGGCGTCGAGCCCGTCGTCATCGTCTCCGGCGTCGACGAGTCCCAGCTGGTCGGCCTCACCCCTGCGGAGCTCGCGCTGCAGCTCGCCGAGCTCAAGTGTGCCGCCGTCGCGGCGCGCGACGAGGTCCCGGAGGGCGCGCTCGTGGTGGGCTGCGACTCGGTGCTCGAGCTCGACGGCGCGGCGCTCGGCAAGCCCGTCGACGCTGCCGACGCCGTACGCCGCTGGCAGACGATGCGCGGTCGTTCCGGGGTGCTCCACACCGGCCACTGCCTGCGCGACACCGCGTCCGGCCACGTCGCCGCCGCCACCGCGGCCACGACCGTGCACTTCGCCGACGTCACCGACGACGAGATCGCGGCGTACGTCGCGACCGGCGAGCCGCTGCATGTCGCGGGCGCCTTCACCGTCGACGGGATCGGCGGCGCCTTCGTCACCGGCATCGAGGGCGACCACCACAACGTGGTCGGCCTCAGCCTGCCGCTGCTGCGCGACCTCGTGGCCGAGCTCGGCCACTCCTGGCCCGACCTCTGGTCAGGCGTCTGATCCGGGTACTCCAGTTGAGTTGTGTCGTGATCCGGCGCCGAAGTCGACAGAAATCAACTGGACTACCGCACCGTCAGCGGTAGAACCGGCGATAGCGCGTACGCCGGAAGAGCGGCCCGCCGAGGCCGCCGAGCCAGCGCAGCACGGGGCGCAGGTAGCGGATGTCGATCATCTCGATCAGGTTGCCGTCGGGGTCGGCGCAGAAGAAGAACGAGTGGCCCAGCGGCGAGGTCTGCGGCGGCGACACGATCTCGACCCCCTGCTCCACCAGGTAGTCGTGCCACTTCTGGGTGTCCTTGCAGTTGAACGAGATGTGCGTCGGGCCGGGACGGTTCCAGACCACCGGCTCACCCGAGACCGAGGGCGTGAACTCGAAGAGCTCGAGGGTGGCGCCGCCCGGGACCCGCACCCAGCCGATCTTGAGCTCCGGGTCGTCGGAGCTGACGCCGAAGAAGGTCCGGAGCCGCTCCGTGTCGTGGTTGCAGTTGACGCCGACCAGGCCGCAGCCGAAGACGTCGGCGTAGAAGCGCACGGAGCGGTTGAAGTCGCTCACGGTGAGGGCGACGTGGCTGAAGGAGCGGACCTTCACGGGGTGGGGCCTCCTGGGTCGGTGGACGTCCAGCCGTAGCGGCTGGTGAGGTGGTCGGCGACGCGCAACGCCTGCGCGATGACGGTGAGGCCGGGGTTGACCGCCGCGGAGGACGGGAAGAACGACGCGTCGACGACGTAGAGGTTGTCGACGTCGTGGGAGCGGCACAGCGGGTCGAGCACCGAGGTGCGCGGGTCGTCGCCGAAGACCGCGGTCCCGCACTGGTGGGTGGTGTTCTCGTTGCGGAACTCGTGGGTGAGGACGACCGGGTAGCCGGCGCGGCGCAGGATCCGGCGGGCCTCGCGCACCAGGTGCCCGTGGACGGGCGAGGAGCCGATCGAGTAGTGGAGCTGGATCCGGCCCGACGACGTGAGGGTGACCCGGTTCTCCGGCGAGGGCAGGTCCTCCGACATCGCGAGCCACTCCACGCCACGCCGGGTCCACGCTTCGATGGCACGACTCGGCAGGAAGGACATCACCGACTTCACCTGGGCGGGATGGACCCGGCCCTGGGACTGGATGTTGCCCAGCGGGAACGGGAAGCGGTCACTCGGGCGGTAGAAGTCGTTGAGCGCGACCGTCTTCTGGAAGACCGTGTCGTGCGGCCGGCGTGGGTCGAAGGCCTCCATCATCGTGGCGCGGTGGGCCATGTAGCGCCGGCCGACCAGCCCGGAGGAGTTGCCCAGCCCGGCGGGGTGACGCTCGGTGGCGCTGCCGAGGAGCAGCGCGGCGGAGTTGACCGCCCCGGCGGCGAGGACGACGACCCTGCCGCGGACCTCGTGCACCCCGCCGTGCCGCTCGACGGTCACGCTCGTCACGCGGTCGCCGCCGGGCGAGGTCTGCAGCCGCCGGACGCGGGCGCCCGTCCACAGCGTCACGTGCCCGTCGAGGGCCGGGACGACGCCGCAGGTGTCGGCGTCGGCCTTGCGCCGGATCAGGCAGGGGAAGGAGTTGCAGGTCGTGCAGAGGATGCAGCCGCCCTGGGCGCCGGGGTCGATCAGTCCGAGCGGCAGCGGTGCGGGCGAGAGCCCCTGGTCGCGCAACCGGCCGACCAGGCTCTCGATCTCGGGCTCGTGGGGCACCGGTGGGTGGGGGAAGGGCTTGCGCTCGGGATCGGTCGGGTCCGCGCCCAGCTCGCCGTGCACGTGGTACATCTCCTCGGCGCGGTCGTACCACGGTGCGAGGTCGGCGTACTCGATCGGCCAGGCGTCGGAGACGCCGTCGGCGTGGGCCACCTCGTGGAAGTCCTCCTGCCGCAGCCGGTAGAGGACCGAGCCCCACATCTTGGTGTTGCCGCCGACGAGGTAGTGCATGAACGGCTGGAAGGGCTTCCCGGTCCGGTCGAGCCACTGCTCGCCGGAGCGGTAGCGGTCGTGGCGCCAGACGGCCGTCGGGTCCCAGTTCTCGCGCTCCTGGGGCATCCAGTCGCCGCGCTCGAGGAGCAGCACCCGGGCACTCGTCCGGGACAGGGCACGCGCGATCGTCCCGCCGCCGGCACCGCTGCCGATGACGACGACGTCGTAGTCCTGCTGGTGGTCCTGCACGTCAGCCACCACGCACCATCTCCATCAGCACGTGGTCCTCGCGGGCCCGCTCCAGGCTCATCCCCGGTTGTACGCCGGCCCGGATCGCGCGGACCCAGTCGGCGTACATCGCCTTGTAACCGCGGATGTCCATCAGCTCCGCCCGCCCGGGCACGTGCACCCGCGGGCGGCCGCGGCCGCGGGCGACGGCACCCACGCCGTTGGACTCGAAGGTGATCACGCCCTCGCGCCCGTAGAGCTTGGAGATCCGGATGCCGCGCAGCAACGAGGGCACCTCACGGGAGTAGAGCAGGGCGCCGGTCGCGCCGTTGTCGTAGGTCAGGCCGACCACCATGCTGCGGGCGCGGCGGTCGCCGGCGGCGTCCGGGGCCGGCGTGGGGCGCAGTCCGGTCGCTGCCACCAGCCGCGGGCCCAGCTCGCCGGCCACGTGCATCCAGTGGACGCCCTCCTCGAAGAACGCGTCGCCACCGGCGAGCGTCTCGTCGTTGCGCCAGTCGTCGGGCTGCTTGGGGAGGTCGGCCACGGTCACCAGGCTGACCATCACCAGGTCGCCGATGACGCCGGAGCCGAGCATCGAGCGCAACGTCCTCAGCTGCGGCTTGTAGTGGTCGTTCTCCCCCACCACGATCGAGACGCCGGCCCGGTCGCGCTCCGCGATCACCTCGTCGTAGTCGGTGAGGGACACGAAGGCCGGCTTCTCCACCAGCACGTGCTTGCCCGCGGCGATCGCCAGCGACGAGAGCCGACGGTGATGGGCGGGCGGCACCGACACGACGACGGCGTCGACGTCGGGATCGGCGAGCGCCTGCTCGTAGGAGCCGTACGCCGTCTCGCCGCCGGCCTTCAGGCGCAGCGCCTCGGCGCGAGCGCCGTCGCGGCTCGCGAAGCTCACCCTGACGTCCTCGGAGGGACGCAGGTGTCGGGCGTGGACACCTGCGATGTGCCCGGCGCCCAGGAAGGCGACGTGCAGCCTGCGTCCCCCTGGCATGTCAGTGAACCTATCAATGGGACCCCCGGCCTCCGCGGGTGATCTCCCCGTGTCGCCCCGGCGGGCTGCGTCCTCGCGGTTAGGGTGGACGCGTGTTGTGGCTCGCGGTGCTGCTGGCGCTGGCCAGCGCCCTCACCGTCGGCCTGTCGACGTCGCTGCAGCACCGTGCCGCCCACGACGCGCCCGCCGACGTCGGCGGCGGGGCCGGCCTGATCGCCCACCTGCTGCGCCGTCCGGCGTGGTGGGCCGGCCAGGCACTGGGCTTCCTCGCCCTGGTCTTCCACGCCTCCGCGCTCGGATTCGGCCCGCTCGCCCTGGTCCAGCCGATCGCGATCATGGGCATGGTCTTCGCGCCGCCCATCCGGGCGGCGATGTCGCGCCGGTGGCTGCCCCGGCCCGAGGCGGTCGCGGTGATCGCCACCTTCGCCGGGCTGCTGGCGTTCCTGGTCGCCACCGCGCCCGAGGAGAGCGTGGTGACCACCGGCGCCGGCACCTACTCCATCGTCGCCGTCCTCGCCGCGGTCTCCGCCTGCCTGGTGGGTCTCGGGGGCCGTGTCACCGACTCGGGCGTCCGGGGGTTCCTGCTCGGCTGTGCGGCCGGCCTGCTGTTCGGCTCGGTGGCGGTGTGCCTGAAGATCGCGATCCACAGCGCCGAGGACCACGGGATCGCCGGGATGCTCGCGACGCCCGCGCCGTACGCCGTCGTGCTGATGGGGCTGGCCGGGATCGCGATCAACCAGCTGGCCTACCGCTCCGCGCGGCTGTCGGCCTCGATGCCGGCGCTGAACATCGTCAACGTGCTCGTGGCGCTGGTGATCGGCTACGTCGTCTTCGAGGAGGTGCCGCGGCACACGCCGCTGGCCGTCGTGGTCGAGGTCGTCGCCGCCGTGGTCATCGGGTGGGGGCTGCTGCAGCTCGCGCGCCACGAGGAGGTCGTCGCCGAGCCCGCCACCACCCCGGTCGCTCCCGCTGGCTGACGCGGTGTCCCGCGGTCCCGCAGGTCCCGCGGGTCCGGGGGTTTCGAGGCTCAGGCGCCAGGACGACGAGCCTCGACACCAGCGGTGTCTGACGCCGTGCTACTCGACCGGGAGGCCGAGGCCGCGGGCGATCAGCATCCGCTGCACCTCGCTGGTGCCCTCGCCGATCTCGAGCACCTTCGCGTCACGGTAGAACCGGACCACGGCGTACTCCTCCATGAAGCCGTAGCCGCCGAAGACCTGGGTGGCGATCCGGGTGGCCGTGACCGCGGACTCGGTGGCGTAGAGCTTCGCGACGGCGGCGGCCTGCTTGAAGTCCTTGACCGACACGTCGCGACCGGCGTCCATGGCGTCCTTCATGGCGGCGGCCTTGTAGGTCAGCAGCCGCGAGGCGTCGAGCATCACCTGCAGGTCGGAGACCTGGAAGGCCAGGCCCTGCTTGCGCCCGATGGGGCCGCCGAAGGTCTGCCGCTCCCCCGCGTACTGCACCGAGAGGTCGAGGCAGGCCTGGATGCAGCCGACCGCGAGGGCCGCGATCGCGACCCGACCGTCGTCGAGGGTGGCGAGGAACTGGGCGTAGCCGCGGCCGCGGGCGCCGAGCAGGTTCGCCTCCGGCACCCGGCAGTCCTCGAAGGACAGCGGGTGGGTGTCCGAGGCGTGCCAGCCGAGCTTGTCGTAGGCCTTCTCGGCGGTGAAGCCGGGGGTGCCGGCGGGGACGATGATCGCCGAGAGCTCGGGCTTCGTCGAGCTGGTCGGGCCTGTCGAGACCCGCTCGCCGGTCTTTGCGGTGACGGTGACGCAGGAGGTGATCTCGGAGCCGGAGTTGGTGATGAACTGCTTGGCGCCGTTGACGACCCACTCGCCGCCGTCGAGCACCGCCTTGGTGCGCGTCGCGCCGGCGTCCGAGCCGGCACCCGGCTCGGTCAGGCCGAAGCCGGCGAGCTTCTCGCCCGCGACCAGCTCGGGCAGCCACTGCTCGCGCTGCTCCGGCGTCCCGTAGGTGAGGATCGGGTTGATGCCGAGCCCGACCGCAGCCTCGAGCGTGATGCCCATCGACTGGTCGACCCGGCCGATCTCCTCGATCGCCAGGCACAGGCTGGTGAAGCCACCATCGTCGCCGGCGAGCCCCGACCCGCCGTACTCCTCCGGCGCGGTGAGCCCCATCAGGCCGAGGGCACCCATCTTCTGCACGACGTCGACCGGGAAGTGGTGCTCGCGGTCCCACTGGGCGGCGTGCGGCGCGATCTCCTTCTCCGCGAAGTCGCGGACGGTACGCCGGAACTGCTCGTGCTCGGGGCTCAGCTCGAAGCTCATGCGCCCGACTGTACCGCCGTCGGTTAGCGGTTGTTAACCATCGGCGACGACCGGATCACACTCGATGGTGGGACGCTGCAGCACAGCAGTAAGGTGAGCCTGCCCTCACTCCGATCCACTCGAAGGACACCCCCGTGACAAAGCGCGTCCTCGCGTCCGCCGCCGCGATGCTCGTCCTGGCCCCCGCGCTCGGCTCGTGCAGCATCATCAACCCGCCCGACCTGGTGATCTACAACGCCCAGCACGAGGAGCTGATGGTCGAGATCGTCCCGATCTTCGAGGAGCAGACCGGTCTGGACGTGGAGCTGCGCAACGGCAAGGACCTCGAGCTCGCCAACCAGCTGGTCGCCGAGGGCGGCGACAGCCCCGCCGACGTGTTCCTCACCGAGAACTCCCCCGCCATGAGCATCGTCGACAACGCCGGGCTCTTCGCCCCGGTCTCCGAGGGTGCGCTCGCGACGATCCCCGAGGACTACGCGCCCAGCTCGGGGAACTGGACCGGCATCCTGGCCCGCTCGACGGTCGCGATGTACAACACCGACGCCGTGACCGAGGGCGAGATGCCCGACTCGATCCTCGACTTCGCCGAGCCCGAGTGGGCAGGCCGGGTCGGCTTCTCCCCGACGGGCGCCGACTTCCAGGCCATCGTCAGCGCCGTGCTGGAGACGGAGGGAGAGGCCGCGACCCGCGAGTGGCTGACCGGCCTCGCCGAGAACGGCACCGTGCTCGACAACAACCTCGTCGTGATGCAGGAGGTCAACGAGGGCGGCGTCGACGCCGGCATCGCCTACCACTACTACTGGTACCGCGACCAGAAGGAGAGCGGGGAGAACAGCGACAACGTCGCACTCCACTTCTTCGGCGACCAGGACCCGGGTGCGTTCGTCAGCATCTCCGGCGCCGGTGTCCTCGCCAGCAGCGAGCACCCCGGCAACGCCCAGGAGTTCGTCGAGTTCCTGACCAGTCTCGAGGGCCAGCAGGCGATGGCCGACTCCTACGCGCTGGAGTACCCGCTCAACCCCGAGGCGACCCTCGACCCCGAGGTCAAGCCGTTCGACACCCTCGAGCCGCCGACCGTCGACCCCGCCGAGCTCAACGGCCCCCAGGTCACCGAGCTCATGACCGAGGCAGGCCTGCTCTGACGCTGCTCCAGTCCCCCGGCGCGACGACCGGGCGCGACGCCCGACCCGCCCCCCGGCCGCTGCTGCTCGCCGGGGGCGCGGTCGCGCTGCTCGCGCTCGTGCCGCTCGGTTTCGTGGCGACGTACGCCGTCCTGATCGGGCCGGTCGAGGCCTGGGAGCTGGTCGCCCGACCCCGCGTTGGCACCCTGCTCTGGAACACGGTCCGGCTCGCGGTCGGCTGCATGCTGCTGTGCTCCCTGCTGGGCGTCGGGCTCGCCTTCGTCGTCGAGCGCACCGACGTCCCGGCCAAGGGCCTGTGGCACGGGCTGCTGGTCGCCCCGCTCGCGGTCCCGGCCTTCGTCAACAGCTATGCGTGGGTCTCGCTGGACCGCTCGGTCGTCGGCTTCGGCGGGGCGCTGCTGGTCATCTCGCTCTCCTACTACCCGCTGGTCTACCTCCCGGTCGTCGCGGCCCTGCGCGGCCTCGACCCGGCGCTGGAGGAGTCGGCGTGGTCGCTGGGGCACAGCCGCTGGCGCTCGTTCCGCACCGTGGTGCTCCCCCAGCTGCGCCCGGCGCTGCTCGGCGGCGCGCTGCTGGTCGGACTGCACCTGCTGGCCGAGTTCGGCGCGCTGCAGCAGCTGCGCTTCCCGACGTTCACCACCGCGATCTACGACCTCTACGGCTCCACGTTCAACGGGGCCGCCGCCAACATGATCGCCGGCGTGCTGGTGCTGCTGTGCCTGCTGCTGCTGCTCGGCGAGCTACGGCTGCGCGGCCAGCGCCGGCTCTCCCGGGTCGGCCAGGGCGCCGCCCGGGCGGCAGTCCCGGTCCGGCTCGGTCGCGCGCGCGGCCCGGTCCTCGCCGGACTGGTCGGACTGGTCGCGCTCGCGGTCGGGGTGCCGACGTACGCCCTGCTGCACTGGCTGCGCGTGGGCAGCTCGACGGAGTTCCCGGTCGGTGAGCTCGCGGCCGCGGCCGGCTCCACCGTGGCGCTGGCCGCGCTCGGCGCGCTGGTCACGACCCTGTGTGCCCTGCCCGTCGCCTGGCTCGCCGTGCGCCACCGAGGCCGGCTCTCGACCGTCATCGAGCGCAGCACCTACGTCGCCAACGCGCTGCCCGGGATCGTGGTCGCGCTGGCGTTCGTCACCGTCAGCCTGCGCGTGGTCCCGGCCGTCTACCAGACCGCGCTGCTCCTCGTCGCGGCGTACGCCGTGCTCTTCCTGCCCCGGGCCGTCGTGTCCGTGCGATCCGGGCTCGAGCAGGCGCCGCTGGTCCTGGACGACGTCGCCCGCAGCCTGGGCAGCGGCCCGCTGACGGTGGCGCGGCGGGTGACGCTGCCGGTGATCGCACCCAGCCTGGGCGCGGGCGCGGCGCTGGTCTTCCTCGCGATCTCGACCGAGCTGACCGCGACCCTGATGCTCTCCCCGATCGGCACCGACACCCTCGCCACCAGCTTCTGGTCGGCGTCCTCGGACCTGCGCTACGGCGCCGCCGCGCCGTACGCCCTGCTGCTGGTGCTGATCTCGATCCCCGCCACGGTGCTGCTGATGCGGCAGGAGAGACTGGTCGCGTGAGCAGGGTCGAGCTGGCGGCGGTGACGTTCGCCTTCGGTGACCCCTCCCGGGGCGTGCGGGCGGTCGACGGGGTCGACCTCGTGGTCCCCGACGGGTCCTTCACCGCGGTGCTGGGGCCCTCGGGCTGCGGCAAGACCACGCTGCTGCGCCTCCTCGCCGGCTTCCTCGTCCCGCAGGCCGGCACCATCAGCCTCGACGGCCGGCTCGTGGCGGGCCCCGACTGCGTCGTGCCGCCGCAGCACCGCCATGTCGGCTACGTCCCGCAGGAGGGTGCGCTGTTCCCGCACCTCGACGTCGCGGCCAACATCGGCTTCGGCCTGCCCCGCGGCGAGCGCCGTGCCGAGCGGGTGGCGCAGCTGCTCGACCTCGTCGAGCTGCCCCGGGAGTACGCCGGCCGCTCGCCGCACGAGCTCAGCGGCGGCCAGCAGCAGCGCGTCGCCCTGGCCCGGGCACTGGCTCCGGAGCCCGGCGTCGTGCTGCTCGACGAGCCGTTCTCCTCGCTCGACGCCTCGCTGCGCACCTCCACCGGACGCGCCGTCGCCCACGCGCTGGCCGCGACCGGCACCACCGCCGTCCTGGTGACCCACGACCAGGACGAGGCGCTCTCGCTGGCCGACCAGGTCGCGGTGATGCGGCACGGTCAGGTCATCCAGACCGACGCCCCGCGCGTCCTCTACCGCGCGCCGGTCGATCCCGAGGTCGGGGCGTTCGTCGGCGGCGCGAGCGTGGTGGAGGCGACGGTGCGCGACGGGCGGGCGACCTTCGCGTTCGGCTCGGCCCCGCTCGCGGCCCCCGCCCCCGACGGCGCGGCCCGGGTGCTGCTGCGACCCGAGCAGATCCTGGTCCACCGCAGCGAGTTCGGCGCCGAGGTGGAGCAGGTGCACTTCTACGGGCACGACGCCGCGGTGCGGCTGCGGCTGCTGCCCGACGGTCCCGCCCTCGTCGCCCGCGTCGCCGGGCTGGACGCCCCGGAGCCCGGCACGGAGGTCGGCATCGGCGTCACCGGGCCGGTCGTGGCGTTCCCCACGGTCGAGTCGTCTGGACTAAGGTAAGCCTTCCCTCATAGTCTGCTCGCGTGACGAGCCTGCTGACCCCCCTCGAGCTCGCCCCTCCCCGGGTGCTCGACCTGGCCGCCTTCGGCGACCGTCCGGCCGTCCACACCGCCTCCGGCTCCCTGTCGTACGCCGAGCTCGCAGGGCGGGTCGATGACGTCGCCGCCCGGCTGGGCGACACACGTCGGCTGGTGCTGGTCGAAGGGGCGAACACGCTGGAGTCGCTGACGGCGTACCTCGCCGCCCTCACCCACGGCCACGTCGTGCTGCTCGCCCCGCCGGGCCGGCCCGCTCGACTGCTCGTCGAGGCGTGGGACCCCGACGTCGTCGCCGGCGACCGGCTGCTGGTCCGACGCGAGGGCACCGTCCACGACCTGCACCCCGACCTCGCGCTGCTGCTCAGCACGTCGGGCTCGACCGGGTCCCCCCAGCTGGTCCGGCTCAGCCACGACAACGTCCGCAGCAACGCGGGCGCCATCGCCGACTACCTCCGGCTCACCGCCGAGGACCGCGCCGTCACCTCGTTGCCACTGCACTACTGCTACGGCCTGTCGGTGGTCCACAGCCACCTGCTCGTCGGCGCCTCGCTGGTGCTGACCGACCTGTCCGTCGTCGACGAGTGCTTCTGGCGCCTCGCCGAGCAGGCGGGCGCGACGTCCTTCGCGGGCGTCCCCTACACCTTCGACCTGCTGGAGCGCTCCGGCTTCGACCCCCACCGGCTGCCGCGGCTGCGCTACGTCACCCAGGCCGGCGGCCGGCTGGCCCCCGAGTGCGTCACCGCGTGGCACCGCCGGGGCCGGCAGGCCGGGTGGGACCTGGTGGTCATGTACGGCCAGACGGAGGCGACCGCCCGGATGGCCTGGCTGCCCCCGGAGCTCGCCACCGAGCACCCCGGCGCCGTCGGCGTCCCGGTGCCCGGCGGGTCGTTCCGGCTCGAGCCGGTGCCCGGCATCGAGGAGCCCGGGGTGGGCGAGCTCGTCTACTCGGGGCCCAACGTCATGCAGGGGTACGCCGAGCAGGCCGGCGACCTCGCGCTCGGCCCGACCCTCTCCGAGCTGCGCACCGGCGACCTCGCGCGGTGCCACGACGGGGTCTGGGAGATCGTCGGCCGGCGCGGCCGGCGGGTGAAGCTGTTCGGGCTGCGGCTCGACCTCGATCACCTCGAGCGCGAGGTCCCGGGCGTCCACTGCGTCGTCGTCGACGACGCGCTCCATGCCTTCACCACCCGCGCCCGCGGCGCCGACCGGCTGCGCGACGAGCTCGCGATCGTCGCCGGCCTGCCCGGCAGCGCGGTCCGCGTCACCGTGCTCGGCGAGCTGCCGCTCACGCCCAGCGGCAAGCCCGACCCGGTGGCGCTGGCCGGGCACGCCCGGCTGCTCGACGAGCCGACGGCGAGCGCGACCAGCCTGCGCGACGAGTACGCCGTGGTCCTCGGCCGCCCCGACGCCACCGGCGACGACACCTTCGTGGGCCTCGGCGGCGACTCGCTGTCCTACGTCGAGCTCGCGACCCGGCTCACCGACCGGCTGGGCGAGCTCCCGGCCGACTGGCACACGCGCCGCATCGACGACCTGTCCGCCCCCGCGACGCGGGTCGGGCCCGGCCGGTCCGGCACCCGGCTCGACACCAGCGTCGTGCTGCGGGCGGTGGCGATCTTGGCGATCGTCGGCACCCACGCCAACCTGGTCACGGTCGTCGGCGGTGCCCACGTGCTGCTGGCGATCGCCGGGTGGAACTTCGCCCGCTTCCAGCTGGCGTCCCCCACCCGCTCCGGTCGGTTGCGGCACGGGCTGGCGTCGTTGGCGCAGGTGGTCGTGCCCGCCTCGCTCTACGTCGCCGCGGTCGGGCTGGTGACCGGCTACTACTCCCCGCTGGCCGCCTCGTTCACGAACGGCCTGCTCGGCGGCGAGGAGTGGTCGCCGAACTGGCAGCTCTGGTTCCTGGAGGCCCTGGTCTGGGTGACCCTGGGCGTGCTGCTGCTGCTGGCGGTGCCCGCGGTCGACCGGCTCGAGCGGCGGGCGCCGTACGCCGTCGCGCTGGGCCTCACGCTCGCCGCGCTCGGCTTCCGCTACGCCTGGGTCGGGCTCGAGGCGGGGCCGACCAACCGCTACACGATCGTGCTGGCGGCGTTCTTCGTGCTGCTCGGCTGGACGGCCCACCGCGCCGACACGGCTCCGCGACGCTGGTTCGTCGTGGCGCTGGCCGCCGTCGCCACGGCCGGCTTCTTCGGCGACCCGGTCCGCGAGACGCTCGTGGTGCTCGGGGTGGCGGCGCTGGTGCTGCTGCCGTCGGTGCGGGTGCCGCGGCGGCTGGTCGGGACACTCTCGGTCCTCGCCTCGTCCTCGCTGTTCGTGTACCTCACCCACTGGCAGGTCTACCCCCACCTCGAGGTCGACCACCCGCTGCTCGCCACGCTGGCGTCGTTCGCCGTCGGGATCGCCGCGTGGTGGCTGGCCCGTCCCGCGCTGCGGCGTCTGCCCCGGGCGCGGGTCGGAACGGGTTGAGACCGACGACACTCCTCCCCCGGGGTCGGCCCGGCCCGGGAGCGGTAGCCTGCCCACGTGCCTGAGACGACTCCTCTGACGAAGGTCCTCATCGCCAACCGGGGCGAGATCGCCGTGCGCGTGATCCGTGCCTGCAAGGACAGCGGCATCGGTTCGGTCGCGGTCTACGCCGACCCCGACCGCGACGCGATGCACGTGCGGATCGCCGACGAGGCCCACAGCCTCGGCGGTGCGACGCCGGCCGACTCCTACCTCGACATCGAGAAGCTCATCGCGGCGGCGAAGAAGTCCGGGGCCGACTCGGTCCACCCGGGCTACGGCTTCCTCGCGGAGAACGCCGACTTCGCGCAGGCCGTCCTCGACGCCGGGCTGATCTGGATCGGTCCCCCGCCCAGCGCGATCGAGGCGCTCGGCGACAAGGCCAAGGCCAAGCACATCGCCGACCGGGCGAACGCGCCGCTCGCACCCGGCACCAAGGACCCCGTCGAGGACGCCGACGAGGTGGTCGCGTTCGCCGAGGAGCACGGCCTGCCGGTCGCGATCAAGGCGGTCTTCGGCGGCGGCGGCCGCGGCCTCAAGGTCGCGCGCACGATCGAGGAGATCCCCGACGCCTACGAGTCCGCGGTGCGCGAGGCCATCTCGGCGTTCGGTCGCGGCGAGTGCCTGGTCGAGAAGTTCCTCGACAAGCCGCGCCACGTCGAGACCCAGTGCCTGGCCGACCAGCACGGCAACGTCGTGGTCGTCTCGACCCGCGACTGCTCACTGCAGCGGCGCAACCAGAAGCTGGTCGAGGAGGCGCCCGCGCCGTTCCTGAGCGACGAGCAGGTCAGCGAGCTCTACGAGTCGTCGAAGCGGATCCTCAGCGAGGCGGGCTACTACGGCGCCGGCACCTGCGAGTTCCTGGTCGCCCAGGACGGCACCATCTCCTTCCTCGAGGTCAACACCCGGCTCCAGGTCGAGCACTGCGTCTCCGAGGAGGTCACCGGCATCGACCTGGTCCGCGAGATGTTCCGGATCGCCGCCGGCGAGGAGCTCGGCTACGGCGATCCGGAGATCCGCGGCCACTCGATCGAGTACCGCATCAACGCCGAGGACGGCGGCCGCAACTTCATGCCCGCCCCCGGCACGCTCTCCGCGTGGAGCCCGCCGAGCGGCCCCGGCGTACGCCTCGACGGCGGCTACGAGAACGGCGAGACCATCCCCGGCTCGTTCGACTCCCTCATCGCCAAGCTGATCGTCACCGGCCGCGACCGGACCCAGGCGCTCGAGCGGTCGCGCCGGGCGCTCGACGAGTTCGTCGTCGACGGCATGCCGACGGTCATCCCCTTCCACCGCGCGGTCGTCTCCGACCCGGCGTACGTCGGCGACGGCTCGTCCTTCAGCGTCTACACGCAGTGGATCGAGACCGACTTCGACAACCAGATCGAGCCGTACGCCGGCGGCACCGCCGAGGACGAGGAGCCCGCCGAGCGGCAGTCCGTCACCGTCGAGGTCGGCGGCAAGCGGATCGAGGTCGTGCTGCCGGGCGGTCTCGGCGGCCTGGCCGGAGCCGGCGGTGGCGGTGGCGGTGGCGCGAAGAAGCCGAAGCGCTCGTCCGGCAAGAAGGCCGGCGCCGCGGCGTCCGGGGACGCGGTGACCAGCCCGATGCAGGGCACCATCGTGAAGGTCGTCGTCTCCAACGGCCAGGAGGTCGCCGAGGGCGACACCGTGGTCGTGCTCGAAGCCATGAAGATGGAGCAGCCCCTCAAGGCCCACAAGGCCGGCACCGTCACCGGCCTCCAGGCCGAGGTCGGCGCCACCGTCACCAGCGGTGCCGTGATCTGCGAGCTCAAGGACTGACCGCGACCTAGGGTTGGCGCGTGACCACCCCGAGCACCCTGCGCGAACCGTCCGAGCGGGTCAGCCCGCGCGCGAAGCTGATGTGGACCCTGGGCGCGATGGCCAACAGCGTGTTCACGCTCGGCGTGCTGCTGGTCGTGGCCTACGTGTGGGCGCCGATCGACGTCCCGTGGTGGGCGTTCGCGCTGCTGGGCCTCGCCTTCGCGGCGTACACGCTGCTGATGCCGCGCTGGCGGTACGCCGTGCACCGCTGGGAGGCGACCGAGACCGCGGTCTACACCCAGACCGGGTGGTGGAGCATCGAGCGGCGGATCGCCCCGATGTCGCGGATCCAGACCGTCGACTACGAGGAGGGCGCCTTCGCCCGGCTGTTCGGGCTGGCGT
Source organism: uncultured Actinomycetota bacterium (assembly GCA_963754575.1). Lineage (GTDB taxonomy): Bacteria > Actinomycetota > Actinomycetes > Propionibacteriales > Nocardioidaceae > Nocardioides. The sequence continues at coordinate 214,672 of CAVWGQ010000007.1, read as the reverse complement.
CGGTGACCGTCACGACCGCGTCCGCGGCCGGGGCGCTCGCGATCGTCGGGCTGGACAAGCACCTCGCCCGCGAGCTCGTCGACCAGCTCACCCGGCGCGCGGACGCCGTCCCGGGTGACGCCACATGAGCACGGAGCCACCGGCGGCACCGGAGGTCGAGTGGCAGCGGCTCGACCGGCGGATGATGCTGGTCCACCCGGTGCGGGAGCTGCTGCGCTTCCTGCCGGTGCTGATCGGCGTGTTCGTGGTCGGTGGCGCCGCGGGCGGCAACCGCTACCAGCTGACCGCGGTGGTGGTCCCGATCGCGCTCGGCCTGGCGCGCTACCTCACGACCCGCTACCGGATCCACGCCGGTCGCGTGGAGCTCAAGCGCGGCCTGCTCAGCACCCACATCCTCTCCACCCCGCTCGACCGGGTCCGCACCGTCGACCTCACCGCCTCCCCGATCCAGCGGGTGCTCGGCCTGTCGACCGTGCGGATCGGCACCGGCACCGCCGCGAAGCTCGGTGACGACGGCCTGGACCTCGACGGCCTGCCCACGGACGTCGCCCGCGAGCTGCGCAGCCGGCTCCTCAGCTCGATCGCGGCGCCGACCGCGGCGCCGACCGGGGACCCGTACGCCCTCGACACGCCTCCCGCGACCGGCGAGGAGCGGCTCGTGGCCCGTTTCCAGCCGCGCTGGCTCCGCTTCGCCCCCTTCACCTCCGCCGGGTTCGTGGCGCTCGCGGCCGTCATCGGCGGTGGCTTCCAGCTGCTCGACGCCCTCGGCGCGTTCGACGACGTGGAGGCCGACCCGACCGCGGTCAGCCTGCGCGCCGGGAGTGCCATCGCGGTGACCGTGGTGCTCCTCGTCGTGGCCGCGCTCGTGGCGACGTTCAGCGTGATCGGCTACCTGCTCGCCAACGGCAACTTCGCCCTCAGCCACACCACGCCGGACGGGTCCTGGCACGTACGCCGGGGCCTGCTCACCACCCGCGAGACCAGCCTCGACGACGACCGGCTGCGCGGTGTCGCCCTTGGCGAGCCCTGGGGGCTGCGGGCGGTCCACGGTGGCCGCCTCAGCGCCATCGTCACCGGCCTCGACCGCAGCGAGGCCGGCAGCGCCACCCTCCTCCCGCCGACCCCGCGCGCCCTCGTCGAGCAGGTCGCCGCCGAGGTCGTGGGTACGCCGGAGCCGGTGACCGCTCCGCTCCACGACCACGGACCGCAGGCGCGGACCCGTCGGTGGACCCGGGCGCTCGTCCCGTCGGTCGTGGTGGCCGCCTTACCGGTCGTCCTCGCGGTCGTCGCGGACGTTCGCTGGCTGGCCGTCCTCGCGGTGCTGCCGCTGCTGGCCGGCGCCGCCCTGGGCTTCGACCGCGCCCGCTCCCTGGGCCACGCGCTGGTCGGCGACTGGTTCGTCGCCCGCTCGGGGAGCCTCACGCGCAAGCGGGAGCTGCTCGCCACCGACGCCGTCATCGGCTGGAACCTGCACTCCACCTGGTTCCAGCGCCGCGCCGGGCTGGTCACGCTCGTCGCCACCACCGCCGGCGGCGGCCAGGCCGTCACCGTGCTCGACGTGCCCGAGCAGGCCGCGATCGACCTCGCCACCCACGCCGTCCCCGGCCTGCTCGCCCAGTTTGCGGCGCGCTGAGCACCTCACTCTCGGTACTCCAGTGGATTTCTGTCCGAGACAGGCCCCCGGAACGACAGAATTCAACTGGAGTACCGCCCACCGGTCGATCAGCAGTCGCCGCGCTCCACGCTGCGGCAGGTGTCACGGCCCCCGCCGCGATAGCCGGAGTCGGTGCCGGCGCCACCGTCGATCAGGTCGTCGCGCGGCGTACCGGTGACGCTGTCGTTGCCGCCGCCCATCACCGCGCGCAGCGGGCCGCCCTCGATCCCCCAGACCCGGTCGGAGGCCGCGCCCCCGAGGAACCGCCAGCGCAGCGCGCCGACGAGGCGGTGGCCCTCGAAGCCCCGGACGGTGCCGGACGCGGTGACCTCGCCGGACACGCTGGTGCGGCCCTCGCGGAGGTCGACGGTGAACCGGGCGGCGGGCGACTGGTTCGCCAGCAGCCGTCCGTAGAACGCCACCACGTCGTCGCCGGGACCGCCCGCTGCGACCGCGCCGCGGCCGGGGGCGACGAGCTGTCCGAGGTAGTCGTCCCCGGGACCCGTGTCGACCTCGGTCGGCGAGTCGCTGAAGGCCTCGACGAAGTCCGACCCGCCACCGGCGGCGATCCGGTCGCGGCCGGCCAGCGACGAGACGAGGTCGGCGCCCGGGCCGGTGCTGACGGTGTCGCGGCCCTCGAGGCCCGCCTGCCCGTCCGGGAAGACGGTGTCCGCGCCGCCGCCGGTCGCGATGGTGTCGCCGCCCGCTCCGCCGTCGACGGTGTCGCGGGCTGCCGATCCGGTGATCGTGTCGGCGTACGCCGAGCCGGTGAGACCGTGGGCCGGCCCGAGCACGATCCGGTCCGAGCCCTCCCCCGTGGCGCGGCCGAGCCTGCCGGAGAGGTCGACGGTGACCGCCGAGCCGGCCCCGGCCCAGGAGTAGGTGTCGGGGCGGCGGCGGTCGTCGGCGCGCCGGCTGTCGTCACCTCCGTCCAGCAGGTCGTCACCGGGTCCGCCGAGCAGCGTGTCGCCCACCAGGAACGTGCCGCCGGGCCCGTCGGAGAGCCGGTCGCCGCCGCCGTACAACCGGTCCTCGCCGGGACCGCCGACCAGCCGGTCCGAGCCGGGCCCGCCGCAGACGACGTCGTCGCCCCCGAGCGCGTCGATCGTGTCGTCGCCGCCGAGACCGACGACCACGTCCCGGCCGGCGGTGCCGCGGAGGGTGTCGTGGCCGGCCGTGCCGACGACGGTGGCGGCGACGCCGTCGCACCGGGGTACGCCGGCTGCCGCGCCGAGCGGCACGGCAGCGACGGTGAGCGGGACCAGGGAGGCGAGGACCAGGGCCGGGGCGACCCGGCGGCGGCGCAGCATGGAGGCTCCAGGGGAAGGGAGGGTGACCACCTCCATGATCACCGACGCGGCGGCTCCGTCCCGGCCACTGAACGGGCCGGGCGCGTCGGGGTGGTCGTCTCGATAGCGTGAACCCATGTTCTCCAAGGTGCTCGTCGCCAACCGCGGCGAGATCGCGATCCGTGCCTTCCGGGCTGCCTACGAGCTCGGCGCGAGGACGGTGGCTGTCTTCCCCTACGAGGACCGCGGCTCCGAGCACCGGCTGAAGGCCGACGAGGCCTACGAGATCGGCGAGCGCGGGCACCCGGTGCGGGCCTACCTCGACCCCGAGGCGATCGTGGCCGTCGCCGTCCGCGCGGGTGCCGACGCGGTCTACCCGGGCTACGGCTTCCTCTCGGAGAACCCCGCCCTCGCCGAGGCCTGCGCCAACGCCGGCATCACCTTCATCGGTCCCACCGCGGGGGTGCTGACGCTCACCGGCAACAAGGCACGCGCGATCGCGGCCGCCAGGGCGGCCGGCGTCCCCACCCTGGAGAGCGTCGACCCCTCCACCGACGTCGACTCCCTGGTGACGGCCGCCGAGGCCATCCCCACCCCGCTGTTCGTCAAGGCCGTCGCCGGTGGCGGCGGCCGCGGCATGCGCCGCGTCGACGACCGGGCCGAGCTCCGCGAGGCGATCGAGACCTGCATGCGCGAGGCCGAGGGCGCCTTCGGCGACCCGACCGTCTTCGTCGAGCAGGCGGTGGTCGACCCCCGTCACATCGAGGTGCAGATCCTGGCCGACGGCGAGGGCCGGGTGATCCACCTCTTCGAGCGCGACTGCTCGGTGCAGCGCCGCCACCAGAAGGTCGTCGAGATCGCGCCCGCGCCCAACCTCGACCCCGCGCTGCGGGACCGGATGTGCGCCGACGCCGTCCGGTTCGCGACCGAGATCGGCTACCGCAACGCCGGCACCGTGGAGTTCCTGCTCGACCCCGAGGGCAACTACGTCTTCATCGAGATGAACCCGCGGATCCAGGTCGAGCACACCGTGACCGAGGAGGTCACCGACGTCGACCTGGTCCAGTCGCAGCTGCGGATCGCCTCGGGCGAGACGCTCGAGGACCTCGAGCTCTCCCAGGACACCGTGCAGCTGCGGGGCGCGGCGCTGCAGTGCCGGATCACCACCGAGGACCCGGCCAACAACTTCCGACCCGACACCGGGCGGATCACGACGTACCGCTCCCCCGGCGGCGCCGGCGTCCGCCTCGACGGCGGTACGACGTACACCGGCGCCGAGGTGTCGGCCCACTTCGACTCGATGCTGGCCAAGCTCACCTGCCGCGGCCGGACCTTCGACAAGGCCGTCGAACGGGCACGTCGGGCGCTGGCGGAGTTCCGGATCCGTGGCGTCTCCACCAACATCCCGTTCGTCCAGGCGGTGCTCGCCGACCCGGACTTCGCGGCCGGTCGCGCGACCACCTCGTTCATCGAGACCCACCCCCAGCTGCTGACGGCGCGCGGCGTCGGCGACCGCGGCACCAAGCTGCTCACCTACCTCGCCGACGTCACCGTCAACCAGCCCCACGGCGGCGCGCCGGTCGACCTCGACCCGGCCACCAAGCTGCCGGGCCTCGACCTGCGCGTGCCCGCGCCCGACGGCTCGCGGCAGCTGCTGCTGGAGGTCGGCCCCGAGGAGTTCGCCCGCCGGCTGCGGCAGCAGGACCGGGTCGCGGTCACCGACACCACGTTCCGCGACGCCCACCAGTCACTGCTCGCGACCCGGGTCCGCACCCGCGACCTCACCGCCGCCGCCGGTCACACCGCCCGGATGACGCCTGCAGCTCTGGTCGCTCGAGGCGTGGGGCGGGGCGACGTACGACGTGGCGCTGCGCTTCCTCGCCGAGGACCCCTGGGAGCGGCTCGCCGCGATGCGCCAGGCGGCGCCGAACGTCTGCCTGCAGATGCTGCTGCGCGGCCGCAACACGGTCGGCTACACGCCGTACCCGACGGAGGTCACCACGGCCTTCGTGCAGGAGGCCGCGGAGACCGGGATCGACGTGTTCCGGATCTTCGACGCCCTCAACGACGTCGACCAGATGCGTCCCGCGATCGAGGCCGTGCGCGCGACCGGGACCACCGTGGCCGAGGTGGCGCTCTGCTACACCGGCGACCTGTCCGACCCCGGCGAGACGCTCTACACGCTCGACTACTACCTCGCGCTCGCCGAGCGGATCGTCGACGCCGGCGCCCACGTGCTGTCGATCAAGGACATGGCCGGGCTGCTGCGAGCGCCCGCCGCGCGCACACTCGTGACGGCGCTGCGCGAGCGGTTCGACCTGCCCGTGCACCTGCACACCCACGACACCCCGGGCGGCCAGCTCGCGACGCTGCTCGCGGCGATCGACGCCGGGGTCGACGCGGTCGACGCCGCCAGCGCCCCGATGGCCGGGTCGACGTCGCAGCCGTCGTTGTCCGCGCTGGTCGCGGCGACCGACCACACCGCCCGCGAGACCGGCCTGTCGCTGGAGGCGCTCTTCGACCTCGAGCCCTACTGGGAGGCGACCCGCCGGGTCTACGCCCCGTTCGAGTCCGGGCTGCCGGCCCCCACCGGACGCGTCTACTCGCACGAGATCCCCGGCGGCCAGCTCTCCAACCTGCGCCAGCAGGCGATCGCGCTCGGCCTCGTCGAGAAGTTCGAGCAGATCGAGGACATGTACGCCGCCGCCAACGACATCCTCGGCAACGTGGTGAAGGTGACCCCGTCGTCGAAGGTCGTCGGCGACCTGGCGCTCCACCTCGTGGCCGTCGGTGCCGACCCGGCCGAGTTCGCCGAGTCTCCCCAGAAGTTCGACATCCCCGACTCGGTCATCGGCTTCCTCAGCGGAGAGCTCGGCGACCCGCCGGGCGGCTGGCCCGAGCCGTTCCGCAGCCGGGCCCTCGAGGGCCGCACCTGGACCGCCCCGTCCGACGAGCTCGACGACGACGCCCGGGACGGTCTCGCGGCGCGGTCCGACCTCGCGGCGGCGTACCCTCAACCGGCTGCTGTTCCCGGGTCCCACGAAGGACTTCGAGGAGGCGCGGGAGACCTACGGCGACCTGTCGGTCCTCACCACGCTCGACTACCTCTACGGGCTGCGGGCCGGCGACGAGCACTCGGTCACCCTCGAGGAGGGCAAGACCGTCATCCTGCGGCTCGAGGCGATCAGCGAGCCCGACGAGCGCGGCTTCCGCACCGTGATGGCGACGATCAACGGCCACATGCGGCCGGTCTCCGTCCGCGACACCTCGGTCTCCGCCGAGGTCGCCGCCGCCGAGAAGGCCGACACCTCGAAGCCCGGCCAGGTGGCCGCGCCGTTCCAGGGTGCCGTCACGCTCGTGGTCGAGGAGGGCGCCCAGGTCGCCGCGGGCGCCACCGTCGCCACCATCGAGGCGATGAAGATGGAGGCCGCGATCACGACCCCCGTCGCCGGCACCGTCCAGCGGCTCGCGATCGCCGGCACCCAGCAGGTCGACGGTGGTGACCTGATCCTCGTCGTGGGCTGATCCTCGCCACGGGACCCTCACCCACCACCCGCCCGCGTGGGGTCCACACCTCGCCCACAACTCGGTGAGACCCCTTGCCCGCGCGCTCGGGGGTTCGCAGTGTGGGGTCATGCCCGCTCAGGGCCCGAGCTATCCGATGCACACCCCGATCCCGGCCAGGCACTCGCGCCGCAGGCACCTGGTCGCGCTGCTCGGGGTCCCGGCGGTCGTGCTCGGCACGGCGCTGGTGCTGTGGAACGCGCTCAAGGAGCAGTGCGTCCTGCTCTCGAGCGCCCAGTGCCTGCCGGTCGCTGACCGACCTCGGCGTCACCGAGGTGGCCGTGCTGGCCACGATCCTGGCGGCCGGGCTGCCGGTGACCGTGGAGGTCGCGGCGACTGAGGCGGCCTACCGACGACCCCTGCACCGAGCCCGACCTGCGCTCCGCCGCGGCACGGCGTACGATGGACGTGTAGTCCCGTCGCGTGCCAGTGGTACCGAGGCTCAACGAACCCCATTCAGTGATGGTTCGTCCTCGACGATCCACGGCCCGCTACCGACGGGACCGGTCGTGCGAGGAAGAGAGCAGCTGGTTGGCCAGCAGGCGTGACACCCGGTCCGGCGGAAGCCGGCGTACCCGACAGGCCCCTGCCCGCAAGCGGGACGACGAGGGCCTGATGCCGGTCCTGGCGAAGGCGGTCCGCGAGATCGAGAACGCCGTCGCCCGCGGCCAGGTGACGACCAGCCACCACGCGCGCTACCAGGCGATCGCCCTCCTCGCCCGCGTGGAGCGGGTCCGGGTCAAGGGCGACACCGAGATGGCCGAGGGGCAGCGGGACAACCTGATGCGCCGCCTCGACGGCGTCGCCACGATCCTGGCGCAGATCGCCGCCCGTCACCCGTCGTTCTTCAACCTGCTGCAGGAGGACGCCGAGGTCAGCGACGCGACCCGGCGCTGGCAGCGCGAGATGCAGCAGGCCGCCGGCCTCGAGCTCCCCGCCGAGGACGAGGCGACGGCGCAGGAGCCGGCTCCCGGCAGTCGTCCCGAGCGCCGCGTCATCCCCCAGTCGGTGGTGGCCGCGCAGCTCGCCAACCCGTTCCTGGTGCCCGACTACAGCGCCGCCGCCAAGCCCCGCCCGATCGGCCGGCTCGTCGGCTGGGACCTCATCAGCCCGGTCCTCAACGCCTTCGAGCACCCCACCCCCGGCGCGCCCGCGTGCATGGAGCTGCCCGAGCCGCGGCCGCTGCTGCTGCCGCCCGGGCTGGAGCTGATGGGCCACCAGGCCGGCCTGCTCTCGGCCGTCGCCGAGGGCCACCGCACCTTCCTGCTCGCCGACGAGCCGGGCCTGGGCAAGACCGCGCAGGCACTCCTCGCCGCGCAGGTCGCGAACGCCTTCCCGCTGCTGTGCGTCGTGCCGAACGTGGTGAAGACCAACTGGGCGCGCGAGGCCGCGCGCTGGACGCCCCACCGTTCGGTGTCGGTGATCCACGGCGACGGCGACACCATCGACGGCTTCGCCGACATCGTGGTCGTCAACTACGAGGTGCTCGACCGTCACGTCGGCTGGATCGGCGAGCACGGCTTCCGCGGCGTGGTCGTCGACGAGGCGCACTACATCAAGAACAAGAAGTCGCAGCGCTCGCAGCAGGTCATCGAGGTCTCCCAGCGCGTACGCCGCCGCATCGCGCGGCCGCTGCTGATGGCGTTGACCGGCACCCCGCTGATCAACGACATCGACGACTTCCGCGCGATCTGGGAGTTCCTGGGCTGGATCGAGGACAAGCGGGTCGGCGACGACCTGCTCGCGGCCCTCGAGCAGACCGACCGCACCCCGGCCGACCACTCGTTCTACCCCGCGGCCCGGCAGGCGGTGATCGACCTCGGCATCGTGCGCCGCAAGAAGGTCGACGTCGCCTCCGACATCCCGGCCCGTCGGATCGCCGACCTCCCCGTCGAGCTCGAGGGCTCGGTCGGGCGCTCGATCGCCGAGGCGGAGCGGCAGCTCGCCGACCGGCTGGTCGGTCGCTACCAGGCCGCGCTGGAGCACCGGCGTACGGGCCTGGACAACCTCGGCGCCGACGGCATCGACCACGAGCTGGTCCGCCGGGTCGCCGAGCGCGAGGTCGCGGAGTCGGACGAGAACACCACCGGCGACAACGTCTTCGCGATGGTCCGCAGGATCGGGCAGGCCAAGACCGAGCTGGCGGCCGACTACGCCGCCCAGCTCGCGCGCAGCGCCGGCAAGGTCGTCTTCTTCGCCAAGCACCTCGACGTGATGGACGCCGCCGAGGCGGTCTTCGCCAAGCGCGACATCCGCTACACCTCGATCCGCGGCGGCCAGGCGAGCAAGGCCCGGACCGAGGCGATCGACGCCTTCGTGAACGACCCGGACGTGAAGATCATCGTCTGCTCGCTCACCGCCGCCGGCGTCGGCATCAACCTCCAGGTCGCCTCCGACGTCGTGCTCGCCGAGCTGTCGTGGACCAACGCGGAGCAGACCCAGGCGATCGACCGGGTGCACCGGATCGGCCAGACCGAGCCCGTCACCGCGTGGCGGATCATCGCGGCCCAGACGATCGACGCCCGGATCGCGGAGCTGATCGACGCCAAGGCCGGCCTCGCGGCCCGCGCGCTCGACGGTGCGTCCGAGGACGAGACCGCGACCGTCGACGTCCAGGTCGAGACCCTGGTCACGATCCTCACCGACGCACTGGAGGCTCGGCTCGCCGTGGCGTGAGCGGGCCCGCCTCAGACGCTGAACAGCAGCAGCAGGCCGCCGACGGTGTAGACCACCATGAGCAGCAGCATCGCCACCTGGCCGGTGGTGGCCCGGTCGGCCGGGAGCAGCCGGACCGCGCGGTCGTGGGCCGCGACGACGGCGAGCACGTGCCCGGCGAGCACGAAGCCGACCTTGAGCGTGGCCAGCAGGCCGGGCCGCAGGGACAGGAAGTAGGTGATGGTCCAGTCGCGGGTGCCGAGGTAGTCGGCCTGCCCGGTGACCATGGGGTCCGACAGGAAGATCAGGTAGGCCTGTCCCGACTCCAGCAGCAGGGTCAGGTAGTGCGCGAAGACGTAGCCGACGCCGATCGGCACCAGCGAGTGGGCCAGCCGGGCGGGCAGGGCCCGGCGCGCGGCCCCCGTCGTCCCGGACCCGGCGACCGAGGCCAGGGCGAAGGTCACGGCCACGAGCACGACGAAGCCGAGCAGGGCCAGGGTCTCGCGGAGCAGCGGGTCGAGCACGCCCTCGGCGGCCGTCCGCTGGATCCAGAAGACCGAGCGGCTGAAGCTGTCGTAGGCCGTGGAGCCGAGCAGCACCGCCACCACGGCGACCAGCCCGGGCTCGGGGGCCACCGTCGCGAGGTTGGCCAGTGGGCTGCGCAGCACCAGTCGGTCGCGACCCTCGGCGTCCGGCTGCCTGGCCCACGGTGACAGCTTCGCCACCAGGCCGAACCACACCTCGAAGGGGTCGGCGCGCGCGAGGAAGTGGTCGCCGAACACCGTGGCGCCCACGAGCATCACCGCGGCGTACAGCAGCGCCCAGGTGGTGACGGTCGAGACGTACTCGGCCGCCGGGTTGACCAGCTCGGTCCACACGAAGGCGAACAGCCCGACGGCGGCGGGCCAGTAGCCGAGCCGCGGCGGATACGCCGTGGTGCCCTGCTCCGGCGGGCTGCGCAGCAGCCACGACACCGTGACGTGGACGGTCCGCATCGGGGAGAGGAGCCGCCACACGTCGCCGAGCAGCAGCGACAACGGGACGAGGCCGACCCACAGGTAGATGTAGAAGACCCCCAGGGCGGGGTTCGCGGGGGCGTCCCTGCCGGCGATCGCCGCCCAGCCGGCGTACGCCGCGACCACCAGCCCGAGCAGCCTGACGGTGCACCGCAGCCACGGCGAGTCGACGACAGCGCTGCACCACCTCGGCAGCACCCGGCCGCCGCCGGCCCGGTCGAGGCGCGGCGTCCGCCAGGCGAGGGCCAGCACGACGAAGGACGCGGCCAGGGCGAGACCGGCGCCGACGACCACGAACGGCAACGGCAGCGGCAGGTCGGCTGCTCCGCCGATGCCATGGGCCTGGACCGCATGGTCAGTCAGGACTGCTCCTTCGTCGGGTGGGTCGAGCGGACGCGCAGGGGCGCGGCCGGCCTCTCGGTCCGGCCGCGCCCTCGCTGGTGCGTCAGTTGCCCCGCGGCTGCAGGACGAACAGCCCGCGGTCGATGGAGCTCACCGCGACGAACCGCTCACCCTTGAAGTACGGGTAGTTGCTCCACGTGCCCCCCTCGAAGGTGGCGTCGTCGTTCTCGGGGTAGAGGTCGAAGTACGCGACCTCCGACAGCTTCCCCTTCTGCAACCGGGAGAGGTCGTAGATCCGCAGCCCCGAGGTGTAGTTGGAGTGGTAGGACCGGTTGTGCTTGGTGTACAGGTTGTGGTCGATCGAGGTCGTCTCGTTCTCGAAGACCCCGGTCACCGAAGGATCGTCGAGGTCGGTGACGTCCCAGACCCGGGTGCGGGTGTTGCCGCCGGTGATCTGCTCGTCGAGCTCGTCGCCGTGGATGTAGTAGCTCTGGCCGCGCCCGAGCCAGCCCTGGTGGCTGTAGCCGTCGTTGCCGTAGAAGACCCGCGAGAGCGGCTGCGGGTCCTCCTTGTCGGTGACGTCGACGATGGACAGCGTGTTCTCGATGTCCTCGACGGTCGGACCGACGAACTCCGCGTTCGCGTTGAAGCAGATCTCGTGGCCCTTGTAGGCCTTGTCGGGGCCCTTGTAGACGACGCACTGGGTGTCGTGGATGTAACCGTGGTCGTCGAAGCACCCGGCGAAGGTCGGCTCGGCCGGCGAGCTGATGTCGACCATGTGGAGCCCGCTGTCGCAGGTCGAGGTGCCGACGAGGTAGGCGTAGCCGGTGTCCTCGTTGATGTTGAGGTTGTGGGTGTTCCCGGCCCCGCCCACGTCGTAGAGGGTGGTCTCCTCGAAGGTGACCGGCGCGCCCTCGACGCCCCGCAGCTCGCGCAGGTCGAAGACCTGCATCTGGTGGTCGTCGTGCTCGGAGACGATGAACGCGTGGTTCTTGTAGACCTTGATGTCGCGCCAGAACCCGCCGCCCTCGAGCGAACTGCTGGGGAGGGTGCCCACGATGTCGGGGCGCCGGGGGTTGGAGACGTCCACGAAGACGGTCCCCTCGGTGCCGCCGATCAGCGCGTAGTGGTCCTTGTTGCGGTCGGTCCAGCCCCAGATGTCGTTGACGAAGCTGAGCCCGAGGTCCTCGCGCGGGACGTGGCTGAGCATGTCCACGCCGTCGCAGGCGAACTCGCCGGCCATGCCGTCCACGCAGCGACCGACCGAGCGGTCGATCTTCGCGGCCGCCGCGGTGTCCCTGCCTGCCGCCTGGGCGAACTGCTTCGCCTGCTCGGACCCCGTGGCGTTGTGCACGTTGTCCCGGTCGTTGCCGCCGCCGTACGACGCGCTGATACCCACTGTGGCGGTGGCGATCGCTGCCACGACCGTCACCGCGAACCGCTTGTTCATGTGCCCTGCCTCCGAGATGCGGCCGGGTCGGGGTCAGCGGGCCGCTCGCTGGCCAGTCACGCTAGCGGGCCACACCCTCTCTGTGAAGACCGTCATCGCCTCCCGGATCAGGCTCAGGTGATGAGGACCGGGATCAGCAGCGGGATGAACAGCAGGATCAGCAGCGCTCCGAGGATGTCGAAGCTGATGCCGGACCTGATCATCTTGGTGATCGGAACCGCGCCCGAGCCGTAGACGATCGCGTTCTGCGGAGTCGAGACGGGCAGCATGAAGCCGAACGAGGCGGCGAAGGTCGCCGCCAGGGCCGGCGTGATCGGATCGACCCCGGCGGCGTCGGCCAGCGGCAGGATGATCGGGACGACCACCGCCGCCGAGGCGGTGTTGGAGGTCGTCTCCGACACCACGATCGCGAGCGCCACCGCAAAGATGGTGATCGCGATCGAGCTGGTGAAGCCGAGCGCGTCGTAGGAGCCCTTTCCGATGGTCTCGGCCAGGCCGGAGTCCTGCAGCAGCGCCCCGAAGATGATGCCGGTACCGAACAGGATGATGGTGCCCCAGTCGATGTCGGCGGCGTCGCCCCAGGTGAGCGTGAACTCCCGCTTGCCCCAGTCGGTCGGCAGCAGGAACAACAGGGAGGCGCCGAGGACGGCCACGATGCCCTCGTCGAGCCGAGTGGAGATGGTGACGTAGAAGTCGGAGTCGGCCCCGGCGACCAGGGCCACGATGCCCGGGAAGATCCACAGCGTGACGGTGAGGACGAAGGCGACCAGGGTGTTCTTCTCCGCCCGCGACAACGCGCCCATCCGCTCGCGCTCGGCCGCGACGTACTCGTCGATGCCGCGCAGCCGGCGGATCTCCGGCTTGTTCAGGATCAGCAGCACGCCGCACAGGGCGACGAACATCAGCGCGCAGACCGGGAACGCCAGCGCCATCCAGTTGGCGAACGGGATCGCCTGGCCGGTGGCCTGCTCGATCAGGTCGCGTCCGATCAGGTTGGGCGGGCTGCCGACCGGCGTGAGCAGGCCGCCCACGCTGGCGCCGTAGGCCAGCATCAGCATCAGCGCGAAGCCCACCCGGAGCCGGGTCGGGTCGAAGGGACCGACCTCGCCCTCCTCCTCGAGCCGCTGCTCCTGGATCAGGTTGGCGATCACGGCGAGGATGCCGAGCGCGGTGGGCAGCAGCATCGCGACGGTGGCGGTGTTGGAGACGAACGCCGAGAGCAGCGCGGTGATGAGGCCGAAGGCGATGATCACCCGCATCGTGCTGTGACCGACGCCCGGCAGCGACAGGATCCGGAAGGCGAAGCGTCGGGCCAGCCCGTGCTTGAGCATCGACTGGGCCAGGATGAACGCGCCGATGAAGGTGAAGATCGTGCCCGAGCCGAAGGGCGCCAGCACGGCGTCGGCGCCGTCCTCGCCGCCGACGCCGAACAGCACCAGCAGCGAGACCCCGATCAGGCCCGACACCGGGATCGGCACCGGCTCGGTCACCCAGGCGATGATCACGCCGGCCAACACCGCCGCCACGGTCTGCTGGGTCTGCGGGATGTCGAGCGGCAGCAGGAAGACCACGATGGTCGCGAGCGGCGACAGCACGAAGCCCAGCGTGCGGCGCCGCAGCTCGAACTTCTCCTCGCGCGGGCTCAGCTGCTGCTCGGCCACCCCGCGATAGGTCGTCCCGCCGAGCAGTGCCTGCTCGACGTCGACCTTCCCCGAGTCGGAACCTGTCGTGCTCATGCCGCCTCCCGAGTAACGTGGGTTGCGGGCACCCTAGCCATGCTGGTGACGCGCGTCACCACCCCACAGCTCCCGAGATGGCGTGGCGAACCGCCGATCAGCCGATGGCGCCGATGGTGGTCTCCATCCCCGGGAGGGTCGCATCCGTGCCGGCCAGCTCGAATCATCCCTAGCCCCGCCGCGCCCCGCCCGTGCTCGAGGTGGTGCTCGACGTACAGCGTGTACGTCTGCTCTGGCAGGGCCGTCCGGTCGGCCCAGGCGATGACCTCGTGAACGTCGACGGCGCCGGTGATCCGTTGTTCGTCGCACCAGTACATCTCGTCCTCCCGACGGCCGTCGACGGCTCTTCCGGGCTGGTGCCAGAAGTAGACCCGCGTACACCGTGGCATCCGCCTCCCAGGTGATGTCCCGCGGATCGACCCCGATGACCTGCATGGTTCAGTGCTCGGGCACGTCTCTCCATTTGGAAGCGTCTGCTGCGCGGGCCCGAATTGAGTCACGCACTCTAGCTCTCCCCGGTCAGCCGCAGCGTCTGCAGCCGCCGCCCGGCGTACGCCGTCGCCCCGAGGGTCACGACGACCAGCAGCACCAGGCCGGTGGTGAAGGAGACGGCGGCGTCGACGCCGAGCAGGTCGGCCCGGTCGCCGAGCAGCTCCACCACCACCGCCGTGGCCCACTGCTGGATCGACAGCGTCTGGGCGCCGGGGGCGAGGCCGCCGAGCAGCGACTCCCAGACCAGGGCGTAGATCAGGCCGAGCACGACCGCGTTGCGGGTGAGCACGGCCAGGCAGAGGAAGAAGGCGGCGTAGGCGAGGCCGGCCGCGAGCGCGCCGACGGCGTAGGACAGCGTCACTCCCCCGAGCGAGCCGGTGAGGACGAACCCCGCGACCAGCATCGGCAGCGCTCCGAAGACCGCGACCACCCCGACCGCGACGGCCAGCTTGGAGACGATGATCGAGTAGCGGTTGAGCGGCTTGGAGAGCAGGTAGACGATCGAGCCCTCGTCGATCTCCGGGCCGATCGCGCCGGTGCCGGCGATCAGCCCGAGCAGCGGCATCAGCACCCCGATGCCGAACGAGCCGAGCAGGTTGGTGGCGAACCCGGAGTCGAGCTCCTGGCGCAGCCCGTCGTCGAAACCGGCCAGCACCCGGGCGAGGGTGCACAGCGCGAGCAGGGCGAGCGGGAGGAGGGCGAGCAGGACCGTCCGTCGGCGGCCGAGGAGGCTGCGGGCGGTGAGCTGGGCGACGGTGGCGTTCAGGGGACTCACCTCGACACCAGGTAGGAGAAGACGGACTCGAGCGACTCGTCGGCCGGGCGGACCTCGAGCAGCCGGATCCCGTGCCGCGCGGCCAGCCGCGGCAGCGCGTGGGTGAAGGCGCCGACGTCGGCGACCTCGACGCTGACCGCCCCGTCGACGAGCGCGACCCCGGCAGCGCCCGCCTCGGCGATCACCGCGGCCGCGAGGGCGCGGTCGTCGGAGGAGCGCAGCGTGTACTGGTGTGGTCGCTGAGTCATCAGCCGCCGGATCTCACGGAAGTCGCCGGACGCCGCGTGCCGCCCCGAGACCATCACCTCGATCCGGCCGGCGATCTGCTCGACCTCCTCGAGGATGTGGCTGCTGAACAGGATCGTCCGGCCCTCGTCGCCGAGCCGGTGCAGGAGCTCCATCAGGTGCAGCCGCTGGCGCGGGTCCATGCCGTTGAACGGCTCGTCCAGCAGCAGCACGTCGGGGTCGTGCACGATCGCGGTCGCCATCTTGATCCGCTGCTTCATCCCCTTGGAGTAGCCGCGGATGTCCCGGTCCTGCGCGTCGGCCATCTCCACCGTCGCGATCGCGCGACGGGCGGCGGCCTCGGGGTCGGCCAGTCGGTGCAGCCGGGCGTTCGCGAGCACGAACGTCCAGCCGGTGACGGCGTCGTACATCTCCTCGCGCTCGGGCACCAGCCCGACCTCGCGGTAGATCTCGGGGTCGCGGTGAAGCGGCCGGCCGTCGAGCGTGACGCTGCCCGCGGACGGCGGGAGGAAGCCGGCCATCATCGTGATCAGCGTCGACTTGCCGGCCCCGTTGGGGCCGAGCAGCCCGGTGACGCCGGGGCCGAGCCGCATCGTGACGTCGTTGACGGCCACCACGTTGCCGTACCAGCGCGAGACCTGGTCGAGCTCGATCACGGCCATGTTTCATCCCACCGCCTTGCGGAAGCGGAGCAGCAGCACGGCGTAGCAGCCGAGGACCACCAGCAGGGCGACCAGGCTGAACACCGCGCCCATGAGGGCGCCCTCGGGCGGCGTCGACATCATCGAGTCGGCACCGAACGGCCCGACCAGCACCCCGTCGACGAGCGTGAACGGGTTGAGCAGCCCGGCGTACCCGGCGAGGGTGTCGCTGCGGAACTCCTCGGCGAGCGAGCGCGCGATCCCCTGGATCCCCGCGGAGACCAGCAGCGTGCCGACGATCGCGGCGACGCCGAGGCCGCGGCGCGGGGTGAGGGCGGCGATCACCAGCCCGATCCCGGCCAGCACCAGCGACAGCACGGCCGCGCCGATCAGGCCGCGCAGGTAGTCGCGCAGCTGGTCCTCGAGGGGGAGCTCGGCGAGCAGCGCGCCGACGAAGAGCAGCGTGAGCGGCACCGCCGTCAGCACGAACAGGGCCGTCGCGAACCCGGCGTACCTCGCCTGGACGTACTGCGCGCGGCTGAGCGGTCGCGAGAAGTAGAGCGGCGCGACCCGGAAGCGCAGGTCGCGCGAGATCGTCGCCGGCGCCTGCGAGCCGACGAAGATCACGACGGCGACCTGCAGGGCGAAGACGTACTCGGTGTAGCCGAGCGGCAGCGTCGGCAGCCCGAAGTAGCCGGTCACGATGCCCATCACGATCGCCGGCACGGACAGCACCGCGAGCAGCAGGAACGGCATCACCTTCGACCGCGCCGAACGGCCGAGGCCGAACGAGCCGCGCAGGGTGTCGACGTACATCGAGCGCCGGACGTACGCCGCCCCGAGCCGCGGACCGTCGTAGTGGCGGTAGCCGATGTCATGGATCTCGCTCACGAGAACACCTCCACCATCCGGTGGCGCTGGCGCTGCATCCGGACCAGGCCGAGGCCGAGCTCGGCGCACGCGTCCCGCACCAGGTCGTACGCCGAGTCCTCGGTCATCTCGACCAGCAGCAGCCGCCCCTCGACCCGGGCGGCCACCCCGGCGTCGGTGAGGCGCGCCAGCAGCCCGGCCGGGTCCTCGTCGACCTCGACCGCGACGACTGTGGTCTGCGCGGTCACGTCGGCGGTCGTGGAGTGCCGCAGCAGCGAGCCACCGTCGATGACGACGATCCCGTCGCAGGTGCGCTCGAGCTCGCCGAGCAGGTGGGAGGTGACCAGCACCGAGATCTCGAAGTCGCTGCCGATCCGGCGGATCAGGTCGAGCATGTCGTCGCGTCCCGCGGGGTCGAGGCCGTTGGTCGGCTCGTCGAGCAGCACCAGGGACGGGTCGTGCACCAGCGCCTGGGCGAGCTTGACCCGCTGCTTCATGCCGGTGGAGTAGCCGCCCATCGGCCGGTAGCGCTCCTCGTAGAGCCCGACGTGGCGCAGCACGTCGGCGGTCCGCTCGCGGGCGGCGGTCGTCGGCAGCCCCGACATCCGGCCGAGGTGGACGCAGAACTCGGTGGCCGTGACGTCGGGCGGCAGGCAGTCGTGCTCGGGCATGTAGCCGACGCGCTCGCGGATCGCCGGGCCCTCGGTGCGGACGTCGAGCCCGAGCACCGCGGCCTCACCGGCGGTCGCGGGGAGCAGCCCGAGCAGGATCTTCAGCAGCGTCGACTTGCCGGCCCCGTTGGCGCCGACCAGTCCGGTGACGCCGGGTCCGACGTCGAGCGCGAGGTCGTCGAGGGCGGTCACGCCGCCGGCGTACTGCTGGGTGAGGGCGGTGGTGGTGATCATCGCGGTCATTCGTCCACCCACTCGAGCAGGTCGCCGGGCTGGCACTCCAGCACCCGGCACATCGCCTCGAGGGTGCTGAAGCGCACCGCCTTGGCGCGGCCGTTCTTGAGGACGGCGACGTTGGCCGGGGTCAGCCCCACCTGCTCGGCGAACTCCCCCACGCTCAGCTTGCGCCGCGCGAGCTCGACGTCGATCCGGACGATGATGGGCACCCTCAGATCACCGCATCCATGTCGGTGCGCAGCACGGTGGCTTGCCGCAGCAGCGCCCGCATCACGAGCATCAGGAGCCCGAAGACGGCACCGGCCAGGACGCTGATCCCGAAGGCGAGCGGCGTGCCGGGGTCGTCGGAGGTCGCCATCACCCAGACCGTCACCGTCGCCCACACCAGCCACGCTACGCCGATGGCCCCGATGATCAGGTCGACCCAGCGGAAGGAGTCGTCGGTGAAGATCCGGTCGGCCGCGACCATCCCGAGCAGCTGCCAGGTCGAGACGATCACCACCTGGCCGCACAGCAGCACCAGCTCGAGCACCACGAGGACGAACCACCGCTCGTCGGCGAAGGACGGGTCTTGCTCGGCCTGGTGGGCCAGCGAGCCCGGCACGCTCATCACCATCAGCAGCAGCACGGCGAGAAACGCGGCCACCAGCAGTGCTCGCAGCGCCAGCACCACGGATCGGGTCGTCAGCATGCGTCGACCCTGACCGCTGGCCTATCGATTGTCAATAGATTTCTGCCGTTTCGCGGTTTCTCCGTGGCCGACCCGTTCCGGCCGCGATCCGTCCGGAATCCGACGTACGGTGCGGGCATGGACGTCACCCCGAAGCTCGACCTGGTCATCCTCGACTGCCCCGACGCACTGGCGCTCGGCCGGTTCTACGCCGACGTGCTCGGATGGGACACGGAGGACGGTGGCGACGAGCGGTTCTGCACCCTCGTGCCGCCCGGCGGCGGGATCACCCCCGACAACCCGGACGGGCGCACCACGCTGGCCTTCCAGCGGATCGACGACTGGGTCGAGCCGACCTGGCCCGGCGGCGCGCACCCGCAGCAGTTCCACCTCGACCTCACGACGCCCGACAAGGACGCGACCGAGGAGCGGGTGCTCGCGCTCGGCGCCCGCAAGCACGACCACCAGCCCTCGAAGGACGACGGCTTCCGGGTCTACCTCGACCCGGCCGGGCACCCGTTCTGCCTCATCGGGTGACAGTTAGTGTCGACGGGATGGAACTGCTCGAGATCCCCGTCCCGTCCGGCACCACGCAGGCCCACGTCTCCCGCCCCGCCTCCGGCAGCGGCCCCGGCGTGCTGTTCTTCATGGACGCGATCGGCGTCCGGCCGCAGATCGCGGCGATGTGCGACCGGATCGCCTCCTGGGGCTACGTCGTCGTCGCGCCGAACGTCTTCCACCGCGAGGGAGACGTCGACGCCGTCGGGCCGCACGTCGACCTGCGCGAGCCCGGTGCCCGTGAGGAGTTCTTCGACGTGGCGATGCCGCGGGTCGGGCGGCTGACCTCGGACCTCGCGGTGCCGGACATCGCGGCGTACACCTCGTTCCTGCGCGACCTCGCCGGCGTCACCGACGGCCCGATGGGGACGACCGGCTACTGCATGGGCGCGCGGCTCGCCGTGCGCGCGGCGGGCGCCCACTCCGAGGAGTACGCCGCGTGCGGCGGCTTCCACGGTGGCGGGCTGGTCACCGACGAGCCGGACAGCCCCCACCTCGCGCTCTCCCACGCCCGCGCGGCGTTCGTCTTCGGCCACGCCGACCGGGACGCCTCGATGCCGCCCGAGGCTGTCGCCACCCTCGGCGCGACGCTCGCGCAGCAGGACCTGAGGTTCACCAACGACGTCTACCCCGACGCACCGCACGGCTACACGATGGCCGACACCGCGATGTACCAGGAGGCCGGCGCCGAGCGGCACTTCGACGCCCTGCAGGCACTCTTCGCCCGCACCCTCTGACGTCGGTGGTCGAGGTATGAGGAGCGCCAGCGACGAGCCTCGACACCCGTCGACCCCGGTCAGGAGACGCGGAAGGTGAGGTACGTCGACTTCAGCCCCAGCGCGGACCGCAACGAGTCGCCGGAGACGGTGACGGTGTTGCGCGACCCGACCAGCCGCACGGTGCGCACCCGGCCGCCCCAGTCGCCGCCGCCCTCGCGCGCGGTCACCACGATCCGGCGCAGGTTGCCCAGCGAGGACCAGGTCGACTCGAACCGGTCGTCGGTCAGCTTCACCGTCCAGTCGTGGTGGGTGTTGCCCGACCAGTCGTCGTAGGGGTCCCTCTTCGACACCAGGTAGGGCACCGACCCGGCCGAGGTCCAGCCGCCGCTGGACGAGGAGAACTGCGTGAACGCCGGGCCGCCGGCGTACTTCAGGATCCGCCGGCGGGTCGCCCGGATCGCGGCGTCGGAGGCGGGGTGCTCGGCCGCGACCCCGCCGTAGACCTGGCAGGACGACGTGTCGCACAGGTCGAAGATCGAGGCCCGCGGGTGCGCCCGTTCGTAGGCCGAGTAGGTGCGGGCGGCCACCGACTGGGCCCGGACCGCCGCGGCCGACCAGGAGGCGGGGATCTCCAGGGGGACGACGCCGCGGAGGTACTGCTCGAGCGGCAGCGTGTTGACCGTGACCCGCGCGGCAGGGGCGTCAGCAGGGGCCAGCGCGGCGAGCCGACCGCGGTAGGCCCGGGTGCCCGACGGGGTGACCAGCCTGACCGGGTCGGCGCCGCCGGCGCTGAACTCCCCCAACCCCTTGAGGGTCCGCCAGCCTCGCCAGCGCCCCTCGCGCTGGAAGCTGACGCGGTTGCGGCCGTCGGCGATCTGCGCGACCCGCCAGCGGGAGGCGTCCTTGTCCGGCAGCACCCACGACTGATCGGTGCGGAGGTCGCGGACGCGGAGGCCCTGCCGCGGCAGCACGACGAGGTCGTCGGTGGTGTCGCCGGTGATCTGGACCCGGATCCGGCCCTTGGCCCGACCCCAGTTCGTCTGGGGGTAGTAGAACTCCACGATCTCCGCGTAGCCCAACCCCTCGCGGGCCGCGCCCTCGGCGCCGTGCTGCGACATCCCGTGCCCGTGCCCGTAGCCGTGGCCCTTGAGCGTGATCATCGCGTCGCTCTCCACGGTCCAGCGGTCCCCGCCGGCATACGCCGGGGCAGCGGTGAGGATCAGCCCGCCCACGAGCAGGCAGGCGGCAGCGGAGCGGAGGGAGCGGCGCACCCGGTCGATGGTAGGTGCTAGTCGACCTTGCGGACCCGGAACAGGGAGGAACGGAGCCCGAAGTTGCTGACGAAGCGACCGACGTTCACGGAGTAGTTGCCGGGGGCGTCTCCGCCCTCGGTGGTGAGGACGACCTTGGTGACCCGGCCACCCCAGGTCCCCTTGCCGTCACGCTGGGCGATCCGAATCCGGGTCAGGTTCTCCAGCCCGTACAGCGTCTCCAGCTCGTCGCTGGTGACGCGGGTTCGCCAGCCGTAGTAGTCGCTTGAGGTCCCCTCGTACCGGTCCCGGCGCGACGGCAGGTAGGGCTTGCCCCCACTGACGGTGTAACCACCGTTGCTGGCGGAGAACTCCGCGAAGATGGGCGTGCGCCGGAACGTCAGCACGTCACGGGCGGTCGCCGCGACTGCCTTGTTTCCCGCCCGCGCCTCGCCGGAGGCACCTTCGTAGACCTGGCAGAGGTCGGTGTCGCAGATGTCGTAGGCAACGTCCAACGGACGGGTGTCCCGACGCCACACGGCGTACGTACGCGCGGCGACCGCCTGGGCGCGCAGAGCCTGCTGGGGCCAGCCGGCAGGCATCTCGGACGCGACGACCCCGCGGACGTAGTGCTCCAGGGGCAGCACGTTCACGGTGACCCGGTCGTCGAAGTCGTCCACAGAAGACCGCAGGGCACCGCGGTACTCGACGTCCTTCTCCCCGCCCACCAACGTCAGCGGACGCTTGCCGGCGACGAACTCGACGTCGCTGTCATAGGTCTCCCACGTGGTCCACGTGCCGTCGAACGACGACACCTCGCTGCCGCCGGAGCCGCTCTCACGGATCCGCCAGCGGGTGGCGGGCGCGTCGGCCGCGCGGGTGTCGCCCGAGTCGACCTCGCGCACCTTGAGCCCATCGACGTCACGCACCACCAGCTCATCGTCGTCCTCGCCGATCAACACCTCGACCGAGCCGGACCCTCGCTGCCATCGCGTCTTGGGGTAGTAGAACCCGAGGATCGCGCGATGGCCGACCCCCTCGCGGGCTGCGGAGTACGCGCCGTACTGGGACAGGCCGCGGCCGTGTCCCGAGCCATTGCCCTCCAGTACGACGGTCGCGTCATCTGGAACGGGATACCCCCGATCCGCCGCGGCCGGAGCCATCGGCAGCACCAGGAAGGCGGCAGCGGTCAGTGCAGTGAGTCGAGTCCCCCGAGACATGGGAGACATCCTCACACGCGGGATCAAGTCCGGATCAAGTCGGCGGGGGGTCGGTAACGTGCCCGCACCCGCTCTCCAGTCCCCGTGCGGCGGGACCCAGCGTGTGTCAGGACACGTTAGCCAGGCGCTCGGCGCGGGCTCAGACCCGGTGCAGGCGGCGCGCGGCCTCGGCGAGCGAGCCGCTCATCGAGGGGTAGACCGTGAACGCGTGGGCGAGCTGGTCGGCGGTCAGCGAGCAGGCGACCGCGATCGAGACCGGGTGGATCAGCTCGCTGGCCCGCGGCCCGACGACCACTCCCCCGACCACGATGCCGGTGCCGGGGCGGCAGAAGAGCTTCACGAAGCCGTCGTGCACCCCTTGCATCTTGGCGCGCGCGTTGCCGCTCAGCGGGAGGGTGACGACCTCGGCCTGCACGTCCCCCCGGTCGACCGCCTGCTGCGACCAGCCCACGGTGGCGATCTCGGGCGCGGTGAAGACGTTGGAGGAGACCTGGTCGAGGTCGAGCGGGGTCACGGCGTCGCCGAGGAAGTGCCACATCGCGATCCGGCCCTGCATGGCCGCCACCGAGGCGAGCATGAGGACGCCGGTGCAGTCGCCGGCGGCGTACACCCCGCGGGCGGTGGTGCGCGAGACCCGGTCGACGGCGATGAAGCCGCCGTCGTCGAGGCCGACACCGGCCTCCTCGAGCCCGAGGTCGCGGTGTTGGGGAGCGAGCCGAGGGCGAGGATGCAGTGGGACCCGGTAACGGTACGGCCGTCGGTGAGCGTGACGGTGACCCGGTCACCGTCCCGGGTGACCGACTCCATCCGCGACTTCGAGAGCACCTGCATGCCGCGACGGGTCAGCACCTCCTCGAGCACGCGTGCGGCATCGGCGTCCTCGCCGGGAAGCACCCGCTCGCGCGAGGAGACGAGGGTGACCTCGATGCCGAGCAGGAGGTACGCCGACGCGAACTCGGCACCCGTGACGCCGGAGCCCACCACGATCAGGTGCTCGGGCTCCTCGGTCAGGTC
This sequence comes from uncultured Actinomycetota bacterium, assembly GCA_963754575.1. Taxonomy (GTDB): domain Bacteria; phylum Actinomycetota; class Actinomycetes; order Propionibacteriales; family Nocardioidaceae; genus Nocardioides. The sequence continues at coordinate 191,603 of CAVWGQ010000007.1, read as the reverse complement.
GTAGACCTGCTCCCAGGTGAGGATCCGCTCCCCGTCGGGCTGCGCGCTCGGCAGCGTCCGCGGTGCGGCGCCGGTCGCGAGCAGCACGGCGTCGGCCTCGAGAGTCTGCTCCCCGTCGTCGGTGGTGACGACGACGGCGTGGGTGCCGGACAGCCGCCCCCGACCGTGGACCACCTTGACGCCGTCGCGGTCGAGCCGTCGGGCGATGTCGGCGGACTGGTCGGCGGCCAGCGCGAGCACCCGCTGGTTGACCTTCTCGAGGTCGACCGAGACCGAGGTCGCGATGTCGCCCTCGTGGTCGCGGACGTTGACGCCGAGCTCGCTCGCCGTCCCCATCTCGCCCATGAACTCGGCGGTCGCGATCAGGGTCTTGCTGGGCACGCAGTCGGTGAGGACCGCCGACCCGCCGAGGCCGTCGGTGTCGACGACGGTCACGTCGGCCCCGAGCTGGGCCGCCACGTGGGCGGCCTCGTAGCCACCCGGGCCGCCGCCGATGATGACGACCTTGTCGGTGGCTCTCTCGGGGCTCATCTCTCTCCTCGGTTCATGTTCTGGTCTCGACACGGCGCCACGCGGCTTCGTGCCTCAGCAGCTGCGCCTGCTCGACCTGGCGGCGCGCACGCAGAGCCCGACTGCGTCGGGCTCTGCTGCGCGGCTCATCACAGATTGATCATGTGGCCGGCGATGCCCTCGACGGCCTCCTTGACCGACTCCGACAGCGTCGGGTGGGCGAAGACGTTGCGCGCGACCTCGTCAGCGGTGAGGTCCCACTTCTGGGCGAGGGTCAGCACCGGGAGCAGCTCGGTGACGTCCGGGCCGATCATGTGGGCGCCGAGGATCTCGTTGTGCTCGGCGTCGGCGACGATCTTGACGAAGCCGACCGGGTGGCCCATGCCCATCGCCTTGCCGTTGGCGGAGAACGGGAAGGACGAGGTCTTGACGTCGTACCCCTTCTCCTTCGCCTGCTCCTCGGAGTAGCCGAAGGAGGCGATCTGGGGCTGGCAGTACGTCGCGCGGGGGATGAAGTCGATCTCGACCGGCATCGTCTCGGCGCCGGCGATGGTCTCGGCGACGACGACGCCCTGCGCCTCGGCGACGTGGGCGAGCATCATCAGCCCGGTGACGTCACCGATCGCGTAGACGTGCTCGACGTTGGTGCGGCCGACCTCGTCGACGGCGATCGCGCCACGGTCGGTGGTCTCGACGCCGGTGTTCTCCAGGCCATAGCCCTCGAGGCGGGGGGCGAAGCCGAAGGCGGCCAGCATCTTGTCGGCCTCGATGACCTGGCTCTCGCCGCCGTCGGCGGGGGCCACGGTCACCTTCACGCCGGAGCCGGTGTCCTCGACGTTCTCGACCTTGGTGGAGAGCATGACCTTCACGCCGAGCTTCTTGTAGTGCTTGAGGAGCTCCTTGGAGACGTCGGCGTCCTCGGTGGGGACCATCCGGTCGAGGAACTCCACGATCGTGACGTCGACGCCGAAGTTCTTCATGACGTAGGCGAACTCGACGCCGATCGCACCGGAGCCGCCGATGATCAGGCTCGAGGGCAGCTCGGCGTCGAGGATCTGCTCCTCGTACGTCACGACGTTCTCGCTGACCTCCATGCCCGGCAGCATCCGGACCTTCGCGCCGGTGGCGATGATCAGGTCGTCGCAGGTGTAGGTCGTGCCGTCGACGTCGATCTCCGTGGCGGACTTCGAGGGTGCCCCAGCCGTCGACCTCGGTGATCTTGTTCTTCTTCATCAGGTAGTGGACGCCCTTGACGATGCCGTCGCTCACCTTGCGGGAGCGGGCGTGCGTCGGGCCGTACGCCATGGTCGCGTCGCCCTCGATGCCGAAGAGGTCCTTCTCGTGGGCGAGCGTGTGCGCCAGCTCCGCGTTCTTGAGCAACGCCTTCGACGGGATGCAGCCGACGTTGAGGCAGACGCCACCCCAGTACTTCTCCTCGACCACGGCCACCTTCTTGCCGAGCTGCGAGGCGCGGATGGCGGCGACGTAGCCGCCGGGGCCGGCGCCGAGGACCAGGACATCGAAGTGGTTGTCGCTCACGCCCCCCAGCCTAGTGACCGGGGACGCGCGCCGCGAATGGGGTCGGACACCGTTAACCTGCTCCCCGTGACGCTGTACGCCGCCTACGGGACCAACCTGGACCCCGCCCGCATGGGCGAGCGCTGCCCTCACTCGCCGCTGCACACCACCGGCTGGCTCACCGGCTGGCGGTTGACCTTCGGCGGCGAGGAGCACGGCTGGGACGGCTCGCTGACCACGATCGTCGAGGACCCGATCGAGCAGGTCTTCGTCGCGGTCTACGACATCACCCGCGAGGACGAGCTCGCCCTCGACGGCTGGGAGGGCGCCGACCTCGGGCTCTACCGCAAGACCAAGGTGCGGGTCTCCACGATGACCGGCGAGCTGGTCGTGTGGACCTACGTGCTCGACGCCTACGAGGGCGGGCTGCCCTCGGCGCTGTACCTCGGGGTGCTCGCCGAGTCCGCCGAGGCCGCCGGCGCCCCCGACGACTACACCGCCGCCCTGCGCCGGCGCGACTGCCGCTCCACGGGGCTCGTGACGACGGCCTGACGACGGCGGGCTTGCCCGAGGGCGTTCAATGGCACCCATGACTCCCTCACCCGGCATCGGCACCCGCACGCTCGGCACCGGCGACGCCGCGCTCACCGTCTCCACGCTCGGCCTCGGCTGCATGGGCATGTCGGAGTTCTACGGCTCGCGCGACGAGGAGGGGTCGCTGGCGACCCTCCGCCGCGCCCTCGACCTCGGTGTCACGTTCATCGACACCGCCGACATGTACGGCCCGTTCACCAACGAGCAGCTCGTCGGCCGCGCGATCGCCGGGCGCCGCGACGAGGTGCAGCTCGCGACCAAGTTCGGCAACGAGCGCCTGCCCGACGGCACCCGGGTCGGCATCAACGGGAGGCCGGAGTACGTCCGCGCGGCCTGCGACGCCTCGCTGCAGCGGCTCGGCGTCGACCACCTCGACCTCTACTACCAGCACCGCGTCGACCAGACCGTGCCGATCGAGGAGACGGTCGGCGCGATGGCCGAGCTCGTCGCGGCCGGCAAGGTCCGCCACCTCGGGCTCTCCGAGGCCGGTGCGCAGACGGTCCGGCGCGCGCACGCGACCCACCCGGTCACCGCGCTCCAGAGCGAGTACTCCCTGTTCTCCCGCGACCTCGAGGACGAGGTGCTGCCGGTGCTCCGCGAGCTCGGCATCGGGCTGGTCCCCTACTCCCCGCTGGGCCGCGGGCTGCTCACGGGCGCGGTGACGCGTGACTCCCTGGAGCAGGGCGACTCCCGCGCCGCAGGCCGCTTCCCGCGCTTCGAGGGGGAGGCGCTCGACGCCAACCTCCGCCTGGTCGAGCAGGTCCGCGCCCTCGCCGCCGCGAAGGACGTGACCCCCGGCCAGCTCGCCCTCGCCTGGGTCCTGGCGCAGGGTGACGACCTGGTCCCGATCCCCGGCACCAAGCGGGTGAAGTACCTCGAGGAGAACGTCGGCGCCACCGGGGTCGAGCTCACCGACGCCGACCTGGCGCAGCTGCAGGAGGCGGTCCCGCGCGACGCCGTCATCGGTGACCGCTACGACGACATGTCCACGATCGGCGTCTGAGCGCACGACCCAGGGTCGCCGCGTGACCTACTTCGTACGCCGGGGCGAGTCCGCCTTCCTCCCCACCGACCACGTCCGCGGGGCGTGGCGCGAGGACGAGCAGCACGTCGCGCCCGCGCTCGGGCTGCTGACGCACCTGGTCGAGACCGACCACGCCCGGCGGCGTACGACCGACCGGCTGGCGATCTCGCGGCTCTCCTTCGACATCCTCGGCACCCTGCCCGTCGAGGAGGTCACCGCGACCGTCGAGGTACGCCGCCCGGGACGCACCATCGAGCTGATCGAGGCGGTGCTGAGCCACGGGGGCCGACCCGCGGTCTCGCTGCGGGCGTGGCTGCTGCAACGCACCGGGTCGGCCGCGCCGCTGGAGGGCACGCCCACCGAGCCGCTCCCCTCCCCCGACGAGACGCCGGTGTGGGAGGCGACGGGTGTCTGGCCGGGCGGCTTCATCACCTCCGTGGACGTACGCCGCGTGGAGCAGCAGCCGGGCCGGGCGAGGTTCTGGGTGCGGCCCGGTCCCCCGCTGCTCGACGAGCCGGTCAGCCCGCTGGCCCGCCACGCCGGGATCCTCGACATCGCCAACGGGATGACCGTGCGGGAGGACCCCCGCCGGGTCGTCTTCCCCAACGTCGACCTCACCGCCCACCTGGTGCGCGAGCCGGTCGGCGACTGGGTCGGCTTCGACACCAGCGTCTCCTTCGGCCCCGACGGCCGCGGCGTCACGAGCAGCGTGCTGCACGACCTCGGTGGTCCGCTCGGCACGCTCGCCCAGAGCCTCACGGTCCGGCCGCTCGACCCGGACCCGGCGGACTGACGCCGCACGGCCCCGGAGTCGTAGGGTTCGTCCGTGAACGAGACCCAGCAGCTCGCCCGGGAGGCAGCCGACACCCTCGCCGCCCTGACCGGCGTCGACCAGCACGACATCGCCCTCGTCCTCGGCTCCGGCTGGCTGCCGGCCGTCGACGCGCTCGGTGAGGCCACCGCGGAGATCAGCACCACCGACCTGCCCGGCTTCCACGCCGCCGGCGTCGTGGGCCACAGCGGCAAGGTCCGCAGCATCCGGGCGGGCGACAGGAACCTGCTCGTCTTCCTCTCGCGCACCCACTTCTACGAGGGCAAGGGCGTGCGCGCGGTCGTCCACCCGATCCGGACCGCCGCCGCCGCGGGCTGCCGCCAGATCGTGCTCACCAACGGCTGCGGCGGGCTCCGGGACACCTGGTCGCCGGGCACCCCGGTCCTGATCAAGGACCACATCAACCTCACCGCGACCTCCCCGATCGAGGGCGCGAACTTCGTCGACCTCACCGACCTCTACTCCCCCCGGCTCCGCGACCTGTGCCGCGAGGTCGACCCCGACCTCGACGAAGGCGTCTACGTCCAGTTCCCCGGCCCCCACTACGAGACCCCGGCCGAGATCGGCATGGTCCGCGCCATCGGCGGCGACCTGGTCGGGATGAGCACCACGCTCGAGGCGATCGCCGCTCGCGAGGCCGGCCTCGAGGTGCTCGGGATCAGCCTGGTCACCAACCTCGCCGCCGGCATCTCCGGTGAGCCGCTCCACCACGAGGAGGTCCTCGAGGCGGGCCGCTCGGCCGCCGCACGGATGGGCGGTCTGCTGTCGGAGATCGTCGGCAGGATCTGACCGTGCGCGGCCCCGCCCGGGTCGCCCCCCGCCCTCGTGGCGGTGCTGACGGCCGGGTTGCTGGCCGCGCTGCTGGCCGGCTGCACCGGCAGCGACCAGCCCGCCGACGTCGCGCGCACCGACCCGCCCACGAGCACCGCCGGGGGACCCCCGGGCGACGCGGGCCACCGGACGACCCCGGACGAGCCCGGGCGACGCTCGTCTTCGGCGGCGGCAACGGTGCCACGGTGCCGCAGTGCCGCCCGCGGCGCACCTACCTGGCGGCGTACCAGACCGTGGAGGTACGCCGGGAGGTCCGGCTCGGCGAGGCCACCGTGACCGGCGGGGGACGGCTCGTCGGCGACGTCCTGCTGCTGCCCGCACCCCGTCGTGGCCCCGGCAACCAGGGGATCATCAGCATCGGCAACCGGCCCTCGACCGGCATCGTGCGTGACCTCCCGGCCTGGCGGGACCGGGAGCGGCTCGACGGCCAGCTGGTGCAGCCGGGCGACTACGCGCTCTTCCTGCAGCTCGAGGCGCGCCCCGGCCGGGCGGTCGACGGCGTCTCCTTCGCCTGGTTCGACAGCAGCGCCACCGGCTCCGACACGCTCGAGCTCTCGCTGCGCTACGCACGTCGCTGCGGCGACTGACGGACCCCTTGCCACACCAGGTCCCTACGCTGTGCCCGTGAAGATCCTCGTGACCGGCGCTGCCGGCAGCATCGGACGCGTCGTCACCACCGGTCTGCTGGACCGTGGCCACGACGTCGTCGGAGTCGACCTGATGCCCGCCCCCGACGGCTGGGAAGGGTCCTGGCACACGCTCGACTGCGCCGACCCGGACGCGGTCGAGGCGGTCGTCGCCCAGCACCGGCTCGACGGCGTCGTCCACCTCGCGGGCATCCCCGACGAGCGCGGCCTGCACGAGTCGTTCGTCTCCCACGCGGTCACGACAGCGGCCCTGCTCGACGCGATGGTCACCCACGACGTGCCGCGGATGGTCTACGCCTCCTCCAACCACGCCGTCGGCCGCACCCCGCGGGCCTCGCTCGACGACGGCGTGCTCACCGACTCAGCCCGACCCCGGCCCGACACGTTCTACGGCGTCGGCAAGGTCGCCGCCGAGGCGCTGCTGTCGCTCTACGCCGACCGCTACGGCCTCGACGCCGTCTCCTGCCGGATCGGCTCGTTCCTCGAGCGGCCCGAGACCGTGCGCGGGCTCTCGACCTGGCTCTCCCACGACGACTGCGTCCGGATGGTCGAGGCGGCGCTGACCGCGCCGGCCCCCGGCTACGCCGTGCTCTACGGCGTCAGCGACAACACCCGCGGCTGGTGGGACCTCGCGCCGGGGCGGGCGCTGGGCTACGACCCGCTCGACGACGCCGAGGAGTACGCCGAGGTGGTGCTCGCCCGCGACGAGGACGACGTCGAGGCGGCCCACGTCGGCGGCCCGTTCGCGACCGAGCAGTTCCAGCGCCCCGCGTTCTAGGTGTTCGCCGCAGAGCGAGGAGTCCGGGCGCTCCCGCGGGTCAGTCCCCTCGACCGTGACCCCAGGAGGAGCCATGACCACCAGCCACACCCTCGACGTCGGTGACGCCGTCCTCGCCTACGACGTCCGCGAGGGCAGCGACGCACGGGACGCCCGTCCCCCGTTGCTCATGATCGGGCAGCCGATGACCGCCGAGGGCTTCGGCACCCTGGCGGGCCTGCTGCCCGAGCGCACCGTCGTCACCTACGACCCCCGGGGGCTGGGCCGGTCCACACGCACCGACGGCACGGTGACGCAGCAGCCGACCACGCACGCCGCCGACCTGCATGCCCTCGTCGTCGCCCTCGACCGCGGCCCGGTCGAGGTCCTCGCCAGCTCCGGCGGCGCGGTCGACGCCCTCGCCTGGTTGGCGGCGCACCCCGACGACGTCACCACGCTGGTCGCCCACGAGCCGCCGCTGCTCACCGTGCTCCCGGACGCCGAGCGCGCGTTCGCCGCCGAGGCAGCCGTCCAGGCGACGTACGCACCGGGACGGCTGGGGCGCCGGGATGGCGGCCTTCGTCGCGATGACCATGTGGCAGGGCGAGTTCACCGACGAGTTCCTCGCCGACCCCGCCGCCCGACCCCGCGACCTTCCGGATGCCCGCCGGCGACGACGGCAGCCGCGACGACCCGCTGCTGTCCGGGGTCGCCAACGCCGTCACCGCCCACGAGCTCGACGCCGAGGCGGTCGTGGCCGCGCCCACCCGCGTGGTCGTCGCGGCGGGCGTCGAGTCGCGGGGCACCATCACCTGGCGCACCTCCGAGGCGGTCGCCGCCGCGGTCGGCGTGGCGCTGACCGAGTTCCCCAGCCACCACGGCGGGTTCCTCGGTGGCGAGTTCGGCCAGGCCGGGCAGCCGGAGGCGTTCGCAGAGCGGTTGCGCGAGGTGCTCGACGGGCTGAGCATCCAGTAGAACTGCACGCATGGCCACCACCGCACTCGACGGCACCCCCGCCCACACCGTGGGCGAGCTGCCCGCCGTCGGCAGCACCGCGCCGGCGTACACCCTGACCGACGGGAGCCTCGGCGACGTCACGCCGGCCGACACGGCCGGCCAGCGCGTCGTGCTCAGCATCTTCCCGAGCGTCGGCACCGGCGTCTGCGCCGCGAGCGTGCGCCGGTTCAACGAGCTCGCCGCCGGGCTCGAGCGCACCCGCGTGGTGTGCGTGTCGATGGACCTGCCGTTCGCGCTCAGCGCGTTCTGCGGCGCGGAGGGGATCGACGGCGTCGTCGCCGCCTCGGCGTTCCGCAGCGACTTCGGCGACGCCTACGGCGTGCGGCTGGTCGACGGCGCGTTCGCCGGGCTGCTCGCCCGCGCCGTGGTGGTCGTCGACGAGACCGGCACCGTCGTCCACTCCCAGCTGGTGCCGGACATCGCGCAGGAGCCGGACTACGACGCGGTGCTGTCCTCGCTGTCCTCGTTGTCCTGACGGCTCACGCCAGGTCGAGCCGGGAGCGCAGCCGCTCCAGCGACCGGCCGGCCGCGCGGCGCACGGCCTCGTCGGGGTCCTCGAGCAGGTCGGTGACCACCGCGACGTGCTCGGTGTCGCCGGCCACGGCGAGCGCCCGGACCGCGGCCGCCCGCACCCGCGGCAGGTCGTGGTCGGCCAGCGCGGCGGCGCCGTCGCCCGCCCCGGCGACGTCGTGGGCCGCGACGACCTTGAGGCACATCTCGGCCGGGCGCCAGTGGTCGTCGGCGAGCCCGGTCACCACCGCCCCGGTCGCGAGGTCGTGCCAGACGTGCAGCAGCCCGCGGGCGCCCCACGTCCGGACCCAGTGGTCCGCCCAGCTCGAGGGGTCGCGCACCGGTCGGCCGTCGGACCAGTCGTGACCGGTCAGCCACGGCAGCGTGGCGAGGTGGTCCTCGCGGTCAGCGCCCTCGAGCAGCGCGACGCACTCGGCCGCGAAGTCCTCGCGCCCGAGCCGGTCGGCGAGGTCGGTGATCAGGTCTGCGACGGGTCGGTCCCCCACACCCCCATCATGGCGGTGTCGAGGCCGGGCAGGTCTCCGGGTGGGTCTAGCGTTCCGCCCATGAGCACCGACGACCTCCTCGCCCAGGCCCGCGCCTGGGCCGCCGACGACCCCGACCCCGAGACCCGCGCCGAGCTCGAGCGGGTCGTCGCCGAGGTCGAGGCCGGTGGCGACGGGGCGGACCTGGCGGACCGGTTCGACGGCACCCTGGAGTTCGGCACCGCCGGCCTGCGCGGCGCGCTCGGCGCCGGGCCCAACCGGATGAACCGGGTCGTCGTGACGCGCGCGGCGGCCGGCCTCGCGGCGTACCTCCACGACGAGGGGGCGCGGCGCGGCAGCTCGGTCGTGATCGGCTACGACGCCCGCTTCAACTCCGACGTCTTCGCGCGCGACACCGCGGAGGTGATGAGCGGCGCCGGCTTCCGGCCGCTGGTGATGCCGCGACCGCTCCCGACGCCGCTGCTGGCCTTCGCGATCCGCGAGCTCGGCTGCGTGGCCGGGGTGATGGTCACCGCCAGCCACAACCCGCCGCAGGACAACGGCTACAAGGTCTACCTCGGCGACGGCAGCCAGATCGTGCCGCCGGCCGACACCGGCATCGCGGCGAGGATCGCCGAGGTCGGCGCGGTCGCCGACGTGCCGCGCGGCGACGCCGGCCGGGTGCTCGACGACGAGATCGTCGACCGCTACCTCGACACCATCGCCGGCCTGGCCGCCGACGGACCCCGCGACCTGCGCACCGTCTACACCCCGCTGCACGGCGTCGGCGGCACCTCGGTGCTCCAGGTGCTCGAGACCGCCGGCTTCGACGCCCCCAGCGTCGTGGAGGAGCAGGAGCACCCGGACCCGCTGTTCCCGACCGTGGCGTTCCCCAACCCCGAGGAGCCGGGCGCGATGGACCTCGCGATGGCCCTCGCCGAGCGCACCGGCGCCGACCTGGTCGTGGCCAACGACCCCGACGCCGACCGCTGCGCCGCCGCCGTCCCCGGCCCCCACGGCTGGCGGATGCTGCGCGGCGACGAGGTCGGCGCGCTGCTCGGCCACGCGCTGCTCACGGCCGGCAAGCAGGGCACCTACGCCTGCTCGATCGTCTCCTCCTCGCTGCTCGGCAAGCTCGCCGCCGCCCACGGCCAGCCGTACGCCGAGACGCTCACCGGCTTCAAGTGGATCGGCCGGGTGGAGGGCCTCGCCTTCGGCTACGAGGAGGCGCTGGGCTACTGCGTCGACCCCGAGCACGTCCGGGACAAGGACGGCGTCTCCGCGCTGCTGCTGCTCTGCGAGGTGGCGGCCGAGGCGAAGGCGGCCGGTCGCGGCCTGACCGACGTCCTCGACGACATCGCCCGCGAGCACGGCCTGCACGCGACCGACCAGGTCTCCGTGCGGGTCAGCGACCTCGCCGAGATCGGGCGGGCGATGGACCTGCTCCGGCGTACTCCCCCGAGCTCGCTCGGCGGCCTCGCCGTCGAGGGCATCGACGACCTCTCCCTCGGCTCGGCCGACCTGCCGCCCACCGAGGGCCTGCGCTACCGGCTGGCCGACGGCGCCCGGGTGATCGTGCGCCCGAGCGGCACCGAGCCCAAGCTCAAGTGCTACCTCGAGGTCGTGGTCCCGGTCGGCCCCGAGGAGGACGCCGTCGAGGCCTCCCGGATCTCCGCCGCCGGACGCCTCGACGCCCTCAAGGCCGACATCCGGACCGCCGCCGGCATCTGAGCGCGGCGTGTGCCTGAGAACGCCCCAGGGGTCGTTCCCAGGCACACGGGACGGGGTCGGCGGGGGCCTTGCGTGATTGTCCCCGCACCCCCGCGCGGACCTATGCTGGGCCGGTGACGACCACCCCCATCCGACCCGACTCGCTCGCCCCCGGCGACGTCGCGGAGATCACCGGGAGCGACGCCTCGCTGCGCCGGTTCCTGCACGGTCTCCCGGGCGTCGACCAGGTGGGCGCCGAGGCCCGTGCCGCAGGTCTCGGGACCCGCTCGATCAAGACCACCGCGAAGGCCTACGCCCTCGACCTGGCCATCCGGATGGTCGACCTGACCACGCTGGAGGGACAGGACACCCCCGGCAAGGTGCGCGCCCTCGCGAGCAAGGCGATGCGGCCAGACCCGGCCGACCCGACCTGCCCGGCCGCGGCCGCGGTCTGCGTCTACCCCGACATGGTCGCCACCGCCAGGGAGACCCTCGGGGACAGCGGCGTCCACGTCGCGGCAGTCGCCACCGCGTTCCCGAGCGGCCGCGCCGCGATGGACATCAAGCTGTCCGACACCCGCGACGCCGTCGAGGCCGGCGCGGACGAGATCGACATGGTCATCGACCGCGGCGCGTTCCTCTCCGGTCGCTACCTCCAGGTCTTCGAGGAGATCGCCCAGGTCCGCGAGGCGTGCGCCCGACCCGACGGGCAGGACGCCCACCTGAAGGTCATCTTCGAGACCGGCGAGCTCCAGACCTACGACAACGTACGCCGCGTGAGCTGGCTCGCCATGATGGCCGGCGCGCACTTCATCAAGACCTCCACCGGCAAGGTCCAGCCGGCCGCGACGCTGCCCGTCACCCTGGTGATGCTCGAAGCGGTCCGCGACTGGAAGGAGGCGACCGGCCAGATGGTCGGCGTCAAGCCCGCCGGTGGCATCAAGCACCGCCAAGGACGCCATCAAGTACCTCGTGATGGTCAACGAGGTGGCCGGGTCCCGCCTGGCTCGACCCCGACTGGTTCCGCTTCGGCGCCTCCTCGCTGCTCAACGACCTGCTGATGCAGCGGACCAAGATGACCACCGGTCGCTACTCCGGCCCCGACTACTTCACCCTGGACTGATTCCCGATGACAAAGTCACCCCGGTCCCTGAGGAGCGAGCGAAGCGAGCGTCCCGAAGGGTTCGAGTACGCACCGGCTCCCGAGTCGCGGGCGATCGTCGACATCAAGCCGTCCTACGGCCTGTTCGTCGACGGTGCCTTCGTCGACGGCCACGGCGCCAGCTTCAAGACCATCAGCCCCTCGACCGAGGAGGTGCTGGCGGAGGTCGCCGAGGCCGACGCCGCCGACGTGGACCTCGCCGTGAAGGCGGCCCGCCGCGCCTACACCCGCGTCTGGTCGAAGATGCCCGGCAGCGAGCGCGCCAAGTACCTCTACCGGATCGCCCGGATCATCCAGGAGCGCGGCCGCGAGATCGCGGTCCTCGAGTCGATCGACAACGGCAAGCCGATCAAGGAGACCCGCGACGTCGACGTCCCGGTCGCCGCGGCCCACTTCTTCTACTACGCCGGCTGGGCCGACAAGCTGGAGTACTCCGGCTACGGCAGCACCCCGCTCGGCGTCGCCGGCCAGGTCATCCCGTGGAACTTCCCGCTGCTGATGCTGGCGTGGAAGATCGCGCCCGCGCTGGCCGCCGGCAACACCGTCGTCCTCAAGCCGGCCGAGACCACGCCGCTGACCGCCCTGCTCTTCGCCGAGATCTGCCAGCAGGCCGACCTGCCGCCGGGGGTCGTCAACATCGTCACGGGTGCCGGCGCGACCGGCCAGGCGATCGTCGAGCACCCCGACGTCGACAAGGTCGCGTTCACCGGCTCCACCGGCGTCGGCAAGGCCATCGCGCGTGCGGTCGCGGGGACCGACAAGAAGGTGACCCTCGAGCTCGGCGGCAAGGCCGCCAACATCGTGTTCGACGACGCCCCCATCGACCAGGCCGTCGAGGGCATCGTGACCGGCATCTTCTTCAACCAGGGCCACGTGTGCTGCGCCGGCTCCCGGCTGCTGGTGCAGGAGTCGGTCGCGGACGAGGTGCTCGAGCGCCTCAAGCGCCGCGTCTCCACGCTCCGCCTGGGCGACCCGCTCGACAAGAACACCGACATCGGCGCCATCAACTCTTCCGTGCAGCTCGCCCGGATCACGGAGCTGGCAGACATCGGCGAGTCCGAGGGCGCGGGCCGCTGGTCCCCCGCCTGCGACCTGCCCAGCCAGGGCTTCTGGTTCCCGCCGACGATCTTCACCGGGGTCTCCCAGGCCCACCGGATCGCCCGCGAGGAGATCTTCGGCCCGGTGCTGTCCGTGCTGACCTTCCGCACGCCCGCCGAGGCGGTCGAGAAGGCCAACAACACGCCGTACGGCCTCTCCGCCGGTGTCTGGACCGACAAGGGCTCGCGGATCCTGCAGATGGCCGGCTCGCTGCGGGCCGGCGTGGTGTGGGCCAACACGTTCAACAAGTTCGACCCGACCTCGCCGTTCGGCGGCTACCAGGAGTCGGGTTACGGACGCGAGGGCGGCCGCCACGGGCTGGCCGGCTACCTGAAGGGGACCGACGCATGAGCCGGATCGATGTGAGGAAGACCTACAAGCTCTACATCGGCGGGGCGTTCCCCCGCTCGGAGTCGGGCTACTCCTACGTCGTGAACGACTCGAAGGGACGCTTCGTGGCCAACGCCGCCAAGGCGTCACGCAAGGACGCGCGCGACGCGGTCGTCGCCGCCCGCTCCGCCTTCAAGGGCTGGTCGGGCAGGACTGCCTACAACCGCGCGCAGATCCTCTACCGCGTCGCCGAGGTCATGGAGGACCGTCGCCCGCAGTTCGTCGAGGCGCTGCGCCAGTCCGAGGGACTGACCGCGGCCCGCGCCGGCAAGGCGCTCGACGAGGCGATCGACCGGCTGGTCTGGTACGCCGGCTGGGCCGACAAGCTGACCCAGGTGGTCGGCAACGCCAACCCGGTCGCCGGTCCGTTCTTCAACCTCTCGACTCCCGAGCCGACCGGTGTCGTGGCGGTCGTCGCCCCCGAGGGGTCCAGCCTGCTCGGGCTGGTCTCGGTCGTCGCGCCGGTCATCGTCAGCGGCAACACCGCCGTCGTGATGTCGTCGTACTCCCGGCCGCTGCCGGCGATCACCTTCTCCGAGGTGCTCGCCACCAGCGACGTGCCCGGCGGTGTGGTCAACATCCTCACCGGCAACCCCGCCGACACGGCGCCGTGGCTGGCCTCCCACATGGACGTCAACGCCATCGACCTCACCGGGCTCGCCGGGGACACGGAGGCCACGACGGCCCTCGAGGTGGCGGCCGCCGACAACCTCAAGCGGGTACGCCGCGCGCCGGCCGTCGAGCCGGACTGGTCGGCCGACCCCGGGCTCGACGCGATGACCTCCTTCCTGGAGATCAAGACCGTCTGGCACCCGATCGGGATCTGACCCCACGGACCGGTTTCACCGGCGGGGTCGGGGGGCATGCTGGACGCGTGCACCTCGACCCCGCTGCCGTCCGTCAGGGCTGGCAGCACGCCACCAACGCCGACGCCGAGGTGGTCGACGCCCGCGGCCGGATCGCGGAGGCGGCAGGCTCCGGCATGGCCGACCTCGCCGACACGCTGTCCGACGCGGCCTCCGACATGCGGGGCGTCCTCGAGGTCGTCTCCGCGCTGATCGCCGAGCACGGCACCAACGTGGAGGCCTGCATCGCCGACTTCCTGGCGACCGACGGCCAGAGCGCAGGAGAGTTCCGTGGGCTGGCTCGATGACCGGGTGAGCGACCTGCGCGGCGTGCTCGCCGACCTGCAGGACCTCGACTTCTGGCCCCCGTGGGACGCCGCGCAGACGATCGTCGACCTGGTCGCACGGGCGGTGCAGATCGCGACCGAGCCACCGGAGCCGGACCCCGAGGACCTCCGCGACGCCGCGACCGCCTGGCGGATGATCGGCAGCGACGCCGACTCGGCGGTGGACGACCTCGAGCGGGTCGGCACCGCCGTCGGCACGGAGGTCTGGAGCGGCGGGACCGGCACCGCGATGCGGATCTCGGTGGCCCGGCTCGCCGAGCGCACCGACACCGTCGGACCGGCGGCCCGTGGCGTCGAGCAGGCGCTGACCGTCCTCGCCTCGGAGATGACCGACGCCCGCACCCGCCACCGCGAGGCCGACGACCTGCTGCGCGACAACCTCGAGCTCAGCTGGGGCGACCTGTGGCCGTGGGAGCTCGTCGACTGGCTCAAGGGCGTGGTGCAGGGCATCATCCACGCCGTCGAGGAGGCCATCGGCGCCTACTCCGACGCCGCGGCCGCCGTCCGCGCCGCCGAGCGTGCGATCGTGACCGCGATGGACGAGATCGACCTCCCCGACCACCTGCCCACGGCGCCGGGGGTCAGCGCCGTCTCGGTCGTCAACGGCTGGGACGACGACCGCGGCCCGCTCGAGGGCGGCACGCTCGGTCGCTACGACGATGCCTACGATGCCCTCTCCCCCGCCGAGCAGCAGGCCGTCCGCGACGCGCTGGCCGCGGCGGGCAGCGACCAGGAGCGCGCGTGGATCATGGCGGGCGTCGCCGTCGGCCTCACCGGCGCCGCCCTCACCCGCTACGTCGACCGGCTCGGCGGGCTCTCCCCGGCGCAGCTGCGCGCGCTCGACGCGACCCGCTCCCCCGACGGCACCTTCACCCAGCCCGACCAGACGACCTGCGGCTCGTCGACCCTGGTGATGTCGCGGATGCGCAACGACCCGGCGTACGCGATGTGGATCCTGACCGGCTACAACCCCGAGACCGGCGAGACCGCGCCGGCGCACGAGACCCCGGCCGACCGCTTCGATGACGAGGCGATCGCCATGCACGAGCGCACCAACGCGCTGACCGACCGTGACGGGGACCTGCAGCTCCCCTGGCCGGAGGCCGTCGGCACCCAGCCGTGGGCGGTCGCGGCCGAGATGTCGGCCGAGGGCGGTTCCGGCGTCCCCGGCACGGAGTACGACGTGCGCGTGACCGACCCGGACGACCGCGGCCATGCCTTCGACGAGGTCGCCGCCGCGAGCGAGGACGGGCACACGGTCCCGCTCTACATCGGCGACGGCACCATCCCGCGCCACGTCGTGCTGGTGACCGAGAGCAGCGGCGACACCCTCACGCTCTACGAACCCGCCAGCGGTGACACCGTCACCGTCTCCCGTGACGACTTCGTGAACGGCGACCTCGGGGTCGCCGGGTGGGACGAGCCGTGGTTCGCCGTCACGCCGCGCTAGGAGTCGCGGGGTTGCTGGTGCTGGCCGGTTGCGGCCAGGACCCCGCCGGGCTGCCCACCTCCGCCGACTACTCCCGCGCGGAGCAGGCCTGGTCCGACCCGTGGCTCGCGCCCGCCACCGCCTCGGTCCCCGAGGCCGGCTGGGGTTCCCCCGACGGCTACGTCCGCCGCGAGGCCGGCTCGCGCACCACGGCGTACAGCACGGGCTCGGCGCAGCAGGCGCTGCAGCGCGAGGTCGACGTCGCCCGGGCGGGCGGGTGGCGGCTCACCGGCGCCGTCTGCGGCGTGGAGCCGACGGCCACCCTCGCCCTCGGCGAGGGGCTCGAGGACGGCATGGCCGCGACCGTGGTCGCCCGGTCGGAGGGGCCGGTCGTGGAGGTCACGGTCACCGGCTACGTGCCGCACCACCTCGACCGGACCTGGCCCTCCCCGGAGGCCGTGGACGTCACGTGCGCGGCCGACGGCGGCAGCCCGGACGGGGTCGAGGACGTCGAGGACCTCGCCCTCGGGCTGCCCCTCGACGGTGCCGACGACCCCGCAGAGCCGGGGGTCACCGCCTGGCAGCGGGACGAGCGCGACACCGCCGAGCAGGCGCTCGTCGACGCCGTCAACGCCGACGCGTGGGTGAGCGGGCTCGGGCTCGTCGTCGGCGGCGACCTCACGGCCGATGACGCCCGCCGCCGGGCGCCCACGGCCACCACGAGCACCCGCGCACCGCTCGCCGCGGTGGTCGACGACATGACCGGCTGGGACCTCACCTGGGTGGCCTGCGGACGCGGCCGGGCCACCGAGGCGACCGCGCGGCTGGTCGCCGACGACGGGGTCGCGGTCGCCCGCCTCAGCGGCGTACGCCGGCGCACCGAGGTGACAGTGACGCTGCCGGTCGCGGAGACGCCCTCCCCCACCTGGGTCGCCGAGGTGGCAGTCCTCGAGGACCCGCCCTGCCTGGACGGTCCCGCCGGCGGCCCGGGCGACACCGGCGACACCGTGGCCGGCGTGCCGGTCAGCCTCGTCGGGCAGGCCCAGCCGGTCGCCGACTGACGACCGGCCGGGTCACCTCGATCAGGGTCTCAGCCGTTGCCACCGGCGCGGAAGGCCTGCCACGCGTCGCTCATCCGCTCGCCCTGGCCGGGGGTGAACTCGTACATGCAGTTGTCGTAGGTGTAGTCCATGAAGTTGTGGATCGGGTCCAGGCCGGGCTGGCGGCAGGAGTCGTACTCCTCGTCGGGCAGGCTGCACTCGAACTGGGGGTAGGCCTCACGCGGGGTGTCGGCCACGCCGTCGCCGGAGGCCGAGCAGGCGCCGGCGAAGGTGTGCTCGAGCATCAGCCAGTGGCCGACCTCGTGGGTCAGGGTGTCGCCCTGGCTGTAGGAGTTGCCGTCCTCGTAGTTGAGGCTGCCCCCCGGCATCGACTCGTCGAGGATCACCACGCCGTCGCGCCAGTCGTGGCCGTTGTTGTAGTCCTTCGGGAAGTAGGCCCAGCCGAGCAGCCCGCCGCCGATGTCGGCGGTGTAGACGTTGAGGGTCTCCGAGCCGCCTTGGTGGAGCGCCTTCTTGGGAGCCACCTCGCCCTTGCCCGGCGTCAGGTTGGCCCACGTCGAGTTGGCGGTCCAGGTGGTGTCGACCAGGTCGAAGCGGAACGGCGTGTCCGCGCCGCCGGTCGCGCCCGAGTAGGAGTCGTTGAGCACGTCCACCTGGTCGGCGATCCGGCTCTCGTACTCCGCCTGCTCCGCGGCGCTGAGCTCCTCGGCGGTGATCACGTGGAAGACGGTCTCCACCGTGACCTCGCCGTCACCGAGGTAGGGGACGTCCTTGATGACGCCGTACTTCTTCGCGTCCTTCGCGGCGTAGAGCGCCGGCTCGTCGGCCCGGGCACCCTTCTTCACCCGGGCGGCGGAGGAGCCGTGGGCGTCCCCCTCGCAGGCGACGACGGCGGGCGACGCGGGCGCGGCGGCGGCCTGCGAGAGCAGGACCGTCGGGGCGGCGCCCACGAGGCCGGTGCTGGCGAACGCAGTGGCGGACAGGGCGGCGGCGGTGCGACGCAGGTTCATGAAGGGTCTCCAGCGGCGGTGTCTCGGGCACCCGGGCGGTTCCCGGGCGAGGTCAGCAACCTAGCCCGCGGCGGCGCTCGTGGGAACACCCTGTTGTGCGACGCAACCGTGACATCGACACTGTCACGACGGGGGTCACCCGGAGCCGGATCCCCCGCGACCACTGGGAGCGCCGGATCGAGCAGCTCGACCCGGTCGCCGATGCGGCGCAGGTCTACGGCATCACCGTCCGCCACGAGTTCCCGTGGGACATGAACCAGGCGCTGTCCTTCGCGCTCTTCCGCACCTACGCCGTGCCGAGCATCGGCGTCCTGCTGCACGACACCGGCCAGTTCACGCAGACCACGCAGAAGCGGTACGACGACACCGCGCTGATCCTCGACCACATCGGCGAGCACGGTCTCGCCTCCGCCCACTACTACCGTGACCTCGGCCGCCACCTGGGCATCCGCGACGTCCCGCAGACCTGGCAGGACTTCGGGTCCCACATGGACGCCTACGAGGCCGAGCACTTCGCCTTCGACGAGCGCGCCCGCGCCGTCGCCGACACCGACGCCACCCTCGCGCTGATGGCGACCTTCCCACCCAACCACCGGGCACCGGCCGCCGCCGTCGTCCGGTTCTCCCGCGCCTCCATGGACGAGCCGCTGCTCGACGCCTTCCGCTACCCCCACCCCACCGCGGCCGAGCGGAGCCTCGCGCACGCCTCCCTGCGGGCCCGCAACGCCTGGCTGCGCCGGCGGTCGCCCCGGTTGGCTCACCAGCACGCGCGCGACGTCGGCAACGTCCGGTCCTACCCCGACGGCTACGACGTGGCCGGTCTCGGCACGTTCTCACCCTGGGCGTGACACTCGATCCGGCTCCCTACGGCAGAATAGACCGGTGCCCGCACGCGTGATCGTCCTCGCCGGCCCCTCGGGAGCCGGCAAGTCACGCCTCGCCGAACGGCTCGGGCTGCCGGTGCTCCGGCTCGACGACTTCTACAAGAACGGCGACGACCCCACGCTGCCGGTGATCACCGAGGGCGCCAACGCCGGGATCACCGACTGGGACCACCCGGACTCCTGGCTCCCCGACGACGCGATGGCCGCGCTGCGGCAGCTCTGCGGGACCGGCCGGGCGACGGTCCCGGTCTACGAGATCGCGCAGAACGGTCGCTGCGGCGAGCAGCACCTCGACCTCGCCGGCAGTCCGCTCTTCGTCGCCGAGGGGATCTTCGCCCACGAGGTCGTGCCGGTGTGCGAGCGCGAGGGCCTGCTCGCGGCGGCGTACTGCGTCACCCAGCACCCGCTGCTCACCTTCTGGCGCCGGCTCACCCGCGACCTGCGCGAGCACCGCAAGCCCCCGCTCGTGCTCGTCCGCCGCGGCTGGGCGCTGCTGCGCGACCAGCGCCGGGTCGTCGCGCGGGCGGTGGCGCAGGGCTGCCGCCGGGCCAGCCCGGACCAGGCGTACGCCGAGCTGGCGCAGCTGCAGGCCCGCGTCCCGCGCTGACCCGTCAGCGGGACGCGAGTGCGGCGTAGCCCGGCTTCACGACCTGCTCGATGATCGCGAGCCGCTCGTCGAAGGGCAGGAACGCCGACTTCATCGCGTTGATCGTGAACCAGCGCAGGTCGTCGAGCGTGTAGCCGAACGCCTCGACCAGCGACCACATCTCCTGGGTCATCGAGGTCTGGCTCATCAGCCGGTTGTCGGTGTTGACCGTCACCCGGAAGCGAAGCGCCGTGAGCAGCCCGATCGGGTGGTCGGCGACGCTGTCGGCCGCGCCGGTCTGCACGTTGGAGGCCGGGCACATCTCGAGCGGGATCCGCTTGTCCCGGACATACGCCGCCAACCGGCCGAGCTGCGCCTCGCCCGCCTCGTCCACGGTGATGTCGTCGATGATCCGCACGCCGTGGCCGAGCCGGTCGGCGCCGCACCACTGGATCGCCTGCCAGATCGACGGCAGCCCGAAGGCCTCACCGGCGTGGATCGTGAAGTGGGCGTTCTCGCGCTGGAGGTACTCGAAGGCGTCGAGGTGGCGGGTCGGCGGGTGGCCGGCCTCCGCACCCGCGATGTCGAACCCGGCGACGCCCCGGTCGCGCCAGTTGACGGCGAGCTCGGCGATCTCGTTGGAGCGGGCCTGGTGGCGCATCGCGGTGAGCAGCTGGCGGACCACGATCGGGCGCCCCACCGCTCCCTCCTCGAAGCCGGACTGCACGGCAGCGACGACCTCGTCGAGGGACAGCCCGCCCTCGACGTGCTGCTCCGGGGCGTAGCGCACCTCGGCGTACACCACGCCGTCCTCGGCGAGGTCCTCCACGCACTCGCGCGCGACGCGGGTCAGCGCGGCGGCGGTCTGCATCACGCCGACGGTGTGGTCGAAGGTCTCGAGGTAGCGCACCAGCGAGCCGGAGTCGGCGGACTCGGCGAACCAGCGACCCAGCGCCTCGGCGCCCTCGACACCCTCGGGAAGCCGGTGGCCGCACTCCGCGGCGAGCTCGAGCACCGTGGCCGGCCGCAACCCGCCGTCGAGGTGGTCGTGGAGGAGCACCTTGGGGGCTCGGCGTACCTGGTCACGGGTGGGAGTGCTCACGGGGCCTAGTCTTCCAGCCATGCGTACCTTCACCAGCTTCGACGAGCTCTCCGAGGCCGTCGGCGAGGACCTCGGCACCAGCGACTGGTTCACCATCGAGCAGGACCGGGTCGACCAGTTCGCGGAGGCGACCGGCGACCACCAGTGGATCCACGTCGACGTGGAGCGAGCCGCGGAGGGTCCGTTCGGCGGCACCATCGCCCACGGCTACCTCACGCTGTCGCTGGTCCCGATGCTCGGCTCCCAGGTCTTCACCCTCGAGACCCCCGGCGCCAAGCTCAACTACGGCGTCAACAAGGTCCGCTTCCCCGCCCCGGTGCGGGTCGGCTCCCGGGTCCGCGACACGGTCTCGGTCACGGAGGTCACCGACCTCCCCTCCGGCAAGCAGCTCGTGCTCGGCCACGTCCTGGAGATCGAGGGCGAGTCCAAGCCCGCCTGCGTCGCCGAGACCGTCGTCCTGCTCCTCCCCTGAGGGTTGAGTTCCGCCTCCGCTCGAGTTGAGTTCCAGTCCGCCGAGTGAGTTGCAGCTCCGCCGAGTGGACCGAGTGGCAACTCAACTCGACGTCACTCGCGCAACTCGAACCCTCTGACGGGGGTGGAGAAGCAGCGCTGCTCGCCGTAGGGCGTGAAGCCGAGGCGCCTGAGGATCGGGGCCGAGGTGTCGTCGACGGCCTTGACCAGGCCGAAGTCGGCGGTGGTGGGGCGGGCGTCGCGCAGCCGCTGGGCGACCATCGCGCGATAGAGCCCGCGGCCGCGGTACGCCGGGCGCACCGAGCCGTCCCAGAAGCGCAGCGCGTCGCCGTCGACCGTGCTTCCGCACGCGCCGGCGGGCTCCCCGTCGACGTAGCCGACGTAGCAGCGGATCAGCCGCTCGGCCTCGGGCAGAGCCACTGCCGCCACCTGGTCGACGACCTGCGCCTCGGTGGGTGGGGACATGTCGAAGACCTCGGCCTGGATCCGCCCGGCCAGCTCGATCCCCTCGCGGTCGGTGACCTGCCGGACCTCGACCCCCTCGGGGACCGGCAGCTCCGCGTCGACCGGCAGCGCCAGCACCTCCAGTCGCTCGTCGGGCCGCAGCCCGAGCCCGACCAGCTGCTCCGGCGTGTCCGCCGGGTCGGTCCGCTCGTCGACCCACCAGCGCAGCGTCGGCCGCCCGGCCGACCGGGCGTGGGCGAGCACCTCGTCGAGCACCTCGGCCAGCGACCGGCCGGTGCGCGACCACTGCACGCTGGTGTAGTCGGTGTAGTGGGTCAGCCGGTAGTCATCGGTCGTGACCTCGGTGGCGTCGACGGGCACCCAGACCCAGCGCGCGGCCGCCGCGCGCACGCGGGTCGGGTCCAGCCCCGGGATCCCGTCGGGCATGTCAGGGAGCGACCCGGCCGAGCAGCAGCGGCGTCGGGTCGGTGGCCGTGGAGCCGATGTCGAAACCACCCTCGAGCGAGGCCAGCGCCCGCTCGAAGCGCTGCTCCTCGTCGGTGTGGAGCGTCAGCAACGGCTGGCCCTCGGTGACCTGGTCCCCCGGCCGCGCGTGCCAGACGACGCCGGCGCCCGCCTGCACCGGGTCCTCCTTGCGGGCCCGGCCGGCGCCGAGCCGCCAGGCGGCCATCCCGACGGCCATCGCGTCGAGCCGGGTCAGCGTGCCGGACCTCGGCGCGACCACGTCGTGGGTGTGGCGGGCGGTCGGCAGCGTGGCGTCGGGGTCGCCGCCCTGGGCCCGGATCATCGCCTTCCACGCGTCCATCGCCCCGCCGGAGGCGAGCACCTCGGCCGGGTCTACGTCGTCGCGGCCGGCGCCGGCGAGCATCTCGCGGGCCAGCGCGACGGTCAGCTCGACCACGTCGGCCGGACCGCCGCCGGCGAGCACCTCGACCGACTCGGCGACCTCGAGCGCGTTGCCGGCGGTCAGCCCGAGCGGGGTGCTCATGTCGGTGAGCAGGGCGACCGTGTGGACACCCGCGTCGGTGCCGAGCGCCACCATGGTCTCGGCGAGCTCCTGCGCCTTCTCGAGGTCCTTCATGAAGGCGCCGGTGCCGACCTTGACGTCGAGCACCAACGCACCGGTCCCCTCCGCGATCTTCTTCGACATGATCGAGGAGGCGATCAACGGGATCGCCTCGACGGTGCCGGTGACGTCGCGCAGCGCGTAGAGCTTCCTGTCGGCCGGGGCGAGCCCGTCACCGGCCGCGCAGATCACGGCGCCGACGTCCTCGAGCTGGGCGAACATCTCGTCGTTGGACAGCGCGGCGCGCCAACCGGGGATCGACTCGAGCTTGTCGAGGGTGCCACCGGTGTGGCCCAGGCCGCGGCCCGAGAGCTGCGGGACCGCCACCCCGCAGGCGGCGACCAGCGGGGCGAGCGGCAGCGTGATCTTGTCGCCGACGCCACCGGTGGAGTGCTTGTCGGCGGTCGGCCGCGACAGCGACCCGAAGTCCATCCGCTCCCCCGACGCGATCATCGCGTTCGTCCAGCGCGCGATCTCGCGCCGGTCCATGCCGTTGAGCAGGATCGCCATCGCGAGCGCCGACATCTGCTCGTCGGCGACGTCGCCGCGCGTGTAGGCGTCGATCACCCAGTCGATCTGGCTGTCGGTCAGCTCCCCGCCCTCCCGCTTGGCGATGATGACCTCGACGGCGTCGTGCATGTGCTCCTACCTTCCCTGTCGCTGGACGGGCACCCTACGGAACCCGCGCAGCACGAACGTGCCCCGGCTCTCCGGCTCGCCCGCGAGGGCGAGGTCGGGGAACCGGTCGAACAGTGCACCGACCGACTCCACCAGCTCCATCCGCGCGAGCGGCGCGCCGAGGCAGAAGTGGACGCCGACCCCGAACGCGAGGTGCGGGTTGGGGTCGCGGGTGACGTCGAAGTCGTCGGGGCGGGCGAAGACCGCCGGGTCGCGGTTGGCCGCGCCGAGCAGCGCCGCGATCCGCTGCCCCGGCTCCAGCAGCACGTCGCCGACCTGCACCGGGGCGGTCGCGGTGCGCTCGAAGAGCTGCAGTGCGGAGTCGAAGCGCAGCATCTCCTCGACGGTGAGAGCGAGGTCCCCGCCGGGCACCAGGCCACGGCGCAACATCGCCGCGAGTCCGTTGCCGAAGACGTTGACGGAGGCCTCGTGCCCGGCGTTGAGCAGCAGCACGACCGCCGCCACCTGCTCGTCCTCGGTCAGGTCGGTGGCCGCCAGGTCGCTGATCAGGTCGTCGGCCGGGCGCCGGCTCCGCTCGCCGATCAGCTCGCGCACCAGCCCCGCGAAGTCGGTGGCCGCGGCGACCGCGGCCGCCACCACGTCCGGACCGGGCGAGGGCTCGTACATCCGCACGATCGCCTGCGACCAGTCGCGCAGGTCCGGCGCGTGCGAGGCGGGTACGCCGAGCAGCTCGGCGATCACGAGCACCGGCAGCGGCTCGGCGTACTCCTTGACGGCGTCGAAGCCGTCCGGGTCGACCTCGTCGAGCAGCCCGGCCGCCAGCTCGCGCACCCGCGGCCGCAGCCGCTCGACGTGGCCGCGGGCGAAGGCGGACGCGACCGGACGTCGCAGCCGTCCGTGGTCGGGCGGCTCGTTCTCCATCATCTGGTTGCGGTGGAGGAGGTTGAACGGCTCCATCACGTCCGCGGGCTGGCGGTCGGTCCACAGCCGGCCGAGCGTGCGGGTGCGCTGGACCGTCGAGACGGTCGCGTGGGTGAAGGTGAGGAACGACTGCGACGGCTCGTGCCACGCGACCGCGTGCTGCTCCCGCTCCGCGGCCAGGAAGGGGTACGGGTCGGCGACGACCTCCGCCGCGCCCAGGTCAAGCGAGGTTGTCGGGACCGAAGGCATCCGGCAGCACCTCGTCCATCCGCCGCACCCCGGCACCGGTCATCAGCAGCAGGTCGGGCCCGCCGTTCTCGAACAGCAGCTGCCGGCAGCGCCCGCACGGCATGATCACCGCGCCCGTGCCGTCCACGCAGACGGCGTGGGTCAGTCGGCCGCCGCCGGTCGCGTGCAGCGACGAGATCATCCCGCACTCCGCGCACAGCCCGACGCCGTACGCCGCGTTCTCGACGTTGCAGCCGACCACGACCCGGCCGTCCTCGACCCGGGCGGCGGCCCCCACCGGGTAGCGGGAGTACGGCGCGTAGGCGCGGCCCATGATCTCGACCGCGGCCGCGTGCAGCCGTTCCCACTCGGCGTGGGCGACGTCGGCCGGGAGCTGTGGGGTGCTCATCCCGCGCTGCCGCGCCGATAGACCTGCCCGTCGGCCGCGGGCATCCGCAATCGTTGGGCGGCGAAGGCCAGCACCAGCAGGGTGGCGAGGTAGGGGGTCATGCCGGTGAACTCGCGCGGCACCTCGTCGGTGAGCAGGAACCACACCAGGAACAGGCCGCCGACGCCGCCGAAGACGAGTGCCTGGGTCGTCTGCCGACTCCTGAGGAGCTTGTAGATGCCGAACGCGATCAGGCCGATGGCGACGAGGAGCAGCAGAGCGTGGACGGCGCTGGTGGAGCGCAGCCGCAGGCTGTCGGTGTAGCCGAACATCAGGGAGCCGGTGAGGATGCCGCCGGGGCGCCAGTTGCCGAAGATCATCGCGGCGAGGCCGATGTAGCCACGACCGTTGGTCTGGCCCGTGACGAACCCGCTGGAGGCGACCAGCGCCAGGAACCCGCCGCCGATGCCCGCCATCGCGCCGGAGATGACGACCGCGACCCACTTGTAGAGGATCACGTTCACGCCGAGGCTCTCGGCGGCCTGCGGGTTCTCGCCGCACGAGCGCAGCCGGAGACCGAAGGTCGTCTTCCAGAGCGCCCAGGCGCTGAACCCGACCAGGGCGAAGACGAGCACCGTCATGACGTTGAGGTTGGTGGTCACGGCCGCGACGAGCGAGGCGACGTCGGAGATGACGAACCAGTGCTTCTCGGCGAGCGCGTTCGCGGCGTCCGACAACCCGGGCACGGTGAAGCTCGGTGGTCGGTCGAGCCCGGTCAGCTGCTTCACGCCACCCCCGTCGAGGTTGGCGAAGTAGGCCTCGGCCAGGAACTTCGCGGCCCCGAGGCCGATGATGTTGATGGCCACACCGGACACGATGTGGTCGACCCCGAAGGTGACGGTGGCCAGCGCGTGCAGCGCACCGCCGATGGCGCCGAGCAGCGCGGCGCCGAGGATGCCGATCCAGGGGCCGTAGAAGTAGGTGAAGTACGCCGCCCCCCACGTGCCGAGGATCATCTGGCCCTCGAGACCGATGTTGACGACGCCGGCACGCTCGGACCACAGCCCACCGAGGGCGGCCATCAGGATCGGGCAGGTGGCGATCAGGGCGGCACGCAGGCTGCCGGGGGTGTCGATCTCGTGCTCCCCGGTGATCACCCGCACGGCGGAGACCAGGACCACGACGCCGAGGCCGACCCAGACCCAGGTGTAGGGGTTGCGGCCGGCCCGCACGGACGCCGGGGCCGGGTCGACGATCAGGGTGCTCATGCGGTGACCCCCTCGGTCGTGGACTTGCGGGCGTCGAGCTGCTTGCGGACCCGGTGCTGCTCGGCTGCGACCTGCCTGCGGCGTCCGACCTCGTAGGCCACGACGACCGCGAGCACGATCACGCCCTGGGTGATCTGGACGACGTTCTGGGAGATGTCGGTCAGCAGCGTGAGCCGGTTGGACTGCTCGTTGAGGAACGCGAACAGCACCGCACCGAAGAAGATGCCGAGCGGCCGGTTGCGCCCGAGCAGCGCGACCGCGATGCCGGTGAACCCGAGCTGGAACTGGAAGGTGGAGCCGTAGGTGTGGGCGGAGCCGAAGAACGCCGGCATCCAGATCAGGCCGGCGACGGCGCCGGACAGCATCATGGCGGTGACGGCCATCCGGTTGACCTTCACGCCGGAGGCCACTGCGGCGGTCTCCGACATGCCGGTCGCGCGGAGGTCGAAGCCGAAGCTGGTGCGGTTGAGCACGAAGGAGAACACCACGCCCGCGACGACCGCGAGGACCGCGAGGACCCAGATCGAGCCGTCCCGGTCCAGGAACGGCGTCCAGCCCGCGAGCTGGCTGCTCTCGGGGATCTCGGTCGTGCGCCGGGAGTTGCCGGCGCGCAGGCCGTAGGTGTTGAGGAGGTAGCCCACGAGGGTCACCGCGATCGCGTTGAGCATGATCGTGGAGATCACCTCGCTGACGCCTCGGGTGACCTTGAGCAGGCCGGCGATGCCCGCCCACATCGCGCCGGCGACCATCGCGACCACCAGCCCGAGCACCACGTTGAGCAGCCCCGGCACGAGCGCGGCCCCGACGGTGATGGCGGCGGCGTACGACGCGACCTGGTACTGGCCCTCGACCCCGATGTTGAACAGGTTCATCCGGAACCCGATCGCGGCGGCGAGCGCCGAGAGGAAGATCATCGAGGACTGGTTGACGATGTTGACGTAGACCCGGTCGGCCGGGGGCTCGAGGATCACCGACCAGAAGTCGCCGGGGCTGCTGCCCGAGACAAGGATCACGAGGCTGGTGATCGCCATGGCGGCCACCACGGCCACCAACGGGGCGAACAGCGCCGTGAGCACGCGGGTGACGATGCTCATGCGTGGCCCTCCTCGTCCGTGCGGTCGTCGATCAGGTCGTCGGCCTGGACGTGGCCTTGCTCGTCGCTGCCCCCGGTCATCGCCTGGCCGAGGTCCTGCGGGGTGACGGACTGGGGGTCGAAGTCGCCGACCAGCCGGCCGCGCAGGATGACCTGGATCCGGTCGGAGAGCCCGATCAGCTCGTCGAGGTCGGCGGAGACCAGCAGCACCGCAAGGCCCTTCTCACGGGCCCGCTTGATGTGCTCCCAGATCGCGGCCTGGGCGCCGACGTCGACGCCCCGGGTCGGGTGGGCGGCCAGCACGAGGACCGGCTCGTTGCTCATCTCGCGACCGACGATCAGCTTCTGCTGGTTGCCGCCGGACAGGGCGCGGGAGTTGGTGTCGATGCCGGGGGTGCGGACGTCGTACTGGTCGACGATCCGCTGGGTGTCCTCCCGGGAGGCCTTGCGGTCGATGAGGAAGCCGTTGGAGGCGGGGCGACGGTGCTGCGAGCCCAGGATCCGGTTCTCCCAGAGCGGGGCGTCGAGCAGCAGGCCGTGGCGGTGGCGGTCCTCCGGGATGTAGCCGATGCCCGCCTCGCGGCGGTCCCGGGTGTCCCAGTCGGTGATGTCCTCGTCGCCGACCCGGATGGTCCCGGCGGTCGGCTTGCGCATCCCCATGACGGTCTCGACCAGCTCTGCCTGGCCATTTCCCTCGACGCCCGCGATGCCGAGCACCTCGCCGCGGTGGATGGTGAGATCGATGTCGGAGAGCAGGTTGCGACCGAAGGCGTCGGTGAGCGTGAGGTCGCGGATCTCGAGCTGCACCTCGTCGGTGACGGTCGAGACCGCGGTCTGGGGGCTGGGGAGCTCCGAGCCGACCATCAGCTCGGCCAGCTGGCGCTTCGTGGTCTCCGCCGGTCGTGCCTCACCGACGGTCGTGCCACGCCGCATCACCGTGATGTCGTCGGCGATCGCGAGGACCTCGTCGAGCTTGTGCGAGATGAAGAGGATGGTGTGGCCCTCCGCCTTGAGCTCGCGGAGGTTGCCGAACAGCGCGTCGACCTCCTGCGGCACCAGCACGGCGGTGGGCTCGTCGAGGATGATGATCTTCGCGCCGCGGAAGAGGACCTTGAGGATCTCCACGCGCTGCCGCTCGCCGACGCCGAGGACCTCGACCAGCGCGTCCGGGTCGAGCCCGAAGCCGTAGGCCTCCGAGATCTCCACGATCCGGGCGCGCGCCGCGTCACCGATGCCGTGGAGCTTCTCCGCGCCGAGCACGACGTTCTCGAGCACGGTGAGGTTGTCGGCGAGCATGAAGTGCTGGAACACCATGCCGATGCCGTGGTTGATCGCGTCGGTCGGGGAGGAGAAGGAGACCTCCTCACCCCCGACGACCAGCGTGCCGTCGTCCGGCTTCTGGACGCCGTACAGGATCTTCATCAGCGTCGACTTGCCGGCGCCGTTCTCACCGATCAACGCGTGGACCGTGCCGCTGCGGATGGTGATGTCGACGTCGTGGTTGGCGATCACGCCGGGGAATCGCTTGCCGATCCCCCGGACCTGGATCGCGTCCGTGGCGGCCGCCGGACTGGCCGTGGCACTGGCGTTCATCGTGCTCCTCGAACGACGTTGTTCTCTGGACTGATCGTGCGCGTGAAGCCCCCCGGACGGCACGGACCCGGGGTCACGCTACCGCGTGGCCCCGGGTCCGGCTCAGTCACACCCGGTGACGGTCGGAGACCGGTCAGGGGGTGTCGGGGACCTCGATGTCACCGGCCTTGATCTGGTCGGAGTACTCGTCGATCTGGCTGATGACGTCCTCGGAGAGGAAGTCACCGGACGTGGAGTAGCCCACCCCGTCGGCGGCCAGGTCGTAGGTCTGGTAGCTCACCAGCGGCTCGCCGTCGGCGACCGACTGCGTCATGTTGAAGGTGGCCGTGTCGACCCGCTTCAGCATCGAGGTGAGGATGTGCGGCTGGGCCTCGTCGGAGGCGGTGAGGAACTGGTCGGAGTCGACACCGATCGCCCACATGTCGTCGCCGGCCTCGACCGCGGCGTCGAAGACACCGGCACCCGAGCCACCTGCGGCGTGGTAGACCACGTCGGCGCCGCCGTCGTACATCGCCGTGGCCGCGGCCTTGCCGCCCGCGGGGTCGTTGAAGCCGGACAGGTCGGACTCCTCGATGTACTGGACGTCGACCTGGATGGCGCTCGTCGACGGCCTCGACGCCGGCGACGTAGCCGGCCTCGAACTTCTGGATCAGCGGGCTGTTGACGCCACCGACGAAGCCGACCTGGTCGGCCTCGGTGGTGAGGGCCGCGGCGACGCCGACGAGGAACGAGCCCTCGTTCTCGGCGAAGCCGAGGTAGGCGACGTTGTCGTTGGCCTCGTCGTCGGGGTCGAACCCGTCGATCACCGCGAAGCTGACGTCCGGGTAGTCCGGCGCCACGAGGTTGGCGGCATCGCTGTAGGCGAAGCCGACGCCGATGATCGGGTCGTGGCCCTCGTCGGCCAGGGTCCGCAGGCGGTCCTCGCGAGCCGACTCGGCCTCGCCGTCCTGGGCCTCGGCCTCGGTGCAGGTGGCGGAGAGCTCGTCGACCGCCTGCTCCATGCCGAGCGCGGCCGCGTCGTTGAACGACTGGTCGCCACGGCCGCCCACGTCGTAGGCCAGGCCCACCTTGGGGCCGTCGCCGTCGCCGGCACAGAGGTCCTCCGAGGCATCGCTGCCGGCGGACCCACCCTCCTCATTGGCGCAGCCGGCGAGTGCGAGTACCAGCACTGCCGAGGCCGCTCCGATCTTGGTCAGACGACGCAAGATGCCTCCTCGAATAAGTCCGCGCCGCTGAACAGGCGCGGGAAACACGCACACCCTAGTGTCGCGCAGGGTGCCGCGCAAGGGTGCGCGGAGGAAATGGGCTGGGTTGTTACCGAGTGGTGACCAAGCCGGTCGCCCTGCGTTGCCCTGCCCGCCGCGGAACCGGGTCAGCCGGCCGCGAGCGTGGTGATCGCGGCCCCGGCCAGCACCCGCGCGGCGATCGTCGTGGCCCGCTCGTCGACGGTGAGGTTGCCCTGGTGCAGGTCGTACGTCGGGCCCCCCGGGGTCCGGGTGCCGAGCCTGCCCATCGCCCCGGGCACGTGCTCGACGTACCAGCCGAAGTCCTCGCCGCCCAGGCTCTGGGCGGTCGGCACGTGGCCCTCGTCACCGAGCACCCGGCGCACGGCGTCCCCGAGCAGCCGGGTCGAGGCGTGGTCGTTGACGACCGGGGGCACGCCGCGCTTGTAGTCGACCTCGGCGGTGACGCCGTACGGCGCGACGATCTCGTCGATCAGCACCCGCACCAGCGCCTCGGCGTCGGCCCACGCGACCGCGTCGAGCATCCGGATCGTGCCGGCCGCGTAGCCACGCGCCGGGGATCACGTTGTGGGCGGAGCCGGCCCGGACCACGCCCCAGACGACGCTCGCCCCGGCACGGGGGTCGAGCCGGCGGGACAGGATGGCGGGGAGCTCGACGACCAGCTTGCCGAGCGCGAAGGTGAGGTCCTCGGTGAGGTGGGGACGCGAGGTGTGGCCGCCGCGCCCGGTGAGCCGCACCGAGAGCGCGTCCGCGGCACCGGTGAGGGCCCCGTCGCGCAGGCCGACGAGGCCCGACGTCGAGGCTGGGGTCGCAGTGGAGCATGAAGATCCGCTCCAGCCCCTCCAGCGCACCCTGGTCCATCAGCTTCAGGGCGCCGCCGGGCATGACCTCCTCGGCAGGCTGGAAGAGCAGCCGGACCCGGCCTGCCAGCTGGCCCCGCTGGTGGGCCTCGGCGAGCGCCAGCCCGGCCCCCACCAGCCCGGCGGTGTGCACGTCGTGGCCGCAGGCGTGGGCGACTCCCGGGGTGGTGCTGCTCCAGGGCAGGTCGGTGGTGTCGTCGACCGGCAGCGCGTCGAGGTCGGCACGCAGCCCGACCAGCGACCCGGTGTCGCCGATGTCGGCCAGCAGCCCGGTGTCGCGCAGCCGGGTGACCGTGATCCCGGCCGCCTCCAGCCGCTCGGCCACGGCGTCGGTGGTGCGGTGCTCGCCCCAGGACAGCTCGGGGTGGGCGTGGAGGTCTCGCCTCAGCTCCACCAGCTCGTCGGCGTACTTGTCGACGATCTCGTCGATGGTGCTGCTGGTGGTGGAGGTGTCGGGGAGTGGGGTCGGCATCGCCCTTCGAGGTTAGTCCACGGGGCGACGCCGACCCCAATCATTCCGCCGGTCGGCCGGGATCAGCGCGGGAACCGCACCACCGTCCCCTGCGGCGCGTCGCCCGGCTCGCCGGACAGGCCGCTCAGGACGTTCCCGGTCGCCCACACCCGTCCGTTCCTCCACGAGACGTCACCGGGCTGGGTGAGCGTGCGCCACGGCCGGGGCGAGCTGTTCCCCGCCGGGATGCGGGAGATCCGGTCACCGAACAGCTCCGCGACGTAGATGTCGCCGTTGTCGGCGACGGCGACGCCGGTCGCGGTGAGCAGTCCGTCGGCCACGGTGCGGAGCGCCCCGGTCCGCGGGTCGATGCGGTGCACGGCGGCGCGCGCGCCGAGGCTCGGGTCCTCGGGCCCGCCGGGCAGCGTGGTGACGTAGAGCATCCCGTCGGGCCCGATCTCGACGTCGGTGGGCACCGCCTCGAACGCGAAGTCGTGACCCGCGACGCATGCCGGCAGACCGTTGGCCTCGGCCGCCTCCGCCGTGAGGGTCAGCGGCTGCGGGGGAAGCACCGCGAGTGCCCTGACCGAGTCCCCGCGCACGGCGAGGATCGTGTTGCCGGCCGCATCGGCGACGTACGTCGTGCTCCCCCGCGACACCGTGGCGTAGGGGTGGGACTCCACGATCCCGGTGTAGGGCTGGGCGAAGTCAGGCAGCTGTGCCTCGCAGTCCGCAGGCAGGTCGGAGAAGGCGTAGTGCTGGTCGCCGTCGGGGTTCTCCTGCTCCTCGAAGTCCGAGAGGCCGGCGACCCGGGTGACGACCCCGCGGGCGGTGCGCTGCCACAGGACGGTCTCGCCGCTCTCGGCTGTGGTCGCGAACCGGACCCGGCCGTGGCGCAGCGACACCGCCCCCACCTCGCTGCCGTCGTTCGAGGACCAGACCGGGCGGGCGGGCTTACCGGGCGGCTTGCGCATCAGCACCCCCGCGAAGTTCTGTGAGAAGTAGACGCCCCCCGCGCGGCCGACGTCGAGGCTGAGCGGCGAGAGCTGGCCCTCGGCGAGGACCCACGGGCCCCCACGGGCGGGCGGCTCGGCATGGGCGGTGGTCTGGGCGGTCGCGCTCGCCACGACGGCGAGCACGGCGAGGGCCAGGGTGGTGCGGTGGATGCGACGAAGGTGCATGGAATCCCCCAGGGTGACGAGGACATCACCGGACGGTGACGTCCGTCATCGAGTGTGCGCACGGTCACCGGCGGGCCGCCATACCTCGTCCTGGGGAGGACTAGACCGTTCCCGCGGGCGCCCCGTCAGTCACCGGCGGCGTCGTAGGCCGCCAGGATCTCGTCGGCCGCCGCCGGCGCGGTGAGCTCGCCGGCCAGCACCCGCCGGCGTACGTCGTCCCGCGCGGTCGCGACGCCCGGCGAGCGCCGCAGCCGGTCGGCGAGCTCGTCGCGGACCAGGGTCCAGGTGAAGTCGAGCTGCTGCCCGGCCCGCTTGGCGGCCAGTCCGGCCTCGCCGAGGTGGTCGCGGTGGGCGAGCACCCGCTCCCACACGTCGTCCACGCCGTCGCCGGTCAGGCCGGAGCAGGTGACGACCGGCGGCGCCCACTCCTCGCGCCCGCGGACCAGCCGCAGCGCCCCGGCGAGGTCGCGGGCCGCGCTGCGCGCCTCCCCCGTCCGGTCGGAGCCGCCCTCGTCGTCGGCCTTGTTGACCGCGATCACGTCGGCGATCTCGAGGATGCCCTTCTTGATCCCTTGCAGCTGGTCCCCGGTGCGGGCGAGCGTGAGGAAGAGGAAGGTGTCGACCATCCCCGCGACGGTCACCTCGGACTGGCCGACGCCGACGGTCTCGACGAGCACCACGTCGTACGCCGCGGCCTCGAGGACCGTCATCGCCTGGGTCGTGGCACGGGCGACGCCACCGAGGGTGCCGGCCGCGGGTGAGGGTCGGATGAACGCGTCGGGGTCGTTCGCGAGCCGCCCCATCCGGGTCTTGTCACCGAGGACCGAGCCGCCGGTGCGCACGCTGGAGGGGTCGACCGCGAGCACCCCGACGCGGTGCCCGGCCGCGGTCAGCCGGGTCCCGAGCTGCTCGATGAAGGTGGACTTGCCGACGCCGGGGACCCCCGAGATCCCGACCCGGACGGCAGGTCCGGGCTCGAGCATTCCCACGAGCTCGCGCGCCGCGGCGCGGTGGGACGGCCGGGAGGACTCCACGAGCGTGATCGCCCGCGAGACCGCGGCCCGCTGCCGCTCCCGCACCCCGGCGGCGAGCGCGTCCACGTCGGGACCGGTGGGGCTCAAGCCCCGGACCCGTGCGCGAGCTGCTCGGCGAGCGCGTGGATGAGCCCCAGCGCGGACTCCGCGATCACGGTGCCCGGAAGGAACACCGCGGCGGCGCCCATCTCCCGCAGCGTCGCCACGTCGTCGGGCGGGATCACGCCGCCGATGACGACCATGATGTCCCCGCGGCCGAGGTCGGCCAGGGCCGAGCGCAGCTGCGGCAGCAGGGTCAGGTGCCCGGCGGCCAGCGAGGACACGCCGACCACGTGCACGTCGGCGTCGACGGCCTGCTGGGCGACCTCCTCCGGCGTCGAGAAGAGCGGACCCACGTCGACGTCGAAGCCCATGTCGGCGAAGGCGCTGACGATGACCTTCTGGCCGCGGTCGTGGCCGTCCTGGCCCATCTTCGCGACCAGGATCCGGGGCCGGCGGCCCTCCTGCTCCTCGAACTCGTCGGCCGCCTCGATCACGCGCTGCACCGGGCCGTCGCTGCCGGACTCGTCGCGGTACACGCCGGAGATCGTACGGATCACGGCCTGGTGGCGGCCGTAGACCTTCTCCATCGCCTCCGAGATCTCCCCGACCGTGGCCTTGGCGCGGGCCGCGTCGACGGCGAGGTCGAGCAGGTTGCCGTCGCCGGTCTCGGCGCTGCGGGTCAGCGCCTCGAGGGTGCGGCGTACGTCGTCGTCGTGGCGCTCGGCCCGCAGCCGCTCCAGCTTGGCCATCTGCTGGCGGTAGACGTCGTCGTTGTCGACCTTCATCACGTCCAGCTTGTCCTCGGCGGCGAGCCGGAAGGTGTTGACGCCGATCAGCTGCTGCTGGCCGGAGTCGAGCCGTGCCTGGGTGCGGGCGGCTGCCTCCTCGATCCGCATCTTCGGGATGCCCTGCTCGATCGCGGCGGCCATGCCGCCGGCCTCCTCCGCCTCGCGGATGTGGCCCCACGCACGCTCGGCGAGGTCGTGGGTCAGCCGCTCGACGTAGTAGGAGCCCGCCCACGGGTCGATGCTGTGGGTCGTGCCGCTCTCCTGCTGCAGCAGCAGCTGGGTGTTGCGCGCGATCCGGGCCGAGAAGTCGGTCGGCAGCGCGATCGCCTCGTCGAGGGCGTTGGTGTGCAGGCTCTGGGTGTGGCCCTGGGTCGCGGCCATCGCCTCGATGCAGGTGCGCCCCACGTTGTTGAAGACGTCCTGGGCGGTGAGCGACCAGCCGGACGTCTGGCAGTGGGTGCGCAGGCTGAGGGACTTGGGGTTCTGCGGGTCGAACTGGCGCACCAGCCGTGCCCAGATCGCCCGGGCGGCCCGCATCTTGGCGACCTCCATGAAGAAGTTCATCCCGATCGCCCAGAAGAAGCTGACGCCGCGGTGCGAACCGGTCGATGTCGAGCCCCGCGTCGAGGCCGGCCCGGAGGTACTCCACGCCGTCGGCGAGCGTGTAGGCGAGCTCGAGGTCGGCGGTCGCCCCGGCCTCCTGCATGTGGTAGCCGGAGATCGAGATCGAGTTGAAGCGCGGCATCCGCTCGGCGGTGTACGAGAAGATGTCGGAGATGATCCGCATGCTCGGCGACGGCGGGTAGATGTAGGTGTTGCGGACCATGAACTCCTTGAGGATGTCGTTCTGGATCGTCCCCGAGAGCTGTTCCGGCTCCACCCCCTGCTCCTGCGCCGCCGCGATGTAGAGCGCCATCACCGGCAGCACCGCGCCGTTCATCGTCATCGACACCGACATCTGGTCGAGCGGGATGCCGTCGAAGAGCGTGCGGGCGTCGTAGATCGAGTCGATCGCGACGCCGGCCATGCCGACGTCGCCACGGACCCGCGGGTGATCGGAGTCGTAGCCGCGGTGGGTCGCGAGGTCGAACGCGACGCTCAGGCCCTTCTGGCCCGCCGCGAGGTTGCGCCGGTAGAACGCGTTGGAGGCCTCGGCCGTCGAGAACCCGGCGTACTGCCGGACCGTCCAGGGCTGGGTGGTGTACATCGTCGGGTAGGGCCCGCGCAGGAACGGGCTGAGCCCGGGCCAGGTGTCCAGCGCATCGAGGCCCTCGAGGTGCTCCGGTCCGTAGACCGGCAGCACGTCGATGCCCTCGGGCGACGCCCAGGGCTCCCCCGTAGGGGTGTCGCCGCCCGGCCGCCTCCCGCGAGGTCGAGGCCGGCGAAGCTGTCGGGGACGCTGCCGTCCCCCGCGGAGCGGGAGCGGAGCGAGCGTCCTCGTGGGTAGCCCGAGCACTCCTCTCGTGCGGCGCAGGAAGTCCAGCGCGTCCATGCCGGCGAAGCACTGGTCGTCGGCGTCGACGTCGGCCTTCCCCGCCACCACGACGTGACGGGCGCCCGCCTCGCGCAGCGCGGTGACCAGGGCGGCGCCCCACTCGGCGTACGCCGCGTCGGTGCCGGCCAGGCAGGCGACCGATTGGCCGTCGAAGGCGTCCACGACGGACGCCACGCCCTCGGTCGGGCCGGCCGGGGCGACGGCGACCCCGCCGGCCGCGAACAGGTTGGTGGCGAAGGTGGCGCGGGCGGTGTGGGCGGCGACCGGACCCATCGTGGCCAGGAAGACGGGCGTGGCTGCCGGCTGCTCGCGCAGCTCCTCGAACGCCCCACCCCACCGGCGTACGTCGTCGCCGGGACCGGACCGCTCGGGCAGCACCTCGTCGAGGTTCGGGAACTCCGTCAGCCCGGTCAACGGCTGCCGTCGCGTGGCGACCGCGGTGTCGCGGGCGGCGACGACCTCGGCCACCCGCTCCTCGAAGGCCTCCCGGCCCTCGGACTCGATCAGCCCGAGCTCGGCCCAGGCCGCGACGGCGAGGTCGTCGGTCAGCTTCTCGACGGCGTAGGACCCGCCGGCGGGGTCCGCGACCCGGCCGAGGTGGGACTCGCTGAGCAGCAGGTGGGAGGTGTTGCGGGCGATCCGTCGGGCGAACGCGTCGGGCTCGCCGAGCGGGCTGTCGAAGGGCACGACCGTGACCGCGTCGGCACCGCCGATCCC
Source organism: uncultured Actinomycetota bacterium (assembly GCA_963754575.1). Taxonomy (GTDB): domain Bacteria; phylum Actinomycetota; class Actinomycetes; order Propionibacteriales; family Nocardioidaceae; genus Nocardioides. Next base: position 155,309 of record CAVWGQ010000007.1, on the reverse strand, counting down.
TGCGGAGAAGGCCGCGACCGTGGTCCGCAGCATGTTCACCCAGGGGTCGAACCGGCTCAGCATCGGACGGCTCGTCACCGCGTGGACGCGCACCGGCACCGGCTCCGTACCGCTGAGCTCCACCATCCGGGCCCAGAGCCGTCGGAGGGCACGCAGCTTCGCGACCGTCGGGAACTGGTGGTCGGTCGCAGCGACCCGCAGCTCCACGAGCCCGGCCGCCTCCGCCACGGTGAAGCCGGCCGCCGTCAGCGTCCGGAGGTACGCCGCGGCGTCGGCCAGCAGCAGACCGACCTCCTGCACGTCGGAGGCGCCGCGATCGTGCGCGGCCGTCCCGTCGACGACGGCCGCCAGCACGCCGGCGTCCTGGGCGATCCGGGCGATCTCCACGACGTGCTCGCCGGTCGCGTCGGCGCCGAGGTTGGTCCCCTCGGCGGGGTCCGCGTCACCGATCAGCCCGGCCATCTCACGCGCGGCCTCCGGGGTGGCGTCCTGCAGCACCACCGGGGCGACGTCGAGCAGCACCTCGTCGAGCAGCGCCGGCAGGTCGGCCTCGGCGTCGACCCACAGAGAGGTGGCACCGGCAGCGAGGTCGGCCAGCGCCTGCTCGTTGTCGGCACTCCCGGTCACCCGGGTCCGGACGTCCCAGCCGCCCACGCGGGTCGGCCGACCGGAGGTCACGAGGTCGTCGAGCAGGTCAGGGGTCCCGAGCGGCGGGACGGCGAGGCCGTCGAGCGTGGTGCGCGTCAACCGCTGCCAGACGAGGTCGTCCGGGTCGTCGTCGCCGAGCCGTCCCGCCTTGCGGAGCACCGCCGCGGCGGCTGCTTCCCAGTCGGCACGGGTGTGGTCGTCGGCGGGGTCGGCGAGGGCGAGGTCACCCTGCTCGGGCTCGAGCTCGGTGGGCTCGTCCAGCCCGCCCTCGACGGGCTGGTCTGACGTCATGGGACGAACACTAGGAGGGCCGCCCCGGGTGCGGCCACCGAGTGTGACCTTTCCCCGCCCCGCAGGCCCCTACGCTGGGCGCCGTGACCACGACCGCCAGCGATGCCGGCATCGAGGCCCGCCTCCCGTTGCGGCTGCGTCCCGCGGTCGACGCCGACGCCGGCCGCTGGCTGGAGCTGCTCCGCGACCCCGACCAGCGCCGCTACGGATCGCCGGCGTTCATCCCGGTGCCCGACGACGTCGGCGAGCTGACCGAGCGGGTCGAGAGGTCGCGCACGACCTGGGCCGAGCGGGTGCCGGGGACGCTGGTGGTCACCGACGCGACCGACGCCTTCCTCGGCGACGTCTCGTGGCGCTGGACCACCGGCGAGAAGCTCGGCATCGCCGAACTGGGCTACGGCGTCCACCCCGACGCGCGGGGGCGCGGCGTCGCCCGCGCCGCGGTCGCGCTGCTCACCGGCTGGCTGCTCGACCCGGCCGGCCGTGACCTGGCCCGGGTCCAGCTCGACCACTCGACCGAGAACGTCGCCTCCTGTCGGGTCGCCTTCGCCGCCGGCTTCGCCCAGGAGGGGATCCGGCGCGGGTTCCTCCCGCTGCGCGGGGACGACGGCGTCGTACGCCGCCACGACGTCTGCCTGCACGGACTGGTCCAGCCCGCCCCCTGAGATCTGCCGAAACGCCTGCGGGACGGCTGGCACGGCCTCACCCTGACGACATGAAGTCCCTGCTCGGGGGTGGAGCCCTCGTGCTGGTCATGGCGGCCGGCGCGTGGTCGAGCGACGCCGTCTCCGGGCCGGACCGGCCCGAGCGTCCGGGCCAGCACCAGCAGGACAGGGCTGACCGCAAGGCCGACCAGCACGCCGGCAAGCACGCCGGCAAGCACGCCGGCAAGCACGCCGACCAGGTCGGTCGCACTGCGGGGAGGGCGGCGACGAAACCGCACCCCCACGGCCAGCCGCCCGGGCTCGCCCAGCGTGAGCGGGAGGGTCCTCCCCCGTGGTCCGGCGGCCCGCAGGACCGCAGCGAGGAGCCGCCCGGCCTCGCGACGCGGGACCGCTCCCCGGGAGCCGGCTGACCGGTCGGCCGGATCGGGTCATACTCAGCCATGCCCAGCACCACCCAGTGGCTGACCTTCCTGGTCGCCTCGCTGCTCTTCATCCAGGTCCCCGGACCGAGCCTGCTGTTCACGCTCGGCCGGGCGCTGACCGTCAGCCTCCACGACGCGCTCGTCTCCGTGGTCGGCAACGCGCTCGGGCTGCTGGTGCAGGTGCTGCTGGTGGCGGCCGGGCTGGGGGCCGTGGTGGCCGCGAGCGCCACGGCGTACACCGTGCTGAAGCTCGCCGGCGCCTGCTACGTCGTGTGGCTGGGCGTCCAGGCGATCCGGCACCGCGCCGACGCCCGGACGGCGCTGCTCACCGGCGAGAAGCCGCCCGAGCGGGCGGGTCAGGCACTGCGGACCGGGTTCCTGGTCGGCGTCAGCAACCCCAAGACGATCGTGTTCTTCGTGGCCTTCCTGCCGCAGTTCACCGACCCGGGAGCCGCCGCGCTGCCGCAGGTGGCCGCGCTCGGTCTCGCCTTCGCGGCGCTCGCCGTCGCCTCGGACAGCGTGTGGGCGACGGTCGCCGGCTCGGCCCGCCGCTGGTTCGCGCGGGAGCCGCGCCGCCTCGACGCCATGGGCACCGCCGGCGGCGTGATGATGATCGGGCTCGGCGCGACGCTGGCCGCGAGCGAGTAGCCCCGACCCGGCCCCGGCTCAGCCTCGTCGGTGCACCCGCGCCTCCCACGGCCCCAGCACGATCCGGTCGGTCTCCGCCGGCGTTCCCGCGTTGCCGAGCACCAGCTCGCTGGCCGCCCAGGCGGCCGCGTCGGGCACCTCCGCCACGACGCCGTCCTCCCCCGACATGTTGGCGACGACGAGGAGCTCGCGCCCGTCGAGGCGGCGTACGAAGGCGTGCACCTGCTCGTGCTCGCGCAGCAGCAGCGTGAAGTCGCCGTGCGCGACGACCGGGTCCTCGTGACGTAGCGCGATCAGCTGCCGGTGGTGGTGGAACACCGAGTCCGGGTCGGCCCGCTGCGCCTGCGCGTTGACCTCGACGTGGTCGGCGTTCGCCGGCAGCCACGGCGTGCCGCTGGTGAAGCCGGCATGCTCGGTGGCGTCCCACTGCATCGGGGTGCGCGCGTTGTCGCGGCCCTTGTAGCGGATCGGGGCCATCGCGTCGTCGGGGTCGACGCCGCGCGCGAGCATGGCGTCGTAGGCCTGCCGGGACTCGATGTCGCGGGTGTCCTCGATGCGCGCGAAGCCGGCGTTGGCCATGCCCAGCTCGTCGCCCTGGTAGATGTACGGCGTGCCGCGGTGCAGGTGCTGCACGGTGGCGAGCGCCTTCGCCGAACGCACCCGGTGGGCGGGCGAGTCGTCGCCGAAGCGGGACACGCAGCGGGGCTGGTCGTGGTTGCCGAGGTAGAGGCTGTTCCAGCCGACCTCGGCCAGGCCCTCCTGCCACCGGGTCAGCGACTCCTTGAGGTCGCGCGGCGACATCGGCACCACGTCCCACTTGCCGCGCGGTCCGGAGTCGAGGTCGACGTGCTCGAACTGGAAGACCATGTCGAGCTCGTGGCGGTCGGGGTCGGTGTACAGCAGCGCCTGCTCGACGGTGGTCGCGGGCGTCTCGCCGACGTTGAGCAACCCGGCCGGCCGGTCGGCGAAGACCTCGCGGTGCATCTCCTGGAGGTACTCGTGGATCCGCGGGCCGTGCAGCACGTAGGGGCCGGGGTCGCCGTGGACCGTGACGTCGACGGGACCACCGTTGCCGCCGACCGCACCGTCGAGCAACCCCGGCGGTTCCTCGACCACCGCCTTGGAGATCAGGTTGATGACGTCCATCCGGAAGCCGTCGACGCCGCGGTCGAGCCACCAGTTCATCATCGCGTGGACGGCCGCCCGGACGTCCGGGTTCTCCCAGTTGAGGTCGGGCTGGCTGTCGGCGAACAGGTGGAGGTAGTACTCCCCCGTCGCCTCGTCCCACGCCCAGGCCGGTCCGGAGAAGACCGAGCCCCAGTTGGTGGGCTCGGCGCCCGGCTCGCCCCCGGTGTGGCCGGGCCGCGGCGGCCGCCACCAGTACCAGTCGCGCTTCGGGTCGTCCCGGCTGGAGCGCGACTCCTCGAACCACGCGTGCGCGCTGCTGGTGTGGTTGACCACCAGGTCCATCACCAGCCTCATGCCACGGGCGTGGAGGTCCTCGATCAGGCCGTCGAGGTCCGCGAGCGTGCCGAAGAGCGGGTCGACGTCGTGGTAGTCGCTGATGTCGTAGCCGTTGTCGTCCATCGGCGAGCGGTAGACCGGGCTCAGCCACACCACGTCGATGCCGAGCGCCTCGAGGTGGTCGAGCCGGCTCCGGATCCCGGGGATGTCGCCGACGCCGTCGCCGTTCCCGTCGGCGAAGCTGCGGGGGTAGATCTGGTAGGCGACGGCCGACTTCCACCAGTCGCGGGCCACGAGGTCGGCGGGGTCTCGAGGGGGTGCCATGGCGCAGGACTCTACGGCGCCACCGCGGCCCACCAGGTCGAAGCGCAGCGGGTGGTCGGTTCGACCACCCGCCGCGCTCGTGTGCTCAGCTACCGAACCAGGCGTCTGCGGTGGCGATGTCCATGCGGCTGTCGTAGCTGCTCGTGGCGCTGTTCCAGTAGATGCCCCACTCGAAGACACCCTCGTCGAGCAGTGCCCGGCGCATCTCGGCCGTGTTGGCCAGCCGGCCGACGTCGGACGACGGCGCACCGGTCTCGGCCAGTCCGGTCCGCACCACTCCGGCGTCCGCGGCGGCCTCGGCCATCCGTTGCGCCAGGGCGGCGGGGTCCTTGCCCTGGCCGTAGTAGGCGTCGAAGGCGAAGACGTCGACGGTGCCGGCGGGGGGCGTCCACTCGGCGACCGTGCGCCCCGACTGCTTCTGCAGGGTCCAGGCCATCAGGATGTTGGTGGGGATGAAGCCCTCGGCGCGCATCAGGGGTGACTGCAGCGCCCACTGGCGCTGGTACTCCTGCGACCAGGCCCGGTAGGTCTCGCTGCCCGGGTTGCCGTGGTCGTTCTCCGGCTCGTGGTTGAAGGAGGTGTAGATCGTCAGCCCGTCGGGGATCCCTGCCAGGAAGGTCCGGATCGCCTCCGGGTTGGTCTCCTTCCACGAGATCACGAAGGTGTCGACCCCGTCGGCCCTGGCCTCACGCACCGCGGAGTTGTTGACGAAACGCACGCCTCCCAGTCCCTGGAAGAAGACCCGTGCGACGCTCGCCCGCCCCGCGTAGAGGCCCTCGTCCACGAGCGAGTTGGTCGTGTAGTTGGCCCCGAAGAGCGTGGTGCCCTCCGGCGTCCCCGGGTCGGTCGGCTGGGTCGGCTCGGTCGGCTCCGTGGGGTCGGTCGGGTCGGTCGGCTCCGTCGGCTCCGTCGGGTCCGCGGCGTCGGCTCGGTCGGCTCCGTCGGGACCGTCGGCTCCGTCGGACCGTCGGCTCCGTCGGGCGTCGGCTCGGTCGGCTCCGTGGGCTCCGTCTCCTCCGTGCCCCTCACGGGCTCCGTGGTGACCGGAACCGTACGAGAGAAGGAGCTGAGCGCGTGACGTCCGTCGACCACGCGGACCCGCAGGAAGTACCTCGAGCCCGGCGCCAGGCCGGTGATCCGGAACCGGGTCCGGCCGGTCCACGCCACGGTGGGCGCGGTCATGCCGCGGGCCTCCGAGTGCACCAGGCGGAACCGCTTGGCGCCACGGGGACGTGACCAGGCGACGGTCGCGCTCGTGGTGGTGGCCTTCAGCACGCGCAGGTCGCGGGGGGCGTCGACCTCCACGACCTGGCGCAGGGTGGGGCGGGCGTGGGCTGCGGTGGCCTGGGCGGGGCCGACCACGGGGGCCAGGACCGCCAGCAGGAGTGCTCCCGAGGCCGCCTGGAGGCGACGTCGGTGCCGGGGGGTTCGGGGGGTCATGACGGGAGGTTAGGTCGGGCTCAGCGAGCCGTTGCGGGAATCGGGGGATTTCTCCACAGTTCCAGTAACGAATTGGTCCGGGTGGTCCAGACCGACCGGTGCTCGGAGGGGTCAGGTGGCCCGTCCGAGCCAGCTATCGAGCGCCTCGGCAACGATCTCGTCACGGGTGCGGCCCGAGCCGGCGACGGCGGCCGCCAAGGGCGCCTCCAACCGGGTGGGGATCCCCACCGGGGCGCCTGTCTCGTCGGACGCGCGGTTGCCGAAGACCGCCAGCGCCAGCGTCGTGACGGTGCCGAGGACGTCGAGGATGGCCATCACGCCTAGCAGCCGGAAGGTGCCGTCCCCGCCCGACTCGAACAGGACCATCGAGCAGATGACGCCCGCCACCCCGGTCGCCAACGCCACCGTGGGCCACAGCACCGCCCGCAGCCGCCGGAGACCACCGGCGACCCCGAGCAGGAGGGAGATCTGGGCCAGCGTGGCGGCCAGCGTGATCCCGACGCCGAAGAGCTTGAAGAAGGCCTCGTCGTCCCAGCTGCTCTGGTTCCACACGAGCAGCAGCGCCTGGGTCGCGGGCAGCAGCACCAGGATGCCGCCGACCGCTCCGACTGCCTGGTAGCGGGTGCCAGCCGCGGCGAGGTAGCAGAGCATGGCGACGCTGGTGACGCCGACGACGAGGGTGGTCAGCAGCACCTGCCCCTCCGCCTCCCCGAACGCCCCTCCCCCGAGCAGCGCGACGATGCCCATCAGCGCGGCGACGGAGAAGGAGCCGATGGTGAGACCCACCACCAGGCGACGGACGGGGGCAGCGGGACGTGGGGCGCTCTCGGTCATGGCGTCAGTCTCCTCCGCCCGGGCGGCCGGCGGGATGAGTCGGAGGACTCAGCTGCCCAGTCCGAAAGTCACCTCGCCGGCGATGAGTCCGGGCGCTCGGACCGGTCGGCCCTCCCATGGTCATCGTCAGCGGACTTGCTCGTCACCGACCGCGCCTCCTACCTGCTCGCCGCGTTCCGCGGGGACGAGGTGGTCGACGACCAGTCCGCCCAGATCCTGTCCGCGTCCGTCGAGGAGTACGACGTCAGCGACGTGCGACCGTTGTAGCCGGCAGCCGCAGCCGTGCTCGACCGACGTCGACGGTCGAGGCCGGCCACGTCAGACCTCGGTGCGCCCGTCGTTGTCCTTGGTGCGCAGCCCGATCTTGTTCCCGAGCCACACCAGCGGGTCGTACTTCCGGTCGACCACGCGCTCCTTCATCGGGATGATCGCGTTGTCGGTGATCTTGATGCCCTCGGGGCAGACCTCCGTGCAGCACTTGGTGATGTTGCACATCCCCAGGCCCGCGGCACCCTGGGCCAGCTCGCGCCGGTCGTGGGTGTCGAGGGGGTGCATGTCGAGCTCGGCGTAGCGCAGGAAGAAGCGCGGTCCCGCGAACGACTCCTTGTTGTCCTCGTGGTCGCGCACCACGTGGCAGACGTCCTGGCACAGGAAGCACTCGATGCACTTGCGGAACTCCTGGCCCCGCTCGACGTCGACCTGCGCCATCCGCCGCTTGCCGTCGGCGTCACGCGGACCGAGCTGCGCCGACGGCAGCTCCTTGGCCTTCTCGTAGTTGAAGGACACGTCGGTCACGAGGTCGCGGATCACCGGGAAGGTGCGCATCGGCGTCACCGTGATCGTCTCGTCCTCCTCGAAGTCCGAGAGCCGACACATGCACATCAGCCGCGGTCGGCCGTTGATCTCGGCGCTGCACGAGCCGCACTTGCCGGCCTTGCAGTTCCACCGCACGGCGAGGTCGCCGGCCTGGGTGGCCTGCACCCGGTGGATCGCGTCGAGCACGACCTCACCCTCGGAGACCTCGACCGGGAAGTCGTGGACCTCCCCGCCGTCCTTGTCGCCCCGCCAGATCCGCAGCTTGAGCAGGTAGCTGGTCATGCGAAGTACCCCTTCAGCTCGTCCGGCATCTCGGGCAACGGCTTCTCGCGCAGCTCCACGCCGGTGCCCGCGGCGTCGAGGGTGACCACCAGGTTCTTGGTGCCCCACTCGGCGTCGGGTCCGGGGAAGTCGTCACGGGTGTGGCCCCCGCGCGACTCCTGACGCGCGTGCGCCGCCTTGGCGATGCACTCGCTGACGATCAGCATGTTGCGCAGGTCGAGGGCCAGGTGCCAGCCCGGGTTGTACTGCCGGTGCCCCTCGACGACCATCGTCCGGGCGCGTTCCTTGAACGCCTCGATCTCCCGCAGCGACTCCTCGAGCTCCTCGCCGGTGCGGATGATGCCGACCAGGTCGTTCATCGACTGCTGCAGGTCGGACTGGATCGTGTAGGGGTTCTCGCCGCCCTCGACCTCGAACGGCGCCAGCGCGCTCACCTGCGCCGCCTTCACGTCCGCGTCGTCCACCTGCGGTCGCGCCTCTCCCAGCGAGGCGGCGTACGCCGAGGCGTGCTCGCCGGCCCGCTTGCCGAAGACCAGCAGGTCGCCCAGCGAGTTGCCGCCGAGCCGGTTGGAGCCGTGCATCCCGCCGGAGCACTCGCCCACGGCGTACAGCCCGGTCGTGGCGCTCTCCTGGGTGTCGGCGTCGACCTCGACGCCGCCCATGACGTAGTGACAGGTGGGGCCGATCTCCATCGGCTCCGCAGTGATGTCGACGTCGGCCAGCTCCTTGAACTGGTGGTACATCGAGGGCAGCCGCTTGCGGATGAACTCGGGCGTACGCCGCGAGGCGATGTCGAGGTAGATCCCGCCGTGCGGGGTGCCGCGGCCCGCCTTGATCTCGGAGTTGATCGCGCGGGCGACCTCGTCACGCGGCAGCAGCTCCGGTGGTCGCCGGTTGTTCGACTTGTCGTCGTACCACCGGTCGGCCTCCGCCTCCGTGTCGGCCGTCTCCGCCTTGAAGAACTCGGGGATGTAGTCGAACATGAACCGCTTGCCCTCGGAGTTCTTCAGCACGCCGCCGTCACCGCGCACCGACTCCGTGACCAGCAACCCCTTCACCGAGGGCGGCCACACCATGCCGGTGGGGTGGAACTGCACGAACTCCATGTTGATCAGGCTCGCGCCGGCCCGCATCGCGAGGGCATGGCCGTCGCCGGTGTACTCCCAGGAGTTCGAGGTGACCTTGAACGACTTGCCGATGCCGCCGGTCGCGAGGATCACGCTGGGGGCGTCGAAGACGACGAAGCGGCCCGACTCGCGCCAGTAGGCGAAGGCTCCGGCGACCTTGTCGTCCTCCTTGAAGACGTCCGTGACCGTGCACTCCATGAAGACGTCGATGCCGAGCGCCACGGCCCGCTGCTGCAGCGTGCGGATCATCTCGAGGCCGGTGCGGTCACCGACGTGGGCGAGCCGGGCGTACTTGTGTCCACCGAAGTCGCGCTGTGAGATCAGCCCGTCCTCGAGCCGGTCGAAGAGCGCGCCCCAGTCCTCGAGCTCCTGCACCCGCTCCGGCGCCTCCTGGGCGTGGAGCTGGGCCATCCGCCAGTTGTTGAGCATCTTGCCGCCGCGCATGGTGTCGCGGAAGTGGACCTCCCAGTTGTCCTCCGGCCACCGGTTGCCCATCGCCGCGGCGATGCCGCCCTCGGCCATGACGGTGTGGGCCTTGCCGAGCAGCGACTTGCACACGATCGCCACCCGGGCGCCCGCGTCGTGCGCCGCGATCGCCGCCCGCAGCCCGGCACCACCGGCGCCCACCACGACGACGTCGTAGGTGTGGCGCTCCATCCCGCCGCGGGCCTCGCCCGACAGGGCGTTGCCGGTCATCGGGTGGCGGCCCTCCGCCGGGCCGGCAGTGTCACTCATCGCGTCCTTCGTGGGGTGGGTCAAAAGAACCTCAGGTCCTGGATCGTGCCGGTGGCGAGCAGGAAGATGTAGAGGTCGACGAGAGCGACCGAGAACAGGGAGTACCACGCCCACCGGCCGTGGCTGGTGTTCAGCTTCGACACCCAGGTCCACAACCGGTAGCGGACCGGGTGCCGGGAGAAGTGGCGCAGCCGGCCGCCCACGACGTGGCGGCAGGAGTGGCACGAGAGCGTGTAGAGCCAGATGAACACGACGTTGGCGATCATCAGCAGCGTGCCGAGGCCCATGTGGATCCCGCTGGTCTCGCCGTCGCCGACGGCGTACTGCGCCGGCATCGGCCGGAAGGCCAGGAACACGTCGAAGGTCAGCACCAGCCCGACCAGCACCGCGGCGTACCAGAAGTAGCGGTGCACGTTCTGCAGGATCAGCGGCAGTCGGCTCTCGCCGGAGTACTTCGCGTGCGGCTCTGCGACCCCGCACGCCGGGGGCGAGAGCCAGAAGGCGCGGTAGTAGGCCTTGCGGTAGTAGTAGCAGGTCATCCGGAAGCCCAGTGGGAAGATCAGGATGATCAGCGCCGCCGACAGCGGGAACCACGCAAACGGCTGGCCGAAGTCGCTGGCGCCCTCGACGCAGTCACCGAGGCAGGGTGAGTAGAACGGCGAGAGGTACGGCGAGGCGTAGTAGTCGCGTCCCATGAACGCGCGGACCGAGGCGTAGACGACGAACGCGGAGAACACGACGAACGTCGTCAGCGGGGCCAACCACCACCGGTCACCGCGCAGGGTGCGTTGCTCGATGCTGGCCCGGCCCGGGCCGGTGACTCCAGTCGACATGTGTCCCTCTCGCTCGGTGCCGCCGGTACGACGCAGTGCAGTCTGGCCGCCGGGACGCCGAAAGTGAAGGAGGCCACACCCTTGTCTTCTCGCGAGTGTTCATCTGCGCGTCGCGCCGACGTCCTCCGTCATTGGTGCGCGGGCACGAAGGTGGGGCCATGAGGATCGCCCTGGTCTCGGAGTCCTTCTACCCGGCCGTCGACGGCACCACGACCACGGTGAGGGCGGTTGCCGACCGACTCGTCGACACCGGCCACCAGGTGCTGGTGATCACCCCGGGCCCCGGCCTGGCGACCTACCGCGGCTGCCGGGTGGAGCGGATCTCGCGTCCCGGCCGCAGCGAGCAGGTGCGCCAGGCGCTCGAGTCCTTCGGTCCCGACCTGGTCCACCTCGCCTCACCCGGCGGGGTCGGCCGACGCGCGCTCAAGCACGCGGCCTCCCTCGGGCTGCCGTCGGTGCTCGTGCAGCAGTCGCCGGTGGCCGACCTGGCTGCCGACTACTGGCGCTCGAGCACGGCCGCCAGGGCCGACCGGGTGCTGGTCACGGCACGCTGGGTGCGCCACCGGCTCGCCGACCTCGGCGTGCCGTCACGGCTGTGGACCCCCGGCGTCGACAGCGCCACCTTCGACCCGGCGCTGCGCGACCCCGCCGTCCGCGCCAACTGGGCACGCCACGACGAGGTGCTGGTGGGCTACGTCGGGGCACTCCGCAACCGTCACGACGTACGCCGCCTGGCGGAGGTCGGCGCCGTCGCCGGGACCCGGCTGGTCGTCGTGGGCGAGGGACCCCAGCGCGAGTGGCTGCGCGGGCAGCTGCCCACCGCGAAGCTGCTCGGCCCGCAGGCCACCGGCACGCTGGCCTCGACCATGGCCAACCTCGACGTGCTGGTGCACCCCGGCGTCACCGAGACCTGCTGCCACCCGCTGCGCGAGGCGGCTGCCAGCGGGGTGCCCGCCGTCGCCCCGGACGCCGGGGGTGCGCCCGACGTGGTGCGGCCGCTGGAGACCGGGGTGCTCTACGACCCCGAGGACCCGCGCGGCCTCGTCGCCGCGCTCGACCGGGTCGTGGCCGACCGCCGTCGCGAGCTGCTCGGCCGCCACGCCCGGATGCTTGCGGTCCAGCGCGACTGGGCGGCCGCCGTCGACGAGCTGGTCGCGAGCCACTACCTCCCGCTCGTCGGCACCCCCACCGCCGCCTGACCCGTCACTCCTGCACCCTCAGAACCGGCTGACCGGGCACTTCCTCCCCCGCTGGGGGAGCCGACCGGGCACTGCTGCACCCTCCTGCCCCTCAGGAGACCTCGGCCAGCCAGTCGAGGAGCAGGGCGAGGAAGGCGTCGGGCTGCTCGAGCGTGGGCAGGTGCGCGACGTCGGGCCACACGACCTGACGGGCGCCGTGCACCCCGGCGAGGACGGCCACCGCTGCCCGGTCGATCGCCTCGAGGTCCAGGGCGCCGCCGAGCAGGAGGGTCGGTACGCCGACCTCACCGAGCCGCTCGAGGGCCGGGGGGTCGAGCTCGTCCTCGTCGAGGTCGTCAAGGAGTCCCTGGAGCTCGAAGGCACGCCGCTGCATCTCCCCCACCAGCGCACGCACCCCCGGGTCGACCCGGTCGACCGGCTGGCCGGGGCCGTCGACCCAGGTCGCGAGGTTGGCCTCGACCGCGGCGTCGAGGTCACCCGCCTCGAGCGCGGCGTTCTCGGCCGCCGCGAACGTCCGCAGGTCGTCGGTCATCTCCGGGATCAGCGACCCGCCCGGCGTGACCAGCAGCAGCGAGGCCACCCTGTCGGGCGCGGTCAGCGCGACGTCGACGGCCACCCCCGCGCCGTACGACGCCCCCACCAGGTGGGCGCGCGCGATGCCGAGCCGGTCGAGCAGGTCGAGCACGTCGCGGTGGGGCGAGAGCGGACCCTCGGAGCGCGCCGCCGAGTCGCCGAACCCGCGCAGGTCGGGGCGGACCACGTCGCGGCGGGCCTGGAGCGCCCCCCACTGCGGATCCCACATCCGACGGTCGGCGACGCCGGCGTGCAGCAGCACCACGGGAAGATCGCCGGTGGGACCGGCCCGGTCGAACGCGAGAGCGGACACGGATCCATCCAACGCCCGGCCGCACCCCAGCACAACCGGATTGCGGGCCGGGACGGGTTGAACGTCACACTCCCCCGACACGGGACGGAGGCCGATCGGGGGGTAGCGTCAAGACGTGGCAACTCCTACCTTGGTCAAGGGAGCGCGCTCGACACGCTCGACCATCGCACTCAAGCTGCTGATGGCCGTGAGCGGCATCGTCTTCATCGGTTTCGTGCTCGCTCACATGTACGGCAACCTCAAGGCATTCTCCGGTCACGACGCCTTCAACGAGTACGCCCACCACCTGCGCGAGATCGGGGAGCCGCTGCTCCCGCACGAGGGTGCGCTGTGGATCATCCGGGTCGGGCTGCTCGGCTCCCTCGTCGCCCACGTGTCGGCCGCGTTCATGCTGTGGTCGCGGGCCAAGAAGGCGCGCACCACGCCGTACGTCGTGAAGAAGCGCACCGGGGCGACCTTCGCCAGCCTGACGATGCGCTGGGGCGGGGTGACGCTGCTGCTCTTCATCGTCTGGCACCTGCTGAACTTCACCGTCGGCAAGGTCAACCCGCAGGGCGGGCCGACCAACGACCCCTACAACCTGCTGGTCGACACCTTCGACGTGTGGTGGCTGACGCTGATCTACCTGGTCGCGATGGCCATGCTCGGCGCCCACCTCCACCACGGCATCTGGAGCGCCGCCCAGACCCTCGGCCTCACCGGCACCGCCCACGCCCGGCAGCGGGCCAAGACCGTCGGGTTCACCCTCGCACTGGTCATCTCGGTCGGCTTCTCGTTGGTGCCGGTCGCCGTGCTCGCAGGCATCATCACGAAGTAAGGGAGCAATCACCGTGAGCGACTTCAAGGACATCCCCGACACCACGTCCGCGGCGGACCCCTCCCACAACGCCGAGCTCGACGAGGAGTACGACGACGCCGCGGGGTTCTACACCCCGGGTGAGCCGATCGTCGACACCAAGTCACCCGGGGGTCCGGTCGCGGAGCGCTGGGCGACCCGGAAGTTCGAGGCCCGGCTGGTCAACCCGACCAACCGCCGCAAGCTCTCGATCATCATCGTCGGCACCGGCCTCGCCGGCGCCTCCGCGGCCGCGACGCTCGGCGAGGCCGGCTACCGGGTGAAGTCCTTCTGCTACCAGGACTCCCCGCGCCGCGCGCACTCGATCGCGGCCCAGGGCGGCATCAACGCGGCCAAGAACTACAAGGAGGACGGCGACAGCACGCACCGCCTCTTCTACGACACGGTCAAGGGCGGTGACTACCGCAGCCGCGAGGCGAACGTCTACCGGCTGGCCGAGGTCAGCGTGAACATCATCGACCAGTGCGTCGCGCAGGGCGTGCCCTTCGCCCGCGAGTACGGCGGCCTCCTCGACAACCGCTCCTTCGGCGGTGTCCAGGTCTCACGCACCTTCTACGCCCGCGGCCAGACCGGGCAGCAGCTGCTGATCGGCGCCTACCAGGCCCTCGAGCGGCAGGTCCACGCCGGCACCGTGGAGACGTTCACCCGCCACGAGATGCTCGAGGTGATCCTGGTCGACGGCAAGGCGCGCGGCATCATCGCCCGCGACATGGTCACCGGCGAGATCGAGACCCACACCGCCGACGTCGTGGTGCTCGCCTCCGGCGGCTACGGCAACGTCTTCTACCTCTCGACCAACGCGATGGGATGCAACGTCACCGCCACCTGGCGGGCCCACCGCAAGGGCGCCTACATGGCGAACCCCTGCTACACGCAGATCCACCCGACCTGCATCCCGGTCTCCGGCGCCCACCAGTCGAAGCTGACCCTGATGAGCGAGTCGCTGCGCAACGACGGCCGGATCTGGGTGCCGAAGGACAAGGCGGACTGCGACAAGGACCCGCGTGAGATCGACGAGGCCGACCGCGACTACTACCTCGAGCGGATCTACCCCTCGTTCGGCAACCTGGTCCCCCGCGACATCGCCTCGCGCGCCGCGAAGCACGTGTGCGACGAGGGCCGGGGCGTGGGCCCGGAGGTCGAGGGCGTACGCCGGGGCGTCTACCTCGACTTCACCGCCGCGACCGAGCGGATGGGCCACGACGGCATCCAGGAGAAGTACGACAACCTCTTCGACATGTACGAGCGGATCACGGGCGAGAACCCGTACGAGATGCCGATGCGCATCTACCCCGCCGTGCACTACGTGATGGGGGGGCTGTGGGTCGACTACGACCTCCAGTCCTCGATCCCCGGCCTGTTCGTGACCGGCGAGGCCAACTTCTCCGACCACGGTGCCAACCGGCTGGGTGCCTCCGCGCTGATGCAGGGCCTGGCCGACGGCTACTTCGTGCTGCCGCACACGATCCGCGACTACCTCGCCGACGGCCCGTTCGAGGAAGTCGGCGACGACCACCCGGCCGTGGTCGAGGCGCGCGAGTCCGTGCAGTCGCGGATCGACCACTTCCTGAACAGCAACGGCACCCGCAGCGTCGACTCCTACCACCGCGAGCTCGGCAACATCATGTGGGAGTTCTGCGGCATGGAGCGGACCGAGGACGGCCTGAGGAAGGCGATCGACCTGATCCGCACGCTGAAGGACGACTTCTGGCGCAACGTGAAGGTGCTCGGCACTGCCGACTCGCTCAACCAGAGCCTCGAGAAGGCCGGCCGCGTCGCCGACTTCATCGAGCTCGGCGAGCTGATGTGCATCGATGCGCTCAACCGGCGCGAGTCCTGCGGCGGCCACTTCCGTGGAGAGTCACAGACCGACGACGGTGAGGCGCTGCGCCACGACGACCGGTACGCCTACGTCGCGGCCTGGGAGTTCGCCGGCGACGACCAGCCGCCCGTCCTGCACAAGGAAGACCTCGTCTACACGGCGATCGAGATGAAGCAGCGGTGCTACAAGTGAAGTCACCCACGACGTCCTCTCCCTCCCCGCTTCGCTCCTCCGGTCGACGACGCCGCGGACCCCGACCCTCACGAGGACCAACCGATGAAGCACCCTCAAGATCTGGCGCCAGGACGGCCCGGCGGACAAGGGTGGCCTGCACACCTACGAGCTCGACGACGTCTCCGAGGACATGTCGTTCCTCGAGATGCTCGACGTGCTCAACGAGCAGCTCATCGAGAAGGGCGAAGAGCCGATCGCGTTCGACTCCGACTGCCGTGAGGGCATCTGCGGCATGTGCGGGCTGATGATCAACGGCGACGCGCACGGACCCGAGGTCACCGCGACCTGCCAGCTCCACATGCGCTCGTTCACCGACGGCGAGACGATCACCATCGAGCCGTGGCGTGCCGACGCGTTCCCGGTGCTCAAGGACCTCGTGGTCGACCGGTCGGCGTTCGACCGGATGATCGCCGCAGGTGGCTACATCTCGGTCAACACCGGCTCGGCCCCCGAGGCCCACTCGGTGCCGGTCCCCCGCGACGACGCGCTGCGCGCCTTCAACGTCGCGACCTGCATCGGCTGCGGCGCCTGCGTCGCGGCCTGCCCGAACGGGTCGGCCTCGCTCTTCATGGGCGCGAAGATCACGCACCTCGGCGAGCTGCCCCAGGGACAGCCCGAGCGGGACACCCGGGTCGTCAACATGGTCGCCCAGCACGACCACGAGGGCTTCGGCGGCTGCACCAACATCGGTCAGTGCACCGCGGCCTGCCCCAAGGAGATCCCGCTCGACGTGATCTCGCAGCTCAACAAGGACCTGCGCACCGCGATGCGCCACGGCCACTGAGCCACCCGGTCCGCGGCGTGTGCCTGAGGACTACTCCGAGGGAGTTCTCAGGCACACGCCGCGACCGCGTTCAGCTCCGCAGGGCCTTCCAGCCGAGGCGGCCGAGGAGGCCGGCGATGACGAAGTTCACGACGATCAGCACGGAGTGGGCGATCCAGTAGCCCGCTGCACGGTCCTCGCCGGCGGCGTACGCCGCACAGAGGTTCTTGGTGAACATGCCGAAGGTGAGCACGTTCCAGGCGGCGACGCCCAGCAGCAGGACGGCGTGACGGCGCTCGAGCTTCACGAGTCTTCCTGTCGTCGGCGCAGCAGGGCCACCAGGCCGAGCATCGAGGCGCCACCGGCGGCAAAGGCCACCGGCGGGCTGACCCGTGACGCCCCGGAGGGGGCGGGGGTCTCGCGGAGCTCGACATGGGTCAGCTCCTTCATGGCGTACTCGGTGCGATCGGCCTCGAGCGCCGCCCGCTCCTGGCGCGCCCGGGTCTCCGGGGCGGTCTGCGCCCATGCGGCGGCGTACATCACGACGCGTGAGAAGTAGTAGATCCAGACCACGAGGATCAGCGCGATCCCGAACAGCTGGAACGCGTCGGAGTCCTGGGTCGAGCCGAGCAGCAGGAACGAGAGCCGCTTGAGCAGCTCGAAGCCGATCGCGCCCAGCACCGCTCCGCCCAGCACCGTCCGCCGCGGCGCGTTCGGTTGGGCGAGCAGCTCGAACATGGTGAAGAACAGCAGCACGTTGGCGACGAGACCGAGCACCACGGTCAGCAGTGTCACGAGGGGCGAGAGCGTCCTCGTCCAGCTCCAGCCAGCCGAGCAGGTCGGTGGCGAAGCCGCTGACCAACCCCGTCACGGCGACGCTGCACCATCAAGGTGACCCCGATCAGGGCCAGCGCCATCAGGTCGCGCAGCTTGCCGACCACGAAGTTGGGCCGCTCGCGCGCCGGCTCCTCGAAGACCACCATCAGCGCCTCGCGCATCGCGGACAGCCAGCCCAGGCCGGCGTAGAGGACACCGGCGAGGCCGATGATGCCCGCGGTCGCCGCGTTCTCCTCGAAGGCGCTCAGGTCGAGCTGGATGTTGCTGGCGAACAGCCCGTTGATCGCGGTGACGAGCACGTCGCGGGCACCCTCGTAGACCTTCGAGACGTAGCCGACGACGAAGAACGCGAGCGCGAGGATCGGGAAGAAGGAGAGGAAGCCGAAGTAGGTGACGGCACCGGCCTGGAGGTTGCCCTTGACGGCGCCGTAGTGCTGGACCATCCGGACGGTGTGGTCCACGACGGGGCGGCGGGCGCGCAGCGCCTCGAGCCGTGCCTGGGGTGAGGTCATGTCGTGGTGGCGAGCGCGAAGTCCCGGGACGGGCGCCAGCCGATCTCCTCGTCGTGTCGGTAGAGGTGGAACTCGGCGGCCTCGAAGGTGCAGTCGAAGCCGGCCAGCTCCTCGAACGCCCGGTCGAGGACGTCCTCGGCCAGGTGGTGCGCGATGGTCACGTGCGGGTGGAACGGGAACCGCAGGGGTACGTCGAGCGGGCCCCGCCGTACCCGTTCTGCCAGTGCTTCACACTGCGAGATCCCCTCGACCAGCGAGACGAACACGACGGGCGAGACCGGGCGGAAGGTGCCGGTACCTCGCAGGTGGATCCGGAAGCGGTCCGTGCCGCCGGCCACCGCGACCAGGTGCTCCTCGGCCGCCACGATCTGGTCCTCGGACAGCTCGACCGGGGGCACCAGGGTGATGTGCGTCGGGATCAGCGTCGCGGTCTCGTCGCCCAGCGCCGTCCGGTAGTGCTGGAGGTCGCTGGCCCAGGGCTCGGGCAGTGCGATGGCGACTCCGATGGTGGGCACCTTTCGACCCTAGCGGGCGGGCGCGACGAAGCCGACACGCGCGTAGACGTCGCGCAGCGTGGCCTCGGCGACCTCGCCCGCCACCTCCGCGCCGCGCCGCAGCACGTCCCCCAGCTGGGCCTCGTCGGCCAGCAGCTCCATCGTCCGGTCGCGGAAGGGGGTCACGAACTCCACCACGCAGTCGGCCAGGTCGCCCTTGAGTGCGCCGTACCCCTGCCCGGCATAGGCCTGCTCGAGCTCGTCGGTGCCGCGACCGGTGAGTGCCGAGAAGATGGTGAGCAGGTTGGAGACACCGGGCTTCTGCTCGGGGTCGAAGCGGACCTCCGACTCCGAGTCGGTGACGGCGGAGCGGATCTTCTTCGCACTGGCCCTGGGGTCGTCCAGCAGGTCGATGATGCCGGTCGGCGAGGACGACGACTTCGACATCTTCGCGGTCGGCTCCTGCAGGTCGGTGATCTTGGCCGTCGCCTTGAGGATGTAGGGCTCGGGGAGCCGGAAGGTCGACTTGTAGCGGTGGTTGAACCGCTGGGCGAGGTCGCGGGTCAGCTCCAGGTGCTGGCGCTGGTCCTCGCCGACCGGCACGTAGTGCGGCCGGTAGAGCAGGATGTCGGCCGCCTGCAGGATCGGGTAGGTGAACAGCCCGACGCTCGCGGCGCCCTCCCCGCGCTTGGCCGACTTGTCCTTGAACTGGGTCATCCGGCGTGCCTCGCCGAAGCCGGTGAGGCACTGCAGCACCCAGCCGAGCTGGGCGTGGGCCGGGACCTGGCTCTGCACGAAGATCGCCGAGCGCTCCGGGTCGACCCCGGCCGCGAGCAGCTGGGCCACGGCGCGCAGGGTGCGGTCGCGCAGCACCTTCGGGTCCTGCTCGACCGTGATCGCGTGCTGGTCGGCGATGAAGAAGAACGGCTGGTGGTCGTCCTGCAGCGCCACCCACTGCCGCAGCGCCCCGAGGTAGTTGCCGAAGTGGAACGAGTCGGCTGTCGGCTGGATCCCGGAGAGGACGCGCGGCCGCGCGGGGGTGGCGTCGGGCATGGCGCCGATCCTCTCAAACCTCCCCCGCCCTGCCGTCGTTGCCCTCCGCCCGAGCCTTCGGTGGTCGCGGGGGCGCCGTCCCGACACGTCCGCCACCCCGGCGTCAGGGGACACAGCAGGTCAGGCCTGTCACGTGGCGGCCCTGACCCGGCCGAACACCTCGGAACCCCCGGACCCGACCGCCCACCCGGCCGCGGGCAGCGGACGTCAGCCGTGCCGCTTGCGCAGGGAGGCTGACCAGGCCAGCACCAGCACGCCGAGCAGCGCGAGGACCGCGCCGACGACGCCGGGGGCGCGGTAGCCCCACCCGGCGGCGATCACGAGTCCGCCCAGCCACGCACCCAACGCGTTGGCGACGTTGAGGGCCGCGTGGTTCATCGCCGCACCCATCGTCTGCGCGTCCTCGGCGACCGCCATCAGGCGCAGCTGCAGCGCCACGACGAGCACCGAGCCGGTGAGGGTGATCCCGAACAGGACCGGCAGCGTCCACCAGCCCGCCGGCGCCAGCAGGCTGAAGACCAGCAGCAGCACGCCCTGGCCGGTGCCGCCGATGAACATCGACTTCATCACCGACCAGTCGGCCATCCGGCCCGCGACCCAGGTGCCGGCGACCATGCCCAGCCCGAAGACGAACAGGAAGATCGGGGCGACCGCCTCGGGCAGCCCGCCGACCTCGGTGATGGTCGGGACGATGTAGGTGTAGACGGCGAACATGCCGCCGAAACCGATCGCGCCTGCGAGCAGCGTCAGCAGGACCTGCGGTCGTCGCAGCGCCGCGAGCTCGGTGCGCCAGGTCGCCGATCGGTCACCGTCGGTGGCGGGCACGAAGGCCAGCACCAGGGCCACGGTGAGCAGGCCGAGGCCGGCCACCAGCCAGTACGCCGAGCGCCAGCCGAGGTTCTGGCCGAGCCAGGTCGCGGCGGGCACACCCACCACGTTGGCGACGGAGAGCCCGAGCATGACCGAGGCGATCGCGCGGCCCTTGCGCTCGGGGGCCACCAGGCTCGCGGCGACCAGCGACGCGACGCCGAAGTAGGCACCGTGCGGGAGGCCGGCGGCGAAGCGGGCGACCAGCAACGCGCCGTACGACGTGGCGAGCGCGGAGGCCGCGTTGCCGATCGCGAAGGCGGCCATCAGCCCCAGCAGCAGCGACCGGCGCGGCAGCCGGGCGGCCATGAAGGCGATGGTGGGGGCGCCGACGACGACACCCAGGGCGTACGCCGAGATGGCGTGGCCGGCGGCCGGGATCGAGACCTGCACCCCGCGGGCGAGCTGCGGCAGCAGCCCCATCGAGACGAACTCGGTGGTGCCGATCGCGAAACCGCCCATCGCGAGGGCGAGCAGCGCCACCGTGGCGTGGCGCGACCGGGCGCGGACCTGCTGGTCCTCGGGAGCGATGGTGGTCACGTGAGGCGGCAACACCGGACCCGGGCCGGTCATTCCGCCCCGGTCACGTGACGTGCACCTCCAGCGGCCCCGGGACCTCTCCCCGGGAGGGGCCCACCAGGCTCCGGAGAGTCGATCCGGAACGGTCACGAGCATGCGGGTCGGGGACACAGCACGACGCTGGTTGATCGGCGCCCCGGTGGCGGTGAACGCGCTGATGTTCGCCGTGTCCGTGGGGGCCACCGGCGAGATCGAGGCCGGCCACCGAACGACCGGCACCCCACGCGTCGTCCGCGAGAGCACCATCCACTTCCGGGCCACCGACCCGGAGGACGAGGCGCTGATGGTCACCTGCACCCTGCCCCGGCCGGACCCTGGCACCGACGGGCCGCTCGAGGTCGCGGCCCGGGCCCTCGACGAGCACGTCCTCGCCCTCGTCTCGCGCCGCTGAGCGTCGCGGCGCTCGTCCTGTTCACGACGGTCAACGAGGCGCTGTGGAGGGCGCTGCGGGCGATCAGCCCAACGAGGCGAGCGCGTCGTTCAACGTCGACGACGGCCGCATGACCGTCGCTGCCTTCTCCGGGTCGGGACGGAAGTAGCCGCCGATGTCGGCCGGCTCGCCCTGCACCGCGCCCAGCTCCTCGACGATGGTGTCGGACTGCTCCGACAGCGTCGTCGCGAGCGCCGCGAACTTCGAGGCCAGCTCGGCGTCCTCCGTCTGCTCCGCCAGCTCCTGGGCCCAGTAGAGCGCCAGGAAGAAGTGCGAGCCGCGGTTGTCGATGCCGCCCACCGTGCGCGTCGGCGACTTGTCCTCGTTGAGGAAGGTGCCGGTGGCGCGATCGAGGGTGTCGGCCAGCACCTGCGCGCGGGCGTTGTCCTGACGGTCGGCGAGGTGCTCGAAGGACGCGGCCAGCGCGAAGAACTCGCCCAGGCTGTCCCAGCGCAGGTAGTTCTCCTGGACCAGCTGCTGGACGTGCTTGGGGGCCGACCCGCCGGCACCGGTCTCGAAGAGGCCACCACCGTTCATCAGCGGCACGACCGAGAGCATCTTGGCCGACGTCCCGAGCTCGAGGATCGGGAACAGGTCGGTGTTGTAGTCGCGGAGCACGTTGCCCGTGACCGAGATGGTGTCCTCGCCCCTGCGGATCCGCTCCAGGGAGTACGCCGTCGCGGCTGCCGGCGCCATGACCTCGATGGTCAGCCCGTCCGTGTCGTGCTCGGGCAGGTACTCGTGGACCTTGGCGATCAGGTTGCGGTCGTGGGCACGCGTCTCGTCGAGCCAGAAGACCGCCGGCGAGCCGGTGGCGCGGGCGCGGGTGACGGCGAGCTTGACCCAGTCGCGGATCGAGGCGTCCTTGGTCTGGCACGCGCGCCAGATGTCGCCGGGCTCGACGTCGTGCTCGATCAGCACGTCGCCGGCGGCGTTGGTCACGCGGACCTGGCCGGCGGCGGGGGCCTCGAAGGTCTTGTCGTGGGAGCCGTACTCCTCGGCGGCCTTCGCCATCAGCCCGACGTTGGGGACCGAGCCCATGGTCGCGGGGTCGAAGGCCCCGTGCGCGCGGCAGTCGTCGAGCGCGGTCTGGTAGATGCCGGCGTAGGACGAGTCGGGGATGACGGCCAGGGTGTCGGCCTCCTCGCCGTCGGGACCCCACATGTGCCCGGAGGTGCGGATCATCGCCGGCATCGAGGCGTCGATGATCACGTCGGAGGGGACGTGGAGGTTGCTGATGCCCTTGTCGGAGTCGACCATCGCCAGCCGCGGGCCGTCGGCCAGCCCGGCCGCGACGGCGTCCTTGATCGCGTCGCCGTCGGGCAGGTCGGAGACCGACGAGAGGAGGGCGCCGAGCCCGTCGTTGGGCGAGATGCCGGCCTCGGCCAGCTGCTCGCCGTACTGCTCGAACAGCGTCGGGAAGAACGCCTGGACCGCGTGGCCGAAGATGATGGGGTCGGAGACCTTCATCATCGTCGCCTTGAGGTGCAGCGAGAACAGCACGCCGTCGGCCTTGGCACGGGCGATCTGCTCGGTGAGGAAGCGGCGCATCGCCGCGACGTTCATGAACGTGCCGTCGACGACCTCGCCGGCCAGCACCGCGATGCCGTCCTTGAGCACGGTCTCGGTGCCGTCGGCGGCGACGTGGCTGATGGTGAGGGTGTCGTCCGCGTCGAGGACGACCGACTTCTCGTTCGAACGGAAGTCGTCATCACCCATGGTGGCCACGTTGGTCCGCGACGTGGGGCTCCAGGCGCCCATCCGGTGGGGGTGCGCCTTCGCGTAGTTCTTCACCGAGGCCGGCGCGCGGCGGTCGGAGTTGCCCTCGCGCAGCACCGGGTTGACGGCCGAGCCCTTGACCTTGTCGTAGGCGGCGCGGGCGGTGCGCTCCTCGTCGGTCTGCGGGTTCTCGGGATAGGCCGGCACGTCGTAGCCCTGCTCCTGCAGCTCCTTGATCGCGGCCTTGAGCTGCGGGATGGAGGCGGAGATGTTGGGCAGCTTGATGATGTTCGCCTCGGGCGTCGTCGCCAGCTCACCCAGCTCGGCGAGTGAGTCCTCGACCCGCTGCTGGTCGGTCAGCCGGTCCGGGAACTGCGCCAGGATCCGGGCCGCCAGCGAGATGTCACGGGTCTCGACGGCGACCCCTGCCTGCGCGGCGTACGCCTCGATGATCGGGAGGAACGAGTACGTCGCCAGCGCCGGCGCCTCGTCGGTGAGCGTGTAGATGATCGTGGAGCCATCGGTGTCCGTCACCCCTCGGACGCTACTAGAGTGCCGTGGGCACGTGCACCGCGGCCCGGAGGACCCGGCCGCCTCAGCAGGGGGACTCTCGGACATGACGGACACGCCCATCGGCCAGAAGGTCGCCGCCGAGGTGATCGGCACCCTCGTGCTCGTGCTCTTCGGGTGCGGCTCGGTCGTCTTCTTCACCGACCACCGCCCAGGACGCCGGCTTCGTCACCACCACGACGACCGTCGGCCTCACCTTCGGCCTCGCGCTGATGGTGATGATCCATGCGTTCGGCCGGGTGTCGGGCGCCCACTTCAACCCCGCGGTCTCCGTGGGTGCCGCGATGGGCGGCCGGCTGGCCTGGAACTCGGTCCCGATCTACGTCGCCGCGCAGCTGGTCGGCGCGATCCTCGGTGCCGGGCTGCTCTTCGGCCTGATGCACGGCTTCGAGGACTTCGACGCCGAGGGCAACATGGGCCAGAACGGCTTCGGCCTCGAGTCGGCGGCCGACTACGCCCTGTGGGCCGCGCTGCTGCTCGAGCTGGTGATGACGCTGATCTTCGTGTGGGTCATCCTCGCGGTCACCGACGAGCGCAACGAACACCCCGCGCTGGCGCCGCTGGCGATCGGCTTCACGCTCACCGCCATCCACTTCGTCGCGATCCCGGCCACCGGCACGTCGGTCAACCCGGCCCGCTCCATCGGACCCGCCCTCTTCGCCGGCGGCGACGCGATCGCCCAGGTCTGGCTGTTCGTGCTCGCCCCGCTGCTCGGCGGCGCGATCGCCGGCGTCACCTACTCCCTGCTCTTCGGACCCAGCGGCGTGCCGGTCGCCGGCTCCGGCCTCGCGTTCGGCCGGCCTCGCACGCCGCGGTGCCCGGGTACGGCGCGCCCGACCAGTACCAGCAGCAGTGGGCCGGTGCCGACCAGTCCGAGGGCCAGGTCGGTCAGTCCGCCGGGTCCGACCACCAGTGGACGCCCGAGCAGATCGCCGCGTGGGAGGCCCAGCAGGCAGCCCAGCAGGCACAGCCCGCTCCCCCGGCCTCGCCCGCGCAGGGTGGCTGGCCCGACGACGGCGAGTCCGAGCGGACCCGGATCCGGCCGCAGGGCTGGGCGGCGTCAGTCGCCTCGGTCTCCGGGCAGGGTGAGGTCGGTCAGCTCGACGACCTCGTCGCCGCCGCTGACCGTCTCCGCGAGGACCAGCCCCGTTCCGCGGGCGTAGTACCTGCGCTCGACCAGGCCCGGCTCGAGCGGCGTGGTGTCCTCGGTCATCAGCAGGTCGTCGTAGAGCACGCCACCGACCTGGCGGGTCTCCTCCAGGGACAGCACCTCGGCCTGGTCCTCGGCCACCCCGACGTACAGCTCCCGGCGGTAGCCGTCGCCGACGCGTGGCGTGGCCGGCATGGCGAGCCCCGCCTGGGCACCGTCGACACCCGCCTCCCACGAGCCCTCGGTGTCGGGCCGGCCGCGGCGGTCGTACGCCGTCGTGTCCTCGCCGAAGGACCAGACGTTGCCGTCGCGGTCCTGGGCGAACCAGTCGTAGCTGTCCTCGACGACCTCGCCGTCGGCGGCCGGTGACGACGTCGTGGACGACGGTGGTCGTCACCCCGGCGACCTCGCGGGTCTGGTCGGTGCGTCACGGTGACGGTCTCGAGCCCGTCCTCGCCGGTGGCCTCGTAGACCCGGACGGTGCCGGGACGCAGCGGCAGCAGCGGGTTGTCGATGCCGCGCACGAAGTCGTCCGGGTCGGGCGAGGGGGTCGGCACCTCGAGGCCGTCGACGCCCGAGGGGTCGATCTCGACCGCGCCTCCGCAACCGGCCAGCAGCAGGACGGGGAGGGTCAGGAGTGCCGGGAGCGCGGGACGCAACCGCTCCGCTACCCGGGCTCGCTCGCGGAACGGGGCCATGCGCACAGCATGTCGCACCGCTGCTAGCGTCGGCCGCAGACCCACAACACCAGACTCTCGAGGAGCCCCGACGTGACCTCTCCGCTGAAGGTGGCCGTGACCGGTGCCGCCGGCCAGATCGGCTACAGCCTGCTCTTCCGCCTCGCGAGCGGCGCGCTGCTCGGGCCCGACCGCCCGGTCGAGCTGCGACTGCTCGAGATCGAGCCGGCCCTGAAGGCGCTCGAGGGCGTCGTGATGGAGCTCGACGACTGCGCGTTCCCGACCCTCGCCGGGGTCGACGATCGGCTCCGACGCCGAGGAGATCTTCGACGGCGTCAACCTCGCCCTGCTCGTGGGTGCCCGCCCCCGCGGCCCGGGCATGGAGCGCGGCGACCTGCTCGAGGCCAACGGTGCGATCTTCACCGCGCAGGGCAAGGCGCTCAACGCCGTCGCCGCCGACGACGTCCGGATCGGCGTCACCGGCAACCCCGCGAACACCAACGCCCTCATCGCGATGACCAACGCCCCGGACATCCCGGACGAGCGCTTCTCCGCGCTGACCCGCCTCGACCACAACCGGGCGATCTCGCAGCTCGCGGCCAAGACCGGCGCGTCGGTGACCGACATCAAGAAGATGACGATCTGGGGCAACCACTCCGCCACCCAGTACCCCGACCTCTTCCACGCCGAGATCGGCGGCCGCAACGCGGCCGAGGTCGTGGACGACCAGACCTGGCTGGAGAACGACTTCATCCCGACCGTCGCCAAGCGCGGCGCGGCGATCATCGAGGCGCGCGGCTCCTCCTCGGCCGCCTCGGCCGCCTCGGCGACCATCGACGCCGCCCGTGACTGGCTCACCGGCTCCGCCGAGGGCGACTGGGTCTCGATGGCCGTGCGCTCCGACGGCTCCTACGACGTGCCGGAGGGGATCATCTACTCCTTCCCGGTCGTCACCAAGGACGGGAGCTGGGAGATCGTCGAGGGCCTCGACGTCAACGAGTTCTCCCGCGCCCAGATGGACGCCACCGCCGCTGAGCTCGAGGACGAGCGCAACGCGGTCAAGGACCTCGGGCTGATCTGAGCCGCGCACGGCCGCCCGAGGAACGAGGGCGGCCGTGACCGCGGCCAGGTCGAGCAAGCGCCGCGGCCGAGCCTGCGAGGCCGCGACGCGCGTGTCGACCAGAGGAGCCGCTTGGCCAGCCGCCCGGCACGTGACTGAGCTTGTAACGCCGGGTTACTGCTCTTCTCACCATGCTGCAACCCCGTGGGAACAGCGGTAACCCGGCGTTACATGCGCTTGAGCGTCCCGCGGGCCGGGCGGTGCTGCTCAGAGGGGCTGGTTGGGGATGTCGCCGGCGAGGAACCAGAGCGCGCCGGCGACCCCGAGCAGCATGAGCACGTCGACCGCGCGGTGTCGTACGGCGAGCATGCCGGCCTGCCGGGTCGGCAGCAGCAGCCGGCAGGTGGCGGCGAACGCCAGCCCTGCGGCGACCCACCGCACCCCGAGCCGCCAGTCGTCGAGGACGGAGATGCCGATACCGGCCAGGACCGCGCCGAGCGCCACCAGGTAGAGCAGGCCGCCGATCGTCGAGGGGTAGCGACGCGGCGACTCCTCGGGGGGCTTGATCTCCGGCTCGACCTCGGACACGGTCACCCCGCCGCCCGCTCGGCGGCGTCGACGATGTTCGAGAGCAGCATCGCCCGGGTCATCGGGCCCACGCCACCGGGGTTGGGCGAGACCCAGTCGGCGACCTCCCAGACGGAGTCGGCGACGTCGCCCGCGATCCTGCCGTCGACCCGGGAGACCCCGACGTCGAGCACGGCGGCACCGGGCTTGACCATCTCGCCGCTGATGATGCCGGGCACGCCCGCAGCCGCGACCACGATGTCGGCAGCCCGCACGTGGGCGGCCAGGTCGCGGGTGCCGGTGTGGCACAGCGTCACCGTCGCGTTCTCCGTACGCCGCGTCAGCAGCAGGCCGAGCGGGCGACCCACGGTGAGGCCGCGACCGACCACGACCACCTCGGCACCGGCGATCGGCACGTCGTGGCGGCGCAGCAGCTCGATCACGCCGACCGGGGTGCACGGGAGCGGTCCGGTCTCGCCGAGGACCAGCTTGCCGAGGTTGGTCGGGTGGAGCCCGTCGACGTCCTTGTCGGGGTCGACCCGCGAGAGCAGGGCGAACTCGTCGAGACCGGTCGGCTGCTGCACCAGGAAGCCGGTGCAGGCCGGGTCGGCGTTGAGCTCGTCGATGACCGCCTCGACCTCGGCCTGCGACGTACCCGCGGGCAGGTCGCGACGCAGCGAGGTGATGCCGATCTCGGCGCAGTCCTTGTGCTTGGCACCGACGTACCACTGGCTGCCCGGGTCGTCGCCGACGAGCACCGTGCCGAGTCCGGGGGTCACGCCGCGCTCTCGCAGTCGCGCGACCCGCTCGGTGAGCTCGGCCTTGATGGTCCTCAGCGTCGCGGTGCCGTCGAGCTTCTGTGCAGTCACGATCGGGTATCCTCTCATCGATCCGCGGGCGATGATCTCGCCCCTTCAGCGGGTCTCGACGCGTCTGTGGCGGTCGAGCCTGTCGAGACCAGCTCGACCTGCCCATTGAACGATCCGGCTTCGCCGGACTCAGTGGGCGAAGTGCCGGGTGCCGGTGAAGTACATCGTCACGCCGGCGGCCTCGCAGGCCTGCACGGTCAGCTCGTCACGCACCGAGCCGCCGGGCTGGACGATCGCCGTGACGCCGGCGTCGAGCAGGATCTGCGGACCGTCCTCGAACGGGAAGAAGGCGTCGGACGCGGCGACCGAGCCGGCGGCCCGCTCCCCCGCCCGCTCGACGGCGAGCCGGCAGGAGTCGACCCGGTTGACCTGGCCCATCCCGATGCCGACCGAGGCGCCGTCCTTGGCGAGCAGGATCGCGTTGGACTTCACCGAGCGGCAGGCGCGCCACGCGAAGGCGAGGTCCGCGAGCACCTCGGCGGAGGCGGCGTCACCGGTGGCGAGGGTCCAGGCGGCGGGGTCGTCGCCCGCACCGTCGAGCACCGCGTCCACGTGGTCGACCTGCTGCACGAGCAGGCCGCCGCTGACCTGGCGGATCTCGCTGGCTGCGGGCTCGTCGTCCCGGGGGCACACCAGGATCCGGATGTTCTTCTTGCGCTGGAGCACCTCCACCGCACCTTCGTCGTACGCCGGCGCGACGATCACCTCGGTGAACACCTCGACCACCTGCTCGGCCATCGCCACCGACACCGGCCGGTTCACCGCGATGACGCCACCGAACGCGGAGACCGGGTCGCACTCGTGGGCCCGGCGGTGGGCCTCGGCGACGTCCGTCCCGACTGCGAGGCCGCAGGGGTTGGCGTGCTTGATGATCGCGACGGCGGGCTGCTCGAAGCCACCGGCCGCGCGCCGCGCGGCGTCGGTGTCGACGTAGTTGTTGTAGGACATCTCCTTGCCGTGGAGCTGCTCGGCCCCGGCGATGCCGGCCGAGCCGTCGGTGAACAGCGCGGCCTGCTGGTGCGGGTTCTCGCCGTAGCGCAGGACGGCCCGGCGCTCGTAGGTCCCGCCCACCCACGCCGGGAAGCAGCTGTCGCCGTCGGCCTCGACCAGCTCGCTCGCCATCCAGCCCGCGACGGCCACGTCGTACGCCGCGGTGTGCGCGAACGCCTCGGCCGCGAGCTGCCGGCGCTCGGCGAGCTCGAAGCCGCCGTCGGCGACCGCGCGCAGCACGTCGGCGTAGCGCTCGGGCGAGGTCACGATCGCGACGGAGGGGTGGTTCTTGGCCGCCGCCCGCACCATCGACGGCCCGCCGATGTCGATCTGCTCGACGCACTCGTCGGCGCTCGCGCCCGAGACGACGGTCTGGGTGAAGGGGTAGAGGTTGGAGACGACGAGGTCGAACGGCTCGATCTCGAGCTCTCGCAGCTGCGCCACGTGGGAGTCGAGCCGACGGTCGGCGAGGATGCCGGCGTGCACCCGCGGGTGGAGGGTCTTGACCCGGCCGTCGAGGCACTCGGGGAAGCCGGTGAGGTCCTCCACCTTCGTGACCGGCAGGCCCAGGCCCTCGATCAGCGCGGCCGAGCCGCCGGTGGAGACCAGCTCCACGCCGGCGTCGTGCAGGCCGCGGGCGAGCCCCTCGAGGCCGGTCTTGTCGTAGACGGAGACCAGGGCGCGGCGGACGGGGATGCGGGTCACGGGGCGACTCTCCTCGATGTGGGGTGCAAACGGATCGAGGTCAGGCACCCAGGCGTTCGATGCCCGACGCGGTCACTTCCCGGTGGTGGCCCACCTGCGCCAGTCGTGTGCGCTCAGCCTATCCGCACGCGGCGGTCCGTGACGGACCAGCCCTGACGTGCCATCCGGCCCACCGCGTCGACCAGCATCCGTCGCTCGGCGACCTTGATCCGCTCGTGCAACGAGTCGGCGTCGTCGTCGTCCTCGACCGGCACGGCCACCTGGGCCACGATCGGGCCGGTGTCGACGCCGGTGTCGACGACGAAGAGCGTCGCGCCGGTGACCTTCACGCCGTAGTCGAGGGCGTCGGCGGCGCCCGTGCATCCCCGGGAAGGCGGGGCACAGCGCGGGGTGGGTGTTGACCATCGCGACGCGGTCGAGGAAGCCGGCACCCACCAGCTTCATGAAGCCGGCCGAGACGACCAGGTCGGGGCGGTGGGCGGCGACGGCCTCGGCGAGCGCGTCGTCCCACTCCTCACGGGTGGCGTGGTCGCCGACCCGGCAGACGAACGTGGGTACGCCGGCGCGCTCCGCGCGGGCCAGCCCCTCGATGCCGTCACGGTCGGCACCCACGGCCACCACCTGGGCGCCGTACGCCGGGTCGGAGCAGGCGTCGAGCAGCGCCTGCAGGTTGGTGCCGGAACCGGAGACCAGGACGACGAGCCGCACGCAGCGACCCTAGTCGGCGGAGAGGGTGCGGCGCTGCCACCAGGTCATCAGCAGCCCGCCGAGGAGCCCGCCGATGCCGAGGGCGGTGATGGCGTGGACCAGCACGTCGCCGGCCAGCGGTCCGACGTGCTGCATCCGGCCGGGACCGACCGCACCGCCAGCGAGGGTGGCCAGCCACCCCAGGAGCACGCCGGCGAGGACGCCGCCCGCGCAGCCGCGCAGCGCACCCTCCTCCCACCGCACGGTCGGACGCCGGCGCTGCGCGAGGGCGGCACCGACGGCGGCCGCGAGCGGCGGGACGGCGAGCAGGCCGACGGCCCAGCCGGGGACGTCGCCGCTCTCCGGGAGCGCCGCGAGCAGCGGGAACGCCGGCAGCGCACCGGTCACCACCACGGTCGGCGCGACCAGCGTCTGCGCCCCGACCGTGAAGCCGGGCCCCAGCAGGTAGGAGGCGGAGAAGAGCGTCGCGTTGGGCAGCACGAGCAGCGAGAGCAGCACGTAGAGCGCCATCTCGCTGGTGGACAGCCCCAGCCCGGCCATCACGTTCACCGCGGTGGCGAGGTCGACGACGAGCGCGGCGACCAGTGCCACCAGCGACACCAGCAGCACCGAGCGCAGCACCGACCGGCAGGCGGCCAGCGTGGCGCGGAGGTTGGCGGGGAGCACCGCGGCCCAGATCGCGGCGCGGCCGCTGCCGATCGCGATCGCGGGTCCGCCCACGAGCAGTGCCAGGGCGAGCGACCAGCCGACCGCCCGGCCCGCGGACGGGGCGGTGGCCGGGGTCCCGGACAGGGAGACGGTGACGAGGGTGACCGCGGCGTACCCGATCGCGAAGGTGGTGACCGCGACCGGCACCGTCCAGTCGCGCTCGCCGTCGGAGATCTGGTCGGCGTCGGGTCCGTGGCCCGACACCGCGCTGCCGACCCGGTGGCCGACGCGCCAGGCGGCGAGGGCGGAGCACAGCGTGAGCAGCAGCGGGACGGCCGTGACCGTGGTGCCGGCGACCGTGATCCCCGAGCCGTGCGCCACCAGCCAGCCGAGGGCGCCGACCCGCAGCGCGTCGCGGGGTGCGCCGTGGGAGGCCGCGTCGCTGGCGAACCAGCCGATCACCGCCAGCGCGAGGCAGACGAGGAGCACCACGAGGGCGGCGCCGACACCCCCGAGGGCCGCGACGGCGACGAGCGGTCGTCGGTGCCTCCGGTCGAGGTCGGGGCTGGGCGTGTGGGTCCGGGCCGGGAGCAACGAGGTCATGGCCCGGCCATTCTCGCCCGGCCCCGGACGGCTCCGCGGCTCCCACGCCGGTGTGCGTCAGGACCCTCCCGGCTCGTACAGTGGATCGGTCATGATCCAGCCCGAGGCCTACGACGCGTTCTACAAGGACGCCCGCGCGCGGCTGCTGCTCCAGACCTACGCGTTGACCGGTGACCTGCCCGCGGCCCGCTCCGCGGTGCGCGACTCCTTCATCGTCACCTGGCACCACTGGCGCAAGATCAGCCGGCTGCCGGACGCCGAGTCGTGGGTGCGGCCGCACGCCTGGACGCAGGCCCAGCGCCGCCACACCGCCCGGATCTGGCACCGCGACAAGAGCCTGGCGCCGGAGACCCGCGCGACGTTCGACGCGCTCGGTGCGATGTCGCTGTCGCAGCGCAAGGCGCTCGTCCTCGACCTGACGACCACGCTGCCGATGACCGACCGGGCCCGCGAGCTCGGCGTACCCCTGGGGGAGGCGGAGCGGCTCACCACGGCCGCGACCACACGGTTCTGCGAGGAGCGCGACGTCACCCCCGACCGGCTGCCGGAGCTGTTCGGGGCGCTGGCGGCGCTGACCGCCGACACCCGGCTCCCCCGCCCCTCGATCCTGCGCCGTGCCGGGGCCGCCCGACGGCGTACCCACACGGCGGTCGGGGCGGCGGTCGCCGTCGCCGCGGTGATCGTGACCGGCACCGTCGTGGGCGGTTCGACGCTCGAGGGTGTACCCGTGACGGCCGGCGAGGACGGCACCGCCGAGACCGGCGGCAGCGGCGCCCCGGTCGCCGCCTTCACCCCCTCGCGGCTGCTGGAGGCCGGTGAGCTCGACCGCTACGTCGGCGGGCGCCGGTGGGTCGAGGGCGAGACCTCCGACAACTCCGAGGGCACCGGCCGGGTCGCACCCTGCCAGCAGGAGCGCTACGCCGACCCGAAGGGCGTCTCCACGCTCGTCCGCACCTTCGACGAGGGAGGCGGCTCCGGACGCGCCGACGTCTCGGCCGTGCAGTACGCCGAGCTCTCCTCGACCACCCGCGACTCCCAGCGCGCCTGGCAGCGGATGCTGCGCTGGTACGGCGGCTGCGTGACGCCGCAGACGCAGCTGATCGACACCCACACGGTCACCGGGATCGGCGACGAGGCCAAGCTGTTCGAGCTCCGCAGCTGGCGTGGCGCGGGCGAGAACTACCTCGTCGGCGTCGCCCGCACCGGACAGATCGTCACCACCACCCTCTTCCGCACCCCCGGCAACCAGGATCCGGACCCGAAGGGTGCCGTCCGGTTGCTCGGCGGCGCGATCGACGGGCTGTGCGGCACCACGCCCAACGCCCGCTGCACCACGAAGCCGAAGCTGCGCGACTCCGAGCCGGTCAAGGTCGGCGAGGTCCCCGGCCTGCTCGTCGAGACCGACCTGCCTCCCGTCACGGGCGTCTCGCGGCCATGGGTCGGCACCGAGGCACGCGAGGCCCGCAGCAACACCGCGGCCACCCGCTGCGACCGCACCACCTTCACCGCGCGCTACATCGACTACTCCGTCACCCGCACCTTCCTCGTCCCCCGCACCTCGTTGCCGGCCTCCTTCGGCATCACGGAGACGGTCGGCTCGATGCCCGACGCCCGCGCCTCGGCGTTCGTGGACGAGGTGCGCGACCGGATGGCCTCCTGCTCCGACCGCGACCTCGGCAGCGACGTCTCGCCGATCACCACCATCTCCACCGACCGGACCGACGTCTCCATGTGGCGCGTCTCCTCCGAGCTCAGCGACGACGAGACCGTCACCTACATGATGGGGATCGTCCGCACCGGCGGCGCCGTCGGGCAGATCGGCTTCGTCCCCGCCCGTGGGGTCAAGATGGAGCCGGGTGCCTTCGACGCGCTCGTACGCCGCGCGCTCGCCCGCCTCGAGGACCTCCCCGGCAAGCGCTGATCGCCGGACGTGACGAAGGGCCGTACCTCGCGGTCCGGCCCTTCGTCGTACGTCTGTCCCAGGCGTCTGAGCCTGGTCAGAGGTTCTTCATGATCTCCCGCATCAGCTCGGCGGTCTCGGACGGGGTCTTGCCGACCCTCACCCCGACGGCCTCGAGTGCTTCCTTCTTGGCCTGCGCGGTGCCCGAGGACCCCGACACGATCGCACCCGCATGGCCCATGGTCTTGCCCTCGGGTGCGGTGAACCCCGCGACATAACCCACGACCGGCTTCGTGACGTGGTCCTTGATGTAGGCCGCAGCCCGCTCCTCCGCATCGCCACCGATCTCACCGATCATCACGATCGCCACGGTGTCGGGGTCGTTCTCGAACGCCTCGAGCGCATCGATGTGGGTGGTCCCGATGACCGGGTCACCACCGATCCCGATCGCCGTCGACATCCCGAAGTCACGCAGCTCGAACATCATCTGATACGTCAGCGTCCCCGACTTCGACACCAGCCCGATCGGACCCGTGCCACAGATGGTGTGCGGGGTGATCCCGGCCAACGACTCCCCCGGGGTGATGATCCCGGGACAGTTCGGACCGATCATCCGGGTGGACTTACCTTCGAGGTAGGCGAAGACCTCCGCGGAGTCCTGGACCGGGACCCCCTCGGTGATCACCACCAACAACCCGATCCCGGCATCGATCGCCTCGACGCAGGCGTCCTTGGTGAACGCCGGCGGCACGAACTGCACCGACACGTCAGCACCCGTCGCCGCCATCGCCTCCGCCACGTCAGCGAACACCGGCAACTCCTTGCCGGCGAGCTCGACCGTGGTCCCGGCCTTGCGGGCATTCACCCCACCGACCACGTTCGTGCCGGCCTCGATCATCAACGTGGTGTGCTTCGAACCCATCCCACCCGTCATGCCCTGGACGATGATCTTGGAGTCCTTGTTCAGGTAGATCGACATCTCAGTTGCCTCCCGCGCCCAGTGATGCTGCTGCAAGTTCTGCGGCCTTGTCGGCCGCGCCGTCCATCGTGTCGACCTGTGTCACCAACGGGTGGGCCAGCTCATCGAGGATCCGACGACCCTCCTCGACACTGTTGCCGTCCAGGCGCACCACCAACGGCTTGGTCGCCTCGGCGCCGAGGATCTCCAACGCACCCTTGATCCCGTTCGCGACGTCGTCACACGCGGTGATCCCACCGAAGACGTTCACGAACACGCTCTTGACCTGCTCGTCATTCAAGATCACGTCCAACCCATCAGCCATCACCTGCGCGTTCGCGCCGCCACCGATGTCGAGGAAGTTCGCCGGCTTCACCCCACCGTGGGCCTCCCCGGCATAGGCGACGACATCGAGGGTCGACATCACCAGCCCCGCACCGTTGCCGATGATCCCGACCTCACCATCGAGCTTGACGTAGTTCAGGCCCTTGTCCTTCGCCTTCGCCTCCAGCGGGTCGGACTCCTCACGGATCTCGAACCTCGCGTGGTCCTCATGACGGAAATCGGCGTTCTCGTCGAGCGAGACCTTCCCGTCCAACGCCTCCAACCTGTCCCCGGCCAACCGGGCCAACGGGTTGACCTCGACCAGCGTCGCGTCCTCCTCGACGAAGACCCGCCACAGCTGCTGGACCATCTCCACCGCCTGCTCACGCAACACCGACGGGAACCCCGCCTCGTCCACGATCTCGGCCGCCTTCACCGCATCCACCCCGGTACCGGCATCGATCGGGATCTGCTTGACCGCATCCGGGTTGGTCCGAGCGACCTCCTCGATCTCCACCCCACCCTCGACACTCGCAATACACAGGTACGACCGGTTCGCACGGTCCAGCAGGAACGAGAAGTAGTACTCCTCCTCGATCGAGGCACCCGGGACCACCAACACCCGGTTCACCGGCAGACCCTTGATCTCCAACGCCAAGATCGCCCGAGCAGCCTCCTCAGCCTCCGCCGGTGACTTCGCAACCTTCACACCACCAGCCTTGCCACGACCCCCCGCCTTCACCTGGGCCTTGACCACCACCACCCCACCGATCTCCTCCGCAGCCGCACGAGCATCCTCCGCAGACTCAACCGTCCTGCCCAGCGCCCCCGCCACACCATGCTTGGCAAAGAGCTCCTTCGCCTGAAATTCCATCAAGTCCACTGTTCGCCCAGTCCTTCGTGTGTGATTTCGACAAGCTTGGGTTCGGTCTGGGCACCCTAGTCCCGCGGGCCGGGTCGCGGCAGGTCGGGTCGCGATGCGGATCCCGTTGCGGCGCCTCGCGGGTCCCCTCCCGGCACCCGGTGGCCACGCCGGTACGCCGTCTCGGGGTCGCATGTGATGCAGAACACCTTCGCGAGTTGGACCGGGCCACCCCGCCCGGGACCCACGCCTGAACACTCCACAGGTTCTCCGCCACTGGTCGACGCACCGTCCACAGTGGGACCGGCCGGGTTTCCCACCCACGTGATCGATCCGTTACAGTCTCTCCTCGTTGTCTCCGGAGCCGAACACCCCCGAACCTGGAAGAGCCTCCCCTGTCTATGGGTAACCACCGAGCGGATCACCGCGGCCCTCGCCGCCGGTCTCAGTCGACCCCGCAGCGGGCCGAGCTCTCGGTAACCAGCACGGCATCCAGCACGGTCGCCGCGGCCGGTCGCCGCAGGGCTGCCAAGCCCTCGTCGCGGACCACCGCACCGTCCCGCTCGGGCCACACCGGCACCCGGGGACCGCTCTTCCGCGGTCTCCCCTCCATCCCGGTGCTGCTCGGCGTCGCCGCCCTCTCGGTCTCCGCCGGTGGCGCGGTCACGATGTCCGACACCGACCTCGCCCCCAGCAGCACCTCGCGGCTCGTCGCCGCCAACGCGCTGGGCGGCCTCAGCGGCCAGTCCAGCAGCAACGCGCTCGAGGGCCGCAGCACGCTCTCGCGCGACTCCCGCCGCGACGCGCTCGCGGATGCGGCGGACGAGGACCTGGTCGCCGAGGCCGAGGCGATGACCAAGCAGCGCAACGCCGCCCTCGTGCGACTTGCGCAGCTGACCGAGGAGCAGTCCCAGAAGCTCGAGTCCAACCAGTGGGTGCTCCCCCTCTCCCCGTCGGTCACGACCGCGGAGTTCGGTGACTACGGACTCTGGGCCAGCTACCACACCGGCCTCGACTTCAACGGCGTCGACGGACAGCCGATCGTCGCCGTCGCCGGGGGCACCGTCACCTCCGTCGGGTACGACGGCTCCTACGGCAACAAGACCGTGATCACGCTCGAGGACGGCACCGAGATCTGGTACTGCCACCAGAGCGCGTACGACGTCAGCCCCGGCGACACCGTCGCCGCCGGTGACACCATCG
The DNA here is from genome assembly GCA_963754575.1 of uncultured Actinomycetota bacterium. Taxonomy (GTDB): domain Bacteria; phylum Actinomycetota; class Actinomycetes; order Propionibacteriales; family Nocardioidaceae; genus Nocardioides. The sequence continues at coordinate 118,735 of CAVWGQ010000007.1, read as the reverse complement.
GCTCCGTCGGCTCGACCGGCAACGTGACCGGCTCCCACCTGCACCTCGAGGTGCGTCCTGGTGGCGGCGACCCGGTCGACCCGTACGCCGCCTTCGTGGTTCACGGCATCACTCCCTAGGGTCACCGACCGGAGCGAGACTCACCGGGTCTCGACACGCCGGTTCGTCCGCCTCGCAGGCTCGGCGGACGACGGCTCGCTCGACCACCATCAGAAGCTCTTCGACGCTCCGCGTCTCAGAGCTTCTCCACAGGCGCGTAGCGCAGCAGCAACCGTTTGACGCCCTCGCTCCCGAAGTCGATCGAGGCCACGGACTTCTCCGCGACCCCCTCGACCGTGACGACCGTGCCCATGCCGAAGGAATCGTGCAGCACCCGGTCGCCCGGCGTCAGCGTCGGCACCTCGCGGGCCGACGTCGCCTTGGACGCGGCATCCGCCCGGGCGGCGGCTGCGGAGAAGTTGCGCCGGCCCGCGGTCGTGGGGGCACCCCACGACCCGGCACGTCCTCCGCCGGACAGGTCGGGCCGGTTCCACTGGGTCTGCGCGGCCTCGGTACGGCGCCAGTCGACAAGGTCGACCGGCATCTCGTCGAGGAAGCGGGAGGCGGGGTTGTGCGACGGCGCACCCCAGGCGGAGCGGACGACCGCGCGGGAGAGGTAGAGCCGCTGCTCGGCCCGGGTCACGCCGACGTACGCCAGGCGGCGCTCCTCCTCGAGCTCGGGCTGGTCGCCCAGCGAGCGCGAGTGGGGGAAGACGCCGTCCTCGAGGCCGGTGAGGAAGACGACGGGGAACTCCAGGCCCTTGGCGGTGTGGAGCGTCATCAGCGTCACCACGCCGGCGTCGTCGGTGTCGTCGGGGATCTGGTCGGCATCTGCCACCAGCGCCACCCGCTCCAGGAAGTCGGACAGCCCGACGGCGACCGTGCCTGCGTCCACCTCCGCCGGGTCGGCCGAGGGCCCGGCGACCGGGTCGTCGGAGAACTCGCGGGCGACGGCCACCAGCTCGGCGAGGTTCTCCAGCCGGGTCTCGTCCTGCGGGTCGTCGGAGGCCTCGAGCTCGGTGAGGTAGCCCGAGCGGTCGAGGACCGACTCCAGCACCACGTCGGGGCGCTCCCCCGCGTCGACCATCGACTGCAGCTCCTCGACCATCGCCACGAACCCGCGGATCGCGTTCAGCGACCGGGAGACCAGCCCCGGGGCCTCCTCGGCCCGTCGCAGCGCCTCGAAGAACGTCAGCCGCTCGCGCTCGGCGTACGCCGCGACCATGGCCTCGGCACGGTCCCCGATCCCCCGCTTGGGGGTGTTGAGCACCCGCCGCAGCGAGATCTCGTCGTCGGGGTTGACCAGCATCCGCAGGTAGGCGACCGCGTCGCGGACCTCGCGACGCTCGTAGAAGCGGACCCCGCCGACGACCTTGTAGGGCTGGCCGGTTCGGATGAACACCTCCTCGAACACGCGTGACTGTGCGTTGGTGCGGTAGAACACCGCGACGTCGGCCGGCCGGACGCCCGAGGAGTCGGTGAGGTCGTCGATCTCGCGGGAGACGAACCGGGCCTCGTCGTGCTCGTCGTCGGCGACGTAGCCCGTGATCCGCTCGCCGGTGCCGGCGTCGGACCACAGCTTCTTCGGCTTGCGGCCCCGGTTGTGCCCGATCACCGCGTTGGCGGCGTTGAGGATGGTCTGCGTCGAGCGGTAGTTCTGCTCGAGCAGGATCGTCTGCGCCTGCGGGAAGTCCTGCTCGAAGTCGAGGATGTTGCGGATGTTGGCGCCGCGGAAGGCGTAGATCGACTGGTCGGCGTCGCCGACCACCATCAGCTCGCTCGGAGCGACCCGCTCGGCCTCGGGATCGAGGTCCTCGGGCGCGTCGGCGCAGAGCTGGTGGATCAGGGCGTACTGCGCGTGGTTGGTGTCCTGGTACTCGTCGACGAGCACGTGCCGGAACCGGCGCCGGTAGGACTCCCGGACGTCGGGGAACGCCTGGAACAGGTGGACCGTGGTCATGATCAGGTCGTCGAAGTCGAGTGCGTTGGCCTCGCGCAGCCGTCGCTGGTAGTTCGTGTACGCCGCCGCGCAGCTCTCCTCGTAGGCGTTGCGGGCCGCAGCCGTCGCCTCCTCCGGATCGCGCAGCTCGTTCTTCTGGTTGGACGTCCAGTTCAGGAGCACGTTCGGCGGGAACCGCTTCGGGTCCAGCTCGAGGTCCTTGGCCACCAGCGTCATCAGCCGCTTGGAGTCGGCCGAGTCGTAGATCGAGAACGACGACTTGAAGCCGAGCTTGTCGATCTCCTTGCGCAGGATCCGCACGCACGCGGAGTGGAAGGTGCTGACCCACATGATCCGCGCCCGCTTGCCGACAAGGTCCTCGACCCGCTCCTTCATCTGCGCGGCGGCCTTGTTGGTGAAGGTGATCGCGAGGATCGATCCCGGGTGGGCCTTGCGCTCGCTGACCAGCCAGGCGATCCGGCGGGTCAGCACCCGGGTCTTGCCCGACCCGGCCCCGGCCACCACCAGCAGCGGGGCACCCTCGTGGACCACGGCCGCGCGCTGGGGGTCGTTGAGGCCCTCCAGCAGCTCCTCGCGGCTCGGCCCGCGGCGTGACGGCGCGGGCTCGCCCGCAGGGGCGGTGAGGTGCTCGAATCCGGGCAGCGAAGGGGACGTGCTCATGTCACCCCAACCCTACGGCTCCCCACCGACGACGCGGGTGCCCCGGCTGACCGACGCTGGAGGATCCGAGTCACCTCGGTGACCCGAATCCTCCAGCCGTCGACCTGACAGGTCAGGCGTGGGCGGGGGACCAGAAGACCGCGACGGCGACGTTGACGACCGTCAGCAGGAGCAGGCCGGCCCAGAGGCCCTGCGGGACGGAGGGCTTGCGCACGTTGGCCATGACCAGCACCAGGATCACGAGCCCGACGACGAGCTTGACCCCGATCTTCACGTGGTCGACCGCTCCGTCGCCGGCCTCGAGGACACCGACCAGCCCGAGGCCGGCCAGGAAGGCGGTGCCGGCGCCGTCGCGCATCGCGCCGTTGACCCGCTTCTCGCCGTCCTTCGCCTGCACGACGAGGCCGCCGAAGAGCGCGGCGAAGCCGAGCAGGTGCAGGAACAGCAGGATCAGTCGCACGGTCTCCATGGGCGGAGAGCCTAGCGACCGGTCCTGCTGGCCCGGGTCGACCCGCGGTCGCTACTTCTTGGCGCGCTTGCGCGGTGCCGGGCGTACGACGAGCACCGGGCAGGGCGCGTAGTGCTGGACCCGCTGCGCGGTGCTGCCGACCAGCACCGTGTCACTGATCCCGCGACCACCGGCGGCCACCACGACCAGCCCGGCGGAGACCGACGAGGCCAGCTTGATGATCTCGTTGGCGGGCGAGCCCGAGCGGATCTTCTTGTGCACCTTGGGTCCCCAGCCGTCGAAGACGGCCGCGACGGCGTCGACCGCGGACTGCGCGGCCGAACGGAAGCCGCCGGTCTGGGCGTCGGCCTTCTTCTTCTCTGCCGGTGCCAGGTCGTCGGCGAAGGCGACCGCGGCGAGCGGCCGGATCACGGCGACGACAGTGATGTCGGTGACCTTGGCCGGGTCGGCGAAGGACATCAGCTGCTTGGCGGCGCGCAGCGACTGCTGGCTGCCGTCGGTGGCGACGATGACGTGCACGGTCAGGCTCCTTCGGAGGTGGTGGGAGTACGACGGCCGGTGCCCTTGCTGCCGAAGATCTGCTCCACGACGTAGAGCACCCCGCCGAGCCCGATCAGCGCGGCACACCAGAGCAGCGAGCCGGGGTCGGTGCTGATCACGTAGTAGAGGAGGGCCAGGTTGCCGACCAGGCCCAGCACCAGCAGTGCGCTCGGGGCCTTGAAGGTCTCGTCGGACTCGTCGTGGCCGCGCAGCTTGAAGCACGAGATGATCACGCCGGCGTACACGACGAGCAGCAGCACGACGGTGACGGCGGCGAGCCGCTCGACGATGTCGACCTCGAGACCGATCTCGTTGAGCAGCGAGCCGACGACCACCAGGCCGATGACGACGGCGGCGCTGAAGATGAGTGCGGTCACGAGGGCTGCGGCGCGAGGAGTGGATCTTCGCGAAGGCGCCGGGGACGACGTCCTCGCGGGCCATGCCGTAGAGGATGCGGGACTGGGTGACGACCTGGACCAGCGTGGTGTTCGTGATCGCGATCATCGCGATCACCGCGAACACCAGCACCATCACGCTCACCGAGATCGGCAGGATGCCTGCCCGGATGACCTCGAGCAGTGCCGCGTCGGAGTCGGCGAGCGTCGCGACGTCGACGGTGAGCGCGGCGGAGATCGACACCAGCACGTAGATCACTCCGGCAGCGGCCATGCCACCGACCAGGGCCCGCGGGAAGTTCTTCTGGGGGTCGATCGTCTCCTCGGCCACGTTCGCGGCGTTCTCGAAGCCCGTCATCGCGAAGAAAGAGAGCGCCACCCCGGCGATGATCGCGAAGATGACGTGTTGCCCGGCGACGTTGAAGTCGGTGAGCACCGTGAAGTCGGCGTCACCCTCCGCGACGTAGATGATCGCGAAGATCATGACGATCACCAGGCCGGTGACCTCGACGAAGGTCATCAGCATGTTGGTCACCACCGACTCGGTGATGCCGATGAAGTTGCAGGAAGCGAGGAACAGATGAAGACGATCATCACGAGCAGCACCGGGGGCGCGGCCCAGACCTGGCCGAAGTACGTGGCGAAGCCCGCGGACAGCGAGCCGGCGGCGGCGAAGGTCGCCGACAGGTAGGTCACGGTCGTGAGGAAGGTCAGTGCCTTGTTCTTGAAGGCCCGGTTGACGTAGAGCGACGCACCGGCTGCCTGGGGATACTTGGTCGCCAGCTCGGCGTACGCCAGGCCGGTGAAGCCGGCGACGGTGACACCGACCGCGAAGGCCGCCCAGAAGGCTCCGCCGACCTCGCCGGCCACCGCTCCGATGAGGACGTAGATGCCCGATCCGAGGACGTCGCCGAGGACGTAGAAGAACAGCAGGCGGCCGGTGATCGACCGCTTCAGACCGCCCTCGTCCTTCTCGCCGTCGATGCTCGTGGAGCTGGCTTCAGCCACGGTGGTGCCTCTTCCGGGTGGAATGAACGATCTCCTTCACCGAAGCGAAGTCGGACCCGCCTTGTCAAACACCCCATCGGGTGAGCCGTCACAGCAGATGGCGGTCCGAGGCCCAGCGCGAGAGCTCGTGGCGCGAGGAGAGCTGCAGCTTGCGGAGCACCGAGGACATGTGGGTCTCGACGGTCTTGATCGAGATGAACAGCTCCTTGGCCACCTCCTTGTAGGCGTAGCCGCGCGCGATCAGCCGCATCACCTCGCGCTCCCGCTCGGTCAGCCGGTCGAGGTCCTCGTCGACGGCCGCGACCTGGATCGAGCCCGCGAAGGCGTCGAGCACGAAGCCCGCGAGCCGCGGCGAGAACACCGCGTCACCGTCCGCCGACCCGACGCACGGCGTCGACCAGCTCGGGCCCGGTGATGGTCTTCGTGACGTAGCCGCGGGCACCGCCCCGGATGGTGCCGATGACGTCCTCGGCGGCGTCGCTCACCGACAGCGCGAGGTAACGGGTGTCCTCGCTGCGCGCGCGCGTGACGACCTGGACGCCGCCCCCGCCGGGGAGGTGGACGTCGAGCAGCACCACGTCGGGTCGCTGGGCGTCGATGACCGCGACGGCCTCGTCGACGTCGCCGGCCTCGCCGACGACCTCCACCGCGCCGGCGTGGGCGGCCAGCTCGCCGCGGACCCCGCTGCGGAACATCGCGTGGTCGTCGACGAGCACGACGCGGACCGGGCCGCTCGCGGTGGGTTCACTGGTCATCGGTGCCTCCTGCTGTGACGGGGAGGTGCAACCGCACCTCGGTCCCCTCCCCGGGGGTTGATCGGATCTCGGCGGTGCCGCCGTGGCGGACCATCCGGTCGTGGATGCTCTGGCGCACGCCGTGGCGGTCGTCGGGGATCGCGCCCGGGTCGAAGCCCCGGCCGCGGTCGCGCACGAAGACGTGCACGTCGTCGTCGGTCACCTCGGCGTAGACGTCCACCCGGTCGACGCCGGCGTGCTTGGCGGCGTTGGTCACCGCCTCACCGGTGGCGCGGACGATCGGCGTCAGCCGCTCGGCGTACGTCAGGTCACCGACGACGACCAGCTCGACCGGGACGCCGTGGGCGTCCTCGACCTGGGCGGCCATCCGTCGCAGGGCGCCGGCGAGAGAGCTCTCGTCGGTCGAGTCGCCGCGGTAGAGCCAGGCACGCAGGTCCCGCTCCTGCGAGCGCGCCAACCGTGCGACCAGTGCCGCGTCGTGGGAGCTCTTCTGGATCAGCGCGAGGGTCTGCAGCACCGAGTCGTGCAGGTGCGCGGCGACGTCGGCGCGGTCCTGGGTGCGGACCCGCTCCGCCCGCTCGGCGGTCAGGTCGGCCGCCAGCCGGTAGATCCACGGTCCGACGACGACGCCCAGCCCGAGCACGGCGAGCAGCGCGACCAGGGTGACGTCGCGGGCGAGCGCGAAGGACGAGCCGCCGCGCAGCGAGACCAGCACCAGGGCCCCGACGATGAGGACCACCCCCACGACGAGCCGGGTGTACGCCGCCCAGCCGCCGTTGCCGAGCACGACCCGGACCGGGTCGACCCGGCCGGTGCGGTCGAGCCAGCGCTCGCGCTGCGCCTCGTCGGCCTGCCGCCAGAGCAGGGCGACGCCGCCCACGCCGAGCAACGCGGCCCAGAACAGCGAGCCTGCGCCGAAGACCGCGTCGAGCAGCAGCACCGCGCCGACGGCGAGCACCCCGAGGACGTGGAGCGGCCCGACGTCGACGAGCCGGCGGATCCGACCCGGTCGGCGACCGTCACGGGTCGCGCCCTCGAGCCCCGGCGCGGACCGCTCGAACGTCTCGTCGGCGGGCAGCACCATCCACAGCGCGCCGTACAGGAAGACGCCGAGACCACCGAGGGTCGTCGTCAGCACGAAGAACGCCCGCACCCACAGCACCGGCACCGCCAGGTGGCGCGACAGCCCGCCCGCGACCCCGCCGAGGATCGGTGCGGAGGTGTCGCGGGTGGCGCGGCGCAGGTCGGGCTGGAGCGTGGTCATCGTGTGATCCATCGTCACACAGCGGACCGGGGCCGACCATGAGGAACGACCCCGGTCCGACCCCCGGGCCGACCCTGGGCCTCGGGGCCGTCGGAGGGGGGATGATCAGGGTCGTCCCCGATGGTCCGGGGTCCCCCGACGCACCACGCTGGAGCCATGACCACGACACCTCCGCCTCCCGAGCCGCCCACCGAGCCGCCCACCGAGCCGCCCCCCAGCCACTGGTCGGTGCGACCGGCGCTCCTTCCGGCAGCACCGCCACCGATCCCGGCCCCCGCGTCACCCGCGACGAGGTCACGGACCTCGGCCGGCTGCGCCGCAGCGTCACCGACCGCAAGGTCGCCGGCGTCGCGGGCGGCCTGGCCCGCCACCTCGACGTGGACCCGTTGCTGCTGCGCGTCGGCTTCGTCGTGCTCGCGTTCTTCGGCGGCGCCGGCCTGATCCTGTACGCCGCCTGCTGGGCGCTGGTGCCCGAGGAGGACCGGGAGCGGGCCCCCGTCAACCTCGACGAGCGGAGCCGGACCATCGCCCTGGTCGCGCTCGGCGTGATCGCGGCGCTCGCGCTCGTCGGCGACTCGTGGGGCGGAGGCTGGTTCCCCTGGCCGCTCGCGATCATCGGGTTGATCGTGTTCGTCTGGCTCAACCGGAGCCGCGACCGGCGACCACGGCGGCCACGACCCACCCCGCTGCCGACCCGTACGCCGTGCCGTACGCCGGTCCGTACGCGGGTCCGTACGAGGGACCTGTCCCTCCTGCCGGCCCGGCGTACGTCCCTCCACCACGCGACCCCCGCAAGCGCGGGCCCGTGCTGTTCTGGTTCACGCTGCTGCTGATCGTGGTGGCGGAGGGCGTCCTCGGCATCGCCGACGGCGCCGGTGCCCCCGTCGCCGACTCGGCGTACGCCGCCCTGGCCGTGGGCGTGATCGCGGTGGTGCTGATCGTCGGCTCCGTCATCGGCCGCGCCGGCGGGCTGATCGCCCTCGGCCTGGTGGCCAGCCTCGGCCTCGCCGCCGCGACCGCGGCCGACCGGTGGGACGGCGAGCGCTACGAGTACGTCCCCTCGTCGGGGGCCGAGGTCCAGGACAGCTACGGGATGGGTCACGGCACGCTGCTCGTCGACCTCACCCACCTCGACGACCCCGCCGACCTCGACGGACTCACCATCGACGTCAGCGGTGACGTCGGCGAGATCATCGTCCGGGTGCCCGAGGACGCCAACGTCCGGGCTGACGTCGACATCGACGGCCCGGGTGGCTACGACCTCTTCGACGGACAGCAGCAGGGCGGCGGCTTCAGCAGCAGCACGACCGCCCAGTGGCGCGGCGCCGCCGCCGACCCCACCTTCAACATCGACGCCACCCTCGAGGTCGGCCAGATCACCATCGAGACGGAGTGAGTGACGTGCGCGAGTTCGAGATCGACGACCGGCAGCCCGAGGGCACCGTGGACGGGTGGCGGCACCCGGTCAACGTGAGCCACCTGGTCATGGGGATCGCCTTCGCGGGCATGGTCCTGGTGTGGGCGCTCATCGCCGGCGACGTGGTTGCCGAGGGCGACCTGCAGTGGCTGATGCCCATCCCGTGGGTCAGCGCCGGCATCGCCGGCCTGGTCGCGATGGCCGTCGGCGCCCGTCGCCGGGCCCGACCACGGTCCTCCTAGGCTGGGCGGCGTGATCCTCGGGACCCTCGACCTCGCGCCCGCCCTCTCCCGACCGGACCTGCTCGGTGAGCCGGTCCGGTCGGCGCTGTCCCGCTGGGCCCACGCGGATGCGGCGTACGTCGCGGAGATCGACCCCGACCTCGCCGACACCGCTGCCTGCTCGGAGGCCTACACCGTCCCCCTCGACGCCGGCGCCAACTGCGTCGTCGTCGCCGGGCGCCGCGACGGCGAGGAGCGGGTCGCCGCCTGCCTCGTCCGCTCCGACACCCGCGCCGACGTCAACAACCGCGTCAAGCGACTCCTCGACGTCCGCAAGTGCTCGTTCCTGTCGACGGACCGCGCCGTCGAGGAGGCGGGGATGGAGTACGGCGGCATCACCCCCGTCGGCCTGCCCGCCGGCTGGCGGCTGCTCGTCGACGAGCGGGTGACCACGACCGACCTGGTGCTCGTCGGCTCCGGCGTACGACGCTCGAAGCTGGTCCTGCCCGGGCGGGTGCTGGCCGACCTCCCCGGCGCCGAGGTCGTCGAGGGACTCGCCCACTGACGTTCACGAACCCGCCACCTCGGGCTCACGGGCCCGTCGCACCGGCCGCGCAGGCTGGAGCCATGACGCTGACCCCGCGCGACGTCGTCCTGGCCGCCGCCTTCCTGCTGGCCTACCCGCTCGTCATCTCCCTCACCGCTTGGGCCGCCGGCTCCTGAGCAGGCCTCCCGGAGCTGGTGACGCCGGGTGACAGGAACTGGCCGACACCCTGGCGATCGTGACAGCGCCACTACTGTCACGATGAGGCAGTGAAGCTCTCCTACACGCTGATGTACGACGGCAGCCCGCGCGCCGCCGCGGACCAGGTGGCCGACCTCGAGAAGGCCGGGATCGACGTGGTGTGGGTGGCGGAGGCCTACGGCTTCGACTCCCCCACGCTGATGGGTTACCTCGCCGCCCGGACCGAGACGGTCGAGATCGGCTCGGCGATCCTCAACATCTACTCCCGCACCCCGAGCACCCTGCTGCAGACCGCCGCCGGCCTCGACAACGTCTCCGGCGGCCGCGCGATCCTCGGGCTCGGCGCGAGCGGGCCGCAGGTGATCGAGGGCTGGCACGGCGTTCCCTACTCCAAGCCGCTGGCCCGCACCGCCGAGATCGTCGACCTCGTACGCCGCGGCCTCCGCCGCGAGAAGCTGACCAACGACGGCACCTTCACGCTCCCGCTGACGAAGGAGGACGGCGCGGTCACCGGCCTCGGCAAGCCGCTGAAGATCCTCACCCACCCCGAGCGCGACACGATCCCGATCTGGATCGCCGCCCTGGGCCCCAAGTCGGTCGAGCAGTGCGCGAGCATCGCCGACGGCTGGATCCCGCACCTGTTCCACCCCGAGAAGTCCCACGTCGTCTGGGGTGACGCGCTCGCCGCGGGGAAGGCCACGCGCGACCCGGCTCTCGGGCCGCTGCAGATCACCGCGGGCGGCATGGTCGCGATCGGCGAGGGCCCCGAGACCAAGGCGCTGCTCGACTTCGCCCGCCCGCTGTTCGCGCTCTACGTCGGCGGCATGGGCGCCAAGGGCAAGAACTTCTACAACGACGTGGCGAGGTCGTACGGCTACGAGCAGGAGGCCGAGGAGATCCAGGACCTCTACCTGGCGGGACACAAGAAGGAGGCGGAGGCGAAGGTGCCGACGGAGTGGCTCGAGGCGTGCAACCTCGTCGGCCCCGCGTCGTACGTCAAGGAGCGCATCGCGGCCTTCGCGGAGGCCGGCGTCACCCACCTGACGGCGATGCCCGCGAGCGACGACCCGGCCGCGACCGTGGCCCAGCTGAAGGAGATGGTGGCGTGAGCAGCGTCTACGACGACGAGCACGAGGACTTCCGCAAGACCGCCCGCACCTTCTTCGAGCGCGAGATCATCGGCCGGAGCCTCGGGATCTGACGGGGGCGACTGATGGCAGGTTTCCCGAGGCCGGGTGACGAGTACGGCGGGCGCTACGAGATCGTCCGCGAGCTCGGCCACGGCGGCGTCGGCATCGTCTACGAGGCCCACGACCGGGTGCTGGGCCGCCCGGTCGCGCTCAAGGTGGTGCTGCCCTCCGTGCCCGAGCGCGACGCCTACCAGCGCCGGATCGCCCGCGAGGCCTCCGCCCTGGCCCAGATCCGCTCGCGCCACGTGGTCGGGATCCACGAGTTCGGCGAGCACCACGACACCGTCTACGTCGTCACCGAGCTCTTCCCCGACGGCACCCTGCAGCGCTGGCTGGCCACCCACGGCCCACTGCGCCGTCGGGAGGCGCTGGTGCTCGTCGCCGCAGTCTGCGAGGCGCTCGCCGACGCCCACGGGACCGGGGTGGTGCACGGGGACGTGAAGCCGGGCAACGTGCTCCTCTGGGACCGCCCCGAGGAGCTGGTGCCCTACCTCTCGGACTTCGGCAGCGCCGCCGACGCCGGCAAGGACCTCGCACCCAGTGGCGCGCTGGCGGGCACGCCGGCCTGGATGGCACCCGAGCGGCACTTCGGCCACCCGGCCGACGAGCGGGGCGACGCCTACGCCGTCGGCTGCCTGCTCTGGGCGACGCTCACCGGCAACCCGCCGTACGCCGGCACCGACTTCGCGATGATGAACGGCCACATCAACGACCCGGTGCCCCAGCGGCGCACGGGCGACCCGGTCGACGACCACGTCGACTCGCTGCTCCTCGAGGTCATGTCGAAGGACCCCGAGCAGCGCCCCACCACCGACGACGTACGCCGCCGGCTGCTCGACCTGGTCGCGGCGCTCGACGCCCCGGCCGCCGGGCAGTCCACCCAGGCGCGCACCGGGCCGCTGCTCGTCGCCGCCCTCGTGCTGGTCGTGCTCGCGGTCGTGGTGGGCGTCGTCGCGCTCGCGCTCGACTGATCCCCGGCCGACGACCGCGACGTCAGCCGTCGCTGGCGGCGTACGCCGCGGCGTACCTCGTCGGCAGCTGCGAGGCGTGCGTGTCGCGACCCTGCACGAAGCCGCGCGCCGCCGCGCGGCGTACCTGGTCGAGGTGGCGCTCCCAGCGGGCGACGACGGGCTGGTCGAGGTCGACCTCGAGCAGGCTGCCGTCGGCGACCCGGACCGGGGTGCCGTGGGTGACGGACCGGGCGAGGGTGAGCGCGTGGTCGGCGATCCGCGCCGCTCCGAACCCCTCGGGGGCCAGGCAGAGTGCCTCGAGTCGCCCCTGGGCGGCGTGCAGCATCCGGGCGAGCTCCACGGCGCCGTCGGGGCCGAACAGGGCGCGCGGGTCCTCGACCTGGAGCTCGAGCCTGATCCCGCCCTTGACGTGCTTCTCCACCCGCTCGGCGACGTGGACCATCGCCTCGACCTCGGCGGTGCCGGTGACGTCACGGAAGGTGAGGACGAAGCCGTCGGGGACCTCGCCGACGGCGTCGAGGAACCGGGCGAGGGTGCGGATCGAGCGCTGCCGGCTCTCGGGACCCATCGAGGGCACCCGGATCCCCGACGAGGGTGGGAGGCCACCGGCGTCGGCGACGCTGCGCCAGGCAGCGGCGCTGCGGTCGACGACCCGGTCGCCGGTCCAGGTGGTGAAGTCGAGGCGCAGGTCCTCCACCGGCTCGCTCGCGAGCTTGTCGAGGACCCTGCCCATGAGGGCGTCGTCGCCCCCGAGGACGGCGAGGAAGTCCTCGGCGTGCTCGAGGATGAGCTGCTCGGCCTCACGACCGCAGTCACGCAGGTGGTCGGTGTGGAAGTCCCCGGCGGCGACGTACAACGTCTGGATCGGCCCCCGACCCGATCCGGTGCCGGGGAACTGCCTGGCGGAGGCCTCGTCGGCGTCGGCCAGGAGCGCGTCGACCTCAGCGGTCAGCCCGTCCAGATCCATGGAACGACACCCTAGTGGTGCTCAGGCGAGCGCCGACAACCCGGACAGCACCAGACCGCCGAGGGCGCAGGCGCCCAGGGTCCGCAGCGCCGACCAGCGGAGCCGGAAGACCATCACCAGGGCCAGCGCCGTCAGCCCGAGCGCCGCCGGCCGGACCGATCCGAGGACCGGCAGCTCGAGGGCGAGCGGGCCCGCCGACAGCGTCCGGGTGTCGGCGAAGAGCGTGTGGAGCGCGAAGTAGACCGCCAGGCTGGCGATCACCCCGACGACGGCCGCGGTGATGCCGGACAGGGCTGCGGCCAGCCCGCGGTGGTGCCGCAGCCGCTCGACGTAGGGGGCGCCGAGCAGGATGAACAGGAAGCACGGGACGAACGTCACCCAGGTGGTGACCAGCGCCGCGAGGACGGCCGCGAGCCAGGGGTCGAGCGAGCCGGGGTCGCGGTAGGCGCCGACGAACGCCACGAACTGCACGACCATCACCAGCGGACCCGGCGTGCTCTCCGCCATCGCCAGACCGCGGACCATCTCGCCCGGGGCGAGCCAGCCGTAGACCTCGACTGCCTGCTGCGCGACGTAGGCGAGCACGGCGTACGCGCCGCCGAAGGTGACCAGCGCCGCGCCGCCGAAGAAGACGCCCTGGTCGACGAACACGCTGCTGCGGCCGAACACGATCGCGAGCACGACCACCGGCGCCACCCACAGCACCACACCGGTGACGAGCACGAGGAGCGAGCGGCGGGCGGACGGCGGCTCGGCGTGGAGGGCGTCGTCCGCGATCAGCGGCTCAGGTCCGTCCTCCTCGCCTGCCGGTGCGGTCCTCGGGACGACGTCGATGCCGCCGCGGGCCAGCAACCAGCCGGCGAGCGCCGCGGCCGCCACGACGGCCGGGAAGGGAACGCCGAAGACGGCCAGCGCCACGAACGCCCCGACTGCCAGCAGCACCAGTGAGCGGTGACGCAGCGCCTTGGTCCCGACCCGCCACAACGCGCTCACCACGATCGCGATCACGGCCGGCGCGACCCCGAGGAAGATCGCGTCCACCCAGGCGGTCTCGCCGTACGCGACGTAGACGCCGGACAGCACCAGCAGCGCGACCACCCCGGGCAGCACGAAGAGGATGCCCGCCACCAGGGCGCCGCGGACGCCGTTGAGGAGCCAGCCGACGTACGTCGCCAGCTGCTGCGCCTCGGGTCCCGGCAGCAGCGTGCAGTAGGACAGCGCGAACAGGAACCGTTGGTGGCCGATCCACCGCTTCTCCTCGACCAGCACCCGCTCCATCACCGCGATCTGACCGGCCGGTCCGCCAAAGGTCTGCAGCGAGATCCAGAACCACGCCTTCGTCGCGACCCGCAGCGGGAGCACGTCCGTGGCGCGTCCGGGTGGGGTCATGAGGAAAGTCAATCAGTCCGCACTACTTCGTGTCGCGCGTGGGACGCTGCGCGGCATGGGCGAGCTGGGATCGCTCCGGTCTGTCGGCTCCCGCCGCGGGCCCTTCCACCTCAGGAGCAGAGCAACCGCACCGGGTGGCTCAGAACTCCGACATCTTGTCCCAGCCGTCGCGATCCGGGAGGTCGACGTAGAGGATGTCGGGGCGCTCGGCGATGTACTGCTTGGCGCCGCCGTCGACCCCTTGCTGGAAGTGCTCCGAGTTGACGTGCGCCTCGCCGGCCGCTGCGTCATCGAAGGCCTCGATCGTCAGGATGGTGTCGGGGTCGTCGACGCTGCGGTAGTGCTCGTAGAACTTGTTGCCGGGCTCGGCGCGCGTCGCGTCGGTGTAGGGCTGGCTGGCCGCGAGGTAGTCGTCGGCGGTGCCGGGCTTGAGCTTCTTCTTCACGGTGATGTAGATCAAGACGTTCTCCTCGATCGGGGTGCGCGGGCAGGTCCGGTGTCTGCCTGTCCTGGCTCGCACTCTGGCACGATTGCCGCGCTTCGGGTAGAACACGCGGATGCCGGACCGGACGGCCAGACCGGGCTTCACGACCCGCATCCCGATCTGCAGCACGGACCCGATCCTGCCGGTGGCCAGGTCGGCACCCGCAGCGGGGACGAGGGGTCCCAGGCGTCGCACCGCCGGGTCCGTGGGGGTTTCGCCAAGCCGTCGTAGACCTGGACGGACCCCACTTGACGGTCGGGGCCGGCGAGCCGATCCCGACGACGTCGACGTGGTCGGTACCAGGACCGACCAGCTCGACGCGCTGCAGCACGCCCGGCGCCTCCCCGTCCAGAAGTAGCCGTTCGGACCCGGCGGTGAACACCTCCCCTCTCTCGTACCGCACGTCATACCCGTGCTGCTGTGGCACACGTAGGGGTCCTCCGTCGACCCACAGACCTCCGGTCCGAGGTCGTAGCTGAACCCGAGCCATGCGCCGACGGGCAACGACATCCCCCGGGTCGCCGCAGCCACTGGCCACGTTCGCCTGCTCCTCCCACGCAAGAGGCGTGAGCGGGAGTCGTCGCCGTCCGCTTCGGAGCCACGTCTCTCCACGAACGGCAGAGTGCCGCGCTTCGCGCAGCCAGCAGCATTCCCGTACCGACCGTTCCGTGTGCCCGGATGTGCGGACTTCACCACGCTGCCGTCCGCTCCACGGCATGAGCGCACGTGTCGGTACGCGATGTGTCACCCGGTACCAACGATGCTCCTGGGCTGGATACGAGCGGCTTCTCCGCACTCCCCGCCGTAGGGTCCTGCCGCCTATAGTGCGAGGTGCGGCTCGGCCCGGGCCGTGACACCTTGGACCCCGGTGTCGGTGCGGTCGGGTTCGACCGGCCCCGCTGTGAGGCGAGAAACGAGGGGGTGTCTCCCGTTGCGACGTTCCACCGAGTCGAGCACTGGGCGCGGGGATGGCGACGAATGCGGTGCATTGTTGGTGCGTTGCGCACACAGGGACCCGGCTGCGTTCGCTTGCTTGTATGACGCCGTGGCTAGCCGAGCCTTCGGTCTGAGTCTGCGGGTCCTGCGCGATAGGAACCTTGCAGAGGACGCGACACAAGAAGCGTTCATCGACATCTGGCTGAACGCGAACCGCTTCGACCCGACCAAGAGCAGCGGACGGACGTGGATCTTGACGATCGTCCACCGCAGGGCCATCGATCGCGTCCGGTCTGTCGAAGCCTCCGCAAGGCGGGACGAACGATACTTCGAGCCCACACGCAGCGGTGACTGTGACTCCACCAGCGACGGGGCGCAGCAGCGCATCGACGCTGAGGTGGTCCGATCGGCACTGCTTCTTCTCACGCCGTCACAGCGCGGGGCCATCGAACTCGCCTACTTCGGAGGGCTCACCCATACCGAGGTCGCCTCGGCTCTCAATGTTCCCTTGGGCACGGCGAAGTCGCAGATTCGCGTCGGCCTGAATCGACTACGCGCTGAGTGGGCTGGCCTGCAAGCCTGAGTCGGGGGTCGACCGCAATGGCGGCCGCACGAGACCGCGTCCGCTCGTCGCCATGACGTGTACTCGTTGAGCGACGTGCAGCGCCTCGAACCACTCGGGCGAGCCGCTCCCACTGGGAAGATCACGGCTTGGTCACGATGCCCGGGACCCCTGTGGACAAGGGGTTCTGGGGCCCGGAGTTGTCAGTGGGTCCGGGTTGGATGAGGTATGGCCATCGCACCGTTCCCGTTCTCGACACCCGCCGGTGTCGTGGCCGGAGCGTGTGACGATCTGGCCGACCTGGGCGACGTGCTGTGGTCCGCGCGGACCTCCAGCGAGCTGGTCGCCGGGGTCGAGGAGCTGCAGCGGCTCAAGGCCGCCACCGCCGCGCTCGAGGCCCAGCTCCTCGCCGAGGTCGACGCCCGCGGACTGGCGAAGACCGAGCTGGCCTGGGGATCGACCGCCGACTGGTTCACCCACTGCGCCGGCACCACCCGCAACCACGGCAAGCGGACCGTCGAGCACGCCCAGCGCCTGGCGAGTGAGCGATCCTCGACCCTCGATGCGATGTGGGACGGGACCGTGTCACCGGAGCAGGCCGGGGTGATCGTGGATGCGGTCGAGCAGCTCCCGCCGGCGGCGACCTCCGCACCCGCGGCGAGCAGACCCTCCTGCCGAGGCCGGGCGGTTGAGCGCCACCGACCTGCACCGCACCGGACGCCACCTCCTCCACGTCATCGACCCCACACGCGAGGAACGCCAGGCCGAGGCCGCGATGGACCGTGAGGACCGACGCGCCCACCTGGGCCGTGGCCTGTCGATCACCACCGACGACTGCGGCGGGATCCGACTACGCGGCACCGGCACGACCGAGGACGGCACCACCCTCCGCACCGCCCTCCTCGCCCTCGCCACCCCCGCCGCCCCCGCCACCCCGGTTCCCACGATCGATACCGAGACGTGTCAGGAACAACCCGACCCGAGAGATCACGGCGCCCGGCTCTGGGACGCACTCCTCACCCTCGCCCAGCACGCCCTCGACACCGACGCCGTCCCCCACAGCCACGGCACCAAGCCTCGAGTGTCCGTCACCGTGAGCCATGCGGACCTGCATGAGGAGACGGGGGGGGTGGGGTGACCGAGGACGGCCTCGACCTCGCCCCCACCGCCGTACGCCGCATCGCGTGCGACTGCGACCTCGTCCGGGTCCACCTCGACGCCGACGGCTGCGTCCTCGACGTCGGCCGCACCCGACGGCTCGTGACCCCCGCGATCTGGACCGCCCTCATCGTCCGCGACACCCACTGCGCGTTCCCCGGCTGCACCCGCCCACCCGTCATGTGCCACGCCCACCACATCCACCACTGGGCAGACGGCGGCCCGACCTCGCTCGACAACCTCGTCCTGCTCTGCGGACACCACCACCGCACCATCCACCACACCCCCTGGGCCGTCAGGCTCGGACAGGACCGCAGCCCGAGTTCAGACCACCCCCGAAACACGGCCGACCACCACCCGACTGGACTCGATACCGACCACGACGCGAGTGAGCCGAGCGGCGTGAGGGCTACTCCCACTCGATGGTGCCGGGCGGCTTGGACGTGATGTCCAGGGTGACCCGGTTGACCTCGGGCACCTCGTTGGTGATCCGGGTCGAGATGGTCTCGAGCACGTCGTAGGGGACGCGCGCCCAGTCGGCGGTCATCGCGTCCTCGGAGGTCACCGGCCGCAGCACGATCGGGTGGCCGTAGGTGCGGCCGTCACCCTGGACGCCGACGGAGCGGACGTCGGCGAGCAGCACGACCGGGAACTGCCAGATGTCGCGGTCGAGGCCCGACTTCGTCAGCTCCTCGCGTGCGATCGCGTCGGCCCGGCGCAGCAGGTCGAGCCGGTCGCGGGTGACCTCGCCGATGATCCGGATCCCGAGGCCGGGGCCGGGGAACGGGTGGCGCCACACCATGCTCGGCGGCAGACCGAGCTGCTCGCCGACCTTGCGGACCTCGTCCTTGAAGAGCGTGCGCAACGGCTCGATCAGCTCGAACTGGAGGTCGTCGGGCAACCCGCCGACGTTGTGGTGGGACTTGATGTTGGAGGTGCCGTGACCGCCGCCCGACTCCACGACGTCCGGGTAGAGCGTGCCCTGGACGAGGTACGCCGTGGTCTGCGCGCCGGAGGCGAGGTCACCGAAGACCCGGACCTCGGCGGCCTCGAAGGTGCGGATGAACTCGCGGCCGATGATCTTGCGCTTCTCCTCGGGGTCCGACACCCCGGCGAGTGCCTCGAGGAACTGGTCGGTCGCATCGACCACGTCGAGGTCGCTGAAGACCTCCTCGAAGTCCCGCTTGACCTGCTCGGTCTCGCCGAGCCGCATCATCCCGTGATCGACGTAGACGCAGGTCAGCCGGTCGCCGATCGCGCGCTCCACGATCGCGGCGGCGACGGCGGAGTCGACCCCGCCGGAGAGCGCGCAGATCGCGCGGCCCTCGCCGACCTGCTGGCGGATGATCTCGACCTGCTCGTCGATGATGTTGAGCATCGTCCAGGTGGGCCGGCAGCCGGCGATCTCGAGCAGGAAGTGCTCGAGCACCCGCTGGCCGTGCTCGGTGTGGAGCACCTCGGGGTGCCACTGCACGCCGGCGAGACCGCGACCGACGTCCTCGAAGGCCGCGACCGGGGTGCCGGTCGTGGAAGCGAGTACGTCGAAGCCGGCAGGCGCCGCCGTCACGGAGTCGCCGTGCGACATCCAGACGGTGTGCTCGGCCGGGAGATCCGCGAGCAGCGTCCCGGGCGCGGTGACGCTGACCCGGGTCCGGCCGTACTCACGGACACCGGTCGGCGCCACCTCGCCGCCGAGCCCGTCGGCCATCAGCTGGAAGCCGTAGCACATCCCGAAGACGGGGGTGCCGGCCGTGAAGATGGCCGGGTCGATGCCGGGAGCGCCGTCGGCGTACACGCTCGAGGGACCGCCGGAGAGCACGATCGCCTTCGGGTTCCGGGCGAGCATCTCCTCGACCGGCAGGGTGTGGGGAACGATCTCGGAGTAGACCTTCGCCTCGCGGACCCGGCGCGCGATGAGCTGGGCGTACTGGGCGCCGAAGTCGACGACGAGAACCAGGTCGTGGTCGGGCGTCTCCGTCATGGGCGCGAGCCTATCGGTGGCGCGCTCGCCCCGCGGGAGCCGGGGGTTTCGAGGCTCGCTCCGCTCGCACCTCGGTCACCGGAGGGTGCCGATCCGCCGCGGCGTACTCGGTCAGGGTTGTCAGGCGACAGCCCTGACGCAGTGGGCAGGGCAGCGGTGCTCCGGTGGTCCGGTGGTTGAGGTGCGAGCAGCGCCCGCGACCGGCCTCGACACCCGCGGACCACCTCAGGACATGACCAGGGCCCGACCGGGGAGGGAGGTTGGTCGGGCCCTGGACGTCCACGGCACCGCTGGTGGGCGGGTGGACCGGTGACCCGGCACCGGGAGGGAACACGGCCGGGTCTGTCCTGCCCAACGAGGGGCGTGGAGGGGGGTTACGTGCGATTTCGGATCTTTCTCACGAGTCTCACGACACGTCGACGATCGGCAGCCGCAGCGCGCCCGGCGCCGACTCCGGCACCACCGGGCAGTGCGGCGGGACCGGGGCGATCCGCTCGTAGGACTCCCCCAGCGCCGGTCGTGGGTCGGGCTCGCCCTTGTTGGGCCAGAAGGCCATCGCCCGCTCCGCCTGCGCGGTGATCGTCAGCGACGGGTTGACGCCCAGGTTGGCCGAGATCGCCGAGCCGTCGGCGACGTGCAGGCCGGGGTAGCGGTAGACCCGCTGGTAGGGGTCGATCACGCCCGACTCCACCGAGTCGCCGATCGTGCAGCCGCCGATGAAGTGGGCGGTGAGCGGCATGTTGAAGGGTTCCCCGATGTTGCCGCCGGGGATGCCGCCGATGACCTGCGCCATCCGGCGTACGGCCTCGTTGCCGGCGGGGATCCACGTCGGGTTCGGGGCGCCGTGGCCCTGCCGGGAGGTCATGTGCCAGCGCCCGGTCAGCCGGCTGCGCTGGCCGTACGTCGTGATCGAGTTGTCGAGGCTCTGCATCACCAGCGCGATCACGGTCCGCTCGGACCAGTGCTGGACGTCGAACAGGTCCCGGACGTGGGCCCGCTGGGTCCACATCTCCCGGAGCCACATCCGCCAGCGCGGGACCTCGAAGTCGCCGTCGGTGAGCACGGTCTGCAGGAACGCCATCGCGTTGTGGCCCTTGCCGTAGCGCACCGGTTCGACGTGGGTGTGCTCGTCGGGGTGGAAGCTCGAGGTGATCGCGACGCCCTCGGTGTAGTCGGTGGGGTCCGACTTCGGGGCGATCGCACCGAGGATCGACTCGGAGTTGGTGCGCGAGAGGTGGCCGAGCCGCTCGGACAACGCGGGCAGGTGACCCTCGTCCTTCATCCGGTGCAACAGCTTCTGGGTGCCGAGCGAGGCGGCGGCGAGGATCACGTGGTCGGCGGTCAGCGTGCGGGTGGAGCGCGCGGTGGAGCGCTTGGCCTTGGTGTACCTCACGCGGACCTCGTAGCCGCCGACGGAGCCGCCGGTGGACGCGTCGGTGGAGCGCGGCGAGATCCGGGTGACCGTGGTCAGCGGCAGCACCTTCGCGCCCTGCGACTCCGCGAGGTAGAGGTAGTTCTTCACCAGGGTGTTCTTGGCGTTGTGACGGCAGCCCGACATGCACTCACCGCAGTTGATGCAGGTACGCCGCGCTGGTCCCGCTCCCCCGAAGTAGGGGTCCGCCACCTCCTCGCCGCGGCGCTGGCCGGCACCGCCGAAGAAGACGCCGACGGGGGTCGGGTGGAACGTGTCGCCGACGCCCATGTCGGTCGCGACCTTCTCCATCACGTCGTCGGCGGGGGTCCGGTAGGGGTAGTCCGTGACCCCGAGCATCCGCTTGGCCTGGTCGTAGAACGGCGCGAGCTCGGAGCGCCAGTCGGTGATGTGGGCCCACTGCGGGTCGCGGTAGAACGGACCGAGCGGCTCGTAGAGCGTGTTGGCGTAGACCAGCGAGCCGCCGCCGACGCCCGCGCCGGCCACGATGAGGGTGTCGCGGACGGCGTCGATCCGCTGGATGCCGTACCAGCCGAGCGCCGGCGCCCACAGGAAGTTCTTCACGTCGAAGGTGCCGGTCGTGAAGTCGTCGTCCTCGAGCCGCGGACCGGCCTCGATGACCCCGACCCGGTAGCCCTTCTCGGTGAGCCGGAGTGCGCTGACCGAGCCGCCGAAGCCGGAGCCGACGACGAGGACGTCGTAGTGGTGCGGGTCGGTCACGGCGGCCTCGGGGTCCCCGCGGCGTTGTTCGCCGGAGGAGCGGAGCGGAGGAGTCGAAGAACGTCGTGGGGTGAATTCATGCGCGTCCCAGCTTCTTCATCAGGCGCAGGTTGGCGGTCATGACCTTGGCGTAGGTCTCGTCGGACATCCCGAGCATCGGCGCGAAGCGCACCACCCGCTGGGTCGCGACCGACTGGGACTCGGTGTAGCGGTGGATGCCCTCGGCACCCTGGCGGCGACCCATGCCGGACTGCCGCATCCCGCCCATCGGGGAGTCGATGCTGGCGAAGGTGGCGCCGAAGGCCTCGTTGATGTTCACGGTGCCGCACTTCACGTGGCGCGCGATCGCCCGCGCCCGGGCGCCGTCCTGGCTGTAGATGCTGCCGTTGAGGCCGTACTCCCCCGCGTTGGCGCGCGCCACGGCGTCGGCCTCGTCGTGGAAGCGGTAGAGCGAGATGACCGGGCCGAAGGTCTCGTTCCCGAAGCAGGTCATGTCGGGGGTGACGCCCTCGAGGATCGTCGGCTCGAAGACGAAGGGGCCGAGGTCGGGCCGGTGCCGGCCGCCGGTGAGCACGCGGGCACCCTTGGCGGCCGCGTCGGCGACGTGGGCCTCGACGGTGTCGAGCTGGTCCTGGCTGATCAGCGAGCCCATGTCGACGCCCCAGTCGAGGCTCGCGCCGAGCGTCATCGCCTGGGTGCGTGCCACGAAGCGCTCGACGAACCGGTCGTAGACCTGGTCGGCGACGAACAGTCGCTCGGCGGAGACGCAGAGCTGTCCGGCGTTCGAGAACGAGGCGCGGACGGCGCCCTCGGCGGCCTTCTCGAGGTCGGCGTCGCGCAGCACCAGCAGCGGGTTCTTGCCGCCGAGCTCGAGCGAGCAGCCGATCAGCCGCTCCGCGCAGCCCTGGGCGACGAGCTTGCCGGTCGCGGTGGAGCCGGTGAAGCAGACGTAGTCGGCTCGCTCGATGATCGACGTACCGACGCGGGAGCCGGGGCCGGCCAGCACCTGCCAGAGGTCACGCGGGAAGCCGGCCTCCTCGAGCAGCTGGGCGCCGAGGAGCGCGGACAGCATGGTCTGCGCGTCCGGCTTGGTGACCACGGCGTTGCCCGCGAGCAGTGCCGGCAACCCGTCGCAGAGCGCCATCGTGAACGGGTAGTTCCAGGGCGAGATGATGCCGACGACGCCCTTGGGCACCCGGTTGACCTCGACCCGGGTGAGGCCCGGCACGACGCCGAGCTTGCGCTGGGTGTCGAGGTGGTCGTGGGCGGTGCGCGCGTAGTAGCGGGCGGTGAGCGCGATGTGGAGCGGCTCGTCGAAGGCGTGCTTGCGGGCCTTGCCGGACTCCCAGCAGATCAGGTCGATGATCTCGTCCTGGCGGTCGAGCACGAGGTCGTGGAGCCGCATCAGCATCGCGCTGCGCTCGTCGAGCGAGGTGCGCGCCCACTGCTCCTGCGCGCGACGCGCCCGGGCGAAGGCCTCGTCGACGTCGGCCTCGCTCGACTGCGGGACGTGCGCCAGCGGCTCGCCCCTCAGCGGCGAGTGCACGGCGGCGGTCTCGCCGCTGGTGGAGAGGACCCGGGCCGTGAGCCGGGCGACGTACGCCGGCTCGAGGGCGTAGGAGGCGGTCGGGTCGTGCTCGGGGTCGGCCGGGCCGTCGACCATCGGGCTGCCGGAGGAGTGCTGGTGAGTCACCCTACCGAGAGTATGTGACCCCGGGTCTCGCGATCTACCCCTCGGTAGCAAAGAGAGACCGTGGACACACGACCCCTCGATGTCACGACACCTGCCAGGTGAGCACGTGCCGGTAGACCTCCCCCGGTCGCAGCACCGCGCTCGCCGGCCAGCGGTGCGGGGCGTCGGGGAAGCGCTGCGGCTCCAGCGCCACCCCGGCCCGCGGCGCCTGGGTGGTCAGCGCGTCACCGGTGTAGACCTGCACACCGGGCTGGTCGGAGCTGATCGTCAGCCGGGTCCGGCTCTCGGTGGACTCCAGCACCGCCACCGGACGCAGCCCCTCCCCGGTGACCACGAGCGTGTGGTCGAGCGCACCGGAGTCGGCGAGCCGGCGCCCGTGGCGCAGGTCGAAACGGGTCCCGGTCACCGGCTGCGGATCGCCCGTCGGGATCCCGGTGCCGTCCACGGGCAGGTAGTGGTCGGCGGGGACGGTGAGCAGGTGGTCGTCGACGCCGCCGGAGTCGTCGAGGGTCGCGTAGCCGTGCAGCGTCAGGTTGACGACCGTGGGCGCGTCGGTGGTCGCGGTGAGCTCCATCCGGAACCCGTCGTCGAGCAGGGAGTACGCCGCCTCCGCGACCAGCCGGCCCGGGAAGCCCTGGTCGCCGTCCGGGCTGACCAGCCGCAGCCGCGCCGAGGTGTCGTCGGCGGCCACCACGTCCCACACCCGGCGGTCGAAGCCGTCCGGGCCGCCGTGCAGCAGGTTGCCCCGGTCATGGGTGGCCAGCGCGTGGGTGCGGCCGTCGAGCTCGAGGTGGCCCCCGGCGATCCGGTTGGCCCAGCGGCCGACCACGCTGCCGAGGTAGTCCCGGTCGTCGGCCGGGCCGGTCCCCGCGGGCCGGGCCAGCACCAGGTTGCGGCGTACGCCGTCGCCGCAGGTGGCCTCGAACGCCGCCAGCGTCGCCCCGGTCGGCAGCACCTCGAGCAGCGGACCCGGCCACCGGCCGAGGACGATGCGCGGATCCGGGGACGACATGTTCCTAGACTGCCGCCATGGTCAAGCAGACGAGCACCGTCCTGGCCGGCGCGCTGATGAGCGCGCTGCTCGTGATCCCGCTGGCGCTCTGGTTCGTGGTCGGCGGCGACCCGGACGCGACGGCGATGCCCTCACCGCTGCTGCTGGCGGCTCCCGTCGCCGTGGGGGTCGCCGTGCACGTGCTGCTCGAGGCCATCGGCTACCGCACCGAGCCGATCGCGCCCGGCACGCCGTACGACGAGGCGACCTCGCAGTCGCTGGTGCGCTGGCAGACCCAGATGGTGCAGCGCTTCGCCTTCTCGGAGGTCATCGCGATCGCGACGGTCGCGCTGTGCTTCGTGCTCCCCGAGGGCGGCTACCTCGTGCTGCTCGCCGGCTGCGCGACGTCGCTGGTGCTGATGGCGGTGCACGTCTATCCGTGGTCGCGGCCGGTCGGCAAGTTCGCCGCCTCCCTGGAGAGGGAGGGCGGCCGCTCGGGGCTGCGCGAGGCGTTCGGCATGGAGTCGCGTCCGGGCGGCGCGATCCAGGAGCTCTGAGCGGGACTCAGCCCGTCGTCTTCCGCCCGTCGAGCTCGCGCAGCATGTTCGCGGAGAACCGGGTGCCCATCTGCCGCAGCACCTGCGCCATCGCGGTGTTCACGGCCGGTCGGGCGACACCCGGGATCGGCAACCGCGCGCTGATGGTCAGGTCGATGGTGAGCCGGGTGCCGACCTCGATCGGCTCGAGGCCGTAGTGACCCTCGGCGCCCGCCTGCAGGTGGCGCTCCAGCGGACCGTGCGTGAAGTCGATCCGGGTCTGCGGGGTGAAGGTCACGGTCTCGACCATCGACAGGTCCAGGGCCCGGCCGGGCAGCGGGACGCCCTGCAGGCACCAGGTCCACTGGTCGCCGTCGGCCATGATCCGCGAGACCATCGGCGTCATCCGGGCGATGGCGTCCGGGTCGACGAGGACGTCCCAGACGGCCTCGACCGGGTGGGGAACGTCGGCGGTGTCGCTGCGGCTGCTCGAGAACGTGGCCACTAGCCGACCACGACTTCGACCCGCTGGAAGTCCTTGAGCTCGGTGTAGCCGGTGGTGGCCATCGAGCGACGCAGCGCGCCGATCAGGTTCATGGTGCCGTCGGCCACCCGCGAGGGGCCGAAGAGGATCTCCTGGAGCGTGCCGACGGGGGCGAACTCGACGCGCTGGCCGCGCGGCAGCTCGCCGTGGTGGGCCTCGGTGCCCCAGTGGAAGCCGCGGCCGGGGGCGTCGGTGGCGCGGGCGAACGGCGAGCCGACCATGACGGCGTCCGCTCCGCTGGCGACGGCCTTCGCGATGTCACCGGAGCGCCCGATGGAGCCGTCGGCGATGACGTGGACGTAGCGGCCACCGGACTCGTCGAGGTAGTCGCGGCGGGCGGCGGCGACGTCGGCCACCGCGCTCGCCATCGGCACCGCGACGCCGAGCACGGTCCGGGTCGTGTGGGCGGCACCGCCGCCGAAGCCGACCAGGACGCCGGCCGCACCGGTCCGCATCAGGTGGAGCGCCGCCTGGTAGGTCGCACAGCCGCCGACGATGACGGGCACGTCGAGCTCGTAGATGAACTCCTTGAGGTTCAGCGGCTCCGACTGGCTCGAGACGTGCTCGGCGCTGACGGTGGTCCCGCGGATCACGAACATGTCGACGCCGGCGTCGACGACGGCCTTGGCGAACTCCTTGGTCCGCTGCGGCGAGAGGGACCCCGCGACGGTCACGCCGGCCTCGCGCACCTGGCGGAGCCGGGCGGTGATCAGCTCCGCCTTGATCGGCTCGCTGTAGATCTCCTGCATCCGCCGGGTCGCGTCGGTGCCGGTGAGGCTCGCGACCTCCTCGAGCAGGGTGGTCGGGTCCTCGAACCGGGTCCACAGCCCCTCGAGGTTGAGCACCCCGAGCCCACCCATCTGGCCCAGCGCGATCGCCGTCGCCGGCGACATCACCGAGTCCATCGGGGCGGCCAGCACCGGGATCTCGAAGCGGTAGGCGTCGATCTGCCAGGCGACGCTGACCTCCTCGGGGTCGCGGGTGCGCCGCGAGGGCACGATCGCGATGTCGTCGAAGGAGTACGCCCGGCGGCCGCGCTTGGCGCGGCCGATCTCGATCTCGGTCATGCGGGGTCCCCGCTGCGTTGTTCGACGGAGGAGCGAAGCGGGGGAGGCGAAGAACGGAGTGGGGTGCTCACGCGGGTCAGTCTGTCACGGGGCTACGACGCCGGGCGCGCCGCGTGGGCGGCGTACTCCTTGAGCGAGTCGTGAGCTTCCCGAGGGATCCAGCGCCGGGAAATTGCTGGTTCCCCGGATATCCGGGGAACCAGCAACCGCCTCGCCTCACCCCGTGTGGTGCACCTCCTGCAGCCCGTAGACCGGGGTGGGGATGCCCTCGTGGCGCGCCTTGAGCTGCAGCGCGAGGTAGAGGGAGTAGTGCCGCGACTGGTGGAGGTTCCCGCCGTGCATCCACAGGTGGTCGACCTGGGTCGGCTTCCACATGTTGCGCTGCTCCCCCTCCCACGGACCGGGGTCCTTGGTGGTCTCCGACCCGAGCCCCCAGCACTTGCCGAGCCGGTCCGCCGTCTCCTGGTCGACGAGGTCGGCGACCCAGCCGTTCATGGAGTTGTAGCCGGTCGCGAACACGACGACGTCGGCCGGAAGCTCGGTGCCGTCCTCGAGCACCACGGCGTCCTCGGTCAGGTGGGTGACCTGGCCGTGGGCCAGCTTCACCTCGCCGTCGGCCACCAGGTCGGCCGCGCCGACGTCGATGTAGTAGCCCGAGCCACGCCGCAGGTACTTCATGAACAGGCCCGAGCCGTCGTCGCCCCAGTCGTGCCGGAAGCCGGCGCCCTCGAGCCGCTCGTAGAAGTCCTTGTCCTTCTCCGCCATCGCCTCGTAGGCCGGGATCTGGAAGGTGTGCAGGATCCGGTAGGGCAGCGACGCGAAGATCAGGTCCGCCTTCTCGGTCGTGACGCCGGCCGCCAGGGCCCGCTCGGAGTAGAGGTCGCCGAGCCCGATCTCCATCAGGCTGTCGCTCTTGACGATGTGGGTCGAGGACCGCTGCACCATCGTGACGTCGACATCGTTCTCCCAGAGCGCACCACAGATGTCGAAGGAGGAGTTGTTGCTGCCGATCACCACCGCGCGCTTCCCGGCGTACGCGTCGGGGCCCGGGTGGGCCGAGGAGTGGTGCACGTCCCCGCGGAAGACGTCGGTCCCGGGCACCTCGGGCATGCGGGGCTTGCCGGACATCCCGGTCGCGAAGACCAGCTGGGTTGGGCGGAGCGTCAGCGGCTGGCCCTCGCGCTCCAGCTCGACGGTCCACTCCCCCGCTTCCGCGGAGAAGGTGGCGCTCGTGACGACGGTGCTCGACCAGTAGGGCACCTCCATGACCGTGACGTAGCTCTCGAGCCAGTCGCCGATCTTGTCCTTGGGCGCGAAGACCGGCCAGTTGTCGGGGAACTTCAGGTAGGGCAGGTGGTCGTACCAGACCGGGTCGTGGAGGCACAGCGACTTGTACCGGTTGCGCCACTGGTCGCCGGGTCGCGGGTGCTTGTCCACGACCAGGGCCGGTACGCCGAGCTGGCGCAGCCGCGAGCCGAGCGCGATCCCGCCCTGGCCGCCGCCGACGACCAGCACGTAGGGCTGGGTGGTGGACCCGAGGCTCTCGGCCTCCTCCTGGCGCAGCTCCTTCCACGTCTTGCGCTGCTTGTCGGCACCGTGCGCGGCACCCATCGGGCGGTGGGTGCCGTGCCGCTCCTCGTGCCCGATCAGCTCGTAGAGCGCCGTGAGCAGGGTGAAGGCCCGGTCCTCACCGTCCTCGGTGACCAGCCGCAGCAGCCCGTTGCCGCGGCCGGTGGCGGTCTCGAAGACGATCCACGCGGTGACCACCCCGTCGGCCTCCTCGGGCGGCTCGCTGGTCGCGAAGCCGGAGGGCGCGACGTCGGTGCCGCGGGCGGAGATCAGGTCGGCGACCTGGTCACGACCCTCGACGGTCTTGAGGTTCCAGGTGAACGCCACCAGGTCGCGCCAGTAGCACTCGGTCGCGAACAGCTCCGCCCCGGCTGCGGCGTCACCTGCCGCGACCGCCTGCTCGAAGCGCGACAGCCAGGCGTCGACGCGCGCCTGCACGCCCGTCGGGGTGTCGGTGGACGTGGGCTCCAGGGTCTGGGTCATGGCCGCATCGAATCCCGGCACGTGCCCGGGGGCCAGCGTTGCACCGGGTTGCACTGGTTCCCTCCAGAGTCCCTCGCACTGCTGCGCACTGATCTTCTCAGCGCTCCGCACTGTGGCGCCGCTCACACCCGGCGACCTATGGTCGGTCCGGAAGGGAGCGCTCATGAGCATTGCCGCGACGGGGCAGGGCGCGGTCGCGCCCGGCACGGACCTGTCCGTCCACGCGCGCGAGCTGCGGCTGGTGCACGACGCGGTGCTCTCCGGTTCCCGCCCTCCGGCCGGCGCCCGTGACCTGGTCGTCCGCTCGTGGCGGCGGGTGATGGCGAGCGGCCTCGACGCCGGTCACCGCAACCTGCGCGACCCGCTGCCGATGGCGGAGACCGAACGCCGCCGCGAGTCCTCCCCGATCGCGCTCGTCATCGACGAGCTGCGCCACGTCCTGACGTCGGTCGCCGACGCGTCGTCGTTCCTCATGGTCGTGACCGACGCCGACGGCGTGGTGCTCTGGCGCGAGGGCTCCGCCCGGGTCCGTCGACAGGCCGACACCCTGGGGTTCGCCGAGGGCGCGGTCTGGACCGAGCAGCAGGTCGGCACCAACGCGATCGGCACCGCGCTCACGGAGGCGGCCCCCGTCGAGCTGTTCTCCGCCGAGCACTTCGAGAACGCCCAGCACCCCTGGTACTGCTCCGCCTGGCCGATGCACGACCCGCGCACCGGCGAGCTGATCGGGGTGGTCGACGTCAGCGGCCCGGCCCTGACCCTCCACCCGGCGATCCGGGTGCTGGTCGAGAGCGCGGTCCGGTTGGCCGAGGGGCGGCTGGCCGACGTGCACCGACGCCACCTCGACCGGTTGCGGCGTACGGCGGAGCCACTGCTCGGCGGGTCGACCGGACCACTGCTGGTCGTCGACGACCTCGGCTGGGTGGCCCACCACGCGGGGCTGGCGCGCCGTGACCGGATCCAGGCGCCGCGGGCCGAGCACGCACTGGCCGTCCCGGGGCTGGGGCTGTGCGTGCCCGAACGGCTCGGCGAGGGCTGGCTGGTGCGGCCCGCCTCCAGCGCCCGCGGGCTCACCGCCCGGCTCGACGTCCGCACCGGGATGCTGTCGGTCCGGACCGCCGACGGCGCCTGGCAGGCCTCGCTCTCCCGCCGCCACGCGGAGCTGCTCCGGCTGGTCGCCGCCGCGGGACCCGAGGGCATCGCGGCCGCCACGCTGAGCACCGCGGTCTACGGCGACGCCGACCACGTGGTCACCGTGCGGGCGGAGATGTCGCGGCTGCGCCGTGCCGTCGGCGCGCTGGTGGCGCCCCACCCCTACCGGGTGGTGGGGGACGTCGACCTCGTCGTCGAGGAGCCGGACGCGTGAGCCCGGTCCGCGGCTTCACCGGCTGGGTCGGCACCGTCCTCGGCACCCCCGACCCTGCCGGGCTCGCCCGCTTCTACGCCGGCGTGCTCGGCGGCGAGCTGGACGAGCGCGACGCCACGTTCGTGACCCTCAAGGTGTCCGCCGACGACTCGACGTACCTCGCCTTCCAGCTCGAGCCCGAGCACGTGCCACCGACCTGGCCCGTCCCGGCCGCCGGAGAGCAGCAGATGCAGGTCCACCTCGACGTCGGGGTGTCCTCGGTCCCGGAGGCGGTCGAGGACGTGCTGGCGCTCGGCGGCCGGCTGGCGGCAGAGCAGCCGCAGGACGACGTGCGGGTGGTGCTGGACCCCGCCGGGCACCCGTTCTGCCTCTACCGCGACGGGTGAGGAGTCACCCTCACTGCGGCGTCGCGGCGGCGGCGAGCAGCCGGCGGCGCAGCCACACGCCGTAGCGCTCGAGGCTCCACCCGCACTCGCGCACCAGCGCCAGGAAGGTCTGCGAGCGCAGCAGGACGTAGACCTCGTCGACCGCGTCGGGATGCGCCGGGCCCTGCGCCAGCAGCCGCACCACCTCGCCGGAGATGTGGTGCAGGCTGGCCTCCGAGGCCGTGACCAGCGCCTGCAGCTCGGGGTCCTGGTCCGCCGCGAGCGGCAGCACCGCGAAGATCGGCGCCATCGCCTGCAGCGCGCTGCACGCGAGCTCGACGATCCGGTCCAGGCGGACGTCCCGCTCGGGCTCGTCGTCGAGCGCCATTGCGGCGAAGGCCTCCAGGAGGTTCGAGTGCTCACCGAAGCCCACGCGCCGCAGCGCGGCCATCAACAACCCGGCCTTGCCGCCGAAGGCACTGGCCACGAGGTCCGCCGAGACCTCGGCTGCCTGCGCCACGGCAGCGATCGTGGTCCCGGACCAGCCGTGCTCGATGAAGAGCTCCGCCGCCTCGGCGGCGATCCGCAGCCGACGCTCCTCCGCCGCGGCGCGACGGCCGCTGGCGTCGTACCGCCTCCTGGTGACCACCGCTGGAGCCTACCGACGTGGCGCACGCCGTCGGGGACGCCCACCATCCGGTGCCGTCCCCCGCACGGCACCGGGATGGCGGATGCCAACCCGAGCCCCCCTGTTTGGTTCCCCCCGAACCAGAACGAATGCTACCGCGGAAGGTCGCGCCCGTCAGCCACTCCGTCCCGATGCGTGGGCAGCGTGGCCTGGCTGCCCGCGCGATAGTCCCTACCGAAACCGTCGCGACACGCCGGCGCGCTCGACAGTGTCGGTAGGGACTATCCCCCGAGCGGGGGTCAGCGGCCGGAGTAGTTGGGGGCCTCGACGGTCATCTGCACACCGTGGGGGTGGCTTTCGGTGAGGGACGCCGAGGTGATCCGGACGAAGCGGCCCTTCTCCTGCAGCTCCGGGACGGTGCGCGCGCCGACGTAGAACATCGACTGGTTGAGGCCGCCGATGAGCTGGTGCGCGACGGCGGAGAGCGGGCCGCGGTAGGCGACCTGCCCCTCGATGCCCTCCGGGACGATCTGGTCGTCGCTGGTCACCTCGGCCTGGAAGTAGCGGTCCTTCGAGTAGGACTTCTTGCTACGGCTGCTCATCGCGCCGAGCGAGCCCATGCCGCGGTAGGCCTTGAACTGCTTGCCGTTGACGAACACCAGGTCGCCCGGCGATTCCTCGCAGCCGGCGAGCAGCGAGCCCACCATGACCGAGTCGGCCCCCGCGACGATCGCCTTGGCGATCTCACCGGAGTGCTTCATGCCGCCGTCGGCGATCACGGGTACGCCGGCGGGCCGGCAGGCCAGCGAGGCTTCGTACACCGCGGTGATCTGGGGTACGCCGACGCCGGTGACGACCCGGGTCGTGCAGATCGAGCCCGGCCCCACGCCGACCTTGACCGCGTCCGCGCCGGCGTCCACGAACGCCTGCGCGCCCTCGCGGGTGGCGACGTTGCCACCGATCACCTGCACCGCGCGGGTGGCGGGGTCCGACTTCAGCCGGGCGACCATGTCGAGCAGCAGCCGGACGTTGCCGTGGGCGGTGTCGGCGACCAGCACGTCGACGCCGGCCTCGATCAGCCGGGCGGCCCGCTCCCACGCGTCACCGAAGTAGCCGATCGCGGCGCCGACCATCAGCCGCCCGTCCGCGTCGTGGGAGGCGTTCGGGAACTGCTCGGACTTCACGAAGTCCTTGACCGTGATCAGGCCGGCCAGCCGGCCCTGCTCGTCGACCAGCGGCAGCCGCTCGCGCTTGTGCTTGCGCAGCAGCAGGGTCGCCTCGTCGCGGGCGATGCCGACCGGGCCGGTGATCAGCGGCATCCGCGTCATCACCTCGTCGACCTTGGTGGTCGCCCACTCGGCGACCGGCGTGAACCGCAGGTCACGGTTGGTGATGATGCCGAGCAGGATGTCGTCGACGTCCACCACCGGAAGGCCGGAGACGCGGTACTCCCCGCAGATCCGGTCGAGCTCCTCCAGCGTCGCGTCGGGGCCGATGGTGACGGGGTTGGAGATGACGCCGGTCTGGGTCCGCTTCACCAGGTCGACCTGGTAGGCCTGGTCGTCGATCG
This sequence comes from uncultured Actinomycetota bacterium, assembly GCA_963754575.1. GTDB lineage: Bacteria > Actinomycetota > Actinomycetes > Propionibacteriales > Nocardioidaceae > Nocardioides. The sequence goes on along the minus strand of CAVWGQ010000007.1, from coordinate 86,660 downwards.
ACAGGTTGCGGTGCAGCACGCCGAGCCCGCCCTGCCGCGCCATCGCGATCGCCATCCGCGACTCGGTCACGGTGTCCATCGCGGCGCTGACCAGCGGCACCCGCAGCGAGATCTCGCGCGTCAACCGGGTCGTGGTGTCGATGTCGCTGGGCGCCAGGTCCGAATGACCGGGCAGCAGCAGCACGTCGTCGTAGGTGAGACCGAGGGCGGCGAACTTCTCAGGGACCTCCACCCCCCAGAGTCTAGGTCGTCGCGGTGGTGGGCGTGACGGGCGGCTCGGGGGTGGGTGCTGGGATCCCCGGTGAAGGGGGGAACCTTGCGCTTCCAAGGCAGTGCACCACCCGGGAAGCGAACACTTCCGCGCTTAGCCGGGGATTCCGACAGCGTCCCAGCCCTCAGCGCACCCCGGCGAGCTGGTGCACCGGGATCCGGACGGTGAGGTCGTCCGAGCCCATCCGGATCCGACCGCGCAGCCCGGTGCCGAGCACCAGCGGGAGCACCGCCTGGTTGTCGGCGGCGGTCCGGACCACGATCTCGTGCGCGTCCCCCTGCCGGGCGACCCGGGCGACCTCGAGCAGCAGCCGCGAGCCGATGCCGCGCCGGCGCCACGCCGGGTCGACCCCGAGGTCGAGGTGCCAGGCGCCCTCGCGGTCGGCGCGCCACGAGACCGACCCCACGACGGTCCCGTCCACGCGGGCGATCACGGCGCTGCCGGCCTCCTCGAAGCTCGGCGGACCCTCGCCGCTCACGCGGCGTCCGGGCTCGGGCGCCGGTCGGTGCTTGCTCACCGCGAGCACGTCGTTGACCAGCTCGGTGAGCGCCATGCCGCGGGCGTGCTCGGTGGCGGTGAAGGGTGAGGTACGCCGGACCTGCACGGCGACCTCGCCGACGACGAGGTCCATCACGTCCTGCACCGGCCCCAGCGCCGACCCGGCAGGGTCGGCCTCGGCGTCGAAGAGCTGGGCGACGACCTCGGGGAAGCCGGCCGGCTGCGCGAGGATGCTCCGCGCGGCGAGCACGTAACGGGTGGGCTGGTCGGTCAGCGCGGCCTCGGTGCACGGCAGCACGCTGACCCTGGTGCCGCCGGCGTGCTCGACCAGCTCGGCGAGGTCACCCAGCTCCCAGTCGGCCGGGGTGCGCAGCACCAGCTCGTCGGTCACCCGGTCGACCCCGGGGAAGATCTGCAGGCCGAGGATGTTGACCCCCGACTCACCACAGCTGGCCGCCAGCTCGGCCAGGGCACCCGGCCGGTCGGGCAGGGTGGTCCGCACTCGCCACAACATCACGCACTCCCTTCGTCAGGGACGAGTCTGCGTGGCCGATGTTTCGCGGGCGCGCCCCCGCATTACAGCCCGGTCACATCTGGCTCACATCCGGTCCGTGGGCTCCTCGGCGAGCGCGTGCCGGGTGGTGGGGGCGTCACGTCGGGCCAGCGAGACGTGCCAGAGCCACAGCAGCGTGCCGGCCACGACCAGGGCGGTCGAGGCCAGCGCGAGCTCGACGACCGAGCCGGTGACCAGCGGTGCCACGAGCCCGGCGATCAGGCCGTTGAGCAGCAGCGTGAAGAAGGTGAACATCGAGACCGCCGAGCCGCGGCTGCGGGGAAACATGTCGAGCAGCGCCAGCTGCATCGAGGGGTACGCCGCGGCGGTCGCGACCCCGATCAGGGCCGGCCCGACCACCGCCCACGGCAGCGTCGGTCCGGCGACGGCGGCCAGCAGCACGTTGGTGGCGGCACCGAGGCTGCCGAAGAGCAGCGCGCCGGTGACCAGCCGGTTGCCGGAGATCCGGCCGGCGGCGAGGCTGCTGACCTGCGCGCCGACCAGCACGCCGCCGATCATCGGCACGAAGAAGATCCAGAAGTCGAGCTCGCCGCGGCCGAGCAGGTCGACGACGAAGATCGGCGCCGCCCCGATGTAGACGAACTGGCCGGCGAACGACAACGCGGCCGCCCAGGCGACGCGGTGGAAGGTGGCGTCGCGGGTGACCTCGGCCAGGCTGCGGAGCAGCGACCCCACGCGCAGCGGGATCCGGCGCTCGACGGGGTGGGTCTCGGGCAGCGCGACCGCCACCACGACGACCAGCAGCACCCCGATGCCGGCCATGAACCAGAACGTGATCGGCCACGGGCCGAGCTGCAGCAGCAGCCCGCCGATGATCGGGGCCACCGCCGGGGCCAGCGCGAAGATCATCATCACCCGGCTCATCAGCCGCTGTGCCTCGGGCCCTGCGTAGACGTCGCGGATGACGGTGCGGCTCACGATCACCCCGCCACCGGCCGAGAGCCCCTGCAGCACGCGGAACACCAGCAGCATCTCGAGGCTCGTCGAGAGCGCACAGCCGATCGAGGCGGCGACGTACAGCCCGACGCCGCCGAGGATGACCTTGCGCCGCCCGATCGCGTCGGACAGCGGCCCGTGGAAGGGACTCATCAGCCCGAAGGCCAGCAGGTACGCCGACACCACCAGCTGCATCTCGGTGCTGGTGACGTCGAGGTCGCCCGCCATCTCCCGGAAGGCCGGGAAGGGGGTGTCGATGCTGAACGGGCCGAGCATCGAGAGCCCCGCCAGGATCAGCGGGACGAGGACGACGAACGACCCGCCCCGGACAGGTCCGGGGCGGGTCGACTCGTGCGACGGATCAGTGGCCGTGGCCGTGCCCGTGGCCGCCACCGGCGGCGGAGGAGTCCTCCTCCTCCGGCTTCTCGACGATCAGCGTCTCGGTCGTCAGCAGCATGCCGGCGATCGAGGTGGCGTTGACCAGCGCGGAGCGGGTGACCTTGACCGGGTCGAGGACGCCCTGGGCGACCAGGTCGCCGTAGTCGCCGGTCGCCGCGTTGTAGCCGGTGCCGGGACCGTTCTCCCGGACCTTGGCGACGACGACGAAGCCGTTCACGCCGCCGTTCTCGGCGATCCAGCGCAGCGGCTGGTCGGCCGCCTTGCGGACGATCCGGACGCCGACGGCCTCGTCGCCGGTGAGGCCGAGGTCGTCGTCGAGGACGGAGACGGCGTGCACCAGCGCGGAGCCGCCGCCGGGGACGATGCCCTCCTCGATGGCCGCGCGGGTCGCCGAGACGGCGTCCTCGATGCGGTGCTTCTTCTCCTTGAGCTCGACCTCGGTGGCCGCGCCGACCTTGACGACGCAGACGCCGCCGGCCAGCTTGGCGAGGCGCTCCTGGAGCTTCTCGCGGTCCCAGTCGGAGTCGGTGGACTCGATCTCGGCCTTGATCTGGTTGACCCGACCCTCGACCTCGGCGTGGTCGCCCGCGCCGTCGACGATGGTGGTGTCGTCCTTGGTGACCACGATGCGGCGGGCCTGGCCCAGCACCTCGAGGCCGACCTGGTCGAGCTTGAGCCCGACCTCGGGGGCGATGACCTGACCACCGGTCAGGGTCGCGATGTCCTGCATCATCGACTTGCGGCGGTCGCCGAAGGCCGGGCTCTTCACCGCAACAGCGTTGAAGGTGCCGCGGATCTTGTTCACGACCAGGGTCGAGAGCGCCTCGCCGTCGACGTCCTCGGCGAGGATGAACAGCGGCTTGCCGGCGGCGATGACCTTCTCGAGCAGCGGCAGCACCTCGGCCACGGCCGAGATCTTGCCCTGGTGCAGCAGGATGTACGGGTCGTCGAGGACGGCCTCCATCCGCTCGGGGTCGCTGACGAAGTAGGCCGAGATGTAGCCCTTGTCGAACTGCATGCCCTCGGTGAACTCGAGCTCGGTGCCCATGGTGTTGGACTCCTCGACCGTGATCACGCCGTCCTTGCCGACCTTGTCGAAGGACTCGGCGAGCAGCGCGCCGATGTGGGCGTCACGGCTGGAGATCGTGGCGACCGAGGCCATGTCCTCCTTGGTCTCGACCTCCCGGGCGGCCTCCTTGAGCGCGTCGCCGACGGCCTCGGCCGCGGCGTCCATGCCCCGCTTGAGGCCCATCGGGTTGACGCCGGCGGCGACCGCGCGCAGGCCCTCGTGGACCATCGCCTGGGCGAGCACGGTCGCGGTGGTGGTGCCGTCACCGGCGACGTCGTTCGTCTTGGTGGCGACCTCCTTGGTGAGCTGGGCACCGAGGTTCTCGAACGGGTCGTCCAGCTCGATCTCACGCGCGACGGTCACGCCGTCGTTGGTGATCGTGGGGGCGCCCCACTTCTTGTCGAGGACGACGTAGCGGCCCTTGGGGCCGAGGGTGACCTTGACGGTGTTGGCGAGGACGTCGACGCCGCGCTCGAGGCTGCGGCGGGCGTTCTCGTCGAACTCCAGGATCTTGGGCATGGTGCTCCTTCAAATGAGAGGGACCTGACGTGCCTGGCGCCCGGCCGGCAAGGCGCCGCCGCGAAGGCGACCTGTGAGCGGAGCGGTCGTCGAAGCGGCGGCAACGCCACCACCGGGCTGCCAGGTGCGTCAGGAAACGACGGCGAGGACGTCGCGCGCGGACAGGATCAGGTACTCCTCGCCGGCGTACTTGACCTCGGTGCCGCCGTACTTGCTGTAGATGACCTTGTCGCCCACGGCGACGTCGACGGGGACGCGGTTGCCGTGGTCGTCGATGCGACCCGGGCCGATCGCCAGGACCTCGCCCTCCTGGGGCTTCTCCTTGGCGGTGTCCGGGATGACCAGCCCGGAGGCGGTCGTCTGCTCGGCGTCGAGGGGCTTGACGACGATGCGGTCCTCGAGCGGCTTGATGTTGACCGACACTTCAGATCAACCTCTCTTCTCATCTGTTAACCAGTGAAGGAGCACGGTGGCTCCGGGACGTGGGGGCCTGCTCGACGTACGCCGTCGCGGGAGCCGTGCGTCTTCGCAAGCGCTGGCACCCTCGTGGTGAGAGTGCCAACACTGACGCTAGCACTCGACCCCCGGGAGTGCCAACGAGGGTGGGTGTCAGGATCGGTGCGTGGACCTCGACGACTTCCGGTGGCTGCTGACCGACGAGGGGCAGCAGCTGCTCGCGCAGGCGGAGAGCCTCGAGGCCGCCGGCGCGGACGAGCTGTCACGGCAGGGCGCGCTGCGCCGGGAGGCCTCCCCGGGCCACGTCGCCGCGGCGCTGACGCAGGTCGGGTTGCGGGCGCGCGCGGTCGCGAAGTTCGGCGACCTCGCCCCGCGGATGTACTTCACCCCCGACGGGCTCGAGCAGTCCACCCGGCTGCCGGTCGCCCGGCACCGTGCCGGCCGGCTGCGCGCGGCGTCGACCGCCACGCTCGTCGACCTCGGCTGCGGGATCGGCGGCGACCTGCTCGCGGTCGCGCAGGCCGGGATCACCGCGGTCGGCGTCGACCTCGACCCGGTGCGGGTCGCCGTCGCGGAGGCCAACCTCGCCGCCCTGGGCCTCGACAGCGCCGTCGCGGTCGCCGACGCCACCACCCTCGACACCTCCCCCTTCGACGTCGCGTACGCCGACCCGGCGCGGCGTACCGGCGCCGGGCGCACCTTCAGCCCCGACGGCTGGACGCCGCCGTGGTCGTTCGTCGAGCGGCTGCTGACCCGCGACTCCTGCGTGAAGGTCGCCCCCGGCATCCCCCACGACCTGGTCCCCGAGGGCGTCGAGGCCGAGTGGGTCAGCGACGGAGGCGAGGTCAAGGAGGCGGCCCTGTGGTCCGGCCGGCTGGCCTCCGCCCGACGGCGGGCGACCGTGATCGGCCGTGGCGGGCTCGCGACGATGACGGAGGACGACGACCCCGGGGCCGGCGTCCGCGCGGTCGGCGACTACCTCTACGAGCCCGACGGGGCGGTGATCCGCGCGGGTCTCGTCACCGCGGTGGCAGCCGGCGTCGACGGCGGGCTGGTCGACCCGCAGATCGCCTACGTGACCGGGGACGAGCCGTTCCACACCCCCTTCGCCCGGGGCTACCGGGTGCTCGAGGAGCTGCCCTACCGCGAGAAACAGCTCAAGGCCGCGCTGCGCGAGCGAGGAGTCGGCATCCTCACCATCAAGAAGCGTGGGGTCTCGGTCAAGCCCGAGGAGCTGCGGCAGCGCCTCTCGCTCCGGGGCGACGTGACGGCCACCCTGGTGCTGACCCGGGTCGCCGACCGCGGCACCGCGCTGCTCGTCGAGCCGCTCCACGCCACCGGACCGGACGGACCGGGCTGACCTGATGACCACCGACCGGGAGGGGACCGACGTGCCGGACCGACGATGGCCGCGCTGGGTCTACGGCACCGGCGACGAGCCCGACTACCGCTTCAGCCTGGCCAACGAACGCACGCTGCTCGCGTGGCTGCGCACGGCGCTCGCGCTGCTGGCCGCCGGCGTCGCCGTCGACCAGGTGGACCTCGCCGGGGGCGCGGCGCTGCAGGCGGTGCTGGCGATCGTGCTGGTCGTGCTCGGCGCCGCCTGCGCCGCCGCCTCCTGGTGGCGCTGGGCCCGCGCCGAGCGCGCGATCCGTCGCCGCGAGCCGCTGCCCGCCTCCGGCGTCGGCCTGCTGCTCACCCTCGGCGTGGTGGCGGTCGGCGTCCTCGTGCTGGTCCTCCTGTGAGCGCCCGGTGAGCGCCGTCGACGTCGGGCAGGACGCCGGCCAGGCGCCGGTCTCGGACGTCGCTGGCGTGGCAGCGGACCGGTCTGTCGCTGCTGGTCGCCACGCTGGTGCTGGTCCGCCTCACCCACGGCGAGCTCGGGCCGGTGGCCTGGCTGGCCGGCGGCGGGTGCGCCGGCCTGGCGGCGTGGGTGCTGCTCGCCAGCCGCGGCGTACGCCGGAGTCCCGGCGCGGCGGCCGCCGTGACCGCGGGCTGCGTGGTCCTGCTGGCCGCCACCGAGCTGCTCGCCCTGCTGGCCTGAGCGGACACCAGGGTCAGCCGAGGTTCTCCCGCTCCGCGCCGATGGTGGTGTCGTCGCCGTGGCCGGTGTGGACGACCGTCTCGTCGGGCAGCGCGAGCAGCTGGCGCCGGATCGAGGCGACGATCAGGTCCTCGTCGCTGAAGGACCGACCGGTCGCCCCGGGACCACCCTGGAAGAGGGTGTCGCCGGTGAAGACGCAGCCGAGGTCGTGGACGTAGAGGCAGATCGCGCCGGGCGCGTGGCCCGGGGTGTGCAGCACCTTCAGGGCGGCACCGCCGATCTTGACCGTCTGGCCGTCCTCGAGGTCGACGTCCCAGAGGTGGTCGGCGTGGGTGAGCTCCCAGAGCGGCCGGTCCTCGGGGTGCAGCAGGATCGGGGCCGTCACCCGCTCCCGCAGCTGCGGCGCCACCCGGACGTGGTCGTCGTGGGCGTGGGTGCAGATGATGGCCTTGACGGTGCGACCGGCCACGACCTCGAGGATCGCGTCGACGTCGTGGGGGGCGTCGATGACGACGCACTCCTCGTCGTCGCCGACCACCCAGATGTTGTTGTCGACGTCGTGCGTCTCGCCGTCGAGGGAGAAGGTGCCGCTGACGACGGCGTGGTCCACGCGGACGCTCATCAGTTCGGGGTCCCTGCGGAGACGGGAGCGGAGCGAGTGTCTTCGTGGGGTTGAAGATCACCACCGAGCGGAGGACGTCGCCGGAGTGCATCTTGTCGAAGGCGGCCTCGACGTCGTCGAGCGCGATCTCCTCGGTGACGAAGGCGTCGAGGTCGAGCCGGCCCTGGCGGTAGAGGTCGACCAGCATCGGGAAGTCACGGCTCGGCAGGCAGTCGCCGTACCAGCTCGACTTCAGCGAGCCGCCGCGGCCGAAGACGTCGATCAGCGGGATGTCGGGGATCGTCATGTCGGGCGTCGGGACGCCGACCAGGACGACCGTGCCGGCGAGGTCGCGGGCGTAGAACGCCTGCTTCCACGTCTCGGGGCGACCGACCGCGTCGATCACGACGTCGGCGCCCTCGGCACCGTCGTCGCCGCAGATCGCCTTGATCGCCTCGACCGGGTCGGTCTCCGAGCTGTTCGACGGTGTGGGTCGCGCCCAGCTTCGTCGCGGTCTCGAGCTTCCGGTCGTCGAGGTCGACGGCGATGATCTTGCTGGCTCCGGCCAGGGCGGAGCCGGCGATGGCCGCCGCACCGACGCCGCCGCAGCCGATCACCGCGACGGTCGAGCCGCGGCCGACGTTGCCGGTGTTGATCGCGGCGCCGAGCCCGGCCATCACGCCGCAGCCGAGCAGGCCGACGGCCGCGGCCCGCGCGTCGGGGGCGACCTTGGTGCACTGGCCGGCCGCGACGAGGGTCTTCTCGGCGAAGGCGCCGATGCCGAGCGCGGGGCTCAGCTCGGTGCCGTCCTCGAGCGTCATCTTCTGGGTGGCGTTGTGGGTGGCGAAGCAGTACCACGGCTCGCCGCGGTTGCAGGCACGGCAGTTGCCGCAGACGGCGCGCCAGTTGAGGACCACGAAGTCACCCGGCGCCACCTCCGTGACGCCCTCGCCGACCGCCTCCACGACGCCCGCGGCCTCGTGGCCGAGCAGGAACGGGAACTCGTCGTTGATGCCGCCCTCGCGGTAGTGCAGGTCGGTGTGGCAGACGCCGCAGGCCTGCACCTGCACCAGCGCCTCGCCGGGCCCCGGGTCGGGGACGTTGATGGTCTCGATGCTGACGGGTTCGCCCAACGCGTGGGCGACGACTGCTCTCACCTGGTGCATGGCTCCACCCAAGCAGACCGGTGGTCGCTCGACCACCGGCTGGTCGGCGTCCGTGGACGACCCTCGTCAGGGCAGGTCGGTCCAGCGCTCCCCCACCGGCGTGGCGAGGACCCGCCCGGCGGTCAGCTCGGCGAGGAGCGGGGCGAGCGCCCCGGGGTCGGTGAGGCCGACGCGCAGCACCACCTCGCCGGCGTACGACGCGTCGAGGACGGTCACCCCGCGGCCGCGCAGCTCCGACTCGACCCGCCCCGCGTCGGCGTGCGGGAGGGAGACCGTGAACTCGTGGAGCCGCACCCGGCGACGGGTGCCGGCCTCGTCGAGCGCGAGCCGGACGGCGTCGCCGTAGGCCCGGACCAGCCCGCCGGCCCCGAGCAGCGTGCCGCCGAACCACCGGGTCACCACCGCCGCCGTGTCGCTGACCCCAGCGCCCCGCAGCACCTCGAGCATCGGGGCACCGGCCGTGCCCGCGGGCTCGCCGTCGTCGCTGGACCGCTCGAGGTCGCGGGCAGGCCCCAGCACGAACGCCGAGCAGTGGTGACGGGCGTCGTGGTGGGTCCGCCGCAGCTCGTCGACCAGGGCGCGGGCGGCGTCCTCGTCGGGGACCCGGCGTACGTCCGCGCGGAAGCGGGAGCGCTTCACCTCGAGCTCTGCCGACGGCGTCGCGGGCGGGGACGAGGTAGCCGGTCACCAGAACCCCAGCAGCCCGCCGCCGATCCGGACCACGAAGCCGGAGACGACCACGATGAAGAAGATCCGCACGAAGCCGGCGCCGCGCGAGATCGCGACCCGGGCGCCGAGGTAGCCGCCGACCAGGTTGCACGCGCCCAGCACCAGCCCCACCTTCCAGAGCACGGCGCCGGTCGGGATGAAGACGAGCAGCGCGGCGAGGTTGGTGGTCCAGTTCGCGAGCCGGGCCTTGGCGCTGGCCTCGAGGAAGGAGTAGCCGAGCAGCCCGACGAGGGCGAAGACGAAGAAGCTGCCGGTGCCGGGGCCGAGCGCGCCGTCGTAGAAGCCGATCAGCAGGCCGATGACCATCGCGCCGGCGAGGTGGCGGTGACCGCTGAAGCGCAGCACCGTCGCCTCGCCGAGCCGCGGCTTGAGGAGGACGTAGGTGCCGACCAGCACCAGCGCGAGGAGCACGATCGGCTCGAAGGCCGACCGGGGGATCCGGGTCGCGACCAGCGCGCCGAGCCCGGAGCCGACGAACGCCAGCGCCATCAGCGGGAGGAAGGTGCGGGGGTCTGGTCGGACCCGGCGGTAGTACGTCGCCGCACTGACGCTGGTGCCGCAGATCGAGGCCAGCTTGTTGGTCGCCAGCACCTGCACCGGGCTGGCGCCGGGCAGGCCGAGGAGCAGCGCGGGCAGCTGCACCAGCCCGCCGCCGCCGACCACCGCATCGACGAACCCGGCCGAGAGCCCGGCCAGCGCGAGCAGCAGGAGCACGGTCAGGGAGGGGTCGGACACCGCCCGATCGTAGGACCCGGGTCGGAGGGTCCGACGATCCGGGACCAACGGCCCTGCTCACCGAGGCGCCGCGGCGCGCAGGCTGGACGCAGACCCGAGGGACCACGCCGAGGAGGCACCGATGCCCGAGAGCCGTGAGCTCAGCCCCAGCGAGTGCGAGGCGTTGCTGCGCGCCGGCGTGGTGGGGCGCGTCGCGCTCACGACGCCCGGCGGCCCGCACATCGTGCCGGTCAACTACTCGGTCGTCGACGACGCCGTCGTGATCCGGACGTCGCCGTACGGCGTGCTCGGGACCTACGGCCGCGACGGGACCCTGGCCTTCGAGGTCGACCAGTTCGACCACGCCCGGCAACGCGGCTGGAGCGTCGTGGCCCGGGGCCGGTCCGAGGCGATCCACGACCCGCTCGAGATCGACCACGTCAAGCGCGTGTGGGAGCCGCAGCCGTGGGCGTCGGGTGCCCGCCAGCTCTTCCTGCGGCTGCACTGGACCGAGATGACCGGCCGCCAGCTCGGTGTCGGGCTGGGACCCTCGCGAGGCGTTGCCGGTCCGCCGGATCGTGTGAGACAGCCGGGCCCCGCGACCGGGCACACTGGGGCGATGACCAGCCTGCCTCCGCACACCCTCTCCGCGGAGGCCCAGGCACTGCTCGACGCGGTCACCGCGATCGGCTCCGACCTCGACCTCCGCTCCGTGCTCACCAGGATCGTGGAGTCGGCGGTCCACCTCACCCAGGCCCGGTACGGCGCGCTCGGGGTCGTCGGCGCGAACGGCTCGGCTCGCTGGTCGAGTTCGTGACCACCGGGCTCGACGACGCCTACCCGCGAGCAGATCGGCGAGCTGCCCCACGGCCACGGCATCCTCGGACTGCTGATCCGCGATCCCCACCCGCTGCGGCTGCCCGACCTGGCGGCCCACGACGCCTCCGTCGGCTTCCCGGCCCACCACCCGCCGATGTCGTCGTTCCTCGGCGTCCCGGTGCGGATCCGCGGCACCGTCTTCGGCAACCTCTACCTCACCGAGAAGCACGGCGGCGGCGCGTTCACCGAGCACGACGAGCTGCTCGTCGGCGCGCTCGCCCAGACCGCCGGCTTCGTCATCGAGAACGCCCGGGCCTACGGCCTCAGCGAGCGCCGGCGGCAGTGGCTCGAGGCCTCCTCCGAGCTGGCCGACGCGCTCCAGCCGCCGGTCGACGTCGCGCGCGGCCAGCGCCGGATCACCGACACCGCCCGGTCGGTCTCCGGCGCCCGCGCGGTCGCGGTCCTCACCGGGGCCGACGGCGACCGCACCGTCACCTGTGACGCGGACGACGACGCCCTCGTCGGCGCCGCCCTCGACGAGCTCCAGGCCCTCCTCGACACCGGCGCCGTGGCGGGCGAGAGCCCCACCGGGCCGGTGCACGGCCTCGACGCCGTGGTGATCCCGCTGCGCGCCCACCTCGCTCCCGTGCCGGGGCGCTGGTCGCGCTGTTCGACCCCGGTCCGCAGGACGCCGAGGAACGCGAGCTCCTCGCCTCCTTCGCCGACCAGGCGGCGCTGGCGCTCGACCGGGCCCAGGCGGTCGGCGGACCGCGAGCAGCTGGCGGTCATCTCCGACCGTGAGCGGATCGCCCGCGACCTGCACGACGTGGTCATCCAGCGGCTCTTCGCGACCGGCCTCCAGCTGCAGGGAGTCTCCCTGCTGGCGGGGTCGGGCGAGGTCGCCGAGCGCCTCGACGCCGCCGTCGGAGACCTCGACGCCACCATCGCGGCGATCCGAGGCACCGTGTTCGAGCTGCAGAACCGGCAGACGACGTCGCTGCGCGCCGAGATCCGCAGCCTGGTGCGTGAGTACGTCCCGGTGCTCGGGTTCGCCCCCGGCGTACGCACGATCGGTCCGGTCGACACCGCCGTCAGCGACGGGGTCCGCGAGCAGCTGCTGCCGGTGCTGCGGGAGGCGATGTCCAACGTCGCCCGCCACGCGCTGGCCGAGCAGGCCGAGGTGGTGCTGCGGGTGTCCGGGTCCGAGCTGCAGCTCGTCGTCTCCGACGACGGGGCGGGGCTGGCGGCCGAGCGCACCGAGTCCGGGCTCCGCAACGCGCGACGGCGTGCCGCCGACCTCGGCGGCACGCTCGAGCTGACCCCGGCACGCCGACCGGGACCGTCCTGACGTGGACGGTCCCGCTCGGCTGGGTTAGTCCAGTTGATCTGTGTCGTTCGCAGCGGCTCTGAGGACACAGATCCACTGGACTACCGGCCCGTCACCGGAGGACGGGGTACTGGCGGACCAGCCGGGTCCGCTGCCAGGTCCGGCCCAGGCCCCAGGTGGTGCCGGCCGAGCCGAGGAGCAGCACGGCCATCACCAGGACGCCGACCAGGTGGTCGTCGACGACCGGGTTGTTCTCGAGCGGCAGGACCGCGGCGTACATGAAGGCGTACATCAGCGCGCCGGCGGCGGTGCCGAGCCGCATCGCCACGCCGAGCAGCAGTGCGACGCCGATGCCGAGCAGGCCGAGCATGAACAGCCAGTCGACCCAGGCGTGACCGGCGAGGGCGTCGAAGAAGCCCTTGAACGGGTTGTCGGCCGGGACACCGAAGGTCAGGAAGCCCTCGGTGGGGCTGCCGCCGTTGATCCAGGCCGCGTCGCCGAAGCGGTCGACGCGCCCGTCCTCGCCCCGGCCGGTGGCGAAGCCCAGCGCGAAGGTCTTGTCGAGGAAGGCCCACAGGAAGGTGATCCCGAAGGCGATCCGCAGCGCGGCGAGCGCGCGGGCCAGCAGGGTGCCGTCGCGGTCGCTCGTGCCCGTGTCGGCGGCTGGCGTCGTCCGCGACGCCGTGGTTGCGACGGTGGTGGATGGTGACGGCCATGATGACGACCTCCTGGTCGGTGACGGGTGTTCTTCTGTCACCTCCACGGTCGCGTCCGCAGGGCACGTCCCGGTCAGGGCAGTTGGTCACCCACCGGCGGCCGATGGTCCCTACTTCGTGGGACCTTCCCTCCCGAGCAGCCGGGAGGCCAGGACGGCGGCCTGCGTACGCCGCTCGAGGCCGAGCTTGGCCAGGATGCTGGAGACGTAGTTCTTCACCGTCTTCTCGGCGAGGAACATCTGCTCGCCGATCTGCCGGTTGGTGAGCCCCTCGGCGATGAAGCCGAGCAGCTTGAGCTCCTGCTCGGTGAGCTCGGCGAGCTCCGGCGCCGTCGCCGGTCCGTGCCGCACCCGCTCGAGCACCTTCGCGGTCAGTGACGGGTCGATCAGCGACCCGCCGCCGGCGACGTGGCGCACCGCGGAGACCAGGTCGCTGCTGCGGATCTCCTTGAGCACGTAGCCGCTGGCGCCCGCCATGATCGCGGCGAACAACGCCTCGTCGTCGTCGTACGACGTGAGGATCAGCGCCCGGATCGTGTCGTCGACCGCGCGCACCGCGCGGCAGACCTCGATGCCGGAGCCGTCGGGCAGCCGGGCGTCGAGCACCGCCACGTCGGGTCGCAGCGCCGGGATCCGGGAGGTGGCCTCGACCGCGGAGCCCGACTCCCCCACGACCTCGATGTCGTCGTGGCGCTCGAGCAGGAAGCGCAGCCCCTCGCGGACCACGTCGTGGTCGTCGAGCAGGAAGACGCGGATCGGGGCGGACATGGGAGTCGTTTCTACACCGTCCCGGTCAACAGCCGCTCGCGCTCGGCGGTGGCCTCCTCCAGGGCCGCAGCATCCTCTTGCTGCCGCCGACCCAGCTCGTGCCCGACCTGGCCCACCTCGCCGAGCAGCCGCTGCACCCGCTCGCTCGCGCGGGTGATCCGCTCCCGGACCTCCCAGTCGCTGAAGATGTTGTCGAACCAGACGTCCAGCGCCCGGGTCATCGAGCTGATCCCGATGTCCCCCACCGCCTCGATCCCGACGTCGGCGAGCTCGGTCGCGAGCCGGGCGAGCGCCGCGTCGGCCTCGCATCAGCACGCCCGCCCGGTCGAGCTTGTCGTGCTTGACCATGTCGGCGACCAGGCCGCCGCCGAAGAAGGTGTCGTACGTCGCCCACGACCCGGCGCTGCCGAGGTGCTGGGCGGTCTGCTGCAGGGCGGTGTGCGCCTCGCGCCCCGCGGCGTCCGCCTCGGCGAGCTGGGTCGCCCGGCCACGCAGCTCCCCGGCCAGGTCAGCGAGCTCGGTCAGCCGGGCGGAGGTCGCGAGACCCGCGGGGTCCCCGCGCACCTCCTGCTCGCGCTGGGCCAGCAGCTCGGCCCGGCGTACGTCGAGGTCGGCGTAGGACTCGATCCGGGCGACGAGCGAGGCCTCCTCCGCACGCTCGGTGGCGAGCCGGGCCTCCGCCTCCGCGACGGCGTACTGCGCGGCAGCCGCCTCGGCGCGCTCACGATCGAGCTCGGCATCACGCCGGCCGCGCAGCCCCGCCATGATCCGGGTCATCGAGAACGACTCGAGGGCCTCGACGTCGGCCTGCTCCTCGTCCAGCTTCGAGCGCGCCTGCGCCACCCGCTCCTCAGCGTGCCCGACGCGGTGGCGCGTCGCGCGTCAGCGCGGCGACCAGGCCGTCGTGCTCGGTGCGGTCGCGGGCGAGCTGCTCGAGTGCCGCCAGGGCCGGTGACTGTGCGGTTGACATGCGGGCGATCGTAGGCTCCGGGGATGCGGATCGTGTCGCTCCTCCCCTCCACCACGGAGATCCTCTTCGCCATCGGCGCCGGGGACGAGGTGGTCGGCGTGACCTTCGAGTGCGACTTCCCGGCCGAGGCCCGATCGCGCACGATCGTGTCGACCTCGGCGATGCCCGAGGGGCTGGCCCCGGCCGAGATCGACGCGTTCGTGACGGCCGCCCTGGCGCGTGGCGAGGACCTCTACCACCTCGACGAGGGTGCGCTGTCCGGGCTGGACGCCGACCTGGTCGTCACCCAGGACCTCTGCGCGGTCTGCGCGGTGGACGTCTCGGTCGTCGACGACGCGCTGGCCCACCTCGGCTGCACCGCGCAGGTCGTCACCCACGACCCCCACACGCTCGACGACGTGCTCGAGTCGATCCTGGCGCTGGGTCGGGTGACGGGCCGGCTCCCCGCCGCCGAGGCACTGGTGGCGGACCAGCGGTCACGGCTGGCGGTCGTGCGCGCACGGGTGGCCGGACTCCCCCGGCCGCGGGTGATGCTCCTGGAGTGGACCGACCCGCCCTTCAGCCCGGGCCACTGGATCCCCGAGATGATCGAGGCCGCGGGCGGCGAGCCGCTGCTCGCCCGACCCGGCGCGGACTCGGTACGGACCACGTGGGAGGCGGTGCGCGAGGCCGATCCCGAGGTGGTGGTGGTCGCGCCGTGCGGGTTCGACCGGGCCGGTGCCCAGTCGCTCGCCGACGGGCTGGTGGCATCCGGCGTGCTGCCGCCCGGCGTACTCCTGCACGCGGTGGACGCCGACGCCGCCTGGGCCCGCCCCGGCACCCGGCTCGTGGACGGCGTCGAGGAGCTCGCCGGGGTGCTGCACACTGACTACTCGCCGGTGCGGCCGTCGATCGACTCACGGATCAGGTCGGCGTGGCCGTTGTGACGGGCGTCCCTCGTCCAGGTGGACCAGGATCCACCGCAGGTCGAGGGCGTGCCGTGCTCGCGGCTGGACTGCACCGAGCGTCGGCGAGGTCGCACCGACCTCGTCGAGCACGGCGTCACAGCGGACGATGACGCTGTCGTAGAGCGCGAGCAGCTCCTCCGGCGAGTGGTGGGCAGCGTCGGACATCTCCCAGTCGGGGTCGCTGTCCCAGTCGGCGTCACGCCAGGCTTCGCGGTCTCGCGGCCCATCAGCACCACGGAGAGCCAGTTGTCCTCGACCAGCGCGAGGTGGGCCATCAGCCCGCCCAGCGTGAGGGTGCTGGGCGGGAGGGTCCGTGCGAGCTGCTCGGCGGTGAGGCCGCGACACTTCCAGCGCAGTGTGTCGCGGTGGTAGTCGAGCCAGGCCCGCAGCTGGGCGTGCTCGGGACCGAGGTTCGGGACGACGCTCGGAGTCAGTCATCGCTCACCACGGTAGTGGCCCGTGGTCACCGACGACACCGGGTCTCACTCGACCCAGAAGCCGCGGCCCCGCCATCCAGTCGCCGACGTGGTCGCCGTACGCCGAGCGGGAGCGGTCGCCGAGGTAGGACCCGACGACCGCGGCGCCGAGGTCGTCGAGCTCGGGCGCCACGACCCGGCCGTCGACACGGCGGGCCATCGACTCGATGAAGCGCGCCAGCCCGGGGTCCTCGCCGAGCCGGAAGAACGTGGTCTGCGCGCCCAGCCGGCCGGCGTTGTCGAGCTCGCGCACGGCGTTCGCGATCGTCAGCGGGTGCGGCGGGTAGGAGAACCACACCTCCCCGTCGGGCTCGAGGTGGGAGGTCGGCTCGCCGTCGGTGACGATCAGCAGCACCGGTTGCGCGCTCGGGGTGCTTGCGGAAGTGCCGGTTGGCGAGCAGCAGGCCGTGGTGGAGGTTGGTGCCCTTGTCCCACTTGGCGTCGAGGGCGGTGAGCTGCTCGATCTCCATCACCTGCGCGGCCCGGCCGAAGGTGATCAGCTGCAGCGCGTCCCCGCGGAAGCGGCTGCGGATCAGCGTGTGCAGCGCCAGCGCCGTGCGCTTCATCGGCACCCACCGACCGTCCATCGCCATCGAGAACGACGTGTCGACGAGCAGCGCGACGGCCGCCTGGGTGCGGGCCTCGGTCTCCTGCACCTCGACGTCCTCGATCTCCATGAGCCGCCCGGTCGGGTCGCCCGCCCGCCGGCGTACGCCGTTGAGGACGGTGCGCGGCAGGTCCCACGGCTCGGTGTCGCCGAAGGCCCACTCGCGTGTCGCGCCGGACAGGTCGCCGGCGGCACCGGCGGCCCGGAGCTCGCGCGCGCCCTGCCGCCCGGACATCCGCTGGGCGACGTCGCGCAGCAGCGCCTTGCCGAGCTGGCGCATCGCCTTCGGGCTGAGGCGGTACTCGCCGTCGGAGCCGCGCTGGAGGTAGCCGCTGTCGCGCAGCGCCTGCTCGAGCCGCTGCAGCGCCTGCGCGTCGACGGCGGCCTGGTCGCCGAGCTGGCGCTGGAGCTGGTCGAGGTCGATGTCGTCGAGCCGGGCGCCGCCGTAGGACTGCGAGAGCTGGTCGGCGAGCTGGTCGAGCTCCGCGAGGTCCTGCAGCGCACCGGTGCCGTCACCGAGGCCGAGCCCCTCCCCGCCCTCGAACTGCTCCGCACCGCCCCAGTCCTCGCTCGGGCGCAACGCCTGCAGGTTGGCATCCATCCGGGCGAGCTGCTCGGTCAACGCGGACGACCCGAACGCCTGCTGCGAGAGCTCCATCAGCTCCTGGCGCTGCTCGGGCGTCATCGAGTTCATCATCCGTTGCGCCGCCGCCGAGCGCTGGGCGAGCGCGTCGAGCAGCTCGTCGATGTCCTGGGGCCGCTCGGGGAAGAAGTCCCCGTGCTTGTCCATGAAGTCGTCGAAGTCCTGCGGGGTGTCCTCGTCCCGCTGGTGCTTCTCGAGCAGCTCGTTGAGGTCGGTGAGCATCTCGTTGACCGCGGCCCGGTCCTCGTCCGTCGCGTTCTCGAGCGCGTCCTTCATGCCCGCGAACCGCTGGTCCAGCAGCTCGCGACCGAGCAGGTCCTTGATCTGCTCGTAGGCCTCCCGCGCCTCGCGGCTCTGCCAGTCGTACGACGCCAGCTCGGTCACCGCCGCCGCGGTGCTGGGCGACGTGTTCTCCAGCTGCATCTCGCGGAAGGCGCGGTCGGCGTCATCCATCTCGACGTCGCGGGCCAGCTGCTTGCGCTCCTCGAGCAGCGCCCGGTCGAGCAGCTCGCGGACCTCCTCGAGCGTGCCGTCGAGGTGGTGGCGGCGCAGCAGGTCGCGCCGCTTCTCCGCGACCCGGCGCGACAGCTCGTCGAGGCCGACCTGGTCGCGGTCGCCTCGGCGCAGGTACTCCCGCATCGCCCGCTCGGGGCTGTAACCGGCCATCACCTCCTGACCGATCGCGTCCAGCGCCTCGGCCAGGTCGACGGGTGGCGCGAGCGGGTCGCCGCCGGCGTACCTGCCGTAGCGGCTCATGCGCGCCGGCTCATGCGTAGCATCTCGTGGCCGAGCACCCGTGGGGTGTCGGCGCCGTCGACGACCTCGAAGCCCTGGCTGCGGTAGAAGCCGATCGCCCGCGCGTTCTCGGAGAACACGTCGAGCGAGACGTCCTCGCCGCGGGCGGCTTCCATCGCCTGCGCCAGCAAGTCGCGGCCCAGCCCCTGCCCCTGGGCCTCCGGACGCAGGTACAACTTCCAGACAACCGGGTGGCCCTCGAAACGACCCAGGTCGGACACCCCCAGCAAGCGACCGGCCACGGACTCGGCCACCCAGTGCGGCAGAGCGTCGATCCGCTCGGCCAGCACCCGCTCGCTCCACCACGTCTCCAACTGGTACCGGGCGAGCTCCGGGTCGATCGGACCGTAGGTTGCCGGGATCACGTCCTGGCCCAGGTCGGCCACGGCGGGAGCGTCGGCGGGAGTTGCCCGTCGGACCGACACCTCAGCCATAGACCGTCTCGCTCCCGTCGGAGTCCTTCCCGATCTTGCGGGCGAGGTAGAGCCCCTCGAGGGCGAGCTCGATCGCGGCGGCGCGGGTGCCGTCGTCGTGCCCGTCGAGCCGGTCGCACACCTCGTCGTAGAGCTCGGACTCGCCGAGCACCGGCAGACCGGCCAGGAAGTCGCGGGCGGTGACCTGGGAGCCGGTGGTGACCATCCGGCCCTCCTCCATCGCCTCGACGAGCAGCGCGAAGTCGATGCCGCGCAGCCGGTCCCGGACGGTGGCGGCGGTGGCCGTGCGGAGCAGGTGGGTGAGCACCTCGCGCTCGCGGCCCTCCTCGCCGGTCTCGAACTCGATCTTGCCGCCGAGCACGTCGACGGCGGTCTCGACGTCGACGGTGCGGGCGACGGCCCGCTCCTCGCCCTGCCGGGTCGCGCGGTGCAGAGCGGCGGCCGCGATCGTCTCGGCGCCGGCGATCGCGAAGCGCGCGCTCACGCCGCTGCGCTGGTCGACGCTGCTGGACTCGCGCAGGTTGCGCGTGAAGCGGGCGAGGGTCTCCACGACGTGGTCGGGCACCTCGGCGACGAGGTGGGCCTCCTGCCGGATGACGGCGATCTCGTCGGCGAGCTCGGTCGGGTAGTGGGTGCGGATCTCGGCCCCGAACCGGTCCTTGAGCGGCGTGATGATCCGGCCGCGGTTGGTGTAGTCCTCCGGGTTGGCGCTCGCCACGACGAGCACGTCGAGCGGCAGCCGCAGCACGTAGCCGCGGATCTGGATGTCGCGCTCCTCCATCACGTTGAGCATCGCGACCTGGATCCGCTCGGCGAGGTCGGGCAGCTCGTTGATCGCGACGATGCCGCGGTGGCTGCGTGGGATCAGCCCGAAGTGGATGGTCTCGGGGTCACCGAGGTGACGGCCCTCCGCGACCTTCATCGGGTCGACGTCCCCGATCAGGTCGGCCACGCTGGTGTCGGGGGTCGCCAGCTTCTCGGCGTACCTCTCGTCGCGGTGGCGCCACGCGACCGGCAGGTCGTCCCCGAGCTCCGCAGCCCGACGACGGCTGGCCGGCGTGACCGGCGCGTACGGGTGCTCGCCGAGGTCGGCGCCGTCGATCACCGGCGTCCACTCGTCGAGCAGCCCGACGAGCGACCGCAGCAGCCGGGTCTTGCCCTGGCCGCGCTCGCCGAGCAGCACGATGTCGTGGCCGGCGATCAGCGCGCGCTCGACCTGCGGGATGACGGTGTCCTCGAAGCCGTGCAGGCCCGGCCACGGGTCCTCCCCCGCCGCGAGCTTCGCGAGCAGGTTGTCGCGCAACTCCTCGCGCAGCGTCTTCTGGAAGTGGCCGCCGGCGCGCAGCTCGCCGAGGGTGGTCGCAGTGGTGGTCGCAGTGGTGGCACGAGCCTCAGTCACCCGGACGACGCTACTGCGCGCCGCAAGCGCTCACCCCTGCTCGGCGGGGACGACCTCGACGGCGCAGTGGGCGTGCTCGACGACCGAGGTTGCCACCGAGCCGGTGAGGATCTCCGAGGCGGCACCGCCTGAGTGACCGCCGACCACGAGGAGCACGGCACTCGCGGAGTGCTCGACCAGGCGCGACTCGGGCGGCCCGTCGACGGCCGTGCGGACGACCTGGACGTCGGGGTACTTCTCGCCCGCGCCGGCCATCGTCTCCGCCAGCCGCAGCTCCTGCTCCTCCACGGAGTCACCGAGCGGGCCGAGCCAGCGGCAGTGCACCACGGTCAGCGGCTCGCCGCGGAAGGAGGCCGCCTCGAAGCCGCGCTCCAGGACCGCCGTCGAGCGGTCCGTGCCGTCCACCCCGACGACGACGCCCTCGCGCCCCGCGGAGTCCGACCCGGGCCGGTGCACCACGACCGGACAGTGGGCGTGCCGGACCACGGCGACACCGACCGAGCCGAGCAGCAGGCTGCGCAGCGGCCCGCGTCCGCGGGAGCCGAGCACGACCACGGTCGCGTGGGTCGACAGGTCGGTGAGCAGCCGGCGGATGTCGGTCTCGACGACGACCTCGCGGACCTCGAGGTCCCCGTCGAGGTTCTCGACCAGCTCGCGCGCCTCGGCGGTGATCCGGCGTCCCTCGTCCCGGGCGGCCCGACGCGCCTCCTCGTAGTAGATCGCGGACGCGGTGGCCAGCGACGGGTCCGGCGACGCCACCCCGTGCACCAGCGTGAGGTCGCGGTGGCGCGAGCGCGCCTCCTCGACGGCCCAGCGCAGCGCTCGCTCGGCGTCCGGCGATCCGTCCACCCCCACCACGACGGTCCCGGTCGGTACGGCGTTGACGTCCATGAGTCCTCCTCGGCTCGGCGACGACGCTTCTCGTCGTCACCTCCACCCTCACCCGCGGCGACGCGGCACGGCAGGGCACGAGGTCGGCCGTCGCGGGGACCAAGGTCCCGACAGCGGCACCGCGTGTGCCTGGGGACTACTCAGAGGGCGTTCTCAGGCACACGCCGCGACCTGAGCACGGCGCCGACGCCCGCGAGCAGCAGGGCCAGCCCGATCACGACCAACGGGCTGCGCGACTCGCCGCCGCCGTACGGCGCGGTACCGCCGGCGTCGACGGCGGTCGGGACACACGTGGGAGGGCCGGCCACGGTCACGACGACGTCGCGCTGGCAGTCACCGCCGTCGCCACTGCCGTCGCCACCATTGCCAGGGCCACTGCCACTGCCGCTGCCGTGGCCCTGTGCACCCTTGACCTCGGGCTGGGCGGTGGCCTGCTCGCCGCAGACCTTGACCTGCCCCTGCGGGCCCACCTGGCTGAGCGTGACGACGAAGTCGAGCGAGGCCGCCTGGTCCGTCCCGACCTGGTCCTGCAGGTCGGCGACGGCGAGCGAGAGGTCGATGCCCTGCACCCCGCCCGGCGCGATGCTCGGCCCGGTGAGGACCAGGCTGCAGCCGGGGCTTCCCGGTGCCGGGACGGTGGAGGTGGTGGTCGTGCCGTCGATGTCGACGTCGAAGGTGAGCGCGTCCTCGAACTCGTTGGTCCCGCCGCGGTTGACGATCGCGAGCGTGGCGCGAGCGGCCTGCTTCGAGTTGTTCTTGACGTAGAACGTCGAGCTCGCCTCGTCCAGCGGCACGAACGGACCGTCGTCGTCGAAGAGCGGGGTCGCGAGGTTGTCCCGGAAGGGCCCGTGCGCGGCGTTGGAGACGAGCAGCTTCTTCGGCTCCGCCTGTGACGGTGAGCTCAGCAGCCCGACCAGCAGGGCGACCACGGCCACGACCAGGAAGCCGGCGGCGGCAGTACGACGAGCGCTCATGCCGACACCTCGACCTTCTCCTGCTCGGAGTCCGTCACGGCCTCGACGTCCTCGGTGGACGCGGCCCGCCGACGACGGCCCACGAGGCCCGACATGATGGAGAAGCCGCCGTACAGCAGCAGCCCGATCGCCGCCAGGTCGGTCACCGTCCGCAGCCATCCTCCGGCCATCGACGTGGCAACAAACCCGACCTTGGGCACGGAGTACCAGACCTCGCCGTTCACCTGAGCTGGCTTGACCGGTGCCGGGTCAACCGCATTGTTGGCGTCGCCCTGGGTCACGAAGTGAGTTTCGTTGTTGCCGTAGGCGAGGGCGACGATCCGGTGCGTGGTGAGGTTCGGGTCGTCCGAGACCGGTTGGAAGGTGATCACGTCGCCGACCTCGAGTTCGTCGGTGTCGACGGGGCGCACTATCACGACGTCACCGACGTCGTAGGTCCCGGTCATCGACCCGCTCAGCACCGTGAGTGGGCGAGCCCCCGTCGCCTTGGGGAGGACGATCAGCGCTCCAGCCCCCAAGACGACACTGAACACCATCACCCAGCCGAGGACACGCCCGGCACAGCTGCGGACCTTGATCATGGCGTCACCGAGCAGTTGTAGTTGTTGGAGTTGCCGTTACGGGTGATGGTGACCGTCGAGCTGAACTCGGACGGCTGAGTTCCCTGCATCGTCTTGATGCGGAAGCTGGAAGTCTGGCTGTTGCCCAGGGCGGTCTCGGTATAGGTCCTCACCGAGGTTGCCGACCCGACGGTGCTGAAGTCCGTCTCTCCCGGACCGCGGCGGTACAGCTGGTACGTCGCCTGGGCGCCAGCTGAGCTCCAGGTGAAGGTACGCGCGTTGGGGTCGGACTGGTTGGCCGAGCACGTGATGGTGGGCGGCTGGACCGTCGGCGTGACAGGAACCGGGATGGTCACCAGCCGCGGGCCGTTCGACCAGCCGGTCGGCTGCTGCTGACCCGTCACCGCGATCGTCACGTTGCCCGTCGTTGCCGTCGGCGACGAGGTCACACGGACGCAGAAGGTCGTCGTGTGCGACTGGTCGGCCGGCCGCCTGTCGATGAACACCGCGGCGGCACCGCCCGCGGCGCAGGCATCTCCCACCTGGATGAGGGCCGCGACGCCCGCAGGGCGCCCGGTGATCGTCGCGGTCACTCGCTGGACGAGGTGCTTGCCCGTGCCGGAGTCGGTCACCGAGAAGGTACTGGTGCCCGACGAGGTCGCAGACTGAGTGAGCGCCGGTGTGACGGTCGTGGCCGCCGCCGGTGTGCCCAGCCCCATCGTCCCGGCCCGCACCGCACTGCTCGACATCCCGGCCTGGTTCACCCACGACGCACTCGTCGTCCCCGTGACGGCGCTCCCGATGAGGAGAGCGCCGACCACGGAGGCGGCAAGTGCGAGACGGGGAATCATGGCCGAGTCAGCTCAGATCGTGATCAGTTGGTCTGGGCGATGGTGATCGTCGAGTCCGCGATGCCCGCGGTCGCGTCCTGGGCGGTGGTGCCCGTGACGTCCTTGATCGTGTAGGTCACGACGGCAGTCACGGAGGCCGTGTTGAACGGTGCGTCGAACGTGAAGTTGTTCGTGTTTGCGACCGGCACGATCTTGGTGGTGTCCCCAGACGTGACCTGGACCGCGATGTCGTACCAGTCGGCCGCGTTGTCACTGGACTTGGCGCCCGCTGCGATGTTGACGGTGCCCTTGAGGTGCTTGCCGGTGCCGGTCAGGTTGAAGGTCTGGGTGCGGCTGACAGAGTCACCCGGAACCACGAGGGCATTGGCAGCGTCCCAGTCGTCGGCGCCGGCGACGCGAAGGTCGTTCCAGTGCACGTCGCCGGCCTGGATCGTCATGTGGCCGGACTTGACCTGGCTGGCGCCCATGGTCGCGTCCTGGCTCCACATCGCATAGGTGCCGAAGCCGCCCATGAGCAGTGCGATTCCGGTGGCTCCGGCGACCGAACCCTTGATCATCTTGTTCATTGCGAATCCCTTGAAAAGAGCTGCGGCCCCCCGTCGGGACCACCTGGCGAGGAGGAACGTATGCCGCTGGATCAGGGGTACGACGCGTGGTGGCCGGTTCGGGGCGAACATGTGTACACCGCGTTACCGAGGGGTCGGTCGGCGTGCCGAAGGTGACGACGATCGTCGTCCGGAAGGCGAACAGGCATGGCCCGTTCGGACCATGCCTGTTACTGCGGACGGAGGGGGCGGCGCCGGGTTCGACGACGTGTCAGGAGATGAAGCCCTCTTCCTGGAGCCACTCGTAGGCGACATCGACGGGCTCACGGCCCTGCACGTCGACCTCCGCGTTGAGGTCGAGCAGCACCTCGTTGGTGAGCTTCTCGGCGACCGGGTCGATCACGTCGCCGATCTGGGGGTACTGCTCGGAGAGCTCCTCGCGCAGCACCAGCGAGACGTTGTACTTGGGGAAGTACTGCCGGTCGTCCTCGAGCACCTGGAGGTCGAGCGCCACGATGCGGCCGTCGGTGGTGAAGACCTCGCCGAAGGTGCACTCACCCTTCGCGGTGGCGTCGTAGATCGCGCCGGTCTGGTAGGTCTGGATGTTGCCCTCCGGGGTGCCGTTGCCACCCAGCGGGATGTCGTAGGTCTTCAGCGCCCCCGGCAGGCCGTCGGCCCGGTTCTGGAACTCCGACTCCACGCAGAAGGTCCGCTCCGCGACCGGGACCTCCTTCATCTCCGACATCTTCGTGATGCCGTACTTCTCCGCGCTCTCCTGGGTGATCGCGAACGCGTAGGTGTTGTTCATCGGCGCCGGCGGCAGCCAGACCAGGTCGTTCTGCTCGAGGTCGGCGTCCTTGACCGCCTCGTACTGCCGCTTCTCGTCCGGGATCGGCTTCGCCTCGCCGAGGTAGACCAACCAGCCGGTGCCGGTGTACTCCCACATCGCGTCGATGTCGCCGGTCAGGTGCGCCTGACGGGCGGACGCGCTGCCGGGGATGTTGGTGAAGTCCAGGACGTCGGCGCCGGCCGACTTCAGCAGGATCAGCGCCATCTTGCCCAGGATGATGTTCTCGGAGAAGTTCTTCGAGCCGACCGCGATCTCGGCGCCGGACAGGTCGGGCGCGTCGGACAGCGGCCCCGACAGCTCGCCGGACGGGACGTTGCCGCCCGCCGTCGCCAGGCCGCAGCCGGCCAACGTCGCGACGGCCGCGAGGGCGCCGATCGCACCGGTGGTGGTCCTCTGGAGTCGGTTCACAGGTCTCAGATGCCCTTCGGTGTGGCGATCAGCTCCAGCAGCCGGCCCAGCCACTCGATGGTGAGGGCGAGCACGGCGACGAGCACCGCGCCGGCGATCATCAGCCGGAACTCGAACAGGGTGATGCCGGTGTTGATGATGCCCCCGAGGCCACCTCCGTTGATGAACGTCGCGAGCGTCGCGGTGCCGACGACCAGCACCAGGGCGGTGCGTACGCCGGCCATGATCACCGGGATCGCCAGCGGCAGCTCCACCCGCAGCAGCACGGACGCCGCCGACATCCCGAGCCCCCGGCCGGCCTCCACCAGGGTCGGGTCGACCCCCTGCAGCCCGGTGATCGTGTTGCGCAGCACCGGCAGCAGGCCGTAGAGCACCAGGGCGATGATCGCGGTCCAGAACCCGTAGCCCAGCCAGATCGCGAGCAGCACGATCAGGCCGATCGACGGCGCGGACTGCCCGACGTTGGCGATGCCGACCACGAGCGGGGACAGCCGACGGGCCCGCCCCCGGGTCAGCAGGATGCCGAGGGGCACCGCGATCAGGACGACGAGCAGCGAGGACACCGCGGTCAGCTTGGTGTGCTGCCACAGCAGGTCGAGCGTCGTCGACCAGCGCAGCTGGCTGGCCTCGACGGGGGTGAGCTCGGCCGTCTGCCGCCACAGCACGTAGCCGCCGAAGACCAGCAGCACCAGCAGCGGCGGCACCGTGATCATCAGCCAGGTCTCGCGGTCGATCCGTCGTCGCCGCGGGACTGGTCCGACCTGGGAGTCCGTGGCGGTCGCTGACGCGGTGGTCTCACTCACCGGCCTGCTCCTCCATGGCCTGGACGTGCTGGGTGACCGCCCGGAAGTCGACCACGCCGAGGTACTGGTCGCGGTCACCGGTCACGACCGCGCCCCCGTGGCTGCTCGACAGCATGGTGTCGAGCGCGTCGTTGAGGGTGGCGCGGTGGTCGATGTTGACGAGGTCCTCGGTCGGCTCGACGATCGTGTCGCCCTTGAGCTGGCGCAGCCACGGCCAGCCCACGGGACGGCCGCGGTCGTCGAGGACGATGACGGCCTTGTCACCGGCGGCCTCCGCCCGGGCCTTCGCCTCCGCCGTCGCCTCCCCGATCCTCACGGTGGTCGGCGTCTGCAGCTCGACCTCGGCCACCCGGGCCAGGGACAGCGACTTCAGCGACGAGCCGGCACCGACGAAGTCGGCCACGAAGTCGTTCTCGGGAGCGGAGAGGATGACCTCCGGGACGTCGTACTGCGCGACCTGGGCACCCTCCTGCAGGATCAGGATCCGGTCGCCGAGCTTGATCGCCTCGTCGATGTCGTGGGTGACGCAGACGATGGTCTTGCGCAGCTCGCGCTGGATGCTCAGCAGCTCGTCCTGCAGTCGCTGCCGCGTGATCGGGTCGACCGCACCGAACGGCTCGTCCATCAGGATCACCGGCGGGTCCGCGGCCAGTCCGCGGGCGACGCCCACGCGCTGCTGCTGGCCCCCGGAGAGCTCGCGCGGGTAGCGGCCGCGGTAGCGCTTCGCGTCGAGGCCGACGAGGTCGAGCAGCTCTCCGATCCGGTCCTTGATCCGGTCCTGCTTCCAGCCGAGCAACTTCGGCACGAGGGAGATGTTCTGCTCGACCGTCATGTGGGGGAACAGGCTGCCACCCTGGATGACGTAGCCGACGTGGCGTCGCAGCTCGTCAGGGCTCTGCTGGCGGACGTCCTTGCCGTCGATCCGGATCGTCCCGGACGTGGGCTCGATCAGCCGGTTGATCATCTTCAGGGAGGTCGTCTTGCCGCAGCCCGACGGACCCACGAACATCACGATCTCGCCGGCCGGGATCGTCAGCGACAGCGAGTCGACGGCCGGGGTGTCCTGGCCGGGGTACTTCTTCACGACGTCCTCGAGGACGATCTCGGCGCCGCTGACCGAGGCCTGCTGGTCCTGCGGTGCCGTCTCCTGCTCCGGTGCGGTGGTCATCAGGCGCGGATTCCCTTCGAGATGGTGAGACGGCCCAGCAGCAGGAGCAGGGCGTCGGCGAGGAGGGCCACGACCACCACCCCCACGGTGCCGACGAGCGCGTAGTAGAGGGCGTTGGCATTACCGATCTGGGTGAGGCCGGTGAAGATGTAGCCACCGAGCCCCGGACCGAGGGCGTACGCCGCGATCGCCGCGACGCCCATCGACATCTGGGTGGAGATCCGGACCCCGGCCAGGATGACCGGCCACGCGAGCGGCAGCCGGACCCGCCACAGCACCGCGAACCTGCCCATTCCCATGCCGCGTGCCGACTCGAGCAGCGTCGGGTCGACGCCCTGCAACCCCACCACCGCGTTGCGCAGGATCGGCAGCACCGCGTAGAAGGCGACCGCGAGGAAGCCGGTGAGCGGGCCGATCGAGGTCAGCGGCAGCAGCAGCCCGATGAGGGCGAACGACGGGATCGTCAGCCCGATGGCACTGATGACGTTCGCGACGCCCTGCAACCGCGGCGAACGCAGCACGAGGACCGCGATCACGATCGCGACGATCGTGGCCCAGAAGACGGCCTGCAGCACCAGGCTGCCGTGCTGATAGGCGTTGAACAGGATCTGCTCACGCCGCTCGTCGATGAACTCCCACACGCGCCGGTCCCCTTCCAGGGCCGCCGGACGGGCGGTCGATGCCCGCCGCAGGTAGCGGTGGAACGACCCGGCGGCCTAGACAACCACAGTTCCGGGTCCAGCGCAGCCTCGCCTCAGCCGCTCTGACCAGTCGATCGCGTGGCCGGGAAGGCCTCAGCAGCGGGCCTGGTATGCCCTCGGGGCGGCGACGCCCAGTCAGAGATCTAGGACCCGGCCTCGGCGGGGTCGACCAGCTCGGGGTTCAGGCCGATCGCGCGGAGCACCGCCTTGTCGCCCTCGACCTCCTGGCCGGCCGCCCGCAGGAGCAGCCCCAGGTTCAACCACGCCGCCGCGTCCTTCTTCTCCGCCTTCACGGCTCGCTGGTAGAGCTCGATCGCTTCGTCGGGATCGCTGCTCGTGACCAGGATGGCCAGGTTGAACAGCGCCGGTTCGTACGTCGGGTCCGACTCGAGGGCCGCGCGGTACTTCTCCTCGGCCAGCCCGTAGTTGCCGGCTGCCTCATCGATGAGCGCCAGGTTGTAGAAGGCGAACTTGTTCTCGGGGTCGTACGTCAGGGTCTCGTCGTACTTCTTCGCCGCCGCCGTGAGATCGCCAGCAGCATGCAGCTCCAGCCCGGCATTGAGTGCGGTGGTCGCCTTCTTGGCGTCGGGCGCCGGGCTCGACGCGGCGTCACTCTCCTGGGGGCAGGCCGGGCGAGTCGTCCGGACCCGCGGCGACGCGTCAGCCGCGGGCGAGGTGGGCCAGCAGGTCCTGCCGGGTGAGCACGCCGATCGGCTTGCCGTCCTCGTGCACGAGCGCCGCGTCGGCGTGCTCGAGCAGGGCGACCGCGTCGCGCGCCTGGGCGGTCGAGCCGATGGTCGGCAACGGCTCGGACATGTGGTCCTCGACCGAGTCGGTGAGTCGTGCGGTGCCGGCGAAGAGCGCGTCGAGCAGGGTCCGCTCCGACACCGAGCCGGCCACCTCGGCGGCCACGATCGGCGGTTCGGCGCGCACGACGGGCATCTGCGAGACGCCGTACTCCTGCAGGATCTGGACCGCTTCCGCGATCGTCTCCGCGGGGTGGGTGTGGACCAGGTCGGGCATCCGGCCGTCCTTGCCGCGCAGCACCTCACCGACGGTCTGGTCCTGCTGGCCGTCGTCGGTGCTGGTCGGGAAGCCGTAGCGGGCCAGCCACTCGTCGTTGAAGATCTTGGTGAGGTAGCCACGCCCGGAGTCGGGCAGCAGCACCACGACCACCGCGTCGGTCCGGCCCTCGGCGACCAGCTCGGCGGCCAGCTGCTTCGCGGCGTACGCCGCCATCCCGCAGGAGCCACCGACCAGCATCGCCTCCTCGCGGGCGAGCCGGCGGGTGAAGGCGAAGGAGTCCGCGTCGGAGACCTCGATGATCCGGTCGGCGACGTCGCGGTCGTAGGTCTCGGGCCAGAAGTCCTCGCCCACGCCCTCGACGAGGTAGGGGCGACCGGAGCCGCCGGAGTAGACCGAGCCGGCGGGGTCGGCGCCGATCACCTGGACGTCCGGGTTCTGCTCCTTGAGGTAGCGCCCGACGCCGCTGATCGTGCCGCCGGTGCCGACGCCGGCCACGAAGTGCGTGATCCGTCCCTCGGTCTGGGCCCAGATCTCCGGGCCCGTGGTCTCGTAGTGCGAGCGCGGGTTGTGCGGGTTGGAGTACTGGTCGGGCTTCCAGGCGCCGGGCTGCGAGCCGAGCCGGTCGCTGACGTTGTAGTAGGAGTCGGGGTGCTCGGGGGCGACCGCGGTCGGGCAGACGACCACCTCCGCGCCGTACGCCTTGAGGACGTTGCGCTTGTCCTCGCTGACCTTGTCGGGGCACACGAAGACGCAGTGGTAGCCGCGCTGCTGGGCGATCATCGCCAGCCCGACCCCGGTGTTGCCCGAGGTCGGCTCGACGATCGTGCCGCCGGGCTGCAGGGCGCCGGACTCCTCGGCCGCGTCGATCATCCGCGAGGCGATCCGGTCCTTCACCGACCCGCCCGGGTTGAGGTACTCCACCTTGGCGAGCACCAACGGACCCTCGGCGCTCCGCCGGCAGGTCCAGGGCGCGCTGGAGGCGCACGAGCGGGGTGTTGCCGATCAGGTCCACGAGCGAGTCGACGTACTGCATGGCGCCAATCTAGGGGGTGGGACCCGTCACGGGGGATTCGTCACCGCCCGTAGGGTTGATGCGTGGGAAAGGCCGCCGCTGCACGCAAGCTCGCTGCCGCCGCTGCCTATGGCGGGGGCGGCCTCTCGGCCGTCGGCGGCGGCCTCTACGGCCTGCTCCGGCTCGAGGCCGCGCTGGCCCGCAAGGCCATCGGCGAGCCGGGCGACACCCGGACACCCGACGCCACCGGCTGGTACGGCCGAGGTCGTCCCGGCCCCGCCGTCAAGGTCGCGCTGCTCGGTGACTCGAGCGCCGCCGGCTACGGCGTCGACCGGGTCGAGGACACCCCCGGCGCCCGGCTCGGCAGCGGCCTCGCCGCCCTCGCCGACCGCCGCGTGCACCTGCGCGAGCTGGCGGTCGTGGGCGCCCAGTCGCGCGACCTCGCCGGCCAGGTCGACCGGGCGCTGCCGTCCTCGCCGGACCTCGCCGTGATCCTGATCGGCGTCAACGACATCACCCACTCGGTGATGCCGGCGACGTCCGTGCGCAACCTGTCCGAGGCCGTACGCCGCCTCGTCGACGCCGACTGCGCCGTGCTGGTGGGCACCTGCCCCGACCTCGGCACCATCCGACCGATCCCGCCACCGCTCAAGCAGCTCGGCCGGACCTGGTCGCGCCGGCTCGCGGCCGCCCAGGCGATCACGGTCGTCGAGCAGGGCGGGCGCACCGTCTCGCTCGGCACCATCCTCGGGCCCGAGTTCGAGGCCGCCCCGGCGCTGCTGTTCGGGCCCGACCGGTTCCACCCGTCCGGCGCCGGCTACCGCGCGCTGGCCGACGTGCTGCTGCCCTCGGCGCTGGCCGCGCTCGGGCTGGGTCCCGACGCGGTCGAGCAGCCGGAGTCGCGTCGCGGCGAGGGGCTGCGACCGATCGCCACCGCCGCCATCGAGGCCGCGAACACGCCGGGCACCGAGCTCGGCGGCACCGAGGTCGCCGGCTCGCGCCGCGGCGTACGCGGGCTCTGGGTGGAGCTGCGCCACCGCCGCCGCCACCCGGCCGCCGACGCCGAGGCCCCGGGCGAGCACGAGGAGCACGTCCCGGTCGACGAAGGGACATGAGCAACGGCCCCCACCCTGTGGGTGGGGGCCGCTCCTGTGATGCTGTTGCCTCTCAGCTCAACGGGTCTCGACACGCTCGGTCGTGGCTTCGTTCCTCAGCCACGCTCGCTGCTCGACCACCATCGATTGATAGCGTCCGCTTCGCGGGCCGATCAATCCTGGCTGAAGATCGCGAGGATCCGCAGCAGGTTGGTGTAGATCCAGACCAGGCTGACGGTCATCGCGAAGGCGGCACGCCACGACTCGCGCTCCGGGGCGCCGGCGGCGATCCCCTGCTCGACGAAATCGAAGTCGAGGATCAGCATGAAGACACCGAGCACCAGTCCGGCGATCGAGAACAGCAGGCCGAGCCCGCCGAAGCCGAGGAAGCCGATGGCGTTGCCGAACATGCTCAGCACGACCTCCAGCAGGCCGATCGCGACCATGCCGAACATCGCGGCCACCACGAAGGTGCGGAACTTCTGGCCGACCTTGATGTCGAGGATCTTGTACGCCGCGAGCGTGCCGGCGAACGCGGCGAAGGTGCCGATCACGGCCTGCATCACGATGTTGTTGCCGAAGCCCTGCTCGTTGACGAACATCGCGTCGATGAGCTTGCTGAAAGCACCCATCGCCACGCCCTCGAGGGCCGCGAAGGCGATGACCAGCCCGGGGCTGATGACCCGCTTGAACGAGTTGACCATCGACAGCCCGAACGCGCCGAACGAACCGACCATCAGCGCGAGGTAGAGCCTGCCCATGTTGTCGTCGCTGGTGGTGATGTCGCCGGTCAGGAACCACGTGGCGGCCGCCGCCACGAACACGACGGCCAGCGAGATGGCGGTCTTCTGGACGACCGAGTCGACGGTCATCCGCTCGCCCGCGTGGACGGGAGCCTGGGGTTCGGCGTACCCGGTGACCTGCTGGCCGTAGGCGTCGTACGTCGCGCCGTTGCCCGGGTAGGTCTGGTTGCCGTAGTCGTTGGTCCCGCGCCCGTTGAACGCGTCGGACCTGCGGAAAACGGGGTTGTTGCTCTGCATGGTCTCCTCCTTGGAGGCCTGGCGGCCATCGCTCTGATGGTCTCCGTGTTGCGGACCAGTCTAGAGGCCCGTCACCTGATGAACGCGGGCAACGTGACCACTGTTCCTGCGCGGCCCGATTCTGAGCGATTTCTCAGGTACCGCACCGTGCCCCGGGTGGGGATCGAACCCACAACCAGCCGCTTTTAAGGCGGCCTCCTCTGCCAGTTGGGATACCGGGGCGCTCGGCGGTCGTCAGGTGCGCACTATAAGGAGGCGTGGCTGCTCGTTCATCACCGCTCGCCGGCCTCGGCCTCACGCAGGGTGGCACGTACGCCGAGCGCGGCCGCCGCCGAGTCGACCGAGACCCGCAGCGCCTCGACGTCGAGGGTCGACGGCAGGTCGATCTCCGCGACCAGCAGGTAGAGGTCGCCCGCGACCTGGGTCGTCAGGTCGGTGATGTTGCCGCCGGCGAGCGCGACCTCGGCGACCACCGCGGAGACGATGCCGGGGCGGTCCCCTCCGTGGACGGTGAGCACCCACGACGTGCCCGTGGTCTCCCAGGCGTGGTCCCCGGGGACCTCACGGACGGTGACGGTGAGGGTGCCGTCCCGCGTCAACGACGCGAGGGCTCCCTCGATGGCGGCCTCGTCGGGACCTCCCGAGCAGACGAGCATCATCGCGAAGTGGCCACGCAGCAGCGTCATCGTCGAGTCCTCGAGGTTGAGCCCGAGGCCGGCCAGGCGCCCGGTCGTCTCGGCGATGATGCCGGGACGGTCGTGGCCGAGGACGGTGATCGCGTGAAGGGTCACCCGGTCAGTCTGACAGCGCCCGGGCCCGCGTGAAGACCCCATCCAGCATCTCCGGCGTGAGGCGGCCGGTGAAGGTGTTGTGCTGGCTCGGGTGATAGCTCCCCAGCAGCGTCAGGTCCTCCAGCGCGGCCTCGGCGCCGTGGCCGAACCGCGGTTTCGGCGACGGTACGACGACGCCGGCGGCGGCCAGTCCGCGCAACGAGGCCGCCCAGCCGTAGGCACCGAGGGCGACCACGACCCGCAGGTGGGGCCGGACCAGCTGCACCTCGCGGGCCAGCCACGGCTCGCAGGTGTCGCGCTCGCGCACGGTCGGCTTGTTCTGCGGCGGGGCGCAGCGGACGGTGGCGACCATCCGGGCGCCGACGAGCCGTTGCCCGTCACCCGCGTGGACGGAGGTCGGCTGCGTCGCGAGGCCGGTGCGGTGCAGGCTCGCGAAGAGCCAGTCACCGCTGGAGTCACCGGTGAACACCCGGCCGGTGCGGTTGGCCCCCTGGGCGGCCGGCGCCAGCCCGACGATCAGGATCCGCGGCGTCGGGTCGCCCCAGCCGGGTGCGGGACGGCCCCAGTAGGGCTGGTCGGCGTACGACGCCCGCTTGGTCTGCGCCACCTCCTCGCGCCACCGGACCAGCCGCGGGCAGGCCGAGCAGGTGCTGACGCGGGCGTCGAGCTCGGCCAGGTCGTCCACGGCGGAGAGCCGCTGGACCTGCGCGGCGGTCCGCGCCACCGGCGTGCTGCCCGTCGCCGGATCCTCCGGCCACCCCTCCCCCGGCGCCACCGGGGAGGTGAACCCCTGCCCGGTGAGCGGGTGAGGAAGTCGGGTGGTCATGACACGGAGGCGGCGATGCCGTCGAGGATGTCGGACTCGCAGACCCGGAGGGTGGGGACACGGGTGCGGGCGAGGACCTGCTCGACGACGATCACGCCGGCGGCGATGACGTCGGCACGGCCGGGGTGCATGAAGGGCAGCGCACGCCGCTCGTCCACCGTCATCGCGACCAGCCGGGCGACGCCCGCGCGAACGTCGGCGAGGGCGTGCACGCTCCCGTCGATCGCCGCCCGGTCGTAGGCCGGCAGGTCGAGGAGGGCAGCGGCCAGGGTGGTGCAGGTGCCGGCGATGCCGACGACGGTCGCCGCCTCCGCGAGCGGCACGCCGCAGGCGTCCAGCGCGGCGTCCACGTCGGCGCGGATCGCCGCCACCTCCGCCTCGGTCGGCGGGTCGTGGCGGACGTGCCGCTCGTGGAGCCGCACCGACCCGACGTCCATCGACCGGGCGGCGCGCACGCCGGACCGGTCACCGAGGATCACCTCGGTCGAGCCGCCGCCCACGTCGACGACCAGCACCGGCGCGACGACGTCGTCGGGCAGCCCGGACATCGCCCCCGCGAATCCGAGCGCCGCCTCCTCGTCGCCGCTCAGCACCTCGGGCTCGACCCCCAGCCGGGAGCGGACGCCCTCGCGGAACACGGACGCGTTGGACGCGTCCCGGGTCGCCGAGGTCGCGCAGAAGCGGATCCGCGACGGGGGCACGTCGTGGTCGCGCACCAACGCGGCGTACTCGTCGAGCGCCGCGAAGGCCCGCGCCAGCGCGTCGTCGGACAGCCGGCCGGTGGCATCGACTCCCTGCCCGAGCCGGACCATCCGCGCCTCGCGCACGACGGCGTCGGGCGGGGTGCCGATGAAGAGCTTGATGGTGTTGGTGCCGCAGTCGATCGCGGCGACGGGGTCCTCCGGGGGTTTCGAGGCTCGCTGCGCTCGCACCTCAACCACCGGAGGGATCGGTGCAGGGGCCGGCGGACCACCAGTCGCCGAGCAGGTCGAGCACCTCGTCGCCGAGCGGGTTGACCCCGCGGCCGGCGGCCAGCGCGTGGCCGGCCAGCACGTGCAGGCACTTCACGCGGTCCGGCATCCCGCCCGCGGAGATCCCCTCGATCTCGGGCACGTCCAACCCGGCCTCCGCACCGATCCGGTCCCGGTCGGCGAGGTAGGCCTCGTGCGCGGCGCGGTAGGACGCAGCCAGCGCCGGGTCCTCGCCCAGCCGGGCCTCCATCTCCTTCATCAGCCCCGATCCCTCGAGGGTGCCGATCCGCGAGGCAGCGCGCGGGCAGGTGAGGTAGTACGTCGTGGGGAACGGCGTCCCCGTCGGGAGACGTGGCTCGGTGGTGACCACGTCGGGCTGGCCGCAGGGACAGCGGTGACCGAGACCGGCGATGCCCCGCGGCGTACGGCCCAGCTGGCGCGCGATGGCCTGCTCGTCGGTGGGGTCGATGACGGGCACTAGTCCAGGGGCTCCTGCACGGGGGCGTCGAGGTCGGTGGCCGGGGGCGGCTGGTCCTTCGGCGGGTTGCCGGCCAGCTCCACCGACGACCACGCATCCTCCCACCACGCGACCGGCTCGCTCGCGAGCACCTCGTCGGGGTCGTGCAGCTGCGAGCGGCTCTCGATCGGCTCGCCGTCCTCGTCGAGCACGACGTACGCCGTCTCCCCGGGCATGACGTAGCCGAAGCGCTCCCGGGCCTGGGCGCGGACGAAGGCGTCGTCGTTCCAGCGCCGCTTCTCGCGCTCGAGGTCGTCGATCTCGGCGGAGGTCCGGGCGATCTGCTGCTTGAGGTCGGCGATGTGCGCCCGCTGCTGGAGGTAGGCCTTCAGCGAGGAGGCGTAGGACACCGCCAGCACCGCGACCACCAGCACCAGCACGACCGCGCGGCCGGTGATCCGCGGTCGACGCGGCTCGGCGAGGGCCGCGAGCCCGCCCCGGCCACCCGCGGTGTCGGTGAGCCGGGAACGGGACGCGGGTCGGTCCCGGTCGCGTGCACCACCCGTACGCCGGCCGGGGCGCCGGGGCCGGCGGGGCCCGTGCGCGCTGCGGCCGGTGCGTCGATCACTCACCGGCCCCACGGTAGTGCGGGTCAGCCGCGGAACCGCGGGAACGCGCCGGAGCCGGCGTAGCGAGCCGCGTCGCCCAGCTCGTCCTCGATGCGCAGCAGCTGGTTGTACTTCGCGACGCGCTCGGACCGGGCCGGGGCGCCCGTCTTGATCTGGCCGCAGTTGGTGGCCACGGCCAGGTCGGCGATCGTGGTGTCCTCGGTCTCGCCCGAGCGGTGGCTCATCATGCAGCGCATGCCGTTGCGGTGGGCGAGCTCGACGGAGTCGAGGGTCTCGGTCAACGAGCCGATCTGGTTGACCTTCACCAGCAGCGCGTTGGCCTGGCCGCCGTCGATGCCGCGCTGCAACCGCTCGACGTTGGTCACGAAGAGGTCATCGCCCACGATCTGGGTCCGGTCGCCGAGCTCGTCGGTGAGCGTCTTCCAGCCGGCCCAGTCGTCCTCGTCGAGGGGGTCCTCGAGGGAGACGATGGGGTACGACGACACGAGGTCGGCGTAGTAGGCCGTCATGTCGTCCGAGGAGCGCTTCTTGCCCTCGAAGGCGTAGGACTTCTTCTCGAAGAACTCGCTGGCCGCGACGTCGAGGGCGAGCCCGATGTCCTTGCCGAGCTTGAAGCCGGCCGACTTCACCGCGTCCGCGATCAGGTCGAGGGCCGCCCGGTTGGAGGGGAGGTCGGGGGCGAAGCCGCCCTCGTCGCCGAGCCCGGTCGCGAGGCCCTTCTTCTTCAGCACCGCCTTGAGCGCGTGATAGACCTCCGCGCCCTGCTGGAGCGCCTCGCGGAAGGTGGGGGCGCCGATCGGCGCGATCATGAACTCCTGGACGTCGACGTTGGAGTCGGCGTGGGAGCCACCGTTGAGGATGTTCATCATCGGCACCGGCAGCAGGTGGGCGTTGGGTCCACCGACGTAGCGGAACAGCGACAGGCCTGCGGAGTCGGCCGCGGCGCGGGCGACGGCGAGCGAGACGCCGAGGATCGCGTTGGCGCCGAGGTTGGCCTTGTTGGGGGTGCCGTCCAGCGACAGCATGGTCTGGTCGACGAATCGCTGGTCGTCGGCGTCGAGGCCGACCAGGGCGGGCGCGATCGTGGTGACGATCCCGTCGACGGCCTTGGCGACGCCCTTGCCGGCGTACCTCTTGCCACCGTCGCGGAGCTCGACCGCCTCGAAGGCGCCGGTGGACGCGCCACTGGGGACGGCGGCACGGGCGAAGGTCCCGTCGTCGAGGACGACCTCGACCTCGACGGTGGGGTTGCCGCGCGAGTCGAGGATCTCGCGGGCGCCGACGGCGGAGATGACAGCCACTGGGTGCTCCTTGCAGGTTGTGGACGAAGCCGTGTCGAGACTAGTGCCGACCGGCCAGTAGGTCAGCGGGGTGTCCGGCCCGACGTCTCGCCCCGTGACCGGCTCCGGTCGCAGGGTCCGCCACCGGTGATGGGGAGCAGCCGGTGGGGGCGCTGCTGGTCGAAGAGGTCCGACCGGCGCGACAGGTCGGCGCTGGGGAGCGGTAGTTGCGCCGGGCTGAAGGTCGGGGAGGGCTGGCACACCACGCCGATGCCCGCCGGGCCGTCCCTGGTCGTCGCGCTGGCAGACCTGCCGACATCCTGAGGGGTCAGGGCGGCAGCGCTCGGCGGACGGCGTCGCGCAGCGCCTGCTCCGGGTCGGTACCGGTCGACCGGGCCTCGGCGACGAGGGCGAGCAGCCGGTCGCCCAGGCCTCCGGCTGGGCGGGGACGCCGGGTCGGTGGCCCGCCCGGTCGAGCCGGTCGAGCACCTTGTCGGCGTAGAGCAGCGCCGGGAGACCGGGGGCGAGGCCGTCGGTCACCGAGGAGCGCTGCTTCTCGGCCGCCTTGCGCGACTCCCACACCTCGTTGACGGCCGCGGGGTCCAGGTCACCGGTCGTTACCGGTCTCATCGGTCCTGCTCCGCGAACACGTGCGGGTTGCGGCGGTACATCTTCTCGGTGACGTCGTGGGCGACGTCGGCCGTGGTGAACTCCCCCGCCTCCTCGGCGATCGCGGTGTGCAGGAAGACCTGCAGCAGCAGGTCGCCGAGCTCCTCACGCAGGAGTACGCCGTCACCGGTGTCGAGCGCCTCGAGCGCCTCGTGGGTCTCCTCGAGCAGGTAGCGCGCCAGCGACCGGTGGGTCTGGGCGGCCTTCCACGGACACTCCGCCCGCAGCCGCCGCATCACGTCGAGGAAGACGAGGACCGCCTCGTCGCCGGGCGGCGTGGCGAGGCCGGAGGTCTCGACGCGGGCTCGCTGGCGCTCGCCCGGCTCGACCACCTCCCGGGCGCCTCAGCGTCCGCAGCGGTGGCTGCTGGGCAGCTGCCGGGCGAGCACCGCGTTGGGCTGCTCCTCCAGGCCGGCCTTCGCGTCCTCGCTCACCGCGAAGGACACCGCCCCGTCGACGGTGGCGATCTGGCCCTCCTCGAGGGTGGTGTTGAGCGAGGGGTCGAACTCCACGTCGTTCTCGGCCAGCCAGGTGGTGAAGGCCTCGCCGCCGGCGTTGACGAAGTCGTCGTACTCGCCGTCGCCCTGGAGCACCTGCTCGCCGACGGCGGCCTGCACGGCCTCGACGTACTGCGGCGCGGACTGCACGGTGATGACGTTCTCGCGGATGCTCTCGGGCACCGGCGGCGACGCTGGTGCGGACCTCGGCCATGGCGTCGAGGTAGCGCTCGCTCTCCGGCGAGACGCCGTAGTCGGCGGCGACCTGCTCGGCGACCGAGCGGAGCGCGAGGGTGCCGGCGATGCCGCCGCGCAGGAAGCCGTTGGGGATCGTCTGCGCCTGGCCGTCGAGCTGCGGCTCGATCGCGGAGCAGAAGTCGCCGGCGACCTCGTTGACCTCCGAGACCGGGATCGTCTCCTCCCCCACCTGCACGGCAGCGCCGGGGTGGAGGGCCCCGCACCCGGTCAGGGCGAGGGTGGCGAGCACCCCGAGGACGGCCAAGGACGTACGGGACCTGCTCACGACGACTGCTCCTTCTGCTGCTCCGGTGGATCGATCACGGAGTCGATGACGTTGCGGGCCCATTCAAGCAGGGCGATCCCGTCCAGCGGGCGGGCGAGGTGCCCGGGCGTACCCGGCCGCGGCACGAGCACGCTGTCCGACGCTGCCTTCACGATCGACTTGGGGTAGAGCCGACCCAGCCGTACGACGCGGGACTCGGGCAGGCTCACCGGGGCGAAGCGGACGTTGCGTCCCGCGATCGTGACCTCGCCGACGCCGGCCTGCCGGGCGCGCGCGCGGAACCGCGCGACGAGGAACAGCGCGGCGACCGGCTCGGGTGGCTCGCCGTAGCGGTCCACCATCTCCTCGCGGAGCACGTCGACGTCCTCGTCGGCGCGGACCTCGGCCAGCCGCTTGTACATCTCCAGGCGCAGCCGCTCGCTCGGGACGTAGTCGTGGGGCAGGTGCGCGTCGACCGGGAGCTCGATGCGCACCTCGCGCAGCTCCGGCTCGGCCTCGCCCTTGAACTCGTTGACGGCCTCGCCCACCAGCCGGACGTAGAGGTCGAACCCGACGTCGGCGATGTGGCCGGACTGCTCGCCGCCGAGCAGGTTGCCGGCGCCGCGGATCTCGAGGTCCTTCATGGCGATCGCCATGCCGCCGCCGAGGTCGGAGTGCTGCGCCAGGGTCGCGAGCCGCTCGTGGGCGGTCTCGGTGAGCGGCTTCTCCGCGGGGTAGAGGAAGTAGGCGTAGGCGCGCTCGCGGCTGCGCCCGACCCGCCCTCGCAGCTGGTGGAGCTGCGAGAGCCCGAGGGTGTCGGCGCGCTCGATGATCATCGTGTTGGCGTTGGAGACGTCGAGACCCGACTCCACGATCGTGGTGCACACCAGCACGTCGAAGCGCTTCTCCCAGAAGTCGAGCATCACCTGCTCGAGCTGGTGCTCGCCCATCTGGCCGTGGGCGGTGGCGATCCGCGCCTCCGGCACCAGCTCCTTGAGCCGGGCGGCCGCCTTCTCGATCGAGCTGACCCGGTTGTGGATGAAGAAGACCTGACCGTCGCGCAACAGCTCGCGCCGGATCGCGGCGGTGACCTGCTGGTCGTCGTAGGCGCCGACGTAGGTCAGCACCGGGTGTCGCTCCTCGGGCGGCGTGGTGATCGTCGACATCTCGCGGATGCCGGTCACCGCCATCTCGAGGGTCCGCGGGATCGGCGTCGCGCTCATGCTGAGCACGTCGACCGAGGTCCGCAGCCGCTTCATCTGCTCCTTGTGCTCGACACCGAAGCGCTGCTCCTCGTCGACGATGATCAGGCCGAGGTCCTTGGTGCGGACGTCGGGGTTGAGCAGCCGGTGGGTGCCGACCACGATGTCGATCGACCCGTCCGCAAGCCCCGCCATCACGGCGCGTGCCTCGGCATCGGTCTGGAAGCGCGAGAGGGGCTTGATCACGACGGGGAAGCCGGTCATCCGCTCCTCGAAGGTCGAGAGGTGCTGGGTCACCAGCAGCGTGGTCGGCACCAGCACCGCCACCTGCTTGCCCTCCTGCACGGCCTTGAACGCCGCCCGCACGGCGATCTCGGTCTTGCCGTAGCCGACGTCGCCGCACACCAGCCGGTCCATCGGGACGCTGCGCTGCATGTCCCCCTTGACCTCGTCGACCGTGGTCAGCTGGTCGGGCGTCTCGTGGAACGGGAACGCGTCCTCGAGCTCGCGCTGCCACGGGGTGTCGGGGCCGTAGGTGTAGCCCTTCGTCGCCTGCCGCGCGGCGTACAGCTTGATCAGCTCGGCGGCGATCTCCCGCACCGCCTTGCGGGCGCGGTTCTTGCGCTTGGTCCAGTCGCCGCCGCCGAGCCGGTCGAGGCTGGGCTGCTCGCCGCCGACGTAGCGCGTGACCTGGTCGAGCGCGTCGGCCGGGACGTAGAGCCGGTCGGGCGGGCCACCGCGCTTGGAGGCCCCGTAGTCCAGGACGAGGTACTCACGGGTCGCGCCGCCGACCACGCGCTGCTTCATCTCCACGAAGCGGCCGACGCCGTGCTGCTCGTGGACGACGTAGTCGCCGGCCTTGAGCTCCAGCGGGTCGATCTGCTTCTTGCGGCGCGCGGGCATCTTGCGCATGTCACGCGTGGACGACTTCTGGCCGGACAGGTCCTCGCCGGTGAGCACCGCGAGCCGCACGGTCGGGTCGACGAAGCCCTGGTGGAGGGCGCCGCAGGAGACGGTGACGACCCCGGGCCGCGGCTCGAGCACGTCGGGCTCGACCATCGCCGCGGGCACGTCGTGGTCGGCGAGCACCTCGACCATGCGCTGCGCGGGACCGTGGCCGGGGTGGAGCACCACGACCCGGTGGTCGGAGGCCAGCCAGCCGCGGATGTCGGTGACGGCGCGCTCGAGGTCGCCGCGGTAGGCCTCGGCGACCCTGGCCGGCAGCACCCGGGTCCCGACCGCGCTGCTGTCGCTCGCGGCGGATCCCGCTGCGACCTCCGGGTCCGGCGTCTCGATCCCGAACGGGCTGACGCTCCACCACGCCCGACCGCCCGCCAGGGCGTGGGCGCGCACGTCGGCGAGCTCGCGGTAGGACGCGGCACCGAGGTCGATCGGCGCCTGACCGCCCGAGGCCGCCGCCGCCCAGCTGGCCCCGAGGAACTCCTCGCTCGTGGCGACCAGGTCGTGGGCGCGGGAGCGGACCCGCTCGGGGTCGAGGACGAGCACGTGGGTGTCGACCGGCACCAGGTCGAGCAGCAGCTCCATCTCGTCGACCAGCACCGGGGCCAGCGACTCCATGCCCTCGACCGCGATGCCGGCGGCGATCTTGTCGGTCAGCTCGAGCAGCTGCGGGTGGGCCTGGCCCAGCGCGGCCGCCCGGCGGCGTACCTCGTCGGTGAGCAGCAGCTCGCGGCACGGCGGCGCCCACAACCGCGGGACCGTCTCGAGGGTGCGCTGGTCGGAGACCGAGAAGGTACGGATCTCCTCGACGTCGTCGCCCCACAGCTCGACCCGGAGCGGGTGCTCCTCGGTCGGGGGGAACACGTCGATGATCCCGCCGCGCACCGCGAACTCCCCGCGCCGCTCGACCAGGTCGACCCGGGAGTACGCCGCGGCAGCGAGCCGCTCGACCACGTCGTCCAGGGGTGCCGTGTCTCCCGGCGAGAGCTCGACCGGGACGAGGTCGGCCAGCCCGGGCACCTGCGGCTGCAGCAGCGAGCGGACCGGGGCCACGACGACCTTGAGCGGACCGTTGGAGGCGTCGGTGCCGGGGTGGCGCAGCCGGCGGAGCACCGCGAGCCGGCGACCGACGGTGTCGCTGCGCGGGCTCAGCCGCTCGTGGGGCAGCGTCTCCCAGCTCGGGTAGTGGGCGACGAGGGCCGGGTCGACGAGGTCGCCGAGCGCCGCCACCAGGTCCTCGGCCTCGCGGGAGGTCGGCGTCACCGCGAGCACCGTGCGCCCCTCCTCGACCAGCCCGGCGACCACGAAGGGGCGCAGCCCGGCGGGGCCGGTGAGGTCGAGGGTCGGCAGCGATGCCACCCCGGGCGTCGGTCAGCGCCTGCGCCAGGACGGGCTCGGCGAGGACGGCGGCGGTCAGGCCGGTGAGGCTCACGACTTCCCTTCGTGCACGC
This sequence comes from uncultured Actinomycetota bacterium, assembly GCA_963754575.1. Classification (GTDB taxonomy): domain Bacteria; phylum Actinomycetota; class Actinomycetes; order Propionibacteriales; family Nocardioidaceae; genus Nocardioides. The sequence goes on along the minus strand of CAVWGQ010000007.1, from coordinate 44,626 downwards.
GGCAATGCCCCGGACTTTCTCCGACCGGGGATGGGTGCCTCAGTTTACGGTGTGGTCATGGCACCCAGACGCGCGCGTCGGTCGGCCGCCGCAGCCTGTGCGTGGGTGGTCGGCGCCGGGTTGCTCGCGGGGTGTGGGACGGTGCGCGACTTCTTCGGCGACCCTCCCGTGTTCGAGTCCGCGGTCGAGCCGGTCCCGCTCGACCTCGCCGCGCCGGCGTACACCGCGGCGGTGCCGGGTGGGCTGCTGGTCCGCCACGGCGACGACAGCGTCGTGCTCCCCCGGGCCGGCGCTGCGACCTGGTTGCCCGGTGGCCGGGCGCTGACCTCCACCCGGGGCGTGCTGCAGGTCGCCGACCCGGCAACCGGGCTGGAGGGACCGCGGGTGCGGACCTTCACCGGTCCGTCGACGAGCGTCACGCAGGTCGACCTGCTCCGTCAGCCCGACAGCGAGCACCTCTCCTCCTACGGCCTCGACCTGACGCCGCTCGCGCGGGTCGACCTCCCCGAGACCGACAACCCGGACGCGACCCGCGGCAACCAGCTGAGCCGTGGCTACTACGGCGCCGTCGCCACCGTGGGCAGCGCCACCTTCGTGCAGTGGCACGACGGCAGCGAGTACTACGAGGATGGCGACTACGGCGTGCTCCGGATCGAGGGCGACGACCTGGACAACGTGCTCGTCAACGCCGGGATCGTCTCCCTCTGGCCCGCAGTCGATGGCGCCGCGCTCCTCGCGGTGCGCCAGGTCGACGGCCAGCCCTGCGGCGGGTGCGTCGTCCCCCAGGAGATCGTCGAGCTCGACCCGGCGACGGGGGAGGTCGTCGGGGAGTACGGCATGCCGGACGGATACGTGGACGACTGGCGGGTGCAGGCGATCGACAAGGTCGGGGACCGGGTCGCGGTCCGCTTCTACGAGCCGCGAGGGTTGCGCAGCGGCTACCCCCGGGAGCAGGTCCTCGGCACCTGGGCCTACGACGGCTCGTGGGAGCTGGTCGAGGGCAGCGACGAGGTGGTCACGTGGTGGCAGGGGGCCGACGACCGGATCGAGGCCCGACCGGTGGACGAGGCGGCACGTCGTGACGGCCACCGGCTGGTGTGGGTCAGCGGCGACCAGGAGACCGAGCTCCCCGGCGAGCTGATCTGGTCGCGCGGGCGCGCCACGGCGTACGGCTCCGTCGCCGGCCGGCTGCTGCCGCCCGACTAGGGCGGCGCCCAGCCCGGATCCGGGCTCAGGCGGGCAGGCCCACCTGGGGGTTGGCGCGCACCCAGGCGACCAGCGCCACGGCCTCGATCTGGGAGGTGGCGCCGAGCTTGTGGAGGGTCGCCTTCACGTGGCTGCGCACCGTGGCGTCGGAGACCCCGAGCGACTGTGCGATGTCCCGGACCCGGTGTCCGCCGTAGAGCAGCATCATGACGTCGGTCTCGCGCGGGGTGAGGGTCGCCATCCGTTGCATCAGGTCCTCGCGCCGGGTGCGGGCGTGGTGCCACGAGTCGACCCACGCCGTGCGCTCGGGCTCGACCATGGGTTGCTCCCCGCCCACCACCCGGCGCAGGGTCTCCTCGACCTCGGCCAGCGTCGAGTCACCCGGGATCACCGCGACGGCACCGGCCTCGATCGCGGCACCCCACAGCGGGCCCGGCGGGGTGGCGGTGAGCAGCAGCCAGGGGACGTCGGCGGCCGCCAGGAAGGCGCGCGCGTGGCGCACCTGGTCGACGGTGGTGAGGTCGCTGATGAGGACACCGGCGTCGGCACCGAAGGACCGCACCCCGGCCATCACGACCCGCGCGTCCTCGCTGCCGGACGGTCGACCCGACGCGGCCGCGGGGGCGGCCAGGCGCAGCACGTGCGTCTCGAAGCCACGGCTGACCAACGCCGCCTGCACGGTGTCGGACACCAGGGGAAGACTCGAGGCGACCAGCACGCGACTCAGCCCGACCATCAACATGAATCTCCTTCGGACCGCGTCGCCCTCGATCGGCTGGCCGACCACTCATCGTGGTGACATCGGCCGGGGCAGGCACGGGTGGCAGGAGGATCTCCCCTACTTTTGGGGATGGTCCGCGGCTCCGAAGGGGAACGGACGGTCGCCGACCGGTGACTCGGGGGACCCCGCCGACGTCAGCGGTCCAGACAAACGGTCACCGCAGGGCGACTCCACCTCGGCGCGGCGGGCAAAATTTACCCTGCATGGCTGCGAGCCAGGGTCAAATGTTCAGACCACTCTGGTATTTGCGCCCGCTCTCAGGCGACGATGTCTAGAGTATCAAGGAGCCGGGAGGGGTCTCTTCGGGGGAAGAGGGCCGGGTCACAGGCAGCGGGTCGGTGCGGCAGGGCCGCCGCAACTCGCTCACCATTTCCTTCCGGTCCATGTCTCGCGGGGGGCGAGCTAGAACAATGGCAACTATTTCGATACCGACGGCCGGGGGACTCGGCGGCGTGGCAGGGCACCGGACTGGTGCTACTGGTCACGGCCGCACCCCTGCTCTTCGTGTTGTGGACCGAGCCCGGCACACGCTCGGTCGGCGACGCCTCGACCATCGCCGGGCTGGTCAGCTTTCCGTCGGTGCTCGCTGCCGCCGTGGTGCTGCTCCTGGTCTGGCGGCACGGCGACCCGGTGGTCGCCCGGGACGGCATGCCCGACCCACCGACCAGACCAGGCCGAGCGGGCCGGCCAGCGGGCCGACTCGGGGGCCGAGCCGCTCCCGGCCTGGCTGCCGGCCGGGCTCCTGGTGGCCGCGGCCCAGGCCTTCGCCCTCGCCGGCGCCTACGTCGGCTTCGGTGAGGCGATCGTGGACCGGAGCGTGGTGCTGGTGGTGCTCGCAGCCCTCTTCGTCCTGGCCCTCTGCGTCGTGCTGCGCCTCACCTCCGGACCGACACCGGTGGCCCGCCCTGCGCTCCTCGCGACCCTGGTCGCCGGGGGCTCGGCCGTGCTGGTCTACGCCGTCCCGTCGCTCGATGCCGGGCGCAGCCTGGGCCTGAGCCTGCTCAGCGCGGTCGGCGGCGCCGCCGCGACGGTGCTGCTGGCCACGCTGCTCTACCTCACCCGGCTGCTGCACGAGCTCGCGGAGCACTCACTGCCCGCCTGGGCGCAGCGCCGCGCGGTCGTCGGATTCCTGGCGCTGGTCGTCAGCCCGCTGCCGTGGCTGGCTGGCACCGGCCGCTGGACCGTCGGGGTGCTGGCGCTCGCGCTGCAGCTCACCGCCGTCGCGATGCTGGTGTCGCTCTCGCTGGCCCTGATCGACCAGCGCGGGCTGGACCGGGCGCAGACGCTGGCCTCGCTGCGGCACCAGGTCGACGAGGCGGAGCGCCGCAACCAGGACCACCGGGCGCGGTTGCACGAGCTCAAGGCCTCGATCGCCGGCATCGCCTCGGCGACGCGCCTGATCCACGACCCGGCGGTCTCGCTGCCGCCCGAGCGCATGGTCCAGCTGCGCGACGTCATGGAGAGCGAGCTGACGAGGCTGCAGCGGATGGCCCACGGCGACGCCACCCAGATCGGCGACTGGGAGCTCGCGGACGTCCTGGAGTCGGTGGTGCTGGCCCAGCGCATCCAGGGCCGCAACGTCGAGTGGTCGCAGACCGACGCGTGGGTGCGCACCGACCGGGAGTACCTCGCCGAGGTGCTCACCACCCTGCTCACCAACGCTGCCCGCCACGCCCCCGGCTCGCCGGTCCGGGTGTCGGTGGCCAGTGACGACACCCGGGTCTCGATCCGGGTCTCCGACTTCGGTCCCGGGGTGCCGCCGGACGTCGCCGAGCGGCTCTTCACCTTCGGCGGCCGGGCGGAGGGCTCCCCCGGCCTGGGCATCGGCCTCGCGGTCGCGCAGCGGCTGATGGAGGACTCCGACGGGGAGCTCCGTCTCGTGTGCGACACCGTCTACGGCGCCACCTTCGAGATCACGCTGCCGGCCGCGCGGGTGATGTCGCGCTGCGCCGGAGCAAGCAACGAGGAGCACCCGTGGCCCAGCCTCGGCTTCCGCGTAGCAACGTCCGGATCGTGATCATCGAGGACCACACGCTGTTCGCGGAGTCCCTGGACCTCGCGCTCACCGTCGAGGGCTACGACGTACGCCGGATCGTGATGTCCGGGGAGGCGACCGCCGCCACGGTGCTGGCCGCCGCGATCCGGTTGCGACCCCGGATCGTGCTGCTCGACCTCGACCTCGGGCGGCTCGGCGACGGCGTACGCCTCGTCGCCCCGCTGGCGAAGTCGGGGGCCGCCGTCGTCGTCGTGACCGCCTCGGACGAGATGAGCCGGTGGGGCCACTGCATCGCCCGCGGCGCCCGCAAGGTGCTCAGCAAGTCCCGCCCGCTCAACGACACGCTCTCCACGGTGCGCAAGCTCAACCAGGGCACGTCGGTCATGGACGTCGAGGAGCGCGAGCGACTGCTGGCCGTCTGGCAGACGGAGCAGGAGCGCACCGGGGACCTCTCCACGCGCCTCGAGCGCCTCACCGGCCGCGAGCAGCAGGTGCTCGGCAACCTGATGGAGGGCCGCACCGTCCGGGAGATCTCGCGCGCCAGCGTGGTGTCGGAGGCGACCGTGCGCACCCAGGTCAAGTCGATCCTGGCCAAGCTCGAGGTGTCCTCGCAGCTCGCGGCCGTCGGCGTCGCGCACCGCGTGCGGTGGCGACCCCCGCAGGGCTGACGAGCCGAGCTGACGACACGAGACCCACCAGCCGTGACCTCCCTGCCGACGCGTGGGCGGGCCGGCAGGACACAGGTGACGGGGATCGAGATCCGCGCGGGGAGCGCCCTGGTCTCGCCCCCGTCAACCCGGGTCGACAACTGGTGGGCTCGTGGGCCCGGGAGGCCCGATTCCAGAGTCCTCCGCAGCGGCGCGGGGGGCAATCCCCAATAGTGGGGCTGTCGCGCTCAGTGGGGATCTGGGCTCAGCCCGCCATCGCGACGACGACCCGGTCCACGCGGCCGTTGAGCTGGTCGCTCGAGGAGGTGACGATGGCGCCGTCGGCCCCCAGCTTGCCTCCCACCGAGAGGGGCGTGCCCGGCGCCAGGTCCACGCTGCCGATCGGGCCGCTCGCGGCCGCGGTGAGCGGTTCGCCCGGACCGTCGCTGCCCAGCGTGGTCACGACCAGCTCCAGCTGGTCACCGTCCCGGGTGCAGAGCACGCGGTGCCACTGCTCGGCGGCCACCGGCCGGTCGAGGGCGACCACCAGCTCACCGTCGGTCCCGGCCACCCGGCAGGAGACCTTGCCGTGGTCCACCTGGAGCTTGAACTGCCCGCCACCGTCGAAGAGACCGCGCTGCAGGACGTTGTCGCCGTTGTCGGCGCTCGCCCCGCTGGTGACCTGCGTCGAGCCGGACGTCCGCGCCGATCGCGAAACCCCGGGTCCCGGGGTCCAGCGACGTGTCGTCCTGCTCGGGCACCACCCGCACGACGGCGAAGTCCGGACGGCCCCCGGCGAAGGCCGGCAGCTCCAGACCACCTCCGTCGGTCCCCTGCGTGGTGACGGCGGTGGCGTCGCCGGTGGTCACCACCTCGGCCGTCACCCGGGCCGCGCCGGTGGTCTCGAGCTCCGTGACGGGCGCACCCATCTCACCGTCGAAGTCGAGCTGCAGCACCGGACTGGTGCTGGTGGGCGCCCCGGAGCCGGAGGAGGTCGCGCGTGGGGATGTCGTGGGATCCGCGTCCCCACCCGGCTCCGGGGCTGCCTGGCCGTTGCTACAGGCACTGAGCAAGAGGGCCAGGCTGGCCACGCCGGTCACCAGGAGTCCGAGGGACCCACGGGTGGGATGTGATCGGCGTGGACGTGTCACGGGCGCTCGATGGTCACCCAGTCGACCGCGCCGGCGAGATGGTCACGGGTCATCTTGGTGCCGTCGCAGACGACCTTGCCGCCCAGGGTCATCGGACGGGTGTTGTCGATCCTGCCCACGGTCGGCCCGGACGTCGCCACGAGGACGGGGCGGAGCCGGCGGATGCGTGCGAGGACGTGGGTGCGTGTGGATGACATAGGCCCCTCATCTCCTCCCGGGGACCGAGTGGTCCCCCGATCGTCAGCAAACGCCCCTACCGCCACCACCGGCCCGACCGTCCCCACATGTCACTCATTTTGGTGAACGGGCGTGGGCCGGTGCCCGGACGTGGGGGTGGGGGCGATGATCAGGGAACGACGACGGGGGGCGTGCAGGTCGCACCGAGATCGCGCGGGTGTGCTGCATCGGGCACCGGCCGCAGCGGCCGCACCTTGGTGTCCCGCGCCGTCGGGAGCCTCCCCGGTACCTGCTCTGTCGGAGAGCTGTGCTGGCTGGGGACCCACGGAGTGCTGCGCAACCGTGCGTGCGGCCGCGGTCGACCCGTCCTCGGGTGCGAGTTCTGGATCGGCGCGGGCGACCGCGCGTTCGGCGGGTGGGCCCAGGTCGACGCGACCTCGCCAGCGACCTGCGTCGCTCGGTGACCCGCACCAGCAAGATCCCCGAGCCGTGGGCCCGGCCGCGGGGTGCCTTCGCGGCCGAGAGCGGCGGTGCCGTGGTCGTCGACAACTGCAAGCAGCCCGAGGTGGCGCTCTCGCCCGACGTACGTCGGGGGTCGACCCCCGGGTGGTGCACCTCGTCCCGCGAGACACCGCGCTCCCAGCTGCGCGACGAGGACGTCGTGGCCGCTCCCGCGAGCGGCCACTGGAGGTGGCGGCCTTTCTCGGGCTCGACCTGACCGGGGCCACGTTGCCGTTCCCTGGGCCGACCGCGCGAGGGCCTCTCCCCCGCCGCCCGCGGTGCGGTCGCCAACACCTGGCCGGGATGCTGCGCTACTTCCGGGACTGACCCGAGCCGACCGGGAAGTCCCGGCCGGTCATCTCGTCCGACCGCGACGGCGCAGCGCGCCGCGCAGGGCCATCAGCTCGAGCGCGCCGCGCTGACGGTGGACCAGCCACGCGAAGACCACGGTGCCGAGCACGCCGGCCACCAGGAACCCGGTCACGCCGCCGCCGAGCACGAGCCGGACCGAGCCGGCCACCGCGCCGTACGCCACGACGCAGCAGGTCATCGCGGCCAGCGTCCCGGTAGCCGAAGGGGTGCATCCCGAGGTGGCGATGCACCTGCCACAGCGGCAGCAGGTTGTTGACCAGGATCCCCACCGCCCAGCCCACGGCGGCGCCCGGGACGCCGTACGTCGGCACCAGCACGAGGTCGAGCGAGACGTTGACCGTCAGCGCGAGGCCGGTGTTCATCAGGCTGAGCATGCTGCGCCCGCCCATGAGCAGCACCGAGTCGACGGGCCCGCAGCAGGTGGCGACCAGCATCGCCGAGCAGAGGATCACCGCGGCCGGCCAGGCGCGGTCGAAGCCGGGGCCGAAGATGTCGAGCAGCAACGTCGAGAAGAGCATCGCGATCAGGTAGACCGGCCAGGAGACCAGGGTCAGCCAGGCCGTCGTGGTCCGGTAGAGCGTCTCGCGCCCGACGATGCTCCTCCAGCGCGAGCATCTCGCTGATCCGTGGCGTCATCACCTGCTGGATCGCCTGCACGAACATCAGGCCCAGCACCACGAAGCGGGTCGCGGCGGCGTACAGCGCGGCGTCCTCGGGCCCACGCAGGGCCCCGACCACGAGCACGTCGAAGCGCTGCAGCGCGACGGTGAACACCCGCGACGCGGCGCGAGGAGCGGAGAACCTCCAGAACTCACCGGCCAGCTGTCGCCAGGGCCGGGTCGTCGCGGCGGTCTCGGCTGCGGCGGCGGCGACCACGGCGAGCCGACGTACGACCCACACGCCGATGACCACCAGCATCGCGGCGTACGGCGCCACCCATGCGAGCACGATCAGGACGAGCGAGGACGTGAGGGTGGCGACGAGGGCGGCTCCCCCGGTCTCGAGCGCGGTGCGGCCGATCTTCTCGCCCAGCACCAGCGGCAGGATCGAGTCCAGGCCGCGACTCGTCGACATCACCACGGCGTAGGCCACGGCGACGGGAAGCATCGGAGCGAGGACCCGGAGCGCCTGGCGCATCGCCTCGCGCTGCTGCTCACCTTCTGAGAGCAGTCCGGCCAGCGGTTCGGCGACGAGCACCAGGCCCAGTCCCAGCAGGCAGGCGAAGAGCACGCTCGGGACGAGCGCGATCACCAGGTAGCGGGTCGCGTCGCCGGGACGGTCCTGGACCCGGGCGCGCGGGATCGAGCGCAGCACCCCGGTGTCGGCACCGAGGGTGCCGAGGTTCAGCAGGATCGCGAAGAGCGCGGTGGCCTGGAAGAACAGGCCCGCGTCGGCGGTGGCGAGGCCGCGGGTGACCACCACGGGGAGCACCAGGTTGAGGGCTGCGGCCACGAAGCTGCCCCCGAGGTTGAGCGAGCTGTCGCGCGCGAGACGACGGAGGTCCGCCCCACGCTCCCCCGCCCCGCTGCCCGCCACCGGAGCACCGTAACCAGCGCCGGGTCGCTGTGGGTGCGCTAACGTCTCGTCCTCGCCCGGATGTCCCCCAAATGGGGGACGTCAGTCACTCACCACACCCCGGCCGCGACGGGGTCCTAGGCTCGACCCACCGACCGAAGGAGTGGCGTGGAGACCGTCCCGATGCCCGGTGTCAGTGTGGTCATCGCCACCCGCAACCGGCCAGAGCTGCTGGAGAAGGCCGTGCGCGCGGCGCTGGCCCAGGACTACCCCGGACCGATCGAGGTCATCGCGGTCTTCGACCAGGCCGAGCCGGTCCACGCGCTCGCCCGCGACGACGAGCACCGCGCGGTCCGGGTGACCTCCAACGCGGCGACCCCGGGCCTGCCCGGGGCGCGCAACACCGGCATCTCGCTGGCCCAGCACCCGCTGATCGCCTTCTGCGACGACGACGACTGGTGGCTGCCGGCCAAGCTGCGCGCCCAGACCGCCGCCATGGCCGCGACCGGCGCCCGCGCGTGCGTCACCAGCATCCGGGTGCACTACGGCGACAAGGTCCGTCACCGCCGTTGCACCTCCCCCGTCCTGCGCCACGCCGACCTGGTCCGTGACCGCGTCACCGCCGCCCACCCGTCGAGCTACCTGGTGCACCGGGAGGTGGTCGACCAGGCCGGCCCGGTCGACGAGGTGCTGCCGGGCGGCTACGGCGAGGACTACGACTGGCTGCTCCGGGTCGCGCGCCTGACCGACGTCGCGTGCGTCACCGAGCCGATGGTCGAGGTGCTGTGGCACCCCGGGCTCGTTCTTCACCCGTCGTTGGGACACCATCGACGAGGCCTTGGGCTACCTGCTCGAGAAGCACCCCGACATCGCCCGCGACCCGCGAGGTGCGGCCCGGATCCACGGCCAGCGGGCCTTCGCGACCGCTGCGGTCGCGGACCGCCCGGCGGCGTGGTCCCACTGGCGCGAGACCGTGCGCAACAACCCTCGTGAGCGCCGCGCGCTCGCCACGCTGCTGGTGCTCTCGGGCACGCTCAGCGCCGACCGCGTGCTCCACGTCGCCAACCGCTTCGGCCGCGGCATCTAGGACGCGGGACGCCCCGCGGTCGGGCGCGGGCTCGGTGCCTCAGCGGCATCAGCCCTGACGACGCCACGACGGCGTACGGCCCCACCACTCCTCGAGCTCCGCGTCGTACGGCGCGAAGTGGTCCTCGAGCCGGGCGCGCAACTCCGAGGAGAGCGGGTGACCGAGGTCGGGCGTTGTGCTGCTCGAAGACGATCCCGGGGCTCGAGCGCGAGGCCGAGGAAGGTCCGGACCTCCTCGAACACCGGCTCGGGGTCGGTGAAGAAGTCGCCGCTGTCGACGACGCAGAGCCGGTCGCGCCCCACGAGCTGCTCGAGGGCCCGGACCTGCTCGATGTACTGGCCACGGGTGACGTAGGCGTGGTGCTGCCAGTGGAGGCTGTCGTAGCCCGGCTCGGCCATCAACCGCTCGCGCTCACCGGCCACCCGGCCCGGCTCGGCGGCCAGTGCCTCCTCGAACTCCAGGTCCTCGAACCCGCGGGCCCGCTCGTGGCTGTGCGCGGAGTAGGCCCGGATCACCGGGTCACGCAGCAGCACGAGCAGCTTGACGCCCGGCAGGTCGCCGGCGATCCGCTGGCGGGCCAGGGGATGGAACATGTAGTACGGGCTCGACTCACCGGTGATCGCCCGACCGGACCCGACGCGCAGCCGGGCGGTCGCGGCCAGCGGGAAGTGCCCGCGATACCAGCATCTCGCCTCGGTCGTAGGACTTGTCGAAGTAGTGCACGCCCTTGCGCAGGAACGGACGCACGACGTCGGGGTGCTGGACCAGCGTCTTGAACATCGAGGTGGTCCCGCAGCGCTGGGCGCCCACGATCAGGAAGTCGGGCAGCACCCGCGCCGGGCCCGTCAGCTCGAGCGTCGCGTCGCTCAGCCGGCGGGCCTGCTTGCGGGCCACCCGGGCGCGGGCACGTCCTCGAGGCGGGACATCAGGTCGGTCATGGTCGTCGTGTCTCCTCATCCTGCCCGGTCACGGTACGGGCAGGACCTTCTCGAGTCCGGGTGAACTTGAAGTTCTGGTTGCCCGCAGCCGGCGTCGTGTTCCCGTTGTCCTGGCAGACGAACAGGCCCGTCGGGGAAGCGTGCCCCCAGGTTGCCGGCGTAGGCGGCGATTCCGTCGGTGCGTTCGCAACCGTCCGTCACCGTGCCGCCGGCGATCCGGAAGTCACCGAGGTGGTCGTTGGTGATGCGGTCGTAGACCGCGAAGTAGGAGCGCTGCGGGTCCGCGCCGTTCTGCGCGGACACGATCAGGTAGCCCCCCTGCGCACTGGTCTCGGCGAGGGTCACGCCCTCCACGTCGAAGGCGAGGTTGCCACCGGGTGCCACGGAGTCCACGAGGGTGCGAGCGGAGCCGGCACCCGGCTCTGCGCCGTAGCGCCACAGCCCGGTGTCCTCCTCGGAGACGTAGAGGATGCCGGCCGCGTCGTCGGCCACACAGCCCTCGGCCTCGGAGCCGACCACGAACTCTCGCTGCAGCGTGCCCTGGAGCAGGCCGTCACCGTCGTCGTCGTGGATGAGGTACTGGCGCACCCGGCCCGGCCGGGTGACGGCGAAGACGTAGAGCTCGCCGCTCGCCGCGTGGTAGGAGCACAACCCCTCCCCACCGTTCGTCGGGATGGTCCCCGTGCCGTCGCCGACGGGCACCAGGGTCCGGGTCGACGGGTCGACCTCGTAGGTCCGGATCCCGCCGTTGTACGCCGCCACCACGTCGCGGGTCTCCCCGCCGATCTCGCACTCCCTGCCGGACGTCGACGTTGCCCCAGAACGAGGTCGCGGTCGGTGATCCGCTGGGTGCGGCTGCCTTCGAGGTCGTAGACCTCCAGCGCTCCCTGCTTGTCGTTGCCGATCACCAGCGACTGGCCGGGGTCGTCCGGGTGGACCCAGATCGCCGGGTCGTCCGCAGAGTCGCCGGTGTGGGTCACGGGCGTGGTCTCGGCGTCGGCAGTGACGGCGACGACTCCTCCGCCGCCGCCGACCGTGACGGTACGGGTCACCGAGTCCGTCGCCCCGCTGGAGTCCTGGACGGTGAGGGTGACCGGAAAGCTGCCGGTGGTGTCGTAGGTGTGGCCCACGGTCTCGCCGCTGCCGCTCACCCCGTCACCGAAGTCCCAGGTCCAGGAGGCCAGCGGGCCGTCCGGGTCCTGCGACGTCGAAGCGTCGAAGCTGCAGGCCAGGCCGGTGCACTGCTGCGGAAGGCGGCCGTCGGGGGTGAGCCCGCGCTCGCCGTGGCCGGGAGCACGATGCTCCAGGTGACCGCGGAGCCGGTGGCGGCGTTCGACGTCGCCGGGTGGTCTCCGTCGGCTCCCCCGGCGACCGGGCCGCCGGAGTCCGCGAGTCGGCTCACGATCCGGCCGGACCCGCCGTTCGCGGCGCCCGACCTGGCCGTCAGCACGGCCGGGACCGACCACGAGGTCGCGGCTCCCGACTTGCCTGCCCACCACGACGTCACCCAGTCGCCCTCGTCGGTGGTGATCGCCGGCGTACGCCGGGTGGTGGCGCTGGTCGTGGCGCCGGCCGAGGCCAGCGTGAGGTCCTCCGCGGCCACGCCGCGGTAGGCGGCGAGGTGGACGGTGGACTTCGATCGACCCGTTGAGGGTGATGGTCTGGCTCGACCCGGCGCTGGCCGCCGTTGCCGTGCGCGACCACACCAGGGAGCGCATGGTCCCGGCGGTGCGGTCCCCCTCGAGGGTCCACCCTGCCGGGGTGGTGACGGTGCGCCCGGGTGAGGCGAGCGAGAGCATCAGGACCAGCCGGTCCCCGGCCGAGACCGAGGACGGGACGGTGATCGACGGGGCCGCGTTGGTGCGCGCGACGGCGGAGTCGGCGACCGCGACGATCGGGTCGGCCGCGGCGGCCGTCGACACGGCTCCCGGCAGTGCGAGGACCGGGACGGTGGTGACCGCCCAGGCCGCCGCCAACGTCACGGCAGACGCGATCAAGCGGTGTCCTCGCACGTGGCCCCCTCCGACCGACGGTGTCGTCCAGCAGCGAGCCTAGGTGCGCGAGGGCCCTGCGGACCCGCCACGGACCGGCATCCCCGAAGTTGGGGACGCCGGTCCGGAGGCGTCGTGGGTGCGGCTCAGCGGGTGACGACGCTGCGCCAGGCCCGCCGCGACCGGCTGTCGTGCAGCCGGTAGTCGTAGCCGACGTGGCTGTCGAAGTAGGTCGCGAACTGGCCGCCGTGGCGCTTGACGTACGACGCGTAGCGCCGCAGCCAGCGGGCCCGGCCGGCCGTGCCCCCGTCGCTGGCGATGACGGTGCTCCCGAACTCGGCGATGCCCCACTGGTTGTCCGTGCGGCGTGCCACCCGCGCCACCGGGCGCAGGATGTCGGCAGGGCGCTTGTAGACACCCGTTCTTGCGGCCGGTGTTGTAGCAGTCGAAGGCGAGGGTGTGGATGGTGGCGTCGCCGGGGTACCAGGTGCGCCAGCGCCGGCCGGAGGCGTCGTCGAGCGTCCAGCACATGAGGATCAGCGTGGACTTCAGCCGGGGGTTGTCCGCCTTGCGTGAGAGCGCCTTCAGGTGGCGCCACGCCCTGCGGTACTCCCGGGCGTCCACCCTGTCGTCCTCGGGCTCGTGCCAGAGGCTCCAGTGTGTGGGGCGGCTGGTCGGGGCCTGCTTGAACCACCGGGTGAAGTGCTCGTCGTGACGCCCGGCGACGATGTCGCCCAGGTCGGCCTTGAACGACACCACCACCGGTGTGCGGTCCACGTTGGCCCGGATCCGGTCCCAGGAGGCCGGCAGGCCGGGGTAGAACACCCGGATCGCGTCGAGGCCGCCGTAGGTGCGCATGACGCGGTCGTAGCCCTCGGCGAAGGACTCGTCGTCGTTGCGGAAGACCGTCCCGCCGAACATCGGTGACGAGGCCGCGCGGTGGCTGGCCTCGTCCGCGGGCGGGGGACGGTGCGCCCTGGGCCGGCGTCAGGGTCACCGCGAGGGTGAGGGCCAGCATGCTGGCGAGTGCGGCCGCGAGTGGGGTCATCAGCGCGCGCGCAGACGACCGGGGGGTGAGCGAGGGCATGGGGGAGCTCCTGAGTGGATCAGTGTTCGATTGTGGCGCTCCCCGCGCGAATGAATCCGCGACTGTAGTGACGACACCGGTCGGGTGGCAACTCCGGACCCGGGATGAGGACGTCAGCGGTAGCCGTGCCGGTGCCGCAGTCCGGTGGTGAGCAGCTCCACCGTCCGGCGGTCGCGGGCCGTCAGCGCGCACGCGCCAGTCCTCGTCGCGGCGTACCGTCACCTCGCCGGTGTGGAAGCGCATCGGGTTGCCCGCGACCTGGTGGTCGGAGCCCAGCCGGACGACGTCGCCGTCGATGTGCGCGAGGTCGTCGTCACGCGCCGGCAGCCCGGCGAAGTCGAGGACCCCGCGGACCGTGGCCGCGGGCGCGCGGACGAAGTCCTCGTAGCGCACGGTGAGGAAGGGGGCGCGACCCGACGCCGGGAGCAGGCCGCCGGAGACCATCTCGAACGCGGACCACCACAGCGCCGACTCGGCGGGGCGGGTGCGGTGCATCAGGTCGGCGCCGGTGGCCTCCGGGCGCAGCACCTCCTTGTTCATCGAGTGCGCGACCCCGCGGGGATCGCGCACCACCCGCACGCAGCGCACGTCGAGGTCGTCCCGACGCATCAGCAGCGCGGCGTACGCCGGCACCTTGCTGGAGTCGACGACCAGCTCGGCGCCGGAGCGGTCGGCGGCCGCCCGCAGCACCGCGGCGAAGTCTCCCGCGAGGCGGTCGCGGTCACTGCGCCAGGCCGTCGACGGACGTCCCACCAGCAGACCGGGGAGCTGACGGGTACGGACGACCTCGTGGCGGCGGCGGACCTGGTCGTCGACCTCCACGGTGCCCCAGCCCCCGAACGCGGCGGTGCCGACCGGCCCCCAGAAGGGGCAGCGGCTGAAGGGCTCGCCGCAGGCGCACAGCTCGTCGTCGCGCACCGCGCGGTCCCACAGGTGGATGACCTCGCCGAGGGCGGCCACCCCCGGGACCCCGCCGAGGGCCCGCTCGAACAGGGTCGAGCCGCTGCGGCCCGAGCCGACGATGAGCAGGACCCGCACCCGGGTGTCAGCCGGCGACATCGCGCCTCGCCGCGGCGTCGAGCAGGTCGAGCACCTCGGGGGTCTGCACGCTGTCGACCTTGCGGGCGAAGTAGTCCCCCGAGGCGGCGATCCGGGGCACGTCCGCGGGGGTGAGCAGCTCGGGGTTCGGGCTCCCCTCGACCCAGCGGATCCAGCGCTTGCGGTCGGACCCGATCCTCAGCTGCTCCGCGTCGTTGAGGAGCAGGCTGGGCAGCAGTGCCTCGTCCGGCACCGAGCACCGGGACAGGTAGGAGCGCAGCTCGGGCCGCCGGCGGCGCTGCTCGAGGACGTGGTGGACGGCGCTGGCACGCAGGTTGACCCACATGTCGCCGACGTACAGCGAGGTGCCGTCGCGGAACGGGTGGCGACGGGGGAAGGGGATCGAGCGGTGGCTGCCCGGCACCCGCAACCGGTGCAGGTAGCGCTGGCGGCACCGTTGCTGCCACGGGATCTCGCCGGGACGGGGCTCGGGTGCGACCTCGAACCAGCGCAGCCGGGCGTCATCGTCGCAGCGGTCGAGGTCCTGCTCGGTGAGCCGCAGGTCCTGAGCGGGGTAGTCCTGTCCTGAGACGAGCAGCAGCCACTCCAGGTCGGGGACGGTCCGGGCGGCCTCGTCGAGGCAGCGCAGCATCGCGTCGGCGAGGTTGATCCGCCCCCAGTCGCAGGGCTGGGGGTCCGGGACCAGGCGGACCCGCTCGTCGGGCACCAGGCCCGGGTCGGCGCCGCGGGGGTCGTGGTGGACCAGCACCACCGTGCGGTCTCCCTCGAGCACGCGGGAGACCAGCCGGTGCAGCAGCGGTGCGTCACGGTGGGCCAGGACGGCGACGGCGACGGTGCCGCCGCTCACGACGCCCTCCCCTGCGTCTCCCCCGCCAACGCGGGCAGCAACCACGCCTCCACCCGGCCGAGGTCGGCGCCGGCGCCGGCCTGGTCGTCGGCGAGGTAGCGGGTGGCCAGCACCAGCAGGTAGGCGCGGGCGAGCGAGACCGCGTCGTAGGGCCCGATGCCCAGCGGGGAGAGCCGATGGGGGGCGCGGCGGACCAGGTCCACGGCCGCCTCGCGCGGCGATGTGCCGTCGACCGTGATCGCCTGGTGCAGCGCGTGGTGCAGGAGGTCGAAGCCCAGCGGGACGTCGGGCTCGTAGCGCTCCCAGTCCCAGACCGGGCAGGGGCCCGAGACCAGAGCGAGGTTGCCGCTGTTGAGGTCACCGTGCCACGACCCGGTCGGCACGGGCCCCCGGAAGTCGAGCGCGTCCAGGGCTGCCCGGAGGGCCTCGCGGTGCTGGCCGCACGCGGCGATCCGGTCGGCCAGGACGGTGTGCAACGGGTGTCCCTCCCAGGCCACCGGGCGGACCCGGCCCTCGATCCGGGCGATGTCGGCCACGACCCCGACCAGTCGCTCCTCGGCCCGGCCGCCGACGAGTCGCTGCCGGGGCACCGAGAGGGCTTCCTGCACGAGCACCTCGCGACCCTCCCACAAGGTGGCGGCGAGCAGTCCGGGAACGCGCAGTCCCGGCGGTGCGCCCGACCCGATCCGGCGCAGCGCGTCCGCCTCGCGGCGTACGAGCCGGGCCGTGAGGTCGGTGTGGCCCACCTTCGCGAAACCGAGCACCGCACCGCGGGCGTCGATCACCTGGAGCACCGGCTTGCGGTTGGCGCGGGCCGGTCCGACCGGCATCGCGATCCGCACCTCCGCCAGGTCCAACACCTCGCACAGCAGGTCCTCGATGCTGCGGGCGTCGGACGGTCCGGTGACCGTGACCCGGGTACCGGGGAGCAGCGGCAGCGCTCCGGTCGCGAGCGCCGCTCCCATCGCGGCGCGCGCCACGCGCGTGCGCAGCCGGCGGCCTGTCAGCTGGCGGCGCGCGCTCCGGGCGGCGGCCAGGCCACCTCCACCGGGCACCAACAGTCGGGGTCGGTCGGCCGACGGGATGGCGGTCCAGCTCCGGTGCAGCCCGCCGGCGACCGGCGATCCTTCGCCGGGGCTCACCGTGAACGGGGGCGGGTAGAGCACCGCGAGGAGCTGCTCGGCCGCGACCGCACGGTCGTGCCGCGCCACGGGCCCCGCCACGGCGGTCACCTCGCCGCCGCCGACTGACGCAGCAGGTCGTTGCGCCACAGCAGCCCGATCGAGAGGAAGACAATCGTCAGCGGCATCGTCAGCGCCGAGTAGACGCCGGCGAAGAGGATCTCGAGGCCGATCACCAGCGTGCCGGCGATCCCCAGCACGGAGAGGTCCCGCAGGTAGCGCACCAGGACGAAGCCGAGGAAGCCGAAGTACAGCGCCGCGCCGAGGAAACCCTGCGAGACCAGGAGCAGGGTCAGCTGGCCGGTGGACCCCACCGTGCGCGAGCCACACCGGGGACAACCCTCGGAGGGTCCGATGGCGATCGACGCGTCGCTGCCGATCGTCTTGCGGGTGCTGCCGAACCCGATGAGCGGTGACTGCTCGGCGAGGTCGAGCGAGGTCTCGAGCAGTGATCCGCGCACCTCGTTGCTGTGCCCGGTCTCGAAGCGTGCCTGCACCATGGTGTCGAGCGACGAGGCGGAGACCCCCAGGCCGGCGAGCGTGAGGCAGAGCAGCAGCGCCCCGAGGGCCTTGACCCGGCCCCGGAGCGCCAGCCGCACCGCGACCACGACGACCGCGACGCCCAGCCCCAGCCACATCCCGCGGTTGAGCGAGTAGATGATCGGGATGGTGCCGACTGCCAGCAGCAGCCACATCGCGAGCTGCCGTCGCCGCGAGCCGAGCACTCCCCAGCCCACCGCCAGCCAGACGAGCAGCAACGTGACGTTGTTGCCCCACGCGTTGGTGAAGGAGAACGGCGCTGAGGGACGAGGAGCCGGGTCGCCGAGGATCGGCTGGTACTGCGCGAGGTAGACGCGGCTGGCGCCCTCGTCGGTGAGCGCGCCGGGCAACAGGTAGGAGGCGGGGGTCTGGAACCCGAAGGTCGGGAACAGCACCGACAGCACGCCCAGCACGAGGCAGGAGACGGCAAGCAGCGCCAGCCATCGCACCACCCGGCGCCGCGGCAGCTCCTGCTCGTTGGTGTTGCCGAGGAAGAGCAGCATCACGGTGATGGCGAGGTAGTTGACGTAGCGCAGCCCGAAGGCGAAGTAGCGTCCGATGCCGTCACCGGTGGCGGCCGTCTCCGCCTGGGCGTCGAGGGCCAGGCCGCTGACCAGCACCAGCAGCAGGAACAGGCACCAGATCCAGAACCCCGGGGGAACCCGGATCCGGCCGCGGTGGAGCAGCGACCACGCCAGCGGCACGGCCAGCAGAGGAATCACGAAGTTCTGGACGCCGAGCATCCACCACACGGGCCACCCGGCCACGGCGGCGGCGATCGGCCAGCCGACCGGCAGCCGACGCTGACGCCGGGCGACCGGCCAGGCCGTGAGCTCCTCGCGCGCGGCCAAGGGCGCCACCTCGCGGGTCACCACGAGGCGGTCGTCGACGTCCGAGGCCAGCTCGTCGCGGACGACGGTGGGGGTGTCGCGGCCCAGGCCGCGCACGGTGTGGGTGCTCATCGGCTTACTCGTAGCCGTAGCGGCGGCGCACCGGTGCCGTCATCAGCTCGACCAGGCGCCGCGAGCGGGTCGGCATGTCACGGCGCCACTGCTCGTCGAGCCGCAGAGCCATGGACCCCGTCCCGAGCCGGATCCGGCCGCCGGCGACCACGTGGGTCCGCGGGACGGTGATGCCGTCGGGTCCCACGAAGCCGAAGGGGTCGGGCCCGCGCTCCGCACCGGTCAGCTCGAGCAGTCGCTCCAGCTCCCGCTGCGGGGCGGCCACGAGGTCCTCGTAGCGCACCCGGGTCACCGGCACCCCGAACCACCGCAGCGAGGAGATGGTGGCGTTCACGGTGACCCAGCGGCGCCCGACCTTGCGGGTGGTGCTGCGCGGCATCTCCGACTTGAGGGCTGCGCCGTCGGGCAGCGCCACGTGCTTGGCGAAGGAGAAGGCCACACCACGCGGGTCCCGTACGACGTGGGCGACGTCGAGCCGGACGTCGTCCATGGTCCGCAGCACGAACGCCAGGGACGGTCGCTTCGAGGAGTCGACGACCACCTCGTGCCCCGACACCTCGACGATCGCGCGGTAGAGGCGACGCAGCACCTCGGAGTAGCTGCGCAGGTCGCGGGCGAAGCCCGGTGGTCGCACGGGTGAGAGCAGCAGCGGGATCCGCGAGGTCCGGTCGACCCGGTCCTGCAGCGCCATCACGTCCGTGGCCTCCACCTGATCCCAGCCGCCGAACGCGACCCGGCCGACCTCGCTCCAGAAGTCGCAGGCCGAGAAGCGCTCACCGCAGGCGCAGAGGCCGTCGTGCGCCAGGCCGTTGCGCCACAAGTAGTAGAGCTCGCCGACGCCGACGTGGCCGGGCAGCTGGTGGAGCATCAGGTCGGTCAGGGTCGAACCGCTGCGCGGCATGCCACCGACGTAGAGCACCTTCAGGGGCCGGGTGGCCTGGGTGACCCGGTCGGGGTCCAGCGGCCGGCGGACCGTCAGGTCGTCGAAGTCGTATCCGAACGCGGCAATCCGCGCGGCGTACTTGCGACGCAGCCGGGCGACCCGCCGACGCACCAGCGGTGAGCGACTGGCGGTCATGGCACGCCAGGTGTCGACGTAGCCGTCGCTGCGGCGCGCGTCGAGCGACGACAGGGGCAGCGGTGTCGCCAGCCCCAGGAAGTCCCGCAGCGACTCCAGGGTGGCCTCCGGCTCCGCGACCAGCTCCTCGTAGCGCAGCACGTGGCTGGCCTTGAGCTGCGACCGGTCGGCCCAGAAGGTCTCGTGGGCAGCCAGCCAGTGGTCGAGGAGCCGCTCGACCCGACCCCAGGGTCCGCTCCACTTCAGGGTGGAGAGCGCGACCACTATCGGGTGGCGAATCACCACGACGAACCGCGCCTGGGGGAACAACGCTTGCAGGAACCGCGTCATCACCAGGTTGGGCGGGGACTTCTCCAGCAGCACGCGACGCTCGAGGTCCCAGTGCCGCGACCAGGACTCGAGCATCCTCGCGGCGTTGCGATCGTCGACCAGCGTCGAGTCCTCGGTCAGGTGGGAGCGCGGGTCGAAGGCGAAGCGCCCCGCCCCGCCGTAGCTCCGCGCCGCGGGGTAGACGTCCTGCAGGTGCTGTCCCTCGTCCTCCTTCACGCCGGTGTCGGAGAAGCCGCTCACGTCCTCGTGCTCGGCGAGCAGCCGCGCCAGCGGCGTGGTGCCGCTGCGGTGGAGCCCGGCGACGAAGACCAACCGCTCGGCGAGGTCACCCAGTGTGGTGGACCGGGCCTGCGCCGGGGTGTTCATCGCGGACCCTCGGGCCGTTTCACGGGCGTCTTCGGGTTCAACGGCCTCGGCGACCCGGACGACGGGGTTCGGTCAGCGGCAGCACCAGGACTGCGACCCGCGCCGGCCGTTGCGCCGGCGTCGACCTCATCGCCGGCGTCATCCTCCTCGGCCCTCGCCGGGCTCGCACCCCGCGGGGAGGGGGTGTCCGGTGTGGCGCGCCCGGAGTCGGCCGGGCCGGAGAGCGCCGGGAGACGCAGCGCGCTGCTCGCCTGGACCCGCGCACGGCTCAGCCCCTGGCGGCCGAGGTCGAGGGTGACCGCCTGCACGGCCCGCACGCCGGACTTCGACAGCGTCACCAGCACCGAGTTCAGGCTGTCGCGACGGGTGACCCCCAGCCGCACCACGACGACCGCGAGGTCGAGGTGGCGACCCAGGGCGGGGATGTCGACGATGGGGTCGTGGGTCGGGAGGTCGAGCACCAGGAACTCGCTGATCCTGCTCAGCTCGCCCAGCTCGGTCGCCAGCACGCCGGAGCGCAGCTCGCCGTCGACCAGCACGTCGAGCGAGGCGTAGTCCTCCACCCGCAGCATCGGACTGCGCTCGACCACGTCGGGCATGGGCGGCCTCGAGCCGTCGTGCTCCGGCGCGACGACGTAGCAGGTCGGTGCCCCGGAGCGCGCCGCCACCAGGGCGAGCGACAGGGACAGGTGCTGGGCGGACTCGGTGGCGTCGGGACCCACGAGCATCACCCGATGCTCGTTGGTAGTGCCGAAAGCGCGCAGCGTGTGGTAGAGCGCGCGGACATCGTGCTCGAGCCGCGCGCCCCGCCGGTGCCGGCCGGCGTGCAGCTCGGCCGCGGGCACCAGCCCGAAGACCCGCTCCAGGTCTGCGCTGGCGTGGATGCGCTGGTCGAGTCGCTCGCGGAGGGCCGCCATGCCGAAGCCCACGAGCAGTCCGCCCATCAGCCCGCTGGGCAGCACCAGCCACGGGTTCGGGTCGACCGGGGTGGAGGGCAGCTGAGCCTCGCCGATGACCTCCCCGGCGCGCACGACCGAGCCGACGAGCGGCGCCAGCGCCGTGTTGTACGACGCCAGCCGGCTGGTGAGGGTGGAGCGCTTGGCCTGCAGGAACGACCGTCGGGCGTCGGCGTCGGGGTCGGTGAGGCCTGCGAGTCGCGCAGTGGTCAGACTGATCTGCTCGGAGGTGCTCTCGGCCAGGCTCTGGAGCCGGTCGACCTCCTGCTGCAGGGTGGTGTCCGCGGTGTCGGCGCGGTTCTCGAGGTAGGCCTCGGCGAACGCCGCGGCCCCCTCTTGGGCCTCCTCGGCGGTCGGGGCGCGGAAGGCGATGATCATGACCGTGGTGTTCGGCGGCACCGTGACGGTGACCCGCGTCGCCAGAGCGACCGGGGACACGTCCGTGTCGAGGCTTCGGGCTGCCAGCGCCGCAACCGGCTCGGACTTCACCAGCTGTGCCTCGGTGTCGAGGTTGATCCCCGAGTTCGTCCGCTCCCCCACCGAGGTGGAGTCGGAACCGGTCTCCTGGACCAGGACCCGCGCCTGCGAGACGTACGCGCGGTCGGCCACGGACAGGAACAGTGACCCCAGCACCAGTCCCAGGACCGCGCATCCCACGATCCATCCCCACCGCCGACGGACCAGCGACGCGTAGTCGCCCAGGTCTCGCGCGTGTGCTGCTGTCGGTTGCTCCATCGTGCTTTCATTCCCCCTCGTTGGCGACCCCTGCCGGGTCGCCGATCAGTGCCTGCAGCCGATCCCCACCGGCCACGAGTGAACAGGTCAGGGCGAGACGGTCACCGCCCTGGTGGTGCTCGCGGAGCGTCCCCAGCCGTCGGTCACCGTCAACGTGACGGTATACGTCTCAGCCGCGGCGTACGTCCGACTTGGGGAAGTCGAGGTGCTCATGCCCCCGTCGCCGAAGGTCCACGCGTAGGTGAACGTGTCGCCGGTGTTCGGGTCCGTGGACGTGGCACCGCTGAAGGCGCAGGTCAGTCCCACGCAGGTCGGCGTGGTGATCACCGGGGTGGGCGCGACGTTGCCGGCCGGCTCGGTGATCGTCACCGCAGGCAGGGCCGTGGTCGCGGTGAGGCCGTACTCGTCGGTCACCGTGAGCGTCGGGGTGAAGGTGCCGGCGCGGGTGTAGGTGTAGGAGCGCAACGCCCCGCTTCCGGTGCGACCGTCCCCGAAGTTCCAGGCGTAGGCCAGGGTGGCGGCGTTCTCGTCGGTACTGTCGCGCCCGTCGAAGCTGCAGACGTTGGCCGAGCAGCTCA
This sequence comes from uncultured Actinomycetota bacterium, assembly GCA_963754575.1. Taxonomy (GTDB): domain Bacteria; phylum Actinomycetota; class Actinomycetes; order Propionibacteriales; family Nocardioidaceae; genus Nocardioides. The sequence goes on along the minus strand of CAVWGQ010000007.1, from coordinate 22,545 downwards.
CGGTCCCCACCGCCGCCGGCGACTGGTTGGCAGCAGGCGCCGAGACCGTCACCGAGACCTGCCGGTAGAGCGGACGGTTGGCGTGGTTGTCCACGGGTCGCACCCGCACCTGGATAGGTACCGTCCGGGAGCAGCGGGGTGGTGTAGGAGTAGTTGGAACCGGGCGAGCCGGGGCTGTTCAGGAACGCCCCGATCCACCGCTCGGTGGTGCCGAAGGCGCCGAGCTGCTCATGAAGCGACCGGCGGAGTCCACGATCGAGACCTCGACCCCGGCGATCGACTGATCGTCCTGCGCCCGCCCGCTCACGAAGATGCGCGAGTCGGTGAAGGCCGCGCCGTCACCGGGAGAGGAGAGGTTCTCCACCAGCACCGGGTCCGCGTCACCGGGGTAGATCCGGTAGCGCGCGGTCGCGCCCGACGAGCTCGGGTCGAGCTGGTCCACCGTGTCCACCGCGACCGCCGTCACGGAGTAGTCGCCGTTGGTGGGGACGTCCGTGGACAGCGCCCAGCCGGTGCTGGTGGCACCGGGGGTGGCCAGCACCGCCGGCACCGTCCCGTACCCCGCCCGCAGGGTGCCGTCGGAGCGCAGGTAGCGGTCGCTGTCGTTCTCCAGGATCGCGAGGCGGACGGCGCTGACCCCCAGGTCGTCGGTCGCGGTTCCGGCCAGGTCGAGGTGGCGGACCTCCAGCTCAGCGGCGCCCTGCGTCATCAGCGTGTTCGGCGCGGCGTCGCCGGCGACCACGACGTTGATGACCACGCGGCCCTGCAGGCTCGACGAGGTCGTCAGGTCCTGCTTGTCGGTGGCGCGGACCCGGAAGTCGTAGGTGCCCGGCACCAGCGGCTGCGGCGTGGTGAAGGTCCACGACAGGTTCTGCTCGTTGTGGTTGAGCGGCGACACCCTGTACCAGCCGGCGATGACGTCGGAGCCCCAGCTGCCGTCGGCCGCCAGGTTCTCGCGGGTCGTCGTGTTGCGCAGCGACACCTCGACGCTGCCCAGGGCGGTGTCGTCGGTCGCCGTGCCGGTGTAGGTCAACCGGGAACCCGGGGACATCGTCAGCGTCGGCGGCACCACGGGCGGGGTGACCTGCACCGGTGCGGTGATGCGCACGGTCGGCGGGGCACCGCTGGAGTCGACGGTGACGTCGCGGGTCACCCAGCGCGAGTCGGACTGTCCGATGGTGTCGACGGCCGCCGCCCCGATCTTCCAGCTGCCCTCCGAGGGGAGGGTCACCTCGTGCTGCCAGGTGGTGCTGGTGGCGTTGTCGACGTCGGGCTCGACGCGGAACGTGGTGTAGCTGTCGACCACGGAGCCGTCCGCGGTGAGGTACTGATCGGTGTCGACGTTGCGGATGTAGAGGCTGACCGCCGTGATCCCCTTGTCGTCGGTGGCGCTGCCCCGGATCACGAAGGACGTCGAGGTCTGCAGCGTCCCGGGGGCGCTGATCTGGGTCTCCGGTGTGCGGTCGTCGAAGCTGTAGGACTCGATCTTCTTGGTCGCCTTGGTCGGGTCCTGCTGGCCGTTGGTGCCGATGGTACGGGCCCGGACGACCATCTCACGGCCGGTGGCGAAGGTCACCGGCAGCGTCCAGGGGGTCGACCCGGCCGAGGGCGTGCCCAGGGTGGCGTCGATCGTGTTGAACGTGGTGCTCCAGGTCGTCAGGTTGTCCTGGAGGTACTGGTTGCCGCTCTGCAGCTCGACCTGAACCCGTGAGACGGAGCCGGACGCGGTTGCGGTGCCGGCGATCTCGACGGGTGTCCCGGTGGCCACGACTCGGCCGGCGATCGGCGCCGTGATCCGGGTGTCGGTGGCGGTGACCTGCTCGAGCTGTCGGGCGTCGAAGAAGGCCACGCGACCGACGCCGCTGCCGCCCTGGCGCAGCGTGTCGCCGCCGGTCAGCAGACCCTGCGGGACCGCGATCATCGCCTTGTTGCCCTCGAAGGAATTGGAGCCGGGATGCCACTCGACGGCGGTGCCCGTCGCGGGGTCCAGGGCGCCGAGGTGGTCGCGCCGCACGACCGCGTCACCGAGGCCGTAACCGCTCAGGCCCTGGCCGGTGCCGTAGCCGACGTTGTCCAGCCCCGGCCACGGGACCGGAGCCGTCGGCGACTCGTTCCACTGGAAGTGGCCGCCGAGGTAGACGGCCGTCTCCGAGATCGCGACCGAGTAGATCGAGTCGAAGACGCGCGAGATCCACAGCGGCTGCACGTCGGCGCCACCGGCGAGCGGGAACGCGATCGCGGTGTCGTTGATGGGCGGCCGGTCGCCGCCGGAGCCGCTGGTCACCACGAAGTAGGAGTCGTCGGGCGAGATGTCCCCGGCGTAGACGCGCTGGATGCCACCGACGTACTGGAGGTTGTCCTCCCACAGCGAGCTCTTCCACGGCAGCAGCTGCTTGGTCTGCGTGTCGATGAGGCCGACGCCGTAGCGGTCCTGGCCGTCGATGCGCCGTGCGGTGTGGATCACGACCAGGGTGTCGTTGTCGTGGCTCAGCTTCAGCTGCTGCACCTGGAGCACGCCGTTGACGCCGATGCCGCCGGCGAGCTGGTTGTCGAACGTCATGTCGAGCGCGCCGGTGGTCGCGTCGACCGCCGCGAGTCCGACCATGGCGCGACCGTTGATCGCGGCGAACCTGCCGCCGACGTAGACCGCGGTGTCGGAGGCCGCCAGGGCGGTCACCCGGTTGTCGGTGTTGGCGGTGAACCCGGCGATCGGGGCACCGGTCGCCGGGTTGAGCCGGGCGAGCTTGCGCTTGGTGACGCCGTTGACCTCGTTGAAGGAGCCGCCGACGTAGAGCTTGCCGTCCGGCGAGGCCTCGACGGCGTCGACGCCCTCGCTGCCGCCCGTGAACGTGGGGCGGAACGTGCGGTCGAGCAGGCCGGTGCCGAGGTCGAAGGCGAGCAGCTTCGACTGGGCGATCGTGGCGCCGTTTCCGGCCACGTCGACCACCGAGGTGAAGGTGCCGGCGACGTAGGCGCGGGATCCGACGACCTCGATGTCCCAGATCTCGCCCCCGGTGATGCGCGGCATCGCCGTGTTGGCGGTCTCGGGCATCAGCCGGGTGTGGTTGGGCCTGGGCTGCGGCAGGGACGAGGTGGCGGTGGTGGTCGCGGTGCCGGTGGCGGTGTCGGTGGCCGTGCCGTCGCTGACGGTGAGCGTCACGGTGCGCGTGCCGGCCGTGGCGTAGGTGTGGCTGGGCGAGACCCCGGTCGCGCTCTGGCCGTCGCCGAAGGCCCAGCTGTAGGTCAGCGAGTTGCCGTCCGGGTCGCTGGAGCCCGCGGCGTCGAACCCGCAGACCAGGCCGGAGCAGGTGGAGGTGAAGGCGGCGTCGGGCGCCTGGTTGACCGGCGTGCCGGTCGCGGCGGTGACCACCACCGAGCCGGTGACCGAGCGCGCGGCCGAGGCCGCGGTCCGCGCGACCAGTCCGCCGCGGGTGCCCGCCGCGACCGGGACCGCGGAGTCGGCGACGACGGTGCTGATCAGCCCCGAGCCGGAGCCGGACCGGCTCGAGCGGCTGGTGACTCCGGCCGGCAGGGTCCAGGTGGGCACGGTGGCCGACTTGGTGCTCCAGCTGCTGACCAGCCAGGAGGTGGCGCCGCTGACGGGGACGGTGGGCGTCGTGTGGGCGGTGGCCGCCGTGTTTGCGCCACCGATAGCGGAGTCTCCGACCGTCACGGCCCCGCCGCTGCTGCGGTAGGCCGAGAGGGTGGCCACCGACTTGGCGGCTGCGCCGGTGGTGACTCGGACGGTGGTGCCGGCGTCCGCGTTGGTCGCCGTGCGGGTCCAGATCGCGCCCCGGATGCCGGTGCCGGTGCGGGTCTCGACCTGCGTCCACCCGGCCGGCGTGGTCGCGACCTGGGTGTTGTTCCACGTCAGGAACAGCACCAGCTGGTCGCCGCCGCTCACGGTGCCCGGCACCACGACGGTGTGGGCGGAGCGGTTGCCGGCGGTGCTTGCCGTGGCGACGTGGGAGAGCTCCGGGTCGGCGGCCTGGGCCGGGGACCCGACCCCCGCCACCAGCAGCCCGATCACGAGCGCGATGGACGCACCGAGGGCCAGCCGACGCCTCGGCGCCGTCGTCCTCGTCGCAGTGTTCCCCGGACGTGTCGAGGTGATCTTCACGCTAACCCCCATTGAGCCGCAGCGGTCCACGCGGACCGTTGCCGATGCTGGCACCGGTGTCAGGACGACCCCGGTCACCGTGGTTCCTTCTCCCCCAATTTGGGGGCAGCGCGCTGGTCGTCACCGCACAGATTCGGCGGTGACGCCATCCCGTGGCGGCCGCAGCCGGCCTGCCAGCAGGTCCAGCTCTGCCGCGGCAGCGCGGCGGGCCGCCGTGGTGGCGGCGGTGTCGCTCACGCCGGCGACGGGTCCCCGACCCGCCAGGGCCAGGTCGACCGCGCGGTCGAGGTCGTCGTCGCTCCAGGCGCCCGTCACGAGTCCGGACCCCTCGAGCAGCCGCACGAAGCGCTGCTGGTGGCCGTCGACGTGCTCGCCCAGTGCCGGGTCGCGCGGTGCCACGATCGGCACGTGCCCGGCCCCCCGCGCGTCCGTGATCGTGCCCGGGCCGCCGTGGCACACCACGACGTCGGCGGACTGCAGCAGCTCGACGAGCTCGGCGTGCGTCACGAAGGCGTGACCCTCGGCGTGCGCGGGCGCGCGGGTCGCTCCGTGCTGGACCACGACGCGGGTCCCGGGGAGCCGCAGCGCAGTCGCGTCGGCCCACCGCACGATCCGGTCGTAGGGGTGGTGGTCGGTCCCGACCAGGACGAGGACGCCGCTCACAGCAGGGGCCCCACGAGGTGGGCGTCCGGGTAGAACTCGAGCTGCTCGGGCCACTGGACGAGGCGGCGCGTGGTGAAGGGTCCGCACAGGCGGCCGGTCATCGTCGAGGAGTCGATGCGGTCGTAGACCTCGATGAAGACGGTCGGGACCCGCATCAGCCAGGCGACCACGAAGAACGGGACGGCGACGCCGGCGCCCGCGCTGAGCACGATCGCCGGCCTCTCGCGCCGCATCACGCGCACCGCGAGGAACAGGTTGCGCAACGCGTTGACCGGGTTCCTGGTGGTCGGCGAGTAGGTGGTGACCACCCGCTCGTCGCGCAGCCGGTCGCGCACGTCGGGGGTGTCCGGGCAGGCCCACACCCGGTCGTCCGCGCTCCACCACTCCTCCAGGACCAGGAGCTGGGCCAGGTGGCCGCCCTGGCTGGAGACCAGCAGCGCCGGTGCTCCCATCAGTAGGCTCCCCGCCCGCTGGTGACCGCCCGGACCGTGCGCAGGCACAGGTGGAGGTCGCCGAGCACCGTCACGTTGTCGGCGTACGACAGGTCGAGGGTCACCGAGCGCTCCCAGTCGAGGTCCGAGCGCCCGCTGACCTGCCAGAGCCCGGTCATGCCCGGTCGTACGGCGAGCCGGCGGCGGACCCGGTCGTCGTAGGTCGCGACCTCCTCGGGCAGCGCGGGGCGCGGCCCGACCAGGGACATCTCGCCCCGGAGCACGTTGATCAGCTGCGGCAGCTCGTCGAGCGAGGTGCGGCGCAGCCAGCGGCCCACCCGGGTGACCCGCGGGTCGGAGTGCATCTTGAACAGCACCCCGTTGCCCTCGTCATGGTCGTGCAGCGTGAGCTTCACGGCCTCGGCGTCGGTCTCCATGGTGCGCAGCTTGTAGAGAGTGAAGTGGCGGCCGTGCCGACCGACCCGGGTCTGGCGGAAGAGCGCCGGCCCGGACGAGTCGCGGCGGATGACCACGAGCATCGCCAGCAGCAGCGGCGCCGTCAGCAGGAGCAGCGCGGCGGCGCCGGCACGGTCCAGCAGGCCCTTCGCGGCGCGGATGCGCGCCGCCGGCCGGCTGGGGGCGATCTCGGCGGTCGCGATGCCCTCGATGCTGGAGACGGTGATCCGGTGGGCGCCGACCTCCTCGAGGTCGGTCTGCACCTGCACGGCCGTGCCGGTGCCCTCCAGCGCCCAGCCGAGCTGCTGGAGCGCGATGGGCCCGAGGCCGGCGCCGGGCAGGACGACCACGGCAGCAGCACCGAGCTCGCCGGCCTGGGCTGCCACCTCCCGGGGCAACCACGCCTCGGAGGACGGCCCGTGCAGGGCGCGCACCCCGACGACCTCGACCTCGCGCGAGCTGGCCCAGCGGTTGAGCACGCGGACCAGACCGGCGTCGTCGCCGAGGAGCAGCACCCGGAGCGGACCGGCGACCCGGGCGGTGAGGACGGTGACGACCTGCGCGAGCGCCGTGCCGGCGACGCCGGCGATCACCGCGGCGCGCAGGTCTGCGGTGCCGGCCAGCCCCACGGCGGCGAGGAACCCCGCCAAGGCCACCGGGAGTGCGAGCAGGCGCACGGCCGCGTCGGCCGTGAGCGAGCGCCACCGAGGTCGTCGGACCAGTGCGTACGTCGTCAGCCAGGCGACGGCGACCGCCCCTGCCTGCAGCGGTGCGGCGCCGGTTACCCAGCCCGCGGCCGCTGCCCCCGCAGCGGGCACGGTCCAGTGCGCGATCTCGAGTCCCCGGCGCAGGGCGCGCCGAGCCCCGCGACCGACCCTGTCGACCGAGGGAACCTCGATCGATGGCGCGTCCATCCAAGCGTGCAGTGTCACGTTCGCCCCCCAGCTACGTGTTCCCCCAACAAGGGCGGCACCTTCGCAGTTGCTGCGGCGCCGTCGTGGGAACACCCTGCTGTGGCCCGGGCGGGGCTCGGTGGGGCTGGAACCGGTTTACCCCCATATTGGGGAAGCAGGCGTGACAGGCGCCACAGCGTGGACGGCTCCGCTGGAGGGACGCTCAGCGGAGTCCGACGGAGGCGAGCCGTGCGAGCAGCGCCTCGGTGCCGTCGGCGATCTCCCACCGGACGGCGCGCAGCCCGACCTCCTGCGCTCCTGCCACGTTGGCGGCGAGGTCGTCGACGAACGCGACCGACCCGGCCGGAGCGCCGAGGTCGGCCAGGACTGCGGCGAAGAAGTCCGCCGAGGGCTTCGCGACCCCGAGGTCGCTGGAGTAGTAGGCGCCGTCCAGCAGGTCGGCGTAGCCGAGCGCGCTCTTCATGTACGCCGCGCGCCCGCGGTCCTGGTTCGTGGCGAGGTGCACCGTGAGGCCCGACGCGCGCCAGTCCGCGACGAGGTCGAGCACGGGCTGGTGCGGAGTGATGTCGAGCCAGATCCGGTCGTAGAGCGCCCGGGCATCGAAACCCGGGCGGGTCGCCGCCAGCCGCTCCTCCAGCAGGTCCACGACGGAGGTGCGTCCGGCGAGCACGTCACCGTCGGGACGGAAGGTGGTCCGCAGCCACTCCATCGTCCCCTCGCCCAGCGAGGTCTCGAGCTCCGCGCGGAACGACGACGTGCCCTGCTGCAGGACGTCGTCGGCGTCCAGCAGCAGGTGGCGGAGCGGGCCGGTGCTCCCGGTGCTCCCGGTGCCTCCCCCGACCACCGTCAGTCGGTGCCGTGGCGGCGTACGAACTCGAGGATCTGCTCGGCCAGCTCGGGCCGGCAGACCAGCAGGTCGGGCAGCGACGTGTCGGCCTCGTTGTAGACCAGCGGCGTCCCGTCGACGCGCGAGCAGTGGAGGCCGGCCGCGCGGGCCACGACCACCGGGGCCGCGTTGTCCCACTGGTACTGCCCACCGGCGTGGACGTAGGCGTCGGCGACGTCGCGCACCACGCTCATCACCTTCACGCCGGCCGATCCCATCGGCACCAGCTCGGCGTCGATCTCCTCGGCCAGGGCCTGCACGAAGGCCGGGGGTCGGGTGCGGGAGACAGCGATCCGGACCCGGTCGGAGGTCCGCGGCGGCACCGTCGCGGGGACGCCGGTGCTGAAGGTCTCGGCCAGGGAGGGCTGGGCGACCGCTCCGGCGGTCAGGCCGTCGCCACCGGCGCTGCGCTCCCAGAGCGCGACGTGGACGGCCCAGTCCTCGCGCGGGGGCTCGGAGAACTCCCGGGTCCCGTCGAGCGGGTCGATGATCCACACCCGGTCGGCGTCGACCCTGCTCTGGTCGTCGCGGGCCTCCTCCGACAGCACGTGGTCGTCGGGGCGGTGGGTGCCGAGCAGCCCGGCCAGCACCTCCTGGGCGGCGGCGTCGCCGGCGTCCTTCAGCTCGCGGCCCTGGAGCCCCTGGCTGCGCACCTCGAGCAGTCGTGCTCCCGCCTGCTCGGCGGCCCAGGCGGCGAAGGCGTGGTCGTCGGTCAGGTCCGGGGTGCTCGCGTCAGTCACACCGACCACCCTAGCGGCGGATCAGCCGTTGAACGTCTGCTGGGTCCGTTCGAGCCCGTCGGCCACCAGCGACTCCACGGCGTCCGCGGCCCGGTCCACCTGGAAGGGCAGCTCCTTGCGCTCCACCGTGCCGTAGCCCGACAGCACGAAGTCGGACACGTCCTGCCGCCCGGGGGGACGACCGATGCCGGCGCGGACCCGGTAGAAGTCGCCGGTCCCGAACGAGGAGCGCATCGAGCGCAACCCGTTGTGGCCGTTGTCCCCGCCGCCGAGCTTGACCCGCAGCGTGCCGAAGGGAAGGTCGAGCTCGTCGTGGATCGCGATGACGCGTCCCGGCGGCACCTTGTAGAAGCTGGCGAGCGCCTTGACCGGACCACCGGTCTCGTTCATGTAGCAGCGCGGCCGGGCCAGCACGACCCGGGCACCACCTGCTCCCGGGGCGCCGAGCCGGCCCTCGACCACGTCGGCCCGCCCGGACTTGTGGGCCCGGAACGTCGAGCCCAGCCGTGAGGCGAGCTCGTCGGTGACGAGGTAGCCCACGTTGTGCCGGTGATGGGCGTACGACGGGCCGGGATTCCCCAGCCCGACCACGAGCCACACCTCGGAGCTGCCCTGGGTGTCGCTGGTGGTCATGGCTGAAGTATCCCGGCCCGGTCGTGGTGCTCGGTGCCGCGCCTGCCGCAGCAGGTCGCGGAACGTCACTCCTGCGAGTCGCCCTCGGCCTGGTCGCCCTCGGCAGCGGACTCGTCGCCCTCGGCAGCGGACTCGGCGGCGTCCTCGTCGGACTCCTCGCGCTCGATGCCGGCCTCGGCCTCGGCATCCTCCAGCTCGGCCTCGAGGGCCTCCTCCGACATCTGCTGGCTCACGTTGACGATGAGCAGCTCGGGGTCGGAGAGCAGCGTGCTGCCCGCGGGCAGGTCGAGGTCGGACGCGTGGAAGAGGGTGCCGGCCTCGGCGCCCTCGATCGACATCTCGAAGAACTCGGGGATGTGGGTGGCCTCGGCCTCGATCGACACCACGGTGTTGTCGGTGACGACGAGGGTGTCGGGGCCGGCCTCGCCGACCAGGTGGATCGGCACGTCGACGGTGACCTTCTCGCCCCGCTTCACGGCGACGAAGTCGACGTGCTCGATGACGCGGCGGATCGGGTCGACCTGGACCTGCTTGGTCAGCGCGAGCTGGCTGGTGCCGTCGACCTGCAGGTCGAGCAGGGCGTTCGCGCCGCCGTGCTTGAGGGCCATCATGGTCTCGTGGCCCGGCAGGGTCACGTGCGTCGGCTCGTCGCCGTGGCCGTAGACGACGGCGGGGATCTTGTCCTCGCGACGGATCCGGCGGGCGGCGCCCTTGCCGAACTCGGTGCGCTTCTCGGCGTTGATCTTCTCGGCCATGGTGGGCCCTCCTCGTACGTTGCGTGCGTTGCGGTCCTGCGAGTGCAGAAGTCGTCCGGCCCCGGAGACGACGAACGCCGCGCGACAGCGCGGCGTGGGGGCCGGCCCTGTCGATCACGGACTCCCTGCTGGGCAGGTGTCCCTCGCCGAGGCAACCCGCCGATGGTACGGGACGGCGACAGGACCGCGCGAATCCCCAGGTGGTCGACCTTCCTAACCGCCGAGGCCGGACACGTCGAAGGGCGCGCTGCGCACCTCGAGCGTCCCCACCCGCGCCCCGACCCGGCAGCCGGAGACTTCGCGCAGCGTCGAGACCTGGCGGTCGTCGAGGATCGACAGCGCACCGCGGCAGGCGTCGACCAGCCGGACGCCCGAGAGCCCGCCGGCCACCTGCTCCAGCGTCGGGCGGCGAGTCCAGGGTGGTGACGCTGTTGAACAGGGGCTGGGTCGGGTCGGTCGAGCCGTCGAGCCACACGGGCACCAGGGCCACCCCGATGTTCCTGCTCGCGGTGGTGAGCCCGGGCTCGACGTCGACGCGACGTCGGCGAGACGCTGCACGGCGTACGCCCCCGACATGTCTCACGTGCCCTCGTAGCTGGGGGGTCGGGCCAGCCCACGTCAACCCGAACTGCCGCGCCCCGTCTCGCGGCCCGATCACTGTCACCAGCCCGCTGCTGGTCTGTCTCACCAACGCCGCATTCGTCCGGGTCCGACCAATTTCAAGGAGTTCTCACCCCGCTCCCTGCCGGGCTCGCACACCACCTAGGGTGCCGATCATGGCGCTCACCCTGCTCGAGGCCCGTGGCCGCGCGGCCCTGGTCTCCGACGTCTCCTACGACCTCGCCTTCGACCTCACGGCCCGCGACGCCTACCTGTGCCGCGCCACCGTGAGGTTCGCCTGCAGCGCTCCGGGGGCGAGCACGTTCCTCGAGCTCACCGACGGCCAGCAGGTGCTGCTCGACGGGCTCCCGGCCACGACGTACGACGGGCGGCGGCTCGAGCTGACCGACCTCGCCGGGCACAACGAGGTCACCGTCGAGGCGCGGATCCCCTACGTCACCGACGGCGACGGGATGCACACTTTCACCGACCCCGCCGACGGCGAGGTCTACGTCTCGGCGTACGTCGGGATGGACGTGGCGCAGAAGGTCTTCCCCTGCTTCGACCAGAACGACCTGAAGGCGCCGGTGACGGTCTCCGTCACGGTGCCGGACGGCTGGCGGGTCGTCGCCAACGGGCGCGCCACCAACGCCGGGGACGGTGGCACCTGGACCTTCGGCACCACCCCGCCGATCCCGCTGCCGATGTTCACCGTCTGCGCCGGGCCGTGGCACTCGGTCACCTGGGAGCACGACGGCATCCCGTTCGGCTGGCACGCCCGGGCGTCGCTCGCCGCCCAGCTCGACCGTGACGCCGCCGAGCTGCGCGAGGTCACCGAGGCCTGCTTCGACCACTACCTCGCGCTGTTCCGCGAGCCCTTCGCCTTCGGTTCCTACGACCAGGTGTTCGTCCCGGGCCTCAACTGGGGCGCGCTGGAGAACCCCGGCTGCGTCACCTACCGCGACGAGATCCTCCCGTCCGGCGTGCCCACCCGCAACGAGCGGCGGCGCCGCGGCATCGTCATCGCCCACGAGATGGCCCACCAGTGGTTCGGCAACCTCACCACGATGACCTGGTGGGAGGACACCTGGCTGCAGGAGTCCTTCGCCGACTACATGGGGTTCCGCGTCGCGGGCGAGGCCGCGGGCTTCACCGGCGCGTTCGTCGACTTCTCGATCAGCCGCAAGGTCGGGGGGTACGCCGCCGACGAGCGCCGCTCGACCCACCCGGTCGCGCCGCTGGCCGAGGAGGTCGCCGACGTCGACGAGGCGACCAACAACTTCGACTCGATCTCCTACGCCAAGGGCAACTCGGTCGTCCGCCAGCTCGTCACCTGGCTCGGCGACGACGCGTTCCTCGCCGGCGTCCGCACCTACTTCGACCGGCACCGCTTCGGCAACGCCACCCTCGCCGACTTCGTCGACGCCCTCGACAGCGCCACCGACCGCGACGTGCGCGGCTGGGTCGAGGCGTGGCTGCGCACCACCGGCTTCGACACCGTCCGGGTCACCCGCGAGGGCGCCGGCCCCGACGACAGCGTGGTGCTCACCCGGGAGGGAAGCCGCCCCCACCGCTTCGCGGTCACGACGTACGACGCGGAGCTGGTCGCGACCTCCCGCGAGCTCGTCGACCTGGCCGACGAGCCGGTCCGGCTGCCTGCCGCGGCCGCGGTGGTGCCCAACAGCGGCGGGGAGACCTTCGCCCGGCTCCGGCCCGACCCGGTCAGCTGGGAGCTGCTCGCGGCCGACCTGGCCGTGCTGGCCGACCACGACACCCGGGCCGTCGTGTGGACGACCGGCATGGACCTGGTCCGCTGCGGCGAGCTGACCGCGACCGACTTCCTCGGGCTGGTGACCCGGCACGCGCCGCGCGAGCCGGACGCCGCGGTGCTCGACGGGGTGCTGGGCTGGACGCTGGGCTCCCTCGTCGTCCGCCACCTGCCGGCCGCTGCCGTCCCGGACGCGCTGGCCCAGGTCGCGGCCGCCTGCGAGACCGGTCTCGCCTCCTCGCCCGACGACGACATCGCCGTGACGCTGACCCGCCGGCTCGCGTCCACCACCCCGGACACGATGCTGCTGCAGCAGTGGCTGCTGGACCGGCGTACCCACACCGGCGTCGCGGTCGACCAGCACCTGCGCTGGCTGGCGGTGGCCCGGCTCGCCTCGCTCGGCGAGCTCGACGCGTCAGCGATCGGCGAGGAGCGGGCTGCCGACGGCACCATCCAGGGCGTGCTCGGCGCCGCCACCGCGCTCGCCGCGATCCCGACCCCCGAGGCGAAGGCGGCCGCGTGGGAGCGGCTGGTGGCCGACCCCCCGCTGTCCAACCGCGAGTTCGAGGCCACCGCCGCCGGCTTCTGGCACCCCGAGCACGCCGACCTCGTCGGCGACCACCTGCCGCGCTACCTCGAGGACGGGCTGATCCTCGCCCGCCGCCGCGGCCCCTCCTTCGAGGACATGCTCGGCCGCGCCTTCCCGACCATCCCCCTCACCGACGACCAGGTCGCCGCGGTCGCCGCCGCCCTCGAGAGCGACGTCCCCACCGTGCTCCGCCGTGCCTGGGAGGACCGCTACGACGACCTCCTGCTCGGCCGCCCCCAGAGGGCGTTGAGCTCCGGGTCGCTCGGCGTTGACTTCCGGTTGCGGCAGCTGGGTGAAGATTTGCTGGTTACCCGGATATCCGGGTAACCAGCGAAATCACGGTGCTGGATCACTCAAGGAGTCAACGACTCGCTCAAGAACCTCTCCGACTGGCCGGCCGTCGACGGCTCCCTCTACGCACCCTCACGGAAGCCGTAGCGCTGCCATCAGCGCGCCCTCGCACCTCAGCCACCGAACGGGCGCCGTCGCACCTCCACCACCTGAGGGTCTCACGTGCGGCAGGCTCGTCCTGCGGAGCGCCTCGCAAGGCGGACGAGCGAAGGCGTGCTTCAGGGCGCAGCGCACGTCGAGCGAGGACAACGCCGCGAGGCGCCCGCAGGGCGGGCCTGAGGGTCAGGCGTGGCCGTCGAACATGGAGGTGACCGAACCATCCTCGAACACCTCGCGGATGGCCCGGGAGAGCAGCGGCGCGATCGACAACGTGGTGAGCTTGTCGAACTGCCGGTCCTCGGGCACCGGGAGGGTGTTGGTGATGACGACCTCGGTGGCACTGCAGTCCTTGAGCCGCTCGACGGCGGGGCCGGAGAGCAGTGCGTGCGTGGCGGCGATGATGACGCCGGCGGCGCCGTCGTTCATCAGCGCCTCCGCGGCCTGCACGATCGTGCCGCCGGTGTCGATCATGTCGTCGACGAGCACGCACATCCGGCCCTCGACCTGGCCGACGACCCGGTTGGCGACGGTCTCGTTGGGCCGGTCCGTACGCCGGGTCTTGTGGATGAACGCCAGGGGTACGCCGCCGAGCCGGGCCGACCAGCGCTCCGCGACCTTGATCCGGCCGGCGTCGGGCGAGACCACGGCGAGCGGCTGGTCGCCGTACTTCTCCTTGACGTAGTCGGCCAGGATCGGCAGCGCCATCAGGTGGTCGACGGGGCCGTCGAAGAAGCCCTGGATCTGGTCGGCGTGCAGGTCGACGGCGATCAGCCGGTCGGCGCCGGCGGTCTTGAACAGGTCGGCGATGAGGCGGGCCGAGATCGGCTCGCGGCCGCGGTGCTTCTTGTCCTGGCGGGCATAGCCGTAGAACGGCAGCACGACCGTGATCCGCTTGGCCGAGGCGCGCTTGAGCGCGTCGACCATGATCAGGTGCTCCATGATCCACTCGTTGATCGGCGTGGTGTGGCTCTGGATGACGAACGCGTCGCAGCCGCGCACCGACTCCTCGTAGCGCACGTAGATCTCGGAGTTCGCGAACTCGTAGGCCTGCGTCGGCACCAGCCCGCTGCCGAGGAGCGTCGCCACCTCCTCGGACAGGTCGAGGTGGGCCCGGCCGCTGAAGACCATCAGGTTCTTCTCGGTGGTGCGCTTCATTCCGGTCACGTGAGGGGGCTCCTGGATCGCCGGACGGGTGCGGTCAGGATTCTGGCCCAGAAGGGCCTGCCGACCCAACACCGGGGTCCGCCTGACGTTCATCGGGGGTTTCCTGCGCCGCCCGTCGCGCCGCGGCACGCCGTTCCGCGTGACCCTCCAGGTTGCGCTGGGGGCCGCCGCTGACGGCGAGCGCACCCGGCGGCACGTCGCGGCGTACGACGGTGCCGCCGCCGGTCATCGCCCCGTCGCCGATGCTCACCGGGGCGACGAAGGTGTTGTTGGCGCCGGTCCGGGCGCCCTCGCCCACGACGGTGCGGTGCTTGTTGACCCCGTCGTAGTTGGCGAAGATCGTGCCGGCGCCGACGTTGCTCCCGGCCCCGATCTCGGCGTCGCCGACGTAGGACAGGTGGGGCACCTTCGCGCCGTCACCGATCGTGGCGTTCTTGGTCTCCACGAACGTGCCGATCTTGCCGCCGGCGCCGAGCGTGGTGCCCGGACGCAGGTAGGCGAAGGGGCCGACGTTGGCGCCGGGCCCGACGGTGGAGAGCTCCCCGTGCGTGCGTACGACGCGGGCTCCCTCGCCGACCTCACAGTCCTTGAGCGTGGTGTCGGGTCCGACCACGGCGTCCTCCGCCACGGTGGTCGCGCCGAGCAGCTGGGTGCCTGGCAGGATCGTGACGTCGCGGCCGAGCACGACGTCGGCGTCGACCCACGTCGTCTCGGGGTCCATCACGGTGACGCCGTCACGCATCCAGCCGGTCACGATCCGCCGGTTGAGCAGCCGGCCGAGCGCGGCGAGCTGGGCCCGGTCGTTCGCACCCTCGGTCTCGCTGACGTCCTCGATCGGGTAGGCGCCGACGGTCAGCCCGTCGTCCTGCGCGAGCCGGACGGTGTCGGTCAGGTAGTACTCGCCCTTGGCGTTGTCGTTGCCGATCCGCGGCAGCGCCCCGACGAGGAACTCGGCGTCGAAGGCGAGGATCCCGGAGTTGATCTCCCCGATCTCGCGCTGCTCGGACGTCGCGTCCTTCTCCTCGACGATGGCGACGACGTCACCCTCGTGGTTGCGCAGGATCCGGCCGTAGCCGTGGGGGTCGGGCACGACGCCCGACAGGATGCTCACCGCGCGCTGTGCCGCCTCGTGATCGGCGACGAACGCCTGCAGGCTCTCTCCCCGCAGCAGCGGGGTGTCGCCGGTCGCCACCAGGACCGTGCCGCCGCGCAGGTCGGTGGCCTCGACGCCGACCCGGACCGCGTGCCCGGTGCCCTCCTGGGACTCCTGCACCGCGAGCACGACGTCGGGCAGCAGCGAGGTGATGTGGGGGCCCACCTGCTCCCGCTGGTGACCGACCACCGCCACGACCTGCGCCGGGGACATCTGCTGCACGGCCGCGATCACGTGGCCGACCATGCTGCGACCACCGACCTCGTGCAGCACCTTCATGGTCTTGGACTTCATGCGGGTCCCGCCACCGGCGGCCAGCACGATCACGGTCAGGTCGTCCATGCACTGCAGTCTGTCTGGTCGCCGAAGTGGAGTCGAACCGGGTGCCCGAGGGGTGTCTACCGCAGTCCGATCCTCAGGTTGTGGGTGGTGCCGTCGTCGAGGCGGACGCCGAGCCGGTAGGTGCAACCGGCCGAGGCGTTGCGGGTGGACCAGTCGTACTGCCAGCGGTCCCCGCGCCAGACGTACGCCGACCCACCCGTCGGCGAGGCCGCCGAGGCCGTCTCGTCGACGGCTGCCGAGGTGCGGGCACCCCGGGTGGGCGACACCCACACGGCCGGCTGACCGGAGTGATCACGGCACCGTCGGCGCTGCGCGGCACGAACTGGGCACTGACCGTGCTCGGCCTCCGGAAGACGCTCATCGCGGCCCCCGGCGTGGTGCCCGGGTCGTTGAGCGGCTGCAGGAACCCGTCGAAGCGGTGGACGACCCGATAGCTCACGCTCACGGTCCGGCGGTGGCCCGCGCGGTCGGTGGCCGTCGCCGTGTAGGTGAAGCGGCCGACCCCGCTGGCGTTGCCGCCGTGCGCCCCTCGTCGGCAGTGAAGCACCCGGAACTCGAACGAGGACTGCCCGTGGGGATTCGGTTACCCGATCGGTGACAACCAGCTCCCCGGGTAGGAGTCGAACCTACGTCGCTGGTCCTGATTCAAGACGCGCCCGGTCGTGCTGGCTGGGCGTGCCAGGAGCCGCCCTCGGCTGGCCGCGGCGACCCGCACAACAACCCGCTGGCCCTCTGGCAGGTGCACCCGGGGGACCGGCCTGCACCCCTTCGGTCCAGGCACGCGCGCAGCGATGCTGATCTGTGAGCGGGTGGCCTGATCTGCAGGGTCTCGTGGTTCCTCGTCACCGGCGCGGTGCGACTCGTCACAGGCCCCACCCTCGTCGGCCTGCTGGTCGGCGGGTCGTCGGCGCCGGTTGCTTCGCCCGCGCTGGCTTGGCGTTGGCGCGGCGTCCTCGAGCTGGCCGCCCTCGCGTCGGTTGCCGAGACGCTCACGCGCCGCAGGCGCGCAGCCGACCCACGTGGAGTCAGTCGCGGTAGCCGTAGCGCACCAGCCCCGGCCAGGTCAGCGCCGTGACGACCCGGCGGTCGCGCGCCGAGAGACCCTCGCGCCAGGCCTCGTCGGACCGTAGCGGGATGGCGCCGGTCTGCAGGCGCATCGGGTTGCCCCACACGCTGTGGTCGGTGGCCAGCCGCACCGAGGTCGCACCCTCGAAGGGCAGAGCCTCCTCCGCCACCTCGAGCTCCAGGAACGACGCGATGTTGCGGGTGAGGTCCTTCGGGGTACTGACGAAGTCCTCGTAGCGCACCATCAGCCGTGGCGTCCCGGTGCGCCCCATGGTCTCGAAGAGTGCGTTGTCGCTCAACCAGCCGGCACACACCTTCGCCGGCGACTTGCGCAGCATCTCGCGCCCGTCCTTGTCGGCACGGGCGACGTGCTTGGTCCAGGAGTAGGCCACGCCGTGGCTGCGACGCACCAGGTGCACCACCCGCAGGTCGACCCCCCGGGCCCGCCGGGCTGCCAGGGCTATCTCCGGCTGCTTGGAGTTGTCGATGACGACCGCCCCGTCGCTCTCGACGGAGATCGCGCGGTACAGCGGGCCCAGCAGTGCCACGTACTCGTCGACCTCGCGGGCAAACCTCCCGACCGGCCGGGCCAGCAGCTCCGCGGTGCGACGGTGCCGGGTGACGCTGCGGCGCAGGTCGTTGGCCCGGGCGGCGTCGACGCCGTCCCACCCACCAAACGCCCGCTGGCCGACGCCCGTCCAGAACGGGCACTCGAGGAAGGGCTGCCCGCAGCCGCAGGTGCGGTTGCGCAGGACGCCGTACGTCCAGATCCAGCACAACTCCCCCACGGACACCGCGCCGGGCAGGCTGCCGAGCACGCGCGAGACCAGGGTGCTCCCGCTGCGACCGATGGCGCCGAGGTAGCAGACCGTCGCCGACACCGTCTCCCCGTCCGCGTCCGTGGAGCCCGGTCCGCCTGCGGGCGCGCGTGGAGGTGTCGGCACTCCGCCATCGTGCCGCCCCGCCCGGGTCGGAACTGGTCAGGCGGTGCGGCGTTTCACCAAAAGAGATGAATTCCCAGGACCGTCGGGCCGGGCGCCCGGCCTGCGGCTTCAATCAGTAGCACGTATCGGACAGAGCGTCATCGACGGTCTGCGGGAAGAGGTGGCAGTGATGGCTGGACCAGGACGGCGCGAACGTCGTCGCGTGACCGTGACGGTGGGACTGGCCGTGACGCTGGCCCTCGCGGCCCCGACAGCCGCGTTCGCGCAAGACGTCGGCGACTGGGGGATGAACGAGGCGGCCGGTTCGACGCTGATGGTCGACTCCTCGGGCAACGGGCTCGACGGCACCATCGGCTCCGACGTGGTGCTGGACGAGTTGACTCCCGACGGCGGGTCTGCCTACCGGTTCCAGGGTGACTGGCGGATCGTCAACGACAACCGCTTGGTCAACTGGCCCGACGACGAGCGTCTTGACCCGGGCACCTCGACGTTCGCCGTGACCATCCGCCTCAAGACCGGGGCGCTCGACCCCAACATCATTCAGAAGGGCCAGGCCAACCAGGCCGGCGGCTACTGGAAGTTCGTGCTCAAGAAGGGCTGGCCGCGCTGCCACTTCCGCGACGAGTTCAACAGGACCAAGGCGATCGGCTTCGTCAACAGCACCCTCCCGGGGAGCAAGGTCGCCGACAACCAGTGGCACACGCTTCGCTGTGAGCGGACCACCACAGGCGTCAGGATGACCATCAACTACGGCGAGCCCAACGAGATGAGCAAGTTCATCCGGGGCACGATCGGCAGCATCGACAACAGTCGGCCCATGTCCCTCGGAGGCAAGCTCGACTGCAACGGTCAGGACGTCACCTGCGATTACTTCGCCGGCGCCGTGGACTGGGTGAAGATCGAGAAGGGCTAGGCACGCCCACGCGCAGGCTCGTGGGAGGCTGCGGGTCGCAGCCTCCCGCCGGTGCTGCTGATCGGCCTCCTGCCCTTGCTCGCGGCCTGCAGCGACGACCAGCTCGACGCCGTGGAGCCACCGGTCGTGCTCAGGACCCCGCCGACGCTGCGTTCGACACGGGGACGGCGGTGGTGTCCGCGCCCTCTCGGAGTCGCCCTCCGCTCGGCGGCGTCCTCGCGTTCACTTCATGCGGGTCCCACCACCGGCGGCCAGCACGATCACGATCAGGTTGTCCACGACACTTCCCACCCTCGAGCCACGTATGCGTCGTCCTCGACGCCCTGCTCCCCGGGTAGGAGTCGAACCTACGTCGCTAGTCCTGATTCAAAGTCAGGCGGGCCCTACCGGCAGACCAACCGGGGATAGACCTCCAAGATTAGGGCCCGCCCGCCGGGACCGACCCACGACCCGGCAGACCAACCGGGGACAGGTGCCCCAGATGAGGGCCCACCCACCGGGACCGACCCACGACCCGGCAGACCAACCGGGGACAGGTGCCCCAGATGAGGGCCCACCCACCCGGGACCGACCCACGACCCGGCAGACCAACCGGGGACAGGTGCCCCAGATGAGGGCCCACCCACCGGGACCGACCCACGACCCGGCAGACCACCGACCCCCGGGAGCGGGTGGGTCAGCCCGGCCCGGCGGCCGGACCCAGGTGCTCGCGCAGCGCCGACCTGACCTCGGACAGCGCAGGCCGGGACACGGGGTCGGGGTCGAGGCTTACTCCTTCAGTGCTGACCGGGGCCTCTCCCCGATCTGTGAAGAAGCCTGCGGGGCGCACGTGGGAGCAGCGTGAGCCCCGGATGAGAGACCTGTCACGCAGCCCACGCACTAGCCTCGACGTCATGGACCTGCCCGTGATGCCGCCCGTGCAGCCGATGCTCGCCAAGGCGGTGAAGGGTGTGCCGCAGGACGGCGGCCACAGCTTCGAGCCGAAGTGGGACGGCTTCCGGTGCCTGGTGTTCCGCGACGGCGACGAGGTCGAGCTCGCCAGCCGCAACACCAAGCCGCTCACGCGCTACTTCCCCGAGGTCGTCGCCGCGGTGAAGGAGCAGCTGCCGGAGCGCTGCGTCCTCGACGGCGAGCTCTTCGTCGCCCAGCGGGGCGACGACGGCGCCCGGCTGCAGTTCGAGGTGCTGCAGGAGCGCATCCACCCCGCGGCCTCGCGCATCGACAAGCTCGCACGCGAGACCCCGGCCGGCTTCGTGGCCTTCGACCTGCTCGCCCTCGGCGACCGGTCGTACGTCGAACGCCCCTTCGCCGAGCGTCGTGCGGCGCTGGAGGGGGCGCTGGCCGGACTGGCCGACCAGGACGGTCCCTGCCACCTGACCCGCACCACCACCGACCCCGCCGAGGCGCAGTCGTGGTTCGAGCGGTTCGAGGGCGCCGGGCTCGACGGCGTGATGGCCAAGCCGCTCGACGCGGCGTACTCCCCCAACGCGCGCACCATGTTGAAGATCAAGCACGAGCGGACCGCCGACGTGGTGCTGGCGGGGCTGCGCGAGCACAAGACCTCGACGCCGGAGCGCCCGCTGCTCGGCAGCATGTTGCTCGGGCTGCACGACGGCTCCGGCGAGCTCCAGCACGTCGGCGTCAGCGCCAGCTTCACCGCCGCCCGCCGCGCCGAGCTCTGGGACGAGCTGCAGCCGCTCGTGTGCGCCGATCGAGGACCACCCGTGGGGTCGCTGGCACGAGTTCCTGGTCGCCAACCCCGGGCGGGTCCCCGGCACCCAGAGCCGCTGGAGCCAGGGCAAGGACCTCTCCTTCGTCCCGCTGCGTCCCGAGCGCGTGCTCGAGGTCAAGTACGACCACATGGAGGGCCGCCGGTTCCGCCACACGGCGCACTTCAAGCGGTGGCGCGAGGACCGGGAGCCCGCGTCCTGCGACTACGGTCAGCTGGAGGAGCCAGCCGGCTACGACCTGGGTAAAATCCTGTCAGGAGGATCGTCATGAGCTACGACGTCGTGCTGCTGGTCGAACGGGCGCTCAGCCCGTCCGACGCCCGTCAGGTCCGGTCCCTCCACGAGGACATCGAGGACCCGGTCCACTACCGCGTGCTGGTGCCGCTCGAGGACGCTGCCGCCCGGATCGAGTCCGCGCTGGGCTCGCTCTCGGCCGGCGAGGTGATGTCGTCGCCCGCCATGACGATGAGCGACGTCGACCTCGACGCCGTGCGCCGCGACTGCCGTGACCGCTCGCAGGCCGACCTCGACACGACGCTGCAGGTGCTGCGCGAGGCCGGTGCCCGGGCCGAGGGCGAGGTGGTCTCCGCCCCACCGGTCGACGCCCTGGCGACCGCCGTCACCGCGGTCGACGGCCGCGAGGTCATCATCCTGACCCGGCCCCACGTCGTGCAGGAGTTCTTCCACGTCGACTGGACCTCCCGCGCCCGCCGTCGGATCGGCGTCCCCGTGCTGCACCTGCTGGAGCACGAGACCTTCGACGAGCAGGCCGGCGGCGGCGAGGGCGTCACCGGGTTCTGAGGTTCTGGGGTTCTGTTACCCAGTTGTGGGGTGTCCGTGGGTGTGGCGGCGTGGGACCTGGCCTACGGTTCTCATGTCAGCTTCTCCGTCGCTGGCAGGTGATTCGAACCGGGGGGTTCCGAACGCCGATGGTGACCAGATCCGGGGGGGTCGACGTCACCGCAACTGAAGATCGATGGCGCTTCGCACCGGGGGGTATGAGGCGCCGACCGGGCCCACCCGAGAGGGCCTGGTTACGAGGAGTGGACCCGCCTGGCTCAGCCAGGCGGGTCCGCTCTTTGTCGGGGGCTTGATTCCCCGGGCCGTCAGGATCCCTCGACCCGGTTGCCCTCCGCGTCCCAGTGCTCGGCGACCTTCCGGCTCGGCTGCACCCGCGGCGGCTCGCCCGGCATCTTCGGGTGGTCGGGCGGGTAGTTCAGCTCGACCTCGCCCTGCTCGCGCCACAGGTCCAGCAGCGGCGTCAGGTCGTGGGCGACGTCGTCGATCGGCTGCCACGGGTCGCCGTCGGCCAACCGCTCCGGCACGGTGAAGAGGTTGAGCCCCCGCGGGTCGCTCAAGGCGGCCAGGTCGTCCCACGCCAGCGGTGTCGAGACCGGCGCGCCCTCCAGCGGGCGCAGGGAGTACGCCGAGGCGATGGTGCGGTCGCGGCAGTTCTGGTTGAAGTCGACGAAGATCCGCTCCCCCCGCTCCTCCTTCCACCACGCGGTCGTCACCTGGTCGTCGCGTCGCTCGAGCTCGCGCCCGAAGCCGATCGCGGCGTGCCGGACGTCGGTGAAGTCCCAGTCGGGGCGGATCCGGACGTAGACGTGCACGCCGCGGTTGCCGCTGGTCTTCGCGTAGCCGGTGATGCCGAGCTCGGCGAGCAGCTCGCGGGCGACGCCCGCCACGCGGACCGCGTCGCCGAAGGTGGTGCCCGGCTGCGGGTCGAGGTCGATCCGCAGCTCGTCGGGACGGTCGACGTCGGCGCGGCGTACGGGCCAGGGGTGGAAGGTCAGCGTCCCCATGTGGGCGCACCACACCGGCACCGCGATCTCGGTCGGGCAGATCTCCTCGGCGGTGCGCCCTGACGGGAAGGTGATACCCACGGACTCGAGGTAGTCGGGCGCGCCCTTCGGGACCCGCTTCTGGTAGAACGCGTCGGCGTCCTTGTCGAACGGGCCGGTCGCCAGCTTCATCCCGGGGCGTACGCCGGAGGTCCACCGCTCGAGCGCGGTCGGCCGGTCGCGCAGGGCCCGCATCAACCCGTCCTCGACAGACGCGACGTACTCGGCGACCTGCAGCTTGGTGACCTCGCCGGTGTGCTCGGTCGCCTCGTAGATCACCCGGTCCGGGGAGGAGATCCGCACCTCACGGTCACCCGCGACCACCGTCGCGGCGGGAGCCTTCGCCATGGCCCGACCCTAGCCGGGTGGTGCCCTCGAAACCCCC
>CAVWGQ010000006.1:0-239947 GCA_963754575.1 uncultured Actinomycetota bacterium | reverse complement strand
GTCGCGCCGGCGTGCCTGCCGTCGGCCCTCCCTCGGGGCCTCGGACCACCGTCCCCGACGGGGACGGTGCGCTGGCAGGTCTTCGGACTCGCGGGCACGTCCTGCGGCTCTCGCCACGAGGACCTCTACTGGCCGTCGCTTCCCAGATCGTCGCGATCCAGTGCTGATGACGGCGGTCGTTCCCACTCACCGCTGCGGGGCAGTCCCGGTCTTGCACCGGGTTCCCTGTTGCCTCGACGTCCCTGGCGGGGGCGGCGAACCAGCTGCGCGACCACCATATGTGGGGGCAGGGGAAGGATCCGGCACAAGGACTGGCGTCGGCGTGTCTCCGACGCGTGGCCGGGGGCCATCGACTCCGCCACTCGCTGGTGTCGGCTCCGGTGACCCCCGTGCCGGAAGTCTGCGCCGCGTTCCTCAGCCGTCGCCTCACCCCGCCGGGTGAGGGAACGGCTGCTGGTTCCGTCGGGAATCAGGTGGGTCGCATCAGCCCGAGCGTTCGTGGCTGGAACTGCGGGAACACGCTCGCGGTGCTGACGTCGAAGCGCGAGGCGACGACCTCGGCCAGCACCGAGCGGTAGTCGGTGGTGACCAGCACGTCGGCGTCGAGGCTGTTCTCGAGCCCGGTCCAGGTGCCGTAGTAGCGGCCGCCCGCGACCCCCGCCCCGAGCGCGAACATCACGTTCCCGTAACCGTGGTCGAGTCCCCAGTTCGCGTTCTCCTGCACCCGTCGGCCGAACTCGCTGAGCACCACGACCGTGACCCGGTCGCCCCGCGCGCCGAGGTCGGTGAAGAAGGCGGCCAGGCTCGTCCCCAGCTCCCGGGTCAGGCGCTGCATCCGGCCCCACTCGAGGTTCCCGAGGTCGGTGTGCATGTCCCAGTCACCGTGGTCGAGCGTGATCACCCGGGTACCGACGTCACCCTTGATCACCCGGGCGGCGGTGCGCAGTGCCGTGCCGAGGTCGGAGTCGCCGTACGCCGCTCCGTTGCCCGGTGCCGGGTTCGTGTCGCGGACCGGCTGGAAGGCGGCCGTCGTACGCATCGTGGAGGCCATCACCGGCGCCAGGACGGAGGAGTGGCCGTCCCACAACGTGTGGAGCGAGCGCAGCCGGTTCCCGTCGGGGTCCCACTTGTCGTCCCCCGCGATCTCCACGTCCTCGACCGAGCCGGCGGAGAGGAAAGGGGCGGTCCCGGCGAGCGAGGCGGGAGGTACGCCGCTCCCGACGGCGAACGCCTGCAGCGGCGAGTCGTCGCTGTCGGCGCCGACCAGCCGGTTCAGCCAGCCGATCCGGGCGTTGGAGCCGGGATCGGCGTTCTCGACCTCCTCCATCGCGGCGAAGTGCGAGCGGTTGGGCGCGGGCAGGCCGGTGGCGTGGATCGCGGCCACCTTGCCGGCCTCCCACAACGGCACCAGCGGGGCGAGGTCCGGGTGAAGGCCGAACTGGGCGTCCTTGGCCAGCAGCGCGGCGGCAGGGACGGCGATCCGGGGCCGCGCCTGGTAGTAGACGGGGTCGCCGTGCGGGACGACGAGGGACAAGCCGTCGGCCGCGCCGCGCAGCGAGAGCACCACCAAGGTCGAGCCGGTGGTCGCGGCCGCGGCGGGAGCGATCGTCAGCAGCGTCGACCCGATCATGCTGGTGGTGCCGACCAGGGCCGCGGTACCGGTCAGGAAGCCGCGCCGGGACAGCGCGGCGTACTCGCTGCAGCAGGCGTCGCCGGCACGGGGGAGGGGGCTCGTGGTCATGTCATCACCGCGCGAAGAAGTCGGGGGAGTCGAGGAAGGTGGTGAGCAGGCGTGGCATGCCCCACCTGACGAGGCCGTGCTGGCGGGTGATCCGCTCACCCGGTGCCACGTCGACGGCCTGGCTGCAGGCGGCGAGCAGGTCCCGCGAGGCGGGGCGTCCCAGCAGCGTCCGGGACAGGTGCTCGACGAGGTCGTCGAACCGGATCGGGTACGACGGCACCCAGGCGGCCGACTTGCGGAACGACGTGTCGACGGTTGGCCACCAGCCGCCCGCGAGGGAGAAGTGCACCTGCATCGACGACATCATCCGGGCCGGGGTGGCCCAGGCCCGGTTGGTCTGGGGGAGCCCGTCCGGCCGGGGCCAGCCGTGGGGGAGGACGCCAACCGAGGCGCACTGCCAGAGGATGGCGTTGGCGCCGCTCTGGTCGCCGCCCGGCCTCGCCGTACGCACTCCGAGCGCGCGGTACGCCGCCAGCACGTCCTCGACCGGGTTGCGGATCTTGAGGCCTGCCGAACCGCGGAACTCGGGGGAGTCCACCAGGGCCCGCAGCACGGGTCGGATCTGGGTGTCGTGCTCGAGGTAGACCCGGGCGAGCCGGTCCAGCAGGCCCTGCGGGGGGTCGTCGCTGACGAACTTCACCGCCAGCGCCCGCACAACCCGCTGGGCCGTGGCCGGGTGGCGCGCCAGGTAGGACAGCATCCGACGGGCGACCTCGCGGCCGTCCGGGTCGGCGTTGGCGTCGGTGAAGCCGAGCACCGTCACCGGCCCGGTCCAGTGCCACGACCTCTCGTAGCTGACCGCCCAGGTCCGCCACAGGTCGACCCGGTGGCCGGTGAGGACGCGCGCACAGTTCTTGACGTCGTCCTCGGTGTGCGCGCCCCGGCCGACCGTGTGGAGCTCGAGCAGCTCGCGACCGAGGTTCTCGTTCGGGTGCGCCTTGGTGGAGACGGCCTGGTTGAGGTAGATCAGCATCGCCGGGTGCACGGTCGTCGCCTGCAGCAGGTCCTCGAACGAGCCCAGCGCATGGGCGCGGATCGCGTCGCCGTACGCCTTGCGGTAGACGAACTGGGCGTCGCCGTTCGCGGGCACGTTGAAGTGGTGCTCCCAGAGCTCGGTCATGACCTCCAGCACCTGACGCCGGCTGTGCAGGCGTCGCTGCAGGAGCCAGCGCTGGTAGTTCGCGGTCAGCTCCCAGCCGGCCTCCACCTCGTCGACGTGACGCTGCCACGTCTGGGCGCCGGAGTAGGCGAGGCCTGGCCACCAGGCGCCGAGTCCCTTCAGGTCCGGGTCCTTGACCCGGTCGGGCTCGAGCTGCCACTCGAACCAGGCACGAGCACCACCGCGGGCCTGGACCTGACGGGTCAGCGCCGGGGTGAGTCCGTAGGAGAAGCGACTCGCGAGCAGCCGAGCGGAGGCGGCGAGCACGGGACGGTGACGGACGCGGGCTGCGGGTGCAGCGGCTGCCGAAGCAGACATCGGGGGGACTCCTGCCACCGCGACCCGGGGGGTGGTCGCGGTCCGGCCAGCCTAGGCGCGGCCCCGTCGGTTCGCCGGAGATTCCCCGAACTCAGTACAGTGAGGGCGACCTACCCCGATCGAAGGACCGACGCGTATCCATGGACGGCCCTCGAAGTCGTTGCTCGACGCCTGATCCCCGGCCTCCGCGAGATCGCGGGGCCTCCGCATGACCGAGTGGGTGCTCCTCGGGATCTCCCTGCTGCTGATCGCGGCCTGCGGCATGTTCGTCGCCGCGGAGTTCGCCTTCGTGACGGTCGACCGCGGCCAGGTCGAGAAGGCGGCCGCCGCGGGTGAGCCCGGCGCCGAGGGAGTGCAGCGGGCGCTGCGCAGCCTCTCGACCCAGCTCTCCGGCGCCCAGGTGGGCATCACCGTCACCAACCTGGCCATCGGCTTCCTGGCCGAGCCCGCCATCGCGCGGCTGATCGACGGCCCGCTCGAGGCCACCGGCCTGCCCGGTGGTGTGGTCCACCCGTTGGCGATCGCGATCGCGCTGACGCTGAGCACGGTGCTCACCATGCTCTTCGGGGAGCTGGTCCCCAAGAACGTCGCCATCGCCCGGCCGATGGAGACCGCGCGGGCGACGCAGCGCTTCCAGCGAGGGTTCACCGCCGCCAACGGCTGGCTGATCCGGCTGCTGAACGGCTCCGCCAACGCGCTCGTACGCCGCCTCGGGGTCGAGCCGCAGGAGGAGCTGCGCTCCGCCCGCAGCTCCACCGAGCTGGCGTCCCTCGTCCAGCGCTCCGCCGACCAGGGCACGCTCGACGTGGAGACCGCCGAGCTGATGGAGCGGTCCGTGGAGTTCGGCACCCGCACCGCCAGCGAGATCATGACGCCCCGGGTGCGGACGCTGACCCTCGAGGAGAGCGACCGCGCCGCGGCCGTGATCGAGAACGCCCGGCAGAGCGGTCACTCCCGGTTCCCGGTCCTCGATGCCGAGGACACCGTCGTGGGCACCGTCCACGTCAAGCACGCCGTCGCGCTGAACGTCCCCGACCGGGCGACCACCCGGGTCAAGCACATCATGGTGCGGCCGATCGTGGTGCCCGACTCGATCCGCCTCGACCCCCTGCTGGCGCTGCTGCGCCAGGACGGCTTCCAGATGGCCGTGGTCCTCGACGAGTACGGCGGCCACGCCGGCATCGTCACGCTCGAGGACGTCGTCGAGGAGATCGTCGGTGACATCAGCGACGAGCACGACCGGCTCGGCTCTCGAGCACGGCAGCGCCGCGACGGCAGCTGGATCCTGTCCGGGCTGCTGCGCCCGGACGAGGTCGAGGACGTCACCGGGATCGAGCTGCCCGAGGACGAGAACTACGACACCATCGCAGGGCTGGTGCTGCAGGTGCTCGGCCGCGTGCCGGAGTCCGGCGACGTCGCCGAGGTGCCGGTGCCCGACCGCTCGGACCCCGAGGAGCCACGCGAGCGGCTCGCCGTGCTCAGCGTCCTGCACATGGACGGCCTGCGGGTCGACCGGCTCGCCCTGCGGCTGCACGAGGGCGACGCCGCCCCGGAGCCCGACGGGGGTGGTCGGCGATGAGCGACGGTGCCGCGATCGTGGTCGCCCTGGTGCTGCTGGCGGCCAACGCGTTCTTCGTCGGTGCGGAGTTCGCCCTGATCTCCGCGCGCCGCAGCCAGATCGAGCCCCGTGCCCAGGCCGGTTCCCGGATGGCGCGCACCACGTTGCGCGCGATGGAGAACGTCACCCTGGTGATGGCGGGCGCCCAGCTCGGCATCACCATCTGCTCCCTCGGGCTCGGCGCCGTCGGCGAGCCGGCGGTCGCCCACCTGATCGAGCCGATCTTCGAGCGCGCGGGCGTGCCGGAGGCCTTCGTGCACCCCGCGGCCTTCGCGATCGCACTCATGGTCGTGGTCTACCTCCACGTGGTGCTCGGAGAGATGGTCCCCAAGAACATCGCCATCGCCGGCCCCGAGCAGGCCGCGCTGGTGCTCGGGCCGCCGATGATGGGGGTCGTCACCGTCCTCAGCCCGGTCATCCGCGGACTCAACGCGATCGCGAACGCGACGCTGCGCTCGATCGGGGTGGAGCCGCGCGAGGAGGTCAGCTCGGCGTACACGCGTGAGGAGGTCGCCGCGTTCGTCGAGGAGTCCCGCGGCGAGGGCCTGATCGAGGCCGACGAGTACGGCCGGCTCACCGGCGCCCTGGGCTTCACCGAGAAGACCGTCGAGGGTGTGCTGATGCCGATCGCCGACCTCGCGACCGTACGCCGTGGATCGACCGCGGCGGACGTCGAGGCGCTGTGCGCGGCGACCGGGTACAGCCGGTTCCCGGTCGTCTCCGAGACGGACGACCTGCTCGGCTACCTCCACATCAAGGACGTGCTCGAGACCGAGGAGGACCGCCGCGACCGGGTCGTGGACGACAAGTGGTTCCGGCCCTTCGCCCCGGTGCGGGTGACCGACCTCCTGCACGACGCGCTCACCCAGCTGCAGGCGCGCGGCGCCCACATGGCTCTGGTCGTGGCGGCGGACGGCGCGGTGCTCGGCATCGCCACCCTCGAGGACGTGATCGAGGAGCTGGTGGGCGAGATCCGCGACGGCGCACACGCCGACGAGCCGTCCTGACGGCGGGGCGACCGGCGGCGGATAGGGTGTCGGCGGCGACCGCCCGGAGCTCCGGAGCGGCCCCCGGTCAGCCCGGACCCACGACCAAGGAATTGCAGGAACAGACGTTGGCGGAGGACTCGACGCGCACCTCTGAGGAGCGCGTGTGGACGGTGCCGAACGTGCTGAGCATGCTCCGGCTCGCCGGCGTACCCCTGTTCCTGTGGCTGGTCCTCGGGCCCGAGGCCGACGCCTGGGCCCTGCTGCTCCTCATGGTCTCGGGCGTCACCGACTGGCTCGACGGCTACCTCGCGCGCAAGCTCGACCAGTTCTCCCGCCTCGGGCAGGTGCTCGACCCGGTCGCCGACCGCCTCTACATCCTGGCGGTGGTGCTGGGCCTCGCCTTCCGCGACATCATCCCGTGGTGGGTGGCGCTGATCCTGCCGCTGCGGGACGCGCTGCTGCTGGATCCTGGTGCCGATCCTGCGCACCCGCGGCTACAGCGCGCTGCCCGTGCACTTCCTCGGCAAGGCCGCGACCTTCAACCTGCTCTACGCCTTCCCGCTGCTGCTCCTCGGCGACGGCGAGGGCACCGTCGCCACCCTGGCCGACGTCTTCGGCTGGGCCTTCGCCGGCTGGGGGATCGGGCTCTACTGGTGGGCGGGCGTGCTCTACGCCTACCAGGTCTACCGCTTCGTCCAGACCACGCCGCGTCGGGAGGTGGCCCCCGATGGCTGAGCCGACCGACGGCCGGCCCGGCTCGGGGCGGACCGGGCGGTCCCTCCCCGAGCACGTCACGGCCCCGCTGCTGTCGCTGATCACCCAGCAGGCGCTCGAGGAGGACTACCGCTCCGTCGCCGAGCGACGAGCACGCGAGGGCGGGACGCCCGAGGCGCCCCGCTCACGGACCGTGGCGGTCGCCGCGATCACCGTCTTCGGCGTCCTGATCAGCGTCGCGGCGGTGCAGAACTCCCGCAACGAGGCGGTCGACGACGCAGGTCGGGCCACCCTCATCGCGCGCATCGACGAGTCCCGCTCCGACCTCGAGGACACCCAGGCGCGGATCGCGGACGTGACCCGCGAGAACCGACGGCTCTCGGAGTCCCTGGCCGAGGTGAGTCCGCGGCGCCAGCAGACCGTCTCGCAGCTGCGCCGGCTGCAGCTCGTCACCGGCTACCTCCCGGCGAGGGGGGAGGGGGTCCGGATCATCGTGGACGACAACCCCGAGGCCACCGAGACCCAGCTCGTCGCCGACGCCGACCTGGCGATCCTGGTCGACGGGCTGTGGCAGGCGGGCGCGGAGGCGATCGCGATCAACAACCAGCGCCTCAACCCGCTCGGCTCGATCCGCAACGTCAGCACCGCCATCCACGTCAACACGGTCCCGCTGTCGCCGCCGTACGTCGTGCGTGCCATCGGCGACACCCGCACCCTGCAGGCCGACCTGCTTGGCCACCACGCACGGCGCGGAGTTCTTCTCCCTGGCCCAGCAGCTGGCCTTCGGGCTGGACGTGGAGAATGTGGACGAGCTGGTGCTGCCGTCCGCCCGGCAGCGACGGCTCAGCCATGTCGAGTCCGGCACCGCCGAGCAGCGGGCCGACAGGGGAGTAGAGGAGGGTCGATCGTGATCGCTGCACTGGGACTGATGGTCGGGATCCTGCTCGGACTGATCTTCCAGCCCGACGTCCCGCTGGGGCTCGAGCCCTACCTCCCGATCGCCGTGGTGGCCGCCCTCGACGCCGTCTTCGGGGGCCTGCGCGCCTACCTCGACGGCATCTTCGACGACAAGGTCTTCGTCGTCTCCTTCCTCAGCAACGTGGTGATCGCCGCCGCGATCGTCTACCTCGGCGACCAGCTCGGCGTCGGCGGTCAGCTCTCGACCGGCGTCATCGTGGTGCTCGGGATCCGGATCTTCTCCAACGTCGCGGCCATCCGCCGCCACCTGTTCCATGCCTGAGCGCGAGCCCGGCGTCCCGGGCCCGCCCCGGACGAGGAGCAGCCGGTCGTCGGCCGCTCCCGGCTGATGGCCGCGCTCCGCGCGCCGACGCGGCAACAGCTGGTCGTGGGTGTGCTGCTGGCCGCCCTCGGCTTCGCCGCCGTCACCCAGATGCGCTCCTACGAGGTCAACGACACCTATGCCGGCTACCGCGAGCAGGCGCTGATCGACGTGCTCAACGGCCTGGCCGGCACCACCCAGCGGGCCGAGGCCGAGCTGCAGCGGCTCGAGGAGACACGGTCCCGGCTGCAGAGCGACACCAGTGCCGAGCAGGCGGCCCTCGAGCAGGCCCGCGACGAGATGGACAGCCTGGAGGTGCTGGCCGGCGTCGTCCCGGTCACCGGTCCCGGGATCCGGGTCACCATCACCGAGGTGGGCGGGGAGGTCGACATCGACTCGATGCTCGACACGGTCCAGGAGATGCGGACCTCCTTCGCGGAGGCGATGCAGGTCAACGGGCAGGTGCGGGTGGTGGCCTCGACGTCCTTCGAGGACGGCGTGGGCGGCATCTACGTCGACGGCGTGCTGCTCGAGCCGCCGTACGTCCTCGACGTGATCGGCGACCCCGCGACCCTGCACGGCGGCATGACCTTCCCCGACGGCCCGATCGACCAGCTCCGCGAGGACGGCGCCGAGGTGACGGTCGAGGAGCTGCCCTCCCTCGACATCGAGTCGGTCACCTCCCCCGTGCGCCCGGAGTTCGCCCAACCCGGCGACCCCTCCTGAGCCGGGCTGGGTAGCCTCCTGTCCAGCGATCCACCAGACGATCGACCAGACCAGAGGAGCCATCGTGTACCCCGACGACCTGAAGTACACCGCCGAGCACGAGTGGGTGCGCATCGCCGGCGAGAGCGAGGGCGCGGTCCGCGTGGGCATCACCCACTTCGCCCAGGACGCCCTCGGTGACATCGTCTACGTCTCCCTGCCCGAGGTCGGTGACAACGTCGAGTCCGGCACGCCCTGCGGCGAGCTGGAGTCCACGAAGTCGGTGAGCGACATCTTCGCCCCGGTCAGTGGTGAGGTGGTCGCCCGCAACGACGCGCTCGACGCCACCCCGGAGCTGGTCAACAGCGACCCCTACGCCGGCGGCTGGCTCTTCGAGCTGGTGCCCACGGACTCCTCGGCCCTCGACGGGTTGATGGACGACCGACGCCTACCGGGCGACGCTGGACTCCTGACCGGTTCCGGTTGACCGGCTCGGCCTGGCTGATAGGTTTCGGGGAACCCATCACCCTCACCTCCGCGGTGAGGGTTCGGCGTACCTCGAAGGGAGCAGCGAATGCCGTTCTGCACAGCCTGTGGTCGACAGAACCCGGATGAAGCCCGGTTCTGCTCCCAGTGCGGGACCAAGCTGGTCACGCCCTCCTCCGGGCCCGACTCCGGGGAGGCTCCCGAGGCCGCCGCCGAGTCGACGGCGACCATCACGTTCGGGGTCTCCAAGGACAAGTCGGACACCTCCGACCGCCAGCTCAGCCCGGTCGACGCGGCCGCGGTCGACGCGCTGCCCCGCGGGCCACGCGCTGCTCGTGGTCCAGCGTGGTCCCGGCGCGGGGAGCCGCTTCCTGCTCGACGTCGACGACGTCAACGCCGGTCGCCACCCCGACAGCGAGATCTTCCTCGACGACGTGACCGTCTCCCGGCGTCACGCGGAGTTCCGTCGCGACGGCGACACCTTCACCGTCGCCGACGCGGGCAGCCTCAACGGCACCTACGTCAACCGCGACCGGATCGACCGGGTGCGGCTCAACGACGGTGACGAGGTCCAGATCGGCAAGTACCGCCTCGTGTTCTTCTCGGGCCACCCGGGGGAGTGATGTCGCAGCCGGCGGCCAACGCCCCCGGGGCGAGGATGAACATCGGCGAGGTCCTCGAGCGACTTCGCCCCGACTTCCCGGGGATCACGATCCCCAAGATCCGGTTCCTGGAGTCCGAGGGGCTGATCAAGCCCGAGCGGACGCCGGCGGGCTACCGCAAGTTCAGCCAGCCCGACATCGACCGGCTGCGCTACATCCTCACGATGCAGCGCGACCACTACCTCCCGCTGAAGGTGATCGGCGAACACCTCGACGCGATCGACCGCGGCCTCGAGCCGCCGCCGATCGACTCCGTGGTGCCGACGGTGCCGAAGGTCTCGCTCACGGCCGACGGGCTGCCCAGCCCCGCGTCCTTCGCCCGCAGGGACCACGTCCGGCTCTCCCGCAAGGAGCTGCTCAAGATCGCCGAGGTCGACGAGTCGCTGCTCGAGCAGCTCGAGCAGTTCGGGCTGCTGGTCCCGCGCGCCGGCACGGGTCACTACGACACCGACGCGCTGGTGATCGCCCGGACCGCCCGCGAGCTCGCCGACTACGGCTTCGAGCCGCGGCACCTGCGGGCGTTCAAGACGGCGGCCGACCGCGAGGTCGGACTCGTCGAGCAGGTCGTCGCCCCCCACAAGCGAGGCCGCGACGCCGGCGCCAAGGCGCGGGCGGAGGAGACCGTCAGCGAGATCGCCGCGCTCTCCGTCCGGCTCCACGCCACGTTGGTGAAGACCGGGCTGCGCTCCTCCTGACGGCACGGTCGACCGCTCACCGCCCGGGAGTAGGGTGAGGGTGTGCGCGAAGTCGACGTGATGGGTGTCCGGGTCGAGATGCCGTCCAACAACCCGATCGTGCTGCTGCGCGAGGTGTCCGGGGACCGCTACCTGCCGATCTGGATCGGTGCGGTGGAGGCCACCGCGATCGCCTTCGCCCAGCAGGGCGTGGTGCCGCCGCGGCCGCTGACCCACGACCTGCTCAAGGACGTGCTCGCCGCGACCGGTGACGAGCTCACCGAGGTCCGGATCACCGACGTCCGCGACGGGGTCTACTTCGCCACCCTGGTGCTCGCCTCCGGTGCCGAGGTGAGTGCCCGCCCCTCCGACTCGATCGCCCTCGCGCTGCGCACCGGCTCGCGGATCGTGTGCAGCGACGAGGTCCTCGACGAGGTCGGCCTGGCCGTCCCCGCCGAGCAGGAGGACGAGGTCGAGAAGTTCCGTGAGTTCCTCGACGACGTCTCGCCCGAGGACTTCGAGTCGCCCGAGCAGCGCTGATCGACGGGGACGAACCTTCACCCTCAAGGTGAGGTTGAGGGTTGCGACACGCCGAGCCGCTCGTTGACCGACCGGGGGCAGCGGCCTACGGTGAAGTGTCTTCGTTGTAACTCCACCGGTGTGGTCACCAGATCGCAGCGGTCCGGGCCTCGGTCCGGCACTTCCCCGGGACTTACGCTCATCGAAGTAGCTCAGGAGGACGGCGTGGCCGGAAACGAGTTCGACCAGGACACCGCGCGAGGCGCGGACCTCGAGGCAGCCCAGGAAGCCGTCGGGGTGGCCGAGGAGCAGGGCCTGCTGTTCACCGACGACGTGTCCCCGCTGCCCAGCGACACCGGCTACCGCGGCCCTACCGCGTGCAACGCCGCCGGCATCACCTACCGCCAGCTCGACTACTGGGCCCGCACCGGGCTGGTCGAGCCGACCGTCCGTGGCGCCTCGGGCTCCGGGACGCAGCGCCTCTACTCCTTCCGCGACATCTTGATCCTCAAGGTGATCAAGCGGCTGCTCGACGCCGGCATCTCGCTGCAGCAGATCCGCACCGCGGTGCAGCACCTGCGCGAGCGCGGCACCGACGACCTGACCCGCGTCACGCTGATGAGCGACGGCATCTCGGTCTACGAGTGCACCAGCAACGACGAGGTCATCGATCTGCTCCAGGGTGGCCAGGGCGTCTTCGGCATCGCCATCGGTGGTGTCTGGCGCGAGATCGAGGGCACCCTGGCCGAGCTGCCGAGCGAGCGCGCCGCGACCGAGGCCGACGAGGCCCCGTCCGCGAGTGACGAGCTCGCCGCCCGCCGCGCCGCCCGCCACACCGGCTGAGCCCCGCCGACCCTCCGCGCGTCCGCAGCGGCCCCCACCTCCGGTGATAGGTTGGGGCCGCTGACTCATCCCGTGCGGGAGAGTCTCCACGTCCCGCTCCGGCGGGTCAGGTGGAGCGCCGAAGGGGCAAATCCTCCCCGGAACCTCTCAGGCGCCAGGACCGCGCGGGCCAGGCAACTGTGGAGCCCGCCCGGGTGACAGAGGGGGAGGCTGATCCGATCGAGACACCCGTCGATCCGAGGAGCCACCCGTGTCCGACCACCCCACCCTCGAGCAGCTCGATGCCGCCGCCCCGTTCGTCGAGCGGCACGTCGGGCCAGGCGCCGACGACGTCGAGCGGATGCTCTCGCACCTCGGCTACGCGTCCCTCGACGCGTTGATGGCCGAGGCGGTGCCGGCGTCGATCCGCAGCACCGCCGAGCTGGCGCTGCCGGCGGCAGCCGACGAGGCGACGGTCTCCCGCGAGCTGCGCGACCTCGCCGCCCGCAACCGGCCGGCCGAGGCGATGATCGGCCTGGGCTACCACCCGACCCGCACGCCCGCCGTCATCCGGCGCAACGTGCTGGAGGACCCCAGCTGGTACACCGCCTACACGCCGTACCAGCCGGAGATCTCCCAGGGCAGGCTCGAGGCGCTGCTCAACTTCCAGACCGTCATCGGTGACCTGACCGGGTTGCCGACCGCCAACGCCTCGCTGCTCGACGAGGGCACGGCCGCGGCCGAGGCGATGACGCTCGTGCGCCGGGCCCAGCGCAAGGCCGAAGGCCCCTTCGTCGTCGACGCGGACGCGCTGCCGCAGACGATCGACGTGGTCCGCACGCGTGCCGAGGCGATGGGGATCGAGGTCGTCGTGGCCGACCTCGCGGAGGGACTGCCCGAGGGCCCGGTCTCCGGCGTGCTCGTGCAGTACCCCGGAGCGGACGGGCGCGTGCTCGACCCGCGGCCTGTCATCGAGGCCGTGCACGAGCGGGGTGGCCTGGCCGTGGTGGCCGCCGACCTGCTCGCGTTGCTGGTCCTCGAGGCCCCCGGTGCCCTCGGTGCCGACGTCGTCGTCGGTTCCTCGCAGCGCTTCGGCGTACCCCTGTTCTACGGCGGGCCGCACGCCGGCTACATCGCCGTGTCCGCCGGTCTCGAGCGGCACCTGCCGGGCCGGCTGGTGGGGGTCTCGGTCGACGCCGAGGGGCGTCCCGCCTACCGGTTGGCGCTGCAGACCCGCGAGCAGCACATCCGTCGTGACAAGGCGACCTCCAACATCTGCACCGCCCAGGTGCTCCTCGCCGTCGTCGCCTCGATGTACGCCGTGCACCACGGCCCCGACGGACTGCGTGCCATCGCGACCCGCACCCACCGCTACGCCGCGGTGCTGGCCGCCGCGCTGCAGCAGGGCGGTCTCGAGCTCGAGCACGCCGAGTTCTTCGACACCCTGGTCGTGCGCACCGACGGTCGGGCCGCCGAGGTCGTCGCGGCCGCGCGTGAGGGTGGCGTCCACCTGCGCCTCGTCGACGCCGACCGGGTCGGGCTCTCGACCTCCGAGTGCACCACCCGGCGCACCGTCGAGTCCGTGCTCGCCGCTTTCGGCGTGGGCGAGGGGCTCGACGTCGACGACCTCGACCAGTCGACCCCCGACGCGCTGCCGGAGGCGTTGCGGCGCACGACGCCCTACCTCACCCACGAGGTGTTCGGCACCCACCACAGCGAGACCGCCATGCTGCGCTACCTGCGCCGGCTCTCGGCCCGCGACTACGCGCTGGACCGCGGGATGATCCCCCTCGGCTCGTGCACGATGAAGCTCAACGCCACCACCGAGATGGAGCCCGTCTCGCTGCCCGGCTTCGCCGACCTCCACCCCTTCGCCCCGGCCGAGGACGCGGTCGGCTACCAGACCCTGGTCGCGCAGCTCGAGGCCTGGTTGGCCTCGGTGACCGGCTACGACCGGGTCTCGATCCAGCCGAACGCCGGCTCGCAGGGCGAACTCGCGGGGCTGCTCGCCATCCGCGGCTACCACCGCTCGCGGGGCGACGCGCAGCGCGACGTCTGCCTGATCCCCTCCTCGGCCCACGGCACGAACGCCGCGTCCGCGGTGATGGCCGGGATGCGCGTGGTCGTGGTCAAGGCCTCCGACGACGGCTCGGTCGACCTCGACGACCTGCGCGCCCAGTGCGAGAAGCACGCGGAGACGCTCGCGGCGATCATGGTGACCTACCCGTCCACGCACGGCGCCTACGAGGACGGCATCGGGGCGCTTGTGCGAGCTGGTGCACGAGCACGGTGGCCAGGTCTACGTCGACGGTGCCAACCTCAACGCGCTGCTCGGCCACGCGCGTCCCGGTGAGTTCGGCGGCGACGTCTCCCACCTCAACCTGCACAAGACCTTCTGCATCCCGCACGGGGGAGGCGGGCCTGGGGTCGGTCCGGTCGCGGTGCGCGAGCACCTGGCGGCGTACCTCCCGTCGCACCCGATGCACCCCGAGGCGGGCAAGCGGGACGGCATCGGACCGATCAGCGCCGCGCCGTACGGCTCGGCGGGCGTGCTGCCGATCTCCTGGGCCTACGTCCGGTTGATGGGAGCCGAGGGGCTGACCACGGCGACGTCGGTGGCGGTGCTCGCGGCCAACTACCTCGCGTCGCGGCTCGAGGAGCACTTCCCGGTGCTCTACCGCGGCCACCACGGGCTGGTCGCCCACGAGTGCATCATCGACGTCCGCCCGCTCACCAAGGCGACCGGCGTGACCGTCGACGACGTGGCCAAGCGGCTCGTCGACTACGGCTTCCACGCGCCGACCATGTCGTTCCCGGTCGCCGGCACCTTCATGGTGGAGCCCACGGAG
The DNA here is from genome assembly GCA_963754575.1 of uncultured Actinomycetota bacterium. GTDB lineage: Bacteria > Actinomycetota > Actinomycetes > Propionibacteriales > Nocardioidaceae > Nocardioides. The sequence continues at coordinate 225,412 of CAVWGQ010000006.1, read as the reverse complement.
TCCGAGGACCTCGCCGAGCTCGACCGGTTCGTCGACGCGATGGCCGCGATCCGCGCCGAGATCGACCGGGTCGCCGCGGGGGAGTGGAGCGCCGAGGAGTCGCCGCTGCGCCACGCACCCCACACGTCACGCGCCCTGACGGGCGAGTGGGACCGTTCCTACTCCCGCGAGCTGGCCGTCTTCCCGACCGGCATCGACCCCGACAAGTACTGGCCGCCGGTCGCCCGGGTCGACCAGGCCTACGGCGACCGCAACCTCGTCTGCGCGTGTCCTCCGCCGGAGGCCTTCGCCTGAGCCGCCAGGGAACTAGGGTCGGCCCATGACCGAACGACGGCAGGTCTGCCTCGACGTGGCCCAGGCGCAGGGGCGGCTGCCGTCGGTGGTCGGCGCCGTCTTCGACCGCTACGGCGCGGTGTGGGCCGGCGCCGCAGGCCGCTGCCCGGGGATCGAGGGGCAGTACCGCATCGGCTCCCTCACCAAGACCCTGACGGCGGTGCTGGTCATGCAGGCGCGTGACGCCGGCATGCTCTCCCTCGACGACCCGCTCGGTCGGCACCTCGGCGACGTCGGGTACGCCGAGGCCACGCTGCGCCAGCTGCTCAGCCACACCTCCGGCATGCAGAGCGAGCCCGCCGGCCCGTGGTGGGAGCGGACCCGGGGCGGCGACTTCGCAACGCTCGCGGCTGCCCACGACGGCAGCGGCCGGGTGGCCGGTCCCGGTGAGTACTACCACTACTCCAACCTCGGGTACGGCCTGCTCGGCGAGGTGCTCGCGCGGGTGACGGGACGGTCGTGGCGACAGCTGGTCACCGACGTGCTGCTCACGCCGCTGGGCATGACGCAGACCTCCTACCTGCCCCGACCGCACGCGCAGCCGGGGTGGAGCGTCGACCACTTCACCGGCGAGCGCACCCTCGAGCCGCTGGCGAGCACGGGTGCCATGGCACCCGCCGGCCAGCTCTGGTCGACGGTCGAGGACCTGGTGGTCTGGGGCCAGTTCCTGGCCGGGGCTCGGCCCGACCTGCTCGACCCGTCGACGCTGCACGAGATGTCGACCCCGGTCACCGAGGGCTACGGGCTGGGGCTGCGACTCAGCGCCAACGCCGGCGGGAGTCCTGGTCGGGCACGGCGGCTCGATGCCCGGCTTCATGGCGGCCCTCTTCGTCGACCCCGGCTCCGGCATCGGTGCGGCCGTGCTGACCAACGCCACCAGCGGCGTGGACACGCACCGGCTCGCGATGGACCTGATCGACGGTGACTTCATCGACGAGGTCCCGGACCCGTGGACGCCGACCGTGGTGCTGCCGCCGGAGGTCGCCGGGTTGCCGGGACTGTGGTTCTGGGGCCACAGCCCCTACGAGGCGCGTTGGCACAACGAGGGCCTCGACCTGCGCGCCCTCACCGAGCCGCGCCGCGACGAACGCTTCCTGCTCGTCGGCAGCCGCCTGGTCGGTAGTGACGGCTACCACCGCGGTGAGGAGCTGGTCCTGCACCGCCGCCCCGACGGCAGCATCGGCCACCTCGAGTGCGCGAGCTTCGTCTACACCCGCACGGCGTACGACCCGGAAGCCCCGATCCCCGGCGGCCACCCACGCCGCTGAGCCAGTGCGTGCTCGTGTCCGCCTCCGTCGACGGACGTACCCAACGGGCTCGCCGAGAGCTCACCCAGGCGTGCGGCGCACGAGATCGGGCGCGACAGGTACGTTCTTCGACGCGGCGTCGGACCGCACGCATCTGGTCAATGGGACACGTAGCCGGTGAGCGGACGGCGATACGCCCAAGCACATTCAGGCCGGCTTCTTCCTCTGCAAGGTCTCAGGCTCAGGGACGCCAGGGGCGGGGTGCCAGCGCGGCGATCGACTCGTCGATGGGCGTATCGCCAGCCGTGAGCTCGACGTCGGTGCGGTTGAGGTCGGGTTGGAACAGGCTGGCGGCGATGAAGGCCGCTACGTCGTCACGAGGCACTGCGCCGTAGGGGATCGAAGTGCCGGCGTTGACGCGACCAGTCCCGGCTTCGTCGAGGAGGTCACCGGGGCGCACGATGAGAAAGTCGAGGTCCGTGCTGGCGAGGTGGATGTCGGCCGCGCGTTTGATTCTCATGTAGTGCTCGAAGCCTTCGGAGCGCGGCTGCTCGCGCAGTGCGTCCATGAAGACCGATACCAGCACGAAGCGCCGCACACCCGAAGTGATGGCAGCGTCAACGACGTTCTCCAGGCCCCGACCGTCGATGGCGGTGGTCATCTCTGCGCCGGTGCCGTGCGCGCCGGCGCTGAAGACGACGGCGTCGTGGCCAGCCAGGCGGTCGGCCAGCGTAGCGACAGAGTCCTTGATGAGGTCCCCGGACACCGGGTCACCGCCCGCTCTGCGGATGACGGTGTCCTGGCCGCCTGTCCGGTGCATGCCGGTGACGCGGTGACCCTGCTCTGTCAGCAGGGCTGTGAGTCGTCGTCCCACCCCGCCGGCGGCGCCGATCTGAAAGATGCTGTGGTGGATGGCGTTCTGGGTTGTCATGGTGCTCCGATCTGACTCGGTTCAGCGGGGGCGAGCGTTACGGTGCGGCCTCTCGGTGTCAGGCGCCCGGCTGTTGGGTGGTCGGGGTCAGCCGTCTGGTCGTGGACGACCGTGCCCGGCGAGCCGGAGTTGTCGAAGAAGTTCGCATAGAGGTTGTGGGCATCGCTCAGGGCCTCATCCGAACGCTCGTCAGTTCGGGCTCTCGTTCGCTGCGGACTGATTCCGTGGTCGAGCAAGCGTTGCGTCATTTCTTCGAGGCTCAGCCAGCGTTCGAGAATCTCGGGGGTCATCTCCGGATGGAACTGGACGCCGACGTGGGAGCCTTGGCGGAAAGCTTGAACGCACTTTCGGCTCGACGCCAAGGTCTGGGCGTCTTCAGGCGGCAAGATCTCGTCTCCGTGCCAGGAGAACCATTCGGCGGCGTAGGGTTCTTGGCCCTGGAAGATCTGCCACCCCAGTTCCGGCTCGGCCAGCGCACGGACCTGCCCGCCCAGCGTTTCGGCGAGGAGCTGTGCGCCGAAGCAGATGCCCAGTACCGGGGTGCCTAGCGAGATGCACTGTCTCACGAAGTGGCGTTCGTGCTCGATCCAGGCCAGGTCAGCGTCGTACACGGCGGCGGGACTGCCGAGGACGACCACGGCGCGGAACGACGACGCCCGTGGGAGGCCGCCCATGACCCGGGCGACTCTGACGGGGTAGTCGTTGGCATGGAGCCAGGCTAGGAGGTTGCCCGGGTCTGACTCTCCTGGATGCTTCAGGACAAGGACGGTGTCCCGATCTGCCGTTGGGCCAAGCGGGGGTGCGTCCGGGGTGGGCCCGGCACTGAGGGGGCGGGTGGCGTCCGCGGGGTCGAGCTTGTGGGTCACAGATGATCCTCGAGGTCGGAAGTGATGACGAAGAGCTCAATGCGCGTGCCATGACGAAGATGCTGTTCGCGATCCGGGGCGATCGCCGTTGCGGCAGCAGGCAGTCACGAGGCCAGAGAGACGGTGCGGACGAACTCTGCATGAGTGTCAGTGACATTGCTGTAGGAGTAGGGCCGGTCGCTGCGCATCCGGGCCGATTCCCCCGCTGCGAGGGTCACCTGCGTGTCGTCAGCGCGCAGTGTCACAGCACCGCTGAGCACGTAGAAGAGTTCGTGGGACCGGGCAGGATCTGCTCGACCGAGGTAGGTGTCGCCCGGGGCCAGTCGCCACAACCACAAGTCTGTCGCGTGGGCCTCGGCGCTCTCGAGGAGATGAGCACTGCTGCCTGCCTCGCTCCTCCACACCAGCAAGTGCCCGTCCGAGGCATGTGCCTCGATCGGCGACTCCGGAGGCGCTGCGTCCAGGAGGGCCGTGAACTCGGTGCCGAGCTGACGGGCGATCCTCGTGACCGTGACGAGACTGGGGTTGGCCTGTCCAAGCTCGATCTGCGTCATCAGTCGCCTGCTGATCTGCACTCGATCGGCCAGTTGCTGGACAGTGAGGGACTGCACGGTGCGCAGTTCTCTGATCCGACCACCGATCCTGTCGAGAAAGTCCTTGTCCAGCCCTCCGCGCCCGGTCAGAGCAGTGTCGTTCGGGCTCTCGTCGGCCTTGGACGAGGGCACGGCTCAGACCGCGAAAAGCTGGTCGATGTCCCTGAACGCCTTGAACTCCAGGGCGTTGCCGGAGGGGTCCAGGAAGAACATTGTCCACTGCTCGCCGGGTTCGCCCTGGAAGCGGACATAGGGCTCGATGACGAAGTCGGTGCCGGCTTCGGTCAACCTGTGCGCGAGCTCCTGGAAACGGTCGATGGACACCACCAGACCGAAGTGCGGGACCGGCACGTCGTGCCCGTCAACCGGGTTGGTGCCGGCCACGGCATTGCGGTGGTCGTCGACCTGGTGCGTCACCACCTGATGGCCGTCGACGTTCCAGTCCGTCCATCTGTCGGCGGAGCGTCCACGGCCGAAGCCCAGAACATCACCGTAGAAGTGCCGTGCGGCGTCGATGTCGTGGACCGGAAGCGCCAGGTGGAAAGGGGGCAGAGTCGCGGAAGGCATGTGGGCAACATACTGCGCACGTTGAGAGAAGTACAATGCTCATACGAACAAGCCGAGCAGTGCATCCCCGACCCGGTCCACTCGCACGCCGCAATGAGGGCCAGACAGGCCGTCCCCGGGCTGATCAGACGCTCTCCAACGCACTCTCATGCTCCGGAGTGTTCGGTCGGAGCCGCTCGCTCCTGGCAGCCCATGCGGAGCGTCGAGCAGCGCGTGCATGCACGCCGCAGGTTCAGGGCGGGCTGGGGACCGCGTGCCCCACGCGATGAACGCAGATACCAGCAGCGTCCACCGCTCGTCTGTCCAGTGACTGGTGGAGACCATGCCGCCGAAGGTGCGATCGAGGCCGACCGCCGCGGTCCCCACCACAGGGACACACCCCGATCAGAGGGCCTGTGAGACGCTCGACATGTTGAAGTCGGGGACCCGCAGCGCCGGGGTCGCGGTGCGCGAGAAGTAGTCGTCGCCCCACTCCCGGCTGAAGCTGGGCACGGTCGCGGTCGCGTGCGTGAACCGGTTGAGCAGGTCGACCGGGCTCTCGTTCCAGCGGAAGTTGTTGACCGCGCCGGTGATCTCGCCGTTCTCGACCAGGTAGACGCCGTCGCGGGTCAGCCCGGTGAGCAGGAGTGACTGCGGGTCGACCTCGCGGATGTACCAGAGACACGTGAGCAGCAGCCCGCGCTCGGTGCCCGCCACCAGGTCGTCGACGCCGCCGGTGGCGCCGTCGACCGACAGCACCAGGTTGTCGATGGCCGGCGTCACCGGCAGCCCGGTCATCGCGGCGGAGTGCCGGGTCTGGAGCAGGGAGGTCAGGGTCCCGTCGGCGATCCAGTCCGTACGCCGCAGTGGCAGGCCGTTGTCGAAGACCGACTGCTCGTTGCCGGAGCTGGTGGCGGTGACGAACGGCTGGCACTCGAGTCCTGCGTGAGCAGGGTCGGAGAACAGGTTGACCCCCGCACGGGCGATCTGCTCGCCGACCCGGGTGCCCCCGCCCCGCCTGCTGTAGACCGACTGGCCCTCGTGGGCGGTGCGGCCGCCGGCGTACCAGTAGGCGTCGATCATGACGTCCGCGACCGTGCTCGGCGGCATGATCGTGTCGTAGCGGCCGGCGGGCAGCTCGACCTGCCGTTCGGCCCAGCCGAGCCGCTGCGCGACGGCCGCGTCCATCGCCAGCGCGTCCACGTCGGAGAAGTCGCGGGTCGCGCCGCCGACCCAGGCTGACCGCGTCAGCGAGGTGTCCTTGGCGGTGCAGCCGTAGTGACCCGTCGGTTGCACGTGGCGCAACCGCAGCCCGGTCGAGGAGCCGAGGTAGGTGGTGGTGTGGGCGTGGCTGACGAAGCCGTAGAGCACCCGGTCCGTACCGGAGGCGCGGCCGAAGGCCTCGCCGAGGGCCGGGGCGAAGGAGTCGAAGACGTGGATGTCGGTCGGGACCGGCGCCTCGTCCCAGTCGGCGGCGGCCTCACCGGGGGAGAGCTCCTGGGCGTCCTCGGCCAGGGAACCCGCGCGCGCCGCCGCGTCCGCGGCGTCGACGAGGGCGGCCACCTGGGCCTGGGTCGTCGCGGACCCGCTCACCGAGCCGGTCGAGACGCCGCCGGCATGGCGTACGAACGAGATGACGGTGACGTCGACGCCATGCATGACGCCGTTGGTGGTCAGCGTGTTGTTGGCCCAGCGCAGGTTGGCCTGGGTGGTGTCGCGGACCAGCACGACGCAGTCGTCGGCGGTCGAGGTCGCGAGCGCCTGGTCGACCAGGGACTGCGGGGTCCACACGTGGGGGGTGGTCATCACTGGCCTGCCTCGTCGGTCGTGTTGAGGATGCGGACGTCGCGGAAGAGGGAGGTCGGGCAGCCGTGGCTGACGGCCGCGACCTGCCCGGGCTGGGCCTTGCCGCAGTTGAAGGCGCCCCCGAGCACCCAGGTGCCCGGCCCGCCGACCGCCTCCATGGATCCCCAGAAGTCTGTGGTCGTCGCCTGGTAGGCGACGTCGCGGACCTGGCCGGCGAGCCGGCCGTCCTCGATCCGGAAGAAGCGCTGCCCGGTGAACTGGAAGTTGAAGCGCTGCATGTCGATCGACCAGGACTTGTCGCCGACGACGTAGAGGCCCCGCTCGACGCGGCCGATCAGGTCCTCGGTGGTGACGTCCTCGGCGGCGGGCTGCAACGAGACGTTGGCCATCCGCTGGATCGGGATGTGGCCGGGGGAGTCGGCGTACGCGCAGCCGTTGGAGCGACCGTCGTTGAGCTCGGGCTTCATGTGCCCCATCGCCCGGTCGAGCTGGTAGCCGACCAGGACGCCGTCGCGCACGATGTCCCACTGCTGCGCCTCGACGCCCTCGTCGTCGAAGCCGACGGTGGACAGGCCGTGCTCGACGGTGCGGTCACCGGTCACGTTCATCACCGGCGAGCCGTACTGCAGCGTGCCGAGCTTGTCGTACGTCGCGAACGACGTGCCGGCGTAGTTGGCCTCGTAGCCCAGCGCCCGGTCGAGCTCGGTCGCGTGCCCGATCGACTCGTGGATCGTCAGCCAGAGGTTGGACGGGTGGATGACCAGGTCGTAGCTGCCGGCCTCGACCGACGGCGCGACCAGCTTCTCGGCCAGCAGCTCGGGGACCTCGGCCAGCTCGGCGTCCCAGTCGTAGCCGCCGTCGACGAGGTACTCCCACCCGCGCGCGACGGGTGGCGCGATCGTGGCCATCGAGTCGAACACTCCCGACGTCTCGTCGGTGCCCATCGCCTCGAAGTAGGGCTGCAGCCGCACCCGCTGCTGGGTGGTGCGGGTGCCGCCCAGATCGGCGTAGTACTTGTTCTCCAGCACCTGCTCGAGCGAGGCGGTCGCGTGCTCCACCACCGCGTGCCGGCGCAGCCGCTCGGTCCACTCGACGAGCAGCGCGGCCTTCTCGGCGGTGGGCACCTCCAGCGGGTTCCGGTCGTACGCCGAGACCCACGTGACGTCGTCGTGCACCGGCTCGGGCGCCAGCTCCACGGGGGAGGTGGTCATGTCGGCGGCGACGACCGCCACGGCGATCGCGCGCTCGGCGACGGCCAGCGCCTCCTCGGGGGTCAGCACCACTCCCGCGGCGAATCCCCAGGCGCCGCGGTGCACCACCCGGACGGCGAAGCCGAGGTCCTCGGAGTCGGCCGCTCCCTGGAGCACGCCGTCGCGCACCCCGAGGTGCTGGTAGCGGACCCGCTCGAAGCGGAAGTCGGCGTGGCTGGCCCCCAGCTCGCGAGCGCGGGCGAGAGCGACGTCGCCGAGATCGCGGTAGGGGAGCGCGAGGAAGGTGGGATCGAGCGCGGCTCCGGTCATGGGACGAAGTTAGCCGATCCTCAGCCGGGGCCGTCCCTGGTGGAGCGTCGAGCCCGACCGGTGCTTGCGCACGTGGAGCTGGGCGGGGATCCGGTCGCGCAGCTCCGCCACGTGGCTGACGACCCCGACCACCCGGCCGCCGTCGCGCAGCGAGTCGAGCATGTCCATCACGTGGTCGAGGCTGTCCGCGTCGAGGGTGCCGAAACCCTCGTCGACGAAGAGGGTGTCGAGCTCGGAGCCGCCTGCCTCGTGGGCGATCACGTCGGCCAGGCCGAGGGCCAGCGCGAGGGAGACGACGAACGTCTCGCCCCCGGACAGGGTCACGGGGTCGCGCGACTCGCCGGACCAGTCGTCGCGCACCCGCAGGCTCAGCCCGCCGCGCGTCTCGCCGGCACCGCGGTCGGCGGAGTGCTCGAGCTGGTAGCGGCCGTCGGTCATGGCCACCAGCCGCTCGTTGGCGGCGGCGACGACCTGGCCCAGCCGGAAGGACAGGACGTAGCCGGAGAGCCGCATCCGCAACCGGTTGTCGGGGGAGGTGCCCTCGACGAAGGACGCCAGCCGGTCGGCGAGGTCGTGGTCGGCGCGCACCGGCTCCCAGGCCGAGAGCGCGGTGACCAGGTCGTGGCGGAGCCCGGCGAGCCGTGCGGCGCGCCGCTCCTGCGCGGCCGCGACATCGCGTGCGCCGTGGTGCTGCTCGGCGTCGAGCGCGTGCCGGGCGGCCAGGTCGGGGAGGTCCGGCTCCGGCAGCGCGGCAGCCGCGAGCAGCTCGGGGTCGGCGAGCACGGCCGAGACCGCTGCCGGTGCGGGAGCGATGGCCGGTGACGGCGCTGTCGAGGGCGGTCGAGGTCTCCCGCGGCGATGGCCGCGCGCCGCGCGGCGTCCGGGTCGTCGAAGCCCTGCTCACGCGCCGCCTCGAGGGCGCGGACACCACACCGACCGGCCTCGGCGCGGCACCGCTGCGCGCTCGGCGAGCGCGTCGTGGGCCAGGGACGCCCGGTCGGCGACCAGCTGCCACGCGGAGGCCAGCGAGGCGATGCTGTCGTGACCGGTGCCGTCCAGGATGTCGGCCACCTCGCGCTCCACGGTGGCGGCACGCTCGCGCCGTGCCTCGAGCCGGGCAGCGACGCCGGCGCGCTCCGCGGCCAGCGCGACCGCCCTCCCGGTGAGCTGGTCCGTGTGCTGCTCGAGTCCCTCGCGCGCGGCGGTGGCCGCCGGGAGCGTGTCGGCCCGTTGCCGCAGCCGGGCCAGCCGCCCCTCACGATCGGTCAGCTCGCGCTCGAGGTCGGGGACGCTGGCGTGCCCGGCCCGCTCGCGGGTCGCCGCGATGGTGGACTCCAGGTCGCTCACGGCCATCGCACGGGCGTGACGCTCGGACTCGGCGTCGTCCACGGCGCGGCGGGCGTCACGCACCGCGGTGGCGTCGGGCGCGCCGGGGAGCGGGGCCGCGGGGTGGGGGTGGTCGAGCGAGCCGCAGACCGGGCAGTCGGCACCGACCGCCAAGGCACCCGCGATCTCGGCGGCCATCCCGGTGAGGCGACGCTCCTGCAGGTCGAGCCACGCCTCACGGCGCTCCTGGGCGTGGTCGACCGAGGCCTGGTGCAGGGCGGTGACCTCGGCGCGCTGGCGGACCAGCTCACCGACCAGCCGCGCGGCGTCACGTCGCGCGCGGACGGTCTCCACCTCGACCTCGGCGGCGGGGAGGGCCTCGTGGGCGCGCACCGCCTCCGCCTCGGTCGTACGCCGCTGGGCCAGCGTGGCCGGCAGCGACTCCTGCTCCGCAGCCACCTCCACCAGGGACTGGTCGAGCCCGCCAGCACGGCCTCGTCGTCGGCGAGAGTGGCGAGGAGCTCGGTCAGCTCGGCCACGAGCGGCTGCCGGGCGCGCACCTCGGCCGCGGTCTCCGCGGCCCCGCGGGAGCGCTCGGACCATTCCGGGGCGTCGAGGAGCCCAGCCAGCTCCGGCTCGTCGAGCGCGGCGGCGGCCTCGGCGGTGGCCCGTTCGGCGCGTGCCTCGGCAGCAGCCGCGACCTGCTCGGCGCGCCGGGCAGCCTCGACGAGCGGCACCACGGCGAGGCTGCGACGACCGGCGTCGAGCAGCTGCTCGCGTCGCGCGTGGGCCTCGCCCTCGGCCGCCAGGGACTCCTGCTCCTCGCTCGCCCTGGCGTGCCGCTGCTGCCGCTCGGCGAGCTCGCGCCCGACACGCAGCCGGTCGGCGGAGCCCTGCTCCCGATCGGCCGCGACCGAGCGCCGGTCCGCGGCCGCCGCGGACCGGTGGGCCGCCGCCTCGGCGAGACCGTCGACCCACCCGCCGACCAGGTCGGCGACGGGCTCCAGGGCGTGGAGGTCCCACGACTCCGGCAGCGGGTCGCCGGAGGCCTCGCTGGTCCGGCTCACCAGGTCGGCGACCCGCTCGTGGTGGCGGGCGGACTCACGGCGCAGGTGTCGACGGCGCTCGCGCAGCCACGCCTCGACGTCCTCGAAGCGGGAGGTGCGGAAGAGCTGCTGCAGCAGCTGGTGGCGCTCCTCGGACCCGGCCCGGAGGAAGGCCTGGAACCGGCCCTGCGGCAGCAGCTGGACCTGGCAGAACTGGGTGAGGTTCATCCCGAGCAGGCCGGTCACGAGGTGGCCGGCGTCGTCGAGCCGGGTGGCGAGCGCGCGCCACTCGTCGGCGACCCGCTCCTCGACGAGGACCGAGGCCTGTTGGGTCGTCGTGCCGTGGCCGCGCTTCTTGGCGCGCTCCCAGGCGGGGGAGCGATGGATCCGGAAGCGGCGCCCGTCGACGGTCAGCTCGAGGTCGACCTCGGGAGCCACTCCGGGCGCCGCCTGGTCGGAGCGCAGCCGCTTCGCGCTCTGGCGGTCGCCCGGCACCGCGCCGTACAGCGCGAAGCAGACGGCGTCGAGGACGCTGGTCTTGCCGGCCCCGGTCGCGCCGGTGAGCAGGAAGAGGCCGGCGTCGCTGAGCGCGTCGAGGTCGACCTCGACCTCGTCGGTGAAGGGGCCGAACGCCTGCGCCCGCAGCCGGTGGATCCTCACGCGTCCCCCACGAGCGCGTCGACGTCGGGGTCCTCGCAGCAGGCGTCGACGGCGTCGCGCAGCAACGCGGCCTCCGCTGTGGTGGCGGGGGTGCCACGCAGGTCGGCGACGAAGTCGAGCGCGACGTCGTGGTCGGCGCGGCCCGTCGGGCGTGCCGCCGGCGCGCCGAACGGAGCGGGCACGGAGGGCTCGAAGGCGAGCGCCAGGGTGTGCGGGAAGCGCTCGCGCAGCCGGGCCATCGCCTTCACCGGGCGGAGGTCGTCGGTGAGGGTCGCCTGCACCCAGTCGTCCTCGTGTGCGGCGAGGGCGGGATCACGCAGCAGCTCGTCGAGACCACCGCGCAAGCACGGCGAGGCCGCGAGGCACCGGCGCCGGGACGAACTCGGCGGCGGCGAACCCGTGGCCGTCGAGGTCGACCAGCCAGGACCCCTTCTGCTGGCCGGCCTCCGAGAAGGAGTAGGCGAGCGGAGAACCGCTGTAGCGGATGGTGTCGGTGAGGACGTGGGGGCCGTGGAGGTGGCCGAGGGCGGCGTAGTCGATGTCGTCGAAGACCGACGAGGACACCATCGAGACCCCCCCGACGGAGATGTCGCGCTCCGAGTCGCTCGGGGCACACCCCGCCACGAACGCGTGGGCCATCACCACCGAGCGCGTCCCGGCCGGTCGGCGGGCGAGGTCGGCGTGGACCCGGCGCATCGCCTCCGAGAGCGCGGCCTCGTGGGACCGGGCCCCGAGGCCCCAGGGCTCGCGCAGCAGTCGGGGGTCGAGGTAGGGCAGGCCGTAGACCGCGACCGGGCCGTGCGCGTCGTCGAGGAGCACCGGGGTGCCGACCGAGGCCGCGGAGGTGCGGACGTGGAGGCCGGCGGCGTCCATCACCCGCGAGCCGAAGCCGAGCCGCTGGGCGCTGTCGTGGTTGCCGCTGGTCACGACGACCCGCGCCCGCGAGGCGGCGAGCCGGGCGAACGTCTCGTCGGCGAGCGCGACGGCGTCGACCTGGGGCAGCGCCCGGTCGTAGACGTCACCGGACACGACCACCAGGTCGACCGCCTCGCGCTGGACCACCTCGAGCAGGTGGTCGGCCCACACCCCCTGCGCACCCAGCAGTCCCTCGCGGTGGAAGGACCGGCCGAGGTGCCAGTCGGAGGTGTGGAGGATGCGCACGGGACGACCGTAGGCGGGACCACCGACAGCGCCGTGGACCCACGCCGTCGTACGCCGTGCGCGGGTGGATCAGGCCGGAGAGAGGTCCGGCTCGTCGCCCTGCAGTCCGAGGCCGAACTCCACGTTGCCCTCGGTGTCGACACGGGCGTCGAGCACCTTGTCGTCGAGCATCGCGGTGGCGCTCTCGTCGAGGAACACCTGGGCACCGTCCTGCTCGACGACGGCGTCGCCGGGCTCGGCGGCCGCGGCGGGGGCGACCGCGAGGGCCGGCTCCTCGGCGGGACCGCCGGTGATCCGCAGTCCGGAGGCCTCGGGGATCTGGTCCGCGAAGCCCTTGACGACCTGGGTGGCGTTGTCGGTGAGGATGAGCATGTCTGCCTTCCAGTGGGGTGCAGATGGAACCTCCACCGTGTCACGCACGACCGCGTCACCCAAGTCGGACGGTCGTGGGCGTGTGCCGGCTCACGCGTAGCGGACGGCGCGGTCCCCGCGCACGAAGCCCCACAGGGCGAGCCCGGACTGGGTCGCGAGCGCGACCGACAGCGAGGTCGGCGCACCCGACGGCGACCAGGGACCCGACCCCGGCGGCGACCGCCTTCTGCACCAGCTCGACGCCGGCGCGGCCGCTCACGACCAGCGCCGCCGCGCTGGGGGAGTGGCCGGCCCCCCGCGCCGGCCCTGCACGCGTTGTGGCGCCCGACGTCCTCGCGCACCAGGAGCAGCCGTCCCTCGGCGTCGGCGAGACCTGCGGCGTGGACGCCACCGGTCGCCGCAAAGACCTGCTGGTCGGGACGGAGCGCGGCGGGCATCCGGCGTACGGCGTGCTCGTCGGGAACGGGACCCACCCAGGCGGGGGCCCGCGGGATGGTCAGCACGTCCTCGATGCTGTCCTTGCCGCGCCCCAGACCCCGCAGGCCGACGAGCCGGTCGCGTGGCCGGCGTGACGGACCCCCGGGTCACGGGCGGGAGGGGCGTCGAGGCTCAGCGTGACGACGTTGAACTCCTGCTGGCGGGAGAGGTCGTCGTCGGTGCAGTAGGCGACCGAGCGGATCGTGCCGGGCGCCGGCGACTCCCTCGTGCACCGCCCAGCCCGCGGCGAGGTCGACGTCGTGTCCGGGGGTGCGCATGGTGACCCAGACCCGGTGGGCGGGCGTGCCGGGCCAGGCGAGGCGCAGCTCGAGCGGCTCCTCCGCGGCGACCCGGTCCTCGTGACGCCGGACGTCGACGCCGACGTGCTCCTCGACGTCCACCCGCACCGTCGGGCCGGGCCTGCTCAGCGTGCTCACCTCCGAGCCCAGAGCCGGTCCTAGGTCGAGACCCCGACCGCGGCCTCGCGGCGCTCGTCGCCGGCAGCGTGCAGCGTGCCCGTGGCGCTGCGCAGGGCCGCCCCGACGCCCCCGAAGTACATGTGTGGCTCGGGGTACTCGTGACCCGGGAGCCCGCTGGCGGCCACCGCGGCGGCCAGGTCGGCGTCACGCTCGTGCTCGACGGTGAAGCCGCTGTCGGAGCCACGGCGCAGGTGGAGCCGCGGCCGGGCGATGGCGTGCAGCAGGTCCGTGCCGTGCAGCGCCCCGTGGCCGAGGACCAGCATGAGTGCGGTGGTGATCCGGTCGGCGCCGGGAGAGCCGATGGCAAGTGCCCTGCCATCGGTGCTGCGGGCGGTGGTGGGCGCCATGTTGGAGGCCAGCCGGGTCCCCGGGGCGACCGCGTGCATCCCGTGGGCGTTGAGCTCGGTCTCACCGAGGCAGTTGTTGAGCTGGATCCCGGTGCCCGGCACGACCATCCCCGCGCCGTAGCCGCTGCTGACGGTCACCGCGCACGCCGTGCCCTCCTCGTCGACGGCCGAGACGTGCGCGGTCGATCCGGAGCCGCGCAGCGCGCCGAGCCCGTCCCGCGAGACCCGGTCGAGCAGGACCCGGCCGTCGGCCTCGAGGTCCCACGAGCGGTCATGCACGTCCTGCCGGTAGCCGAGCACCGCCCGCTGGACCTCGATCGCGTCGGCCCAGTCCCACTCCCCGCGCCGGGCCAGCTCGCCCAGCATCACCGCCAGCATCGGCCCACCGACGCTGGGCGGCGGATTGACCGCGACGTCCCAGTCGCCGACGGCCAGCCGGTGGGCCGGCCGTTCCACCGCGCGGTACGCCGCGAGGTCGGCGGCCGTCACCAGCCCGACGGTCGCGGCCATCTGGTCGACGAGCGCCCGCCCGACGTCCCCGTGCGTGAACAGCGACGGACCCTCGCGCCCGAGCTGGTCCAGGACGTCGGCCAGGTCGTGGTTCGTGGTGACCTCGCCTCCCTGGAGCAGCCGGCCGGCCGGGTCGCTGATCACGCGCCAGGCCTCCGGGTCGGGGGCGAACAGCGCCTCGCCCACGATCGCGAGGTAGCGGGCGCCCGCCGGGCTGGTGGGGTACCCCTCCCGGGTCGCGCGGACGGCGGGCCGCAGCAGCCGGTCCCAGCCCAGCCGTGCGTACCCCTCGTGGGCGAGCGCGCAGGCGGCGACCGTGCCCGGGGTGGCGACACTGCCGGGCCCCGCGTACATCGTCACCCCGCCGCCGTACGACGTGGTGACCTCGCGCACGCCCTGCCCGAACCGGTCCCCGGGCAGCCCGCGACCCGGCATCTCGACGTTGCCGTCGACGACGACGGGGTCCCCGCCGGCCGGCCACACGGCGACGTAGCCGCCGCCCGCGAGACTGACGATCCCCGGTTCGGTCGACATCGAGACCAGGGCGGCGGCCAGCGCGGCGTCGACGGCGTTGCCGCCCTCCCGGGCGACCTCGAGGGCGGCGGCCAGGGCCTGCTGGCCGGTCGCAGCGACGGCGACGCGCACCGTGTCCCCCTCCTGCCGTCCGGCGATCATGACCGGATCGAGACCTGGTCTGATCACCCATCTTCGTGCGCCGGGCCCACGTCGCGGTCGCACGATCCAGCCACCGGGACGCAGCAGCGGGCAGCGCGGCTCACGAGGTCGCCGGCAGTGTCGGCGCCGGTCGCGGCGGACCGCACCGCGACCTGCCCCGTGCCGGACTTCGACGCACCCGTCACCACGCTCACGGTCGTCCGGGGCGCCGAGCCGGTCGAGTTCACCGGCACCGTCCTGGCGGGATCGACTGGCGCAGGACCTCGTGGTCCGGGGCCGGAGGCCCGCCGAGATCGTGGTCCGCCGCGGACCGGGTCCCTGCGGGACCAGCATCGACCGGGACGGGTCGGGAGCCGCGCGGCTCCCGGCCCGTTCCGGTGTCCGACGTCACGTCGTCCTTGATGCCGGGTCCGGGCTCGCAGGCCGGTACGATGTAAGGGTCGCGCCAGCGATACCACCTATTACATCGATTGAAGGAGCACGAGCCACATGAGCATGCAGTACCTCTCGTACGGGATCGTCGACGGACGCACCCATTCGGACCGGGAGATCGCCCTGCTGCGCACGGTGGAGCTCGAGCGTCCCCGGGGCCGGTTCGCGCGTCGGTTCCGGCGTAACGCCAGCCGCTGAAGCTCCCGTGACCTCCCGGCCCCGCGGCGCGCGTCGTACGACGGCGCTGTCGTGGCAGGCTGGAGCCATGTCACCCGATGCTCCCCAGGCAGGGTCCGAGCGACCCGCACGTCCCGACGGCTTCCGCTCCGTCGAGCTCACGAAGATCGGTCAGCACCGCTACAAGGCGACCAACGCCCGCGGGGGAGAGGCCTACTTCGGCGGTGGGGGAGAGGATCCCGACTTCACCCCGGTGGAGATGCTGCTCGCCGCCATCGCCGGGTGCAGCGCGATCGACGTCGACCTGATCGCCGGCAAGCGCGCGAGCGCGGAGTCCTTCCGGGTCGAGGCGTCGGGTGAGAAGGTCCGCGACGAGCAGGGCAACCACCTGGTCAACCTGTCGGTGACCTTCGACGTCACCTTCCCCGCGGGGGAATCGGGCGACGCCGCCCGCGCGGTCATGCCGCGGGCGCTGCAGCAGACGCGCGACCGGCTGTGCACGGTGAGTCGGACGGTCGCGCTCGGCGAGCCGGTGGAGATCACCGAGCGCACCGAGCGCTGAGAGCTCGGTCGCCGCCTCAGTCGCCGACCGTGGCCGACTCGATGTCGACCGGCGTGTTCGGGCTGCCGTCGCCCTCGGGTGACGAACCAGCGGACGCGACCTCCTCGATCGCCGCGATGGTGTCGGCGTCGACGGAGCCGAAGACCGTGTAGTTCTTCGGCAGCCCGGTGCTGTCGCCGTAGACGATGAAGAACTGCGAGCCGTTGGTGTTCGCCCCGGAGTTGGCCATCGCCAGTGCCCCGGCGGAGTAGTCCTCCTCGCCGGTGAGCTCGTCGGCGAAGGAGTAGCCAGGACCGCCGCTGCCGCTGGCGCTCGGATCTCCGCACTGCAGCACGAAGATGCCCGCGGTGACCAGCCGGTGGCAGGTCGTCCCGTCGAAGAATCCCTGCACGGCGAGCGAGGCGAACGAGTGGGCGGTGCACGGGGTGCCGGCCGCGTCGAGGGTCAGCGCGAAGTCGCCCACCGAGGTGTCGAGGCTGACTGAGATCTCGCCCTCGGCCTGCGCCTCGCCGGGCGGGACCACGGCGTCCGCCGAGGGGGGTGCCTCGGTCTCGGTGTAGTCGCACTCGACGGTCTCCGCACCGTCGGGGACGGTGACGGTGGCACCTGGCTCGGCGGCCGGACCCTCGTTCGCGGTGGTGGACCCGCCGTCGTCCCCGCAGGACACCAGGGTGGCCGTGAGCAGCAACGTGGCGGGGAGGGCGAGCAGACGTCGGCGCATGGCGGCGATGGTAGGCCAGCGACCCGGCTCGGACCGAGGGGGTTGTGCTGTTCTCGATCTCGACCCCCGGGCGGCCGAGGTTGCAGTAGACGGGTCGGGGTGCCGGTCTGCAGCGGTGCTCGGTGTCGGTCACGACTGGTGTTCCCGGCTGCTGGAGGACATGGCCGCGCACCCCGCTCAGGCCGCACCAGCGCTCTGCCACGGCCTCTCCATCGCTGCCGGCGTACCGTCGGGGAATGGTCCGGACCGTGGTGCTGGGGATCGCCGCCCTCGTGCTGAGCAGCTGCTCGGAGCCGGTGTCGCCAGGCGCGGCGGTGCCGAGGGGCGACACGTCGCGGGGGAGTACGCCGACGCCCCGGCCGACTCCGACGCCGAACCCCACGCCGGCCCCGGAGCTCGCTGAGGACCCCGGCGAGGAGGAGCAGGCACTCGCGAGCGACGGTCGCCCCGCTGCGGCGCGGCTGACGATCCCGGCGCTCGACCTGCGTGACTTCCAGGTCGAGCCGTATCGCGGGCGCACCGACGACGCCCGGGGGACCGCGATCCAGAACGACGGCGACCTCGCCAGCCCGCACGGCGCACAGGGCGGCGCCGGGCCCGGTGGCGTGGGCAACTACCAGGTGACCGGCCACCGGTTGTCGTCCACGATGCCGTTCCGCTACCTGCCCGCGCTGTCGCGCGGCGACGTGGTGCACGTGGAGAGCGAGGGGTCACGTTATGTCTACCGGATCACGGCTACCCGGGAGACGTCCTTCCGGTCACCGACGTCGCTGCGCGAGCAGCGTGCCGCAGTCCCGGGTCGGCCCGGGGCCGAGCCGTCCCGGGCGATGATCACGCTGTCGACCTGCGCGACGTTGGAGGACCACGCCGAGGGGAACTTCTGGTCCGACGAGTTCGATAACCCCGAGCACCGGATCGACAAGATCGGGGTGCTGGTCCGGGTCGTCCCGGTGTGAGTCGCGCACACGGCGAGCGTGAGGTTGCCGGGGATGAGTAACGAGACGAGCGACGACAGGCAGGCACGCCACCGGGACGGTCTGTGCGACGTGGTGGTGGAGCTCCCGCGCGGTAGCCGCAACAAGGACGAAGCAGGT
The DNA here is from genome assembly GCA_963754575.1 of uncultured Actinomycetota bacterium. Classification (GTDB taxonomy): domain Bacteria; phylum Actinomycetota; class Actinomycetes; order Propionibacteriales; family Nocardioidaceae; genus Nocardioides. The sequence goes on along the minus strand of CAVWGQ010000006.1, from coordinate 207,531 downwards.
TACGACGGGACCATCTGGTTCGACCGGCGCCTCGGCGGACCAGCGGTCTCGGGGTCGTGAGGGGTCGCCCTCACCGCCTCGTCACTCAGATATTGACATAATGTCGCTTATCGGCGACTTCCTACCGGGACCCAAGGAGGTACGACCGCTCGAGCCGATGAGCGAGCGCGCCGTGACTCGGTGGGCACCTCGCCGTTGACTGTGCTGTGCAGGCTTCCGCTCCGGTCAAGGTCGCAGTCGCGGTGGCGACACTCATCATCCTCACCGTGGTGGGCCTCGCCGCTGCCTGGGTCATTCATCCAGCGTGGAATCAATGCGCAAGCCAGGTGGACGGTCGGCTGGTCGAGGACAGCTGTGACGAGGCGCCTCGCTGACCCTTCCGTCACGCGGCACAGCGTGCGCTGGAAACGCACGCTGTGCCGCTGCCCGGGCACCCGCCACTTCACCAGTACGGCCGCGACGGTCCACGACGTACGGTGTCGCCTGTCGGCGATACCGACCAAAGTGGGGCCGCACACCGCCTGACCATGCGTCGGATGAACTCCCGGGTGGGAGGAACAGGACCTGTTCGTACGAGAGCCGTGTCCCGCCTCGGTCATCGACCGAAGTCCGACTTTCGGATCAGGGCGTGTATGCCGGTCGTCCGGTCAACGACCTGGGAGCACTGGAAGTCCGCGGCTGCGGACAGGTAGGCGTAGGCAACCGGGCCGGCCATCCCCATGTCGTTGGTGAGGAACTCCAACGACTGGCGCACGGCCACCTTCATGGCAATGTCGAGGCTGGTCGCGTTACCGCCGCTCTCCGGACCGTCCGGGTCGCTCAGACCGATCGGCACCCAGTGTCGAGGGGTCTCGGCGAACGGCGAGGTGAAGGACGGCGAGGGGGCACCTTGCGAGCCGCGCTTCACGACGGTGAGCCGGAACGTGGGACGCAACGAGCCCTCCATGGCCGTCAGTGCCACCTCGCCGTCGCCCTGGGCCATGTGCGGGTCACCGCTGAAGAACATCGCGCCGCGTACCTGTACCGGCAGGTACAGGGTCGAGCCGACCTGAAGGTCGTTGATGTCGATGTTGCCGCCGGCGTCAGTGGGGGGCACGGAGTCGACCACTGCGTCGGTGTCCCGAGCCACCCCCATGAGTCCCATGAAGGGCTTGAGCTCGAAGCTGACCGGCACGTCACCGGGCAGGACGCCGCGGTCCTTCTTGACCTTCGTGAAGACGCTGATGTTGCCGCCCTCGTTGAAGTAACGCTCGTTCTCCGGTCGACCCGTGAACTGTTCGGGGTACTCCCCCGGCAGGGCACCCTTGCCGTGCCGGTTCGAGATCACGCCGTAGGGCACTCTCAGCTGCAGGCGCAACACCTCGACCTTGAGCACGTCGCCGGGCTCGGCGCCCCGAACCGCGATCGGTCCGGTGACCACGTGGGGTCCGGGGCCACTGTGCGGCGTCTTCGCCGCGACCGACACGGCGTCCCTGAGCACCTGCCGGTGGGGCACGCCGAAGTCGGAGAAGTAGGCGCGAGGATCCTGGCCCTGGTCCTCGAGCAGGCCCTCATGGCTGATGGTGTCGAGGGTGACGACCCGACCGGAGCGCACCGTTGCCACGGGTGTCGAAGTCCGGTTGGGCAGCTCACCCCACGAGACCTCGCCGGAACGCGCCGGTACGTAGAGCCCGGGCGTCTTGCCGACGCCCCGCTGGAGCACGGTGAACCCTCGAGAGCTGGAGCGGCTGTCGTCGGCGTGGGCGGGCAGTGGGGCAGCCCCCACGGCACCGCCCGCCAGACCGGTCGCCGCGCTGGCGCGCATCAGGGCACGGCGGCTCAGGATGGAGCTCAACCTGCCGGCAAGCTCGTCGGGGTCGGATGCGGACACGTGGTAGACGGAGGGCATGAAGACTCCCGGAGATCGGCGAGAGTGACGACGGTCACATCGAGCGCTGAGATTAGCACGGTCCTCGAGCGCTGAGATTAGCAACGCCGTTCCGAAGCAGCGGCGTCGACGTGGCGGCGATCTCGTCCCAGCGCGACAGCTGGCTGCAGCGTCTGCCTGAGGGCCCCGTCTGAATGCGAGCTTCTCGCGGAGCGGTGACTGCGGGATGGCACTGGTCGCGAGCCAGCCCGCCGGTCAGCGGGCCTCAGGGGTCGAGCCGCGCCCTAGGAACCGGCCGGCAGCGTGATCTCGAAGACGGCACCCTGCGGCGAGCCTGCGCGGTAGGTCAGGTCGCCGCGGTTGGCCCGCGCGAGCTCACGGGTGATGAACAGGCCGAGACCGGTGCCCGGGACGTCGCGCGACGTCGCGTCCCCGCGGCTGAAGCGCTGGAAGAGCCGCTCGCGCAGCTCGGGCGGAACGCCGGGCCCGGGGTCGGCCACCGCGATGGCCACCGAGCCGTCGCCCCGATCCTCTGCCGTGACGCGGTACGCGCCCCCGGCGTACTTCCGGGCGTTGCTGAGCAGGTTGGCCAGCATCTGGTCGAGGTGGTTCGGCTGCACCCGGACTGCGAGCGACTCCGGGCAGCCGACCTCGGGCCGTCTGCCTCCCGTCGGCAGGGCCGCGACCGCAGACTCCAGCACCGGAGCCAGCAGGCAGCGCTCCGGGCGCGCCTCGAGGTGGTTGGACTCGCTGGCGACCAGCGTCAGCACGTCGTGCAGGACGTAGCGGATCTGCATCGCATTGCGCTCGACCACCGAGAAGCTGCGCGCCGCCTGCTCGAGGTCGCCCTCCTCGAGCGACTCCGCCCCGACCTGGGCGTGGCCCATGACCGACGTCAACGGGTTGCCGATCTCGTGGCCGAGCATGCCCATGAGGTCGATCTTGAAACGGTTGTCGAGCTCGAGGGCGTCCCGGTCCGCCGCCAACGGCTCGTGCAGCGCCGCGCGCTGCGCGAGCATGTAGATCGGGACGAACAGCAGCACGAACCAGCCGCCTCCGGTCCACACCGCGCACAGCAGGCCGCCGATGACGAGCACGCCGGCCTCGGTCAGGTAGAACGACGCACTGCTCAGGGTCTCGCGCAGCCAGGCCTCGTGCCTCGGCGTGGTTGAGGTAGGCGTTGCCGAGGAACAACAGCGACTCGACCGCGAGGAACGTCGTGCCCGCCGCCGCGATCGCGGCCAGGCCGAGCCCACCGTTCCCGTTCATCCAGTTCGCACCGTCGGGACGGTCCCCGAGCACGCCATGAGCCACCAACCCCGCGGCGAGGCCGGCGAGGGTGACATAACCTGCCGAGCCCGCCCACTTCCAGAGCGGCACCCGGATCCCCCGCCACCGGGCGTGGACGTGGGTGATCGTGACCACCACCGGCAACCACGGGGGCGGCAGCAGCAGCGCGCACGCGAAGGCCCAAGCGGAGAGCGCCTTGTGGGGTTGCTGGGCGCGGGTCAGGCCGCCGGTCAGGAGCCGACCCATCTCGACGTTGAGCACCGCGACGCCCACGAGCAGGCCCAACGTCAGCAGGGTCGGACGCTGCGGCTGCGGTGCGACGTCGTCGCGCAGCACGAACGGCAGCACCACGGCGGCCACCAGCACGGCCACCAGGTAGGCCTTCATCCGGAGCGGGGCCCCGTCGAAGGTGCCCACGCTCCCCTGCCGCATGGCGGAAGGATCGCACACGTCCGACGGCCACGGGTGCTACGAAGGACGCATGCAACCCCAAACTCAACACGCGACGCAACACCAGTCGCAAGCTCCGGCGTACGACGTCGCGACGGTCCGGTCCCACTACCCTGCCCTTGCCGGTGGCGAGGCGTTCTTCGACGGTCCTGGCGGCACCCAGGTCCCCCGAGCCGTCGTCGACGCCGTGGCGGGCACCCTCGCCGGCCCGATCTCCAACCGCGGTGGATTGACCCGCCCCCAGCGCGTGGCCGACGAGGTCGTGGCCGAGTGCCGCTCCGCCCTCGCCGACCTGCTGGCAGCCGATCCCGGCGGCATCGTCGTCGGCCGCAGCATGACCGCCCTGACCTACGACGTCTCGCGCGCCCTCGCCCGCGACTGGGCACCCGGCGACGAGGTCGTCGTGAGCCGGCTCGACCACGACGCCAACGTCCGGCCCTGGGTGCAGGCCGCCGAGGCGGTGGGCGCGGTCGTGCGCTGGATCGACTTCGACCCCGAGACCGCCGAGCTGCGTCCCGAGCACCTCGCGGCCGCCCTGGGTGATCGCACCCGGCTCGTCGCGCTCACCGCCGCCTCGAACGTGCTCGGCACCCGGCCCGACGTGCCCGCGCTGGTGCGGCTGGCCCACGACGCCGGGGCGCTCGTCTACGTCGACGGCGTGCACCACGCGGCCCACGCGCTGCCCGACCTCGCCGGGAGCGGTGCCGACTTCTACGCCTGCTCCCCCTACAAGTTCGGCGGTCCCCACTGCGGCGTCGTCGCCGCCTCCCCGGCGCTGCTCGAGTCGCTGCGACCCGACAAGCTGCTCCCCTCGACCGACCGGGTGCCCGAGCGCTTCGAGCTGGGCACCCTCCCCTACGAGCTGATGGCCGGTGTCACCGCGGCCGTCGACTTCCTCGCCTCGCTCGGACCTGACGGGGACCGGCGGGCGGCCCTCGCCGGGGCGTACGCCGCGACGGAGGCCCACGAGGACCGGCTGCGCACCCGGATCGAGGAGGCCCTCGCGCAGCGCGGCGACTGCACCGTCTGGTCGCGCGCCGCGGAGCGCACCTCCACGCTCTACTTCTCGCTCGAGGGACGGGCGCCGGAGGACGTGCACGCAGCACTCGGCGAGCAGGACATCAGCATCTCGTCGGGACACTGCTACGCATGGGAGCCGTGCCACCGGCTGGGCCTCGGCGAGACCGGTGCGATCCGGGTCGGGCTGGCGCCGTACACCGACGACGACGACGTCGACCGCCTGCTCGGCAGGCCTCGCAGCGCTCGGGTGAGCGGCGGGTCTCCCGCCGGCCTCCCCCGTCCGGCACCCGGGCTGACGTCCGGGTCAGGCCCGACTGGTCATTGCAGGTCATCTTCGGGCGGGTCTGCACGCCGTGTCGGTGCCCGCTCCTACCGTGGGCCACGACCCTCATCCGAGGACGCCGTCACCAAGGACGAAGACCATGATCGACACCCCGCAGGGCCCCAGCCACACCGACCACCTCTCCCACGACCTGCCCTGCGCGCGCTGCGGTCACGCCGCGCACACCTTCCTCGCGTGCTCCGACACGTGCGAGTGCGAGCCGGCGCTGCTGCCGGGCGCATTCCTCCTGCGCTGACCCCGGTCAGCGGCGACCGACGCCCCGCCCGCCGGCGCCGGGACCAGCACCTCGTCCACCGTGCGCAGCACCGGGGCGTCGGTGGCGCGGCCCTCGACGTCGCCGGCGTACCAGCGCATCGACAGGCGCCGTCGTGCTGGACCTCGAGCACCGCGAGGTTGTTGTCGACCCACGGCCCTCGGTCGACCGACCACTCGAGCGGCGACAACGGTCACCTTGGCCGCCGTGGCGAACCGGCGCACCACGCGAGCGAGCGACCGGTGCGGGAGCCGGCCCGCATCACGCGCACCATCGGTCCCGGCAAGGGGTTGCGGATCGGTGAGCAGACCGCCTGCATGATCCGGGAGGTGACCCGGACGTCGGTGACCTCAGGATCGGGCCAGGCGGACGCAGACGTAGCTGTGGTGCACGTCCCCGGAGAGGAACAGCACCGTGTGCGGCGCCCTGCCGCGGGCGCCCGAGGCCACCTCCAGCGTCATGTCGGCCACGCGCGAGGAAGCCCTGCTGGAAGGCCGGCCAGTGCTCGAGGTCCACGGCGCGGCGCAACCGCTCGCCACGCGGGCCGTCGCGCTTGCCCCACACCCCGTTGCACAGGCCCTCGCTGAACGCCTCGGCGTGGCTGCAGCCCCGGCGCCATCAGGTACGGCAGCGACGTGCCGATCAGCAGATGGTCGAACCCACCGGTCATCTGGGTGTCGAGCCACTCCATCTCGACGGGATCGAGGATCGAACGCTGATGCGGCTCGCAGCACCCGCGCCGCCCGCGAGTCGACGACCACGAGCCGGGCCTGCGTGCCGAAGTCGCGGGTGAAGCTCCAGCGGTAGCAGTCGGGCTGCTGGTCGGCCTTGTGGGCGAGGTCGTCGAGCGCGTCGCTGATGTCCAGCTCGCCGGGACCCTCGTGGTCGAGCACCCGGCGCCACAGCACGTCCTCGCCGCGCTGGCGCGGGCTGAGGTTGCCCAGGTGCTGGTAGATGAAGTACGACGCCAGTCCCCCGACGATGCGCTCGTGCCACCACGAGGTGGCCTCCATCTCCTGGCGCCACGACCAGCTGGTGTTCCAGTCATCACGGACGTCGTGGTCGTCGAAGATCATCGCGCTCGGCAGCGTGGACAGCAGCCACCGGTTGGCCGGATCGCTCCACGCGATGAAGTAGAGGTGCGCGTACTCCTCGTAGTCCTTGATCTCGTTCGCCCGGCTCCTCGCCGGCGCCGCGACGGGACGAGATGAAGTCGCGCATCGCGTCGCTCGTCTCGTCGGCGTAGACCTGGTCGCCGAGGAAGAGCACCAGGTCGGGCCAGCGCTCGTCGGCGTTCCCCGGAGGCCATGTGGAGCGCGTAGGAGCGCAACGCGTCGACGCCGAAAGCCTCGGTGCCGGCCTCGTCGTGCGGCACGCTGACCCGGCACGACCCGAAGGCCAGCCGTAGCGGCTTGTCCGGGCTTCAGTGTCGGGATCACCGACGGCGGGTACGGCGAGCCGGCCTCGGGCCAGACCTGCTCCTCGTCGACGTGCACCTGGTAGGCGGTGTGGGTGCCGGGCTCGAGCCCGACGAGCTCGACCATCGCGTAGTGGTGGCCGTGCACGCCGAACGTGCGGGCACTCCCCCGATGGTCACCGGCCGTCACCGTGACCGTGGCGGCGTGATCGGTCTCGACCCAGATCGTTGCGGACTCGCTGTCGACATGACGCAGCAGCGGTCCCAGCACCAGCGAGCTCATGGGCTCAGCCAACCACCCCGCGTGAAGGACCGGCGTCGCGAATTGCGTTATCTCATACCTGAGATAACGTGGTCCGCATGAGCGAGGACTACAAGGGCCGGATCGGCAACCTCATCCGCGACGCCCGCAAGCACCGCGGGCTGACCCAGCAACAGCTGGCCGAGCGGCTGTCCACCAGTCAGTCTGCCATCAACCGGATCGAGAAGGGACACCAGAACCTCTCCCTGGAGATGCTGGCGCGGATCGGCTCTGCCCTCGACTCCGAGATCGTCGCGCTCGGTGCCGGCCCGACCCACCTGCGCGTCACCGGCCCCACGACGCTGTCCGGGACGATCGAGGTGAAGACCTCCAAGAACGCCGGCGTCGCGCTGCTGTGCGCCTCGCTGCTCAATCGCGGCCGCACCACGCTGCGCAAGGTCGCCCGGATCGAGGAGGTCAACCGGCTGCTGGAGGTCCTCGACAGCCTCGGCGTCCAGACCCGGTGGCTCAACGACGACAACGACCTCGAGATCGTCCCCCCGGCCGAGCTCGACCTCGCCCACATCGACGAGGAGGCCGCGCGGCGTACCCGCTCGGTCATCATGTTCCTCGGCCCGCTGCTCCACCGCAGCACCGACTTCGAGCTGCCGTACGCCGGCGGCTGCAACCTCGGCACCCGCACCGTCGAGCCGCACATGTCCGCGCTGCGGCCCTTCGGCCTCGAGGTGAAGGCGACCGAGGGCAGCTACCACGCGCAGGTCGACCGGGGCGTGTCCCCGGGCCGACCGATCGTGCTCACCGAGCGTGGCGACACCGTGACGGAGAACGCGCTGATGGCCGCCGCGCTGCACCCCGGCACCACCGTCATCCGCAACGCCTCGTCCAACTACATGGTCCAGGACCTCTGCTTCTACCTGCAGAAGCTCGGCGTCGACGTGCAGGGCATCGGCACGACCACGCTGACCGTCACCGGCTCGCGAGCAGATCGACCTCGACGTCGACTACGCGCCGAGCGAGGACCCGATCGAGGCCATGTCGCTGCTGGCGGCCGCCATCGTCACCGGCTCCTCGATCACCATCGAGCGGGTCCCGATCGAGTTCCTCGAGATCGAGCTGGCGCTGCTCGACGAGATGGGCCTGCGCTACACCCTCACCGAGGAGTACGTCGCCCGCAACGGCCACACGCGGCTGGTCGACCTCACCACCCACCCCAGCGTCCTGCACGCACCGCTGGACAAGATCCACCCGATGCCCTTTCCCGGGCTGAACATCGACAACCTGCCCTTCTTCGCGGTCATCGCGGCGGTCGCGCAGGGCCAGACGCTGATCCACGACTGGGTCTACGAGAACCGCGCGATCTACCTCACCGACCTCAACAAGCTCGGCGGCCGGGTCAAGCTGCTCGACCCCCACCGGGTGATGATCGAGGGTCCCAGCAGCTTCACCGGGACCGAGATGATGTGCCCGCCGGCGCTGCGGCCGGCCGTGGTGCTGCTGCTGGCGATGCTGGCCGCGAAGGGCACGTCCGTGCTGCGCTCGACGTACGTCATCCACCGTGGCTACGAGGACCTCGCCGAGCGCCTCAACCTGCTCGGCGCCCAGATCGAGACCTTCCGCGACATCTGAGCCGCCCAGTCGCGAGCGGAGCTCGCGGCGTGGGGGCGGCCAGATTGAGCAAGCCTCGCGACCGACGCAGGAGGTCGCGACAGGCGCGTCGAAATCAGAGGAGTCCGGCTCCCGGAACGCGAGCGCGACGAGCGGAGGTCTCGACTCTCGCCCTCGCCCAGGGGCCCGGGCGGCTCGACCACCTGGGCACGCCGCCGCCGTCGGTCAGCGGAAGAGCGTCTCCACCCACGCCCGCGCGGGCGCCTTGGCGGCGGGCGGGGCCGTCATGTCGGAGGTGATCCGGGGCAGCGGCGCGGTGTGCTGGCCGGCGTTGCGGTGCCAGTCGGTCTCGGACTCGATCAGGTTGCCGAGCTCGATCCGCTCCAGGAACACGCCGTGCCCGTCGGGGCACTGGTGGATCCGGCCGGAGCCGAGCAGTCGGCTGTCCATGGCGGAGTCACAACGGGGGCAGGTCATGGCGTCCATGCCGTGACGGTACTCCGCGGCCGGGCGTCGGCGGGGGTGGCTCGCGGTGGATACTGCCGGCGTGACCGACCCCACCCACCGGCGCACCGGACGCCCCTACCTCGACGACGCCACTCCCCCGCTCGCCTTCGCCCACCGCGGCGGGGCCGCGCACCCCGACCTGGTCGGCCTGGAGAACACGCTCACCGCGTTCCGGCACGCCGCCGACCTCGGCTACACCTACCTCGAGACCGACGTCCACCTGACCCGGGACGGCTTCCTGCTCGCGTTCCACGACACGGTGCTCGACCGGGTGACCGACCTGCGCGGCACCGTCGAGGACCTGACGTACGCCGAGGTCGAGCGGGCCCGGATCGGTGGGCGCGAGGTGGTGCCGGCGTTGCGCCGGCTGCTCGAGGTGCTGCCCGATGCGCGCTTCAACATCGACCTGAAGTCCGCAGCCGCGGTCGACGCCCTGGCGCGCCTCGTCGAGGAGGAGGGCCTGCACGACCGGGTGCTCGTCGGCTCCTTCTCGCACCGCCACCTGACCCGCTTCCGGCGCCTGACCGGCGACCGGGTCGCCACCTCGGCCAGCCCGCTCGAGGTCGTCGCCTACCTGCTGCTGCCGGCGCGGTTCGCCGAGCGCCTCACCGGCGGCCGGTTCGCGGCCTTCCAGGTGCCGCACCGACGGGGTCCGCTCACCGTGTCCGGCGCGCGGCTGGTCCGGCGCGCGCACGCCACGGGTAAGCACGTCCACTCATGGACCATCGACGACCCCGCCGAGATGATCGAGCTGCTCGACCGTGGTGTCGACGGGTTGATGACCGATCGCACCGACATACTCAAGGACGTGCTCGCCGGCCGCGGGCAGTGGAGGGGACGACCATGAGCACACCCGCGGGCCCGCCGGCCCCGATCGCCGACCTGGGCCCCCTCGAACGGGCCAAGGAGCAGCGCGCCTGGTACTTCTACGACTGGGCGAACAGCGCCTTCTCGACCACCGTCGCCGGCGTCCTGTTCGGTCCCTACCTGATCGCCATCGCCGAGAACGACGCGGTGGACGGGCGGGTCAACTTCCTCGGCTTCGACCTGCTCCCCGGGGCGCTGCCCGCGCTCGTCGTCCCCATCTCCACGGTGATCTCGGCGTTCCTCCTCCCGGTGCTCGGCGCGATCGCGGACCGCACCGAACGCAAGAAGGACCTGCTCGCCGGCTTCGCCTGGGCAGGCGCCTTCTTCGCCGGCCTGCTGTTCTTCATGACCGGCGACAACTGGCAGCTCGGCATCGTCGCGTTCATCCTCGCCAACCTCTGCTTCGGTGCCTCGGCCGTCTTCAACGACGCGATCCTGCCGCTGATCTCCACCGAGGAGGAGCGCGACCACGTCTCCTCCCGCGGCTGGGCCTACGGGTACGCCGGCGGCGGGCTGCTGCTGGCCCTGAACTTCGTGGTCGTCAGCGTCCCGGGCGTGTTCGGCATGGACGAGGGCACCGCCGTACGCGTCAGCCTGCTGTCCGCCGCGATCTGGTGGGCGGGGTTCACGGTCATCCCCTGGCGCGGCATCCGCAACCGGCCACCGCTCGACGTCGCCCCGGTCGAGGGGAGCGTGTTCCAGCGCAGCTTCGGCCAGCTCTGGGCGACGCTGCGCGACCTGCGCAACTACCCCGTCGCGCTCACCTTCCTGCTCGCCTACCTGTTCTTCAACGACGGCATCCAGACGGTCATCGGGCAGGCCTCGGTGTACGGCGTGGAGGAGCTCGGCTTCGACACCGGCTTCGTGCTCGGCACCTACCTCCTGGTCCAGTTCGTGGCGGTGATCGGTGCGATCGGCTTCGGCCGGCTCGCCGGGCGGATCGGGGCGAAGCGCACCATCCTCGGCGGGCTGGTGGGCTGGATGCTGATCGTCACCGCGGCCCTGTTCGTGCCGGAGAAGTCGCCGCTGCCGTTCCTGGCGCTGGGCGTCGCGATCGGCGTCGTGCTCGGCGGGACGCAGGCACTGGCCCGGTCGTACTTCTCGCTGTTCATCCCGCGCGGCAAGGAGGCGGAGTACTTCAGCCTCTACCACGCGATGGACAGGGGGACGTCGTGGTTCGGCAGCATCGTCTTCTTCGTGGTCTACAGCGCCACCGAGTCCTACCGGCCGGCGATCTTCGCGCTCGTGGTCTTCTTCGTCCTCGGCGGCGCCCTGCTGCTGCGGGTCGACACCGCCCGCGGCATCCGGGAGGCGGGCAACACCGCTCCGTCGGTCATCTGAGCCCATCGCAGACCGCCCGACCGCTCACCCGCGCGGGTGAGGTGGCGCACACGCGCGATTTAGGGAATCTTGGAGACCCCCGTACCGTTGAAATCAGCGAACGGCGACAGCGTCGTTCCGCCGCGTCGCGCCAGGCCTCCCGCCAGGTGCGAAGCGGTCCGACGGGGGTTATTGCTTTCAAGGAGGTGGCTCATGGCGGAGCGCACACTGCGTGGAGCCCGGCTCGGTGGCCAGAGTTTCGAGGACGAGCGCGGCATCGAGTTCGCCGCGCGCCAGCAGGTCGGCTACCGGTGCGACCGGGGCCACGAGTTCGAGATCACGATGTCCGTCGAGGCCGACGTCCCGGCGCGCTGGGAGTGCCCGCGCTGCGGAGCGCCCTCGCTCTCCACGGCCGGCATCAAGCCCGAGGACAAGGCCGAGAAGCCCGCCCGCACCCACTGGGACATGCTGCTCGAGCGTCGCTCCGAGAAGGAGCTCGAGGACATCCTCAAGGAACGGCTCGAGCTGCTCCGCGGTGGCGAGATCGGTCCCGCCCACCTCCACCGCGCCTCGGCCCGCAAGAAGAGGGCCGGCTGAGGCTCCACCTCACCAGGCCCTACTGGTCGTCGTCGACCACCTCGCCCCGGACCACGGGACCACCCGTGGGGTCGGGGCGTCGTGCATCTCCCCCGGGACCGGTGGGACCCATCGGGCCCAGCGGACCCAGCGGTCCGCCGGCCAGCAGCCGGCGCGTGACCATCCCGGTCAGCAGCCGCCGCGCGACCGGGCGCGTGAAGGGCAGGATCAGCAGCACGCCGAACGCGTCGGTGACGAAGCCCGGCGCCAGCATCAAGGTGCCGCCGACCAGGATCAGGCCACCGTCGGTCAGCTCGCGCGCGGGCATCCGGCCGGTGCGCAGCGCCTCGGTCAGGGCCCGCCACGCCCGGCCGCCCTCTCGCCGGATGAGCATCGTGCCGAGCACGCTCATCACGATCAGCAGCAGGATCGTCCACCAGGCACCGATCACCTGCCCGACCTGCACCAGGACGTAGATCTCCAGCAGCGGTACGCCGACGAAGGCGACCACCAGCGCCGGACGCCACCAGCCGCGGGCCCTCACGGTCGACCTCCCCGGCGGGGGCCGCGCAGCCACCGGCGTACCTGGTGGCGACGCTCGCGCAGGCCCCAGGCGGTGATCCTGCGCAGTGACTCCACGGCGATCGCGCCACTCATCTTCGAGTCACCCCTCACCCGCTCGACGAACTCGATGGGAACCTCCGTGACCACCAGCTGGCTGCGCAGGGTGCGCGCGGTGAGGTCGGTCTGGAAGACGTAGCCGGTCGACTGCACCGTGGCCAGGTCGATCTTCTCCAGCGTGCCCCGATAAAAGAGCCGGAAGCCGGCCGTGGCGTCGTGCACGTCGATGCCGAGCAGCAACCGGACGTAGAGGTTGCCGCCGCGCGAGAGCGCCTCGCGGTGTGCGGGCCAGTTGACGACCGAGCCGCCCCGGACCCAGCGCGAGCCGATCACCAGGTCGGCCATGGGCAGCGCGTCGAGCAGTCGGTAGAGCTGCTCGGGCTGGTGGGAGCCGTCGGCGTCCATCTCGCCGATCACGTCGTAGCCCTCCTCGAGCGCCCAGCGGAAGCCGTGGAGGTACGCCGCACCGAGGCCGCCCTTGGCGACGCGGTGCAGGACGTGGATGCGGGGGTCGGCGGCGGCGAGCTCGTCGGCGAGGTCGCCGGTGCCGTCGGGCGAGGAGTCGTCGACCACGAGCACGTCGACACCGGGCTGGGCGGCGTGGAGCCGACCGAGGATCCAGGCGAGGTTGTCACGCTCGTTGTAGGTCGGGACGACCATCACGATCCGACCGGGTCGTCCGGTGTCGCTCATCGGGCACCTCCTCCCCACGTCGACGACGATACGGGAGCAGCACCAGCAGCAGGCCGAGCAGCGTCGCCACCACCGACACCCGCCCGGGCCACGGGCCCATCCGGACCGCGGGCGTGAGCTCGTCGCTGAGCACGACCCGGTGCTCAAGGACGGCCCGGGTGCGGGTGTCGGCCCGCTCCAGCACGGTGCCGTCGGGGGCGATGATCCCCGAGACCCCGTTGGTCGCCGCCACCATCACGCTGCGGCCGGTCTCCAGCGCCCGCAACCGGGTGATCTCGAACTGCTGATCGATCTGGTGGGTGTGGATGAAGGTCGCGTTGCTGGTCTGCACGACGAGCGCCTGGCCGCCGGCGACGAGCTGGGCGTGGATGCCGTCGTCGTAGGCGACGTCGAAGCAGATCGCGTCGGCCACCAGGACCCCGTCCACCTCGAGCGGCTCCACGCGGGTGCCGCTCTTCATGTCGCGCGGGATCATGGCGAGCTTGCCGAAGCTGGCGGGGAAGACGCTGCGCCAGGGGATGTACTCGCCGAACGGCACCGGGTGGCGCTTGGTGTAGCGGTCACCGGCCCCGGTGTCGGGCTCCCACACGATCCCCTGGTTGAGCACGTGCTCCTCCCCGGCGTCGACCATCGCGCCGACCAGGATCGGGACGTCGATCGCCGAGCTGGCGGTGGTGATGCCGGCGTTGACCATGGGGTCGAGGAAGGGGTCCGACGCCGTGGAGTTCTCCGGCCACAGCACGAAGTCGGGACGGGGGCTCTCCCCCGCCTCCACCCGCTCGGCCAGCTCCACGGTCGCGTCGACGTGGTTGCGGGTGACCTGGAGCGGGTCGAGCAGGATGTTGCTGCCGTCGCCGGGGACATCCCCCTGCACGACGGCGACGTCGCGCTCCCCCACCGGCTCCGCGGCGTACGGCGTGAGCGCGGGGAGGACCGACAGCGCGGCCACCCCCGCCGTCACGCCGAGGGCCGTCCAGCGCCTCCGGGCGTCCCCGTCCACGAGCGTGGTCACCAGCTGGGCGAGCAGCACGCCGAGCAGGGCGAGCACGAAGGACACGCCCGTCATGCCCAGCCAGGGCAGCCCCTCCTGCCACGGCGTCCCGGCGACGGCGTAGCTCAGCCGTCCCCAGGGCATGCCGCCCCACGGCTGGTCCGACCGGATGGTCTCGACCGCGACCCAGGCCGCCGCCGCCCAGACGGGACCGCCGCGCAGCCGGAGCAGTGCCGACACCGCCACCCCGAGGGGGGCCATGAAGGCCGCCTCAAGGCCTGCGAGACCGAGCCACGCCTCGATCCCGACGACGCGCATCCAGAAGAGCAGCACGAACTGGAACCCGATGCCGAACGCGAGGCCGGGAAGCCAGGCACGCCGGGCCGGGAGCCCACGCACGCACAGCACGAAGCCGGCGACGCCGAGCGGGAGGAGGATCGCGAGTCCGACGGGCTCGAAGGCCTGTGCCAGCCCGGCTCCGGCGAGCAGCGCACAGCCGATCCTGAGGAGCACAGGACCACGCTATCGGGCGCCTGGTCGGCCGCCCGGCAGCGGGCGTGCAGGAGCGGAAGGGTCCAGCGGATCCTTCGGGCCAACCCGTGTCCGACCGGCTGCCGAACCCGAGAAGTTGTCTAGGGAGCCACCGGACCCTTCCGCGTCCGCCGTCACGCGGCGGACCGGCCTGCGCGGATCGTGTCCGACGGGGCTGGAGGACGCACCTCGGACGCGACCACTCGCACGCCGGTCCACCCGACGCGAGCTGCACGGGCGAACACCCGGAACCTTCGTTGTCGCGACCGGGGATGTCAACCGGCCGTTGACCTGCGACGACGCGCAAAACCGCAGGTCAGCGGCGGGCGGCCGGACCGGAATGAATCGAGGAAACTTGCCCGTCAGCGGCGTGTCGCGGCGCGACACCCCGACGCGGTCCGGCCCGGTCAGCCCGGGACGACGACGGTGCCGGTGGCGGTGGTCGCCAGCAGCGGCTCGGCGAGCAGCGCAGCGGTACCTGGACGCTCGGCCGTGGCGGCCCCGCGGGCCACCACGCGCACCTCGAAGGAGAGCTCGCGGGAGCGGGTGCCGACCCGGGTGACCTCGCAGCTGATCTCCAGCACGTCGCCGGCCCGGACGGGCTCGCGGAACTGCACGTCGGCGTACGACGCGAAGAGCCCCTCGTCCCCGTCGGTGACGATGCACATCTCCGTCGCGACGTCGCCGAACAGGCCCAGGCTGTAGGCGCCGTCGACGAGGTTGCCGGCGTAGTGGGCGTGGCTGTAGGGCACGTAGCGGCGGTGGACGACGCGCTGCCCGAGCTGTGCGGTCATGACGCCTTCTCGGTCGGGGTCGGACGGTCGGTCATCCGGTGGACGATGAAGGAGGCCACCTCGCCGGGCGTGGTGCCCCGGCTGAAGACGCGGTCGACGCCGAGGTCGCCGGCCATCGCCTCGTCGAAGCGGGGTCCGCCCACGACGAGCAGCGGTCGCTTGCGGGCGGGGTAGGCCTCGCGGAAGGCCGCGGACATCTCACGGGTGTTGAGCAGGTGCGCGTCGCGCTGGGTCACCACCTGGGAGACGAGCACGGCGTCGGCCTTCTCGGTGAGCGCGCGCTCGACCAGCTGCGGGACCGACACCTGGGCCCCGAGGTTCACGACCTTCACCTCGCGGTAGTACTCCAGGCCCTTCTCCCCCGCGAAGCCCTTGATGTTGAGGATGGCGTCGATGCCGACCGTGTGGGCGTCGGTGCCGATGCAGGCGCCCACGACCACCAGCCGGCGCCGCAGGGACCGCTTGATGGCGGCGTTCGCCTCCTTGGGCGTCAACAGCGGGTAGTCGCGCTCGACCACCTGCACCAGGCTGGGGTCGACGAGGTGGTTGACCCGGCCGTAGACGACGAAGAACGTGAAGTCGTCCCCCATCGGCTTGCTGTGGACGACGAGCGCGGGGTCCATGCCCATCTTGTTGGCGAGCTGGACGGCCGCGCCGTCGGCGACCTTGGAGTGCGTGATGGGCAGCGTGAAGGACAGCTGCACCATGCCGTCGCCGGTGGTGTCGCCGTAGGGGCGGATCGGGCTGCTCATGCGGGGTCCCCGTTCGAAGCGGAGCGTAGCGAGCATTCGAATGGGGTGTTCACTGCGGCTTCTCCTCGAGGATCTCGCTGGCCGGGTTGTAGTAGTCGCGGGCCTTCCTCGCCACGCCGTCGAGGCCGCGGCCACCGTCGGCGGGGCGCTTCATGAGCCCGAAGGTGCCGTCGGCGATCGCGTCGAGCAGGCCCGCCCCATGATTCAACCCAGCGTGCTTCTCGATGTCCTCGAGGAGCCCGATGCTGTCACCGAGCACCTGCTGCGCGCGCTGCACGATGAAGCCGCCGGGGGCGGGGTGGAAGTCCTCGTGCAGGTTGCCGGCGGCGTTCATCACGTAGCGGACGTTCTGCAGGGCGAGGTCGCGATCGGAGATCCACGGGGTCACCACGGCCTCGGTCATCATCCCGACCAGCAGGATCCCCTGGTCGGTGAGCGCGCCGACGAGGTTGAAGAACCCGTCGAGGAGGTAGCCGCGGAAGACGTCACCGGTCATGTGTCGCGTCGGCGGCATCCACTTCAGCGGCGCCTTCGGGAACAGGTCGCGCGCGAGCATCGCGTGGGCGAGCTCCATCCGGAACGAGTCGGGCACCTCCGGGTCGATCTCGAAGGCGTGGCCCAGACCGAGCTGCCAGTCCTCGAGACCGGCCTCCTTGGCGAAGTACTCGTTGAGCAGCTGGCTGGTGGTCACCGTGTGGGCGGCCTCGACCGCGTCGGCGGTGGTGAGGTAGTTGTCCTCGCCGGTGTTGATGATGATGCCGGCGCGGGCGTGGACCTGGCGGCTGAAGCGCTGGTCGACGAACGTGCGCACCGGGTTGATGTCTCGGAAGAGGATCCCGTACATCGAGTCGTTGAGCATCATGTCGAGCCGCTCGAGGCCCGCCAGCGCCGCGATCTCGGGCATGCAGAGGCCCGAGGCGTAGTTGGTGAGCCGGATGTAGCGGCCGAGCTCGCGCGAGGTCTCGTCGAGCGCCGCGCGCATCAGCCGGAAGTTCTCCTGGGTGGCGTAGGTGCCGGCGAAGCCCTCGCGGGTCGCACCCTCGGGGACGAAGTCGAGCAGCGACTGCCCCGTGGAGCGGATCACCGCGATCACGTCCGCGCCCTCGCGGGCGGCGGCCTGGGCCTGGGGGATGTCCTCGTAGATGTCGCCGGTCGCGACGATGAGGTAGATCCACGGCTTGCGCGGGGCGTCGCCGACCCGGGCGATCAAGCGCTCCCGCTCGACGCGACGCCGGTCGATCTGCTTGATGCCGGCGCCGACCGCCCTGCGCGAGGCCGCGGTCGCGCGGGTCGCCTCGCGTCCCTCGGGGAGGGCGAAGCGGACCGATCCGGCGCTCGCCTTCTGGGCGAGCGTGAGCAGGTCCTCGGCCTCGCCACGCCGCAGCGCGTCCCACACCGGGAGCGCCACGCCGTGCTCGAGCCCGACGTCGGCGCGCACGGCGTCGACGAGCCGGTTGACCCACGGCGTGCCGTCCGGGTCGGCCCCTCCGAGCCCGGCCAGGCGCAGCGTGGCCCGCTCGACCGAGATGGTGGTGTGCTTCTTCGCCATCGACACGACCGGTCGGCCGACGGTGCGGGCCATCGCCCGCGCCTGCTTGACCTGGGCCGGGTCGAGGCCCAGTCGCCCCCCGGTGCGGCTCATGCCTGCTCTCCTGCGAGCCGACCCTCGAACAGCCCCCGGACACCCTCGTGGCCCCGCAACAGCTCCAGGGCGTACGCCGCGTGGCCCGGGACGTAGCCGTTGCCGACCAGCATCGTGACGTCGGCCGCCAGTCCCTCGGCGCCGAGCGCGGCGGCGGAGAACGACGTGGCCATGGAGAAGAAGATGACCGTGCCGCCCTCGGCGGTGGTCAGGATCGCCCCACCCTCGCAGCCCGGGACGTCGACGCAGACGACCGTCACGTCGGCCGGTCCTCCCGCCTGCACGACCGCGTCCCGCAGCGCGATCGGGTCGCGCGCGTCGGCCAGCACCACGGCATCGGCGAGACCGGCCCCGGTGAGCAGCTCGGCCTCGGCGCGGTGGGGCACGACCCCGATGGTCCGGGCCGCGCCGGCAGCACGGGCCGCCGCCAGGCTGAGCGAGCCGGACTTGCCCGCTCCGCCGACGACCACGACCGTGGGATCGGCGTACTGCTGGACGACGCGGGCGGTCAGCGCCGGGGCGCCGCACACGTCCATCACCGCGAGGCTGAGCGCGGGGGCGAGGTCGTCGGGCAGCACCGCGGCGATGGAGCGGCCGAAGAGCACGGCGTACCCGTCGCACGGGACCTGCTCGCTGCGACCGTCCCAGCGCGCCAGGCCGTCCTCGATCACGAGCGGGGTGAGCGTCAGCGAGACCAGGGTGGCGACGCGGTCACCCACGGCGAGGCCGAGCGGGGACTCCTCCCCCACCTCCTCGACCGTGCCGACCAGCATCCCGCCGGAGCCCGTCACCGGGTTCTGCATCTTGCCGCGGTCAGCGACGATCGCGAGCACCTCGTCGCGGACGGCGTCGCCGTCGGGGCGCCCGTCGCGCGTGTGCGTGCGCTCGAGCTGGCGGAAGGAGGCGGCGTCGAGGTTGAGCCGCTCGACGCGGACCCGCACCTCGTCCGGCCACAGCTCACGGCGTACGTCAAGGCGCTGGGCGGCCTGCGGCAGCACCGTGCCCTCGTCGAGCACACGGTGCAGTCCGGTCGGATCTGAAGAGATATCTACGCGCACGACCGCAGCCTAACGACAATTCTTGCGGCGAGTCATTCGACAGGCCGGATTATTCACGCTTACGCTGGTCCCGTGAGCATCGAGACCGCCATCGGCATGGACACCGGCCAGCCCTACCCGTACGCGCGCGTGGAGCTCGTCGAGCCCGACTGGACGCGCTTCCCCGGCTGGAAGGACGTCACGCCCGCGGAGTGGGCCTCCGTGCAGTGGCAGCGTTCCCACTGCGTCAAGAGCGTCAAGCAGCTGCGCGAGCTGATGGGCGACCTGCTCGACGACCGGTTCTACGCCGACCTCGAGCGCGACCAGGCCGAGCGCGCCACCATGTCGATGCTGGTCCCGCCGCAGATGATGAACACCATGGCGCCGGGCGTCGAGCCCCGTGGCACCGGGTCGCTCACCGACGCGTTCTACGCCGACCCGATCCGGCACTACATGATCCCGGTGTTCTCCGACCGTCGGACCGACTGGTCCTCCCACCCCCACGCCACCCGGGACTCGCTGCACGAGCACGACATGTGGGCGACCGAGGGGCTCACCCACCGCTACCCCACCAAGGTGCTCGCCGAGCTGCTTCCGACCTGCCCGCAGTACTGCGGCCACTGCACCCGGATGGACCTGGTCGGCAACTCCACGCCGACGATCGAGAAGCTGAAGTTCGGCGGCAAGCCGAACGACCGGATCGGCGACATGCTCGACTACCTGCGGCGTACGCCGTCCGTCCGCGACGTCGTGGTCTCCGGCGGCGACGTGGCGAACATGCCGTGGCCCCGCCTCGAGGACTTCCTGACCCAGGTGCTCGCGGTCGAGAACGTCCGCGACATCCGGCTGGCCACCAAGGCCCTGATCGGTCTCCCGCAGCACTGGCTCCAGGACGACGTCCGTGCCGGGATGGAGCGCGTCGCCACGATCGCCCGCGACCGCGGCGTGTCCATCGCGATCCACACCCACACCAACCACGCCAACTCGGTCACCCCCCTCGTGGCGCAGGCGACCCGGGCGATGCTCGACACCGGCATCCGCGACGTCCGCAACCAGGGCGTGCTCCTCAACGGCGTCAACGCCGACCCGGAGGTGCTGCTCGACCTGTGCTTCCGGCTGCTCGACGGGGCGCAGATCCTGCCCTACTACTTCTACATGTGCGACATGATCCCGTACTCGGAGCACTGGCGGGTCTCGGTCGCCGACGCCCAGCGGCTGCAGCACCACATCATGGGCTACCTCCCCGGGTTCGCCACGCCGCGGATCGTCTGCGACGTGCCCTTCGTCGGCAAGCGCTGGGTCCACCAGCTCGCCGACTACGACACCGAGCGCGGGATCTCGTACTGGACGAAGAACTACCGCACCTCGATCGAGGCCGCCGACCCGTCCGCCCTCGAGCGCACCTACGAGTACTACGACCCGATCCACACCCTCCCCGCAGCCGGCCGGGCGTGGTGGGCCGAGCACGGGCGGCTCGACGAGTCCGCCCTCAAGGCGGCCGAGGTCGCCGAGGCCTCCCGGCGCCTCGCTGCGCTGCAGGCGCACTGAGGGTCGGTGTGGACTGGTTCCCCGGATATCCGGGGAACCAGCACTTTCGGGGCGCTGGTTACTCCAAGTACCCCATGACTCACTCAAGAACATCGGGCCGGACACCGATGTCGACGGGCGTCGCCTGAGGGTTGTCCACAGGTCGCCGAGGACCGGTTCCGTCGTACGCCGTGGCGGGGCAGGCTCCCGGTCATGGCGATCGATCCCGACGTACTCAACTCTTGCGTCATGCTGCGCCGCGAGCTCCTGGCGGACGGCGTCACCGACAACGAGATCCGCACCCGGGTGCGGCGCGGTCAGCTGACCCGGATCAGGCACGGCAGCTACGTGTCGCGGCCATTGTGGGACTCGTTGACCGCCGAGGAGAAGCACCGGGTACTGGTGCGGGCAGTGCTCAAGCGCGCCCACCCGTCCACGGTGGCCACGCACGCCTCCTCGGCCGTGGAGCACGGCGGGACGGTCTGGGGCATCCCCCTCGACGTCGTCCACGTCAACCGCACCGATGGCAGACCGGGGCGCAACGAGGCCGGCGTCGTCCACCACTCGGGGCTGCTCGCCGAGGAGGACGTGGAGGTGCTGAACGGCGTACGCGTCAGCCGTGCTCCGCGTTGTGCGGTCGAGGTCACCACCCGCTGCGACGTGGAGCGGGCGCTCGTGACCGTCAACAGCCTGCTGCACGCGGGCCGGATGACCCACGAGGAGTTCCGGAGCGCGGTCCACGACATGCGCTACTGGCCCGACAGCCTCAGCACCACCCTCGTCGAGAGGTTGTGCGACGACCGGCTCACCTCGGTGGCCGAGTCCCGGACCTGGTTCCTGTGCTGGGCGCAGCACCTCCCCCGGCCACGCCCACAGGCGCCGATCTGCGACGAGCGCGGCTGGGTGGTGGCCTACTGCGACTTCGCGTGGGAGGCCGAGGGCGTCTTCCTCGAGTTCGACGGTCGGATCAAGTACGAGCGCTACCGACGCAAGGGTGAGTCGCTCGAGGAGTACGTGATGCGGGAGAAACGTCGGGAGGAGCTGATCTGCCTGCTGACCGGGTGGACCTGCATCCGGATCCAGTGGGAGGACCTCGCCTTCCCGGAGCGCACCGCGGCCCGGATCCGACGCATCCTCGACGCCCGTCGTCGCCCGCAGCCGGCCTGAGGCTCTTGAGCGAGTCGTGAGGTTCTTGGGGTATCCAGCAGCGTAGATCTGCTGGTTCCCCGGATATCCGGGGAAATGGCGCCGGCTACGTCACCGGGCGGTTCTCGTACGGCGTCGAGAGGACGATGGTGGTGCGGGTGGAGACGTTGGCGGCGGCGCGGATCCGGGCGAGCAGGTCCTCGAGGGCGCCGGGGGTGGCGACGCGCACCTTGAGGATGTAGGACTCCTCCCCCGCGACCGACCAGCACGACTCGATCGCGTCGATGTCGCGCACCCGCTGGGGGTAGTCGTCGGGCTGCGCAGGGTCGATGGGGGTGATCGAGATGAAGGCGGTCAGCGGCAGGCCGATCTCGTCGTGGTTGACCGTCGCGCCGTACCCCGTGATCAGTCCCCGCTGCTCGAGCCGCTTCACCCGCTGGTGCACCGCGGAGGTCGAGAGACCGGTGGTCTTGCCGAGGTCGGTGTAGGACATCCGGCCGTCGGCCCCGAGCAGCTCGAGGATGTGGCGGTCGGTGGACTCCAGGGGGGCGCTCGTCACGCGCGACAGCGTAGTGGGTGTGCCGTGGCAGGATGCGGCTCGTGAGCGACGACCCGCAGCGCCTGATGCTCCTCGACACCGCCTCGATGTACTTCCGGGCCTTCTTCGGCGTCCCGGAGATCAAGGCCGACAACGGCACCCCGGTCAACGCGGTGCGCGGGCTGCTGGACTTCATCAGCAGGCTGGTCGGCGAGTACCAGCCGACCCACCTCGTCTGCTGCTGGGACAACGACTGGCGCCCGCAGTGGCGCGTCGACCTGATCCCGTCCTACAAGTCCCACCGGGTCGTCGCCCCGCGCGCCGACCAGCCGGACCTCGAGGAGGTGCCGGACCCGCTCGAGCAGCAGATCCCCCTCATCCGGGCCGCGCTGGATGCCGTCGGCATCCCGATCGTGGGCGCCGACCACTACGAGGCCGACGACGTCATCGGCACCCTCGCGACCGGCGCCGGGATGCCGGTCGACGTGGTGACCGGCGACCGCGACCTGTTCCAGCTCGTCGACGACGAGGCGCAGGTGCGCGTGCTCTACATCGCCCGCGGCGTGAGCAGGCACGAGCGGGTGACCAACGACGTCATCCGTGAGAAGTACGGCGTCGACGCCCACCAGTACGCAGACCTGGCGACGCTGCGCGGGGACGCCTCGGACGGGCTGCCCGGCGTCAAGGGCGTCGGGGACAAGACGGCCGCCACGCTGCTGGGCCGGTTCGGTGACATGAGCGGGATCCTGGCCGCCGTGGACGATCCGGACGCCGACCTCGGCCCCAACCCCCGCGCGAAGCTGCGCGAGGCGATCGACTACCTCGCGGTGGCCCCCCAGGTGGTCGCCGTCGCACGGGACCTCGCACTCGAACCCGTCGACGCCACCCTGCCGCGCGAGCCGCGCGACGCGGAGATGCTGGCCGCGCTGGCCGGGGAGTTCAACCTCGGCGGCCCGGTGCAGCGGCTGCTCGACACGCTGCGCTCGCGCTGAGCGCCCGGGAAGCCGTTGCCCCTGCGGCGTAGCGTGGACGCCATGACTCGTATCGCTGTCGTCGGAGGCCACGGCAAGATCGCCCGGCTGCTCCACCCGCTGCTGCTGGAGGCAGGCCACCAGCCGGTCGCGCTCGTGCGCCGCCAGGAGCAGGCGGACCGCCTCGCTGAGCACGGGGTGGAGAGCCGGCTGCTCGACATCGAGGGAGACGGTGAGGAGAAGTTCGCCGCCGCCTTCGAGGGGTGCGGCGCGGTCGTGTTCGCCGCCGGCGGCGGCGCCGACGGCAACATCGAGCGCAAGCGCAGCGTGGACCTCGAGGGCTCCCTGAAGTCGATCGCGGGCGCCGGGGCCGCCGGCATCGGCCGGTTCGTGCAGGTCTCCGCCATCAGCGTCGACGAGCCGCTGCCCGACGACACCGAGCCCGTGTGGCGCGCCTATGTCGAGGCCAAGCGTGACGCCGACGCCGCGCTGCGGGCCAGCGACCTCGCGTGGACGATCATCCGGCCCGGCCGGCTCACCGACGACCCGGCGACCGACAGGGTGCTGCTGGCCGAGGAAGCGGACCGGGGAGACATCACCCGCGCCGACGTGGCCGCCGTCCTGGCCGCCGTGCTCGACGACGGTCGCACCGCTGGTCGCCAGTGGACGCTGGTCGGGGGGGACGCGTCGGTCGACGAGGCGATCAGCCGCGCGCTCGGCCACCACTGAGCGGCTAGCTGTGATGACCAGGCACGTTGGTCGAGATCCTGGCGACGGCACGATCTGATCTGTCCCGATGGACTGAAGGCCTCCGCGGTGGTGGTACTCGTGGACCCGTGCTGGCAGAACCGCGCCGGCCACCCGGAGTTGTAGGACTTCATGTCACACGCTCAGCCCATCGCCAACGTTCGGCTCTGAAGCGTTCACGTGCCGCGACTCCGACTCGCGCGCCTGGTCGTCGTGCACGGCTGGTCACCCGCCCGAGCTGCTGAGCGCTGTCACGTCTCACTGGCGCACTTGAGCAACGACGTGGTCGCCGAGCGTTACCGCGCAGAAGGTCCGCCACGGAATCGGTGGACCGCTCCTCGGCACCGCACCATCGGCCGACCGGACTCCTTGGCATCCGTCGTCCGTGAGCATCGTGCGTCTGCGGTCGGAAGCAGTCGGCTCGGCCCGGTGCGAGATCGGCGATCCCGACTCTGACGATTGCCGCCCTTGTTCGAGCTTGTCTACGCGGTCGCGGCCCGGCTGCCGTCTCAACCTGCTTCGCCCACATAGCGCCAGCCGCCGCCACCGGCGACCTACCGAGCTTCTGCCGTCGACGTGCACGAGGTCGACCTGGTCGACCTCGTCCTCGTCGACGTCAGGAAGCTCGGTAAGGTCGCCGATGGCGGCGGCTGGCGCTACGTCGGGCGCAAGCCGGGCAACCGCAGTCGGGCCGCGGCACCAGACACGCGTCGACGGTCGAGTGACGGCAATCGTCGATCGGGATCTGCTACCTCCGCACCGTGATCGAGCCGACCACTCCCGAGTCGCCTACGTCGAAGCCCACGGCGACGGATGCCAAGGAATCCGTCGGCCGAGGTCCTGCGCAACGCGGTCGCGGTTCGCCGATTCGTGCGTGAGCGTCTGACGCGAGTAACGCTCAGCGACAACTGCAGTTGCTACAAGTCGCGCCTGGAGACGTCACAGCGCTCGCACTCGAGCTGGGGGTCAGCCGTGAACGACAACCCGGCCCTGCGGTCGCAGACCAGCGGCACGATCGAACGCTTCCGACCGAACGTCTGGCCGAGGGCTGGGCGTGTGACATGAAGGTCTACAACTCCGAATCAGCCCGGCTCGCCGCTCTGCCAGCATGGGTCCACGAGTACAACCACCACCGGCCCCACTCGCCATCGGGACAGGCAGCCCCCATCGCGCAGGATCTCGACCAACCTGGCTGGGCATCACAGCTAGCGCAGCATCTCGTCCACAGCGATCTGCGCCGACGACGCGCAGCCCTTCGTGAAGCCGTAGAACGGGCCGAAGTCGCGGGTCGACGCGAACCCGACGAGCGAGAGCCCGGGCAGCGTGGTCTCGAAGCCCGGTGACAGGTCCGGGAACCCGTCGGTGACGGACACCCGGTCGAGCAGCCCGGCGAGGTAGGGCACCCGGGCCAGATCGGCGACGTACCCCGACGCCAGCACGACGTGGTCGACCTCGAGCATCGTCCCGTCCGACAGCGTGAGCGTCACCGCCTCCTCGGTTGCGACGGCCTCGACCACCGCGCAGCCCGGTCGGCTGGTCACCACCGCCGGGTCAAGCCGTGGCACCAGCCAGGGCTCCAGGGTCAGCCGGCCAACCTCCCAGAACTGGCGTGCGACGTGCTGCTGGTCGGCGGCCGACAGCCCGCGCCACCAGCCCCGTGTGGCGAGGGTCTGGTCCACGTACTCGTCCACGAACGCCCAGCTGACCCGCTCGAACCGCGGTGTCTCGTGCCGGTGCACCACGTCCACCTGCGCCGCTCCGTGGTCGCAGAGCAGCGCCGCCCACTCGTACGCGCTCTGACGGCCGCCGATGATCGCCACCCGTGCCCCCGCCAGCTCGTCGAACGACACCAGATCGCTCGTGTGGGAGCGCCGCTCGGCTGGCAGGGCAGTGGCCCAGTCGGGCTCGTGGGCGAAGTGTCGGATGCCGGGCACGGCGAGCACCCGCTCGGCCCCGATCGTCGAGCCGTCCTCCATCACCGCCTCGAACCGGCCGTTCGGCAGGGTCAGGGACTCGACGAGCCGCTCGTCGACGTCCAGACCCTTCTGCTCGCCGAACCAGTCGGTGTGGTCGAGGAAGACGCCGATCGGGATCGGGTCGTGGTCGGCCGGGTCGAGCCCCCGGTCCTCGAAGAACGCCGCGAAGGTGTGCTCGCCCGTCGCGTCGAGGTGCCAGTCCGGTCCCGAGCGCAGGAACATGTCGTCCGGCATCTGCTCGCGCCAGAACGACATCGGGTGGCCTACGACGTGGGTAGCGACTCCTCGGTGCCGGGCGTACGCCGCCGCGGCGTACGCGTAGGGGCCCGCGCCGACGACGAGCAGGTCGGTCTGCATGAGCGGACGCTACCGCGGGCGGTCCACCGTCGCGGTGTGCGGTCGATCGTCGCCTGGAACACCGGCCCGCTACTCGGGCAGTGACGAGTAGGCGACCACGCCCCGCTTGAGACGGCGTACGGCGTCGCGCGCCGTGTCGCGCAGCGGTCCGGGCCCGGCGGCGTCGGCCACCTGCCCCGTGAGGTCCAGCAGCTGCTTGATCCACCGCACGAAGTCGCCGGCGGCGAGGTCGGTCACGGTGAGCACGTCGTCGAGCTCGTCGCCCTCCGCCCAGCGCCACGCGGCCCAGGCGAACCCGAGGTCGGGCTGGCGCAGGAAGTCGAGGCCGTGGCTCCGCTCGAGCCCGTCGAGCTCGCCCCAGACCTTCACCATCTCGCCGATCACCTCGCGCGCCGGGCTGCCGGGCAGCCGCGGCGAGGAGGCGTCGTCGGGACGGCGTGCCTCGAACACCAGGATCGAGAGCACCGAGGCCAGCTGGGCCGGGTCCAACCCGTCCCAGAGCCCGCGTCGCAGCGACTCGGCCGCGACCAGGTCGCTGTCGGAGTAGAGCCGGCGCAGGTGGCTGCCGCGCTCGGTGACGCTGTCGCCCTCGAGGTAGTCCAGGGCGGTGAGCACCTCGCACACCCGGTCGAACTGCCGCGCGACCGTGTTGGTCCGCCGCTCGATCCGGGCGCGCAGCGTGCTGGAGTCGCGCTGGAGCTTGTGCCAGCGCTCGGCCCAGCGGGCGTGCTCCTCCCGGTCCGGGCACTGGTGGCAGGGGTGCTCCTTGAGCCGCCGGCGTACGGCGTCGACCTTCTCCTCGGCCCGGCCCCCGGCACCCGACCGGCGCGACCGTGCCGGCGTCGGGAGGTCCCGGGTCCGTGTCTTCAGCAGGGAGGTGAGGTCGCGCCGCATGGTGGCGTTGCGGCCGTTGAACTTGGCCGAGACCTTGATCCGGGTCAGCGCCTCGACGGGTGTCGGGAAGTCCGGGGGCGCGAGCCGGCGCGCCTGCCCTGCGACGGTCACGACGTAGGGGCGCGGCTCGCCGTCGTGGCCGGACGTGCCGGGATCGATCACGACGGCGTAGCCGGAGTACTTCCCGGACGGCACGTGGATCACGTCCCCGTGCTTGAGCCGGCGCAGCGAGTCGACGGCCTCCGAGCGTTGGTCGGCCTTGCGCTGCCGGGACGCGCTCTTCTCGAGGTCGGTGACCTCGCGACGCATCCGGGCGTACTCCATGAAGTCGCCGAGGTGGCAGGTGGCGGCCTCGGCGTACCCGTCCAGCGCCTCGTCGCTCTTGCGCAGCTGGCGGGCGAGCCCGACCACGGCCTTGTCGGCCTGGAACTGGGCGAAGGACTGCTCGAGCAGCTCGCGGGAGCGCTCGCGGCCGAACTGGTGGACCAGGTTGACCGCCATGTTGTACGACGGCCGGAAGCTCGACCGGAGCGGGTAGGTGCGGGTGGAGGCGAGCCCGGCCAGCTCGCGCGGGTTGAGCCCGGGTTGCCACAGCACGACCCCGTGGCCCTCGACGTCGAGCCCGCGGCGCCCGGCCCGGCCGGTCAGCTGGGTGTACTCCCCCGGCGAGAGGTCGGCATGGGTCTCGCCGTTCCACTTCGACAGCTTCTCGATCACGACCGTCCGGGCCGGCATGTTGATGCCGAGCGCGAGGGTCTCGGTGGCGAAGACGACCTTGCACAGGCCGCGGACGTAGAGCTGCTCCACGACCTGCTTGAACGCCGGCAGCATCCCGGCGTGGTGGGCAGCGACACCGCGGGACAGTGCGTCGAGGAAGTCGTGGTAGCCCAGGACGTGGCGGTCCTCGTCGGGCAGGTGGCGGCACGCGGTCTCGACGTGCTCGTAGATCGTGTCGCGCTCCTCCGGCGAGGTCAGCCGGACGTTGGCCGAGAGGCACTGGGTGACGGCCGCGTCGCAGCCGACCCGGCTGAAGACGAAGACGATGGCGGGCAGCAACGACTCCCGGTCGAGCCGGTCGATGACGTCGACCCGGCTCGGGATCCACACCCGCCGACCGTTGCCGACCTGCTTCGGGCCCGACTGTCGCCCGCCGCGGGCCTGCGAGCGGTTGCGCGGTGAGCGCCGGTCGCGCATCCGGTGGGCGGCGAAGTCGTCGCGGGCGACGCGCTCGAGCTCGTGGTTGACCGGGGTGCCCTCCTTGACGAACCCGGCGGCCGCGTCGACGTCGGACTCGGCGAAGAGGTCGAGCAGTCGCTTGCCGACCATCACGTGCTGGTAGAGCGGCACCGGCCGCCGCTCCTCGACGATGGTGGTCACTCCCCCACCGCGGACGGTCTCGAGCCACTCACCGAACTCCTCGGCGTTCGAGACCGTCGCCGAGAGCGAGACCACCGACACCGACTCGGGCAGGTGGATGATGACCTCCTCCCACACCGCGCCGCGGTCACGGTCGGCGAGGTAGTGCACCTCGTCCATCACGACGAAGCCGAGGCCGAGCAGGGTGCGGGACCCGGCGTACAGCATGTTGCGGAGCACCTCGGTCGTCATCACCACGATCGGCGCCTCGCCGTTCACGGTGTGGTCGCCGGTGAGCAGGCCGACCATGTCCTCGCCGTAGCGCTCGACGAGGTCGTGGAACTTCTGGTTCGAGAGCGCCTTGATCGGGGTCGTGTAGAAGGCCTTGCGCCCACCGGCGAGGGCGAGGTGGATCGCGAACTCCCCCACGACGGTCTTGCCGGAGCCGGTCGGCGCGGCGACCAGGACGCCCCGGCCGTCCTCGATCTCACGGCAGGCGCGGACCTGGAAGTCGTCGAGACCGAAGGGGTAGTGGGCGCTGAAGTCGGTCAGCACGGGGTACCGGCGACGCTCGCGGTCGGCGGCGTACGCCGCCGCGGGGCTCGGCCGGTCGGTGCTCTCCTGCTCAGCCAAGGATGCTCAGCGCTCCGGGGTCGCACTCGATGGTCAGCGGCAGCGCACCGAACCGCTCGCCGTCGGCGTACGACACGATGCCGGGGGCCGCGACCGTGACGGTGCGGACCCGGTGGTGCTCGTACTGGGGATGGCTCACGTGGGTCCCCTTGAAGAGCTTCGGGTAGGTGCGCACGAGCCCAGCCTTGCTCATCGGCTTGATGATCACGACATCGAGCATCCCGTCGTCGAGCAGGGCGCCCTCGGTGATCCGCAGCCCGCCCCCGAAGGACGGGCCGTTGCCGACGGCCACCAGCATCGCGTCCAGGCGGCGGGTCACCCCGTCCAGCTCCAGGACGTACGGGAGCGGTTCGAAGGTGCGCAGCTCAGCGAGGGTGGCGAGGTTGTAGCGCATCTGGCCGCGGGGCCAGGTCATGGCGTTGGCGCGTTCGTTGACGACGGCGTCGAAGCCCGCGGCGAGGACGGTCACGAACCACTTCGAGCCCGACCGCGCGAGGTCGAGCCGGCGTGGCGACGAGGCGATGACGCGGTCGGCCGCCGCGACCGGGTCCTTGCGCGGGATGTCGACGTAGCGCGCGACGTCGTTGCCGGTGCCGGCCGGGATGATGCCGAGGTGGGTGGTCGTTCCGGCCACCGCCTGGACGGCGAGGTGCACCATGCCGTCACCCCCGCACACCACCAGCGCCCAGACCCCGTCGGCGATCGCGTTGCGGGCCAGGTCGAGCGCCTCGTCGCCGTCGATCCCGTGCAGGTCGCGGACCACGAAACCGGCGTCGCGCAGCCGGGGCAGCGCCGCGGCCCGGGCTGCCGCTCCACGGCCCTTGCCTGCCGTGGGGTTCGTCAGCAGGGCGATCTCGCGGGGCACGCCGCGAGCCTAGCGGCGCGCCGAGCCGATCCGGAGCAGGACGACCCAGTCCTCGGGCGAGGCGCCGACGGCGCGGGCGAACCGGGCGAGCGCCTCCATGACGAGGTCGGCGTCGAAACGGCGCCCCGGCACCGCGAGCGTGAGCCGGCCGTGGACCTCCACGAGCAGCACCTGGCCGTGGTGCCAGGCCTGGTGCGCCCGGGTGCGGACGTCGTCGGCGAGGACCGGTGCGGGATAGGCCTCGTCGACGGCGAGCAAGGCGCACTCGAGCCGCTGCTGCTGGCTGTTGGCGAGGTGGCCGGGCACGTCGTGGCTGGTGCGCAGGCCGCCGTCGGCGCGCCAGACGACGTCGGAGCCGACCAGCCACTCCGGCAGGTCGAAGGGGTCGACGTCGGTGGGTGCGACCGGCGGCGTCACAGGACCGAGGCCTCGTCCGGGGACAGCCCGGCATTGGGTCCGCGCTTGGCGCGTCGCCGGTCGTTGAAGCGGGCGATGACCTCGGAGACGAAGAACAGCACCACCATCGGCACGGCCATGAAGGTCATCGTGAACGGGTCGGCGGAGGGGGTGGCGACGGCGGCGAAGATGAAGATCCCGATGACGATCCACGGCCGGTGGGCGCCCAGGCTCTTGCCCGTGACGACGCCGGCGAGGTTGAGCAGCACCACGAAGACCGGGATCTCGAAGGCGAGGCCGAAGACCAGGATGGTGCGGGAGAAGAACTGGAGGTACTCGCTGAACTCCACGAGGTTGGTGATGCCCTCCGGGTTGAGCCCGATCAGGAGCTCGAGGCCCTTGGGCAGCGTGACGTAGCCGAGCACCACCCCGACCACGAAGAGCGGGCCGGCGATGGCCACGAAGACCATCGACCAGCGTCGCTCCTGCGCGTGGAGCCCGGGCAGGATGAAGGCCCAGATCTGGTAGAGCCAGTAGGGGCTGGTGCCGATCACCGCGGCGAACCCGCACAGCTTCAGGTAGAGCAGCAGGCCGCCGCCCGCGCCGCTGGTCGTGGCGATGCTCGCACCGTCTGGCAGGGTCTGCTGCGCGTCGATGTAGGGGCCGTAGACGAGGTCGAAGAGCTGGTCGAAGAAGAACAGCGACCCGATCAGCGCCGCCAGCATCACGAGCACGACCCGCATCAAGCGGGCGCGCAGCTCACGCAGGTGGTCCGACAGGGCCATCCGGCCGTCGGAGCCCACCGGGTGCTGGGGATTTCCCCGGAACAGGGAGAGGAGTCGCGAGATCACCGCAGGGCAGGCAGCGGCGGGTCAGGCGCGGTGGTCGTCGGTGGAGCGCTCCGGCGAGACGACGGTCTCCTCGGCGGTCGAGGAGGGGAGCTCGGCCGGGGGCGCCGGCTCGACCGGGGCCTCCTGGTCGTCGTCGTCATCCTTGAGGCCCTTGGTCTCGGCCTTGAAGATGCGCAGCGCCTGTCCGGTCCCGCGCGCCAGGTCGGGCAGCTTCGCGGCGCCGAAGACGAGCACGACGATCGCCAGGATCACCAGCCACTCGGCGCCCTGGGGCATTCCGATCATGGGGTACATCGGGGTCCTCACTCGGTAGCGGGGATGTGCGAGATCGATCCTACGCCGACCAGCCTACTCACGGGGGTGGGTACAGGCCGAGCGCCGCCCGGGCGCGTCCGGTGACGGCCTCGGCCCACCCGGGGGGAGCGACGACGGAGGCGTCCGGCGCCAGCCGCAGCACCAGCCGCTCCACCCACCGGCGGTCGGCCACCAGCAGGTCGGCCTCGATGCTGCCGTCGGGCTGGGGGCGGGTCTCGCGGACCTGGTAGTACTCCACGACCCAGGACGCTGCGGGCGTGAGCCGCAGCGTGACCAGCTCGGCCTGCTCGTCGAAGCCGAAGAGGTCCCCGCTGAGGTCGGTGTCCAGCGGCTCCACGCGGGTGACCGGCTCGTCGAGGACGGTCGCGGCGTGGATCCGGTCGAGCCGGAACAACCGGTCGTCCTCGGCGCTGTGACACCACGCCGCGAGGTAGGCCGCGCCGTGGGAGGACACCACGCCGCGGGGGTCCACGACGCGCTCGGTCTCCTCGTCGCGGGCGGGCACCCAGTAGGTCAGCCGCACCTGGCGACCGTCGCGGACGGCGCGCTCGAGGTCGGACCGCAGCCGGGACAGGTCGCCGGGCTCCGGCTCCACGCCCGGGTCGATCGCCACGGCACCGACGCCGGCGGTGGCCGCCTGCAGCTTGCCCAGCGCCCGGTCGACGATCTCGCGGGTCTCCTCGCTGGCGCTGTTGCGCAGGGCGAGCAGCGCCACCATCACGGCCGTGGCCTCGGTGGCGGTGAGCCGCATCGGTCGGGCGAGGTAGTCGGCGTTGGATATCCGGATCAGGCCGTCGTCCTCCAGCGAGTCGAGGTCGACGTCGATCAGGTCGTCGGGGTAGCCGCCGGGCAGGCCGCACATGAACAGCACCTTCACGTCGCGCACCACCTGGGCAGGAGGTACGCCGAGCAGGTCGGCCGCCTCCTCGACGCCCATCTGGCCGCGGCTGTGCAGCAGCGGCACCAGGGTCAGCAACCGGGCGACCTGCTCGCGGGCGCCCCCGGTCATGCCGCTCCCCCGGCGGTGAGCGCCGCCAGTCGGCGTACGACCTCGGCCCGGAGGGCTGCGGGCGACTCGACCACGACGTCGGGGCCGTGGCCCAGCACGTCGGAGGCGAGGTCGCCGCCGCGGTGGGACAGCTCGATCCGGTCCCAGTCGGCCCGCCCGTCGGGGCCGGTCACGCCGGGCTCCACCCGGTCGGCGGCGCGGCGCAGCTGGTGGCCGGTGCCGGGGCGGGCGAGCAGCGTCGCCTGCTGCGCCGGGACCGGGGGCGGGGCCAGCCGACGGGCGATGTCACGGATGTCGACGCCCGCGGGGACCTCGAAGGCGGCCGGCTCACCGACGAGCGCGGGCGGCACCCTGCACCCGCGAGAGCCGGAAGATCCGCTCGCCGGCGCGATCCCGGTCGAAGCCCACGGCGTACCAGCGTCCGGAGTAGCGGACCACGCCCCAGGGCTCGAGGTGCCGGGTGGCGGTCTCGCCGCCGGGTCGGCGGTAGTCGAACTCGACCGCCTGCCGGTCTCGGGCGGCCTCCCAGAAGGCGTCGAACGCCGGTTCGTCCGCGCCGAGGCGCGGCTCGACCAGGTCGAGGGCACCGACGTCGACGGGTACGCCGGCGGCGGTGAGCTTGCGGACGGCACCGCTGGTCGCCTCGGCGAGGCGGGCGTGCTCCCAGACCTTGGTGGCCAGGCCCACGACCTGCGCCTCGTCGGCGCTCAGCTCGACCTCGGGGAGCTGCAGCTCGTCGGAGCGGATCCGGTAGCCCGGCTCGTCGTCGAAGTAGGCGTCGAGCTGGCCCACCTCGATCGGTACGCCGAGCGCCCGCAGGTCGTCCTTGTCGCGCTCGAACATCCTCTCGAACGCCTCGTCGGAGGAACCGGGGTAGAGCAGGTCGCGCACCCGGCCCTTGGCGATGAAGCGCTGCTGCATGAGCAGCATGATGAGCAGGTTGAGCAGTCGCTCGCTCTTGTCCGCCGCCATGGGCAGGACGCTACCCGCCGCTCCCCCTCGCCCGTCAGGCCGCGCCGAGGATGTCCACGACGAAGTAGAGGGTGTCGGTGCCCGCGATGCCGGCCTGCTCGTTGCCGCCCTTGCCGTAGCCGAGCTCCGGCGGGATGGCGAGGACGACGCGGCTGCCGACGGTCTGGCCGACCAGCGCCTGGTCCCAGCCCTTGACGACCTGGCCGATGCCGATCGGGAACGACGTGGCCTGCTTGGTGTAGCTCTCGTCGAAGGGCGCCTTGCCCTCGTAGACCTGGCCGAGGTAGTTCACGGCCATCGTCTGGCCGGACTCCACGACCTCGCCCTCGCCCTCGATGAGCACGGCGGTCTGCAGCTTCCCGGTCGGCTTCGGCGTACCGGAGAAGTCAAAGCCGGTCGGGGCCTCGTCGTCGCCCTGCAGGTCGGGGACCCACGACGGGGCCTGCTGCTCCTCGCCCTCCGGGCCGTCGTCGACACTGCTGACGATGTCGATGATGGTGAGCACGCTGTCCTTGTTGCCGATCCCGATGTTGGGGTTGCCGGCCTCGCCGAAGGCGGTCTCCGCGGACGCCGCGATGGCGACCCGGGACCCGACCTTCTGGCCCTCGAGGCCCTCGAGGAACAGCGGGCTCAGGTTCTGCTCGTCGACGACGAGGAACTGGGGCTGCTCGTTGTCGTAGGTGCTGAACGCCATCTTCTGGTCGAAGCCGTTGCCGATCCAGATGTGCGCGAAGACCTGGTCCCCGCTCTCCACCTCGTCGCCGTCACCCTCGCTGACGACCTCGGTCTCGATCTCGTCGGCCTGCATCTCCCCGTCCCACGTGACGTCGGGGTTGCTGCCGGGCTCGCCGGAGATCTCGACCGACGCCAGGCCGGCACCCCCCGAGCCGCCCTCGCCCTCACCCTCACCGTCCGTGGAGTCGTCGCCGCAGGCGACGAGGACGCCGCCGAGCAGCAGCGCGAGGAGCAGGGCGAGGGAGCGACGGAGCACGGAGTTCACCTTCGTTGATCACGTTCATGGGCGGTGTCGAGACAGCGCCGCTCACCCTAGCCCGGGCGGGCAAGAGGAACCTGAGAGGGCTCCCGGGGTGGTCGCCGATTGGTCACCAACGACAGTCGGACCAGTGATTTCCTCGCCGATTGGTCCCCAACGGCAACGTCCGGGACGCCGGAGGACGGCTCACATGCCGTCGATGAGCCGCTGGACCCGCTCGTCATGGGCGCGGAACGGGTCCTTGCACAGGACCGTCCGCTGCGCCTGGTCGTTGAGCTTGAGGTGCACCCAGTCGACCGTGAAGTCCCGCCGGCGCTCCTGGGCCTTGCGGATGAACTCGCCACGAAGCCGGGCGCGGGTCGTCTGGGGCGGGACCGACTTCGCCTCGAAGATCTTGAGGTCCGTCGTCACCCTGGCGACGGCGCCGCGCTTCTCCAGCAGGTAGTAGAGCCCTCGGCCGCGGTGGATGTCGTGGTAGGCGAGGTCGAGCTGCGCGATGCGCGGGTGGCCCATCGGCAGCCCGTGCTTGGCGCGGTACCGCTCGATCAGCTTCCACTTGATGACCCAGTCGATCTCGCGGTCCACGAGGTCGAGGTCGTCGGACTCGACGGCCTTCAGGGTGCGCTCCCAGAGGTCGAGGGCGCGGTCGATCACCGGCGTACGCAGCTCACGGCGGTCCACGAAGTCGCGTGCCTTGGAGAAGTACTCCATCTGGATGTCCAGCGCGCTGGCCTCGCGACCGTTGGCCAGGCGGATCTTGCGGCGGCCGGTCACGTCGTGGGAGATCTCGCGGATCGCGCGGATCGGGTTCTCCATCGTGAGGTCGCGCATCACCACGCCCTCCTCGATCATCCTCAGCACGAGGTCACAGCTGGCGACCTTGAGCAGGGTCGTGGTCTCGCTCATGTTGGAGTCCCCGACGATCACGTGCAGCCGGCGGTACCGCTCCGCGTCGGCGTGCGGCTCGTCACGGGTGTTGATGATCGGTCGGCTGCGAGTGGTGGCGCTGCTGACCCCTTCCCAGATGTGTTCGGCCCGCTGGGAGACGCTGAAGCTGGCACCGCGGGGCGTCTGGGTGACCTTGCCGGCTCCCACGATGATCTGGCGGGTCACCAGGAACGGGATGAGTACGTCGGCCAGCTTGCTGAACTCGCCGGCGCGGCCGACGAGGTAGTTCTCGTGGCAGCCGTAGGAGTTGCCGGCGGAGTCGGTGTTGTTCTTGAACAGGTAGATGTCGCCCGCGATGCCCTCGTCGTGCAGCCGCTGCTCGGCGTCGAGGAGCAGCCCCTCGAGGACCCGCTCCCCCGCCTTGTCGTGGGCGACCAGCTCGGCGATGTCGTCGCACTCGGGTGTCGCGTACTCCGGGTGGCTGCCCACGTCGAGGTAGAGGCGGGCTCCGTTGCGCAGGAACACGTTGCTGCTCCGACCCCAGCTGACGACCTTGCGGAACAGGTAGCGCGCGACCTCGTCGGGGCTCAGCCGCCGCTGCCCGCGGAACGTGCACGTGACGCCGTACTCGTTCTCGATACCGAAGATCCGCCGGTCCACGTCACCACCCTAGGCCGGTGCCGGGCGCTTGCCCCGGACATCCGGCGGCTGGGCACTCGCCGATTGGTCCCCAACGGCGACAATCACGCCTCACGGGGTGCCGTTCGCGACCACTCGGCGACCCCCATCTGGCGCTGCCACCGGTTGCGGATCCGCCGCAGGCCCGCGTCGGAGTACATCGACTGCTCCACCAGCACCCGCCATCGACGAAGTCGCCGTAGGTCGTGGCGACGCCCAAGATCCCGGTCGAGCTCGTGCATGAGCACGGCGGCATGGTTCAGCAGGTCGTCGAGGGTGAACCCGCGCCTGTCGTACGACGTCTGGGCGAGGCCCCGACCCCGCCGGAGATCCGTCCGCTGCTGTCCCTTCTCGCGGTGGTGCGCCCCGTCGTACTCGTGGATCAGATCGGTCCCGACAACCCACAGGTCGGCCTCGCCGACCAGGTTGCCGGCCTCGTCGTAGAGCGTCGCCTGGGGCTTCACCTCGACGTCCATGGTGACGTCGAAGAGACGCAACAAGGTCTCGCCCGGCGAGTCCGCACGATCGCTCGACAGCAGCCACGCACGACGCAGCAGGCGTACGCCGGGGCGACGACTGTCGAGGACCGCCTGCATGCGCTCAGCAGTCCACGTCACCCATCCTGCGGGCCGAGTCCACCAGGACGAGTAGGTCGAGCAGCCCCAGGTCCCGGGCAGCGCGCAGCAGGATCTCCTCGGAGGCGTCGACGGGCAGTCCGTCGACGAAGGTCCCAGGCGCTGCCACCTCGAGTCGCGAGCAGACCAACCCGTTGCGCCGAGGGCGGGGATCGTTGCGCCCCACCACGGCGAACGCCGGAAGGTGGTCGGGCAGCGCGGGCAGCTTCCACTTCTTCAGTTGCGCACCCGTGACGTGGGTGAACCTCGCCCCGCGGGGAAGGACGAGCAGCCAGGCGCCCAGGTCCCGACGCCACTCGCGCTCGGTGAGTTCGTCGCTCCCCTCCTTCGACGGCAGGAAGAGCCCGTGCGACACGCGCCGGTAGCCCGCCAGCCTGATGTGGCCGCGGATCGGTGGCCCGTCGTCGAGATGCATGACGCCACGATCCAAGGTCCGGCGCCTCGTGAGGGCTCGCCGGAGCAATCTGTGGAGAACCTCGACGCCGATTGGTCACCAACGACAACGCCATCGCCCGCCTGAACGCCGATTGGTCCCCAACGGCAACCCAGCGGGTTGCCGGAGTAGACCGCGGCCTGCCCTGAGCTACGTCAGGCGATCGGGTCGTCGGGATCGACCGGAGGCGCGACGGGCGGAGGCGGTGGGGCGACGGGGTCGCTGGGGCGAGGTGTCCCGGGTTCGCCGGTCAGGGGGTGCTCCAACGGAGGAACTCCACCGCTCACCTGGTCGGTCGGGTCGGACGGGTCGTCCGTCGCGGGCACGGTCGAGGCACCTCCGGCCGGCTCTTCCGGCGCCGGCTCACGATCGCCCAGCACCTGCGCGAGGGACTCCGGTCGGATGCGCCGGAACTTGCGCGGCTGGGCGCGGTTGCGATCGAGCACCGCCACCTCGAGGGCCCCGTCCGGGATCACCCGGTCGCTGCTGTCGGTGTGCCCGAGTGCAGCGACTGCCAGGTGGAGCGCGGCGTCGAAGGACAGACCCTGCCTCGTAGCGGGACTCGAGGAAGCCCGCGACGGTGTCGACCGCCCCGCCCATCACGGCGTACCCGTGGACGTCGGCGACCTGACCGTCGTAGGTGAGCCGGTAGATCTGGTCGTCGGAGGCGACCTCGCCCACCTCGCCCACGAAGATCTCGACCTCGTAGGGCTTCTCGCCACCGCTGGAGAAGATGGTCCCCAGCGTCTGGGCGTAGGCGTTGGCCAGGCCGCGGCCGGTCACGTCGCTGCGGTCGTAGGCATAGCCACGCATGTCCGCCAGCCGTACGCCGGCGATCCGCAGGTTCTCGAACTCGTTGTAGCGACCGACGGCGGCGAACGCGATGCGGTCGTAGATCTCAGAGACCTTGTGCAGGGCCTGCGAGGGGTTCTCGGAGGCGAACAGGATGCCGTCGGCGTACTGGACGGCCACCACTGAGCGGCCACGCGCGATGCCCTTCCGGGCGAAGTCGGCGCGGTCCTTCATGACCTGCTCGGGCGAGACGTAGAAGGGCATGCTCATCGGACGTCACCTCCGGTCAGGGTCGCGGACGCGGGACCGTCGGGTCGCTGCATCCGGCCCGCGATCATCCGGTCGGCGACGTCCGCCACGTCACCGTCGGGCATCCGGTGCCCGCCCTCGGCCCGTCACGATCTGGACGACGGGGAAGATCCGGCGGGTCAGGTCCGGTCCGCCGGTGGCGGAGTCGTCGTCGGCAGCGTCGTACAGCGCCTGCACCACCACCGTGACGGCCTCCTCCTCGGAGAGGTTCTCCCGGTAGAGCTTCTTCAGCGAGCCGCGGGCGAACAGCGAGCCCGAGCCGACCGAGTGGAAGGCGGTCTCCTCGTAGCGGCCGCCGGTCACGTCGTAGCTGAAGATCCGGCCCTGATCGCGGGTCAGGTCGTAGCCGGCGAAGAGAGGCACGACGGCCAGCCCCTGCATCGCCATCCCGAGGTTGGCCCGGATCAGCGCCGCGAGCCGGTTGGCCTTGCCGTCCATGGAGAGCGTGGTGCCCTCGATCTTCTCGTAGTGCTCGAGCTCGGTCTGGAAGAGCCGCACCATCTCGACCGCGAGGCCGGCGGTGCCCGCGATCCCGACACAGGAGAACTCGTCGGCGGGGAATACCTTCTCGATGTCGCGCTGGGCGATGACGCTACCCATCGTGGCCCGGCGGTCACCGGCCATCACGACCCCACCGGGGAAGGTGGCCGCGACGATCGTGGTCGCGTGCGGGGCGAGGTCACCCGCCTGCCCCTGGGGAACTGCACGGCGGCTCGGCAGCAGGTCGGGAGCGGCTTCGGCCAGGAAGTCGCTGAAAGAGGAGCTGCCGGACCGCAGGAAGGACGCGGGGAGACGCGGGTCGGTCACTGGCCGCCCTTCTGGATGAAGGACTTCACGAAGTCCTCCGCGTTGCTCTCGAGCACGTCGTCGATCTCGTCGAGGATCGCGTCGACGTCGTCGTCGAGGGCCCCCTTGCGCTCGGAGACGTCGGTCTCGATGGTCGCCTCGGGAGCCTCGTCGGTCTCCGACGACTTCCGCGGTTGCTTCTGCTCCTGTGCCATGTCACGACCCTAGCGCCGCGGACCACGCCGGGGGCGCACCGTTGCCGATTGGTCACCAACGGCAGGTCGACCCGGCGTGTCGCTGCCGTTGGGGACCAATCGGCGTCCAATCCCGGACGTCCGAGGGGCGAGAGTCAGCGGGTGAGCGCGGCGAAGAGCGCCTCGGCGGTGTCACACCGGTCGAGCAGGTCGCCGACGCTGGCGCGGGTGCCGCGCAGCGGGTCGATGGTCGGGATCCGCTGCAGCGAGTCGCGCCCGGGGAGGTCGAAGATCACCGAGTCCCACGAGGCGGCCGCGACGTGCTCGGCGTACTTCTCGAGACAGCGACCGCGGAAGTAGGCCCGGGTGTCGACGGGCGGGTCGTGCATGGCCGCCTCGACGGAGACGTCGTCGAGCAGCCGCTCGATCCGGCCG
This sequence comes from uncultured Actinomycetota bacterium, assembly GCA_963754575.1. Taxonomy (GTDB): domain Bacteria; phylum Actinomycetota; class Actinomycetes; order Propionibacteriales; family Nocardioidaceae; genus Nocardioides. Next base: position 167,996 of record CAVWGQ010000006.1, on the reverse strand, counting down.
AGGCGGAGCGAGGCGGTGGTAGAGCCCCTTCTCGGGCCGGATGTCGGAGTACTGGTAGTCGATCAGCTGCATCTTGGCGTCGTCCCAGCCGAGCCCGTCGCGCTGACGGTAGTGCTCGAGCAGCTCGAGCTTGGCCACCCAGTCGAGCTCGCGCGCGCACAGCATCGGGTCGCGTTCGAGCCGGTCGAGGACCGACTCCCAGCGGGCGAGGACGTCCACGGTCTGCGGGTCGGCGTCGCTGCCGAGTCGGTCCTCGACGTACTTCTTCGCGAGGTCGAGGTACTCCAGCTGGAGCTGCACGGCCGTGAGCGTGCGGCCGTCGGTCAACCGGATCAGCTGCTTGAGCGTCGGGTCGTGCGAGACCGCCCGCAGCGCGGCGACCGACCCCTCGACGGTCAGGTCGCGGTCGATGTAGCGGTCCTCGATCATGGCGAGCACCAGGGCCGTGGTCCCGACCTTGAGGTACGTCGAGACCTCGGCGAGGTTGGCGTCGCCGATGATCACGTGCAGCCTGCGGTACTTCTCGGGATCGGCGTGCGGCTCGTCGCGGGTGTTGATGATCGGACGCTTGAGCGTCGTCTCCAGTCCCACCTCGACCTCGAAGAAGTCGGCGCGCTGGCTCACCTGGTAGCCGTGGCTGCGCCCGTCCTGGCCCATGCCGACCCGACCGGCGCCGCACACCACCTGCCGGGAGACGAAGAACGGCGTGAGGTGTCGCACGATGTCGCCGAAGGGAGTACGTCGACGCATCAGGTAGTTCTCGTGGGCGCCGTACGACGCCCCCTTGTTGTCGGTGTTGTTCTTGTAGAGGTTGATCGGCGTGCCGCCCGGCAGCTGGCCGGCCAGTCGCGCGGCGTCGAGCATCACCTGCTCCCCTGCCTTGTCCCAGCGCACGATGTCGAGCGGCGAGGTCACCTCGGGCGTGGCGTACTCCGGGTGGGCGTGGTCGACGTAGAGCCGGGCGCCGTTGGTGAGGATGACGTTCGCCAGCCCGAGGTCCTCGTCGGTCAGCTGGGTGGGGTCGGCCACCTGGCGCGACATGTCGAAGCCGCGCGCGTCACGCAGCGGCGACTCCTCCTCGAAGTCCCACCGGGCACGTCGCGCCCGGACGGTGGCCGAGGCGTAGGCGTTGACCACCTGCGACGACGCCACCATCGGGTTGGCCAACGGCTGACCCGGGACGGAGATGCCGTACTCGACCTCGGTGCCCATGACCCGCCGCACGCTCATGCTCCGAGCCTACGCGGCCGGTCGATCGACTCAGCGCTTGCGCAGCTTGGGCATCACGAACAGGAGGACCACGACGACGACGGCCACGATGAGAACGATCTTCAGCATGCGGCGGACCCTACAGTCCGCACGGCGCGATCACGGGCCGTCCGGGCCGACGCGCCCTAGTCTCACCCCCATGGGTGTGTGGACGGACCGCGTGGTGCCCCGGATGGCCGATCGGGCGTTGCGCAGCCCCGAGATCGGCGAGCTGCGTCGCCAGGCCTGTACGCCGCTACGCGGACAGGTCCTCGAGATCGGCTTCGGCAGCGGTCTCAACGTGCGGTGGTACCCGCCCGCCGTGGCCTCGGTGGCCGCGGTCGAGCCCTCCGACGTCGGTTGGCGGCTCTCGGAGCGGCGGCGGGCGAGGACGGCCGTACCGATCGAGCGGCGCGGCCTCGACGGGCAGCGGCTCGACGAGCCGGACGCGGCGTACGACGCGGTGCTGCTGACCTTCACCCTGTGCACCATCCCCGACCCGGTCCTCGCGCTGTCCGAGGTACGCCGCGTGCTGCGCGCGGACGGCGTCCTGTGCGTCCTCGAGCACGGGCTCTCGCCCGAGCCCGGTGTGGCCCGCTGGCAGCACCGGCTCGACCCGCTCCAGCGGCGGGTCGCCGGGGGCTGCCACCTGACTCGTGACGTCGAGGCGCTCGTGACGGGCGCCGGGTTCGAGGTGACGCACCTCGAGACGTCCTACCTCGAGGGGCCGACGATCGGTCGCCCGTGGGCCTACGGCTACCTGCTGTCGGCGCGGCCGAGCCCCTGACGGGAGTGGGCGAGGTTGATGCCCACCAGGCCCGCCCAGCCGACGGCCATCGCGAAGAGTCCGGTCACGCCACCTTGGGTGGTCCCCAGACAGATCGCCGTCATCCCGGTCCCGGTTCCGGCGGACACGATGCCGAGCGCGAGCTGGCGGGGACCAGCCGACGCCCGGTCCCGGTCACCTCTCTGCCGCTGAACCGTCTCGGCGGCGACCCGCGCGGCCACCGCGGCCTCGACCCGCTCGGCGAAGGACTCCACCAGCGCCGCGTCGTACGACTGCCCCAGCTCGCGCCGCGTCTCCAGCACTGCCTCGACCTCGTTGCGCTCGATCGACCCGTCCCCCGACGCCATCGTCAGAGGTACTGGCCGGTGCTGGACACGGTGTCGATGGAGCGACCCGGCTCCGTGCCCTGCTTGCCGGTGATGAGCGTGCGGATGAACACGATCCGCTCGCCCTTCTTGCCGGCGATCTGGGCCCAGTCGTCGGGGTTGGTGGTGTTGGGGAGGTCCTCGTTCTCCTTGAACTCGTCCACGCAGGCCTGCATCAGGTGGCGCACCGAGATCCCCTTCTGGTGGAGCTCGAGGTAGTCCTTGATCGCCATCTTCTTCGCCCGGTCGACGATGTTCTGGATCATGGCGCCGGAGTTGAAGTCCTTGAAGTACAGGACCTCCTTGTCGCCGTTGGCGTAGGTGACCTCGAGGAACTGGTTCTCCTCGGACTCGGTGTAGATGCGTTCGACCGTGCGCTGGATCATCCCCGCGGTGGTCGCCCCCGTGTCGTTCCCGAACTCCACCAGGTCGTCGGGGTGCAGCGGCAGGTCGGCGGTGAGGTACTTGCTGAAGATGTCGCGGGCCGACTCGGCGTCGGGCCGTTCGATCTTGATCTTCACGTCGAGCCGGCCGGGACGCAGGATGGCGGGGTCGATCATGTCGGGCCGGTTGGAGGCGCCGATCACGAGCACGTTCTCCAGCGCCTCGACGCCGTCGATCTCGCTCAGCAGCTGCGGCACGATCGTGTTCTCGACGTCGGAGGAGACCCCCGAGCCGCGGGTGCGGAAGAGCGAGTCCATCTCGTCGAAGAACACGATGACCGGCGTGCCGTAGCTCGCCTTCTCACGCGCCCGCTGGAAGACCAGCCGGATGTGCCGCTCGGTCTCGCCGACGTACTTGTTCAGCAGCTCGGGGCCCTTGATGTTGAGGAAGTAGGACTTCCCCTCCTGCCCGGTCTTCGCGGCGACCTTCTTGGCCAGGGAGTTGGCCACCGCCTTGGCGATCAGGGTCTTGCCGCATCCCGGAGGCCCGTAGAGCAGCACGCCCTTGGGCGGCTTCAGCTGGTGCTCGAGGAACAGGTCGGGGTGGAGGTAGGGCAGCTCGACGGCGTCCTGGATCTGCTCGATCTGCCCACGGAGCCCGCCGATCGAGTCGTAGGCGATGTCGGGCACCTCCTCGAGGACGAGCTCCTCGACCTCCGACTTCGGCACCCGCTCGTAGACGTAGCCGGCGCGCGAGTCCAGCAGCAGAGAGTCGCCGGCGCGCAGCGTCTCGGCACGCAACGGCTCCGCCAGGCGTACGACGCGCTCCTCGTCGGCGTTGGCGATCACCAGGGCACGGTCGCCGTCGGCGAGCAGCTCCTTGAACATCACGACCTCGCCGACCTGCTCGAAGTCGAGGGCCGCGACGACGTTGAGCGCCTCGTTGAGCATGACCTCCTGGCCGCGGACCAGGGTGTCGAGGTCGACGTTGGGGCTCGCACTCACGCGCAGCTTGCGACCGCCGGTGAAGACATCGATCGAGTCGTCGTCGTTGCGGGTCAGGAAGGTGCCGAAGCCGGCAGGCGGCTGCGCCAGCCGGTCGACCTCCTCCTTGAGCTTGGTGATCTGGTCGCGCGCCTCGCGCAGCGTCTGCGCCAACCGGTCGTTCTGCGACGTCACGGCCGAGAGCGACCGCTGGGTGTCGGCGAGCCGGAGCTCGAGGGAGCGCGAGTGCCCGGGTGCGTCGCTCAACCGGCGTCGGAGGTCGGTGACCTCCGCCTCGAGGAAGCGCACCTGGCTCACGAGCTCCTCGGGCGTGCGGTTCTGCTCGCCGTGGGCCTGACCTTCGGTGGACGACATCAGCGTCACCTCCCGATTTCGACCCTACCTGCGTGGTGGGTCGGGCGGAGGCCAGACACCACCTGTCGGGATCGGATTTTCCGGGGCCCGGGGTGCGCCGTTGGTGACCAATCGACATCCCTGGGGTCCACCGAAGTGTCGTTGGTGACCAAACGGCACCCTCACCGGACACCCGAGCGGCGAGAGCGGCGCCCTCAGGACCCGGCCGGCTCCTCGGGCAGCGCCGGCAGGTCGGCGGGCCTCGGGCCGGTGTAGTCGGGCCCGTAGGCCCCCGGCGCAGGTCGACGCTTCTTCGACGGCGCCCGCTCCCCCGGCGCCATCCGGCGCGAGGTCACGAGGAACGCCGTGTGGCCGATCATCTTGTGCCCCGGCCGTACGGCGAGGCCCTCGACGTGCCAGTCCCGCACCAGCGACTCCCAGACCGCCGGCTCGGTGAAGCCGCCGTGCGCGCGCAGGGTCTCCACGAACCGCGAGAGCTGGGTCGTGGTCGCGACGTACCCGCACACGATCCCTCCCGGCCGCAGCGCGCCGGACACCGCGTCGACGCAGTCCCAGGGGGCCAGCATGTCGAGGATGATCCGGTCCACCTTCGCCCCGGATCGTGGCAGCTCCTCGGCCAGGTCGCCGAGCGACAGCTGCCAGGCCGGGTGGTCGCCGCCGAAGAACTGGGTGACGTTGCGCCGGGCGACGTCGGCGAACTCCTCGCGCAGCTCGTACGACGTCACCCGGCCGTGGGGACCGACGGCACGCAGCAGCGAGCAGGTCAGCGCCCCGGAGCCCACACCGGCCTCGACCACGTCGGCGCCCGGGAAGATGTCGGCCATCGCCACGATCTGCGCGGCGTCCTTGGGGTAGACCACGGCCGCGCCGCGCGGCATGGAGACCACGAACTCGGAGAGCAAGGGTCGGAAGACGAGGTACTGCCCGCCGACCGACGACGTGACGCTGAAGCCCTCCTCGCGCCCGATCAGCTCGTCGTGCTCGAGGTGGCCGCGGTTCGAGAAGAACCGCTTGCCGGCCTCGAGGCAGATGTTGTGCCGCCGGCCCTTGGCGTCGACCAGGCGCACCCACTCGCCCTCGCGCAGAGGTCCACGGTGGACGCCGGACCACGCGTCGAGAGGAACGTCGGGGGCGTCCCGGGTGTCGTCCTCAGCCACGGCGCTCCACCTCCCGGAAGGCGCGGTCGACGTCGACCGTGGTCAGCACGCCGTAGATCACGCCGTCGGGCTCCAGCAGGAGGTACTCCGGTGCCGGGGTGCGGCTGATGGCCATCACGAGGTCCTCTCCGACGAGGGTGGCGGGCAGGCTGAGTCCGTCGCCCAGGGTGCGGCTGACGGTGGAGACGGCGACCCAGGGGCGGCGCTCCTGGGGGGTCGCGAGGACGGCGGCCTCGTTGACGAGCCCGACCGGGTGACCGGAGCTGGTCACGGTCACGATGCTGCCGGCGTGGGCCTCCTGCGCGCGGCGTACGGCCTCCGCCAGCGGGAGGTCGTCCGGGACGGTGATGGTCCGCCGGGCCAGGTCGCGCGCGACCAGCGCGGGCAGCTTGCGCCGCAGCCGCGCGTTGGCGATCGAGGCACTGGCACCGGTCCACAGGAAGAGGGCGATGATGAAGGCCAACGCGTAGTCGAGCACCTCCGGCCGGTAGCCGGACAGCGCCTGCAGCCACAGGGGGTACGACGCCACGGCGATCGCAGTCAGCCGGCCGCCCCAGCCCGCGACGACCGTGCCGGAGTGCTGGCTGCCCGTGAGCTTCCAGACCGCGGCGCGCAGCACCCGTCCGCCGTCGAGTGGGAGCCCGGGGACCAGGTTGAGCACGCCCACGAGCAGGTTCGCCCCGGCCAGTCCCTCGACCACCAGGAGCAGCAGCCCGTCCGGGGTCACGAACCACAACCCGACGGCTCCGACCCCGACGGCCAGGGAGGTCAGCGGACCCACGACGGCGATCATGAACTCCTCGCGCGGCCGACGGGCCTCGCCCTCGATCTCTGTCATGCCACCGAGGAAGTGCAGCGTGATCGAGCTGACCCGGAAGCCGTAGCGCGTCGCCATCAGGGCGTGGGACATCTCGTGCAGCAGCACGGAGAGGTAGAGCACCACGGCGAAGAGGAACCCGGCGACGTACTTCCAGGGACCGAGGCCGGGCTCGACCGCCTCGACCCGAGGCGACATCACCACCGCGATGAGGGCCGCGACCAGGAACCACGAGGTGGTGACCAGGACGTCGGTGCCGACGAGCGTGCCGAGCCGGATGGTCCCCCGCGGGCGCTGCGACCGCGGCACGTCGGACCGCGGGTCAGGGCTGGCAGGAGCGGGGTCGGACACGCGCCGAGGGTATCCGAGCAGGTCCCGACCTCCGGCAACGCCGGCTGTCGGCCCAGCCACCTAGGGTGACGCCATGACCGTGGACGACTCGCCGGCTCTCCCGCTGTCGACGCCCGTCGACGGGGTGGAGGTGCTCGGCTCCCTCTCCCCGAGTCGGGCCGGCGACTTCCTCACCTGCCCGCTGCTCTACCGCTTCCGCATCGTGGACCGGTTGCCGGAGCCCCCGAGCCCCGACGCGGCGCGCGGAACGCTGGTGCACAAGGTGCTCGAGGACCTCTTCGACCTGCCCTCGGCCGAGCGCACTCCCGAGCGGGCGCGCGACCTGCTGGCGCCCTCGTGGAAGGGCCTGCTCGAGGCCGAGCCCGCCCTCGCGGAGATGTTCGGCGGCGAGGGGCCGGAGGTCGCCGGCTGGTTGACCTCGTGCCGCACGGTCCTGGACCGCTACTTCCAGCTCGAGGACCCGCGCCGGCTCGAGCCCGCGGAGCGGGAGCTGTACGTCGAGGCGGTGCTCGACTCGCGGCTCTTGCTGCGCGGCTTCGTCGACCGGCTCGACGTGGCGCCCGACGGGGCGATGCGGGTCGTCGACTACAAGAGCGGCAAGGCTCCCGCGGTCGGCTGGGAGGCGAAGGCGCTGTTCCAGATGAAGTTCTACGCCCTCGTCCTCTGGCGGACCCGTGGCGTGGTGCCCTCGATGCTGCAGCTGGTCTACCTCGGAAGCGGGGAGCTGGTCCGCTACGCCCCGGACGAGCAGGACCTGCTCGCCACCGAGCGCAAGGTGGAGGCGATCTGGCGCGCGATCCAGCTCGCCACCGAGACCGGGGACTGGCAGCCACGCCGCTCCCGGCTGTGCGACTGGTGCGCGCACCAGGCCATCTGCCCCGCGTGGGGTGGCACTCCCCCGCCGTTGCCGGAGGTCGAGCCGGCTGATCCCGGCAGCGTCACCGCCGACGACCTCGCCTGAGGCGTACCCCGCGCCTCACGACCCTGCGGCTCGCAGGGCGCTCAGGTCGTCGACCGTGAGGCCGGCCAGCGTGTCCCGCAGGACCCGCCGTTCGCCCTCCAGCACCGGGACGTGGGCCGGGACTACCAGGACCGTGGCCCCCGCCGCGACCGCCGAGCGGGTGCCGGTGTCGGAGTCCTCGATCGCCAGGCAGTCCGCCGGCTCCAGGCGCAGCTCGCGGGCCGCCTTGAGGTAAGGCTCGGGGTGTGGCTTGCCGTGGCTCACCGCGTCCCCGGTCACCACCACCTCGAAGGCACCCTCGGGCAGGGCCGCGAGGACCGGTGCCACGAAGCGCTCGTAGGACATCGTGACCAGCCCGCACGGCACGCCCTCGTCGACCAGCGCGGCCAGCAGCTCCCGGGCACCCGGTCGCCACGGCACCTCGCGCTCGACCATCGCGACCACGCCGTCGAGGAGCTCCTCGACGATCTGCGCCGGCTCGAGGCCGATCCCCATGTGCTCGCGGATGTAGCGGCCCGACTCGAGCAGGTCCTGGCCGACGAGGTTGAGCGCGTGCTCCTGCGACCAGCTGGCGCCGTAGCGCTCCGCCAGTGCGAACTCGGTGTCGATCCAGTACGGCTCGGTGTCCACCAACGTGCCGTCCATGTCCCAGAGCACCGCCGCCGGCCAGGCCCGCTGGGCTGCCGATTGGTCACCAACGGCAGTTCTCCGGGCCATGTCATTGCCGTTGGGGACCAATCGGCGCTCCTCCGACGCGTCAACCCCAGCGCGCGACACGTCACTCATCGGGGTCGTAGCCCAGGTTCGGGGAGAGCCACCGCTCGGCCTCCTGGAGCGTCCAGCCCTGGCGGTCGGCGTAGTCGGCGACCTGGTCGCGTCCGAGTCGGCCGACCACGAAGTACTGGGACTGGGGGTGCGAGAAGTACCACCCCGACACCGACGCCCCGGGCCACATCGCCATCGACTCGGTGAGCTGCATCCCGGTGGCGGCCTCCACGTCGAGCAGGTCCCAGAGCGTCTGCTTCGAGGTGTGGTCGGGGCAGGCGGGATAGCCGGGCGCCGGGCGGATCCCGCGGTACTGCTCCTTGACGAGGCCGACGTGGTCGAGCTGCTCGTCGGGCGAGTAGCCCCACAGCTCCTTGCGGATCCGCTGGTGGAGCCGCTCGGCGAACGCCTCGGCCAGCCGGTCGGCCAGCGCCTCGAGCATGATCGCGGCGTAGTCGTCAAGCCCTTCGCGCATCTCCGCGATCCGCTCGGCGGTGCCGTGCCCGGCGGTGACGGCGAAGCCGCCGAGGTAGTCACGGATCCCCGTCGTCCGCGGCGCGACGAAGTCGGACAGGGACCGGTTGGGTACGCCGTCGCGGTGCTGTCCCTGCTGGCGCAGCATCGGGAACACCGCGCGGGCCTCCTCGCGCTGCTCGGTCAGGTAGACCTCCACGTCGTCACCGACGCTGTTGGCCGGGAACAGCCCGATCGTGCCGTGGGCGGTCAGCCACCCCTCCTGCGCGACGCGATCGAGCATCGCCTGGGCGTCGTCGTACAGCTTGCGGGCCTCGGGCCCGGTCGAGGGGCTGTTGAGGATGTCGGGGAAGGACCCCTTCATCTCCCAGGCGTTGAAGAAGGGCTGCCAGTCGATGTAGCGCCGCAGCTCGGTCAGGTCGTAGTCGCGGAAGACCCGCAGGTGCTGGGTCTCGCCGCGCCGGCCGATCACCGGCGAGACGTCGCGGTCCTGCTGCAGCAGGAGGTGCGGTCGCGGCGGGCGGTAGCCCTCCCACTCGACGGGGGTGGCGTTGGCCCGGGCGGTCGCCAGGTCGACCAGCGGACGGTCGTGCTTGGCGGCATGCCGGGCGCGGAGGCTGTCGTAGTCCGCGGTGACGTCCGAGAGCAGCTTCACGCGCCGCGTCTCGTGGAGCAGCGCCGCGACGGTGGGCACGGACCGCGAGGCGTCCTTGACCCAGACGACCGGGCCGTCGTACTTCCCGTCGACCTTCACCGCGGTGTGGGCACGCGAGGTCGTGGCGCCGCCGATCAGCAGCGGGATGTCGAAGCCCTGCCGCTGCATCTCCGAGGCCATCGTGACCATCTCGTCGAGCGAAGGGGTGATCAGCCCGGAGAGCCCGATGATGTCGGCGCCGACCTCGCGGGCGGTGTCGAGGATCTTCTGCGCGGGCACCATCACCCCGAGGTCGATGACCTCGTAGTTGTTGCACTGCAGCACGACGCCGACGATGTTCTTGCCGATGTCGTGGACGTCGCCCTTGACGGTGGCCATCACGACGGTGCCGTTGGTGTCCTTCTGGGAGGCGAGCGCGGGGTCCTTGGCCTTCTCCTCCTCGATGAAGGGGATCAGGTGGGCCACGGCCTTCTTCATGACGCGTGCGCTCTTCACGACCTGGGGCAGGAACATCTTGCCGGCGCCGAACAGGTCGCCGACCACGTCCATGCCGTCCATCAGCGGCCCCTCGATCACCTCGATCGGGCGTCCGCCGCGGGCGGCGATCTCGAGCCGCAGCTCCTCGGTGTCGGCCTCGACGTGGGCGTCGATCCCCTTGACCAGCGCGTGGGTGATCCGCTCGCCGACGGGCAGCTCGCGCCACTCCTCGACCGTCGGTCCCTCGTCGGCAGCCTCGCGGTTGTGCTGCTCGGCGACCTCGAGCAACCGCTCGGCGGCGTCGGCGCGCCGGTTCAGCACGACGTCCTCGATCCGCTCCCGCAGCTCGGCGTCGACCTGGTCGTAGACCACCAGCGCCCCGGCGTTGACGATGCCCATGTCGAGCCCCGCCTCGATGGCGTGGAAGAGGAACACCGCGTGGATCGCCTCGCGCACCGGGTTGTTGCCGCGGAAGGAGAAGCTGACGTTGGAGATGCCTCCGGAGACCAGGGCCCCCGGCAGGTGCTCCTTGATCCAGCGGGTCGCCTCGATGAAGTCCTGGCCGTACGTCGCGTGCTCCTCGATGCCGGTCGCGACGGCGAACACGTTCGGGTCGAAGATGATGTCCTCGTCCGGGAAGCCCACCTCGTCCACGAGGATCCGGTAGGCGCGCTCACAGATCGCCTTGCGGCGATCGAGGTTGTCCGCCTGGCCGTCCTCGTCGAAGGCCATCACGACCACCGCCGCGCCGTACTTGCGGCAGAGCCGGGCCTGCTCGCGGAACTTCTCCTCGCCCTCCTTCATCGAGATGGAGTTGACGATCGGCTTGCCCTGGACGCACTTGAGGCCGGCCTCGATCACCTCCCACTTCGAGGAGTCGACCATCACCGGGACCCGGCTGATGTCGGGCTCGCTGGCGACCAGCTTGAGGAAGCGGTCCATCGCCGCGACGCCGTCGATCATCCCCTCGTCCATGTTGACGTCGATGACCTGCGCGCCGCTCTCGACCTGCTGCCCGGCCACCGACAGGGCGGTGTCGTAGTCGCCGTCGCGGATCAGACGGCGGAAGCGTGCCGATCCGGTGATGTTGGTCCGCTCCCCCACGTTGACGAACAGGCTGTCCTCGTCGACCGTGAAGGGCTCGAGCCCGGAGAGGCGCAGGGCGCGCCGGGGCTCGGCCGGCACCCGGGGGTCGGCGCCCTTGGCGGCCGTGGCGATCGCCTCGATGTGCTCCGGTGTGGTGCCGCAGCAACCGCCGAGCAGGTTGACCAGGCCGTCGGCCGCGAAGTCGCCGAGCACCGCCGCCATCTGGTCCGGCGTCTCGTCGTACTCCCCGAACTCGTTGGGGAGCCCGGCGTTCGGGTGGGCGGAGACGAAGCAGTCGGTGACGCGGGCCAGCTCGGCGACGTAGGGCCGCAGGTCGGCGGCGCCGAGGGCACAGTTGAGGCCGACCACGAGGGGACGGACGTGGCGCACGCTGTTCCAGAACGCCTCGGTCGTCTGCCCCGAGAGGGTGCGGCCACTGGCGTCCGTGATCGTGCCCGAGAGCCAGACCGGCCAGCGCCGGCCCTGCTCCTCGAAGAGCGTCTCGAGGGCGAAGATCGCCGCCTTGGCGTTGAGGGTGTCGAAGATGGTCTCGACGAGCAGCAGGTCGGCCCCGCCGTCCACCAGGCCGCGGGCCTCCTGGAGGTACGACGCCACGAGCTCGTCGAAGCTGACGTTGCGTGCCCCCGGGTCGTTGACGTCCGGGGAGATCGAGCCGGTCTTGTTGGTCGGGCCCAACGACCCGGCGACGTAACGCGGACGCTCGGGCGTGGCGGCCTCGTCGGCCGCCTCACGGGCGAGGGAGGCGGCGACCCGGTTGAGCTCGTAGCAGTGCTCCTCGAGGCCGTAGTCGGCCTGGGAGATGCTCGAGGCGGTGAAGGTGTTGGTGCAGACGATGTCGGCACCGGCAGCGAGGTAGGCCCGGTGGATGTCACGGATGATGTCCGGCTGGGTCAGTGACAGCACGTCGGAGTCGCCGCGCAGGTCGTGGTCGTGGTCGGCGAACGGCTCGCCTCGGTAGTCGTCCTCGGTGAGCTGGTGGCCCTGGATCAGGGTGCCCATGGCGCCGTCGATGACCAGGATCCGCTTCCGCAGGACAGCGGTCAGCTCCTCGGTGGCATCAGGACGCGGCGCGGGTGCAGGCACGGGTCTCCTCCGGGCTCGAGGTGGGCATCCAGCCTAGGCAGCGCGTCCGCACTGTGGACGGCATTCCCGGATGCTGACACCGCTCACCATCGTGGCACCCGCCCCGATGCCCGGCGAAATCCTCGTGGTCCTCACCCGGGCGGGCACCGGTGTGTGACTAGGGTGGCCGGGTGATCGAGATCGAGGACGCCGGCGGGTTGGTGGACGGGCTGGTCGAGCCCATCGTGATCGCGGCGTTCGAGGGGTGGAACGACGCCGCCGAGGCCGCCTCCTCCGCGCTGGACCACCTGATGCGGGCATGGGACGCCCGGGTCGTGGGTGCGGTCGATCCCGAGGACTTCTACGACTTCCAGGTCAACCGGCCGATCGTCGGCAGCGACGAGCTCGGTCACCGACGGCTCACCTGGCCCTCCACCCAGATCGCGATCGCCTCCCCGCCCCACCTCGACCGCGACGTGATCCTGGTGCGCGGCATCGAGCCGAACATGCGCTGGCGCCAGTTCGCCGCAGAGGTGCTCGCGGCCTGCGACGAGCTCGGTGGCCGGCTCGTCGTCACCCTCGGGGCGCTGCTCGCCGACACCCCCCACACCCGGCCGATCCCGGTCACCGGCACCGCCACCGAGCCCGACCTGGTGGACCGGCTCAAGCTGGAGCAGTCGACGTACGAGGGACCGACCGGCATCGTCGGCGTGCTGCAGGACGCCTGCACCAAGCTCGACATCCCGGCGGTGTCCTACTGGGCGGCCGTCCCCCACTACGTCGCGCAGCCGCCGTGCCCCAAGGCGACGCTGGCGCTGCTGGGCCAGCTCGAGGACCTCCTCGAGGCGAGCATCCCGCTTGACGACCTCCCCGAGGAGGCCCGCGCCTGGGAGCGCGGCGTCGACGAGCTGGCCGAGGAGGACGAGGACGTGGCCGACTACGTCCGCGCGCTCGAGGAGACCCGGGACACCACCGACCTCCCCGAGGCCTCCGGCGAGGCGATCGCGCGGGAGTTCGAGCGCTACCTCAAGCGCAACCGGCCCGACGAGGCCTGACCGACCGGGTCTGCGTCGCCTCGGGCCCGGGCGGCCGTGGGGCATGCCGATTGGTCACCAACGGCAGATTTGACCCAGGTTTCACCGCCGATTGGTCCCCAACGGCAGGCCCCGACGACCCCCGGGGAGGCGTCAGACCACGGGGCGACAGGGTCAGAGGGAGAGGCCGAGGGCGGCGTCGAGCAGCTGGTGGACGGTGGCGGCGGCGTCCGCGTCGCCCGCGTCGGCGAGCCGCCCGGTCCCGAGCGTGGCGTCGACCCAGCGCTGCACGGCGGCGAGGGCCGTCGGGGCGTCGAGGTCGTCGGCGAGGGCCGCGAGCACCGAGGTGACCACCGGCGCGGCCGGTGCCCCGGCGCCCAGCGCGAGGGCACGGCGCCAGTCGGCGAGGGTGTCGACGGCGTCCCAGAGCTCGGCGTCGGTCCATTCCCAGTCGGCGCGGTAGTGGTGGCGCAGCAGCGCCAGCCGGATCGCCATCGGGTCGACGTCGCTGTTGCGCAGGGCGCTGACGAAGACCAGGTTGCCCTTCGACTTCGACATCTTCTCGCCGTCGTAGCCGACCATCCCGGCGTGCGCGTAGGTGCGCGCGAAGCGGTGGGCGGGGTCGGCGACCTGCGCCTCGGACGCGCACATCTCGTGGTGGGGGAAGACCAGGTCACTGCCGCCACCCTGCACGTCGAAGGCCGAGCCCAGGTGGGCCAGGGCGATGGCGGTGCACTCGATGTGCCAGCCGGGGCGGCCGCGTCCCAGCGGGCTGTCCCAGGCCGGCTCGTCGGGACGTTCGCCCCGCCACACGACGCAGTCGAGGGGGTCCTTCTTGCCGGCCCGCTCGGGGTCTCCCCCGCGGTCGCCGAAGGTCGCCAGCATCTGGTCGCGGGTCCAGCCCGAGATCTCACCGAAGGTGTCGTCGGTCGAGACCGAGAAGTAGAGGTCGTCGTCGACGCTGTAGACGGAGCCGAGCTCGGTCGAGCCGCTGGACGAGGTCGACGACGAGCGGGATCGACTCGACGGCGCCGACGTAGTGGTCGGGGGGGAGCACGCGCAGCGCGGTCATGTCCTGACGGAACAGCTCGGTCTCGCGCTCGGCCAGCTCGACCCAGTCGGCTCCGACCTTGGCGGCTCGCTCGAGCAGGGGGTCGTCGACGTCGGTGACGTTCTGCACGTAGCTCACCTCGTGGCCGGCATTGCGCCAGGCCCGGTTGAGCAGGTCGAAGCCGAGGTAGGTGGCCGCGTGCCCGAGGTGGGTGGCGTCGTACGGCGTGATCCCGCAGACGTACATCCGGGCCGGACCCGTCACCGGGGTGACGTCGGCAGGCTTGCCGGTCGCGGTGTCGTGGATCCTCACCGTCGGGCCGGTCTCGGGCAGCCGGGGGACGTCCGGGGGGGTCCACGATCGCATGGGAGGAGACTAACCGTGACCGCCCAGTGGGCCGGTCAGAAGGGGGGCCACGGGATGGCCGGCCAGTCCCCCTGCGGCTGCGGGAACCGTCCGTCGCCCAGCAGTCGACGGCAGCGTCGCGCCAGCCGCGAGACCTCCACCTGGTCGAGCAGCGTGCCGAGCTCGTCGGCGAGCGGGCCGTCCAGGGCGCCGCCCAGGCCCTCCAGCACGCGTCGTACGCCGGCGGCCTCGTCGTCCGCGAGCGGCTCGTCGGCCCACCCCCACAGCACCGTGCGCAGCTTGTGGTCGGGGTGGAAGGCGACCCCGTGGTCGACGCCGTACCGGTGGCCGTCCGTCATCTCCAGCACGTGGCCGCCCTTGCGGTCGGCGTTGTTCACGACGACGTCGAAGACCGCCATCCGGCGCAGCGGCGCGGAGTCCTCGTGCACCAGCGAGATCGGGGCGTCGTGCTGGTCGACGCCGTCGAAGACGTGCCGGTAGCCCTCCGGGACCGCTCCCTCCGCCACGATCGTCACCGCGGCCTGCTCGGGGTCCGGCTCGCACCACACCTGCACCATGCCGGGGCCGTGCGGGCCCGCACGCAGGAAGGTGTGGGGGACGACGTCCCAACCCATCGCCTCCGAGACGAGGTACGCCGCCACCTCGCGGTGCGCGAGCGTGCCGTCCGGGAAGTCCCACAGGGGTCGCTCCCCCGCGATCGGCTTGTAGACGACCTGGGTCCCGTCGACCTCGCCCACGAACGTCGCGTTGGACGCCGGCATGATCCGGCCGTGGAGCTCGAGCTCCCCGTCGAGCAGGGTCACGGGTCGCGGCGCTTGTACCCGTTGGCGCGCACGCACAGGTGGCCCTCGGGGTCCATCGGACCGCCGCAGAACGGGCAGCTCGGCCGCCCGGCCTCGACCACCCGCTCGGCACGCTGCACGAAGGATCTGGCCGCCGCGGCAGGCAGGCGTACGACGAGCAGCTCGTCGGGCTCGGGCTCCTCGACGTCCTCGTCGATCTGCTCGGGGCTGACGACGGCGGCCTCGCTGTAGGGGAAGACCTCGACGACCACCCGCTCGTCGTCGGGGTCCCACGACAGCGTCATGGTCCCGGCGCGGAACTCCTCCTCGATCGGCTGCTCGAGCGGAGCGGCGTCGTCGAGGTCGAGCGGTGCGACGGCCGGGACAACGCCGCGGGTGTCGGCCTGCATCAGCTCGTCGAGCAACTGGTCCATGCGCTCGGACAGCGCGATCACCTGCTGCTTCTCGAGGGCGACGCTGACGACCCGGACACCGGCGCGCGCCTGGAGGAAGAAGGTGCGCTCCCCGGGCGCGCCGACGGTCCCGGCGACGAAGCGTTCGGGTGGGTCGAAGGAGTGGACGATCGGCACGTTCTCCACCCTAGTGACCCCCACCAGACGGTCCCGCGCCACCGCCCACGACACCGGCCTTCGGCACCCTGCCCCGGCCGTTGCCCTTGCCGCGCGGCGCCAGCCAGGACAGGTCACCGGCGTGGCTGTTGCTCTGCAGGACGTACGACGCGCCGCCGGCGTACCGCACCACCGACATCGACGCCGGGTCGACGTGCAACCGCTGGAACTGGTCGAGGTGCATGCCGAGCGCGTCGGCCAGGATCGCCTTCACCAGGTCGCCGTGGGAGACCGCGGCCCAGACCGCGTTCGGCCCGTGGGCCGCCTCGACCAGCGCGTCGTGGCGGCGGATCGCGTCGACGGCCCGCGACGACATCGCCGCCATCGACTCCCCCTCGGGGAAGGTCACCGAGGAGGGGTGCGACTGCACGACCTTCCACAGCTTCTCCTTGGCCAGCTCCTTGAGCGGTCGGCCCTGCCAGGCGCCGTAGTCACACTCCACGAGCCCGCGCTCGGTGGTGACACGCAGCCCGTCGGACTGGTGCGCCACGAGGGCCTTGGACGTCTCCCGGCACCGCTCGAGCGGGCTGGACACCAGGGCCGAGAGGGGCACGGCCGCGAGCCGCTCCCCCGCCCGGGCCGCCTGCTGCTGCCCGGTCTCGTCGAGGTGGACGCCCTTGAGCCGGCCGGTGAGCACCCCGCTGGCGTTCGCCGTCGAGCGTGCGTGTCGGACCAGCACCACGGTTGCCATGCCGGGGACTGTACTGGGGCTAGCCTCGGTGCGTGATCGTCGACAGCGCCGTCTACCGCAACGGCACCCGGGTCCCGGTCGACTGCGACGTGGCCGACCTCGCCGCGATGCGCGACAGCGCCACACCTGGTGACTTCGTCTGGGTCGGGCTGCACGAGCCCGACCCGCAGGAGCTGGCCGAGGTGGCGTCGGCGTTCTCCCTGCACCGGCTGGCCGTCGAGGACGCCGTGAACGCCCACCAGCGCCCGAAGCTCGAGCGCTACGCCGACTCGCTCTTCCTGGTGATCAAGACGCTCTGGTACGTCGACGAGGAGGACGCCGTCGAGACCGGCGAGATCAACCTCTTCGTCGGCGACGACTTCATCGTGAGCGTGCGGCACGGCGACGGCAGCGGGCTGAAGCAGGCGCGGCTGGCCCTCGAGGCACGTGAGGCGGTCCTCGCCCACGGCCCCTCGGCCGTCGTGTACGCGATCTGCGACCAGGTCGTCGACGGCTACGAGCACGTCACCGACTCCCTCGTCGAGGACGTCGACGAGGTCGAGATCTCGGTGTTCTCCGAGGACCGCACCAACGACTCGGCGCGGATCTACGTGCTGAAGCGCGAGCTCGCGGAGGTACGCCGCGCGGTGCTGCCGCTGCGCGACCCGATGAGCCGCTTCGCCACCGGCACCGTGCACGGCATCGACCGCGAGGCGGCGCCGTACTTCCGTGACGTCGGCGACCACCTCAGCCGGTGCGCCGACACGATCGACGAGCTCGACGGGCTGCTCTCGACCGCCTTCGAGGCCCACCTCGCGCGGATCTCGGTCCAGCAGAACGACGACATGCGCAAGATCTCCGCCGGCGCCGCGCTGGTCGTGGTGCCGACGCTCATCGCCGGCATCTACGGCATGAACTTCGACCACATGCCCGAGCTGCACTGGCAGTTCGGCTACCTGTGGGCGGTGCTGCTCATGGTCGGCACGTCCGCCGGGCTGCTGTGGTTCTTCAAGCGGTCGGGCTGGCTGTAGGAAGGCCCGCGCTACGGGTTGAGCACGCCCACCCCGAGCAGCACCAGCACCATCGTCCCGAGGCCTATCCGGTAGATCACGAACGGCAGGTAGGACCGGGTCGAGACGTAGCGCAGCAGCCACGCGATCGCGGCGTACCCGACGACGAAGGCGACGACCGTCGCGACCAGGGTGGGCCCCCAGCCGTAGGCGTTGTCCCCGTCACCGATGTCCGGCAGCGTGAACAGGCCGGCTCCGACGACCGCCGGGATCGCCAGCAGGAAGGCGTAACGGGTCGCGGCCTCCCGCTCGTAGCCGAGGAAGCGGCCCATCGAGATCGTCGCGCCGGAGCGCGAGACACCTGGCACCAGTGCGCAGGCCTGGGCCAGGCCCATCAGCACCGCGTCGCGCAGCGACAGCTCCTTGATCCCCTTGTCGTCCGAGGAGATCCGGTCGGCCACGCCGAGGATGATGCCGAGCACGATCAGCGTGCAGCCGATGATCCACAGGTTGCGGAAGTCGCGCTCGATGACGTCCTTGAGCAGGATCCCGAGCACCACGATCGGCACCGACCCGATGATGATGAACCAGCCCATCCGCGAGTCGAGGTGGCCGCGGTACTCCGGGCGGTACAGCGAGCGCAGCCAGGTCGTGCCGATGCGCCAGATGTCCTTGCGGAAGTAGATCAGCACCGCCAGCTCGGTGCCGATCTGGATCACGGCCGTGAAGGCCGCGCCCGGGTCTCCCCAGCCGAGCAGCTCGGGGAAGATCCGCAGGTGCGCGCTGCTGGAGATCGGGAGGAACTCGGTCAACCCCTGGAGGGTGCCGAGCACGACTGCCTTGAGGAGGTCCCACACGGCGGGCAAGCCTACGGATAGCCTTCCCGACATGCAGCAACGCGCCGTGGGGCACACGGGTCTGAAGGTCTCGCGGCTCGGCCTGGGCACCCTCTCCTGGGGACGCGACACCGACCAGCACGAGGCCCGAGACCAGCTGATCGCGTTCGCCGAGGCGGGCGGCACCCTGCTCGACACCGCGGCCGGCTACGGCGACGGCGCCTCGGAGGAGCTGATCGCCCGGCTGGTGGGCGACGTGGTGACCCGCGACGAGGTCGTGATCGCCACCAAGGCGGGCATCTCGCGGCGTACCGGCCAACGGGTGACCGACGCGTCCCGCGGCCACCTGCTCGCCACCCTCGACGAGTCGTTGAAGCGGCTGCAGGTCGACCACGTCGACCTGTGGCAGGTCCACACCTGGGTCGACGACACCCCGCTGGAGGAGACGCTCTCCGCGCTCGACATCGCGATCGCCTCCGGGCGCGCGTCGTACGTCGGGATCTCGAACTACTCCGGCTGGCAGTCCGCCCAGGCCGCCACCTGGCAGCGGGCCGCGCCCGGCCGCGCGACGCTGGCGTCCACCCAGGTCGAGTACTCCCTGCTCAACCGCGACGTCGAGGCCGAGGTGATCCCGGCCGCGCAGGCACTCGGTCTCGGGGTGCTCCCCTGGTCTCCACTGGGCCGGGGCGTGCTGACCGGCAAGTACCGCCACGGCACCCCTTCTGACTCGCGCGCCGCCTCACCGCACTTCTCGAGCTTCGTCGAGCACTACCTGACCGAGCGGACGGCCGGCATCGTCGAGGCGGTGGCCCGTGCCGCGGACGGCCTGGGGTGGACGCCGCTGCAGGTCGCGCTCGTCTGGGTGCGGGACCGCCCCGGCGTCACGGCTCCCCTCGTCGGCGCCCGCACCGCCGCCCAGCTGTACCCGGCCCTCGCGGTCGACGACCTCACGCTCCCTGACGAGCTGGTGGCCGCCCTCGACGACGTCTCGGGGTACTGACCGGTGCCGTCACGGGTGGCCGAGCGGTCGATGGGGCGCGGGGTGGAGTGGCAGTTCGAGAGGCTGACGCTCTCCCGCGACCTCTCCCGCAACGCTGTCACCCGGCTGCTCGTCGAGCGCGCCGAGCACGGTGGCTGGGAGCTCGACCGGGTGCAGATCCGCGCCGACGGAACCCGGCGGGTCGTGCTGCGGCGCAAGATCATCCGGCAGCGGCCGACGATCTTCTGGGGCGAGGCCTCGCCCACCTGAGGTCAGACCTGGTTGAGGAACCGGTCGAACACCCGGGCACCGAACTCGAGGGAGTCGACCGGGACCCGCTCGTCGACGCCGTGGAAGAGCGCGGTGAAGTCGAGGTCGGCGGGCAGTCGCAGCGGCGTGAAGCCGTAGGAGCGCATCCCGAGCTTGCGGAAGTGCTTGGCGTCGGTGCCGCCGCTCATCAGGAACGGCGCCACCAGGGCCTCGGGGTCCTCGGCGAGCAGCGAGCGGTGCATGGCGTCGACCAGGTCGCCGTCGTACGGCGTCTCCCAGGGGCTCTGGTTGGAGAGGTACTCGACCTCGATGCCGTCGCCGACGAGCGAGGCGAGGGTCGCGAAGAACTCGTCCTCGTAGCCCGGCAGGAACCGGCCGTCGACGTGCGCGGTGGCCTCGGTCGGGATCACGTTCGCCTTGTAGCCGGCGCCGAGCATGGTCGGGTTCGTGGTGTGGCGGATGACGGCGCCGAGCATCCGGGCGGCGCTCCCGAACTCCTCGACCAGTGCCTCGGCGTTCTCCGGCGTCGCCTCGGTGCCGGCCAGGTCGCCGACGGTCGCGAGCAGCACCTCCATCGCGGGGGTGAGTCGGACCGGCCACTCGTGGGCGCCGATCCGCGCGACGGCCTGCGAGATCCGGGTCACCGCGTTGTCGGGGTTGATCATCGAGCCGTGGCCGGCGCGGCCGCGCGCGGTGAGCTTCATCCACGCCATGCCCTTCTCGGCAGCCTCGACGAGGTAGATCCGCCGACCTCGCACGGTCGCGCTGAAGCCGCCGACCTCCCCGACCGCCTCGGTCACGCCCTCGAAGTGCTCGGCGTGCTCCTCGACCATCACCTGCGCGCCGTGGTGTCCACCTGCCTCCTCGTCCGCGGTGAACGCCATCACGATCGGCCGGTCCGGGAGTACGCCGGCGCGCGCGCGTGCCCGCACGACCGAGAGCAGCATCGCGTCGAAGTCCTTCATGTCGACCGCTCCGCGACCCCAGACGTAGCCGTCCTGGATCTCGCCGGAGAAGGGGTCGACCTGCCAGTCCTCGGCCGCGGCCGGGACGACGTCGAGGTGGGCGTGCAGCAGCAGCGCCGGCCGGTCGGACGAGGGGTTGCCCCAGTGGGCGATCAGGCTGGTGCGTCCCGGCGTCCGCTCGACCATCGTCGACTCGATGCCGACCTCGTCGAGCAGGGTCGCGACGTGCTCGGCCGCCTTGCGCTCCCCCGGCCCGGAGCCGTCGCCGTAGTTGGAGGTGTCGATCCGGATCAGGTCCCGACAGAGCTCGACGACCTCGGTCGTCGGGTCGTAGGAGGGGCTCGCTGAATCGTGACGGGTGTCGTCGCTCATGCCCCCATCTTGCACGGCCCCGGGGCGGGGATCCCGATGCGGGACTCACGGTCGCGTTTTGCTACTGTTCCACCGCACTCGTCCGGGTGGCGGAATTGGCAGACGCGCTAGCTTGAGGTGCTAGTGCCCGTATTAGGGCGTGGGGGTTCAAGTCCCCCCTCGGACACTGAGAAGGCCCTGGCTCCACAGGGCCTTTTCTTCATTCTCGGCGCACCGCCGAGGCCCCCGACGCCCTGTCGCAGGTACTTCCGGGCGCGAGGACAGGGCAGGCTCGTGACTAGGGCTCGACGAGCCGACCTGACCGACCAGCCGATGGAGCATCCGTCCATGTCCCAGGACACGACGACCACCCACCCCGCCACCACAGCATCTCCGCACCACCCCCGAGAGCGTGCCGGCGAAGGCCGACACGCCGTCCCACCAGCACAGACGTCTCCGCCGCGCCGGACCCGGGCTCCCGCCCGGGCACAACGACCGGAACCGGACGGAGGACCCGTCGGGTGCGTCCCGACCGGCGCCCGCCGGAGTCGCCGCCCGGAGTTCCTCACCACCGGGGACCCGGCGTACCGGATCGGCGCAGGCGCCGACATCTCACATGGTGAGGCAGCACCCGGCCCCCAACGTTGGGTATATCGCCGAGAAACCACCGCCAGCACCCGGCAGCGCGCGATAGGAGCCCAAGTATGACCGGCTTCCGCCTGCTGCGGCTCCTCGTCAGCGCCGTGCTCGCGGCGCCACTGGGGCTCGCGCTCGTGAGCAGCTCGGCCGGCGCCGCGGTTCCGGCGCCGTCGGACCTCCGGCTGGTCTCCGCCACCGCCTCGAGCGTCGAGCTGGCGTGGACGCGGCCCGACGAGGCCATTCCCCTGTTCCGGGTCGCGTGGACCCCCACCGAGGCCGACCCCGGGGAGCGCCGTCGCGTGCGCTGGACCTCGCGGACAGAGGTGGCGCTGACGGGGCTGCTCCCCGGCACGAGCTACGACGTCCGGGTCCGCGCCGTCGACGGCACGCAGCCCCTCGGTCCCTTCACGGAGCCGCTGACCGTGCGCACCACGGGCCAACCGGGCGAACCCGGGGTCCCGCCGCCGCCGCCGACCACCCCGCCGCCCCCGAGCGGTGACACCCTGTTCGGTGCCAACTACACGACCGACCAGAGCGTCAACGAGGGGGTGTACGCCGGTCGGGCCGAAGTCGCCCGGATCTTCTTCCAGCAGCTCGACGGGGCGCGCTTCTCGGGCAACAGAGCGGTGCAGGAGGCCCTCGACGACGGCGTGCGCACCTTCGTCATCTCCTGGAAGGAGACCGACCTCGCTGCCGTCCGGAGCTTCCTCGCCGCGATCCCGGCCGGGCTGACCGTCTACACCTCCTTCAACCACGAGCCGGAGAACGACGAGGGCCGACCGGGCAGCGACGCCTACCGGTCGTGGGCGACGGAGTACCGCCAGCAGTGGGTGCGGCAGGCCCCGGTGATGCGGGCCGAGGGATTCGTGCCCACGAGCATTTTGATGGCCTACACCCTCGTCCCGTCCTCGGGACGGACGCTGGCCGAGTGGATGCCCCCCGCGGGGACGGTCGACGTGATGGCCTTCGACGCCTACTACGGGAAGGGCAAGCTCCCGTCGGCGCTGGTGGCGCGGATGTCCGCCGCTGCCCGGCAGGCCGGCCTGCCGACCGGCCTGGCCGAGACCGGCGCGCCGTCGGGCGATCCCGCGCGCCTGGCCAACACGGTCGCGATGCGGGTCGCCCTGCTGGCCGCGGGCAACGTCGAATGGGGGATCTACTGGAACGGCGCGGGGGAGAGCTACGACGCCCGCATGGACCGAGCCCTGGCGGACGCCTGGTTCGGCCGCTGACCCGCCTCCCCGAACTTGGGGGAATCCCTGACGGGCGGCCCACGGGGCACCCGACGGGGCGACACTGTTGGCGTGCCCCGTCTCCTGCGCGCCTTCCTCAGCGTCCTTCCGCTGGCAGTCCTCGGTCTCGTGCCCACCGCCGCGGTGGCGGCCACCGACGCGCCCGAGGACTTCCGCGTCGTGGCGAGCACGACCTCCAGCCTGACCTTCGCCTGGAGCGCCCCAGAGGGGGCCGAGCGCTATCGGATCGCCATCAGCACCAGCCCGACGTGGAGCGGCGCGACGCCGAAGTGGACCTCTGCCACCCAGGTCTCCGTGAGCGGACTGAACCCGGACACCGCCTACTACGCACGGGTACGAGTCGTCGACGGCACCACGCCGGTCAGCCCGTTCTCCGCCACGGTGTCCGCACGCACCCTCCCGACCACGCCACCGCCGCCACCTCCGCCGCCCGAGGAGGAGCCGCCGACCGCGACGATCTTCGGCGCCAACTACACCGAGGACCCGCGAATCGACGAGCGTGTCTACGCGGGGCGGGCCGAGATCGCCCGGGTGTTCTTCCAGCGCCTCAACGGCGTCTCCTTCATGGACGACATCTCGGTGCAGGAGGCGTACGCCGCCGGCGTCCGGAGCTTCGTGGTCTCGTGGAGCGACACCGACCAGACGGCGATCCGGGCGTTCCTGGCGGGCATCCCTGATGACCTGACGATCTACTCCACCTACAAGCACGAGCCGGAGAACGACCGCGGCGGCCCCGGCTCGTCGACCTACCAGGCGTGGTCCACCGAGTACAAGCGCCAGTGGACGATCCAGTCGCCGTGGATGCGCGCCGAGGGATGCATCCCGACCAACATCTTGATGGCCTGGACGCTGGACCCGCGATCGGGTCGCGACGTGGCCGACTGGACGCCGCCCGCGGGCACCGTCGACGTGTTCGCCTTCGACGCCTACTTCGGCAAGGGCAAGAATCCCACCACCCAGGTCGCCAGGATCACCGAGGCCGCCCGCGCCGCGGGCATCGCGCAGGTCGGGCTCGCCGAGGCCGGCTCCCCCGGGGACGATCCCGATCGCCTCGCGAAGACCGCGCAGATGCGCGCAGCCGTCATCGCCGCCGGCAACTTCACCTTCGCCAACTACTGGAACAGCATGGGGCCCTCCTACGACGGACGGATGGACGAGGCCCTCGCCGATGCCTGGTTCGGCACGTCGTAGATGGGTGGCTGGATCAGCCGCCACCACGTCAGACTGTGCGCATGATGATCCGTCCCGCCGAGCTCAAGGCGATCAAGGCCGGTGACGTCGACCTCGCCTTCCGCCGGTGGGACCGGCCGAGGGTGAAGGTCGGCACCCGGATGCGCACCGCCGTCGGCCTGGTCGAGGTGACGTCGGTCGAGCAGGTGGCGCTGTCCGCCCTCCGTGCCGACGACGCCCGCCGGTCGGGCGCCGCGAGCGTGACCGCCCTCAAGCAGGCGCTCGCGCACCGCACCGACCGTCCCGTCTTCCGCGTCGGCCTGGCCTACGCCGGCAGCGACCCGCGCGAGCAGCTGCGCGAGACCGTGCCCGAAGCGCCGGAGATCGAGGAGCTACGGGCCTGGCTTGACCGGCTCGACGCCTCCTCCAGGCACGGCGCCTGGACCCGGCCGACGCTGGCGATCATCGACCGCTCCCCCGGCGTCCGCGCGCCCGAGCTCGCCGCGGAGCTCGGCCGGGAGACGCTGGAGTGGAAGGCCGACGTCCGCAAGCTCAAGGAGAAGGGGCTCACCGAGTCCCTGGCCATCGGCTACCGGCTCTCACCCCGCGGCGAGGCCGTCCTCGACCACGGCGGGCCGCCCCGCGAGCGCGCTCCGCGCCCGGGTGGTACGCCGTTGCCGCGCTCCACCGGTGCTCCTGCGACCGCTGCGCTGCGGCACGTCGGCGTGACCACCCTGGAGCAGGTCGTGACCTGGACGGCCGCCGACCTCGCGGCGCTGCACGGCGTCGGCCCGGTCGCGATCGCCCGGCTCGGCGAGGCGCTGCGCGAGCGCGGCCAGGCCTTCGCCGCTCACCAGCCGTAGACCCGGCGTACCTGCTGCCAGTAGGACCGGGTCCGCGCCCGGTTCTCCGCCACGCCGGCCGACAGCGACGGCGGCAGCGCGACCAGGCACTCCTCGCCCCGGCAGTCCTTCATCGCGTCCCAGACCTCCAGCAGGTCACGCCGTACGTCGCGGTAGGCCTGCGAGCGCCAGCGGTTGCGGTTCTGGACCGCGTCGTCGGCGAGGTCGTAGAGCTCCGCACCGTTGCGGTAGCGCAGCATCACGTAGCGCGAGGTCCGGATCCCGATCGCGGTCCGGACGTCGTCGAAGTCGCCGCTCTTGCGCCCCCCGGTGTGCAGTGCCTCGTGGAGGACGGGGGTCGTCCAGCCGACGTCGCCGTCGAGCAGCGTCGGCAGCCGGCTGACGCCGTCCGGGTCGTACGGCGCCCGCGCCCCGGCGACGTCGAGGATGGTCGCCGCGAGGTCGACGGTGGTGATCGGGTCCTGTCGTCGGTGCCCGTCCTCGCCCCCGCCGCGCATCCCCGGACCGGTGACGAGCATCGGCACCCGCAGCGACGGCTCGTGGCCCCAGATCTTGCCCTGCAGCAGCCGGTGCTCCCCGAGCAGGTAGCCGTTGTCGGAGGTGAAGACGAAGACCGTCCGCCGCCACTCACCGGTCCGCTTGAGCGTCGTCACGAGACGCCGGACCTGGCCGTCCATGACGTGCACCGCCTCGGCGCGCTGCCGGGTCGCCTCCCGCAGCGCCCGCCGCTCGCGGGGCAGGAACTCCGGGAGCTTGCCGAGCCGGCCGGGCTTGTCGCGGACGCTCGCCTCCGCCGGGCCGCCGCCGCGGGGCAGGCCCGCCCCCCGGCGTACGACGTCATCGAAGCGGCCCTTCACCGAGTCGGGGACGGCCGGGGTCATGAGCAGCCGTCGGTGTCCCCGCCGGTCCCGGATCGGGCCCGGGTCGTCCGGCTCGACCGGCCCTCCGTGATGGGGCGCCACGTAGTTGACGTACATGAAGAACGGGTCGCGGTGCCGGGAGAACCGGCGGGCCATGTCGAGGGAGAAGTCACCCACGACGTTCGTCTGGTAACGGCCCCGGTAGCGGTTGTCGACCCGACCGTTCACGTTGTAGGGCGTGTCGAAGTAGTAGTAGGTCCCGCCGTGGATGCCGGGCACGTCCGGGTTCTCGAACGCGGCGCGCCAGTCGGTCCAGCCGCGCGGGACGTAGCGCCACGAGGGCTTCCCCGAAACCAGCGAGTCCTGCGGCCCGTAGCCGTTGAGGTACTTGCCCACGAAGCCGGTCCGGTAACCCGCGCGGCGCAGCGAGGTCGCCAGCGTGCGCGAGTCGTCGAAGCGCTGGTAGCCCCAGGGCGGGTCGTGCGACCAGACGTGGTGGCGGTGGGCGTGGACCCCGGTGAGGAACGACGCCCGGGCCGGGCAGCACAGCGGGTACGGCGCGAACGAGTTCTCGAACGTGATCCCCTGGCGGGCCACCAGCCGTCGTAGCGACGGTGCGAAGCGGAGGTCGTCGACCCGCATGTCGTCGGCCATCACCACCACAACGTTCGGTGGCCTCCGCGCGGCCGTCGCCGGCCCGGGACCAGCCGCGGCTGCGGCCGGCACCGCGGCTGCCGGGCCGACCTGGTCGCCGATGGGCAGGGCGGGGCCGGCCGTCACGAGCACGGCCAGCAGGACCAGGGGGATCGCGGCTCTCACGCCCATGGGACGTGCCTACCACCGCGGAAGTTGTCCCCGCTCAGGAACCGACGAAGCGACGGACGGTGGCCAGCCCCTCCGGTGACCCCGGCCAGTGCCGCTCGAGCGCCTCGGGCCCGGCCGCCCGCGTGACCGAGCGGAGCGCCCACACGACCGCGACCGCGTCATCGGCGTACCCGATGACGGGCAGGAAGTCCGGCACCAGGTCCACCGGCAGCGCGAGGTAGCCGAGCAGCAGCCACAGCCGCCAGCGGACCCCGCGCGGCAGCGTGCGGTCGCCCGCGAGCCGGCGCACGAGCCGCAGCAGGTCGGGCAGCAGCCGCAGCGCCTCGCGCAGCCGGGACTCCCCCGGGCTGGCGCGCCACAGCAGCAGCACCAGCACGACCCACACCAGCAGCAGCCCCGCCAGGACTCCGCCGAGTGTCCACCACGACCACGTCACCGCACCAGTGTCCCGGCCCGGGCCCGCAGGCGGGGTCGGCGGTACGGTCGGGGCATGGTCGCCCCCCTCCGCGTCGGCTTCGTCACCGGCGCCACCCCCGACAAGTGGGCGGCCGCGTGGCGCGACCGTCGCCGAGAGCCCCTCGAGCTGGTGCCGGTGGCCGAGGAGGACCAGGAGCAGATGCTCCGCGACGGCTCGCTGGACATGTGCCTGGTCCGACTCCCCGTCGAGCGCGACGGGCTCCACCTGATCCCGCTGTACGACGAGGTGGCGGTCGTCGTGGTCCCCCGCGACCACTTCGTCACGGCCGCCACCGAGGTCGAGCTGGCCGACCTGGCCGACGAGCAGCTCGTGCGCCCCCACGCGTCCGGCTGGACGCCCGACGTCGACCAGCTCGCCTGGCCGGCGATGTCGGAGCGCGAGGCGATCGAGGTCGTGGGCTCGGGCGGCGGCGTGGCGCTGGTCCCGATGTCGGTGGCCCGCCTCTTCCAGCGCAAGGACGTCGCCTCGCGCCCGGTCACGGACCTGCCACCGACCTCCGTAGCCCTCGCCTGGCTGGTGGACCGCGACGACGAGGCGACCCAGGCGTTCGTGGGCGTCGTCCGGGGCCGCACCGCCCGCAGCTCGCGCTGACGACCGCTGGCTGCGAGCCCGCTCAGGGAAGCGAGCTCGCGGCCGCCACGACGTCGACCAGCCCGGCGCCCTTGTCGTACGACGACCCGCCGGCGTACGGCGCGCCGACGGCGTACGGGTGGGCGGTCGTGGTGATCGCGTCCTCGACCTGGGCGGGGGTGGCGCCCGGCGCCTTCTGGAACAGCTGCGCCACGATGCCGGCCACGTGCGGCGCGGCCATCGAGGTACCGCTGATGGTGTTGTAGTCGCCGCCCTCGACGAAATCGAGCCCGGTGGTGCAGATCGGGAGGTAGATCCGGCACGAGCTGGTGATCGTGTCGCCCGGGGCCGAGACGTCCGGCCAGGTCGAGCGGTCGCTCTCGAGGCCGCGCGAGGAGAACTCGCTCACCTCGCCGTCGCGGGTGCCGGTCTCGAGGTCGTTGTAGGACGCGACGCTCAGGATGCCGCCGGTGGGGTCCTGTCCCGGCGGGTTGGTGAGGCTCTCGGAGCCGTCGCCGCCGTCGTTACCGGCGGCCCACACGGTGACGACGCCCTCGGCGGCCAGCGCGCGCTGCAGCTTCACGGTCGCCGACTCGGGGTCGAACTCACCGCCGCCGCTGGGGCCGTAGGAGTTGTTGGTGACCTTGATCGGCGGGCAGACGGTGGCGGAGACGCCCTCGCCGCACGGTGCCTCGTGGTTCTCCAGCACCCAGTTGAGAGCGGTGTCGGCGCCGATGATGACCAGGCCGGCCCCGGTGGACAGGGAGACCAGCTTGGCGCCCGGCGCCGCGCCGTGCAGCGTGGAGCCGTCGGAGAGCTCGGTGGGCCGACCGGCGACGATGCCGGCGACGTGGGTGCCGTGGCCGCCGACCGACAGGGTGTCGGTGTCGACGTTGTTCGGGAGGTTCATGACCTCGCAGAACGCCTCGAAGGGGTCGCACACCGTCTTGTTGTTGCTGACGACCGCCGAGGTGCCGTCCTCCTCGGTGAGGAAGGGGTGGGTCGGGTCGACGCCGGAGTCGATGACGCCGACGCTGGTGCCGGTGCCGGTCAGCGCGGTGCCGTCGGCACCCGTGAGGGTCTGCATCGCCTCGGCGCCACGGGTCGCCGCGTGGGAGGTGACCTGGGAGAACTCGATCGGCTGGTTGCCCTCGACGTACGTCACGCCGGGCTGGAGCCGGGCGGCGGCGATCTGCGCCTTGGTCGCCCGCGCCACCACCACCCCGATCTTGTCGAAGCTCATGGTGCGGGCCATCCCCGTCACGGCGACGGCGCGGTCGGCGGCGGCGAGGTCGGTGCCGTGCACCATGACGGTCGTCCGCTCCCCCAGCGACAGCGTGGTGAGCTGCTGCGCGAGGTGGTCCGACACGTTCGCCTTGACCAGCGGCAGCGCGGCGTCCGCGCTGGTGGTGTGGAGTCCGGGCGTGAGTGCGACGACGGCCAGGGTGGCCGCTGCAGCGAGTCGTGGGGCACGACGCATGGTCTTCCTCCTGAGGTCACCGGGGGTACGTGCCAGTACCAACGGCGCCGGGAGACGGAGGTCACTCCCCGATCGGCGTCAGGTCGCGGAGACCCCGATCGAGCCGTCGCGGAACGCCTGCACGAAGAACGCGTGGTCCTCGCGCACCTGGTCGGCGTAGGCGATGCCCCAGTCGGTGAGCCAGGTCGTGAACTCCTTGCGCCGGCGGTCCAGCGAGGCGGCGATCGCCTCCTCGACCTGGAAGTCGACGAGGTCCTGCTCGCTGTCCTCGTCGGAGGCGCAGTGGATCTTCGCGGTGGCGCGCCCGAGCAGGTCGACCACCTCGGCGATCTCGTCGGGCTCGGTGAGGTCCCCCCAGTCAAGGTCGACCTCGTAGGGCGAGACCTCGCTGACCACGAAGCCGACGCCGTCGAGGGTCGTATGGCCGAGCAGCGGGTCGGTGTGCACCTGCAGCGCGCGCTGGCTGACCGCCGTGCGCTGCCCCTCGTTCTCGAAGTACTCGTCGATCGCCGAGGTGTCGACGAAGCGGCTCACGGCCGGGATGTTCGCCTGCTTCATCGACAGCACCACGTCGTTGTCCAGCGCCTGGCTGTAGCCCTCCACCAGCAGGTTGTACGCCGGCAGCCCGGCGCTGCCGATGCCGAAGCCGGACTTCCCGACCACGTCGCGCAGCTCGTAGAACAGCGCGCGATCGAACCGCTTGTCGTGCGGGATGGTCTCGAGGTAGCGCTCGAACGCCTTCACGACCTTCGTCCGCTCGGTCTTCGCCAGCTGCCGCACCGAGCTGTCGTGGCGGAAGCTGCGCACGCCCTCGTCCAGGACGGTGGTGCCGTCGAGCAGGTCGGCGCGCCGGTTGCAGCGAGCGCTGACCAGCGCCTCGCGGATCGGGCCGGAGGTGTTCTCCAGGTGCAGCGCGAAGTCGTTGTCGTCCTCGCTGCGGCGGTACTCGTCGACCTGCGCGAGGTAGGACCGCACGTAGCGGCCGATCAGGCGGCGCACGTCCTCCTCCGGCAGCGCCTTCTGCCACCCGATCAGGGCGAGCGAGGCGGCGAAGCGCTGGAGGTCCCAGGTGAAGTGGCCGAGGTAGGCCTCGTCGAAGTCGTTGATGTCGAAGACCAGCCGGCCGTCGGAGTTGAGGTAGGTGCCGAAGTTCTCGACGTGCAGGTCGCCGTGGATCCAGATCCGCCCCGACTGCTCGGTGGCGTAGGGATCCTCCTCGGCCGTCACGTCGGCGTAGAACAGGCAGGCGGAGCCGCGGTAGAACGCGTGCGCGTCGCCGGCCATCTTGCGGAACTTGCCACGGAACGCCTGCGGGTCGGCCTTCATCAAGGGTGCGAAGGCGTCGTCGAGGACGCTGCGGATCTGGGCGGTGCGCTGGTCGGTGCGCGTGTCGGTGGCCACCGGGTCAGTCTGCACGACGCCCGGGGGTGGTCGGGTACGGCTACTCAGCGCAGACCGGGTAGCCGCGCGGGTCCGGTGCAGCGGGGTCGGCGGGATGGTTCTCCACATGAGCACTCCGAACCCGACCAAGAACACCAACGCCTTCTTCCTGCAGGCCGGCATCTCCTTCGCCGTCGCGCTGATCACCATGGTCTTCGCGGTCCTCTACCTGCCGGTCGACTCCTGGATCCGGGCCTTCCTGGGCCTGGGGGTCATGTACCTGACCACCTCGACCTTCACCCTCGCCAAGTGCGTGCGGGACGCCCAGGAGAACCAGGCCGTCTACGCCCGGCTCGACCAGGCCAGGGTCGACAAGATCCTCGCCGACCACGACCCGTTCAAGGCCGTCTCCTGACCGACCCGACTGCGGCTGCGGGCACGGACGTACGGTGGAAGCAACCGGGCACCCGTGCCCGTCGTCCTGTCCCCGACTGCCCAGGAGAACCGGTCGTG
Source organism: uncultured Actinomycetota bacterium (assembly GCA_963754575.1). Classification (GTDB taxonomy): domain Bacteria; phylum Actinomycetota; class Actinomycetes; order Propionibacteriales; family Nocardioidaceae; genus Nocardioides. The sequence goes on along the minus strand of CAVWGQ010000006.1, from coordinate 137,054 downwards.
ACCCTGTCCCCCTCCTCGCTGCCGCAGCTCACCACCCACGCCGCGGGAGCCGTGATCGCGCTGCCCGTCAGGATCGCCGCGCGCGCCCTCGGCCTCGTCCGAGGGACCGTCTCGGTCGCCCGCGACCGGGTGGCCGGTCCCCCGGCACCCGCCTCGGCCTGGCAGACGGTGGACGTCCCGACGCCGGGGCCGACCCCGTCCGCCGTCACTCTCGGCACCGAGCCCGATGCCGTCAACGTCGTCGAGGACCTCGGCCTCGACCCGGCCCCGGTCCAGCCCGCGGCCCCGGCGCCGCGGACCGCCCCCGTCACGAGCATCGACGAGCAGGCCGAGCCGCGCCTGGTCGACTCCACGCCGGCCGACGTGGCCGAGCGGATCGCCCGGAAGGCCTGACGAGCGGTTACTTCAGCTCGGCGCTGGAGAGGCCGAGCAGCCGTCGGGCGACGATCAGCTGCTGGATCTGCTGGGTGCCCTCGAAGATGTCGAGGATCTTGGAGTCCCGCGACCACTTCTCGAGCAGCTCGGTCTCGGAGTAGCCGAGGGTCGAGGCCAGCTCGACGCAGCCGAGGGTGACCTCCGAGCCGACCCGACCGGCCTTCGCCTTGGCCATCGAGGCCTCCAGCGAGTTGGGCTGGCGGTTGTCGGCCATCCAGGCGGCCTGCATCGTCAGCAGCCGGGCACCCTCCCAGTCCGCCTCCAGCCGCAGCAGCCGCGCGGCGGCCGCGTGCTGGACCTGCGCCGGGCGGTCGTGGTCGACCACCACACCGGCCTGCGCGAGCAGGTCGGTGGTGAGGTCGAGCGAGGCCCGGGCGACGCCGACGGCCATGGCCGCCACGAGGGGACGGGTGTTGTCGAAGGTCGCCATCGCCCCGGCGAAGCCCTGCTTGGCGTCCACGTCGGGCGAGCCGAGCAGGTTCTCCTTCGGGACCCGGCAGTCGGTGAAGGTGATCGCCGCCGTGTCGGAGGCACGGATCCCGAGCTTGTGCTCGAGCCGCTCCACCCGCATCCCCGGGGTGCCCTTCTGGACCACGAACGACTTGATCGCGGCCCGACCGAGGTTCTTGTCGAGCGTCGCCCAGACGACGACGCTGCCGGCGCGTTCTCCCGAGGTGACGTAGATCTTCTCGCCGTTGATGACGTACTCGTCACCGTCGAGGACCGCGGTGGTCCGGATGTTCGCGGAGTCCGAGCCGGTGCTCGGCTCGGTGATCGCCATCGCGGCCCAGGTGTCGCCGAAACGGGCCTGCTGCTCCTCGTCGGCGACCGAGGCGATCGCGGAGTTGCCGAGGCCCTGGCGCGGCATCGAGAGCAGCAGCCCCACGTCACCCCAGCACATCTCGGCGATCGACATCACGGAGGCGAGGTTGGCGCCGTTCTTCACGCCGGCCTTGTCCTGCGGCAGCTCGTCACGGCGTACGCCGGAGGCACCGGCACCCTCGCTCGCGCCGGACTCGGAGAGCCCGTCGATCATCGCCGCGAGCATGTCGAGCTCCTTGGGGTACTCGTGCTCGGCGCGGTCGTACTTGCGGGACACCGGACGCAGCAGTTCATCGCGACCTGGTGGGCCTGGTCGCGCAGCGTGCGGAGCCGCTTCGGGTCGTCCAGGTGAATCGGCATCAGACCAGCACCGTTCCTTCCATCACCGCGACGGCGCGCAGGTCGCGGTACCAGCGCTCCACCGGGTGCTCCTTGACGTAGCCGTGGCCGCCGAGCAGCTGGACGCCGTCGAGGCCGATCTGCATCCCCTTGTCGGCGCACAATGACCGGGCGAGGGCGACCTCGCGGGAGAAGTCCTTGCCTGCGGCGGCGCGCGAGGCCGCGCGGTAGGTCACCAGGCGCATCGCCTGCAGCTCGATGCCGATGTCGGCGACCATGAAGGCCACCGACTGGCGGTGGGCGATCGGCTCGCCGAATGCCTCCCGCTCCTTGACGTAGGGAATCACGTAGTCGAGGACCGCCTGCGCGGTGCCGACCGCCAGCGCGCACCAGGCAAGCCGTGAGAGCCGCACGCACTCGGTGTACGTCGACCCGTCCGCCTCACCGAGCAGCGCCGTGGCCGGGACCCGGACGCCGCAGAGCCGGAGCGTCGTCAGCGATGCCGCCCGGATCCCCATCGCGGGGTCACCCTCGACGGTGAGCCCGTCCGTCCCGGCCTCGACCAGGAACAGCGCCGGGCTCCCCTCGAACATCGCGCCGACCACGAACAGCTCGGCGTCGGCCCCGCGGGCCACCAGGGACTTCACCCCGTCGAGCACTATCTCGTCGCCGTCGCGCAGGGCGGTGGTGGCGGGCTCGAGGGCGTCGAAGAGCACCCGCGGCTCGGCGAGTGCGAGCGCGGCGGCAGGGACGTCGTCGCCGGTGAAGGCCGGCAGGTAGGTCTGCTGCTGCTGGTCGTTCCCCCACAGCGAGAGCGCGGTCGCCACGGCGCCGGGAGCGAGGGTGGCGACCGCCAGTCCCATGTCGCCCCTGGCAAGCGCCTCGGCGACCAGGGTGCCGGCCATGGCCGAGCGCTCCTCGGAGATGCCGCCGAGCGACTCGGGGACGCCGAGGATCGGGAGCCCGATCTCCAGGCTGGAGCGCAGCAGCTCGTCGGGAGCGGCGCACGCGTCGTCGGCGGCAGCGGCGGCTGGACGGACGACCTCGTCGGCGAACTCGGTCACCACGTCGACCAGCATCTGCTCGTCCTCGGTGGGCGTCAGGTCGAAGACGCCGCTCGGGGTGGCGCTGGGCACCCGGACCCCGCCCTGATCGGCCGAGCCGACCCGCTGGAACGTGCGACCGGCGGAGGTGGCGGCCCGGAAGCCGCTGCGGGTGACGGTGAAGACGCCCCGCTCGGCCTGCTTGCGCAGCCCGACCCGGTCGAGCAGGTCGCTCTGGGCCATCCGGCTCAGCGCGGCGACGGCGTACCCGATCGGGTCACGCGCCTCCCCGCTGGCGAGGCCGTGCTTCCCGCCTGGTCTGAGGTAGCTGGTGAGGGACATGCAGATAATGTAACTCCGAGTTACACAGCGCGCCACGGCTGGGCGCTTCGGCCTGCCGTGTCCCCGCTCACACGTCGTCGCGAGGACCTCCCTAGGCTTCCGCCCATGGCAGAGCAGCCCGATGAGACCGTCCGCGCGCCGCACGGCCCGTTGCCCACCGGCGGCACCGTCCGCCCGATCACCCGGTGGGGCACCCCGGTGATGCACCGTGCCCAGCAGCCGGTGACGGCCTACGACGACGCGCTGCGCACGCTGGTGGCCGACATGGTCGCGACGATGTACGCCGCGGACGGGGTCGGCCTCGCGGCCTGCCAGATCGGCGAGGACGTCGCCGTCTTCGTCTTCGACTGCCCCGACGACAGTGACGAGCGCACCGTCGGCGTGGTCTGCAACCCCGTGCTCACCGTGCCGGAAGGTGCCGATCGCCAGCTCGACGTCGGTGACGAGGGCTGCCTGTCGTTCCCCGGCGCCTTCGTCGAGTGCGCGCGCCCGGACGTCGCCTCGGTCACCGGCACCGGGCTGGACGGCGAGCCGGTGACGTTCGAGGGCGACGGGCTGCTGGCGCGGTGCCTCCAGCACGAGACCGACCACACGCGGGGCACCGTCTTCGGTGACCGGGTGCCGACCAAGCTGCGCAAGAAGCTGCAGAAGGCGCACGACAAGGCCGCCGAGGACTTCCCCGAGGGCTGGCCCGCCTGAGCCGGACTCAGCTCAGCTCAGAGGTCAGGGAGCGGGCTGGGTCTGCGGGTCCTCGTGGGGATCGATGCCGGGCTGCGGGTCGGTCGGGATCGGCTCGGGGTCCCCGCTGGGGACGATCTCGGGGTTCTCGCCGGGCTCCTGCGGTGTCGTGGTCATGGCCGGGTCGTACCCGCGGCACGACTGCTCATGCGTCGGGGAAGGCCGTGCCGTGGCCCGACCCTCGTCATCTACTCGGTCGGCTCCTCGCACAGGAACGGGTCGCGCGCGCCCCCGGCGTGGAACTCGTAGGTCCCTCCGCCGGCCTCGAGCAGGATGCGCTGGCCGTCGACGAGGGCCTGGGTGTACATCGAGCCCTGCTCGGCGCAGCCGAGGCTGCCGTCCTTCCACGTCACCTCCTCGACCTTCGTCACCACGACCTCGTCCTCGCCGAGGTCGAGCTGGGCCGCGAGCGCCGCCACGGCTGCCCGTGCGGCCGGGGAGTCGGCACCGGGGACGGGGGTGCTGGGGGTGGAGCTCGACACGGGGTCCTCCGCGGGCTGGTCGGTGGCGGTCCCGTCGTCGCCTCCGCAGCCGCCGAGCAGCAGCCCGGCGAGCACGAGGGTGACGAGCCGGACGGACAGGGTGGGGGTCGTGAGTGCGTGGGTGCGCTTCGTCATCGGATCGCTTCCTCCTCGAATCATGGCCGCCCCTGGGACGGTACGCGAGGGCGTGGGGTTCCCCGACGACCGACCGGCCGGCCACCCCGAGGGGCAGCCGGCCGGCCTGGGTACTGCTGTCACTGCTGTGGTGCTGGGTGTCAGCGGCGCTTCCTCGCGTCGCGGATCGTCACCCCGGCCGCCTGCGGCGCGCCGACCGTGCAGCGCCTGAGTCGTGCACGAGGGTCAGGGCTGCGTTGGAGTGGGTGGCGTGGGACATGAAGGCCTCCTGGATGTGGGCGGTTTCCAGACAGCTCCACTCCACACCGGAGGCGTTGCACCCATCCACACCTTCAGGTCGTGTCGTCACACGATCTCGACCGACGTGCCTGGGCATCACGACTAGGCCACCCCGGGGTACGCCGGGCGGCCGCGACGTAGCACGCGACCGCGGAGGCGGCCGCCACGTTGAGCGAGTCGATGCCCGCGGCCATCGGGATCACGGCCCGGCGGTCGGCCGAGGTCTCCCAGTGCCGCGACAGCCCGTGGCCCTCGGAGCCGAGGACCAGGGCGACCCGTTCGACCCCGTCGACCGCCTGCCCGATCGGCACCGCGTCCTCGGCGAGGGTCATGGCCACGGTGGTGAACCCGCGCGCGGACAGCGCGGGCAGCGCGTCGTACCACTCGGGGAGGCGGGTCCAGGGCATCGAGAAGACGGCGCCCATCGCCACCTTGATCGCCCGCCGGTAGAGCGGGTCCGCGCAGCGCGGGGCCAGCAGCACCGCGTCGAAGCCCAGCGCCGCCCCGCTGCGGAAGATCGCCCCGACGTTGGTGTGGTCGACCACCTCCTCGAGGACGAGGACCGAGCGGGCTCCGTCGAGCACCTCGTCGACGGTCGGCAGCGACCGGCGGTGCAGCGAGGCCAGCGCACCGCGGTGCACGTGGAAGCCGGTGACCTCCTCGGCCAGCGCCTCGGACATGACGTAGCAGGGGGCGTCGGTGGTGCCGAGCACGTCGGCGAGGCCGTCCAGCCACCGCGGCGCCATCAGGAACGACCGCGGCTCGAAGCCACCCTCCACCGCCCGGCGTACGACCTTCTCGCCCTCGGCGAGGAACAGCCCGTGCTCGGCCTCGAGGTGCTTGCGCAGCTCCACGTCGCGCAGGTCGCGGTAGTCGGCGAGCCGCGGATCGGCCGGGTCGGTCACCTCGACGACGGTGGCCATCAGGCCTCCGCGAACGCGTCGGGGTGGGCCACGGCGACGACCTCGCCGACCACGATGATCGCCGGTGGCCGGACTGTCTCCTCGGTCATCCGCCGCTCGAGGTCACCGAGGGTGGAGAGCACGGTGCGCTCGGCGGCCATGGTGCCGTCGGAGACGACGGCCACCGGAGTGCGGGCCGCACGACCGTGCTCGAGCAGCACGGCCGCGATGGCCGGCGCGTTCTCGACCGCCATCATCAGCACCAGCGTGCCCCCGACCCCGGCTGCCGCGGCCCAGTCGACGAGCGACTCGGGGTGCCCGGGCGGGAGGTGGCCGCTGATGACCGTGAACGAGTGGGCGACCCCGCGGTGGGTGACCGGGATCCCGGCGACGCCGGGGACGGCCACGGGGCTGGGGATCCCCGGCACCACCGTCACCGGGATCCCGGCCTCGCGGCACGCCAGCACCTCCTCGTAGCCACGGCCGAACACGAAGGAGTCGCCGCCCTTGAAGCGGACCACGCGCTTGCCCGACGCGGCACGGTCGACCAGGATCCGGTTGATCTCCTCCTGCAGCGCGGAGCGCCCCCGCGGGAGCTTGGCGACGTCGACCAGCTCGACGTCCGGACCGAGCTCGTCGAGCAGCTCGCGCGGGGCCAGTCGGTCGGCGACCACGACGTCGGCCGAGGCGAGCGCCTGCCGGGCCGCCACCGTGACCAGGCCGGGATCGCCCGGGCCACCCCCCACCAGCACGACGCCCGGAGCGCGGTCGAGGGCACCGGTGGTGGTGAGCCGGCCGTCCGCGAGAGCCGCGAGGATGTCGTCGCGCAACGCCGCCGACTGGCGGGGCTCGCGGTTGCCGAGCACGGCGACGGTCACCCGGCCGTGCCGACCGGACGCGGCCGTCCAGGCGGACGCCTCGCTGGCGTCGTCGGCCCGCACGCAGAAGATCCGCTGCGCGTCCGCCGAGGCGAGCACCCGCGCGTTGACCTCCGGGTCGTCGGTGGCCGCCACGGCGTACCAGACCCCGTCGAGGTCGCCCTCGGCGTACTCACGGAGCACGAGGGTGAGCTCACCCGCCATCCCCTCCAGCGCCGGCGTCACCTCCGGGGAGACCAGGACCACCTCGGCCCCGGCGGCCAGCAGGGCAGGTACCCGGCGCTGGGCGACCTGCCCGCCACCGACGACCAGCACCCGGCGGCCGGAGAGCCGCAGGCCGACGGGGTACGGCGGCAGGTCCTCGGGAGGGGTCACCGAGCCCATTCTTCCGCAGCGCACCGCTGGGTAGTGTCGGGGTCATGAGTGTGGACACGACGATCGAACGACCAGTCAGCCCCAACCCCTACGACCTGTTGCCGCCACGACCCGGCTTCACGGTCACCAGCGACGACGTGACCGACGGAGCCGCCCTCAAGGACGACCAGGTGGCGGAGGCCGGCAACACCTCGCCGCAGCTGTCGTGGTCCGGCGCCCCGGAGGGGACGAAGTCCTTCGTGGTCACCTGCTTCGATCCCGATGCCCCGACGCCGAGCGGCTTCTGGCACTGGGCGCTGGTCGACCTCCCGGCAGACGTCTCGTCGCTGCAGACGGGAGCGGGCGAGGTCGGGGCGGATCTCCCCGGCGCGGCGTTCATGCTGCGCAACGACGGCGGACAGGCCGGGTTCATGGGCGCCGCTCCCCCGCCGAACGACCAGCCGCACCGCTACTTCTTCGTGGTGCACGCCGTGGGCGAGGAGACCCTCGGCATCGACGCCGACGCGTCGAACGCCGTGATGAGCTTCAACCTCGCGTTCAAGACGCTCGGCCGCGCGATCATCCACGGCACCTACCAGCACTGACGCCCGGCACGCACACGGCGGCCGCGCTCTTGCGGGGGCGGCCGCCGTGTCGCGTGGGTCAGGCTCCCCGGCGTCGGAGCAGGAGACCGGCGGCGAGGGTCAGCAGGCCGAGCAGGGCTGCGAACAGCCCGCCCGGGGTGGCGACCCAGCGAGCCGCAGTGACGCCGGCGTCGATCCCGGCGTCGACCGCGGAGGGAATCGCCGCCGGTGCGCCGGCCGGCGTGTCGCCGCCCTGGGAGGCGACGCCCTGCTCGCCGGCGACCTCGATGTCGTTCCCCGCGTCGGGGGTGTCGACGCCCTGATCGCCCTCGACCTCCGGGGTGTCGACGCCCTGCTCGCCCTCGACCTCCGGGGTGTCGACGCCCTGCTCCCCCTCGACCTCCGGGGTGCCGGGAGTGTCCGGGCTGTCCGGCGTCTCGGGGCTGTCCGGCGTCTCGGGACCCTCCGTCTCGCAGTCCTCGACCCAGAACACCTTGTGCTTGGTGTCGGCACCCTGCGAGCCGGGCGTGTGGATGGTGAGCTTGACGTGGTGGCCCTGTCGCGGGTGCGGCTCGCCGTCGAAGGAGAGCCGGTACGTCGCCTCACCGTCGAAACCGCTGTCGGTGCCGGCTCCGGAGGCCGGGTCGCCGCCGACGAAGACCTGGGCGGGACCATCGACGGTCATCGGCGCGCGCGTGGGTGCCCAGGCCTCGAAGGTGACCTCGGAGACGATGTCGTCACCGTCGTCGAAGCCGTACCACTCCACGTCGAACACGCAGCCGACGTGGGGCGTGTTCTGCGGGATGCCGTCGACCTCGCCGTGGGGCGTGATCTTGACGGTGCCGTTGTTGCCGGCCGGGTCCTTCCCGCCCCGTCCCGTGCCGTCCTGGCCGCTGCGGGGCTTGCCGCTCGCGGTGGGCTGCTGCCGCTGCTGCCCGGGCGCCTCGGCCCGCCCCCCGCCACGCCCCGGCGTCGGGGCGTGCGAACCCTGCGCCGTGCTCGCGGACTTCTGGTGGGAGCTGCCCCCGGGCTTGCTCTGGTGCTCGCCGTGCGACTGCGCGCGAGACTGGGCGTGGCTGCTGCGCTGCTCCTGGCCCGGCGCCTTGCCGGGGGCGGCGCTCGCGGCCGTGGTCACGCCGAGGGCGGAGACCGCGAGTGCGGTCGACGCCGCGAGGATGCGCGTGCGCGCACGGATGGTGGTGGTCACTGGAGAGTCCCCCGGCTGTCCCGGGCCCCCCGGCCCGGATCCGCGTCCGATATGTGGCGGACGCGGTGCGAATGTCTTCTCCTCAACGAACTCGCTCCGAGGGAGTTACGGCCAGGTCGTCACAACGTCAACTACTTTTTCACGCCTGCGCGGCCGCGAGGTCTGCGAGCTCGTCAGGCGGCGGGAGTGGCGGTGACCACGACGTTGCTGAGGTACTCGGCACCGTTCCAGTCCTCGCACGTGATGAGCACCAGGCGGCCGGGGACCTCCTGGTCGAAGAGCTGCTGGGCGCGCTCGGCCAGCTCTCCCTTGCCGAGCACCGCGACCCGGCGTACGTCGTAGCCGATCCGGCCCCGGTCGGTCTGCATCCAGACCCGGTCGCCGAGCTCGAGCTTCTCGAGGTCGTCCATGGCGCCGCCGCCCGTGTGGACGGTGTGCCCGGTGACGAGGGCGGACCCATGGCCTGCTCCCGGTCGGGCGCCGTCGGCCCACCAGCCGAGAGTCTGTGGGTCGGCCGGTGGCGTCAGGACGCCGCCGGGAGCCCCGATCGGGACGACGGGTGCGTCGATGGACAGTGCCGGGACGACGAGCCGATCCGGAGCGCCCGGCACGGTCGCAACCTGCTGGGCCCGGGGCAGCCTGGTCGGCTCCACGACCTCCTGGTCGACCGGCGAGGTCGCCGGGTCCGAGGGTGCCGCGGGATCGCCGGCCCGCACGGGCGACTCCTCGGCGGGCTGCGCCCACCACGCCGCCAGCCCGCCGACCACGAGGAGGACCCCGACGACCAACAGCACCCGGGTCAGCCACCCGGAGGCCGCGCGGGTCCGGGGCTCGCCACTCATGCTGCTCAGTATCCGGCACGGCCGAAATCCGCGCGGGTGGTCGGGATGCCCTAGCCCACAAATGGCCCGTTCGGACTATTGCCGTCGAGCGGTCACTGTTACCAAACTGTGCACATCGCCTCCGGAAGTAACGAAGGCAACAGGACGGCCACCGGTACCCCCCGCCGGAGGTCGTCCCCCCCAGGCGGTCGACCCCCTCGACCTCCGCACGGTCGCCCACCCAGCGGCCGAAGCCCACGGCCGAACCCCGGCGGCCAGACCACACGGAGACCCCCCATGCGACACCTCGCTCGACTGCTCTCCGCAGCCGCTCTCGCCCTCCTCGTGGTGGTCGGCGTCAGTGCCGTCCTCAGCTCGCCCGTCCAGGCGAAGACCTGGGCGCCCTCCACGGACCCCGGGGTCGACCCCCAGCGGAACCTCAACGAGTTCGAGAACCGGATCCTGCTGAAGATCAACAAGGCGCGGGTGGACGCGGGTCTGCAGAAGGTCCGCCTCTTCCAGTCCTGCGTCGACGGCAAGTCGGAGCAGTGGGCGCGGCGGATCAAGCGCACCGGCGACTTCGTGCACCGTGACCAGATGACGGTCATCAAGCAGTGCGACCTGATGTGGACCGGCGAGACGCTGGTCCGAGGAAGCGGCCTGACCCCCGACGTCGCCGTGCAGGCCTGGATGAACTCCCCCAGCCACCGCGCGGTGATCATGAAGCCGCGCGCCCGCTGGGCCGGCATCGCCGTGAAGGTCGACGGCCAGGGCCGCACCGTCGGCGTCCTCAACTTCGGGGACGCCTCCTAGACCGCGACGTGCAGGAAGTGCCCCGCCGTGCACAGCGGGAGTCCTTCCGGGGCAGGCCGGTGGTGGGCTGCCAGCCTGCCCCAGCACGTCGTCGGGTGACCTCTCACGAGGTCACCCACCGGGAACAGCGCGGTGGATCGGTGCCAGTGGGTGCCACCGATCCACCGCGCTGTCCTTGCGCTCCGGGCCCTCGGGCACGGCGTCCGGTCGTGGGCTACCGGATCGCCGCCTTCCGCCGGCGCGAGCCGGCGAAGCCGATGAGGCCGAGGCCGCCGCCGAGGACCAGCAGCCACAGCGGGTGGCGGTCGGAGTCGAACGGGGACCGCCCGGCCTCGCCCGCGTCGACCGCGGTCGGGACCTCGGTCGGGACCTCGGTCGGCCCGGTGGTCGGCCCGGTGGTCGGCCCGGTGGTCGGCGCCGTGGCCGACCCGGTGGTCGTCATCTCGTGATCGACGGGCTGGGTCTCCTCCTCGCCCGCGACCTCCAGGCAGTCCTCGCCCAGCGGGTCCCGCGGACCCTCGAGCGAGCCGGCGAAGCTCTGCGTGCGCTCACCGTTCGCGAACCGGTGACCCGGCTCGGCCGTGGCCACCACCGAGTAGTCACCCGGCCCCTCCTTCAGGGTCGGCTCGCCCCAGGTCGCGAACACCGGGTCACCGAGCACCAGGGTCTCGCCGGCGAGGCAGGTCGCGTCGGTGGCGAAGAGTGCCGCCACTGCATCGCTCTGGGCGCACAGGTCGTCGTCCCCGTCGATCGGACCGAGGACCGTGTAGGGCATGGACAGGGTGCGGCTGCCGTTGGCGAACCGGTGACCCGCGTCGGCCGTGAACGTCACCGAGTGGTCGCCCACCTCGCTCGCCGGCGTCGCCGGGCTCGCGGTGGCGTGGGCCGCCGTGAACGTGACGACCGACGGGCTCGTGCAGGTCGCGTCGGTGACGATCTCCACCGCAGCCGAGGCGTCAGTTGTCGCGCACTGGTCGTCATCGGCGTCGATCGGGCCCACGACCGTGTAGTCCACCGTCAGCGTCCGCGCGCCGTCGGCGAACCGGTGACCGGAGTCGACGGTGAACGTGACCGAGTGGTCGCCGGGGGCCGTGGCAGGCACCGCCGGGTCGGCCGTGGCGTTGCTCGTCGTGAACGTGACGACGGAGGGCGTGGTGCAGGACTCCTCCGACCCCAGCTCCACGCTGGCGGCCGCGTCCTTCGCCGCACACAGGTCCTCGTCGGCCGAGAGCGTCGGATCGATCGTGTAGGTAACCGTCCTCGTGCGGTCCCCATCGGCGAACCGGTGACCGGAGTCAGCGGTGAACGTGACCGAGTGGTCGCCGGGGGCCGTCGCAGGCACCGCCGGGTCGGCCGTGGCGTTGCTCGTCGTGAACGTGACGACGGAAGGCGTGGTGCAGGACTCCTCCGACCCCAGCTCCACGCTGGCGGCCGCGTCCTTCGCCGCACACAGGTCCTCGTCGGCCGAGAGCGTCGGATCGATCGTGTAGGTAACCGTCCTCGTGCGGTCCCCGTCGGCGAACCGGTGACCGGAGTCAGCGGTGAACGTGACCGAGTAGGTGCCCGGGGCCGTCGCTGCTGCAGCGGGGCTCGCCGAGGCGCGGGTCGTGGCGAACGACACCACCGACGGTTTCGTGCAGGACTCGTCCGAGACCAGCTCGACCCTCGCGGTCGCGTCCTTCGCCGCGCACCGGTCGAGATCGGCGCTGAGCCGCTCGACCACGGTGTACTGCACCGTCCTGGTGCGCTGGCCGTCCGCGAAGCGGTGACCGGAGTCGGCGGTGAACGTCACGCTGTGCGTGCCCGGCTCGAGGTTCGGGTTCCCCGGGGTGGCCGTGGCGTTGACGGGGTTGAAGGTGACGCCCGAGACCGACTGGCAGGTCGGGTCGGTCACCGTCACCGACGCGGTCGCGTCGCTGCGGGGCACCTCGCAGTGCTCGCCGTCGATGCCGTTCCAGACCTCCTGGCCGTACGCCGTCCAGTTCTGCCCGTTCGGCAGGTAGCCGAGGATCGGCGGGATGATGTCGAGGCCGTTCTGGTGACTGGCGCCGACGTGGCCGCTGAGCTGGCTGGTGCCGGAGGGGCGGATGCTCTCGTACTTGCGGACCTGCTCGATCGTGGTCGTCTGGGGCGTCGCACCGGTGGCGTGGCAGATCTCGAGACCCTCGGGGACCTGCACGCAGAGGTTCCAGTCGAAGCCCTCGACGCGGGTGTCGTGGAAGCGGGAGCCGGTGTTGCCGTTGGTCCAGGGGAAGTAGGCGTACTCCCAGGGCCCGTTGCCCGACGTGGTGCCGCTGAACTGCGACTTGTCCAGCTCGACGGTCCAGGACCGGGAGCCCGACTCGCTGTTGAGCGCGCCGCGGTCGACGTCGGCCCACGCGGCTGCCTTCGACGCCGTGTCGTCCCAGGCACCGTTGAAGGTGCCGGTGCCGGTGCGGCTGAACACGTGCGTGCCGCGTGCGTTGAGCGGGACGGCGGACCAGGAGACCTGGTAGGTCACACGGACGGTGTCACCGTCGACGCATGCCTTCTGGGTGACGGTGATGTTGCCCTGGTGTGCCACGGCCGGGCCGGCGAGCACCACCATGCCGGTCACCGCGACCAGCAGTGCCAGGAACAGGTTGCGCAAGCGCGCAGAAGAGACGTGCATGGAGGTCCTTCCCCACACCCGTCGCAGCCCCAGCCACGACGAGCCATTCCCACGTGGCCTCCCACGGCCACAGGCATCGGTGATGCCGTGGTCATGAAACTAGGCGGCCGCCGGAGCGCACGTGCCCGCTTTGGGGACGGCGTGGGAGCTCTGTGGCACAACGGTCTCCCCGCTGTTACCGATCGGGGACAAAGGACGGGACAACGGGCGGGATGCGGCCCCTGCGGGCTCCCCGCTCGTCGGCTGCTGGCCGCGGGACCACACCACGCCTGGCCCTAGGATCACGCTGTGCCGACCACCACCGACGTCCTCGGCGAACCCTGGACGGCCGAGACGATCCACTTCCCGCCCGACGACGAAGGACCCGTCGTCGCGACGCTGGTCCACCGCGCGCCCGAGAACCCCCGCGGTCGGGCCGTGCTGCACGTCCACGGCTTCGCCGACTACTTCTTCCAGACCGGGTACGCCGAGTGGTGGCTCGCCCGGGGCTACGACTTCTACGCCGTCGACCTGCGCAAGTGCGGACGCTCGCTGCTCCCCCACCAGTCGCCCCATTTCGCCCGCGACCTGACCGACTACTTCCCCGACCTCGACTCGGCGTGGCACCGCGTGGTGACGCGGGACGGCCACGACCACGTCGTGCTGAGTGCCCACTCCACGGGGGGACTGACCACCGCCCTGTGGGCCGACGCCCGCCGTCCCGAGGCGGCGGCCATGGTCCTGAACGCCCCGTGGCTGGACATGCAGGGCAGCACGTTGATCCGCACCGTGGGCACGGTGGCGGTCAAGCGGATCGGGCTGCGGACGCCGTACCGCGTCGTGCCCCGGCGCAGCGACGGCTACTACGCGCGCAGCCTGCACCGTGACCACGAGGGCGAGTGGGAGTTCGACACCGAGCTCAAGCCGCTGCTGTCCTTCCCGGTCTTTGCCGGCTGGCTCCGGGCCGTCCGTCACGGGCACGCGCGGCTGCAGGCCGGGCTCGACGTCGGTTGTCCCGTGCTGGTGATGTCGTCGGCGACCACCGCCTGGCCGCAGCAGATGGACGACGAGGTCCACCAGAACGACGTCGTCCTGGACGTGACCCAGATCCGGCGCTGGGCGACGGCGCTGGGCAGGCACGTGACCTACGTCGGCATCCCGGGCGCCCGCCACGACGTCACGCTCTCGCTGCCCGGGCCGAGGCAGCAGGTGTACGCCGAGCTGGGCCGCTGGGTCTCGGCGTACGTCGACTGAACGGCTCAGCCCGGATCCCGGCTCAGTCCAGCAGGAGCGCGGCCAACGCCGTGACTCCGACCGCCACGATCACCAGGCGCAGCACCACCGGTGGCAGTCGACGACCGACCACGCCACCCAGCTGGCCCCCGACCACGCTGCCGGCCGCGATCAGCCCGGCCACGAGCCAGTCGATGTCGGCCACGGCGATGAAGATGACGGCCGCGATCCCGGTGACGAGCAGCGCCAACACGTTCTTGGTCGCGTTGTGTCGCTGCAGCGTGTCGGCGACGCCGATCCCGAGGATCGCCACCAGCAGCACGCCCTGCGCCGCCCCGAAGTAGCCGCCGTACACGCCCGTCACCGCGACCGCGGGCCACACCCACCACGCGCCGTGCTCGGGCAGCCCGCCGCGGGACTCGGCGCGACGGGCGACGGGCGACGCGGCGTGAGATCACGGGTCCGGTGACCACGAGCAGGACGCCCAGCCCGATCAGCACCGGCACGATCGTGTCGAAGGCCTCGGAGGGGAGCAGGAGCAGCAGCACCGCGCCCGCCGTACCACCGAGCACGGAGGCACTGCCCAGCCGCAGCAACCGGGAGCGCTGGCCCCTCAGCTCGGCGCGGTAGCCGACCGCGCCGGAGAGTGTGCCGGGGACCAAGCCCACGGTGTTGCTGACGTTGGCGGTCACCGGCGGGACGCCGAACGCGAGCAGGGTCGGGAACGTGATCAACGTCCCCGACCCCACCACGGTGTTGATGGTTCCGGCCGCGACCCCCGCCACGAGGATCGCGACGATCTCGAGCGCCGTCACTCAGCGGGTGGCGCCCCCGGCGAGGGCGGGCCCTGCGGCGGCGGGGCGTCGCCGACGTCGGGCGTCGAGGGCACCTCGGCAGCAGGCGGCGGTGTGGTCCCGCCGCTGGTCTGGGCGGCACGAGAAGCCTTGCCGGGGTTCGCGGCCTCGGCGGCGGCGGCGATCGCCTCCTCGACGGCCTTGCTCGCCTCCGACCGACCCAGCTGGTCGGAGCCCTTCGCGAGCTGCGGCTCGGTCGGCCCCATGTCGACCCGGGTGCGCGGCGTGGCTTCCTGCGGGATGCCGGCGATCTCGTGGATCGAGGAGCCGAGCCCCTCCATCGCCTTGGTGATCTCGGACGGGATGACCCACACCTTGTTGGCGGAGCCCTCGGCGATCTTCGGCATCATCTGGAGGTACTGGTAGGCCAGCAGCGACTGGTCGGGCTGACCGTCGTGGATGGCCTGGAAAACAGTCTGGATCGCCTGCCCCTCGCCCTGGGCTCGCAGGATCTGCGACTCACGGTCGGCCTGGGCACGCAGGATCAGCGACTCCCGATCACCCTCCGCGTTGAGGATCGAGGACTGCTTGTTGCCCTCGGCGGTGAGGATCGCCGACTGCCGCTGACCCTCGGCGGTGAGGATGAGTGCGCGCTTGTCGCGCTCGGCACGCATCTGCTTCTCCATCGCGTCCTTGATGGACGGCGGCGGGTCGATGCCCTTGACCTCGACCCGGTTGACCTTGATGCCCCACTTGCCGGTCGCCTCGTCGAGGACGCCGCGCAGCCCGGAGTTGATCTCCTCACGGCTGGTCAGCGTCTGCTCGAGGTCCATGCCACCGGCGATGTTGCGCAGGGTGGTCATGGTGAGCTGCTCGACTGCCTGGATGTAGTTGGCGATCTCGTACGTCGCCGCGACCGGGTCGGTGACCTGGAAGTAGATGACGGTGTCGATGGAGACCGTCAGGTTGTCCTCGGTGATGACCGGCTGCGGCGGGAAGCTGACGACCTGCTCGCGCAGGTCGATGAGGTAGCGGACCTTGTCGACGAACGGCACGACGGTCTTCAGGCCGGCGTCGAGGGTCTGCTGGTACTTGCCGAAGCGCTCCACGACGCCGGCGCGCGCCTGCGGGATGATCTTGATCGTCTTGGCGAGCAGGACGATGGCGAACAGCGCGAGCAGCGCCATCACGATGAGCAACGTCATCGGGTTCCTCCGTCTGGGTCGGGCCTCGGCTCAGGGCTCGAGGCGTGGGACCGGATGGACGTAGGCGGTGGCTCCACGGATCTCGAGCACCTCGACCGTCTCCCCCGGTTCGATGGTCAGCGTTTCGTCGTACGGCTGAGCGGTCCACTCCTGGCCGGAGAGCTTGACCTCACCGGGCTGGAGGGCGGTGATGGTGCGGGTGACCGTGCCCTGCGTGCCGATCAGCTTGGTGTGACCGAGCCGCAGCTCGGGCCCGGTGTGGAGCTTGCGGACCAGGTTGGGCCGGACCAGCGCGAGCAGGCCGACCGAGGTGAGGATCGCCACCAGGAACTGCACGAGGACCACGTCGACCACCAAGCTGGTGACCAGACCGCCGAGGGCGCCGACCGCGAGCATGGCGAGCACCAGGTCGAGGCTGAACATCTCGGCCACGCCCAGCAGCACGGCGAGACCCAGCCAGGTCTCGGGCAGGTGCTCGCGGAACCACTCCATGAACTCACCCTATCCGGCGGCACCCCGCCGGACGGCCGGACGCTCAGCCTGCGTGGCGGCCGCTGCGACGCCGGGCGCTGAAGCGCCCACCCTCGTGGCGCAGCACCAGCGGCATGCCGAAGGTGTCCGAGAGGTGGGCCTGGGTCACGACCTCCTCCACCGGGCCGGCGGCCACGACCGCTCCCTCCCGGAGCAGCAACGCGTGCCCGAACCCCGGCGGGATCTCCTCCACGTGGTGGGACACCAGCACGGTCGCCGGCGAGGCGTCGTCCTGCGCGAGGGTCGAGAGGGTGCTGACGAGGTCCTCGCGGCCGCCGAGGTCGAGCCCCGCGGCCGGCTCGTCGAGCAGCAGCAGCTCGGGGTCGGTCATCAGCGAGCGGGCGATCTGGACGCGCTTGCGCTCGCCCTCGCTCAGGGTGCCGAAGGTGCGCTCGGCGAGGTGGGCGACACCGACCTCGACCAACAGCTCCGCGGCCCGCTCGTGGTCCAGCGCGTCGTACTCCTCGCGCCAGCGGCCGATCACGCCGTACGACGCGGACACCACGACGTCGCGCACCAGCTCGTGGCGCGGGACACGCTCCGCCAGGGCGGCACTGGTGAGCCCGATGCGGGGGCGCAGCTCGAAGACGTCGACGGTCCCGAGCACCTCGTCGAGGATCCCCGCAACCCCCTCGGTGGGATGGAGCTGCGCGGACGCGACCTGCAGCAGGGTGGTCTTGCCGGCGCCGTTGGGACCCAGCACGACCCAGCGCTCGTCGGCCTCGACGGTCCAGTCGACGGAGTCGAGCAGCGTCGCCTGTCCCCGGCGCACGGTGACACCTGCGAACTCGAGGACAGCCATGGCGGCCACCCTATCCACGAGCCGACCGGGAGCCCGGCAGGTGTCGCGGCGTAGGGTCGCGCGCCGTGACGACTTCGCTGCCGACCTCGGCCCTGCTGGCGTGGTGGTCGACGTCGTGGCTGCGTGGCCTCGTCGTGACCGACCTGCTCCTCGACGCGCTCGCCGTGGACGAGCGGTTGCACCTCGGCGCCGACGGATCGACCCTGCCGGTCGTGCTCGGCGAGCTGCGGACGGCCGGGGCGACCGGCTGCGGCCTCGCGCTCCCCGTGGAGGGTGACCTCCTGGGCCTCGGCGGCCCCGCACCCCTCAACGCGCTCGCGCTCGACCACGGCGAGGCGGTGGTCTGCGCCGAGGCCGGACGGGCGCTGGTGCCGGAGCAGGGCGAGGAGGTCGTGATCTGGCACGTGCTCGACGCGCACCGCCGGCAGGTCACCGACGTCGGCGAGGCCGACCGCGGGCTGCGGCGCGCGACCCTGGAGGCGGCCGAGGCGCTGGCGGCGCTCGACGTCGCCCGCTGGCGTCCCGAGGCGGCCGACCTCTTCCTGGGCGGGCCGCGCGAGGCGCCGCCCGCGCCGCCGGGGGTCCCCTCCCGGTGCGTCGACCTGGCGGGACGCGCCCTCACCGCCGGACTCGTGGTGGACCTGGCGCTCCAGGACGACGGCGGCGCCGTGTCGGCCACCGAGGCGGCACGGCGGCGGGAGCCCTGGTGCCGCTCGAACGCGCCGGTCGCCGCGCCCTCGTCGCCGCGTGCTCCCCCGAGGCCTGGCCTCCGGGCTGGGGCCGGAGTCAGGCCGCCGCGTGAGTGGTCGCTCGGGAAGACCCCGAGCGCCGACCTCCGGATCGGCGGCCAGCGGCTCGACGGCGCGCCCTCCGGCGGGCCACCGCGAGACTCGCGTTGCGGCCGCCGACCTCACCGGTGACCGCACGGATGCCGAGCTCGACGTAGGAGCGGGAGTAGTGGCGGGAGTGGTGGGTCGTGTCCGGGGGCCACGCTACGAGCGGCCACCGACACCCTCGGGTGCGCCGCTAGCCTCGACCCGACATGGACACTGACCTGGCGCCGGACCACGCACCGGACGAACCCACCAAGACGCTGCTGATCACGTTGAGCGGCAAGGACCGTCCGGGCGTGACGTCCGCCGTCTTCGAGACCCTGACCCGGGCCGGGGTCCAGGTGCTCGACATCGAGCAGATCGTGCTGCGGCGCCGGCTCGTGCTGGGTGTCCTGGTGTCAGCCCCGCGCGACTGGAAGCGCCTGCGCGACGACATCGGGCGGACCGCGGCCGACCTCGAGATGGCCGTCGACGTCGACCGCGGCGTCGGCGACAACCGGGTCCGCCGGGAGGGCCGCTCCCACGTCACCGTGCTCGGTGCCCCGCTCAAGGCGGCGCACATGGCCGCGGTGTCCGGTCGGATCGCCGACTGCGGCGCCAACATCGACCGGATCGAGCGGATGGCGCGCTACCCGGTCACCGCCATCGACCTGCACGTCTCCGGGGCCGATCCCGAGCGGCTGCGCACCCTGCTCGCCACCGAGGCCGCGGCCCAGGGCATCGACATCGCCGTGCAGCCGGCCAGCCTGATGCGCCGCGGCATGCGGCTGATCGTCCTCGACGTCGACTCGACGCTCATCCAGGGCGAGGTGATCGAGATGCTCGCCGCCCACGCCGGCCAGGAGGAGGAGGTGGCACGGGTGACCGAGCAGGCGATGGCCGGCGACCTCGACTTCGAGGAATCGCTGCGCTCCCGGGTCGCGCTGCTCGAGGGGGTCGAGGCCACCGCCCTCGACCGCGTGTACGCCGACCTGGTCCTCGCCCCGGGCGCGCGCACGATGGTCCGGGTGCTGCGCCGACTGGGCTACCGCTTCGCCCTGGTCTCGGGCGGCTTCAGCCAGGTCACCGACCGGCTGGCCGAGGACCTCGGGATCCACTACTCGCGCGCCAACCTGCTCGAGATCGTCGACGGGCGGCTCACCGGCCGGATCCTCGGTGACGTGGTCGACCGGCCCGCCAAGGCGGCGGCACTGCGCGAGTTCGCCGAGGCGGTCGGC
The DNA here is from genome assembly GCA_963754575.1 of uncultured Actinomycetota bacterium. Taxonomy (GTDB): domain Bacteria; phylum Actinomycetota; class Actinomycetes; order Propionibacteriales; family Nocardioidaceae; genus Nocardioides. Next base: position 117,636 of record CAVWGQ010000006.1, on the reverse strand, counting down.
GTACCGCTGGAGGCGACGATCGCGATCGGTGACGGGGCCAACGACCTCGACATGCTCAACGCCGCCGGGCTCGGCATCGCCTTCAACGCCAAGCAGGTCGTGCAGGAGGCGGCGGACACCACGGTGAACGTGCCCTACCTCGACGCGATCATGTACCTGCTCGGGATCTCCCGGGAGGAGATCGAGGCCGCCGACGCCGACGCCGGGGTCGTCACCCCGTCGCCCCGACTGTGACCTGAGCCCGCTGCTCAGCCCCGCCCGACGTGGAAGGCCAGCAGCCGGGCCGAGGTCGCGTCGAGGTCGACCCACTCACCGTCGTACTCGAAGACGGCGAGGGAGCAGGTGGGGAAGCCGCCGGTGGCCAGCGCGGTCCCGGCGGCCTCGTCGCCGGTGCCGTCGTCGAGCATCTGGGCGACGTAGGCCACGGTCGGGTTGTGGCCGACGACCACCACGCACTCGGCGTCTGCCGGCGACTCGCGCAGCAGGTCGAGCACGGTGTCCGGCTCCGCGGCGTACAACAGCTGCGAGACCTCGGGCTCCGTGCTCCAGCCGGCTCCCCCGGCCAGGCCGGCCCACGTCCCGAGGGCGCGCTGCGCCGCCGAGACCACGGCGTGGGTGGGCACGAGACCCTGGGAAGCGAGCCATCCGCCGGCCGCACGGGCGTCGGCGCGGCCGCTCCCGGCGAGCGGCCGCTCGACGTCGGTGGGGGCGGAATCCTCGGCCTTGGCGTGGCGGACGAGCACCAGCCGTCGTGACTGCTTCACAGCGCCACTGTGGCAGCCGCTAGCCTCCCTGTCATGCCGACGGGACCCCTCATGATCATCGGCGGTGCCGAGGACAAGCTGCGCAAGCGCACCATCCTCAAGGAGTTCATCGCCGCGAGCGGCGGAGAGCAGGCCCGCATCGCCGTCATCCCCACCGCCTCCTCCATCGGCACCGAGGTGAGCGAGGTCTACGACGCCCTCTTCCGCTCCCTCGGTGCGGCCGAGGTCGTGACGGTCCGGCCGGAGACCCGGGAGGAGGCCCACGACCCGGTGCTGGTCGAGCGTCTCGACGCGTGCACCGGCATCTTCATGACCGGTGGCAACCAGCTCAAGCTCTCCGCCGTCGTCAGCGGGACCCCGGTCGGCGACGCGATCGTCGCCGCGCACCACCGGGGAGCGGTCGTGGCCGGCACCTCGGCCGGCGCCAGCATCCAGTCCTCCCACATGGTCGCCTTCGGCGGCCCCGGCAGTACGCCGAAGCAGCGGATGACCCAGGTCGCCGCCGGGCTCGGCCTGCTCGACCAGGCCGTGATCGACCAGCACTTCGACCAGCGCAACCGCTACGGTCGGTTGCTGATGATCGTGTCCCAGTCCCCGCAGCTGCTCGGCCTCGGCGTCGACGAGGACACCGCCGCCGTCGTGACCGAGGAGGAGGACGGCCGACGGCTGATGCGGGTCATCGGCAAGGGCTCGGTCACCGTCCTCGACCCGAGCCGGATCATCACCAACGCCTACGAGGCGCAGCGCTCCAGCCCGCTGCTCGCCAGCGGGGTCGTGATGCACGCCCTGCCGGAGGGCTCGGTCTTCGACGTCGGCACCCGGACGCTCGTGCCGCCGGTCCAGGAGGTCGACGCCGAGGACGCCGCCGAGCTCGCCGAGGCCCAGCACGACCTGCGCCGGATGGCCCGCGACATCGCCGCCTCCGACGCGTCCCCGACGACCCTGCGCCGTCGACAGGCCCGGGTCCGCAAGCTGACCACTCCCGACCCCGACGGAGGCTTGAAGTGAGCGAACGCCCGACGCCCGACCTGACCATCCTGGAGACGCGGGTCTACCGCGGCGCCAACGTCTGGTCCTACGACCGCGCGATCCACCTCGTCGTCGACCTCGGGTCGCTGGAGCAGTACCCCACGAACACGCTCCCCGACTTCACCGAGCACCTGCTCCAGATGCTGCCCGGGCTCCGGGACCACTCCTGCTCCCGCGGTCGGCGAGGTGGCTTCGTGGAGCGGCTCAACGAGGGCACCTGGCTCGGCCACGTCGCCGAGCACTGCGCGCTGGCCCTGCAGCAGGTCGTCGGCCACGACATCCGTCGCGGCAAGACCCGCCAGGTCAAGGGACGCGAGGGCGTCTACAACGTCATCTTCGGCTACGTCGACGAGCAGGTCGGACTGGCTGCGGGCAGGCTCGCCGTACGCCTGGTGAACCACCTCGTCGAGGGCGACCCGGACTTCGACTGGGACAGCGAGCTCGAGGCCTTCATCAAGCGCGCCGAGCGGACCGCGTTCGGCCCGTCCACGCAGGCGATCGTCGACGAGGCCGTGTCGCGCGACATCCCGTGGATCCGGCTCAACCAGCACTCGCTCGTCCAGCTCGGCCAGGGCGTCCACGCGAAGCGGATCCGGGCGACGATGACCTCGGAGACCTCCTCGATCGCGGTGGACATCGCCTCCGACAAGGACCTCACCACGCGACTGCTGGGTGCGGCAGGGCTGCCGGTGCCCAAGCAGGACTCGGTGCGCAGCGCCGACCAGGCGGTCGCCGTCGCCAACCGGATCGGCTACCCGGTCGTGGTCAAGCCGCTCGACGGCAACCACGGCCGCGGCGTGTGCCTCGACCTCCAGGACGAGGCCGACGTGCGCGAGGCGTTCGAGGTCGCCGAGGCCCAGTCGCGGCGCGGCACGGTCGTCGTCGAGTCCTTCGTCACCGGCAAGGACTACCGCTGCCTGATCATCGACGGCCGGATGGTCGCCATCGCCGAGCGGGTGCCCGCCCACGTCGTCGGCGACGGGACGTCGACCGTCGAGCAGCTCGTCGAGGACACCAACGCAGACCCGCGCCGCGGGGTCGGCCACGAGAAGGTGCTGACCCGGATCAAGGTCGACGCCGCTGCCGAGGAGGTGCTGACCGACCAGGGCCACTCGCTGACGTCGGTGCCGGCCGAGGGCGAGACGGTGAGGCTGGCGCTCACCGGCAACATGTCGACCGGCGGCATCTCGATCGACCGGACCTTCGAGGCCCACCCCGAGAACGTCGAGATCGCCGAGGAGGCGGCCCGGATGATCGGGCTCGACATCGCCGGCATCGACTTCATCTGCCCCGACATCACCGAGCCGGTCCGCGAGACCGGCGGCGCGATCTGCGAGGTCAACGCGGCGCCGGGCTTCCGGATGCACACCCACCCGACGATCGGCGAGCCGCAGTTCATCGCGAAGCCCGTCGTCGACATGCTGTTCCCGCCGGGCGCGACGTCGCGGATCCCGATCGTGGCCGTGACCGGCACCAACGGCAAGACCACGACGTCGCGGATGATCTCCCACATCTTCAAGGGCCTCGGCCGCAAGGTCGGCATGACCTCCACCGACGGCGTCGTCATCGACGAGCGGCTGCTGATCCGGGCCGACGCCTCGGGCCCCCGCTCGGCGCGGATGGTGCTGCAGAACCCGCGCGTCGACTTCGCGGTCTTCGAGGTCGCGCGGGGCGGCATCCTGCGCGAGGGCCTGGGCTACGAGCGCAACGACGTGGCGGTCGTCCTCAACGTCCAGCCCGACCACCTCGGCCTGCGCGGCATCGACACCGTCGAGCAGCTCGCCGACGTGAAGGCCGTGATCGTCGAGGCGGTGCCGCGCACCGGCGCCGCCGTCCTCAACGCCGACGACCCGCTGGTGCGCGAGATGCGTCGCAAGTGCAGCGGCGAGGTCGTGTGGTTCTCGATGGAGGAGCCGGGCAGCGAGGCCCGCGACCTCATCGACGCCCACTGCCGCCGCGGGGGCAAGGCACTCGTCCTCAACCCCTCCGAGCGCGGCGAGATGATCGTGGTCAGGCACGGTCGCCGCGACATGCAGCTCGCCTGGACCCACCTGCTCCCGGCGACGTTCGGCGGCAGGGCCCGGATGAACGTGCAGAACACGCTGGCGGCGGCCGCCGCGGCATTCGCCGCCGGCGCCCCGTTGCACGACATCCGGCAGGGGCTGCGGACCTTCTCGACCAGCTACTACCTCTCCCCCGGCCGGCTCAACGAGGTCGAGGTCAACGGCGTCAACGTCATCGTCGACTACTGCCACAACGCCCCCGGCATGCGGATGCTCGGCGACTTCGTGGACCGGGTCGGCGACTCGATGTCGTCGTCGCACGACCTCGCCCGGCCGTCGCGGATCGGCATCATCGCCACCGCGGGCGACCGGCGTGACGAGGACATGGTCGAGCTCGGCCAGATCGCGGCCCAGCACTTCGACGTCGTCATCGTCCGCGAGGACGTGTCGTTGCGCGGGCGTGCCCGGGGCGACGTCGCCGAGCTGGTCCGGCAGGGCGTGCAGGGAGCGATCGACGAGGGCGCGCGCTGCAAGCAGGTCGAGGTGGTGCTCGAGGAGATCGACGCGGTCCGCCACGCGATGAGCCGCTCCAACAAGGGCGACCTGCTCGTGGTGTGCGTCGACAACCACGCGGCAGTCATGACCGAGCTCGAGACCTGGTCCCACCAGGCGTACGCCGGGGCCGGCGCCAGCGCGGACGCGCCCGCCGCCGACCCGGACTACGCGCCGACGGAGGGCTGAGCGAGCTCGCCCAGCAACCGCATCCCGACCTGGTCGACCGAGCGGTCGGAGGCGGCCAGCACGGCCACGGCGCCGGTGTCCTGGACTCCCACGAAGGAGCGGTAGCCGGCCGTCCCGCCGTTGTGCCACAGCACGCCACGACCACCGTCGGCGGTCGTGGAGCCGCAGCCAGCCGAGGCACTGGTCCATCCGACGGCCCGGCACCCGGACCTGGTGGGTCAGCCGGATCGCCTCCCCCAGGTCGCCGGCCGGCCGGTCGAGCTGGGCCGCGAGGAAGCGCTGCAGGTCCGCGAGGGTCGACCAGAGGGCGCCGGCTCCGGCGTACGCCTGGAAGTGCCAGACCCCGGGCTTCTCACGTCCGCGGCGGCTGCGTCCGACGGGCGTCGCTGCCGGGTGGCAGGTGGTGGCGTCGAGACCGAGGAGGACGCTGATCCGCTCCCGGACCAGCTCCTCGAAGGAGCTGCCCGCCCAGGTGGCGATCGCCTCGCCGAGCAGGCCGGCGCCGAGGTTGGAGTACGCCGGGCTGCTGCTCGACCGGGGACGCAGCGGCGTCACCGCGTCGACGAGCGCGGCGTGGTCGAGGTCGGCGTAGGGGTCGGGGTGGCCGAAGGACCGCTTCCAGAGCGCCGGCGGCACCCGGGGCAGCCCGGAGGTGTGGGTGGCGAGCTGCTCGAGCGTGACCGCACCGGTCGGCAGTCCCGCCAGCTCGGGCAGCAGCTCCTCGACGGGGTCGTCGAGCGCCAGGGCACCGTCGACGACGTAGGTCGCGAGGAGCAGGCTGGTGAAGACCTTGGTGACCGACCCGATCTGGAACAGCCCGTCGGGGTCGCCGTGCCACACCACCGGCTCTCCCCCGACGACTCCGCCGCTCGCGGCGCGACCGTGGCGAGCGAGGTCGTCAGCCACGCGCGGCCCGGACCTTGGCCGCCAGGGTCTCCGGGGCGTCCGGCGTCCCGCCCCGGTCGGCGAGCCACGCGTAGACGGCCTCCCGCTCGGCGTGGCACATCAGGCCGACGACGTCGCCGGGCCGCGACTGGGCGACCAGCGCCTCGAGGCCGGCGACCTCCGTCGGCCAGGACTCGATCTCGGTCACGCCGACGTGCTCGGCACCCGCCCGCATGAGCGTGTCGAGCTCGTCGCGGGTGCGACCGCGGAAGTACTTCTCCTTGTGGCAGATCGCCAGCGCGTCCGAGCCCATGGCCCCGATCTCGCCGAGCCTCTCGATCAGGTCGTCCTGCCGGTCCCCCACCACGCCGAGCCCGAGCAGCAGCCGGGCGCCGGGGCGGCGTACCCCGTTCATGATCTCGAGCAGGGCCTCGAGGCCGGCCTCGTTGTGGGCGAGGTCGATCACGACGGAGGTCTCCCCGACGCTGAAGAAGTTCATCCGGCCGGGGTTGTGCTCGGCGTCGGGGCGGAAGGTCCGCAGCCCCTCGACGACGGTGTCCCGCGGGACCCCGATCGCCAGGGCGGCGGAGGTGGCGGCCAGCGTGTTCTCGACGTTGAAGCGCGAGAGCCCGGCCAGCGTCATCGGTACGTCGACGAGCTCGACCAGGGGGTCGGGGTCCGACTGGGGCGCGAGCACCGACACCCAGCCGTCGATGACCGTCGTGGCGCGGCCGCCGTCGTTCAGCGTCTCGCGGATCGCCGGGGAGTCGGGGTCGCGGGAGAAGACCCACGGCTGGGCCTTGATGACCGAGCGCATGGCGTAGACGCGCGGGTCGTCGGCGTTGAGCACCGACCACCCCTCCTTGCGCGTGATCCGAGGGACCACCGCCTTGACCTCGGCGAGCTGGTCGACGGTGTCGATCCCCTGCTGGCCGAGGTGGTCGGCGGAGACGTTGGTGACGACGCTGACGTCGTTGCGGGTGAGGCCGATGCCCTTGAGCAGGATGCCGCCGCGTGCGGTCTCGGTGACCGCGAGCTCGACCTCCTCGTGCGCGAGCACCCGGCCGGCTCCGCTGGGGCCGGAGTAGTCGCCGGCCTCGACCAGCCGGCCGTCGATGTAGATGCCGTCGGTGTTGGACCAGCCCACGACCCGGCCGTCGACCCGGCCGATGTGCGCGATCATCCGGCTGGTCGTGGTCTTGCCGTTGGTGCCGGTGACCGCCACCACCGGGACCCGCGGCACGAGCGTGTGGGGGCCCTCGCCACGCTCGGCACCGGCCACCCGGGCGGCGGCGCGTGCGACGGCCTCCTCCACGTCCGACCCAGCACCCGGGACGGCGTCGAGCACGTCGGCCACCGCCCGGCCCATCTCCTGGGCGCGGGCGCGGTGGCGCCACGGGTAGGCGACGACGAGACGGTGCGGATCGGTCGTGGGACGCACGCGCACCGCCAGCTTCGGCGTACCTGCCTCCGCGGCGACGGTGCGCACGAGCCGTGCCACCGCGCGCGCCGCGAACCGTTGCCGGAACCCGGTGTCCGGCTCGCCCGGTCGTGCGTCGGCCAGCCCGATCCGGCGGGCGAACCGCTGCGCCGTCGCGGTCGGCACCGAGGCCAGCCCGGAGATGTCGAGGGTCAGCTTCACGGCGGCCCGCGGGAAGTAGAGGTTGGGCCCCTCGAGGACACGGAGCTCGACGAGTGAGGTCACTCGCGCACGCTATCGGAGCGGGTGTGGCGGGCAGTGAATGACTGGCTGACGTCCCTTGCAGCCCAGGAGGTGGCTCAGGCGCCCATCGCGTGGAACCCGCCGTCGACGTGGACGATCTCTCCCGTGGTCGCCGGGAAGAAGTCCGACAGCAGGGCGCACACCGCCCGCGCGGTCGGCTCCTGGTCGGTGTTGTCCCAGCCGAGCGGGGCGCGGCTCGACCAGAGGTCCTCGAGCTCGCCGAACCCGGGGATCGCCTTGGCGGCGAGGGTCCGCAGCGGGCCGGCGGAGACCAGGTTGACCCGGATCCCCTCGGGTCCGAGGTCACGGGCGAGGTAGCGCGAGGTCGACTCGAGGCCGGCCTTGGCCACGCCCATCCAGTCGTACGCCGGCCACGCGGTCGTGGCGTCGAAGGTGAGCCCGACGACCGAGCCGCCGTCCGACATCAGCGGGCGGGCCGCGACGGCCAGCGACTTCAGGGAGTACGCCGAGACCTGCAGGGCCTGGGCCACGTCGGGCCAGGGGCCGTCGAGGAACTTCCCACCCAGCAGCGTCTCCGGATTGCCGTAGGCGATCGAGTGCACCACCCCGTCGAGGTGGTCGGCGTGCTCGCGCACGGCCGCCTCGAGCCCGGCGAGGTGCTCGTCGTCGGTCACGTCGAGCTCGAGCACGACCGGCTCGACGGGCAGCCGCTTGGCGATGCGGCGGGTGATGCCGAGCGCGCGGCCGAAGTTGGAGATGAGCACCGTGGCGCCCTGCTCCTGCGCGACCTTCGCGGTCGCGAAGCCGATGGAGCTGTCCATCGTCACGCCCGCGACGAGGATCGTCTTGCCGTCCAGGATGCCCATGTCAGTGCCCCATTCCGAGTCCGCCGTCGACCGGGATCACGGCTCCGGTCACGTAGCCGCCGCCCTCGCCGGTCAGCCAGAGCACGGCTGCGGCGATCTCCTCCGGGGTGCCGTAGCGCCCCAGCGGGACCTGCTGCTTGATTCCTGCCTTCTGCTCGTCGCTGAGCACCGCGGTCATGTCGGTGTCGACGAAGCCGGGAGCGACCACGTTGGCCGTGATCGAGCGCGAGCCGAGCTCGCGGGTGAGCGAGCGCGCCATGCCGACCAGACCCGACTTGGAGGCGGCGTAGTTGACCTGCCCCGCCGAGCCGAGCAGCCCCACCACCGAGGAGATGAAGACGATCCGTCCGCGCCGCAGCCGCAGCATCCCCTTCGACGCCCGCCGGGCGAGCCGGAACGAGCCGGTGAGGTTGGTCTCGATGACCTTGTCCCAGTCCTCGTCGCTCATCCGCAGCACCAGCGTGTCGGCGGTGACGCCCGCGTTGGCCACCAGCACCTCCACCGGCCCGTGCGCCTCCTCGATCCGCGCGAAGGCCTCGTCGACCGCGGCCTGGTCGGTGATGTCGCAGACCAGGTCGAGCGCGCCCTCGGGCGCGCCGCCGCTGCGGCTGGTGACGGCGACCTGGTCGCCCTGCGCCAGGAACGCCTCGGCGATGGCACGGCCGATGCCGCGATTTCCGCCTGTGACGAGGACCGATCGGGGTTCTTGGCTCACGCTCGTCGACGCTAGTGATTACCCGTGCGTACGCCGAATCAGGTACGCGACGTCGGGGTGTCGGCTCACTCGTCGTCCTCGAGCCGGAAGCCGATCTTCATGCCGACCTGCACGTGCTCGACGGTGCCGTCCTTGACCTGGCCGCGGATCTGGGTGACCTCGAACCAGTCGAGGTGACGCAGCGTCTTCGCCGCTCGTTCGATGCCGTTGCGGACGGCCTGGTCGACCCCGTCCGGGGAGGTTCCGACGATCTCGGTGACGCGGTAGGTGCGGTCGGACATGGAGTGCTCCTGCGGGATTCGGCCGGGTTCGGCGCGGACGTGGGTTTGCGATGGTAGCGACGTAGGCTGGCGGCATGGCCAAGGACGACGGGTCGATCCGGATCACCACCGCGTCGTCGAGCCGCAACGAGGACATCGCCGCGCGTCAGCGGCGCTACTTGTTCTCGATGTCGCTGCGCACGCTCTGCTTCGTCGGGGCCGTCGTCACGACCGGGTGGGTGCGCTGGGTGCTGGTGGCCGGCGCGATCCTGCTGCCGTACGTCGCCGTCGTCATGGCCAACGCCGTGGCCACGAAGTCCGACGGGTTTGCGCTCACCGACAGTGCAGGTGATCGGCCGCAGCTCAATGCGGGCACTGGATCCGAAGAGATCGGTAGATCCGACCATCATTGACTTTCTCCCGTCCGGGAGACCACACTTCTGGCGAACTGTGTCTCCCCCGTCGCAGTTCACCGTGGTGCCGGATGCCCCCTGGGAATCCGGCACCACGCCATTTCAGCACCTCCAGGAGGTCCCGCGTGCCCGACGAGACCCCGCTGACGTGCAGCTCCAGGGGCTGTCAGCTCGAGGCCGCTTGGGCCCTGCAGTGGAACAACCCGAAGCTGCACACGCCGGAGCGCCGCAAGGTCTGGCTCGCGTGCGAGCAGCACCGCACGACGCTCGGTGACTTCCTCACCGCCCGCCAGTTCCTGCGCGAGGTCGTCCCTGCAGCGGAGGGACAGCCCCGCTAGCCCCCGATGGCCGACATCGGCCGGTCGGGCTGCAGGAACGACGGGTCGTCGATCCCGTGGCCGGCACGCTTGCCGAGCATCGCCACGACCCAGCGCTGGGCGATCTCCTCGTCGGAGGCACCGCCGCGCAGCGACGCGCGGAGGTCGGACTCCTCGCGGGCGAACAGGCAGTTGCGCACCTGGCCGTCGGCGGTGAGCCGCACCCGGTCGCAGTCGCCGCAGAACGGTCGCGTCACCGAGGCGATCACGCCCACGGTGGCCGGGCCGCCGTCGACGGTCCAGAGCTCCGCCGGGGCGCTCCCCCGCGGCTCGGAGGCCGGCGTGAGCGTGAACTCGGCTTCCAGGCTGGCGAGGATCTCCTCGGCCGTGACCATGGCCGACCGGCTCCAGTCGTGCTGGGCGTCCAGCGGCATCTGCTCGATGAACCGCAGCGCGTAGCCCTCGGCCAGCGCCCAGCGCAGCAGCTCGGGCGCCTGGTCGTCGTTGGTGTCCCGCAGCAGCACGGCGTTGATCTTCACCGGGGTCAGTCCCGCGGCCCGGGCAGCAGCGAGGCCGGAGATGACGTCGTCGAAGCGGTCCCGGCGCGTGATGGTGTGGAAGGTCTCGCCCCGGACGGTGTCGAGGCTGACGTTGACCCGGTCCAGGCCCGCGTCGGCCAGCGCCTGCGCGGTGCGCTCGAGGCCGAGCGCGTTGGTGGTGAGGCTGACGTCGACGCTCGGGTCGATGTCCTTCGTGCGGCGCACGATGTCGATCAGCCCGCGTCGCACGAGCGGCTCGCCGCCGGTGAAGCGGACCTCGCGGATCCCGAGCCGGCGTACGCCGATGTCGATGAGCCGCACGACCTCGTCGTCGGAGAGGACCTCGTCGCCGGGCAGCCAGTCGAGGCCCTCGGCCGGCATGCAGTAGGAGCACCGCAGGTTGCAGCGGTCGGTCAGGGAGACCCGGAGGTCGGTCGCGACCCTGCCGTAGCGGTCCTCGAGCGCAATGGTGTCCACGGGATGGAGTCTACGGGCCGGATGGGCGGCGCCGGGCGGCGCCGGGTGGTGACCGAGTCCCGGATAGCCTCGCCACGTGCGTTCGTGGGGCTTTCTGCTGAGTCGTCGCTGGGTCCTCTTCGCGATCACGGTGGCACTGCTGGCGTGGGGAGCCTGGTGGCTGGGTGAGTGGCAGTTCCACCGGCTCGAGGACCGCAAGCAGCGCAACGCGGTCGTGGAGCGCAACGAGGCCGCTCCCCCGGCCGACGTCGCCGAGGTGATGCCGGTGGACGGCGAGGTCTCGGTCCAGGACGAGTGGCGCACCGTCACCGCCACCGGGCAGTACGCCGTCGCCGACACGATCATCGTGCGCTACCGCACCCGTGACGGCGCTCCGGGCATCGACGTGGTCGTGCCGTTCGAGATCGACGGGGGTGGGACCGTGCTCGTCGACCGCGGCTGGGTCCAGACCGACGCCCGCGAGACCAGCGTCGACGACGTACCGGCGCCGCCCACCGGCACGGTCACCGTCACCGGCTTCGTGCGCCGCGACGGCACCGGCGACAGCACGGCCGTCTCCGGGCTCTCCACCCGCGCGGTGTCGAGCGAGGCGATCTCCGAGGCCCTCGGCCGGCCGCTGCACGACGGCTTCGTCGACCTCACCGTCGAGGACCCGGCACCGGCGGACGCGCTCGAGCCGCCGGAGCTCCCCGAGCTCGACAACGGCCCCCACTTCTTCTACGGCCTGCAGTGGTGGTTCTTCGGGCTGCTGGCCCTGGTCGGCTTCGGCTACCTCGCGTGGGACGAGCGCCGGCGGCCCCACTCAGAGCGCCCGGAGCAGGCCGCCGTCGAACGCCCACGGTCAGGATGAGGACCCGGTCGGCGAGCTCGAGGTGCGTGTCCAGCACCTACGTCGGGACCGGGTCCTCGAGGAACTGCGTCCGGTAGAGGTCGGCGTAGAGCCCGCCCTGCGCCAGCAGCTCGGCGTGGGTGCCGCGCTGCACGATCCGGCCGCCGTCGAGGACCAGGATCGTGTCGGCGTTGCGGACCGTGGACAGCCGGTGGGCGATGACCAGCGAGGTGCGGCCCGCGAGCGCGGCGTCGAGGGCGCGCTGCACGGCGGCCTCCGACTCGCTGTCGAGGTGGGCGGTGGCCTCGTCGAGCACGACGATCCGCGGCGCCTTGAGCAGCAGTCGCGCGATCGCGAGCCGCTGCCGCTCGCCCCCGGACAGCCGGTAGCCCCGGTCACCGACGACGGTGTCGAGGCCCTCCGGCAGCGCCCGCACCAGGGGGGCGATCTGGGCCGCCTCGAGAGCGGCCCACAGCTGCTCGTCGGCGGCGTCGGGTCGGGCGTAGCGCAGGTTGGCGGCGATGGTGTCGTGGAACATGTGGGCGTCCTGCGTGACGTAGCCGACCGCGTCCTCGAGCGACTGCAGGGTCACCTCGCGGACGTCCTCGCCACCCACCCGGACGGTGCCGCTGCCGGCGTCGTAGAGCCGGGCGACGAGGTGGGTCACCGTGGTCTTGCCGGCACCCGAGGGTCCGACCAGCGCGACCATCTGGCCGGGGCCGGCGCTGAACGAGATGTCGTGGAGCACCTGGCCGGAGGGCCGGGACTCGGTGCGGGCGACGGTCTCGAGGCTCGCCAGCGAGATCTCCTCGGCGCGTGGGTAGGTGAAGCCGACGTGGTCGAACTCCAGGGACGCGGCCTCGCGCGGCAGGGCTGTGGCGTCCGGCGCCTCCTGGACGGTGGAGGGCAGGTCGAGCACCTCGAAGACCCGCTCGAAGCTGACCAGGGCCGTCATCACGTCGATCCTCACGTTGGAGAGGCTCTGCAGCGGGCCGAGCAGCCGGACCAGCAGCGTGCCGAGCGCCAGCAGCGAGCCGAGCGTGAGGGTGCCGTCGATGACGAGGTGACCGCCGACGCCGTAGACGAGTGCGAGGGCCAGGGCGGGCACCAGGAGCACGGTGGCCATGAAGATCCGGGTCACCAGGGCGATGCGTACGCCGAGGTCGCGCACGTGGCCGGCCTTGTCGGCGTAGAGCCGGTCCTCGGTGCCACGGTGGCCGAACAGCTTGAGCAGCATCGCGCCGCCGACGTTGAAGCGCTCGGTCATCGCGTTGCCCATGTCGGCGTTGCCGTCCATCTGCTCGCGCGTCAACGCGGCGAGCCGGCCGCTGACCCAGCGCGAGGTGAGCAGCAGGATCGGGAACAGCAGCAGGCACAGCAGCGTCACCTGCCAGCTCAGCGCGAGCATGACGACACCGACGATCACGACCGAGATCGCGCTCGAGACGGTGTTGGAGAGGGTGGAGGTGAAGGCGCGCTGGGCGCCGATCACGTCGTTGTTGAGCCGTGAGACCAGGGCGCCGGTCTGGGTGCGCGTGAAGAAGGCCAGCGACTGCCGCTGGACGTGGCCGAAGACGCGGGTGCGGAGGTCGAAGATCAGTCCCTCGCCGATGAGCGAGGAGAGCCAGCCACCGACCACGGACAGCACGGCCCCGGCCAGGGCGGTCACGACCATCAGCAGCGCCAGCACCGTCACCAGGCCGGCGTCGCCGCCGGTGATGCCGTCGTCGACGATCCGCTGGATCAGCAGCGGGTTGGCGACCACCAGCAGCGAGTCGAGGACGGTCACGGCCAGGAAGAAGCCGATCGGCTTGCGGTGCGGCGCGGCGAAGCCGAGCACACGCCGCAGCGTGCCCTTCTCGATCCGGGCCTTGCCGGCCTCGCGGTCGGTCCGCATGTGCCGCCAGGCCGGACCCATCCCCATCGACAGCGACACGCGGCGACTCCTATCCGCCCATCACGCGGGCGATCTCACGAAACCTGCGGACCTGCGCCTCGCGCTCGTGGCGACGCTGCTCGTCCAGGCTGCGCCCGCCTGCGGCGAGCAGCAGCTGCTTGGTCTCGGTCACCGCGCCGGCCATCGGCGCGGTGAGGGCGGCTGCCAGGTCGGCCACGGCGGTGTCCAGCTGGTCGGCCGGGACCGCCAGCACCGCCAGACCGATCCCGACCGCCTCGGCGGCCCCGACCATCCGGGCGGTGACGCAGATCTCCAGTGCCCTGGAGTAGCCAACGCTCTCCACCAGCGGCTTTGTTCCCGTCAGGTCCGGCACCAGGCCGAGCGACGACTCCAACATCCCGAGCTGGGCGTCCTCGGTCACCACCCTCAGGTCGCACGAGAGCGCGAGCTGGAAGCCGGCACCGACGGCGTGGCCCTGCACGGCCGCCACCGAGATGAAGCGCGGGTCACGCAGGAAGGTGAAGCCGCGCTGGTAGTCGTCGATCGTGGCCGACATCTCCTCGTCGCTCATGGCGAGCAGGCCGGCGACCGTCTCCTGGCCGTCTCCGCCGCCCGGGGCGAGCATCGCCCGGTCCAGCCCGGCGGAGAACGACTGCCCGGCGCCGCGGACGACCACCACCCGGACGTCGTCGCCGATCTCCTCCCCGATCCGAGCGAGGGTGCGCCACATCGTCGGGGTCTGGGCGTTGCGGACCTCGGGCCGGTCGAGCGTGATCGTCGCGACCGGGCCGGCCACGTCGTAGCGCAGGCCGGCGGCCGCCAGCTCGTCAGGAGTCATGCGCGGCATCATCCCAGCCGGGTCCGACACGGCGGAGCCGGGGATCAGGCCAGCGACACCAGGTCGGCGTAGTCGTCGTTCCAGAGGTCCTCGTCGCCGTCGGGGAGCAGCAGCACCCGGTCCGGCTCGAGCGCGCGGACCGCGCCCTCGTCGTGGGTCACCAGGATGATGGCGCCGGCGTACTCCCGGATGGCGGCGAGCACCTCCTCGCGTGACGCGGGGTCGAGGTTGTTGGTGGGCTCGTCGAGGAGCAGCACGTTGGCGCTGGAGACGACCAGGCTGGCGAGCGCGAGCCGGGTCTTCTCTCCGCCCGAGAGGACGGACGCGGACTTGTGGGCGTCGTCGCCCGAGAAGAGGAAGGAGCCGAGCACGCTGCGCGCCTCGGTGTCGGTGAGCTGCGGCGCGGCGCTCTGCATGTTCTCCAGCACGGTGCGACCGGTGTCGAGCGTCTCGTGCTCCTGCGCGTAGTAGCCGACCTTGAGCCCGTGGCCGGGCACGACCTCGCCGGTGTCGGCCTGGTCCACGCCCGCGAGGATCCGCAGCATGGTCGTCTTGCCCGCACCGTTGAGCCCGAGGATGACCACCCGGCTGCCCTTGTCGATCGCGAGGTCGACGTCGGTGAAGACCTCGAGCGAGCCGTAGGACTTGGACAGCTCGGACGCCGTCAGCGGCGTCTTGCCGCACGGTGCCGGCGCCGGGAACGCGATCCGGGCGATCTTGTCGGCGCGACGCTCGCCCTCGAGCGCGGAGACCATCTTCTCGGCGCGCTTGAGCATGGACTGGGCTGCCGAGGCCTTGCTGGCCTTGGCGCGCATCCGGTTGGCCTGGTCGGTGAGGACCTTGGCCTTGCTCTCGGCGTTGGCACGCTCGCGCTTGCGGCGGCGCTCGTCGGTCTCGCGCTGGGTGAGGTAGGCCTTCCAGCCCATGTTGTAGACGTCGATCTCGGCCCGGTTGGCGTCGAGGTGCAGCACCCGGGTGACCGTGGCCTCGAGCAGTGCGTTGTCGTGGCTGATCACGACCAGCCCGCCCTTGTGCTGCTGCAGGAAGGAGCGGAGCCACACGATCGAGTCGGCGTCGAGGTGGTTGGTCGGCTCGTCGAGCAGCAGCGTGTCGGCGCCCGAGAAGAGGATCCGGGCGAGCTCGACCCGGCGCCGCTGGCCGCCCGAGAGCGTGCGCAGCGGCTGCGCGAGGATCCGGTCCTCGATACCGAGGCTGTAGGCGATCTGCGTGGCCTCGGACTCCGCGGCGTACCCGCCACCGGCGTGGAGCTCGGCGTCGGCGCGGGAGTAACGCCTCATCGCGCGCTCGCGGACGGCCTCGTCGTCGCTGCTCATCTCCTGCTCGGCCTCACGCAGCCGGCGTACGACGTCGTCGAGACCGCGGGCCGACAGGATCCGGTTGAGGGCGAGCACCTCGGGGTCGCCGGTGCGCGGGTCCTGCGGGAGGTAGCCGACCTCCCCGGTCGCGTGGACGGAGCCGGACGCGGGCTGGCCCTCGCCGGCGAGGATGCGGGTGAGGGTCGTCTTGCCGGCGCCGTTGCGACCGACGAGACCGACCTTGTCGCCGGCGGCGACGCGAAAGCTGACGTCCGCCATCAACAGTCGTGCCCCGGCCCGGACTTCGAGGTGCTGGGCGGTGATCATCAGGGTCGCTAGCCTAGGCGCGCAGCCGGAGCGTCCCCAATCGGCGCCGAGCGACCGCCCACGACGAGGAGCACCACGTGCGGTTCAACCCCAAGGCCAAGCTCGACACCAGCCGGGTGCGTGACAGCGGCCGCTCCCGCGGCGGCGGTGGCGGTGGCGGTGGTGGTGGTGGCGGCATGCGGATCCCGATCCCGTCGGGCGCCAAGGGCGGCAGCACCGTCGGCGGCGTGCTGGTGCTGATCCTGTTCGTCGTCCTCACCCAGTGCGTGGGCGGCGGCACCGGCGGGCTGCAGCTGCCCACGGACACCCTCGACACGTCCCGGGTGCAGGGTGCCGACAGCGGTCGCTACGACGGCTGCCAGACCGGTGAGGACGCCAACGAGAGTGCCGACTGCGCCCGGGTGGCGGTCGAGAACTCCCTCACCGACTACTGGCGCGGGACGCTGCCCGAGCAGTCCGACTCCGACTTCCGTGCCGAGCAGGTGATGCAGACCTTCACCGGCGCCGTCGACACCGGGTGCGGCCAGGCGACCTCCGCGGTCGGCCCGTTCTACTGCCCCGTCGACGAGGGCATCTACCTCGACACCACCTTCTTCACCGAGGTGCTCCAGCAGCAGCTCGGCGGCCCGGCCGGCGACTTCGTCGAGCCCTACGTCCTCGCCCACGAGTACGGCCACCACATCCAGAACGTGATGGGGACCATGGGCCGGGTGCGGACCCAGCAGGGTCCCGAGAGCGACGCCGTCCGCCTCGAGCTGCAGGCCGACTGCTACGCCGGGATGTGGACCGCCAACGCCACCGGGACCGACGACGAGGCCGGCGAGGCGCTGATCCTCGAGCTGTCCGAGGAGGACATCAACCAGGCGATCGCCGCCGCGAAGTCCGTCGGCGACGACCGGATCCAGGACCAGACCACCGGCCGGGTCAACCCGCGCGAGTGGACCCACGGCTCGGCCGAGCAGCGGATGCGGTGGTTCATGGTCGGCTACGAGCAGGGCGACCTGGCCGCCTGCGACACGTTCAGCGCCTCCTCGCTCTGACCGTCGCTCTCAGGGTCACTCCTCGAGCAGTCGCTCCAGCAGCGGGAACTGCCGCTGCAGCGTGCGCAGGTGCGGCGCGACCGCGGGGTGGCGGTACTTCGAGACCAGCGCGCCCTCTCCCCCGGCGACGCGCTCCAGCGCCCACTCGGCCCGGGTGAGCGCGGTGTAGACGGCCGTGACCCGGGCACCGAGGGCTACGTCCTCGGCGGCGGCGAGGCCGGGCGGCAGTCCCATCAGGTAGGTCTCGAGCAGCACGTCGAAGTCCTCGCGGGCGGCCAGCGCGAACTGGCCGAGGTCGTGGCCGACGTGACCGACCCCGAGCGTCGCCCAGTCGAGGGCGACGACCCGGTCGCCGTCGCGGCCGAGCAGGTTCACCGGGGTCGCGTCGCCGTGCTGGGCGACCTGGGGCAGCGCCTCGACCCGCTCCAGCATCGTCGTACGCCGGCGCCACAGGTGGTCGGCCACGTCGGCGACCGAGGTCCGGGCCAGGGTCGGCCAGCCACCGCGACGCTCGACGCGCAGCAGCCGGTCGCGCAGCTGGTGGTGGGCCAGGAAGCGGGGTCGCACGGTGAGGCTGCCGGCGAAGCGACCCAGTGCCATCACCACGAAGAGCCCGCTGCACGAGGCGTCCTCCACCCACTCGCGGGTGATCGTGATGCCCTCGGGGTCCTCCTCGACGGCCGCGGGGGGGCCGCGCAGGCCGTCGGTCCCCGCGACGATCCCGGTCTCCAGCACGTCCGCCTCGCGCCGCCAGTAGCCGAAGTGCGTGGGGTCGCTGAGCTCGGCCGGGTCGTGGGGAGCCGGTCGCGCGAGCCGCTTCACGACGACCGGCTGGTCGCCGAGGGCCGCCCGCCACACGCCGACGGTGGAGGTGCCGGTACCGCCCGGCAGCGGATACCACCCGGGCTCCGGCTCCCACATGGCCCGGACGCTATCCGAAGTCGCGCCGTGTGAACGTGAACCAGCCCGCGGACGACAGCAGCGTGGCGACCCCGAGCACCGCACCGAAGGCGACCGGGTCGAACGCCTCGACCGGCACCGCGGCCAGGTGCTCGAAGGGCGACAGGCCCCGCAGCCAGTCGGGGAGGCGCAGCACCTCGCCGAGCACGAGCACCACCACGGCCACCCCGAGGCCGAGCCAGCCCAACGCCGCGAGCCGCGGGCGTACGCCGTACAGCAGCCGGGTGAGGCCGGCGAGCACCAGCACCGCGGGCAGCCAGCCGAGCGTCTGCCAGGTGAACCGGCCGACGGCCGCGGCGTCGCCGGACACCAGCGCGTCGGCGACCCCCAGGCCGAGGCCGCCGGCACCCAGCACGAGCACCGAGCCCCCGATCGTGACTGCCGCGTGGCCGGCGAGGAAGGCGGTCCGTGACCGGGCGGTCGCCAGCAGCACCTCGCCGTGGCCCGCCTCCTCCTCGGCCCGCGGTCGCAGCACCGACGAGATCGCGAAGCCGGCCGTGAGCACCGCCAGCATGGTCATCGCCATGGCGTGGAACCCGGCCACCAGGTCACCCCCGGAGGCCGTCATCATCTGCCGCGCGGCGTCGCTGTCGCCGATCAGGTCGTCGGCGTCGTTGCCGATCGAGCCGTAGGACAGCCCGGTCGCCAGCAGCCCGAGTGCCCAGCCGACCACGGCGCCGCGTTGCAGCCGCCACGCGAGCCCGACGGGGCTCCCGAGCCACGGGCCACCGCGGGCAGGGCCGGGACGCGCCGCCACCACGCCGGCGCCGAAGTCGCGCCGACCGAACACGGCGTACGCCGCAGCGAGCGTGGCGAGGGCCGCGCCCACCAGCAGCAGCGCCGGCCACCACCGCAGCCCGGAGAAGGCGTACATCTGCTGGTACCACCCGATCGGGCTCAGCCACGTCAGGGCGGGGCTGCCCAGGTCCCCCACCGCCCTCAGGGCGTACGCCGTCCCGATCACCGCGCCGGTCATCGCGTACGCCGTGCGGGTGCTCGCCGTCAGCTGGGCGGCCAGCAGCGCGACGGCCCCGAAGACGGCTCCGCACAGGCCGATCCCCACGCCGAGGGCCACCGAGTCCGCGACGGCCAGGGGGACGGCGACCAGGCTCAGGGCGACCCCGGCCCCGAGCAGGAGGTTGGCGACGAGCACGACGCCGACGGTGGCCGAGGTCGTCGCGTGGCGAGCGAGGGCACCGGCTCGCAGCAGCTCGTCGCGACCGCTCTCCTCCTCGGCGCGGGTGTGCCGCCCGACGAGGAACATGCTCATCAGCCCCGCCACGATCGCTCCGAACGCCGTCGACTGCCAGGCGACCTGGCCGCCGACCGTGTCGAGCGCCCGTGCCGGGCCGGCCATCGCGATGAGGGCCGGGTTGGACTCCATCAGCGCGGCCGCCCGCTCGAACTCCGCCCGCGTCGCGTAGAGCCCGGCGACGCTGACCGCCTGGCTCCAGTAGAGGACGGTGCCGCCGAGCACCCACCAGCCGATCATCCAGCGGTCGCGCCGGAGGTAGGTCCGCAGCAGCAGGCCGCTCATGTGTGCGCGTCCTCGATCCGGTCGCCGTAGTGGCGCAGGAACATCTCCTCCAGCGTCGGTGGCGTCGCGGTGAGGCTGCGGATGCCGGCGGTGCGCAGCACGCCGATCACCGGGTCGAGCGCGGTGGTGTCGACCTCGAAGCGTGCCCGGTGGTCGCTCACGACGAGGTCGTGGACACCCGGCAGGTCACCCAGCCCGTCGGGGTGGCGCTCGAGCTCGGCGGTGACCGTCGTCCGGGTCAGGTGGCGCAGCTCGGCCAGCGTCCCGGACTCCACGCACCTACCGGCCCGGATGATGCTGACCCGGTCGCAGAGCCGCTCCACCTCGGCGAGGATGTGGCTGCTCAGCAGCACGCTGTGACCGTCGCTGCGGAACTCCTCGATGCACGCGGTGAACTCCGCCTCCATGATCGGGTCGAGGCCCGACGTCGGCTCGTCGAGCACGAGCAGCTCGACGTCGGCACTGAGCGCGGAGACCAGCGCGACCTTCTGCCGGTTGCCCTTGGAGTAGCTGCGGCACTTCTTGGTGGGGTCGAGCCCGAACCGCTCGAGGAGCGCGTCGCGCCGGGGGTCGTCGACGCTGCCGCGCAGGCGGCCGAGCAGGTCGATGACCTCACCGCCGGTGAGGTTGGGCCACGGGGTGACGTCGCCGGGCACGTAGGCCAGCCGCCG
The DNA here is from genome assembly GCA_963754575.1 of uncultured Actinomycetota bacterium. GTDB lineage: Bacteria > Actinomycetota > Actinomycetes > Propionibacteriales > Nocardioidaceae > Nocardioides. Next base: position 97,528 of record CAVWGQ010000006.1, on the reverse strand, counting down.
GTGCAGGCTCGCGGCGTCACGCCAGGGATCCCCACCGAAGAGCCGCACCTCGCCGGCATCGGCCCGGAGCAGCCCCAGCAGCACCCGGATCGTGGTGGACTTCCCCGCCCCGTTGGGGCCGAGGAAGCCGTGGACCTCCCCCGGCGCGACCGTGAGGTCGAGGCCGTCGAGGGCCAGCGTCGACCCGAAGGTCTTGGTGAGCCCGGTGATCTGGACAGGGTTCGCGTCCACACAGCCAGAGTAGGCCCGGACGGTGGGCTAGCGTCGCCGCATGACCTCTGCGCTTCTCGACTCGACCACCCGCGTCCTGCACCGACTCACGCTCGAGCGCCAGCGCTCCGGCAGGGTGCCGGGGTTGTACGCCGCCGTGCAGCGCGGCGGCTCGCTGCTGTGGGGCGAGGGGGTGGGTGCGGTCGACCTCGGCGTCGAGCCGACGCATCGGCGTACTCCCGGTCCGGAGGACCAGTTCCTCGTCGCCTCCAACACCAAGACCTTCACCGCGGTGATGGTGATGCAGCTGCGCGACGAGGGCCGGCTCGACCTCGACGACCCGGTGTCACGCCACGTCCCCGAGGTCACCCACGCGGTGACCGTGCGCCAGGGGCTCTCCCACCTCTCCGGGCTCCAGCGCGAGCCGCTCGGCGACATCTGGGAGACCGTCGACCGTCCCACGTCCGCCGAGCTGCTCGCCGGCTTCGCACAGGTCGAGCAGGTCGGTCGCCCGCTCGACCGGTGGCACTACTCCAACGTCGTGTACGCCGTGCTCGGCGAGCTCGTCGCCCGACTCGACGGCCGGCCCTGGACCGAGTCGTTGCAGGCGCGGCTGCTCGACCCCCTCGGCCTCACCCGCACCTCCGTCGGTTTCGACGGCGGCCCGGCCCTCACCGGCTACTACGTCGCGCCCTACGACGACGTCCCGCGCCCCGAGCCGGTCGTGCAGCGCTCGGCGATGGACCCGTGCGGCGGGATGGCCAGCACGGCGCGCGACCTCGCGCGGTGGTCGTCGTTCGTCGCCGACCCGGACCCCGCGATCCTCGCGCCCGCCACGCTGGAGGAGATGTGCCAGCCCCAGGCGCTGCGCGACCCGGACGACTGGTCGGCCGCCATGGGACTGGGCTTCTTCCTGATGCGCTCGGAGGCCGGCCGGACCTGGGTGGGCCACACCGGTGGCATGCCGGGTCACCTCACCGGTGTCTTCACCCACCGGGCCAGCGGCACCGGTGCGGTGGTGCTGATGGGGTCGTCGTCCGCGCCCGACCCCGCGGGGTTCGCGCTGGAGCTGGGCGAGCACGTCGTCACCCACGACCCGGTCGAGCCGGAGCCCTGGACGCCGGGCAGCACCATCCCGCCCGAGCTGGCCGGGCTGCGTGGAACGTGGTTCAGCGAGGGCTCGCCGTACGTCTTCTCGGTCCGGCAGGGCCGGCTCGAGGCCCGCGAGCCCGACTCCCCCGCCACCAAGGCGCCGGCGGTGTTCGAGGAGGTGCGACCCGACCTCTACCGCACCGTCTCCGGCCGCGAGCGCGGCGAGCTGCTGCGCATCACCCGCGACGCCGACGGCACCCCGCGCGCCCTCCACTGGGCGACCTACCTCTGCACCCGCGAGCCCCACGTCTTCGGCGAGCGCTGACCCGTCACTTCTTCAGGTTCAAAGAGCGGCCGAGCCGTCACTTGTGCAGGATCAAAGGCGGCCGAGCCGTCACTCGTGAAGGGTCTATCTCTCCCCGCCCGTGCAGCAGTGACTGCTCGGCTGCCTCTGAACCTGGACCAGTGACGGGTGAGCGGGTTCCGAACCTGCACAAGTGACGGGTCAGCGGGTTCTGAACCTGCACACGTGACGGGTCACGCGTTGTGGACGGTGAGGGCGAGGGACTGCGCGTCGAGGACCGCTTGGTCGAGGACGGCGCGGCGGGGGTCGGGGACGGCGAGCCAGGGCTCGACGACCGTGAGCCCGGACAACCGCGGGTCGGCGAGGACCTCGTCGACCGCCGAGCGGTCGCCGCCGACGACGACGGGTCCGGGGCGGAGGATCCGGGCGGCGTGGTCGGCGGCCGCCTCGTAGGCGGCCCGCGCCTGGTTGTCACGACGCCGGGCGAAGCGCTGCTGGCTCTGCCCGCCGGCCTTGGTGCGGCCCTGGACGTGGCGCTGCCCGATCTTGTGCTCGACCAGGGCCGACCCCGCGAGCCGGGCGACCGCGAAGCCGCCCTTGCGCACCAGCAGCACGCCCCACGCGGTCGGCGCGACAGCCGCGGCCGCGAAGGCAGCCGCCTCCGGCGCCCCGTCGTACGCCGAGGCGAACGGCAACCCGGCCCGGAACGTCGACCCGTCCGGGGCTACCCCGGCGAGGCCACCGTCCACGGACAGCCCCACACCCCCGTGCCGGGTCGCGAAGTTCACCACCCACCGCTCCAGCCGCGCGGCCGGCAGCAGCAGCCGCGACTCGCCCGAGGTCACAGGAAGTCGAGCGGGTCGAACTCGTCGATCGGGATGATCCGGACCCGCGGCAGCGGGGTCGTGAAGGCACCGACCTCGTACTCGAGGTCGATCATCTCCAGGCCCGGCAGCTCGCGGAAGCCGCTGTTGAAGAACTCGTTGAAGCCCAGCAGCCCGACCCGGCGGGTGCCGTCGCAGAGCCGGCCGAGGTCCTCGAGGAAGTCTCCGTCGTGGCTGCCGAGGGCGACGTCGGCGTCGCGGTCGGCGAGCGCGGCCAGCGTGCGCTGGATCGCGATGTCGACGACCTTGCCCTCGCCCTGCAGCGGCACCGGCCGGTAGCCGATCGACATGATCGCCTGGACGAAGCTCATCGGCATCTCGCCGGCCACGGCGAGGAAGAACAGGCCGTTGACCGGCTGGCCCCAGCGCTTCTCGACGTGCTCGAGGACGCGGTTCCAGCGCGGCCGTTCCTCCGGCATCGGCCGTCGGCCCAGGATCGAGGTGCCGAGGGTCGCGTCGAGGTTCTCACCGTCGATCAGCAGGTAGCTGCGGCGCTCCGCCACGCTGGCGAGGGTCTCCACGTCAGCGCTCCTCGGGGGCGGCCCAGACGACGGTCAGCTCCTCGCTGACGCGCTCGTCGGTGACCTCGACCGAGGTGGTCGCGACCAGCGCGCGCGGGCGGCCCTCGGTGTCGCAGACGATGCCGAGGGTCCCGGACTCCGGGACCTCGTCGCCGTACTCCTCGCGCAGACCGCTCAGCGTGGTCCCGCCCGAGGCCAGCAGCGAGGCGAGCTGGTCGTCGTCCTCGAAGCCCCAGGCCGGTGGCGGCAGCGACTCCAGCGGCGTCGGCCCGAAGTACGACGGCAGCGTGTTCAGCTTGGCGTGGAAGCGCGCGACGTTCCAGAACGCGTCGATCTCCGGGTTGATCGATGGGTCCTGGGCTGCCGCCGGCTCGGTCATGACGACACCGTAGCGAGCGTCAGGCCGACCGTGTCACGTACGACAGCCGGCAGGTCCAGCGTGTCGCCCGCGATCCGGCGCTGCCGGTCGGCCGCGGTGCCGTCACGCAGCAGCGACCCGAGCACCTCGTGGACCAGGTCGAGGTCGCCGACCTCGGCCAGCGGCTCGTGCACGTGCTCGACGAGCGACGAGACGACGTCCGCGGCCGGGCGCGGCAGGCGGGTGACCGGGTCGACGAGGTCACCGGCGAGCCCGGAGCGGCCGGCACGGAAGGTCATCAACGACACCGTCAGCGCCGAGAGGTCGGGGGCCGGGACGCCGGCCTCCCAGTCACGGGACGCGCGCTCGACGAGCGCCCGGGACAGCGCCGCGAGCAACGCGGCGACCTCGACCCGCGGGCAGACGTCGAAGACCCGCAGCTCCAGCGTGGGGTAGTCACGGCCCGGCCGGACGTCGAAGTAGGCCATGCCGTCGTCGACGATCGTGCCCGTGGCCACCAGCTCCTCGACGAGCGAGTGGTACGCCGCCGGCGAGCCGAACGGGCCGGGCGACCCGGCGCTCGGCCACCGCCGCCACAGCTGGCTGCGGAAGCTGGCGTAGCCGGTGTCCTGCCCCTGCCAGAACGGCGAGTTGACCGACAGTGCCGTCAGCACCGGCAGCCACGGCCGCACCCGGTCGAGCGCACCGACGGCCTCGTCCTCGGACGCCGTCGAGACGTGGACGTGCATGCCGCACACCAGCTGCTCGGCCTGCGTGATGCCGAACACCTCGGCGATCTCGCGGTAGCGGGGCTCCGGCGTGGTGCGCGGGACCACCTCGACCGGGGAGGTCGCGAGGGCCGCGATCCGGGCGCCGGCGGCGCGGGCGTGCTCGTCGGCACGGGCGCGCCAGTCCCGCAGCTCGCCGAGCAGGTCGCCGACGTCGCTGCAGGGGCTGGTCCCGGTCTCGAGCTGCTGGAGCATCAGCTCGCCCTCGACCCCGGCACCCTCGTCGGAGGCGTCCTCCGCCGAGCGCAACGCCGTCGAGGCGACCGCCTGCGGCACCCCCGAGTCGGGGTCGACGAGGAGCAGCTCCTCCTCGACGCCGATGGTCCTGGTCGTCACACGTTGAACCCCAGCGCAGCCCGCAGCTGCTCGCGCCCGTCGGGGGTGATCTTGTCCGGGCCCCACGGCGGCATCCAGACCCAGTTGACGGCGACGTCGTTGACCAGGCCCTCGAGCGCGGCGTCGGTCTGGTCCTTGATCACGTCCGTCAGCGGGCAGGCCGCCGAGGTCAGCGTCATGTCGAGGACGCAGTTGCTGCTCCTCGTCGAGGTGCACGTCGTAGACCAGGCCGAGGTCGACGACGTTGATCCCCAGCTCGGGGTCGACGACGTCCTTCATCGCCTCGGTGACGTCCTCCTTGGTCACGGTGGCGGTGCCGCCACCGGTGGCCGGGACCTCGGGGAGCTCCCCGTGGTCGACCGTCGTCTCGGAATGGGTCTGCTCGGTCATGCCTTCTCCTCCATCGCTCGGTTGGTCGCGTCCTTCCAGGCCATCCAGGGCAGCAGGGCGCACTTCACGCGCGCCGGGAACTTGGCGACGCCGGCGAAGGCGATGCCGTCCTCCAGCACGTCCTCGTCCGGCTCGACCTGCCCCTTGCCCTGCATCAGCTCCAGGAAGGTGTCCTGCACCGTCATCGCCTCGTCCACGCTCTTGCCGATGACCAGGTCGGTCATCACCGACGTCGCCGCCTGCGAGATCGAGCAGCCGACGGCGTCGTACGACACGTCCTCGACGGTCCCGCCCCGGACCTCGACCCGCAGCGTCACCTCGTCACCGCACGTCGGGTTGACGTGGTGGACCTCAGCGCCGAACGGCTCACGCAGTCCTGCGTGGTGCGGGTGCTTGTAGTGGTCGAGGATGATCTCCTGGTACAGCGAGTCCAGCTCGTTGCTCACGACGTCATCCCACCTTGAAGTAGTCACGGGCGAAGTGCAGCCCCTCGACGAGGGCGTCGATCTCGCCCGGCGTCGTGTAGAGGTACGACGACATCCGGGTCGAGCTCTGCACCCCGAAGCGGGCGTGCGCGGGCTTGGCGCAGTGGTGGCCGGCCCGCACCGCGATGCCGCGGGTGTCGAGCACGGTGGCCAGGTCGTGGGGGTGCACCCCGTCGACCTCGAAGCTGATCGCCCCGCCACGGTCGGCCGCGTCGAGCGGGCCGAGGACCCTCAGCCCGGGCACGGTCTGCAGCCCCTCGAGGGCGTACGCCGTGACCGCCTGCTCGTGGGCGTGGATCCGGTCCATGCCGATGTGGCCGAGGTAGTCGACCGCCGCGCCGAGGCCGACGGCCTCCACGATCGGCGGGGTCCCGGCCTCGAACCGGTGCGGGATCCCGGCGTACGTCGAGCGCTCCATGGTGACCGTCTCGATCATCTCGCCGCCCCCGAGGAACGGCGGCAGCGACTCGAGCACCTCGCGCCGGCCCCAGAGCACGCCGATGCCGGTCGGGCCGACGCACTTGTGGCCGGTGAACGCCAGCAGGTCGACCCCGCTCGCGGCCAGCTCGGTGATGTCGACCGGGAGCTGCGGGACCGCCTGCGAGGCGTCCACCACCACCAGTGCCCCCACCTCATGGGCGCGCGCGGCGATCGCGGCCACCGGGTTGACGGTGCCGAGCATGTTCGACACCCACGTCAGCGAGACGACCTTGGTCCGCTCGGTGATGAGGTCGTCGATGTCGGAGAGGTCGAGCCGGCCGTCGTCGGTCAGCCCGAACCACCGCAGCGTCGCGCCGGTCCGCTCGGTGAGCAGCTGCCACGGGACGATGTTGGAGTGGTGCTCCATCTCGGTGATCAGCACCTCGTCACCCGGGCCGACCTGGTGCTCGCCCGCCCACGCCAGCGTGTTGGCCACGAGGTTGAGCGCCTCGGAGGCGTTCTTGGTGAAGATCACCTCGTCGCGCGACGGGGCGTTGACGAAGGTCGCCACCTGGTCGCGCGCGTGCTCGAACGCCTCGGTGGACTCCGCACCCAGCTGGTGCATCGCCCGCGCGATGTTCGCGTTGTGCCGCTCGAGGTGGTCGACCATCGCGTCGATCACGCACTGCGGCTTCTGCGAGGTGTTCGCGCTGTCGAGGTAGACCAGCGGCTGCCCGTTCGCGAGCGTGCGCGACAGGATCGGGAAGTCCTTGCGCAGGACCTCCAGATCGGGGAGCAGGCCGGGGATGGTCATCAGACCGCGGCCGCCTTGACGTACTTGTCGTAACCCTCGGCCTCGAGCTGGTCGGCCAGCTCCGGGCCGCCCTGGTCGGCGATCCGGCCGGCGACGAACACGTGGACGTGGTCGGGCTTGATGTAGCGCAGGATCCGCGTGTAGTGCGTGATCAGCAGCACCGACTTGTCGCCGTCCTCGGCGAAGCGGTTGACGCCGTCGGAGACGACCTTGAGCGCGTCGATGTCGAGGCCGGAGTCGGTCTCGTCGAGGATCGCGACCTTGGGGTCGAGCAGCTCGAGCTGGGCGATCTCGTGGCGCTTCTTCTCGCCGCCGGAGAAGCCCTCGTTGACCGACCGCGTCGAGAACGTCGAGTCGAGGTCGAGGTTCTGCAGGACGGAGTTGACGTCCTTGACCCACGTCCGGAGCTTGGGTGCCTCACCGTCGAGCGCCGTCTTGGCGGTGCGCAGGAAGTTGGACACGGAGACGCCGGGGACCTCGACGGGGTACTGCATGGCGAGGAAGAGACCGGCGCGGGCGCGCTCGTCGACGCTCATCGCGAGGACGTCCTCGCCGTCGAGGGTGACGCTGCCCGAGGTGATGTCGTACTTCGGGTGGCCGGCGATGGAGTAGGCCAGGGTCGACTTGCCGGAGCCGTTGGGCCCCATGATGGCGTGGACCTCACCGGCGGAGATGGTGAGGGTGACGCCCTTGAGGATCTCCTTGGGGCCGTCCTCGGTGTTGACGCTGACGTGCAGGTCGGTGATCTCGAGCTTGCTCATGCGGGGGTCACTCCGTTCAGGGTGGTCTCGGTGTCGACGAAGACGGTGGCGGTGCCGTCGACGTCCCGGATGTCGGTGGGGAAGGTGGCGACCGGCTCGGTGGCCGGCAGCCCGGTGGGCTTGCCGCTGCGCAGGTCGAACTTCGACCCGTGCAGCCAGCACTCGAGGGTGCAGTCGGCGACCTCACCCTCGCTGAGGGCGACCGCAGCGTGGGAGCAGAGGTCCTGGACGGCGAACACCTCGTCGCCGTCGCGGGCGACGGCGACTCCGTAGGGCCCGACGTTGACGCCGAGCGCCTCGTCGACCGGGACGTCGGCCAGGGCGCAGACGGGCTGGAAGCTCATCAGAACGCCTTTCCGATGACGTTCTTCGCGAGCTCCGCCTCCACGGTGGCGACCAGCTTCTCCTCGATCGCGGGGACGCCGATCTTGCGGATCAGGTCGTTGAAGAAGCCGTGCACGACCAGGCGCCGGGCCTCGTGCTCGTCGATGCCGCGTGAGCGGAGGTAGAACAGCTGCTCGTCGTCGAAGCGGCCGGTGGCCGAGGCGTGGCCGGCGCCGGCGATCTCGCCGGTCTCGATCTCCAGGTTGGGGATCGAGTCGGCCTGGCAGCCGTCGGTGAGGACCAGGTTGCGGTTCTCCTCGAAGGTCTCGATGCCCTCGGCGACCTTGCGGATCAGCACGTTGCCGACCCAGACCGTGTGGGCACCCTCGCCCTGCAGCGCGCCCTTGTAGCTGACGTGGCTGCGGGTCCGCGGGGCCGTGTGGTCGGCGAAGAGCCGGTGCTCGATGTGCTGCCCACGGCCGAGGCCGCTCGCACCGTCGTTGCCGCCGTCGGCGAAGTAGAGCCCGAGCAGCTCGGCCGAGCCGCCGGGGCCGGCGTACTCGACGTTCGCGTGCATCCGGACCAGGTCACCGCCGAACGAGATGGCGGCGTGGCGCACGGTGGCGTCACGCCCGACCTGGATCGCGTCGCGGCCGAGGTGGACCGCGTCGTCGTCCCAGTCCTGGATGGTGACCATCGTCAGGTCGGCGCCGTCCTCGAGCACGACCGACGTCGCGGCGCTGTAGCGCGCGCTGCCGGTGTGGGTGACGACCAGGGTGGCGCGGGCGTGCCGGCCGACCTTGACCAGCAGGTCACCCCAGACCAGCGCGTCGGCGTCCTCGCCGTGCAGCGTGATCAGGATCGGCTCGTCGGAGGAGAAGTCCGCCGGGACGTCGATCACCTGGGTGCCGCCGGACAGCGCCATCGCCAGCGCGGCGGGCCGCTCGTTCGGGGGCAGCGCCCCCTGCTCGCGGGCCTCCGCGCTGCTGATCACCGGCATGGTGACGCCCTCGGGCAGGCTGGTCTCCCACGTCAGGCAGGCGTCGGACGCCTCCCCGTCGAGGATCCCGCGCAGCCGCTTGAGGGGCGTGAAGCGCCACGTCTCCTCACGGCCGGTGGGCACCGGGTGGTCGGCCAGGTCGTACGACGCCAGCGGGTTCAGGTGGCTCTCGACGCGCTCGATCTCGAGCGCGTCGCGAACGTTGTCAGTCAGGGTCAACAGTCAGCTTTCTACGTGCGGGGTGAGCGGGTGGCGGTCGGCGTCAGCCGACAGCTCCCTCCATCTGCAGCTCGATGAGGCGGTTGAGCTCGAGGGCGTACTCCATCGGGAGCTCCTTGGCGATCGGCTCGATGAAGCCACGGACGATCATCGCCATCGCCTCGTCCTGCTCCATGCCGCGCGACATCAGGTAGAACAGCTGGTCCTCGGAGACCTTCGAGACGTTGGCCTCGTGGCCCATGGACACGTCGTCCTCGCGGATGTCGACGTACGGGTAGGTGTCGGAGCGGCTCACCTGGTCGACGAGCAGCGCGTCGCACAGCACGTTGGACTTCGAGCCGTGGGCACCCTCGTTGACCTGCACGAGACCGCGGTAGGACGTGCGGCCACCGCCACGCGCCACCGACTTGCTCAGGATCGAGCTCGAGGTGTGGGGCGCCGCGTGCACCATCTTGGCGCCGGCGTCCTGGTGCTGGCCCTCGCCCGCGAAGGCGATGGACAGCGTCTCGCCCTTGGCGTGCTCGCCCATGAGGTAGATCGCGGGGTACTTCATCGTGACCTTGGAGCCGATGTTGCCGTCGACCCACTCCATCGTCGCGCCGGCCTCGCAGGTCGCGCGCTTGGTGACGAGGTTGTAGACGTTGTTCGACCAGTTCTGGATGGTCGTGTAGCGGCAGCGGCCGCCCTTCTTCACGATGATCTCCACGACCGCCGAGTGCAGCGAGTCGGAGGAGTAGATCGGCGCGGTGCAGCCCTCGACGTAGTGCACGTAGGCACCCTCGTCGACGATGATCAGCGTGCGCTCGAACTGGCCCATGTTCTCGGTGTTGATCCGGAAGTAGGCCTGCAGCGGGATGTCCACGTGGACGCCCGGCGGGACGTAGATGAACGAGCCGCCCGACCACACCGAGGTGTTGAGCGCGGAGAACTTGTTGTCCCCGACCGGGATCACGGTGCCGAAGTACTCCTGGAAGAGCTCCGGCTGCTCCTTGAGCGCGGTGTCGGTGTCGAGGAAGAGCACGCCCTGCTCCTCGAGGTCCTCGCGGATCGAGTGGTAGACGACCTCCGACTCGTACTGCGCGGCGACGCCGGAGACCAGGCGCTGCTTCTCCGCCTCGGGGATGCCGAGCTTGTCGTAGGTGTTCTTGATGTCCTCGGGGAGGTCCTCCCACGACTGCGCCTGCTTCTCGCTGGAGCGCACGAAGTACTTGATGTTGTCGAAGTCGATGCCCGACAGGTCCGAGCCCCACGTGGGCATCGGCTTGCGGTGGAAGAGCTTGAGGCCCTTCAGCCGCTGGTCGAGCATCCACTGCGGCTCGCTCTTCTTCGCGGAGATGTCGCGGACGACGTCCTCGCTCAGGCCACGGGTGGCCGTGGCGCCGGCGTCGTCGCTGTCGGCCCAGCCGAACTCGTAGCGGCCGATCCCCTTCAGTCCGGGGTTGAGCTCCTCGATGGAGGTCACAGGGTCTTCCTTTCCTGGGGGACGTCCCGGCCGGTGACCGGGATGCAGGTCGTGCACACGCCGTCGCCGTGGGCGATGGTCGCGAGTCGTTGGACATGGGTGCCGAGGATCCGACCGATGGCCTCGGTCTCGGCCTCGCACAGCTGCGGGAACTCCGTGGGCCACGTGGGCCACCGGGACAGTGCTGCTGGCACAGCTGCTGGCCCGCGGCGGCGACCGGGAGCTGCTTCACGCTCGCGGCATAGCCCTCGTCGGACAGGACGCGGGCCAGCGCGTCCGCGGGGCTGAGGTCGGGCTGGTCTGCCACGAGGCGGTGGTAGTCACGTTCGATGAACGCCACGCGACGCCTCGCGAATTCCACGACCGCCTCCTCCCCCGCCGTCTCGGCGAGGAAGCGCAGCGCCTCGGTGGCGAGGTCGTCGTACTGCTGGTCGAACGCGTCGCGCCCGACCTCGGTCAGCGCGAACACCTTCGCCGGGCGGCCGCGACCGCGGGCGCCGTACACCTTCTGGTCGCGCGCCTCGAGCGTGCCGTCACCGACGAGGTGGTCGAGGTGGCGGCGGACGGCGGCCGGCGTGAGGTCGAGCCGCGCGGCCAGCACGGCGGCGGTGGAGGGGCCGTCGACGAGGATCGACCGTACGACGCGCTCGCGCGTCGGCTGGTCCCCTCGCTGGTCCGCTCCGAATTCCACAACGCCAGTGTGCCGTTAATGGTGAGGCTCGTTCAAGCAAGGGTCCCCTAACCTTCGAAGGGGGTGGTGGCCAGCACCTGGTCACCGCTCAGGTCCGTGGCGAGCGAGCCCGTTCGGAACGCGAGCGAGAGCGCATCCGTGACCTGGTCACGGTCCCGCCCGCGCGCCCTGAGCCTGTCCCCACGTCCCACGGGGCGCAGCATAGGCTCGCTGCATGCCCGGATCGATCCTCGGTACTGCCGTCCGCCGCGTGGAGGACCCCGACCTGCTCACCGGTCGCGGCACCTTCGTCGACAACCTCGCCCGCACCCGCGAGGGGGTGCTGCACGCCGTGTTCGTGCGCAGCACCTTCGCCCGCGCCGACGTCACCGGCCTCGACACGGCCGCCGCGGCCGCGGCCCCGGGTGTCGTCGGCGTGCTGACCGCCGCCGAGCTCGGCGACCGGGCGGTGCCGATGTTCGCGACCGCCAACGACGACGTGTCCCGCTACCCGCTGGCGAAGGGTCGCGTCCAGTACGTCGGCGACCCCGTCGCCCTCGTCGTCGCGGAGACCCGGGCGCAGGCCGTCGACGCCGCCGAGCTGGTGGACGTCGACTTCGAGCCGCTACCCCACGTCACCGACATGGAACGGGCTGCCGACGCCGACCAGCCGCAGCTGCACGACGAGCTGCCGCGCAACGTCGCGATCCGGCGTGCCGACGAGGGCGACCCCCTCGTCGACGCCGAGGTCGTGGTCCGGGCCCGGATCGAGAACAACCGGCTCGCGACCGCGCCGATCGAGGGCAACGCAGTGCTCGCCGACCCGACCGACGACGGCGAGGGCCACCGGCTCACCGTCTGGCTCTCCACGCAGCACCCCCACCTCGGGCAGCGGCTGATCGCACAGCTGACCGGGCTGGACAAGAAGGCGATCCGGGTGGTGGCACCCCACGTCGGCGGTGCGTTCGGCGGCAAGCCCGGCATCTCCCCCGACCACGCGGCCGTCGTCCTCGCCGCCCTCGCGCTCGGCCGTCCCGTGGCGTGGACCGAGACCCGCTCGGAGGCGATGCTGTCGATGCACGGCCGCGGCCAGGTGCAGTACGCCGAGCTGGGTCTGACCCGCGAGGGCCGGATCACCGGGCTGCGGGCCCGGGTGGTCGGCGACTGCGGCGCCTACGCCGGCTTCGGCGGCAGCTTCGCGTCCGGCTCGACCCGCACCATGGCGCAGGGGCCGTACGTCATCCCCCGCATCCGCTACGACGCGCTCTCGGTCGTGACCAGCACCTCCCCCGTCGGCGCCTTCCGTGGGGCCGGTCGGCCCGAGGCCGCGGCGCTGCTCGAGCGGATCCTCGACGTCGCGGCCGCCGAGATCGGGCTCGCCCCGGAGGAGATCCGGCGCCGCAACTTCGTCCAGCCCGACCAGTTTCCCTGGGACACGTTCGCCGGGCGCACCTACGACTCGGGCGACTACGACCTGCCGCTCACCGAGGCGCTCCGGCTCGCTGACGTCGAGGGCGCGCGGGCCGAGCAGGCCCGCCGCCGGGCCGCCGGCGAGTCCCGCCTGCTCGGCATCGGCGTGGCGTCGTACGTCGAGATCACGGGGTTCGGCGGCAGCGAGATGGGCCACGTCGAGGTCCACGACGACGGCAGCGCGACCGTGCGCTCCGGCACGTCCGCCCACGGGCAGGGCCACGCGACGGCGTTCTCGATGATCGCCTCCGACCGGCTCGGGATCCCGGTCGACCAGATCACCTACGAGCAGTCCGACACCGCCACCGTCCCGCGCGGCGGCGGGACCGGTGGCGCCCGCTCGCTGCAGATGGGCGGCCAGGCGGTCGAGAAGGCAGCCGGGGAGCTGCTCGAGAAGGCGCGCCGGCTCGCCGCCGACCTGCTCGAGGCCTCGCCCGACGACGTCGAGCTCGGCGACGACGGCTTCGCGGTCAGGGGCGTCCCCGGTCACGCCGTCGGCTGGACCGAGGTCGCCCGTCGGGCCGGCGAGCAGGACGAGGAGCTCGCCGTCACCTCCGACTTCGACCAGGAGCACCCGACCTTCCCGTTCGGCAGCCACGTCGCGATCGTCGAGGTCGACACCGAGACCGGGCTGGTCACGCCGGTGCGGCACGTCGCCGTCGACGACTGCGGACGTGTCGTCAACCCGCTGCTCGTCGGCGGGCAGCAGCACGGCGGGGCGGTGCAGGGCATCAGCCAGGCGCTCTGGGAGGAGTTCGTCTACGACGAGCAGGGCACGCCGCTGACCTCGACCTTCGCCGACTACGCGATGCCCACCGCGGCCGACACCACCGCGATCGAGGCCCACAGCACCGAGACGCCGACGCCCTACAACAGCCTGGGCGTCAAGGGCATCGGCGAGGCGGCCACCATCGGCGCCACCCCCGCGGTGCAGAACGCCGTCGTCGACGCGCTGTCCCACCTCGGGGTGCGCCACGTCGACATCCCCGCGACGCCGATGCGCGTCCACGCCGCGATCCGGGCCGCCGCCGCCGGGGACACCGACCCCTGGCGCGAGCCGCCGTCCGCCTTCGACGACCCGTCGCTCGCCGCGGCGCTCGGTGACGAGGCGGCTCCCGACGACGTGGAGGTCTAGGAGCCTTCCTAGACTGACGGGGTGCCCGCCGCTGATCCCGCTGTCGTCGTCGACGGCCTGGTGATGCAGTACGGCGACACCACGGCCGTCGACGGGCTCTCGCTCACCGTCGGAGCGGGGGACGATCACCGCGGTCCTCGGGCCCAACGGCGCCGGCAAGACCACCACGCTGGAGACCTGCGAGGGCTACCGCAGCCCGCACCGGGGGACGGTCCGGGTGCTCGGTCTCGATCCCCGGCGTGACCGCCGGGCGCTGCTCCCCCGGATCGGGGTGATGCTGCAGGACGGTGGCGCCTGGTCCGGCGTACGCGCCCGGGAGATGCTCGACCACGTCGCCCGCCTCCACGCCCACCCGCTCGACACCGACCTGCTCGCCGACCGGCTCGGCCTCGACGAGTGCGGGCGTACGCCGTACCGCCGGCTCTCCGGCGGGCAGAAGCAGCGGCTCGGGCTGGCGATGGCGCTGGTCGGTCGCCCGGAGCTGGTCTTCGTCGACGAGCCGACCGCGGGGATGGACCCGCAGGCCCGGCGTACGACCTGGGCGTTGCTGGACGAGCTGCGCGCCGACGGGGTGACGGTCGTGCTCACGACCCACTACCTCGAGGAGGCCGAGAAGCTCGCCGACCAGGTCCACATCATCGACCGCGGCTCCCTGATCGCGAGCGGCTCGCCGCTGGAGCTCACCCGCGGCGGTCGGGTCTCCACCATCCGGCTGGTCGTCACCAAGCCGTTCCCGGTCGGCGCCCCCGCGTCGCTGCGCGCGCGACTCGGCGACCAGACCGAGGTCCGCCAGCTCGACGAGCTGAGCCTGCTGGTCACCGGGCCGGCCGACTCCACCACGCTCGCCAAGGTCGCGGCCTGGTGCGAGGAGCACGACGTCCTCCCCGAGACCCTGTCGCTGGGCCAGCGCACCCTCGAGGACGTCTTCCTCGGCCTCACCGGACGGGAGCTCACCCCGTGACCGACCGCCCGGGCACCTTCGCCCCGCGCCCCGGCGCCGCACCGCTCCACCGGATGGTGCTCGCCCAGGCCTCGATGGAGTCGCGGCTGCTGGTCCGCAACGGCGAGCAGCTGCTGCTGGCCGTGGTCATCCCGGTGATCGTGCTCGTCGGCGGCGTGCTCAGCGCCGACCGGGTCGGGATCGACCTCGACGGACCGGCCGTCGACGTGCTGACGCCGGGGGTGCTCGCGCTGGCCGTGATGTCGACCGCCTTCACCTCCCTCGCGATCGCGACCGGCTTCGAGCGTCGCTACGGCGTCCTCAAGCGGCTCGGCACCTCCCCGCTCCCCCGCTCCGGGTTGCTGCTCGGCAAGGTCGGCGCGCTGCTGCTCGTCGAGCTCGGCCAGCTGGTCGTGATCGGCGGCGTCGCCCTGGCGATGGGCTGGGACCCGCACGTGCACGTGCTGGGGCTGCTGGCCACCGTCCTCGCCGGCACCTTCGCCTTCGCCGCCCTCGGGCTGCTGGTCGCCGGCGTGCTGCGCGCCGAGGCGACGCTGGCCGCCGCCAACCTGGTCTACCTGCTGCTGCTCGCCGGCGGTGCCGTCGTGCTGCCCGCCTCGTCGTACGGCGCGTGGGGCACCGTCGCCCAGTGGCTGCCCTCGGGCGCGCTCGGCGAGGCGATGCGCACCGTCCTCGAGGACGCCGCCGTGCCCGGCACCTCGCTGCTGGTGCTGCTCGCGTGGGGCGTCGTCGGCACCGTCCTGACCTCGAGGACGTTCCGGTGGGAGTGACCGTGACCCGCCCCCGCGCGCTGTGGCCGCTCGCCGTCGCCAACCTGGTCGCCAACATCGGCATCGTGGTCACCGGCGGTGCGGTCCGGCTGACCGGCTCCGGCCTCGGCTGCCCGACCTGGCCGCGCTGCACCGACGAGTCCTACGTCCCGCACGGCGAGCTCGGCGTCCACGGCGTCATCGAGTTCGGCAACCGCACGCTGACCTTCCTGCTCGCCGCGATCGCGATCGCGTGCTGGGTCGCGGCCCTGCTCGCCCGCCGGGCCGACCGCACCGACGCCCGCCCCTACTGGCTGTCGACCGTGATCGCCCTCGGCGTCCCCGCGCAGGCCCTGCTCGGCGGCGTCACGGTGCTGACCGACCTCAACCCGTGGATCGTGTCCTTCCACCTGCTGGTGTCGATGGCGATCATCGGCGTCTGCGTGGCCCTGCTCGACGAGGTGCGCGGGCCCGTGCGCGACGGCGCCGCTCCCGGCGTACGACGTCTCGCGCTGGCGATGTTCGCCGCCGGCTGGCTGGTGCTCTACGTCGGCACCGTCGTCACCGGCTCCGGTCCGCACGCCGGCGACACCGACTCCCCCCGCACCGGCCTCGACCCGCTCCAGGTGAGCCAGCTGCACGCCGACGCGGTCTTCCTGTTCCTCGGGCTGACCCTCGCGCTCGCGCTGGTCGCGGCGCCGTTCGCCCGGCGCGCGGCCGTGGCGCTGCTGCTGGTCGGCCTGGCGCAGGGAACGATCGGCTTCGTGCAGTACTTCACCGACCTGCCGATCGTGCTCGTCGGCTTCCACCTGCTCGGGGCCGCGATGATCTCCGCCGCGATGACCTGGGCGGTGCTGGCCACCCGGCCGCGGGAGGCGCGGCTGGTGCCCGACGGGCCGGTGCCCGACGGGGAAATGGCGACAGCGGCCTGAGCCGCACCCCCGTGGGCGGCCAGAACCGCTGTCACAGGGATAGACGCGCCGGCCTCGGGAATCGGTTGCGTCGGATCCGAGACTTTTCGGATTTCTTTTCCGGCCTGACGGAGGTCTCGACTCTCGCCCTCGCCCCGGGGCTCGGGCGATCGTCAGGCGATCAGCAGCGCGTCCAGCGCGACCGCGACGAACAGCAGCGAGAGGTAGAGGTTGCTGGAGTGGAAGAGCCGCATCGGCTGGATCTCCCCGAGGTCCTCGGTGCCGCGGGTCCGGCCCCACATCCGGTGGGCCTCGACCAGGAAGCCGGCACCCAGCAGGGCGGCGGCCGCGGGATAGAGCCACCCGGTGCCGGCCACCGGCCACAGCGCCAGCGACGTCGCGACCATGGCATAGCTGTAGAGCACGATCTGACGTCCCACCCGCTCGGCCTTGGCCACGACGGGCAGCATCGGGACGTCGACGTTCGCGTAGTCCTCGCGGTAGCGCAGCGCCAGCGCCCAGGTGTGGGGCGGGGTCCAGAAGAAGACGACGAGGAAGAGCACCACCGGCGGCCAGGCCAGCTCGTTGGTGACGGCCGTCCAGCCGATCAGCGCCGGGAAGCAGCCCGCGAGCCCGCCCCAGACGATGTTCTGGGTGGTGCGGCGCTTGAGCAGCACCGTGTAGACGACGAGGTAGAACGCCTCGGCCGTCAGCGCGAGCATCGCGGACAGCGGGTTGACCCACACCCAGAGGACGACGGTCGCGAGCACGCCGAGGACGATGCCGAAGCCGGTCGCGGCCAGCGGCGACACCACGTGGCGCGGCAGCGCCCGACGACGCGTGCGTCGCATCTGCTCGTCGATGTCGCGGTCGTAGACGCAGTTGAGCGTCGAGGCCGAGCCCGAGGAGAGGGTGCCGCCGACGACGGTCGCGACGACCAGGCCGAGCTCCGGGACCCCCTGCGCGGCGAAGAACATCACCGGCACGGTGGTGAGCAGGAGCAGCTCGATCACGCGCGGCTTCATCAGCCCGACGTACGCCGTCACCACGTCCCGCAGGCTCGCGGGCGTCGGCTGCTGCGGCGTCGAGCGCGCAGAGGCCGAGTGGCCGACGTATGTCACAGGGATCCTCGGGAACGGGAGTGCTGGGCAGGCACCTGGTGCCACTCGCAGTCTATCGCCACCGGTGAGTAGGCTCGCAGTCGAGGCGGCGCCGCCCGCAGCGTCGCCCGGAGCACCGGATCAGGGCAGCAGATCTGTCCCGGTCCGACCCGAGATCCCCGCCCCGAGAGGACCCCTGACAGACATGGTGAGCAAGCTCGACTGGACCGAGCTCGACGACAGGGCCGTCGACACGGCACGCGTGCTGGCGATGGACGCCGTGCAGAAGGTCGGCAACGGCCACCCCGGCACCGCGATGAGCCTCGCCCCCGCGGCGTACCTGCTGTTCCAGAAGGTGATGCGGCACAACCCCGCCGACCCGCACTGGCCCGGCCGCGACCGGTTCGTCCTCTCCTGCGGCCACTCCAGCCTCACCCTCTACGTCCAGCTCTACCTCGGCGGCTGGGGCCTCGAGGTCGAGGACCTCATGTCGCTGCGCACCTGGGGCAGCAAGACGCCCGGGCACCCCGAGTTCGGGCACACCGCCGGTGTCGAGACGACCACCGGCCCGCTGGGCCAGGGCATCGGCAACGCGGTCGGGATGGCGATGGCCGCCCGCCGCGAGCACGGCCTGCTCGACCCCAACGCCGCGCCGGGTGAGTCGGTCTTCGACCACCAGGTCTACTGCCTGGCCAGCGACGGCGACATCGAGGAGGGCATCTCCTCCGAGGCCTCGTCGATCGCCGGCACCCAGCAGCTCGGCAACCTGACCCTGATCTACGACGAGAACAAGATCTCGATCGAGGACCACACCGACATCGCGCTCTCCGAGGACGTGGCGAAGCGCTACGAGGCCTACGGCTGGCACGTGCAGGTCGTCGACTGGGTCGGGTCCGGCGACGGCTACCACGAGGACGTGCCCGCCCTGCACGCCGCGCTGCAGAAGGCCGAGGCGGTCACCGACCAGCCCAGCCTGATCCTGCTCCGCACGATCATCGCGTGGCCGGCCCCCAACGCCCAGAACACCGGCAAGGCCCACGGCTCCGCCCTCGGCGAGGACGAGGTCGCGGCCACCAAGGAGCTGATGGGCTTCGACCCGTCGCTCACCTTCGAGGTCGACCCCGCCGTGCTGGCCCACACCCGGCAGGCCGTCGAGCGGGGCAAGGCCGCGCAGGCCGCCTGGCAGGACCGGTACGACGCGTGGACGAAGAAGCCGTCCGCCGACCCGGAGCTCTTCGACCGGCTGCAGACCCGCACCCTGCCCGCGGGCTGGGACGCCGACATCCCGACCTTCGACGCAGACCCCAAGGGCGTCGCCACCCGCAAGGCGTCCGGCGCCGTGCTCAACGCGATCGCCGGCCGGGTGCCCGAGCTGTGGGGCGGCTCGGCCGACCTCGCCGAGTCCAACAACTCCACGATCGCCGGGGCCACGTCCTTCGCCCCCAAGGTCCGCTCCACCGACATGTGGAAGACCGACCCGTACGCCGGCCGGGTGCTGCACTTCGGCATCCGCGAGCACGCCATGGGCGCGATCCTCAACGGCATCGCCGTCCACGGCGGCACCCGTGTCTTCGGCGCCACGTTCCTGACGTTCTCCGACTACATGCGTCCCTCGGTCCGGCTCGCCTCGCTGATGCAGCTCCCGGTCACCTACCTGTGGACCCACGACTCCATCGGCCTCGGCGAGGACGGCCCGACCCACCAGCCGATCGAGCACCTCGCGGCGCTGCGGGCGATCCCGGGCCTCGACGTGGTCCGGCCGGCCGACGCCAACGAGACCGCCGCCTGCTGGCACGCGATCATGGAGCACACCGACCGGCCCGCCGGGCTCGTCCTCAGCCGGCAGAACCTGCCGGTCTTCCCGCGCGACACCGACGGCTTCTCCGACACCAGCAACGTCCACCGCGGCGGCTACGTGCTGCTCGACGCCCCCGACCTCGACGGCCGCAGCGGCGAGCCCGACGTGGTCCTGGTCGGCACCGGTTCCGAGGTCCAGCTCGCCGTGGAGGCCCGCGACCTGCTGGCCGCCCAGGGCGTGCGGGCCCGGGTGGTGTCGATGCCGTGCCGCGAGTGGTTCGACGAGCAGGAGGCGGCGTACCGCGAGACCGTCGTCCCGCCGACCGTCAAGGCGCGCGTCTCCGTCGAGGCCGGCATCGGCCTGGGCTGGCGCGAGGTCGTCGGCGACCACGGACGGATCGTCTCCATCGAGCACTACGGCGCCTCGGCCGACTACGAGCGCATCTACCGCGAGTTCGGCGTGACCGCCCAGGCGGTCGCCGACGCCGCACAGGACAGCATCCGGACGGTCGGGGCCTGACCCACGGCCCCGCCGCACACGCGCCCCCGGGCGCACCGAGAGGGAGGAACACCCATGTCCACCAATCCCCTGCAGCAGCTCACCGAGGCCGGCGTCTCGATCTGGCTCGACGACCTGTCGCGCGAGCGGCTCGAGACCGGCAACCTCGCCGACCTGGTGAAGAACAGCAACGTCGTCGGCGTGACCACCAACCCGGCGATCTTCCAGGCCGCCCTGGCCGACGGCGAACGCTACGACCCGCAGGTCCGCGAGCTCGCGGCGGCGGGTGCGGACGTCGACGCCGCGACCCGGGCGATCACCACCGACGACGTGCGTGACGCCTGCCGCGTCCTGCGACCGGTCTTCGACGCGACCGACGGCGTCGACGGCCGGGTCTCGATCGAGGTCTCCCCCGGGCTCGCCCACGACACGCAGCGCACGGTCGCCGAGGCGGCCGATCTCTGGCGCGAGGTCGGCGAGCCCAACCTGCTGATCAAGATCCCCGGCACCCCGGAGGGCTGGCCGGCCATCACCGAGACCCTCGGTGCCGGCATCTCGGTCAACGTGACCCTGATCTTCGGCCTCGACCAGTACCGCTCCGTGATGGAGGCCTACGTCGCCGGCCTCGAGAAGGCACTCGAGAACGGCCACGACCTGGCCGACCTCCACTCGGTCGCCTCCTTCTTCGTCTCCCGCGTGGACGGCGAGATCGACAAGCGGCTCGAGGCCACCACGGAGGGCCCGGGCACCGACCCGGCGCTGCGGGGCAAGGCCGGCGTCGCGAACGCCCGGCTCGCGTTCCAGGCCTACGAGGAGTTCTTCACCGGCGAGCGCTGGGAGCGGCTCGAGGAGCAGGGCGCCCGCCGGCAGCGGCCGCTCTGGGCGTCCACCGGTGTCAAGAACCCCGACTACGACGACACGATGTACGTCGTGGACCTCGCGGTCGAGAACACCGTCAACACCATGCCCGAGAAGACGATGGAGGCCGTCGCCGACCACGGCGAGGTCCGCGGCGACCGGGTGCGGCCGTTCTACGACGACGCGGCGGCGCACATGCAGGCCCTCGCCGAGGCCGGGATCGACTACGACGACGTCATCGCGGTCCTGATCAAGGAGGGCGTGGACAAGTTCGTGGTCGCCTGGGACGAGCTGCAGACGACGCTGGCCGCCTCGCTGGAGGCGGCCAGCGCATGAGTGCCCCGGTCGACCCGACCACCACCGAGGCCTGGGGCCGGCTCACCGAGCTGGCCGAGGGCTTCACCCCGGACCTCCGCAGCGCGTTGGCGGACGAGGACTGGGTGCGCCGCTCGACGCTGACCGCCGCCGAGCTGCACGTCGACCTCTCCAAGAGCCTGGTCACCCCGGAGATCTGGCGCGAGCTGCGCGCGCTCGCCGGCGAGGTCGGGCTCGAGGAGCGGCGCGACGCGATGCTGCGCGGCGAGCGGATCAACGTGACCGAGGACCGCGCGGTGCTCCACACCGCGCTGCGGCTGCCCTCCGACACGTCGCTCGAGGTCGACGGCCACGACGTGGTCGGCGACGTCCACGAGGTGCTCCACCGGGTCTACGACTTCGCCGAGCGGGTCCGGTCGGGCGAGTGGACGGGCGTGACCGGTGAACCGATCAGCACGGTGGTCAACATCGGCATCGGCGGCTCCGACCTGGGTCCGGTCATGGCCTACGAGGCGTTGGCGCCGTACGTCCAGGACGGGCTGGAGTGCCGGTTCATCAGCAACATCGACCCCACCGACGCCGCGACGACGCTCGCCGGGCTGGACCCGGCGACGACGTTGTTCATCGTCTCGAGCAAGACCTTCGGCACCCTCGAGACCCTGACCAATGCCCGGCTCTGCAAGGCGTGGTTGCTCGACGGGCTCTCCGGGCACGACGAGTCGGCGGCCGTCGCGCAGCACTTCGTCGCGGTCTCGACCGCGCTCGACAAGGTCGCCGACTTCGGGATCGACCCCGACAACGCGTTCGGCTTCTGGGACTGGGTGGGCGGTCGCTACTCCCTCGACTCCGCCATCGGCACCTCGCTCGTCGTGGCGATCGGTCCGGACCGGTTCGCCGAGCTGCTCGAGGGCATGCACGCGATGGACGAGCACTTCCGCACCGCCGACCTCGAGCACAACGTCCCGGCGCTGATGGGGCTGCTGAACGTCTGGTACACCAGCTTCCTCGGCGCCCAGACGCATGCGGTGCTGCCCTACGCGCAGCTGCTGCACCGCTTCCCGGCGTACCTCCAGCAGCTGACGATGGAGTCCAACGGCAAGGGTGTGCGGTGGGACGGCACGCCGGTCACCACCGACACCGGCGAGGTCTTCTGGGGCGAGCCGGGCACCAACGGCCAGCACGCGTTCTACCAGCTGATCCACCAGGGCACCCGGCTGGTGCCGGCCGACTTCCTCGCGTTCGCCACGCCGGCGTACCCCCTGGCAGACGGCGAGCAGGACGTCCACGAGCTGTTCCTCGCGAACTTCTTCGCCCAGACCCGCGCGCTGGCGTTCGGCAAGACGGCCGAGGAGGTGCGCGCGGAGGGCACGGCCGAGGACCTGGTGCCCGCACGCGTCTTCACCGGCAACCGGCCGACGACCTCGATCATGGCTCCCGCACTGACGCCGTCGGTGCTCGGCCAGCTGATCGCGCTCTACGAGCACCTCACCTTCACCCAGGGCGTCGTCTGGGGCATCGACAGCTTCGACCAGTGGGGCGTCGAGCTCGGCAAGCAGCTGGCGCAGCAGGTCACCCCGGCAGTCGGCGGGGACGCCGAGGTGCTGGCCTCGCAGGACGCCTCGACCCGGTCGCTCATCGACTACTACCGGAGGCACCGCTCCCGATGACCCCTCGTGCGACGCCCACCGGCAACCCGCTGCGGGACCCCGAGGACCGGCGGCTGCCGCGGATCGCCGGCCCCAGTGGCCTGGTGATCTTCGGCGTGACCGGCGACCTCGCGCGCAAGAAGGTCATGCCCGCGATCTACGACCTCGCCAACCGCGGGCTGCTGCCGCCGGGGTTCAGCCTGGTCGGCTTCGCCCGCCGCGACTGGGCCGACCAGGACTTCGCGCAGATCGTGCACGACGCGGTCAAGCAGCACGCCCGCACGGAGTTCCGCGAGGAGGTCTGGAAGCAGCTCGCCGAGGGCTTCCGGTTCGTCCCCGGTGACTTCTCCGACGACGCCGCCTTCGAGCAGCTCCGCCGTACGATCGAGCAGCTCGACGAGGAGCGCGGCACCGGCGGCAACCACGCCTTCTATCTCTCCATCCCACCGAAGTTCTTCGGCGACGTGGTCCAGCAGCTGCAGGAGCACGGGCTGGCGCAGGGTCCCGAGGGCACCTGGCGGCGGGTCGTCGTCGAGAAGCCGTTCGGCCACGACCTCGAGTCGGCGCGCGAGCTCAACGACAGCCTCAGCCAGGTCTTCCCGAGCGGGTCGGTCTTCCGGATCGACCACTACCTCGGCAAGGAGACGGTCCAGAACATCCTGGCGCTGCGCTTCGCCAACGCGATGTACGAGCCGATCTGGAACTCGCACTACGTCGACCACGTGCAGATCACGATGGCCGAGGACATCGGCATCGGCGGCCGCGCCGGCTACTACGACGGCATCGGCGCCGCGCGCGACGTCATCCAGAACCACCTGCTCCAGCTGATGGCGCTGGTGGCCATGGAGGAGCCGCCCGACTTCGAAGCCCGCTCGCTGCGGATCGAGAAGCAGAAGCTGCTCGGAGCGGTCTCGCTGCCGCGACGGCTCGACCTCACCACCGCCCGCGGGCAGTACGCCGAGGGCTGGTCGGGCGGCGTGAAGGTCGCCGGGTTCCACGACGAGGAGGGGATCCCGGCCTCCTCGACCACCGAGACGTACGCCGCGATCACGCTCCAGGTCGACAACCGCCGCTGGGCCGGGGTGCCGTTCTACCTGCGCCACGGCAAGCGGCTCGGGCGCCGGGTCACCGAGGTCGCGGTGGTCTTCAAGCGCGCGCCCCACCTGCCGTTCCAGGCCAACGCCACCGAGGAGCTCACCCAGAACGCGCTGGTCATCCGGATCCAGCCCGACGAGGGGCTGACCGTGCGCTTCGGCTCCAAGGTGCCGGGCACGTCGATGGAGATCCGCGACGTGACCATGGACTTCGCCTACGGCGGCTCGTTCACCGAGTCCTCGCCCGAGGCCTACGAGCGGCTGATCCTCGACGTGCTCCTCGGCGACCCGCCGCTCTTCCCGCGCCACGAGGAGGTCGAGCTGTCCTGGCAGATCCTCGACCCGATCCTCGAGCACTGGGCCCGGCAGGACGCACGCGGCACGAAGCCGCCCGACGACTACGAGGCGGGCACCTGGGGGCCGGCGTCCGCCGACGCCATGCTCGCTCGTGACGGACGCACCTGGAGGAGACCGTGATCGAGCTCACCGACACCACCGCGAGCGAGATCGCCGCCCAGTTCGTGCGTGGCCGGTTGAAGGCCGGCAGCCCCGCGATGGGGATGGTGATGACGCTGGTCGTCGTGGTCGACGAGGACGACGCGCAGGACGCCATGGAGGCGGCCCGCGAGGCCTCCCACGAGCACCCCGCGCGGGTGCTCGGCGTCATCCACGGCGACGGCCGCGGCGCGGCGCAGATCACCGCGCAGGTCGGCACCGGCCAGGGCTGGACCGGCGAGACGGCGCTGATCCGGCTCCGGGGCGAGGTCGTCAAGCACGCCGAGTCCGTCGTGCTCCCCCTGCTGCTGCCCGACTCCCCCGTCGTGGTCTGGTGGCCGACCGACCACCCGGACGACCCGGCCGCCGACCCGCTCGGCCGGCTCGGCAAGCGCCGGATCACCGACTCCGCGTTCGTCTCCCGCGGCAAGCTCAAGGCGCTGCGGGCCCAGTGCGAGACCTACGCCCCGGGCAACACCGACCTGGCCTGGACCCGGATCACCCCGTGGCGGGCCCTGCTCGCCGCCGCGCTCGACCAGCAGCCGCTGAAGGTCACGGGGGTGCGGGTCGCCGCCGAGCGGATCAGCCCCAGCGCAGACCTGCTGCTCGCCTGGCTCGCCGACCGGCTGCGCGTGCCCACCGACCGGGTGAGCACGCAGGGCCCCGGCATCACCGAGGTCGTGCTGGAGACGGCCGCCGGCGACATCCGGATCGCCCGCCCCGACGGCAAGCTGGCCGTCTTCTCCTCCCCCGACCGGCCCGACCGGCTGGTCGCGCTCAAGCGGCGCGAGCTCCCCGAGCTGCTCGCCGAGGAGCTGCGCTGGAGCGACGAGGACGACGTCTACGCCGCCACCGCCCGACGCCTGCTGAGCCTGGGATCCTGAAGGAGCCGTGATGTCCCCGACCGTCGAGGTCCACGACGACGCCGCCGCGCTCGCCACCAGCGTCGCGGGTGAGGTGCTGCGCCGGCTGCGCGCCGCCCAGCAGCGTGGCGAGGTGCCGCAGGTCGCGCTGACCGGCGGCACGATCGCCGAGAAGATCCACGTCGAGCTGGGCCGGCTCGGCGCCGACAGCGGCGTGGACTGGGGACGCGTCGTCTTCTGGTGGGGTGACGAGAGGTACGTCGAGCAGGGCAGCTCCGAGCGCAATGCGACCGCCGCGCGGTCCTCCTTCCTCGACCTGGTCGGGGTCGAGCCGGGACACGTCCACGAGGCACCGGCCACCGACTCGGGTCTGTCGCTGGACGAGGCCGCGGCGGCGTACTCCTCGCAGGTGCGGGAGCACGGCGCCGACTCCTTCGAGGTCGTGATGCTCGGCGTCGGACCCGACGGGCACGTCGCCTCGCTCTTCCCCGGCCACCCGGCGCTCACGGTGGACGACCGGGTCGCCGTCGCCGTCCCCGACTCACCCAAGCCGCCGCCGGAGCGGATCAGCCTCACCTTCCCCGCGCTCAACCGCAGCCGCGCGGTGTTCTTCGTCGTCAGCGGCGAGGGGAAGGCCGACGCCGTCGCCCGCGCCCTCGCCCCGGAGGGCGCCCCCGGCGCCACCGTGGCCGAGACCCCCGCCCGCGGCGTCACCGGCTCCCCCGCCACCGAGCTGGCCTGGTTCCTCGACCGCCCCGCCGCCTCCCACCTCTAGCGCGAGCCGTCACTCCTGCAGGTTCAGAACCTGCCGAGCCGTCACTCCTGCAGGTTCAGAATCCGCCGAGCCGTCACCTGCGCAGGTAACCACCCTGGGGAACCCAGAGGCCCGAGCGACGTCGCGCGAGATAGACGCCGTGCTGCAGCCTGGTCGTGGGATCTCCCCGCGGATAGATGTCCATGGCCCGGAAGGCGTCGATGATCCACCCACCGGACTCGTGGAGCCAGTCGCGCCGATCCTCGTCGAGCTCCAGGTCCTCGTGGAAGAGTGCGCCGTCGTACTCCGCGCCGTACCTCAGCTCGTCGTTGCCCACGTCCACGCGGTAGCGCGCGTAGCCACCGTCGTGGACCCACACCTGCGGCTCGGGCGGCGGCATCCCGCTCGCGTCGAGCCAGTGCAGCCGGAGGACGGACTCCGGCGGCGACTCCGGGCGCGGGTCCGCCAGCGGCGCGAGCGCCCTGAGCTGTACGACGCCACGCTCACCCCGGAAACGCTCGACACCAGCGAGCAGCTCCTCGTGCTGGACACCCGCCCGCAGCAACGCGTCCAGCGCAGCCAGCGCGTGGAACCGGTTCAGCCGGCGTCCGAGATCGAGGGCCGTGCGCAGCTTGGTCGTCACCAGGACGCCGTTGACGACCATCACGTCCTCGTCACGCATCCGCCGCTCGCCGCTGGCGACGTCCGGACGACGCAGTCGGCTCCCCGCTCGCGAGTAGATCTCCACCGGCGGCATCTCGTGCACCGCCGACGGTGCCAGCACGTCGACCATGTGCAGCCACGCCGCCGTCCGGTCGGTGACGATCGCCGTGGGTGGGACGACCAGCGCCGCGGCCGCGGCCCGGAACTCGATGGTGTCGACCACCTGCGCCGCGGCGTACACCCCTCGCAGGACCTGACGCACGAGCCCGCGCCGGGACAAGGTCGCGAGGCGGGTCCGCGACACCCCGAGCTCCTGTGCCCGGGCCACCGTGAACGGGCCCGTCAGCGGGAGAGGGCAGCGCTCGTCGAGCAGCGGCAGGTCCGAGGGAAGCCAAGGGATGCGGTACGCCATGCACGTACTGTCACCCGGATCGCGCCGATCCCGCCGAGGCTATCCACAGGTAGCTCCGGTCCCTGCAGAAGTGACGGCTGGACCACTTCTGAGCCTGCAGAAGTGACGGCTCGGCGGGTTCTGAGCCTGCAGAAGTGACGGCTCGCGCTAGAAGATGAGCTCGCCGGACTTGCGGCGGGAGCGGAGCAGGGTGAGGGCCTCGTCGAGGATGTCCTCGGCCTCGGCGTCGGAGCGGCGCTCCTTCACGTAGGCGAGGTGCGTCTTGTAGGGCTCGATCTTCGGCGCGGGGGGCGGGTTGTCGGAGTCCATGCTCGCGGGGAGCCCGCACTTGGGGCAGTCCCACGACTCCGGCGCCGTCGCCTCGACCGCGAAGGTCACCACCGAGCGGTGCTGGTGGGAGCAGAAGTAGGCCACCGCCTGGCGAGGGGCAGCCTCACCCCGCTCGGCCTCGCCCATCGGGCCCGCTCCGACCCTGCTCCCGCGAATTGCGTTGCCGCCTCCAGCCATGACCGGTCCCTCTCAGCTCTGGTAGGCCAGGATCAGGCCCAGCGCGACGATGCAGGCGAACCAGATCACTCCGATGCCGATGGTGATCCGGTCCAGGTTCCGCTCCGCGATCGACGATCCGCCCACCGAGCTCGACATGCCGCCCCCGAACATGTCGGAGAGGCCGCCTCCGCGTCCCTTGTGCAGCAGGACGAGGAGGATCAGGGACGAGCTCGTGATCACGAGCAGGATGGTGAAGAGCGTTGTCACAGTGCGAAAGCCTACGTCACGAAGGCCGCGTCACAGCAGCGGCATGTCGTAGAAGCGGCAGATTCCGCCGAACTCGTCGACCTGCAGGCTCGCGCCGCCGACCAGGCAGCCGTCCACGTCGTTGCGGTCCATGATCCCGGCGACGTTCGCCGCCTTCACCGAGCCGCCGTAGAGGATGCGTACGCCACCGGCGGCCTCGTCCCCGTGGACCTCGCGGATCCGCTCCCGGATCGCTGAGCAGACCTCCTGCGCGTCGTCCGGGGTCGCGACCTCGCCGGTACCGATCGCCCAGACCGGCTCGTAGGCGACGACCAGGCCGGCGACCTCCTGCGCGGAGAACCCGGCCAGCGAGCCGTCGACCTGCGCGAGCGTGTGGGGCACGTGCTCGCCGGCGCGACGGACCTCGAGGCCCTCGCCGACGCACACGATCGGCGTCATGCCGGCGTCGTGCGCCTTGTGCGCCTTGGCGTTCACCAGCGCGTCGGACTCCTGGTGGTACTCGCGCCGCTCGGAGTGGCCGACCACGACGTAGGAGCAGCCGAGCTTGGCGAGCATGCCCGCGGAGATCTCGCCCGTGTAGGCGCCGGAGTCCTGCGACGAGACGTCCTGGGCGGCGTACTTCACGAGCAGCTGGTCGCCGTCGACGAGCGTCTGCACGGAGCGCAGGTCGGTGAAGGGCGGGCACACGACGACCTCGACCTGGCCGTAGTCGTGCTTCTTGTCCGCCAGCGTCCAGGCCAGCTTCTGCACCAGGACGACTGCTTCCTGGTGGTTGCAGTTCATCTTCCAGTTCCCCGCGATCAGCGGGGTGCGGGAGGTGGTCACGAGGTGGGTGCCTGCCTTTCGAGTACGGCGATGCCGGGGAGCTCCTTGCCCTCGAGGAACTCGAGGCTGGCGCCACCCCCGGTGGAGATGTGGCCGAACGCGGACTCATCGAAGCCCAGCGCCCGGACGGCCGCGGCGGAGTCTCCCCCGCCGACGACCGAGAGGCCGTCGACCTCGGTCAGGGCCGCGGCGACGGCACGGGTGCCCTCGGCGAACGCGGCGGTCTCGAAGACGCCCATCGGTCCGTTCCAGAACACGGTGCGCGCGCCCCGCACGGCCGTGGCGAAGGCCGCCGCGGACTCCGGGCCGATGTCGAGGCCGAGCGCGTCGGCCGGGATCGCGTCGGCGGCGACGACCTGCGGCTGCGGCTCGCGGTCACCCGACGGGAAGGCCGTGTCGACCACGATGTCGGTGGGCAGCACGATCGCGACCCCGGTCTCGTCGGCCCGCCGGAGGTAGTCGCGACAGGTGTCGAGCTGGTCCTCCTCGAGCAGGCTGTTGCCGACCTCGTGGCCCTGGGCCGCGAGGAAGGTGAAGACCATGCCGCCGCCGATGAGCAGGGAGTCGGCCTTGCCGAGCAGGTTGTCGATGACCCCGAGCTTGTCGGAGACCTTGGAGCCGCCGAGGACCACGACGTAGGGGCGCGCGGGCTCGTCGGTGAGCCGGCGCAGCACCTCGATCTCGGTGGCGACCAGCCCGCCCATGGCCGAGGGCAGCTGCAGCGCGACGTCGTAGACCGAGGCCTGCTTGCGGTGCACGACCCCGAAGCCGTCGGACACGAACGCGTCTGCCAGCTTGGCGAGCTCGGCGGCGAAGGCCATCCGCACCTCGTCCTCCTTGCTGGTCTCGCCGGCGTTGAAGCGGACGTTCTCGAGCACCGCCACCTGGCCGTCCGCGAGGCCCGACACGGTCTCGCTCGCGCTCGCACCCACGGTGTCGGTGGCGAACGCGACGTCGGCCCCGAGCAGCTCGCCGAGGCGCGCAGCCACCGGCGCCAGGGAGTACGCCGGGTCCGGCTCGCCCTTCGGTCGTCCGAGGTGGGCCGTCACCACGACCCGTGCACCGGCGTCGGCCAGCGCCCGGATGGTCGGCACGCTCGCGCGGATCCGGCCGTCGTCGGTGATCGTCTGCCCGTCGAGCGGGACGTTCAGGTCGGACCTGACCAGGACCCGCTTGCCGCGCAGGTCGCCGAGGGAGTCGATGCCCGACACGTCAGAGCGTCGTGCCGATGTGGGTGATCAGGTCGGCGAGGCGGTTGGAGTAGCCCCACTCGTTGTCGTACCAGCCGAGGACCTTGACCTGGTTGCCGATGACCTTGGTCAGCGGCGCGTCGAAGATGCACGACGCCGGGTCCGTGACGATGTCGGTGGAGACCAGCGGGTCCGTGGAGTAGCGCAGGAAGCGACCGTCCGCGGCCTTCTGGATCGTGGCGTTGACCTCCTCGACGCTGGTCTCGCGGCCGGCCTCGAAGGTGAGGTCGGTGGCGGAGCCGGTCGGCACCGGGACGCGCATGGCGTAGCCGTCGAGCTTGCCCTTGAGCTCGGGGAGCACGAGGCCGATCGCCTTGGCGGCACCGGTCGAGGTCGGGACCATGTTGAGCGCGGCGGCGCGGGCGCGGCGCGGATCCTTGTGGATGTTGTCCTGCAGGTTCTGGTCGGCCGTGTAGGCGTGGATCGTCGTCATCAGGCCCTTGACGATGGTGAACTCGTCGTGGAGGGCCTTCGCCATCGGCGCGAGGCAGTTGGTGGTGCAGGACGCGTTGGAGATGACCGTGTGCTGCGACGGGTCGTAGAGCTCGTGGTTGACGCCCATCACGATGGTGATGTCCTCGTTGGAGGCGGGCGCGGAGATGACGACCTTCTTGGCACCGGCATCGACGTGGGCCTTGGCCTTGGTCGCGTCGGTGAAGAAGCCGGTGGACTCGACCACGACGTCGACGCCGAGGTCGCCCCACGCGAGGTTGGCCGGGTCGCGCTCGGCCGTGACGGCGATCTCCTGGTCACCGACCCGGATCGCGGTGTCCGTGCTCGACACGTCCGCGTCGAGGCGGCCCAGGATCGAGTCGAACTTGAGCAGGTGCGCCAGGGAGGCGTTGTCGGTCAGGTCGTTGACGCCGACGATCTCGATGTCGGCACCGGAGGCGCGCACGGCGCGGAAGAAGTTGCGGCCGATGCGGCCGAAGCCGTTGATGCCTACGCGAACGGTCACGACAGGTCTCCTGATGTGGGTGGGTCGGTACGTCGGTACGCCGTCGACCCTATCGCCCCGTGGCGCGCGTCACGAGCGCCGGTCCCAGGTACGGATCGGTAATGTTGGATCGATCCAACACGTGCTGGCCCCACGTCCCCCGGGTCACGCCTCGTCGGCGAGCATCTCCGGCGTCAGCGACGCCTCGGTGTCGGGGATGCCGAGCTCCTCGGCCCGCTTGTCGGCCATCGCGAGCAGCCGGCGGATCCGGCCGGCGATCGCGTCCTTGGTCAGCGCCGGCTCGTGCAGCGCCCCGAGCTCCTCGAGCGAGGCCTGCTTGTGCTCGAGCCGCAGGTGGCCGGCCATCTGCAGGTGGTCGGGGACCTCGTCGGCGAGGATCTCCAGGGCCCGCTCGACGCGGGCACCCGCGGCGACGGCCGCACGGGCTGAGCGCCGCAGGTTGGCGTCGTCGAAGTTGGCGAGCCGGTTGGCGGTGGCGCGGACCTCGCGCCGCATCCGTCGCTCCTCCCACGCCATCAGCGACTCGTGGGCACCGAGCCGGGTGAGCAGGGCGCCGATGGCGTCGCCGTCGCGGATGACCACGCGGTCGACTCCACGCACCTCGCGGGCCTTGGCGGGGATGCCGCCGAGTCGGCGGGCGACGCCCACCAGGGCGAGTGCGGCCTCGGGGCCGGGACAGGTGACCTCGAGCGAGGACGACCGGCCGGGCTCGGTGAGCGAGCCGTGGGCAAGGAAGGCACCGCGCCAGGCGGCGACCGCGTCGCAGCTGCCCCCGGAGACGACGGCGGGGGGCAGGCCACGGACCGGGCGACCGCGCTGGTCGAGCAGGCCGGTCTGGCGGGCCAGCGCCTCGCCGTCCTTGACGATCCGGACGAGGTAGCGGCTGCCCTTGCGGATGCCGTTGCCCTGCACCATCACGACGTCGCTGTGGTGTCCGTAGACCTCGGCGATGTCCTTGCGGAGCCGACGCGCGGCGGCGCCGGTGTCGAGCTCGGCCTCCACCACGATCCGTCCGCTCACGATGTGCAGACCACCGGCGAACCGAAGCATGGAGGCCACTTCGGCCTTGCGGCAGCAGGTCTTCGTGATGGGGGTGTTGGCCAGTTCCGCCTTCACCTGAGCCGTCATCGCCATGGGGCAGAGTCTCGCACGAACGTCAACAACCCCCGGCGGCGGCGGTCGACCCTCGAGGGTGCGTGTGGGTCAGGCCTCGAAGATGTCGCGGTAGGCCGAGGCGAGCCGCTCGTGGTCGTGTCGCGGGGTCACCCGACCGGCCTCGTCGAGCTCGGCGAGGTCGGCCGTGACCAGGACTCCCCCGGCCTCCCGGACGGCCGCCTCGAGCCCCTCGGAGTCGGTCACCGTCGTCCGCTCGGCCAGCACGGTGTGGATCCGGAGCCCGGGGGCGTGGTCGAGGAGGACGGCCAGGTGGTCCCCGGGCCCGAAGCCCCCGGTCTCCCCGTCCTGCGGCTCGAGGTTGAGCACCACGACCAGCCGGGCGGAGGTGCGCTCGAGCGCGTCGCGCAGCGAGGGCAGCATCAGGTGGGGGATCACCGAGGTGAACCACGAGCCCGGACCCAGCACCACCCAGTCAGCCTCGAGGATCGCGGTCACCGCCTCCGGGCAGGCGACCGGGTCGTCCGGGTCGAGCGCGACGGAGACGATCTCACCCCCGGTGGTGGCGACCTCGACCTGCCCGCGGACGGTGCTGACCGCGGCGGGGTCGGCCGGGTCGGTGCCCCGCACCCGGGCGGTGATGTCCATCGGGGTCAGGGACATCGGGAGCACCCGGCCGTGGGCGCCGAGCAGCCGACCGACCCAGTCGAGCGCCTCGACCGGGTCGCCGAGCCGCTCCCAGAGCCCGACGATCAGCAGGTTGCCGATCACGTGGCCGTTCATCTCGCCCTCACCGGCGAACCGGTGCTGGACGACGTCGGCCCAGGTCCGTCCCCAGTCGTCGGCGCCGCAGAGCGCGGCCAGTGCCATCCGCAGGTCGCCCGGAGGGAGTACGCCGAACTCGCCGCGCAGCCGGCCCGAGGAGCCACCGTTGTCCGCGACGGTCACCACCGCGGTGACCTGGTCGAGGGTGAGGTCGTCGTGGAGGCGGCGCAGCGCGCTCAGCGACGCGTGCAGGCCGTGCCCTCCCCCGAGGGCGACGGCCGACTGGGCGGTCGGCCGCACGCTCACTCCCGCCCGAGGTCGCGGTGGCGGGCCCGCACGTCGTGGCCGGCGGCCGTCAGCCGGGCCGAGATCTCCTCGGTCATCGCGACGCTGCGGTGCTTGCCGCCCGTGCACCCGATGGCGATGGTCATGAAGCGCTTGCCCTCGCGCAGGTAGCCCTCGGCGACCTGCAGCAGGACCGGGAGGTAGCCGTCGAGGAACTCGTCGGCGCCCGGCCGGCTCTTGACGTAGTCGGCGACCTGCTCGTCGCGTCCGGTGAGCTCGCGCAGCTCCGGGACCCAGTGGGGGTTGGGCAGGAACCGCATGTCGGCGACGAAGTCCGCGTCGACCGGGATGCCGTACTTGAAGCCGAAGCTGGTGACGGTGACCTTGAGCCGGCTGTACTCGGGCGTGCCGAAGGACTGCCGGATCCGGTCGGTGAGCTGGTGGACGTTCAGGCTGGTGGTGTCGACGACGAGGTCGGCGTTGCTGCGCAGGTCGGCGAGCACCACCCGCTCGCGCTGCAGCCCGTCGAGAAGCCGACCCGTCCCCTGCAGGGGGTGCGGTCGGCGAGCGGCCTCCTGACGGCGTACGAGCACGTCGTCGGAGGCGTCGAGGAAGAGCAGGGTCGCCTTGCGACCGGTCGCGCCGCGCGCGAGGTTGGCCGTCAGGGACTGGAAGAACGCCCCCGAGCGGACGTCGACGACGACCGCGATCGACTGCTGGACGCCGCGGTTCTCGTCGACGAGGCGGACGACGTCGCGCAGCAGGGAGGGCGGCAGGTTGTCGACGACGTAGAAGCCGAGGTCCTCGAGCTCCTTGGCGGCGGTGCTGCGCCCGGCCCCGGTCATGCCGGTGACGACCACGAGCTCACCGGTGCTCACCGGTGCGTCCTGCTCCTCCATCAGTCGTCCTCCAGGATCTCGCCGGTGGCGGTGTTGACCTGCACGTGCCTCGCGCCAGTCTTGCGCTCCTCGCCCGAGACCGCATCCTTGATGGCGGTGGCGGTGCGCACGCCGATGCCCGGCACCTGCGAGATCTCCTCGACCGAGGCCGCCTTCAGCTTGCGCAGCGACCCGAAGTGCTTGATCAGCGTCTTGCGACGCACCTCGCCGAGACCGGGGACGTCGTCGAGCAGGCTCTCGACCATCGTCTTGGAGCGACGGGAGCGGTGGTGGTTGATCGCGAACCGGTGGGCCTCGTCGCGGACCCGTTGCAGGAGGTAGAGGCCCTCGCTCGTGCGCGCGAAGATGACGGGGTCCTCCTCCTCGGGGACCCACACCTCCTCCAGCCGCTTGGCGAGGCCGCAGACCGGGATGTCGCCGAAGCCGAGCTGGTTCATCGCGTCGCGGGCGGCCGCGACCTGCGGCGGTCCGCCGTCGACCACGACCAGGCCGGGCGCGTAGGCGAACTTGCGGGGGCGGCCGGTCTCGGGGTCGACCAGCATCGGGCCCGACTCGGTGACGACCTGGGCCGACCTCCCCTGCTCGTCGAGGAGGCGACGGAACCGGCGGGTGATCACCTCGTGCATCGAGGCGACGTCGTTCTGCCCCTCGACGCCGCGGATCACGAACCGGCGGTACTCACCCTTGCGGGCCAGGCCGTCCTCGAAGACCACCATCGAGGCGACGACCTCGGTGCCCTGCAGGTTGGAGATGTCGTAGCACTCGATGCGCAGCGGGACGTCGGGCAGGTCGAGCGACTGCTGGATCTCCTCGAGGGCACGGTTGCGCGTCGTCAGGTCGCTCGCGCGCTTGGTCTTGTGGAGCGCCAACGACTCGGTGGCGTTGCGGGCGACGGTCTCCTGCAGCGTGCGCTTGTCGCCGCGCTGCGGCACCCGGATCCGGACCTGGCTCCCGCGCAGCTCGCTCAGCAGCTGCTCGACCGTCTCGGCATCGGGCGGCATCGCCGGCACCAGCACCTCGCGCGGGACGGCGTCCGGGTCCTCGTCGACCCCGCCGTAGAGCTGGAGCAGGAATCCCTGCACGAGGTCACCGGTGTCCCCCTCGTCGACCCGGTCGGCCACCCAGCCGCGCTGGCCCCGGATCCGGCCGCCGCGGACGTAGAAGATCTGCACCGCGACCTCGAGCGGGTCCTCGGCCAGGGCGATCACGTCGGCGTCGGTGCCGTCGCCGAGCACGACGGCCTGCTTCTCCAACGCCTTCTCGAGCGCCCCGAGGTCGTCGCGCAGCCGGGCCGCCCGCTCGAACTCCTCGGCCGCGGAGGCGGCGTACATCTCGGTGCGGATGCGCTTGACGAAGGCCGCGGTGCGCCCGGCCATGAAGTCGCACAGGTCGTCGACGATCGCGCGGTGCTCCTCGGCGCTCACCTTGCCGACGCACGGCGCCGAGCACTTGCCGATGTAGCCCAGCAGGCAGGGCCGGTCGATCTGGGTGTGGCGCTTGAAGACACCGTTGGTGCACGAGCGCATCGGGAAGACGCGCAGCAGCTGGTCGACGGTCTCGCGGATCGCCCAGGCGTGGGAGTAGGGCCCGAAGTAGCGGGTGCCGCGCTTCTTGGCGCCGCGGCCGACCATGACCCGGGGGAACTCGTCGGAGAGCGTGACCGCGAGCCAGGGGTAGGACTTGTCGTCGCGGTACTTCACGTTGAAGCGCGGGTCGAACTCCTTGATCCAGGAGTACTCCAGCTGGAGCGCCTCGACCTCGGTCTTCACCACCGTCCACTCGACCGACGCCCCCGTCGTGACCATGGTGGCGGTGCGGGGGTGGAGGTTGCCGACGTCCTGGAAGTACGACGACAGCCGCGAGCGGAGGTTCTTGGCCTTGCCGACGTAGATCACGCGGCCGGTCGCGTCGCGGAACCGGTAGACGCCCGGCTGGGTCGGGATCGACCCGACCTTCGGACGGTAGGACGCTGGGCTGGCCACGTGCCAACCCTACGGGCGGGCTCCGACACCCGGCCCGGGCCTCAGGCCAGGCTGATGTCCTGGCCCTCGACGCTGATGGCGACCTCCTCCAACGGGGAGGTCGCGGGCCCGTCGAGGACCGATCCGTCGGCGATCGAGAAGATGCTGCCATGGCACGGGCAGAGGATCTCCTCGCCGTCGACCTGACCGACCAGGCAGCCCTGGTGGGTGCACACGGCGCTGAACGCCTTGAAGTCGCCCTCGCTCTGCTGGGCCACGACGACCTTCTCGTCGGCGAAGATCGCGGCACTGCCGACGGGAACGTCCCCGGTCGTGGCGAACGGCTCTGCGCTGCCGCCGCCTCCGCCGCTCCCACCCTCGTCCGCCGTGGGCGCCGGGTCGGTGCCCGTCGAGGCCTCGTCACCGCCGCACGCAGCCAGCACCGGCAGGCTGAGCCCGATCCCTGCGGCTCCGGCGAGGGCGTGGCGGCGTCCGAGTCCGTGGCTGGTCATGGCGTCTCCAGGGGTGCGGCGGGCGGGCAGGCGTGTGGAGGAACCCTACTCAGGGCGCAGAAATCGCACGGCCGCCCAGACCTCAGCGCCGGGAGGCCGCCTTCTTCGCGGTCTTCCTCGCCGGCTTGTTGGCCGCCTTCTCCGCCGCCTTGCTCGCGGCGGCCAGCTTCTTGGCGCCCACCGGCTTGCCGGTCGGCGCCGTGGACGCGGCCAGCTTGCGCTTGGGCTGCCGGGCCTCGCGCCCCTGGAGCAGCGGCGCGAGGAAGCTGCCGGTGTGGCTCTCGGGGTTGACCGCGACCTCCTCGGGCGTGCCCTCGGCGACGACCAGGCCGCCGCGGGAGCCGCCCTCGGGTCCCATGTCGATGAGCCAGTCGGCGGTCTTGATGACGTCGAGGTTGTGCTCGATCACCAGCACCGTGTTGCCCTTGTCGACCAGCCCGGACAGCACGCCGAGCAGCTTGCGGATGTCCTCGAAGTGGAGGCCGGTCGTCGGCTCGTCGAGGACGTAGACGGTGCGGCCGGTCGACCGCTTCTGCAGCTCGCTGGCGAGCTTGACCCGCTGCGCCTCGCCGCCGGACAGGGTGGTGGCGGGCTGCCCGAGCCGGACGTAGCCGAGCCCGACCTCGGTGAGCGTCTTCATGTGACGCGCGATCGGCGGCACGGCGGCGAAGAAGTCGGCCGCCTCCTCGATCGGCATGTCGAGGACCT
The DNA here is from genome assembly GCA_963754575.1 of uncultured Actinomycetota bacterium. Lineage (GTDB taxonomy): Bacteria > Actinomycetota > Actinomycetes > Propionibacteriales > Nocardioidaceae > Nocardioides. The sequence continues at coordinate 60,736 of CAVWGQ010000006.1, read as the reverse complement.
CGGCGATGGTCTTGCCCTTGTAGTGGACCTCGAGCGTCTCACGGTTGTAGCGCGCGCCGTGGCAGACCTCGCAGGGCACGTAGACGTCCGGCAGGAAGTTCATCTCGATCTTGATCGTGCCGTCACCGGAGCACGCCTCGCAGCGGCCGCCCTTGACGTTGAACGAGAACCGGCCCTGGAGGTAGCCGCGCATCTTGGCCTCGGGGGTCGAGGCGAAGAGCTTGCGGACGTGGTCGAAGACCCCGGTGTAGGTCGCCGGGTTGGACCGCGGGGTCCGCCCGATCGGCGACTGGTCGACGTGGATCACCTTGTCGACCTGGTCGACGCCGGTGATGGTCCGGTGGCGGCCCGGGACGGTCCGCGCGCGGTAGAGCTGCTTGGCGAGCGAGGTGTAGAGGATGTCGTTGACCAGCGTCGACTTGCCGGAGCCGGAGACCCCGGTGACCGCGACGAAGACACCGAGCGGGAAGGCGACGTCGACGTCCTGCAGGTTGTGCTCGTGGGCGCCCTTGACGACCAGCTCGCGGCCGGTGGTCCGCGGGCGGCGTACGGCCGGGACCGGGATCTCGCGGCGGCCCGAGAGGTACTGCCCCGTCATCGAGTCGGGGTGCTCGAGCAGGCCCTGCACCGAGCCGGAGTGGACGACCTGGCCGCCGTGCTCACCGGCGCCCGGGCCGATGTCGACGACCCAGTCGGCCACCCGGATGGTGTCCTCGTCGTGCTCGACGACGATGAGGGTGTTGCCGAGGTCCTTGAGCCGCAGCAGGGTCTCGATCAGCCGGTGGTTGTCGCGCTGGTGGAGCCCGATCGAGGGCTCGTCGAGGACGTAGAGGACGCCGACCAGGCCGGCGCCGATCTGGGTCGCGAGCCGGATCCGCTGCGCCTCGCCGCCGGACAGCGAGCCGGAGGGCCGGTCGAGGCTGAGGTAGTCGAGGCCGACGTCGAGCAGGAAGTTGAGCCGCTCGAGGATCTCCTTGAGGACCCGCTCACCGATCTGCTTCTCCCGGGTCGACAGCTCGAGACCGCGCAGGAAGTCGGCGGTCTCGTTGATCGGCAGCCGGCAGATCTCGGCGATGCTGCGGTCCCCGACCGTGACCGACACCGAGACCGGCTTGAGCCGCGAGCCATCGCACGCCGGGCACGGCACCTCGCGCATGAAGCCCTCGAAGCGCTCCCGGCTGGTGTCGGACTCGGCCTCGCGGTGGCGGCGCTCGATGTAGCTCTGCACGCCCTCGAACTGCGCGTAGTAGGAGCGCTCGCGGCCGTAGCGGTTGCGGGTGACGACGTGGACCTTCGTCGAGTGGCCCCACAGCAGCGACTTCTGCTGCGACGCCGTCAGGTCCTGCCACGCGGTGTCGAGGTCGAAGCCGAGCTCCTCGCCGAGCGCGGCCATCAGCCGCTGGAAGTAGTCGGCGACGTGGGCCTGGCTCCACGGCTGGATCGCGCCGTCGCCCAGCGCGGCGGTCGGGTCGGGGACGACGAGCTCCGGGTCGACCTCGAGCCGGGTGCCGAGGCCGGAGCACTGCGGGCAGGCGCCGAACGGGCTGTTGAAGGAGAACGAGCGGGGCTCGAGCTCGTCGGTGTCGATGGCGTGGTCGTTGGGGCACGACATCTTCTCGGAGAACCGCAGCTCGCGGCCCGGGTCCTTGGCGTCGAGGTCCACGAAGTCGAGCACGACCAGCCCGCCCGCGAGGTTGAGCGCGGTCTCGACCGAGTCGGTCAGCCGGCGCTTGGCCGACTCCTTGACCGCGAGCCGGTCGACGACGACCTCGATGGTGTGCTTCTTCTGCTTGTCGAGCTGGGGCGGGTCCTCGAGCGTGTGGGTCTCGCCGTCGACCCGGGCGCGCGAGAAGCCCTGCGTCTGCAGCTGCTTGAAGAGCTCGACGTACTCCCCCTTGCGGCCGCGGATCATCGGCGCCAGCACCTGGAACCGGCGCCCGTCCTCGAGCGCGAGCACGCGGTCGACGATCTGCTGCGGCGTCTGCCGCTCGATCGGGGCACCACAGGTCGGGCAGTGCGGGTGGCCGATCCGGGCGAACAGCAGCCGGAGGTAGTCGTAGACCTCGGTGATCGTGCCGACCGTGGAGCGCGGGTTCTTCGACGTGGACTTCTGGTCGATCGACACCGCGGGCGAGAGCCCCTCGATGAAGTCGACGTCCGGCTTGTCCATCTGGCCCAGGAACTGTCGGGCGTACGCCGAGAGCGACTCGACGTAGCGGCGCTGCCCCTCCGCGAAGATGGTGTCGAACGCGAGGCTGGACTTGCCCGAGCCCGAGAGCCCCGTGAACACGATCAACGCATCGCGGGGAAGGTCGATCGAGACGTCCTTCAGGTTGTGCTCCCGGGCACCCCGGATGATCAGCTGGTCGGCCACAGCGCTTCGGTCTCCTACGGTGGGTCTGTCGAACACATGTTCGTACGCCGGGCGCGGGCCTGCAACTCGCCGCGCCGACCGGACCAGCCTACGGGCGGCCACCGACAACCGCCTCGCTCCACCGGGTGGTGCACGATGTGGGCATGACCCAGGGCCCCGACGGAACGCAGGACCTCGACCTCGACGACCTCGCGGCGGCCGGCCAGCGGCTGGTCCGCTCCGTGGACGGCCTGCACGGGGACGACTGGCGCGCGCCGTCGCTGCTGCCGGGCTGGAGCCGGGCGCACGTGGTGGCCCACCTCGCCCTCAACGGCGAGGCGCTGCGCGACGTGCTGCGCGGGGTGATCGAGCAGGACCCGGTGCCGATGTACGCCTCCCAGGAGCAGCGCGACGCCGACATCGAGGAGCTGGCGGCCGCCGAGCCCCCCGAGCTGCGCGAGCGGCTGCTCGTGACGCTCACCGAGTTCTCGGACGCGGCGCTGGCCGTCCCCCACGAGACGTGGGAGGGCCGCTTCGACCGGACCCCCGGCGGGCAGTCGCTGCCGCTGCTGGTCGCACCGGTGATGCGACTGCGCGAGATCGAGATCCACCACGTCGACCTCGCCCTCGACTACTCCCCCGACGACTGGCCGCAGGCCTTCGCAGAGCTCGTCGTCGACGGCATGGTCCGGCGACTGGAGCTCGAGGAGGGCTTTCGGATCGCCCCGTTGGACACTCCCAAGACCTGGGACGTCGACAACACCGGTGACGATCCCGCGGTGGTCACCGGCCCGGTCGCCCACGTCGCCTGGTGGCTGACCGGTCGCGAACCGTCCCCCCAGGTCACCTGCAGCCGCGGCGACCTGCCCACGATCCAGTCCTGGTGAGAGGAACCTCCTGATGAGTGCCCACGACAGCTACACCGGCCACGTGTCCCCCGGCGGACCCGCCGACACCCGCGCCCTGCCCCACCTGACGATCACCAAGGTCGCGGTCGACCCGGAGATGTCGAACAACTGCTACCTGCTGCGCTGCCACGCGACCGGGGACATGGTCATGGTCGACGCCGCGGCCGAGCCCGCCACGCTGCTGCCGCTGGTCGGTGACACGCCGCTGACCACCGTGGTCACGACCCACCAGCACTGGGACCACCACCGGGCCCTGGCCGAGGTCGTCGCCGCGACCGGGGCGGTCGTGGTCGCCGGGACCCCGGACGCCGCCGCGATCACGGAGCAGACGGGGGTCGAGGTCACCCGTCGGGTGGAGCACGGAGACACCGTCGCCGTCGGCGACTGCACGCTCGACGTGATCGCGATCGCCGGCCACACCCCCGGCTCCATCGCGCTGCGCTACTCCGACCCCGACGGCCACGACCACCTGTTCACCGGCGACTCGCTGTTCCCGGGGGGTCCCGGACGCACCTCGACTCCCGAGGACTTCCACAGCCTGATGACGGACCTCGAGAGCAAGGTGTTCGACCGGCTCCCGGACACGACGTGGTTCTACCCGGGCCACGGCAACGACTCGACGCTCGGCGACGAGCGTCCCCACCTCGCCGAGTGGCGCGAGCGCGGTTGGTGACGAGCTCCTCGCCGGGCGAGGGCTACGCGAACGGGTTGCCGCCGAGCGAGACGAACTTCTCCTGGTGCCGTCGCGCCCGCGGGAACTCCAGGTCCTTGAGCACCCCGGTCACGAGCCGCATGAACGGCGCCGGCCCGCACACGAAGGCGTCGTACGACGCGTGTGCCCCCGCCACCGCACGCACGTCCTCCTCCGTCGGCAGGCCGCGCTCGCACTCGAGCCAGTGCTCCACGTCGAGCCGGTCTCCGTGGGCAGCCGCGAGGTCGCGCAGCGCGTCCGCGAAGATGACCGACTGCTCGTCGCGGTTGGCGTAGCGCAGCACCACGCGCCCGCTGCCGTCGCGCAGCGCGGTGCGCAGGATCGACATGACCGGCGTGATGCCCGATCCGCCGGCGAAGAGCAGCAGGTCCGCGTCGACGTCGCGCGGCGTGAAGATGCCGCTCGGCGCGAGCACCCGGACCTGGTCGCCGGCTCGCAGGTGGTCGTGCACCCAGCCGGAGCCGTAGCCGTCGGCGGTGCGCTTCACGGTCACGGTCAGCGGCTCCCCCGGCGGCACGCACAGCGAGTAGCAGCGGGCGACCAGGCCGGTCCGCTCCGACGGGATGCCGAGGGTCAGGAACTGGCCGGGGCTGAACGCGAAGTCGGCCGCGTGGGCGCTCGGCACGTCGAAGACCACGGACACCGCGTCCCCGGTCTCGCGGCGGACCTCGGCGACGGTCAGCAGGTAGGAGTCCTCGGGCATCTGGTGATCATGCCGCCCGCGGCCACCTCCTGCCGACGACAGCGGACGTGGTCTTCGCCATACTCGGGGCCGTGTCCCCCGACTTCGACGCCCGCGTCGCCGCCTGGCGTCCGGACCTGCTGCGCGGGATCGCCCGGGTCTGGCCGGACCTGGACGACGACGGAGCAGTGGCCCTGGCCGACCGGCTGGTCGCCGTCGCACGCGAGGGGCACGACGCGCGACCGGGGGACCTGCGCGACCTGGACGCCCGGCGGCTGGCCGAGCCGGACTGGTTCCAGCGGCCCTCGATGCTGGGGTACGCCGCCTACGCCGACCGGTTCGCCGGGACCCTGCGCGGGGTCGGCGAGCACGCGTCGTACCTCGAGGACCTCGGGGTCACCTACCTCCACCTGATGCCGCTGCTGACACCCCGGCCGGCGCCGAACGACGGCGGCTACGCGGTCGCCGACTACCGCACCGTCCGCGCCGACCTCGGGGACACCGACGACCTGCGGGCGCTGACGACCACGCTGCGCGAGCACGGCATCAGCCTCTGCCTCGACCTGGTGCTCAACCACGTCGCGCGTGAGCACGTGTGGGCGGTGGCGGCGCGGGCCGGTGACGCCCGCAAGCGCGACTACTTCCACGTCTTCCCCGACCGCGAGGGCCCGGACGCCTACGAGCGCACGCTGCTCGAGGTCTTCCCCGACTTCGCGCCCGGCAGCTTCACCCACGACCCCGACGTCGACGGCTGGGTGTGGACGACCTTCAACGACTACCAGTGGGACCTCGACTGGTCGAACCCCGACGTGCTCTGCGAGTTCGCCGCGATCGTGTGCCACCTGGCCAACCTCGGGGTGGAGGTCTTCCGGCTCGACGCGATCGCCTTCCTCTGGAAGCGGCTCGGCACCACCTGCCAGAACCAGCCGGAGGTCCACGACCTCACCCGGCTGCTCCGCACGGTCGCCCGGATCGGCTGCCCCGCCGTGCTGTTCAAGGCCGAGGCGATCGTGGGTCCGGCCGACCTGCCGGCGTACCTCGGGGTCGGCGAGCACGCCGGCCGGGTCTCCGACCTCGCCTACCACAACAGCCTGATGGTCCAGCTGTGGTCGATGCTCGCCACCGGCGAGGTCGGGCTGGCCGCCACCGCGCTGCAGCGGCTGCCGCAAGCCCCCGGCGACGACGTCGTGGCTGACCTACGCCCGCTGCCACGACGACATCGGCTGGGCGATCGACGACACCGACGCGTGGCGGGCGGGGAGCGACGGCGCCGCGCACCGGCGCTTCCTCTCCGACTGGTACGCCGGCACCTTCCCCGGGTCGTGGGCGCGCGGGCTGGTGTTCCAGGACAACCCCGCCACCGGTGACCGCCGGATCTCGGGGTCCCTGGCCTCGCTCGCGGGGCTCGAGGCCGGCGACGCCGGCGCCGTACGCCGGATCCTGCTGCTGCACGCCGTGATGTTCGGCTTCGGGGGGCTGCCGGTGCTGTGGATGGGTGACGAGCTGGGGCTGCTCAACGACGAGGGCTGGGCCGACGACCCCGCCCACGCTGCCGACAACCGCTGGGCGCACCGGCCGCGGATGCCGTGGTCGACCGAGCGGCCCGGCGAGCCCGAGGTCGCCGAGGACCGGCGGGCGATCCTGTCCGGGTTGCGGCACCTGGTGTCGGCCCGCGCTGCGCTCCCCCACCTGCACGCCGCCCACGCGACCGAGGTCTGGGACGCCCGCGACCCGGGGGTGCTGCTCGTCGTACGCCGGGCCCCGCAGGGGCCGCTGCTGATGGCCGCCAACATGTCCGCGGAGGAGCGCTGGGTCCCCGACGAGGTGCTGCACTGGCTCGGCCTCCACACGCCGGGCCTGCACGACGCCCTCGGCGACGCGGCCCCGGCGCTGCGGTTCGGCGCGGTGCGGCTGGCGCCCTACCAGGTGGCGTGGCTGCACGACCGGCTCGCCTGACGTCGAGGCTGGTCGCGCCGCTCAGAGCATCCGGCGCAGGATGCTCGGTCGCAGGTTGGTGAACAGGTGCGCGGCGAGGGTCACGAAGAAGGCGACGTGGGCGGTGACGTGCAGCGGCAGCCAGCCGTCGTCGCCGGTGCCGATCATCAGCAGCCCGCTGAGCGGGACCAGGAAGAGCAGCGTCATCAGGCTCCGCTCGGTCCAGTGCACCAGCCGCCGCTCCCCTGCGGAGAGCGAGTCCGACCAGGGCGGGAACCCGTCGTACCTCCGCCAGAGCGGCCGGACCACCGCGATCGTCAGGATCGCGAGGCCGAGCAGCAGATGGAGCTCGGCCAGGTCGAAGGAGCCGCCGACCAGGTCGGCCCCGTCGGCGCGGGCCTCGCAGGCGTCCTCGAGCCGGTCGAGCCGATCCTCGACGGCGTCCGCCGTGTCTCCGCCGCTGCGCTCCTCCCCGGCGGGATCGCAGTCGTCGAGGTCGAGCCCGTAACCGACCACGAACTGGCCGGTGACGAGCACGACGGTGAGCCAGTGGAGCAGCTTGGTGGGGACGCCGTAGCCGTCGGGTCCGGAGCGCCAGCGCATGGCGCACACCCTAGGGTCAGACGGCGAGCCGCCGCTGGAACTCCACGGCCCGGGCGAGCACCTCGTAGCCGAGCCGCAGGTTGACCCCGACCATGTGGTCGTTGGACGCCGCGTTCCACGTGTCGAGCGCGGTGAGCTGCGGCTCGGCCTCGCACAACCACCGGCCCTGGTCGGCCTTCAGCAGCAGGCCGAGCCGGTGGCCGCGGTGGCCGGCGACGACCGAGGTGTCCTCCTGGTGACCGTGGGTGGGGGTGTCGCCCTCGATCGACGCGACGGTGTGACCGGCGAGCTCGCCGGTCCTGCGGTGGCGCGCGACGACGCGGTAGAGCCGCCGGCCGGACTCGGCCTGCGCGTGCTCGAAGGCGCGGATCCTCTCGGCGGAGTAGACCTCGTCCTCCATCTCGAGCTCGTCGAGGGGCGCGTCGTTGATCGAGGCGGCCACCAGCGCCAGCGGCTCGTGCAGCTCCTCGGGGCTGCGCCCGGCGATCCGGAGCAGCTCGTAGTCCTCGGCGTACGGCGCGGCCTCGGCGTACGCCGCCTCGAAGAAGGCGGGACCGAGGTCGTGCACGGGCTGGCGTCGGCTGACCGACACCGACTTCGCGTCGTAGCCCACCGACGCGGCGAACGCCCGCGTGCCCTCGGTGTCCCAGCCGTCGAGACCGACCAGCGTCCGCCCGTTGCGCCGGCACTCGTCGTGGAGCGCCCCGACGACGGCACTGCCGACGCCGCGGCGGCGGTGGTCGGGGTGGACGACGGTGTCGAGCCAGGCCAGGTCGAGGTTGTCGCGCTCGCTGGTGCCGATCGCGGCCCAGCCGACGGCCGTGCCGTCCTCCTCGACGAGGAAGGCGCGCGCCGGCTCACCGTCCCAGCCGTGGGTCAGGCTCATGGCGACCCCGTGCTCGGTCGCGGGCGGGCGCCACGGGCTGTCGAGCGCGAGGCAGGCGTTCTGGATGTCGACGTACGTCGCCACCGCGGCGGTGTCGTCAGGTCCGAACTCCCTCAGCTCCATCCCGTCAGGATGGCCGCCCTCCCGTCGGGACACCACCGGTTTTCACCTCAGCGGAACCGGTCGGCGTCGGCCTGCACCCGCGCGACGTACGCCGCGAAGTCGTAGCCGTCGGGCAGGTTGGTGCCGCCCGACCGCATCCCGGCGGCGCCGTCGAGGCTCTCGCGGAGGATGTCCAGGTGGCCGGCGTGCCGGTTGGTCTCGGCGATCACGTGGATCAGGAGCAGTCCCAGCGTCACCTCGTTGCGCTCCGGCGGCCACCACGGGACCCGGCCGAGGTTGTCGAGGTCGTGCTCCGCGAAGGTCGTGGCGCTCTCGGCCCAGGCCAGCCGGTAGCGGTCGACGATCTCCTCACGCGTCTCGCCGGGGAGCGCGCAGAGGTCGTCGTGGGGGTCGGCGGCGTCGTCGTCGAACGGCGAGGGCACCGGCATCGGGCGACCGAAGGACTCCACGAAGTAGCCGAGCTCGACGTAGCCGAGGTGCTTCACGAGCCCGAGCAGGTTGGTCCCGGTCGGGGTGAGGGGGCGACGGGCGTCGTAGTCGCTGACCCCGTCGAGCTTCCACAGCACCGCTTCCCGGGCGATCTGGAGGTAGTGGAGCAGGGTGTCCTGCTGGTTCTCGCTGGTCATGAGTCCGACTTCTCGTCGTCCTCGTCCGCGCGGGTCAGCACGCAGAACTCGTTGCCCTCGGGGTCGGCCAGCACCGCCCAGCCGCGATCGGGGGCCGTGCGACGGTCGTCGACCATCGTCGCCCCGAGCCCGAGCAGGCGGTCGACCTCCTCCTCGCGCGTGCGATCGGTCGGCCGGACGCAGACGTGCATCCGGTTCTTCACCGTCTTCGGCTCCGGCACCCGCAGGAAGATCATCTCCCGTCCGTCGGGTCCGAGCAGCCACGCCTCCTCGTCGTAGTCCTGCTGCTCCTCGGCCGACGGCAACCTGAAGTCGGTCAGCACCTCCGCCCACCACCGCGCCTGCGCGGCCGGGTCGTGGGCGTCGAGGCAGAAGTTGTACGTCCGGGAGGCCATGCTCCCCAACCTGCCAGCGCCCACCGCCAGCCGGCAACGGAAATCGGGGTCGCCGGCGTGTGCTGGGCCGATCCGGCTGGTCACCAGGCGCGCGACGGCGGCCCCGGCGGCTGCCGCGGACGCACCAGCAGGTCCGTGTGGTGCACGGTGACCGACAGGGCCCCCTCCTCGACCGCTGCGAGGCGGCGTCGGGCGTACGCCGGCACGATCCGCGCCAGCCACGGCTGCTGCTCGACCGCAGCCCCGAGCCACCCGGCGAACCACTCGGCCTCCAGCCCGGCCTGGTCGGGGCCGAGCCGCCAGGGACTCGGGCGGACCACGACGTCGCGACCGTGCGCGGCGAAGGCGCGGACCGCCGCGTCGGCCGCGTCGGGGCCGAGCAGCCGCCCCTGCGGGGTGGTGCGCCGCTGGTGGGCGTTGAAGGCCGCCATCACGTGGGGGTCGACGGGGTCGTCGGGGGTGAGCTCCACGCGGCCGACGACGCTCAGCGTGACCAGCACCGGGCAGCCGGGCCCGGCACAGACCCCGACGAGTCGCTCCAGCTCCTCGGCCGTCATCATGTCGAGCAGGGCGGAGGCGGTGACAAGGTCGGCGTCGGCCAGCGTCGACGGCTCCAACCGGGTGATGTCGCCCTGGCGGGTCTCGACATCGGGATCGGCCCGGTCGACCCGCTCGAGCAGCTCGGCGTCCCGGTCGTGGAGGACCCATCGCTGGGGAACCGGCAGCCGCGGCGCCAGCCAGCGCACCATCGCCCCGGTCCCGCACCCGAGGTCGTGGATGACCAGTCTGCGCCGGGGCAGCAGCGACACCAGCTCGTCGACGAGCGCGGTGGATCGGGCCCCGGCGTCGGCCGGCTCACGCAGCGCCAACCACGCGGCGCTGGCCCTGACGGGTTCCACCACCGTCGCCACCTCCGTCCGGTGAACCGCGCGCGAGCAGCGCCCGTTGTCCTTGACAACGCACGCCACCGGGCGGGCGTTCAGCGGGAGGTGGTGTCCGTGGTCCCGGTCCGGACCGGCCTGGTGGCGGCCTCTGCCGGGCTGACCTTCCTGCTCGCGCTCCTCGCGAGCCTCGGGCTGGCACTGCTCCCGGTGGTCGCCGGCATGGTGTGCGGGATCGCGCTCTGCGCGGCGGTCGACCGCGGTGCCGACCTGGCGGGCACGGCCGTGCTGGGCCCCGCCGACCTGGTGACCCTGACCAGGTCGGTCCTGGCCTGCGGGCTCGCGGCGCTGGTGGTCGACCCGACGGTCGCCGGGCCGGCCGCCGGGGTGGTCCTGCCGCTCGCGGTGGTGGCGCTGGCGCTCGACGCGGTCGACGGCCGGGTCGCTCGGGTGACTGGCACCCAGTCGGACTTCGGGGGCCGCTTCGACGGGGAGGCCGACGCCTTCCTGCTGCTCGTCCTCAGCTGGCTCGTCGCCCCGTCCCACGGTTGGTGGGTGCTGGCGATCGGGATCGCTCGCTACGCGTTCGGCCTCGCCGGACGGGTGGCACCGTGGCTGTGCGTGAGGCTCCCCTTCCGCTACTGGCGCAAGGTGGTCACCGCGGTGCAGGGCATCGCCCTCGTCGTGGCGGCCGCCGGTGTCCTCCCCCGCTCGCTGACCCAGGCCGGGCTGGTCGTGGCACTCGCACTTCTGGCGGAGTCCTTCGGCCGTGACGTGCGGTGGTCGTGGCGGGCCCGGCGCTCCCCGGCACCGGGGCCGGCGACCCGGGTGACGGGCGCCCGGTTGCCATGACCCCGGACGACCGCGCCCCCTACGACGACGCCCTCCGGCCGGCGCGCCGCGAGGCGTACCCGGAGGGTGAGTACGTCGGGCAGGAGAGCTTCATGTCCGCGAGCGAGATCCGGGCGCTCGCCCGGCGGGCCGGCATCGGGCAGGGGACCTCGGTGCTGGACCTGTGCTGCGGGGTGGCCGGGCCGGGACGGCTGGTCACGGCCGAGCTGGGCTGCGACTACCTCGGCGTCGACACGAGCAGCAGCGCCGTCCGCCTGGCGCGGGAGCGTGCCGGGCGACTCCCCTGCCGCTTCGAGGTCGCGCAGGTGCCACCGGTCCCGGCCGGCCGGTTCGACGTGGTCCTCCTGCTCGAGACGCTGCTGGCCTTTGCGGACAAGGACGCCCTGCTGCGCGGCGTCGCGGACGCACTGCCGGCGGGTGGGCGGTTCGGCTTCACCCTCGAGGAGGGGGCGCCGCTCACGAGCGAGGAGCAGACAGCGATGCCCCACGCAGACACCGTGGTGCTCGTCCCGCTGGCAGAGCTGGTCGCCAGCGCACGTTCGGCGTCGCTGGAGGTCCGCTGGACGGCGGAGTGCAGCCAGGCCCATCGCGCCACGGCCGACGCCCTCGCCCGGGCCTTCCTCGCCGACCGGGAGGCCATCGGCAGGAGGATCGGGCGACACAGGGTGGAGGAGCTCGTCACGGCCCACCGGCTCTGGAGCGCGTGGCTGGGCAGCGGACGGGTGCGCAAGTTCGCGGTGGTCGCCTCCCGGACCGGCTGATCCGCGTCCGACTGAACGCCGCGGCGACCCTCAACGTTCCTCCAGGTGACGCCTCCCCCGACCCGCCGGAGGCGAGCCCGGGAGAGGGAGCGACCCATGAGCAAGCGATTGATGGCAACGGTGGCGGTGCTGGTCTCGGCGGCGATGCACCTGTACCTGTGGTTCGAGGGGTACCGGGACGTGGAGACCATCGGTCCGGCGTTCCTGCTCAACGCCGCCGGCGGGGCGGTGATCGCCGTCCTTCTGCTGGCGTGGCGACACTGGGTGCCACCGCTGCTGGCGATCGGCTTCGGCCTGTCCACGCTGGGCGCCTTCGTGCTGTCCACCACGGTCGGGCTGTTCGGCTTCGAGGAGTCGTGGCAGGGCTGGGAGGTGTGGACCGCGGCGATCTCCGAGGTGGCCGCGATCATCCTCGGCGGCTTGGTCGTGCTGCGGGAGCACCCGCTGGCCTCACGTGGCCAAGCGCAGCACCACGCGTCCGTCGACCGTTCGTACCTCGACTGATTCCAGCTGGTCGGCACTGGTGGCCGTGCCGGCCACCAGCTGCATCGGTCGGCCGTCGACCGACCGCCAGCTGCCGACGCGCTCGGCCTCGCCGTCGCGCGTGCGCACGAACAGCACGTAGTCGACCTCGGGCGGCAGGTCGTACCCCACCCACGCCCGGTCGTAGGTGCACTCGAGCCCCAGCCGGGTGCCCCAGGTGACCGGTTCCAGGGCGACCCTGGCCCGCACCGGCACCTCTCCCACCGGCCGCATCCGCCGGGGTGCGAGGTCGGTGGCCGACGTGTCGGTCGGGCTTGCGCTCACCCCGGGACCCGTTCGGGGCGGGGCCTCGTCGCGCCCCACCTGCTGTCCGACCGCCAGCGCGGTGACGACCGCAACGGCTGCGGCGGCGGCGAGAACGGCGGCCGCCCACCCGCGGCGGTGTCGCGCGGTGCGGACCTCGCGGACCAGGGCGGGCAGCAGCGTGGCCGGCAGGGGGTCGTCGGCGCCCGGGTCCGCGACGACGGTGGCCTCCACGCGCCCGAGCAGGCCGGGCAATCCCGCCAGCTCGCCGACCGCGCGGGTGCACTCGGCGCACCCGGGCAGATGCCGCTCGAACTCCTGTCGCTCGGCCGGGGCCAGGGCACCGAGGACGTAGACGCCGTCGTCGTGGGCGAACCGGCAGCTCATGCCCCCATCCCCATCTCCTCCAGCGCCAGCCTCAGCGCCCGTAGCGCGTAGTGCGTGCGTGACTTGACGGTGCCCTCCGGCACCCCGAGCCGGGTGGCCGCCTCCGCCACCGGGCGGCCACAGTAGTAGCACTCCAGCAGCACCGCGCGGTGGTGGCGCGAGAGGTGGGTGAGCGCCTCGGCCACCACCCACGACATCAGCAGCTCGTCGGTCTCGTCGCCGGTCCCGTCCTCCGGCACGTCGGCGACGGAGGTCTCGGTGCGCGTCCGCGGACTGCGCCACTGGTCGATCACGATGTTGCGGGCGACCTTGAACAACCACGCCCGCACCGCTGGCTCCGGCGCCTCGAGGATGGTGCGGTGCCGCCAGGCGCGCAGCAGCGTCTCCTGCACCACGTCCTCGGCGCGGCCGCGGTCGTCGGGGAGGAGCCGCCGGCAGAACCGCCACAGGGCCTCGCCATGGGCGTCGTGGAGGTGCTGCATCAGCAGGGTGTCCGGATCAGACATGCCACCTCCTCACCCCAGGAACGTGCCGGGCGCGACCGGGGTTCACCGCTCCCTCACCGGCCGGTCCCAGTCTGGACCACGGAGCTGTACGCCGCCACGAATCGGTCGCGGAACTCGTCCATCCGCCAGACCGGTGCGTCCGGCGACGGCCGCAACCCCTCGTCCCACCCCCAGGTAGCGATCCGGTCGAGCACCGCCGGGTCCCGCGCGACGACGGTCACCGGAACGTCGTACCCGGCGTCAGGGCCGGAGACGATCGTGGCGGGCTGGTGGTCCCCGACCACCACCAGCACCAGGTCGTCGTCGCCGTAGGTCGTCACGAACCGCACCAGCGCCGAGAGCGCGTACTCGATCGCCTCGCCGTACGCCGCCCTGACCCGGTCCGGTTCGGGCCAGATGTCACCCGCCGACGGCAGCTGCTCGGGCATCCCCTCGAACACCGCGCCGTCGCCGACGTCGGCCTGGTCGATCAGCCGGGGCACCCGGGACCAGGGGGCGTGGCTGGTGATCAGGTCGACCTCGGCCATCACCGGCGACCGGGGGGACGGGGCGAGCTCGAGCCGGTGGAACGCGTCGAGGGTGTACTGGTCCGGCATCGTCGGGTAGCCGAACCGGGGACCGCGGTAGCCGACGTTGCGCGAGTCGTAGAAGCCGTCGAACCCGTAGAACTCGCCCTGCGGCCAGTCCCGGTCATTGGCGGGCACCATCCCGACGGTGCGCCACCCGGCGCGCCCGAACAGGCTGGTGAGCGTCTGCCGAGGGCTGGTGACCAGCACGTCGTAGCGCTGCTGGCTGTCGATCCACAGCCCGGACTGGAGCGTCGCGTGCGCCAGCCAGCTGATGGCGCCGAAGGTCGGCGACGTCAGGAACGCGCTGCGACTCGCGAACCCGGCGTCCTCCAGCTGTGCGCCGCCCTCGTCGAGGACCTCGACGACGCCGGGCGTGACGCTCGAGCCCTCGATCGCCATGCGGCCGTAGCTCTCGACGAAGACGACCACCACGTCCTTGCCCCGGAGGCCGGTGAGGAGGTCGTCCGGCGCCACCGCGCGGAGCGGGTCGGTGCGCGACGCCTCCAGGAACTCGCGGCGGTCGCGCAGCTCGCCAGGGATCCGGGCCACCTGGCCGTAGACGTAGCCGGCGGCGGCCCGGGACGCGAGGGGCCCGGCCGCCCCCTGCAGCTGCAGCCCGGCGAGCACCAGCCACGACACCGCCAGCAGCGCCACCGCGGGCACGGCCACGCCCCGGTGCCGCACCGTCACGGCCGTCAGTCGCAACAGCGCCAGCGGGACGAGCACGAGGAGCGCGACGAGCCCGAGACCGGCGGCGAGGAGGAGCAGCGTGCCGTTCCGCCCGTCGACCGAGTTCCGGGTCGTCTCGACGAGCGAGCCGGCGTACCGCCAGTCGATCAGCACGTCGAAGGGGCGGTTCAGGGCCTCCCGGAAGCCCAGGTCCAGGACCCTGAAGACCGCTCCGAGCGCGAGCACGAGACCACCGACCAGCGCCATCGCGGTCCTGGACCGGTGGAACCGGTCCGGCACCGCCAGCACGACCGCGAGGTACACGATCACCTCCAGCGGCAACCGCACGAACGCCGCGGGACGGACCTGTTCGAGCCGCTCCGGGGTGGTCAGCACGGCCACCACGAGCACTCCCGCGGCCACCGTGGTCCCGACCCCGCCGAGCCGGAGGCCATCGGCACGCCACGCCGTTACCGGGCGGCGTTGAACCTGGCGCACGGCTGCTCCGTTCACTTGGACCAAGGGAGGCGGGTACACGTGGACGAACGAGGACGGCGCCGCTCCGGTTCACCCGCGCCGCGCGACGCGCAGGCGTTCTGGCTCACCGAGCCCGGAGCCGGAGCCATCCGGCCGGTGCGCCTGCCGCGACCCGGGCCCGACGAGGTCCTCGTCCGCACGGTCCGGTCCGGGATCAGCCGCGGCACCGAGTCGCTCGTCTTCTCCGGACGCGTCCCCGAGACGCCAGCGGGAGGCGATGCGCGCGCCGTTCCAGGAGGGCTGCTTCCCGGGGCCGGTGAAGTACGGCTACCTCAATGTGGGAGTGGTCGAGGACGGGCCGGCCGAGCTCGTGGACCGCGTCGTCTTCTGCCTCTACCCCCACCAGACGGCGTACGTCGTGCCCGTGACGGCGGTGACCGTCGTGCCGCCGGAGGTGCCCGCCCACCGGGCCGTCCTCACCGGTCTGGTGGAGACGGCCGTCAACGCGCTCTGGGACGCCCGGCCGCTGCTCGGCGACCGCGTCGCCGTCGTGGGGGCCGGCGCGCTGGGCTGCTGCGTCGCGTGCCTGCTCGCCCGGATCCCCGGGGTCACGGTGACGCTCGTCGACGTGGACCCGACCCGGGCCGCGGTCGCCGCCACCCTCGGTGCCGGCTTCGCCCATCCCGACGGGGCGACCGGCGGGCTCGACCTCGTGGTGCACGCGAGCGCCACGTCCGCGGGACTGCAACGGTCGCTGGAGCTGCTGGCGCCCGAGGGGACGGTGGTCGAGCTCAGCTGGTTCGGCGACGAGGAGACGACGCTCTGCCTCGGCGGCGCCTTCCACGCGCGCCGGCTGACCATCAGGGCCAGCCAGGTGGGCACCGTGGCGGCGTCCCGGCAGGGGCGACGCACGCCGGCCGACCGCTTGCAGCTCGCCGTCGACCTGCTCCGCGACCCGTGCTTCGACGCCCTGCTGACCGGTCAGTCCCCTTTTGCCGACCTCCCCTCCGTGTTGCCCCGGCTGGTCAGCGGCGAGCTGTCGGCGTTGTGCCACTCGGTGACCTACGACGAGGTGCGGCCCGAGGACGCCGAGGCGGAGGCGTCGTGTTCAGCGTGACGGTCCGCGACCACATGCTGGTCGCACACAGTCTCCGGGGTGAGGTCTTCGGACCTGCCCGGGCCCTGCACGGTGCGACGTACGTCGTGGACGCGACCTTCCGCGGCGACTCGCTGGACGACGACGGGCTCCTGGTCGACATCGCCCGGGCCGCCCAGGTGTTGCATGACGTGATGGCCGCCCTGACCCACCGCAACCTCGACGAGGTGCCCGAGCTCGCGGGCCTCACCACCACCACCGAGGTGCTCGCACAGCACGTCGGCGACCGCCTCGCCGAGCGGATCGCGCATGGCGTGCTCGGATCGCGAGTGAGCGGCCTCGAGGTCACGTTGCACGAGTCGCACGTCGCCCGTGCCAGTCATGCGAGGTCCCTGTGAGCCCGACCCACACCGTCCACATGGTCGTGCCCCAGGGGATCGACGACCCGGGCCGACCCAGCGGCGGCAACATCTACGACCGCCGGCTCTGCGCCGGGCTGGCGAAGGCCGGCTGGTCGGTCGCCACCCGCGTCGTGGCCGGTGACGTTCCCTGGGACGGGCGCGCCTCCGGCGCCGCCCTGGCCGAGGCCCTGGGCGGTGCACCCGACGGCGCGGTGGTGCTCCTCGACGGCCTGGTCGCCTCCACCTGCCCCGAGGTCCTTGCTCCCGCCAGCCGGCGGTGGCGGACGGTGGTGCTGATGCACATGCCGATCGGGGTCCGGTCCGGCGACGCCGAGCGCCGGCGGGAGGCGGCCGCCGTGCGCGCCGCCGCCGCGGTGGTGACCACGAGCGACTGGGCACGCCGCTGGTTGGTCGTGCCTACGGGCTGGACCCGGGGCGGACCCACGTCGCGCGTCCCGGCGTCGACCCGGCGTCGAGGGCGACCGGGAGCTCGGAGGGGCGGAGCCTGCTGGCGGTCGGCGCCGTGACCCCGGGCAAGGGCCACGACCTGCTGGTGGGTGCGCTGGCCCGGGTTGCCGATCTCGACTGGCGGTGCGTCTGCGTGGGCCCGCTGGACCGCGCCCCCGCGTTCGTCGAGGAGCTGCGGGCCGACCTGTGCGCGACCCGTCTGGACGACCGGCTGCAGCTGGTCGGACCGCGCAGCGGCCGCGACCTGGACGCCGCCTACCTGGCCGCGGACGTCCTGGTCCACGCCTCCCGCGCCGAGACCTACGGGATGGTCGTCACCGAGGCGCTGGCCCACGCTCTCCCGGTGCTGGCCTGCGACGTGGGTGGCGTCCCCGAGGCACTGGGCGTCGGGGCCGATGGGAGCCCTCCCGGGGTGCTGGTCCCCCCGGGAGACGTCGCGGCCCTGGCGGGCGCGGTCCGGGACTGGCTGGACGACGCCGGTCTGCGCCGGCGCCTTCGCGAGAGCGCCGTCGAACGGCGCACCGGGCTGAGCTCGTGGGACGAGACGGCCCGGCAGGTGGCTCGTGTGCTGGAGGACGTGGCGGCATGACGGGCGCCGCACGGAGGTTCCCCACCTGGCTCGTCGGGCTCGCGATCCTTGGCGTGGTGGTGTGGTTCACCGGCCCCGGCCCGTTCGTGGCGGGCGTGCGCGCGCTCGACGCGTCGACGCTGGCGCTCGGGGTGGGCCTCGCGGTACCGATCACGTGTGCGTGCGCCTGGCGCTGGCACCTGGTCGCGCAGGGCCTCGGGGTGCCCGTGCCCCCGACCACCGCGCTGGCGTCCTGCTACCGCGCGCAGTTCCTCAACACGGTCCTGCCGGGCGGGGTCCTCGGCGACGTGCACCGCGGGGTGCACCACGGCCGGTCGGCCGGCCACACCGGCCTCGGGGTGCGCGCCGTCGTGTGGGAGCGCGCCGCGGGACAGCTCGTCCTGGCGCTGGTCACTCTGGCGGCGCTGGTGCTGGCGCCGTCACCGTGGCGTGGGTCCGCGGCGTGGCTGCTCGGCGCCCTGCTGCTGGGCGCGCTCGTGGTGGGGATGGCGCTGCGGCTCCCCCGATCCCGTCGGCCCCGGGCGTCCCGGTGGGCGCACGTGCTCCGCGACGACGTACGGCACGGCCTGCTGGCGCGCGCCGCCTGGCCGGGCGTGGTCGTCGCGTCGCTGCTCGCGGTGGCCGGTCACGTCACGACCTACCTCGTGGCGGCGCGGGCGGTCGGCGTCACCGCCGCGACGGTGACGCTGCTGCCGATCGCCCTGGTGGTGCTGGTCGCGGCCGGGCTCCCGACGAACGTCGCCGGGTGGGGTCCGCGGGAGGGCGCAGCCGCCTGGACGTCGGGCGTCGCCGGCCTGGGGGTCGACCAGGGCGTCGCCACGGCCGTCGCCTACGGCGCGATGGTCGCCGTCGCCAACCTGCCCGGCGCGGTGGTCCTGGTGCTGGGCGGCACGCAGCGGCATGCGGTCGCCCGCCTCACGGCCACCCGTGGCAGCGGAGGGTCGGGCCCATGGCTGAGCGTCCCTACACGATCCTCAGCTGCGGGATCTCCCTCGACGGGTACCTCGACGCCGGCACCCCCGAGCGGCTGGTGCTGTCCAACGCCGCGGACCTGCACCGGGTCGACGCCGTCCGGGCCGGTGCCGACGCGATCCTCGTGGGCGCGACCACGGTGCGCCACGACGATCCCCGGTTGCTCGTCCGCGCCGCCCACCTCCGTTCCCGGCGCCGCCGCCAGGGGCGGCCCGAGTCGCCGGTCAAGGTGACCGTCACCGGCAGCGGCTGCCTGGACCCGCGCAGTCGGTTCTTCACCACCGGGTCGGGTGAGAAGCTGGTCTACTGCGCGAGCCGGGCGGCGGCGTGCGTCCGGGACGGGCTCGGCGGGGTGGCCACCGTCGTCGACGCCGGCGAGCCGGTCGACCTCGCCGACGTGGTCGCCGACCTCCACCGGCGGGGCATCGGTTGCCTCATGGTCGAGGGCGGGGGCCGCATCCACACGCAGTTCCTCACCCAGGACCTCGCCGACGAGCTGCACCTGGTCGTCGCACCCTTCTTCGTGGGCGACTCGCGGGCGCACCGGTTCGTCGACCCCGGCGCCTTCCCGTGGCACCCCGGCCGCCGCGCCCACCTCGCGGAGACCCGGCAGATCGGCGACGTCGTCCTGCTGCGCTATGCCCTCTCGCCCCGGTGTGAGGAGGTGTCCTGACGTGTCCCGCTCCTCCGCCACCGTCCGCACCCACGTCGACCTGACGCTGCGGGTCGTCGGCGACGATCGCGTGCCCGCCCGGATCTTCAGCTTCGACGGGCTCGGCGACGGGCGCGAGCACGTCGCGCTGGGCCTGGGGAGCCACGCCGGCGGGTTGCACGGGGAGCCGACCCGGACGCCGCTGGTCCGGCTGCACAGCGAGTGCCTGACCGGCGACGTGCTCGGCAGCGAGCGCTGCGACTGCGGCCCGCAGCTGCACGAGGCGGTGCAGCGGATCCACGATGCCGGCGGCTACCTGCTCTACCTGCGGCAGGAGGGCCGGGGCATCGGCCTCTACAACAAGATCGACGCCTACGCGCTGCAGGACCTCGGCCTCGACACCTACGAGGCCAACCGGGCACTCGGCTTCGGCGCGGACGAGCGGTGCTACGCCGTCGCCGCCGAGATGCTGGGCGCGCTGGGCGTGGACCGGGTCGAGCTGCTCACCAACAACCCGGACAAGGCCCAGCAGCTGCAGGACGCCGGTGTCCGTGTGGACCGCTGCCACCCGACCGGGCTCCACCGGTCCCCGTCCAACGGCGACTACCTGGCGGCGAAGCGCCACCACGGCCACCGGTTGCTCGGACTCGCCTGATCCCCCGTGCGCCGACCTCGGGAGCGACGCGGGGGCGGCTACAGTCCCCCGCGTGATGGCCGCCGCACTGCTCCAGCACGCCCGCGACGCCCGGGGCTTCATGCCCGAGGAGGAGGGGCTCCTGCTGCACCGGTACGCCCTGGCACAGCTCGAGCGCGGGCCGGTGCTCGAGGTCGGCTCCTACTGCGGCAAGTCGGCGATCTACCTGGGCGCTGCAGCGCGCGAGGTCGGCGGGGTCGTGTTCACCGTGGACCACCACCGCGGGTCGGAGGAGAACCAGGCCGGGTGGGAGCACCACGACCCGACGCTGGTCGACGACGAGACCGGGCTGATGGACACGTTGCCGGCCTTCCGCCGCACCCTGCAGCGGGCCGGGCTCGAGGACGAGGTGGTCGCGGTAGTCGGGCGCTCCACGACGGTCAGCGCCCACTGGGGCACCCCGCTCAGCATGGTGTTCATCGACGGCGGCCACGCCGAGATCCACGCCCAGAACGACTACTCGGGTTGGGCGCCGTGGGTCATGCCGGGCGGGCTGCTGGTCATCCACGACGTCTTCCCCGACCCGGCCGACGGCGGGCAGCCGCCGTACCACGTCTTCCTGCGCGCGCTCGAGGGTGGCAGCTTCGCCGAGGTCGAAGCGCTCGGGTCGGTGCGAGTGCTCCGTCGGGTCTCAGGCGCGGCCGGGGAGCCGGTCGGCTGAGGCGTCCGGGCAGCCGCACTCGAGCCCGATCCCAGCGAAGTCCGGGCCGAGCGTCGTGTTCCGCATGATGGTCGCGCCTGGCGTGCTGAGGGACAGCGCGTCGACGGCCAGGACCACGGCGGCCGCGGTGTAGGTCGTCTGCTCGCCGGGCCAGTACACGTTCTCCGGGAACACGAAACCGGTCCAGTAGGAGCCGTCCCCGTGCCGCAGGTGCTGCATGTCGGCGAGCAGCCGGAGCGCGCGCTCGCGGTCACCGAGCGTGTCGAGCGCCAGCACCAGCTCGCACGTCTCCGCGCCGGTGACCCACGGGTTGGTGCTGACGCAGCGGATCCCGAGCCCGGGTTCGACGAAGGTGTCCCACCGCTCGTCGAGCAGTCGTCGGCCGGCCTCGCCGCGGACCGCACCGCCGAGCACCGGGTAGTACCAGTCCATCGAGAACTCGGACTTGTCGAGGAAGAGGTCACGGTGCTCGCGCAGCGCGTGGGCGAGCCGGCCACCGGCGATCTCCCACTCCGGCTGGGGGTCGGCCAGCAGCTCCGCCAGCGCGACCCCGGCGCGCAACGCGTGGTGGATGCTCGACGACCCGGCGACGAGGGCGTCGCGGTGGACCCGTCCGGGCTCCCCGTCGGTCCACTCCTGCGCCCAGGCGACCCCGCCCCACGGCAGCTGCATCGAGACCGCCCAGTCCAGCCCGGCCCGCACGACCGGCCAGAGGGAGCGCACCAACCCCAGGTCGCGGCGCACCAGCCAGTGGTGCCAGACGCCGACCGCGAGGTAGGAGGCCATGTTGGTCTCGCCGCTCGCGTCCTCGACGACGCCCTCGACGACCTTCATCGGCACCGAGCCGTCCGCGCGCTGGACCGTGGGCACCCAGGCGTAGGCACGCTCGGCCGCCTCGACCTCCCCCGCCGCGACCAGCGCCATCGCGGCCTCGACGTGGTTCCAGACGTCCGTGTGCTGCCCCGCCGTCCACGGGATCGCCCCGCACGGCTCCTGGGCGGCGACGATCGAGCGCGCCGTCGCGGCCACGTCGTACGCCGTGAGGAGGCCGGGCAGGCTCGGGACGTCAGCGGTCATCGGCGCGGGGGACCTCGGGCTTGCGGAAGTAGAGCACCAGCGACTTGCCGATCAGCGGGTCGAGCACCTTGCCGGCGTACTGCAGGGCCTTCGGCTGCTTCATGATCTCCCACACCAGCAGCCGGTGGTAGGCACGCGCGAGCGGGTGGTCGTCGTTGGTGACGCCGACGGCGCACTTGATCCACCAGTACGGCGAGTGCAGCCCGTGGGCGTAGCCGCGACCCTCGAGCACCAGCCCGGCGCCCTGCGCCTTCGAGGCGAGCTCCTTGTCGGTGTAGATCCGGATGTGGCCGCCGGGCACCTCGTGGTACTCGTCGGACAGCTTCCAGTTGATCGCCTCGGGGAGCCAGCGCGGCACGGTCAGCGCGACGGTGCCGCCGGGGCGGGTGACCCGGACCAGCTCACGGATCGCGGTGAGGTCGTCGGGGATGTGCTCGAGGATCTCGGCCGCGACGACGCGGTCGAACTCGCCGTCGGCGAAGGGCAGCGCGAGCGCGTCGCCCTCCTTGACGTCGGCGTCGGCGCCTGCAGGCACCTCCCCTGCCTCGCGCATGGCGACGAAGAGGTCACGCACGGCAGCGAGCTCGTCAGCGTCCTGGTCGAAGGCGATCACGTCGGCGCCGCGGCGGTACATCTCGAAGGCGTGGCGGCCGGCGCCGCAGCCGAGGTCGAGCACCCGCTCCCCCGGGCGCAGCCCGAGCCGGTCGAAGTCAACGGTGAGCACGGATCGCCTCCTCGTAGGCCGCGGCCGTCGCCTGTGCGGCGGCTCGCCAGCTGAATCTCTCCTCGACCCGGCGGCGCGCGGCGGCACCCATCCGGGTCCGGCGCTCGGGGTCGTCGAGCAACGCCGCGAGCGCGTGGGTGAGCTGGCCGACGTCCCCGGGCTCGACCAGGTCGGCGCACTGGCCGTCCTCGCCCACCACCTCGGGGATGGCGCCAGCGCGCGAGACCACGAGCGGGGTGGCGCAGGCCATCAGCTCCGCGGTCGGCAGGCTGAACCCCTCGTAGAGGGAGGGGACGCAGCCGAGCTCGGCCGAGCCCATGAGGGCGACCAGCTCGTCGTCGGTGAGGCCGTGCACGAAGCGGACCGACCCCTCGAGCCCGAGCTGGTCGATCAGTTGCTCGGTCCGGCCGCCGGCGACCGGCCTGCTCACCAGCACCAGCTCGAGGTGGTCGCGCTCCACGCGGAGCTTTGCGAACGCCTCGAGCAGGGTCGCGATCCCCTTCATCGGGGCGTCGGCGCTGGCCATCGCCATGATCCGGCCCGGGACCCGCGGCTCGGTGGGCGGCACGAACCGCTCCTCGACGCCGAGCTGGATGACGCGCATCCGGGCGGGGTCGAGGCCGAAGTCGCGGGCCGCGTCCCGGCGCGAGGACTCCGACGGCGTGAGGATGAACCGCATCTGCCGCACGACCCGGCCCTGCATCCGCAGGAAGCCGTACCAGCGGCGCAGCGTCAGCCGCTGCCGCCGGGTGGTGGCCTGCTGCAGGTCGATCCGGCGGTCGTGGGTGATCGGGTGGTGGAGCGTGGTCACCATCGGCAGCCGCTCGGCGACGTCGAGCATGCCGGTGCCGAGCACCTGGTTGTCGTGGACCACGTCGAAGTCGTCGACCCGATCGGCGAGCAGCCGCGCGACGCGGGTGCTGAAGGTCTTCGGCTCGGGGAAGCCGGCCGTGCACATGGTGAGGAACTCCTCGACGTCCACCCGGTCGCGGAACTCGCGCAGCCGCGGGATCCGGAACGGGTCGGGCTCGCGGTAGAGGTCGAGGCTCGGCACCTCGGTCAGCGCCACGCCGGGGTCGAGCTCGGGGTAGGGCTGGCCGGAGAAGACCTCGACGGTGTGCCCGAGCGCCACCAGCTCGCGGCTGAGGTGGCGGACGTAGACGCCCTGTCCGCCGCAGTGGGGCTTGCTCCGGTAGGACAGCAGTGCGATCCGCATCCGGCGGCGACCCCCTCTTCCGTTGGTGGCTCAGCGTTTGGTGGCTCAGTGTGGTGGAGCGTGTTCCTATCATGGCCGAGCGATTCACCGGAGCCACCAGGAGGTGCGCGTGAGCCCACCACGTCGGAGGACCGGCGCCGCCAGATCCTCGACTCCACCGTGGCCCTCGCGTCCGAGGGAGGCTTCGACGCGGTGCAGATGCGCACCGTCGCCGAGCGGGCGGCCGTCGCGCTCGGCACCCTCTACCGCTACTTCCCCTCCAAGGTCCACCTGCTCGTCGCGGCCCTCGAGCGTGAGCTCGCACGTGCGGACGCGGACCTCGCCGAGCACCCCGCCGCCGGTGGCACCGCGGCGGACCGGGTGGTGGACGTCGTACGCCGCGCCGGGGGCTCGCTCCGCGACGACCGGCTGCTCGCCGAGGCGCTGGTGCGGGCGTCATGTTCGCCGACGACTCGGTCGGCCAGACGACCCGCGCGGTGGGGACGCTGGTCACCGGGATGCTGCTGCGGGCGATGCGGCCCGGGACCGACCCGCTGCCCGACGACGTCACCGCCGCGCGGGTCGTCGCGGACGTCTGGCTGGCCACGCTGGTCGGCTGGGTCACCGGCCGCACCGGCGTCGACGCCGCCGCGGCCCACCTCGAGGCCGCCGTCCGCCTGGTCGTGCGGGACTGAGGATCCGGCCGCTCAGGTGAGCTTGCGGTGGTCCCAGGAGGCGGTGTGGATGGGCGTGACGAGCACGGCGACGCGCTGGGGGACCTGGCGCTCGACCTCGTCGCGGCCGAGGTGGCCGAGATCCTCGAAGGAGCCGGCCCCGGTCATGGCGGTGGCGACGGCCGAGCCGATCCGGCGAACGTCGTCGGGGTCGCGGAGCATCTTCGCGCGGCCGCGGACCGAGACCCCGCGCAGCTCGAAGTAGTCCTCCCCCGTCTCCACCAGGCAGCTGACCCGGTCGTCGCGCTCGAGGTTGCGGACCTTCTGGCTGCGGCCGTAGGTCCAGAAGGCGATCCGACCGCCCTCGACGACGTAGAACAGGGTGCTCAGGTGGGGACCGCCGTCCTTGTCCAGGCTGGCGACCTGCACCTTGACCTGGGAGCCGAGGAACTCCGCCACCTCGGCCTCCTCCATCCGGACCGCGTCCCGTCCCCGTGCCACCGCTCAGCGCTCGCTCGAGTGTCCGGGGAAGACGTGGGCGCTCGGGTCGATCGCGACCGCCGCGTTGTTGACCGCGGTCGCGGCCTCGCCGAAGCCGACGGCGATCAGCCGGACCTTGCCGGGGTACTCGGTGATGTCGCCGGCCGCGAAGACCCGCTCCAGCGAGGTCTGCATCGAGGGCGCGACCACGACGTGGCGCTTCTCGACCTCGATCCCCCACTGCTGCAGCGGCCCGAGGTCGGCGATGAACCCGAGCGCGGCCACCAGCGCCTGCGCCGGCAGCGTGCGGGGTTCCTCGCCGTCGACGGTGACCTCGACCTCCTCGAGCGTCGCCGCGCCGCGCATCGAGGTGACCTGGGCCCGGGTGACGATCTCGGCCGAGCTCGCCCGGACCTGGTCGACGGTGCGCTGGTGGGCGCGGAAGGCGTCGCGCCGGTGGACGAGGGTGATCGAGCGGGCCACCGGCTCGAGGTGCAGGGCCCAGTCGAAGGCACTGTCCCCGCCGCCGACGACGACCACGTCCTTACCGGCGTACGGCTGGAAGGAGGGGACGAAGAACTCCATGCCGCGCCCCAGCCAGTCGTCCCCGGCGGGCAGCGGCCGGGGGCTGAACTTCCCGATGCCGGCGGTGATCAGGACCGCCCCGGCCGTGATCTCGCTGCCGTCGTCGAGGCCGATCGTGACCGAGTCGCCGTCGTGGCGCAGCGTGGTCGCGGTGCGCTCGAGGTGGTACGCCGGGTGCGCGGTCGACGCCTGCGCGACCAGTCCCTCGACCAGGTCGCGGCCCTTCACGTCGGGGAAGCCGGCCACGTCGAGGATCGACTTCTCGGGGTACATCGCGGTGATCTGGCCGCCGAGCTCGGGCAGGCTGTCGACGACGGCGACCCGCAGTCCGCGGAAGCCGGCGTAGTAGGCGGCGTAGAGGCCGGTCGGCCCGGCGCCGATGATGAGCAGGTCGGTCTCGGTCGAGCGGGGCGGCGGCACGAGCCCCTTCCTACAGGGTCCGGATGTCGCTGACCAGCCACACGCCGCCGCTGCGGACGACCGTGACCAGCGCCCGGTAGGACCGCACCGACGTGCCCTCGCCGGCCCGCGCGAGGTAGCGGTCGAGGAACAGCAGGGCCTGCACCTGGTCCGGCGTCGCGCTCACCACGCCGGCGTCGACGACCCGCACCTCCTGGGTCGTCCGGGCGTCGAGCAGTGCCTCCTCGCCGGCGTCGACGCGCTCCCGGAACGCCTCCGCGAACTCCGGGGTCATCCGGCCGGCGACCTGGTCGAGCCGGACGTCGAGGTCCTCGAAGCCGTAGGACAGGATCTCGGAGGTGCTGCCGCTGGCCGCGCGGACGGCCGCCGCGCTCGCGACCGCGTCGAGCATGACGGGCCGATCGGCGGAGGGCTCGGGCTCGGCGTCGGGCCGCAGCAATAACCAGCCCTCGACCAGCAATGCCAGGACCAGCAGCGCGACGACGGCCAGCAGCACGAGCCGGCGCGGGGAGCGCGCGGCCATCAGTCCACCACCTCGACGTCGGCAACCAGCCAACCGTCGTCCTCGAGCACGAGGTCGAGCCGGAGCCGGGTGTCGCGGGCGACCGGCTCGTCGTCGGTGGCCCGGGATGCGACGGTGCCGTCGACAGCAGCGAGCGCGGTGGCCTCGTCGCCCCGCAGGGTCACGACCCCGACCTCGACCACCGAGCCGGCCGCGACGGTGCGGTCGCGGGCGAGCCGCTCGAGGACCGCCTCGCGGTCGGCATAGCGCTCCAGCAGGTCCCCGGTCGCCCCGGCGGCGACGCGCTCCAGGCTGGTGCCGCCGTCGTCGTGACGGACGTTCGCCAGCGCGTCGGCCTCCCGGCGCGCGGCGGCCATCACCGCGGCGTACTGCTCCTGCTCCGCCGCGTCCGCGGCTCTGCGGTCGGCGTCGTCACGGACCAGCAGCCAGCCCAGCGCGACGGAGACGGCCAGCAGCAGCGCCACCACGAGCAGCGCGAGGTCGAGGCCGACGCCACCACCACGGGTGCGTTCCACGCGACCTCCCGGTCCCCCTCGACCTCCCCCTCGGCGGCCGATCCTGCGCATCGTAGCGGCGCCACGCCCTCCTCGGTGACGCTCTCCTCGGTGGCGCGTGGCCGGGTCCGCCTAGAGTGCTCGCCGTGCCCCGCCGTCCCGGTCCGGTGACCGTCCTCCGCAAGCATCCCTCCGCCGTCCTGCTCGTGGGTCAGCTGCTGGCGGTCCTCGCCTACCCCTTCATCGGCAGCTCGACACCCGGCCGGGCCCTGATCGGCGCCCTCGGCACGGTGCTGGTGCTGGTCGCGCTCTGGGCCGTACGCCGGACCCCGGCGCTGGCCTGGGTGGCGCTGATCCTGGGCGCGCCCGCCGTCGTGTGCAACGTGCTCGAGATCGTGTGGCCGCAGTCGGAGGGGCTGCTGCTCGCCTCGGCCCTGCTGCACGCGCCGTTCTACTTCTACGTCTCCTACGGGATGATCCGCTACCTGTTCCACGACGACCGGGTCACGCGCGACGAGCTGTTCGCCACCGGCGCCGCGTTCACCGTCGTCGCCTGGGGCTTCGCCTACCTCTACGTCGCCGTGCAGGCCCTGGTGCCCGGCTCGTTCATCGCCGCCGACGGCGCGTCGCAGCGCTCCTGGTTCGACCTGCTCTACCTCTCCTTCGCGACGCTCACCAGCGTCGGACTCTCCGACGTCGTGCCCGTGCTGCCGCACGCCCGCTCGCTGGTGATGATCGAGCAGGTGGCCGGGGTGCTCTACGTCGCACTGGTGATCGCCCGCCTGGTCGGACTCACCGTGGCGCGTCCGGAGAACCGGCCGCCCCACCAGCCCTGAGAGCCACCACGAAGTCGCGGAAGGCCACCGCCGGTGGCGGCAGCTCGCGGTCGGAGCGCCAGGTCAGCCCGATCGTGCGCCGCGCCCCCTCGGCGGAGATCGCCACCCCGACCGTGCCGTGACTGCCCGGCGAACGCCTCCGGCACGACGGCGACGCCGAGCCCGGCCGCCACCAGACCGTCGATGGTGGCGAGGTCCTGGCTCTCGAACGAGACCGGCGGCGCCACCCCCGCCTCCCGCAGCAGCCCGTCGACCAGGCTGCGGTGGCCGAAGCCCGGCGGCGTCGTCACCAGCTCCTCGCCGGCCAGCTCGGCCAGCGAGACCCGCCGCCGGGTCGGCAGCCGGTGGCGGGGCGGCACCACGAGGACCAGCCGCTCCTCCTGCAGCGTCGTGCCAGCCGTACGACGCGTCGGGCCGCGTCGAGCTGATGGCGAGGTCGACCGCGCCGCGCGCGAGGTCGTCGTGGATCTCGTGCGCCGGCTCCTGCCGCAGCTCGACCCGGGCTCGCGGCGCGTGCGCGTGGAAGGCGCGCGAGCAGCTCCGGGACCAGCGAGGTGGCCAGCGAGTCGAGGAACGCGAGCCGGACCACGCCGGCGTCGGGGTCGAGCACCCGGGCGAGGTCGCTCTGCAGCTGGCGGTAACGCGCCGTGAGGTCGCGCGCCGCCTCGACCACCAGCTCGCCGGTCGCGGTCGGGTGGATCGCCGTCCGGCAGGCGCTCGAACAGCCGCGCGCCGAGCTCGGCCTCCACCCGGGCCAGCGCCCGCGAGAGCGGTCGGCTGGCTGGTGCCGAGCGCGGCCGCGGTCGCCGTGACGTGACCGTGGTCGGCGAGGGCGACGCAGCCAGTCGAGGTCCCGGATCTGCATGGGTGACAGCATACGTCTGACGCATCAGGCTCCGTCGCAGTACGCGACATTGGACGTATCGACCGCGACGAGCGCAGAGTGCTCCGGGTGACCAGCGCGACCCTCCCGCGCGACCGCGGCCGACGGCGGCCACCGGCCCGGCAGCCCCGACTACCGGCGGGTCGTCGTCGCCCTGTTCGCGGCGGGTCTGGCCACGTTCGCGCTCCTCTACAGCACCCAGGCCGTGCTGCCCGGAGCTCGCCGCCGACTTCGACGTCTCCGCCGGCGCAGAGCACGCTCGCCGTCTCGCTGACCACCGCTCGGGCTCGGGCTCGCGCTGCTGGTCGCCGGACCGCTGTCCGACCGTGATCGGCCGGACCCGGCTGATCCACGCCTCGCTCGCCGGCTCGGCCGTCGTCGCCCTCGCCTGTGCGCTCGCCCCCACCTGGTCGGCGCTGCTCGGGCTGCGGCTGCTGCTCAGGGCGTGGCGCTGGCCGGGCTCCCGGCCGTCGCGACGGCGTACCTGCGCGAGGAGCTGCACCCCTCCGCGCACGCCCGGGCCGTCGGGCTCTACATCGGCGGCACCGCGCTCGGCGGGCATGACCGGTCGGCTGCTGACCGGCGGCGATCGCCGAGGTCGCCGGCTGGCGCTGGGCGCTGGCCGCCGCGGCCGCGCTCGGGCTGGTCTGCGCGGTCGTCGTCCGGTTCCTGCTGCCGCCGCTCGCAGCACTTCGTCGCCGCGCCACCGGCGGCCCTCGCGGTCGGTGCTCGACCACCGCGCGGCGCGCGCTGTCCGACCGCGGGCTGCTCGCGCTGTACGCCGTCGGCGGCTGCTCGATCGGCGCGATGGTCGCGGTGCTCAACACGGTCGGCTTCCGGCTCGCCGACGCCCCGTTCCACCTCGGCCTCGGCGCCGCCAGCCTGGTCTTCCTCGTCTACCCGCTCGGCTCGCTCAGCTCGGTCGTCTCGGGCCGGCTGGCCGACCGGCTACGGCCGGCGCGCCGTGCTGCCGGTCGGCTGCGTCGTCGCCGTCGTGGGCGTGCTGCTCACCCTGCCCGCCTCGCTGCCCGCTGGTCGTGCTCGGCGCTCGGCGCTGCTCATCGATCGGCTTCTTCGCCGTCCACGGCGTCGCGAGCGGCTGGGTCCCGGCCCGCGCCCACGCCGGCGGCGTCGAGCACCGGCCAGGCCGCGTCGCTCTACCTCTTCACCTACTACGTCGGCTCGTCGGTCTTCGGCAGCCTGGCCGGATCGGCGTACGACGTGACCGGCTGGTCGGGCGTCGTGGTGCTCGCCGTGACCCTGCTGCTCATCTCGGCCGGGTGCGCCCACGCCCTGCGCCGCACCCCCGCGCTGCCCTGCTGAACGCACCCGGGAGGGCACGACCGGCGACTCCACCGCCCGGCTGACCTAGGCTGACCCCATGGGCCCCTCGGACGTGTGGCACCAGTTCCGCCTCGACCCGCGTGCCGCCGGGCACGCGCAGCTCCGGGCTGCCGACGCCGACCGCGACGTCGTGCTGGCCGTCCTCACCGAGGCGTACGCCGAGGGCAGGCTCGACCCGGACGAGCTCGACGAGCGGACCTCCGGGGCGCAGGCGGCCCGCACCCTCGGCGAGCTGCCGGTCTTCCTCGCCGACCTGGTGCCGACCACCGACGCGGCGCCGGCGCTGGCATCCGTCTCCGACGTCGACATCCACCGGGAGGCGGTCCGCCGCTTCGAGAGGACGCGCCGCGAGGTGATGTCGGGCTTCCTGATCCCGACCGTCATCTGCTGGGTGGTGTGGTTCGCGACGATGCCGTTCGGCTTTCCGTGGCCGCTGTTCCCGATGCTCGGCACCGGCATCCCGTTCCTCACCGTCCAGCTGCGACGCGCCGACATCATCGCCTCGAACGAGGCGGTCCTCCGCAAGGAGCTGACGAAGAAGGCCGAGAAGAAGCAGCGCAAGGAGCTCGAGCGGCGTCGGGCCGCCGAGCAGCCCCCCACCGACGACTGAGCGGACGACCCAGCCGACGACCCGGCCTCCGGGCTGTCAGTCCTCGTCGTCGTCGTCGAGCAGGCCCTCGCGGTTGGCTGCCGCGACGATCTCGCGCAGGTGGGTGAGGGTGCCGCAGCCCTCGTCGAGCAGCCGGTTGCGCTCGCGGGCGAACGCCTCGCCGAGCTCGGACCTGGCCCGGTCGCCGACCTCGTCGCGCGCCGGGTTGAGGATGGTGAGCTCCTCCTCGGTGAGGTGGTGGTTGACCGCGGTGGCGAGCTCCTCGACCGCGTCGTCGAAGGCCTGGGTGTCGGTGCCCTTCAACTCGAGCACCGCGAGCAGCGCCTCGTGCCCCTCGGCGTGCTCCTCCTCACCGTGCTCGGCCTCGTGCTCACCGACAGCGCCCCTGCGGCGCAGCTGGGGGTAGACGTGCTCCTCCTCCGCCAGCGCGTGGGCGACGTGGAGCGCCGAGAAGGCCTGCCGGACGGCGTCGCGGTCCGACGAGCTGTCGCGCAGCTCGCGCAGCAGCGCCTCGAAGCGTCGGTGGTCGTCGAGGATCAGGTCCACGACGTCACCCTGGGTCGGTCGGCCGAGATCGATGGTCGTCATGGAGCGAGCCTAGTGAGCGACCACCACCGGTGTGCTCACCCCCCGGACTGGTCGGTCCTCGTCAGTCGAGGCAGAACTAGCCAGGACCGCGATCCAGAACAGCGAGAGCGAGCGCGGGTCGGCGCAGTCGACGGTGCCCCTCGCTTGTCGGGCGCGCCACGGACCTCGTTCCTCGCCCCCCGCGCACCGCTCCTCACTTCGTGGCTTCCATCATTTGGCGGAGCTCTTTCTTGAGGTCGCCGATCTCGTCGCGCAGCCGCGCCGCGACCTCGAACTGCAGCTCGGCGGCGGCGGTGCGCATCTGCTCGGTGAGCTCCTGGATCAGCTCGGCCAGCTCGCTGCTCGGCAGACCGGCGAGGTCGGGGTGCTGGCCGTCGTCGCGCAGCCGGGAGAGCGCCGGGGTCGGCGACTTGCCGGGCTTGAGGCCACCGGCGCGACCCTTCTGGCCGACGTCGGCCCAGGTCTGCAGCAGCTCCTGGGTGTTCTCGTCCTCGCGGGCCAGCATCTCGGTGATGTCGGCGATCTTCTTGCGCAGCGGGGTGGGGTCGACGCCGTGCTCGGTGTTGTAGGCGACCTGCTTCTCGCGGCGCCGGTTGGTCTCCTCGATCGCCGACTCCATCGACGGGGTGATCCGGTCGGCATACATGTGGACCTGTCCCGACACGTTGCGGGCGGCACGACCGATGGTCTGGATCAGCGACTTGTCGGAGCGCAGGAAGCCCTCCTTGTCGGCATCGAGGATCGCCACCAGCGAGACCTCGGGGAGGTCGAGGCCCTCGCGCAGCAGGTTGATGCCGACGAGCACGTCGTACTCCCCGAGCCGCAGGTCGCGCAGCAGCTCGATCCGCTTGAGGGTGTCGACCTCGGAGTGGAGGTAACGGGTGCGGATGCCGGCGTCGAGGAGGTAGTCGGTGAGGTCCTCGGACATCTTCTTGGTCAGCGTCGTGACCAGCACCCTCTCCTTCCGCTCGACCCGGAGGTTGATCTCGCTGATCAGGTCGTCGATCTGGCCCTTGGTGGGCTTGACGACCACCTCGGGGTCGATCAGGCCGGTCGGGCGGATGATCTGCTCGACGGCGTCGCCGCCGACCTTGTCGAGCTCGTAGTTGCCCGGCGTGGCCGAGAGGTAGATGGTCTGCCCGATCCGGTCGAGGAACTCCTCCCACCGCAGCGGCCGGTTGTCCATCGCGCTCGGCAGCCGGAAGCCGTGGTCGACGAGGTTGCGCTTGCGGGACATGTCGCCCTCGTACATCCCGCCGATCTGCGGGACGGCGACGTGGGACTCGTCGACGACGAGCAGGAAGTCCTCGGGGAAGTAGTCGAGCAACGTGTTGGGGGCGCTGCCGCGGCTGCGCCCGTCCATGTGCATCGAGTAGTTCTCGATCCCCGAGCAGGAGCCGACCTGGCGCATCATCTCGATGTCGTACGTCGTGCGCATCCGCAGCCGCTGTGCCTCGAGCAGCTTGCCCTGCCGCTCGAAGGTCTCGAGCCGCTCGGCGAGCTCGATCTCGATGCCCTTGATCGCGCGCTCCATCCGCTCCGGGCCCGCGACGTAGTGGGTGGCGGGGAAGACGTGGAGCTCGGCGTCCTCGGTGATCACCTCACCGCTGATCGGGTGGAGCGTCATCAGCCGCTCGACCTCGTCGCCGAAGAACTCGACGCGGACCGCGAGCTCCTCGTAGACCGGGAAGATCTCGAGGGTGTCGCCCCGGACCCGGAAGGTGCCGCGCGTGAAGGACAGGTCGTTGCGCGTGTACTGGATCTCCACGAGGCGACGCAGGATCGAGTCGCGGTCGTGCTCCTCCCCCACGCGCAGCCGCAGCATCCGGTCGACGTACTCCTGCGGGGTGCCGAGGCCGTAGATGCAGGAGACCGTCGACACCACGATCACGTCACGGCGGGTGAGCAGGCTGTTGGTCGCGGAGTGGCGCAGCCGCTCGACCTCCTCGTTGATCGAGGAGTCCTTCTCGATGTAGGTGTCCGTCTGCGGGACGTAGGCCTCGGGCTGGTAGTAGTCGTAGTAGGACACGAAGTACTCGACGGCGTTGTCCGGGAACAGCATCCGCAACTCGTTGGCGAACTGGGCCGCGAGCGTCTTGTTGGGCTGCATCACCAGGATCGGCCGCTGCACCTGCTCGGCCACCCACGCCACCGTCGCCGTCTTGCCGGTGCCCGTCGCGCCGAGCAGCACGACGTCCTCCACGCCCTCCTGCACCCGCCGCGTGATCTCCGCGATTGCGGTCGGCTGGTCGCCGGAGGGGGTGTAGTCGGACTTGACGTGGAAGGGCGCCACGGTGCGCTCGAGATCGGTCACTGGACGCATGCGGCGAGCCTACGTCGACCCACTGACAACCCTTCCGGGCCCGGCCCCCGCCGCGGCGTTCGTCAAATCCGCGATTCCGGGGACGGCGCGCGGCGATCTCCCTAGTCGGCTGAGCGAGGCGCGCCCGGCTCCCCCCGCCCCGTGCCCACCTGTTTGCCCCCCCGAACAGAAACCGAGGCCCGATGCCCGCGGGCAACCGGCTCGTCCCCGGTGGCGTCACCCAGACCGCCCCAGCCTCCACCGCGACCCGCAGGCGATCCGTGCCCGGCTGGCGGCCCACGCCGCCGGTGTCGCCCGTGGTCGCGGCTCCGCCGCCCAGCAGCTCGACCGGATCCACGACCAGCAGCCGACCGACACCCACGAGGACGTGACCCCCTGATGAGCGAGACCTTCTCCCCCGCCGGCGCCCGCGAGCTGGACTGGGTGGTCAGCAGGTTCGTCGACGAGGTGCCCGGCACCGCGCACGCGATCCTGGTCTCCGCCGACGGCCAAGGACCCTGCGTGGACTCCGTGCGCTCTGACGTCCCGGCCGACCGCCGTACCGTCACCTCCACCAAGATCGTCGTCGCCGGCGGTTTCGGCGTCGGCAAGACGACGCTGGTCGGCTCCGTCTCCGAGATCGTGCCGCTGCGCACCGAGGCGCTGGTGACCAACGAGTCCCAGGGCGTCGACGAGCTGGCCGCCCACACCCCCGGGAAGACCTCGACCACCGTCGCCATGGACGTCGGCCGGATCACCCTGGCCGAGGACCTCGTCCTCTACCTGTTCGGCGCCCCGGGCCAGAAGCGGTTCTGGTTCATGTGGGACGACCTCTGCGTCGGTGCGATCGACGCGATCGTCGTGGTCGACACCGAGCGGCTCGACGAGGCGTTCTCGCCGCTGGACTACTTCGAGGCCAAGGGCATCCCCTTCATCGTCGCGGTCAACCAGTTCGAGGGCACCCACCGCTACGACCTCGCCGAGGTCCGGGGCGCCCTGGCGCTGCCGGAGACGGTGCCGATGATCGCCGTCGACGCCAGGAACCGCGACTCGGTGGAGCAGTCGCTGGTGCGGGTGACCGAGTACGCCCTGCAGCAGCTGGCGGTGGGGATCACCCCGGGTGTCGCCGAAGGCATGGCGGTGCCCGCGGGCTGACCGCGACCTCGCTAGATTGACGGGGTGCTGCTGCGCCGGGTCCCGCAACCCCCCACCGTGGCCGAGCGCGCCCTGCGGTTCCTTCGCCGCTGCCTGATGACGTTGTTCGGCATCCAGCTCGCGCTCGCGGTCGGGATGTCGCTGGTCGACTCCTACCGCCGGCGGGGCAAGAAGGCCAAGCCGTTCCCGGTCACCTCGCCGCGCTCCGTCGAGGTGGGCGAGGCCGGCGGCGAGGTCACGACGTACACCTACGGCCGGGACCTGTACGACGCGATGCTCGCCGCCATCGACGGCGCCGAGCGGCAGATCCTCTTCGAGACCTACATCTGGAAGGGCGACGAGATCGGTGAGCGCTTCAAGGCGGCGCTGGCCGACGCGGCCGGGCGCGGCGTCGAGGTCTTCTGCATCTACGACAGCTTCGCCAACCTCGTGGTCTCGCCGCGCTTCAAGCGCTTCCCGCCGACCATGAAGGTCCTCCCCTACCCCGTCTACAACGCGGGCTGGCGGGTCTTCGACGGCCGGCGCTACGGCCGGGACCACCGCAAGATCCTGGTGGTCGACGACACGGTCGGCTTCGTCGGCGGCTACAACATCGGTACGCCCTACGCCACCGAGTGGCGCGACACCCACGTGCGGGTCACCGGCCCGGCGGTGTGGGACCTCAAGCGTGCCTTCGCCGACTTCTGGAACCTGCACCGTCGTCGGCTGATCGGCCACAGCGAGCGACCGCTGCTGCTCGAGACGGCGGCCGCGTGGGAGCCGCGGATCCGGGTCAACCGCAACGTGCCACGACTGTGGATGTTCCCCATCCGCGGGATGTACCTCGAGGCGATCAACCGGGCCAGTCGCAACATCTGGCTGACGCAGGCCTACTTCCTCCCCGACCAGGACTTCGTCGACGCCCTCGTCGACGCGGCCCAGCGTGGCGTCGACGTACGCCTGCTGGTGCCGCTGAAGTCCAACCACGTGGTCGCCGACTGGATCTCGCGCGGCTACTACGACCAGCTGCTGCGCGGCGGCGTGCGGATCTTCCGCTTCCAGGGTGCGATGGTGCACGCCAAGACCGGCACCGTGGACGGCTCGTGGTCGACCGTCGGGACCGCCAACATCGACCGGCTCAGCCTGCAGGGCAACTACGAGATCAACCTCGAGGTCATCGACGAGGGACTGGCCGCCACGCTGGAGGAGATCTTCACGACCGACCAGGGCAACTGCCTCGAGCTCACGCTCGCGGAGTGGTCGGCCCGCGACCTGCACCGACGGTTCACCGAGTCGCTGCTCAACCCGCTGCGGCCGCTGCTGTGACCCCCTCCCCGACCCCCTCGTCGACCACCACCGTGCTGGACGGCGGGCTGTCGACCGCGCTCGAGGAGCGGGGTGCCGACCTCTCCGGCGCGCTGTGGACCGCCCGGCTCATCACCGACGCTCCTGAGCTGCTGGCCGCCGCCCACCGGGCCTTCTACCTCGCCGGCGCGCGCGTCGCGACGACCGCGAGCTACCAGGCCACCGACCCCGAGCTGCTCACCCGCAGCGTAGCGATCGCCCGCGGGGTGCGCGACGAGCTGGCCGCCGAGCACCCCGGCCTGCAGGTCGCGGCCTCCGTCGGGCCGTACGGCGCGGTGCTGGCCGACGGCTCCGAGTACCGCGGCCGCTACGGGCTCTCGGCCGCACGGCTGCGCGACTTCCACGGCCCGCGGCTCGACGTGCTGGTCGCCGCGGCCCCCGACCTGCTCGCCGTCGAGACGATCCCCGACACCGACGAGGCCGAGGTGCTGGTGGACCTGCTGGCCGACCTCGGCGTACCCGCCTGGCTGAGCTACACCGTCAGCGGCACGACGACGGCGGCCGGCCAGCCGCTCGAGGAGGCCTACGCCCTGCTCGCAGACCGACCGGGGCTCGTGGCCGCGGGCGTCAACTGCTCCGAGCAGCGCGACGTGCTCGGCGCGGTCGAGGCCGCGGTGACCGCGACCGGCCTGCCGGCCGTCGCCTACCCCAACCGCGGCGGCTCCTGGGACGCCGTGGCCAAGCAGTGGTCCTACGGCGACGCGATCGACCTCTCCCTCGTCGACAGCTGGGTCGCGGCCGGCGCCCGCTGGGTCGGGGGCTGCTGCGGCACCGGCCCCTGCGACATCGCCGCGCTGTCCCGGCGGCTGGAGGCGCTGGCCGACTGACGAGCGGCCATCGAGCGCCTCGCCGTACGCCGACAGTGACTCCAGTTGGTCGAGCAGCGAGCGCCAGCCGACCAGCCGCGCAGCTGCCCGGCGTAGATCGGGCGACCCATTCCTACCTGCTGGGCGCGGCCCCTGTCGAGCAGCGTGGCTACGTCGGCAGGTGGTTGCGCGGCGACATCCGGGGACCGAGCCTCGGCCGGTGCAGGCCGGCGAGCCCGACCAGCGCCTGCACCCGGTAGCGGTGGGGACGGTAGGGCTCGAGGAACTCCGCGAGCTCGTCGTCGTCGAACGCCGTGCCCGTGAGTGCCCAGCCGATGTCCTTCGCGACGTGGTAGTCGCCGAACGAGACCGCGTCGGCGTCACCGAAGGCGCGTTGGCGCACCTCGGCGCTGGTCCACACCCCGATGCCGGGCAGCGAACGCAGCGCCCGGTCGGCCTCCTCACGGGGTGCGGTGGCGGTGCGCTCGACCGCGTGCGCGACGCGCGCCGCCATCACGACCGCCTTGGAACGGGCGGGGTCGATGTGGAGCTTGAGCCACTCCCACGACGGGATCGTGCGCAGCGTGTCGACGTCGGGCTGGACCCAGACGCCGAGGTCGTGGCCGGGGCCCGGGGCGCGGGTGCCCCAGCGGTGCACGAGGTTGCGGAACCCGGCGAAGGCCTCCTGGCCGGTCACCTTCTGCTCGATGATCGCGGGGACCAGCGCCTCCATCACCAGGCCGGTGCGGCCGACCCGCCAGCCCTTGTGGTGGCGCCACACGTCGGAGAGCACCTGGTGCGGCGGCTCGAACCCGGTCGGGTCGTCCTCCGCGCCGAGCAGCGCCGGCAGGGACTCCAGCGCCCAGTCGGCCCCCTGGCCCCAGGCGGCGGCGTACACCGTGCCCTCGCGCAGGCGGCCCTCGATCATCAGCGTGGCCACGCCCACCGGCGTCCGGATGCCGCGCCAGTGGCGGCCCTGGAAGTCGGTCTTGTAGGTGGGGTCGGAGCCGCCGTGACGCTGCTGGCCGAGCACCTGGGAGACCGGGACGTCCCAGCCCGGGACCCAGAGCCGCGTGTTGCGGCCGCCCGCTCCCGGATCGCTGGTCATGGCGCCGAGCGTAGGGCAGGACCATGACAGGGCGGTACCGCCGAGCGGGCGGTCCCGGTACTAGTGTCGGCGCGTGACCGACGACGGGCGCCGCGAGATCGAGACGGACATCCAGACCGACTTCTCACGCGCGATGTCCTACGGCGACTACCTGCGCCTGGACCTGCTGCTCTCGGCGCAGGTGACGCGCAGCGACCCGCCCCAGCACGACGAGCTGCTCTTCATCGTCCAGCACCAGACGTCCGAGCTGTGGCTCAAGCTGATGGTGCACGAGCTCCGCTCGGCGCGCGCGTTGCTGGCGACCGACGACCTCTCCCCCGCGCTCAAGCGGCTCGCCCGGGTCAAGCACATCCAGCACACCCTCACCGACCAGTGGTCGGTGCTCGCGACACTCACCCCGAGCGAGTACGCCGAGATCCGACCGTTCCTCGCGACCTCGTCGGGCTTCCAGTCCGCGCAGTACCGCGAGGTGGAGTTCCTGCTCGGCAACAAGGACGCCGACATGGTGAAGGTCTTCGACCACGACCCGGCGGCCCGCGACGTGCTGGCGACGCTGCTGCACGAGCCGTCGCTCTACGACGAGTTCCTGCGCCACCTCGCGCGGCAGGGGTACGGCGTACCGGCGGACCTGCTGGAGCGCGACTGGTCACAGCCGCGGCCCTCCCACCCGGGGCTGGTCGACGTCTACGCCGGGGTGTACGCCGCGCCGGACCAGCACTGGGGCGTCTACGAGACCTGCGAGGAGCTCGTCGACCTCGAGGACAACTTCCAGGCGTGGCGCTTCCGGCACCTCCAGGTCGTGCAGCGCACGATCGGCCAGCGGCCGGGCACCGGCGGCTCCTCCGGCGTCGCCTTCCTGCGCCGGGCACTGGACCTGACGTTCTTCCCCGAGCTCTACGAGGTCCGGGCCCGCATCGGCGGGTGAGCCGGGCTGTCACCACCCGCGGCTAGCGTGGCGCCATGCTGATCGCCGACCTCGTCACGACGTCGACGGCCGTCACCGCGACCCGCTCGCGCAAGGCCAAGGTGGTGGCCCTCGCCGAGACCCTCGCGGCGGCGTCCCGCGAGGACCTGCCGGTCGTCGTCTCCTGGCTGGGCGGTGCGCTGCTGCAGCGGCGTACCGGCCTGGGCTGGCGGGGGCTGCAGACGCTGCCTGCCCCGGCGGACGCCTCGACGCTGTCGGTCTCCGAGGTCCACGCACGCGTTCGACACCCTCGCCGGCCTCGCCGGAGCCGGCTCCCAGCAGGCGCGGGCGACCGCGGTGGCCGACCTCTTCGGCCGTGCCACCGCCGAGGAGCAGCGCTGGTTGCGCGGCCTGGTGACCGGTGAGGTCCGGCAGGGGGCGCTCGACGCCCTCGTGCAGGAGGCGCTCGCGGCCGCCGCCGGGCGTCCCGCTGAAGGCCGTGCGCCGGGCCGCGATGCTCGCAGGCTCGACCGTCGCGGTGGCGATCGCCGCGTTCGAGGGCGAGGACGCGCTGGCCGCGATCGGGCTCGAGGTCGGCCGGCCGGTGCTGCCGATGCTCGCCTCCAGCGCGACCGACGTCGCCGCTGCCTTCGCCAAGGTCGCTCCCGACGGCGGTCCGGTCGGCGTCGACACCAAGCTCGACGGGATCCGGATCCAGGTCCACCGCAGCGGCGACGAGGTCCGGATCGCCACCCGCAGCCTCGACGACATCACGCACCGGCTGCCCGAGGTCGTCGCGCTCGCGCGCTCGCTGCCGGCCACGTCGTTCGTGCTCGACGGCGAGGCGATCGCGCTCGACGACGACGGCCGGCCGCGCCCGTTCCAGGAGACGGCGTCCCGCACGGCGCAGGACTCGGGCGTGGAGGTCACGGCGTACTTCTTCGACGTGCTCCACCTCGACGGCCGCGACCTGCTCGACGCCCCCGGCGCCGAGCGGCTCGAGGCGCTGACCGCCCTGGTGCCCGAGTCGGCGCTGGTCGCCCGGCTCGTCACCGACGACCCGGCCGAGGCCGAGGCGTTCGCCACCTCCGTGGTCGCCGCGGGTCACGAGGGCGTGGTGGTGAAGAGCCTCTCCGCGGCGTACGACGCGGGGCGGCGGGGTGCCGGCTGGGTCAAGGTGAAGCCGGTCCACACCCTCGACCTGGTGGTGCTCGCCGTCGAGTGGGGCTCGGGCCGGCGCCACGGCTGGCTCTCCAACATCCACCTCGGTGCCCGCGACCCGTCGTCGGAGTCCGGCTTCGTGATGCTCGGCAAGACGTTCAAGGGCATGACCGACGAGGTGCTCGCGTGGCAGACCGAGCGGTTCCTCGCCCTCGAGACCGCCCGTGAGGGCCACGTCGTCCACGTCCGGCACGAGCAGGTCGTCGAGATCGCCTTCGACGGCCTGCAGCGCTCCACCCGCTACCCCGGCGGGCTGGCCCTCCGGTTCGCCCGGGTCGTCCGCTACCGCGACGACAAGACCGCCACCGAGGCGGACACGATCGGGACGGTGCGGGCGTTCGTCGAGCCCGCGTGACGAAGTCGTCACAGGTGTTCGCACACGTGTTGCACTAGCCTGACCCCATGCCTGAGGCCAAGGACGCGCACCCGCGGAAGACGCCCGAGACCGACGGTCGGCGTACGGCTGCGGCGGCGCGGCGGCGCAAGCGGGAGGCCGAGATCATCGCCGCGACCCGGGCGCTCTTCGACCGCGCCGGGGTCCGGGACGCGCAGATCGACCAGATCGCGAAGGCAGTCGGAGTGAACCGCGCCATCGTCTACCGGCACTTCACCGGCAAGGAGGAGCTGTTCGCCCTCACGCTGGTGCAGTACCTCGACGAGCTGCACCAGGCGCTCGCCGACGCCGACGAGGCCGGCAGCGACCCCGCCGACCGGCTGACCCGGATCACGACCGCGTTCGTCGACTACGGCATCGAGCACCCCGCCTTCGTCGACTGCGCGCAGACGTTGATGCGGCGCACCGGTCCGGAGCTGCTCGAGGAGATGAGCGAGTCGGCCGTCTTCCGGCTCGGCCGCTCGATGTCGAGCTGCCTCGCGGTGCTCGAGGCGTCGCTGGAGGCCGGGGTCGAGGCCGGCGACTTCCGGGTCGAGGACCCCGCCCTGCTCGCCAACACGCTCTACGCCAGCGGGCTGGGCGCGCTCCAGCTCGCCCGGGTCGGGATCCTGGTCAAGGAGTCCTCCCCCGGCGTACCGGCCGTCGGCAAGGTCAGCCCCGAGCAGGTCCGCGACTACCTCGTCGCCAGCGCGCTCGCCCTCGCCACCCGTTGAGTTGAGTTGCCAGCCCGCCGGATCGAGTTTCCAGGCGGCCTGGAAACTCGACCCGGCTTAGTGGCAACTCAACGTTTGGGTCATCGCTCGAGGATGGCGACGACGCCCTGGCCGCCGGCGGCGCAGATCGAGATCAGGGTGCGGCCGGAGCCCTTGACGGCCAGCTGCTTGGCGGCGGCGTTGACGATCCGGCCGCCGGTGGCGGCGAACGGGTGGCCGGCGGCGAGCGAGGAGCCGTTGACGTTGAGCGTGGCGCGGTCGATCGGGCCCAGCGGCGCGTCGAGGCCGAGCCGCTCCTTGCAGAAGATCGGGTCCTTCCACGCCTTGAGCGTGGACAGCACCTGCGAGGCGAACGCCTCGTGGATCTCGAAGTAGTCGAAGTCGTCGAAGGTGAGGCCCTCGCGCTGCAGCATCCGCGCGACGGCGTACGCCGGGGCCATCAGCAGCCCCTCGGCGCCGTGCACGTAGTCGACCGCGGCGGTCTCGTACGCCGTGAACCACGCGAGCACCGGCAGGCCGTGGGCCTCGGCCCACTCCTCCGAGGCCAGCAGCACCGCGGAGGCGCCGTCGGTCAGCGGCGTGGAGTTGCCGGCCGTCATGGTCGCGGCCTCGCCCTTGCCGAAGACCGGCTTGAGCTTGGCGAGCTTCTCGGCCGAGGAGTCGGGACGCAGGTTGTTGTCGCGCTCGAGGCCGCGGAACGGCGTGACCTGGTCGTCGAGGAAGCCGGCGTCGTACGCCGCGGCGAGGCGCTGGTGGGAGGTCGCGGCGAGCTCGTCCTGCTCCTCGCGGCCGACCTGCCACTCCAGCGCCGTCAGGGCGGCGTGGTCGCCCATCGACATCTTGGTGCGGGGCTCGCCGTTCTGCGGGATCTCGAGGCCGATGTCACCGGGACGGATCGCGCCGAGCGCCTTGAGCCGGCCGGTCGTGTCGCGGGCGGCGTTGACCTTCATCAGCTTCTTGCGCAGCTTGTCGCTGATCGCGACCGGCGCGTCGGAGGTGGTGTCGGTGCCACCGGCGATGCCGGCGTCGATCTGGCCGAGGGCGATCTTGTTGGCGACCTGGATCGCGGCCTGGAGGCCGGTGCCGCAGGCCTGCTGGATGTCGGTGGCGGGCGTCTCGGCCGACAGCTTCGAGCCGAGCACGGCCTCGCGGGTGAGGTTGAAGTCGCGGGCGTGCTTGAGCACGGCGCCGGCGACGACCTCGCCGAGGCGCTCGCCCTCGAGGCCGAAGCGGGTCACCAGGCCGTCGATGGTCGCGGTGAGCATCTCCTGGTTGGAGGCATCGGCGTAGGCGGAGTTGGAGCGGGCGAAGGGGATCCGGTTGCCGCCGAGCACGGCGACGCGGCGCGTGGAGGTCTGCATGCAGACATTGTGACTCACGAGTAACCTTCGGGGAAACCGTCTGAGGCCCACATCACGATGTCTGGACACACAGTGACACAGAGAGTTACAACATCACCATGAGCGATCGCTACCAAGGTTTCGTGCAGTCCCCCGTCGGCAGGCTCCTCGTCAAGAACCTCGGACTCCCCAGCCCGACCCCGCTGCAGCGCTACGAGCCGGGCACCCCGCTGGTCGACGGCACCATCGCGCTCGGTGGCACCGGCCGGCTCGTCGAGTCGCTGCCCGGGCTGCTCGACCTGCTCGGCATCGCCAGCACGACCACCCCGGACGCCGCCGAGAAGTACCAGGGGCTGGTCTTCGACGCCACCGGCCTCACCGACGCCGGCCAGCTCTCCGCCCTCCGCGACTTCTTCACGCCGCTGCTGCGCAGCCTCGCGACCTGCCCCCGCATCGTCGTCCTCGGTACGCCGCCCGAGCTCGGGTCGGGCTCCGAGCGCGTCGCCCAGCGGGCGCTCGAGGGCTTCACCCGCTCGCTCGGCAAGGAGGTCGGCCGCGGCGGGACCGTGCAACTGGTCTACGTCGCCGAGAAGGCCGAGGGCGCTGTCGCCTCCACGCTCGGCTTCCTGCTCTCGCCGAAGTCGGCGTACGTCTCGGGCCAGGTCGTGCGGATCGGCACCCACGCCGACACCGCCGTCGAGGTCACCGACTGGCAGCGCCCGCTCGCGGGCAAGGTCGCGCTCGTGACCGGCGCCAGCCGCGGCATCGGCGAGCAGATCGCCCGGGTCCTGCACCGCGACGGCGCGACCGTCGTCGGCCTCGACGTGCCGCAGGCCGCCAGCGACCTGCAGGCGCTGATGCGCGAGCTCGACGGTGACCACCTCACCCTCGACATCACCGCCAAGGACGCGCCGCAGCGGATCGCCCGCCACCTCAAGGAGAAGCACGGCGGGGTCGACGTGGTCGTCCACAACGCCGGCATCACGAAGGACAAGAAGCTCGCCAACATGGACGAGGCCCGGTGGAACGCCGTGCTCAACGTCAACCTCGTCGCGCCGGAGCGGATCACCCGCGAGCTGCTCGACCAGGGCGTGATCAACGACAACGGCGCGGTGATCGGCGTCGCCTCGATCGCGGGCATCGCCGGCAACGTCGGGCAGACCAACTACGCCGCCTCGAAGGCCGGCGTGATCGGTCTCGTCGACAGCCTCAAGGACGAGCTGACGAAGGGCATCACCGTCAACGCGGTCGCGCCCGGCTTCATCATCACCCAGATGACCGCGGCCGTGCCGTTCGCGACCCGCGAGGTCGGCCAGCGGCTGAACGCGATGTCTCAGGGCGGGCTGCCGGTCGACGTCGCCGAGACGATCGCCTGGTACGCCAGCCCCGGCTCCACCGCCGTCAACGGCAACGTGGTCCGGGTCTGCGGCCAGATGATGCTGGGAGCCTGAGCATGGCCGGCGTCCCGATGCTGCTGAAGGCGGCACTGCCCTCGATCCCCGGCGTCAACCAGCTGCCGGGCCTCCGCAAGGACCCGAAGGCCGACCCGAGCAGCCTCCACCTGACCCGGCCCGGGGTCGTGGTCGACCGCGCCCACGCGGCGGCGTACGCCGAGGTCTGCGGCTTCCCGGCCAAGGACACCGTTCCGCTGACCTTCCCGCACCTGCTGGCCTTCCCGCTGCACATGCAGGCCATGACCAGCCCGGAGTTCCCCTACCCCGCCGTCGGCGCGGTGCACGTGGAGAACGTCGTGACCAGCCACCGCCCGGTCCGTCCGGGCGAGTCGCTCGACGTGGCGGTGCGCTGCTCGACGCCGCGGCCGCACCCGAAGGGCTCGGTCGTCGACTTCCTCTCCGAGGTGCGCGCGGACGACGAGGTGGTGTGGGAGTCCACGTCGACCTACCTGCGGCGGGGGAAGCCGAACGAGGACGCCGACAAGGGGCTCACCTTCGACCGGACCCCGGCGGGCACGGCCCAGTGGCGGCTCGCGGCCGACCTCGGGCGCCGCTACGGCGCGGTCTCCGGCGACCGCAACCCGATCCACCTCTACCCCGTGACCGCGAAGGCCCTGGGCTTCCCGCGCCAGATCGCGCACGGCATGTGGAGCCTGGCGCGCTGCGTCGCGGCGCTGGAGAACCGGCTGCCCG
Organism: uncultured Actinomycetota bacterium; assembly: GCA_963754575.1. Taxonomy (GTDB): domain Bacteria; phylum Actinomycetota; class Actinomycetes; order Propionibacteriales; family Nocardioidaceae; genus Nocardioides. Next base: position 16,225 of record CAVWGQ010000006.1, on the reverse strand, counting down.
ACGCCGTCACGGTCGAGGTGGCGTTCGCGAAGCCGATCTTCCTGCCCGGCACGGTCGCCTTCGGCCACGAGCTGAGCGTGGACGGCCAGTCCTTCGCGCTCACCAGCCCGAAGGACGGCGCTCCCCACCTGGTGGGGCGGACCCGCTTCGCCTGAGGTTGGCCTCGTCGGAATCCCCGGCTAAGCGGCGAAGTTGCTGCTTCCAAGGCGATGCAATGCCTTGGGGGCGGTGGTTTCCCCGCATAGCCGGGGATTCCCGCACGGACTCAGCCGCCGGCGGCGTCCCAGAGGCGCTGCTCGGCGGCGGCGTCCATGCCGGTCGCGGGGCGGTCGGCGGGCTGGGCGGGCAGACCTTCGCGCTGCAGCCACGCCCAGGTGTCGGCGACGGTCTCCTCGGCCGGGCGGCACACCAGCCCGAGGTCGTACGCCGACGCCACGTCGCAGTCGTGCATGGCGGCGTACTCCCCCGTCGGCGGCATCCAGATCGGCAGCTCGGTCCACGGCTGGACGCCGGAGGCCTCGACGACCTCGGGGTCGAGCCACACCAGCTCGGCGTCGGAGCCGGTGACGCGGACGCACGCGTCGAGCAGCGCACCGATCGTGGTGTGCCCGGGCCGGCTGACGGTGTTGAGCTCACCGGTCGGCCGGTGGTCGAGCACCCAGCGGGCGAGGTCGCGGGCGTCGATCAGCTGCAGCGGCCGGTCGTGGGGGCCGGGCGCGGGCACCCGGCCGCCGGCCGCGATCCGCTGCAGCCAGAAGGGCAGCCGCCCGATCTGCTCGTAGGGCCCGAGGACCAGCCCGGCCCGGGCGCACAGCCACGGACCGTCGAACTCCTGCTGCACGGCCAGCTCGCCGCCACGCTTGGCGGCGGCGTAGTCGGCGTGCCCGGCGCTCGCGGGGTCGGCGTCGACGACGGGGGCGGTCTCGTCGAGGCCGGGCGCGGGCGGCCAGGTGTAGACCGAGCGTGAGGAGACGTAGGCGTAGTGGCCGACCCGGCCGGACAGCAGCCGGGCGGCGTCGCGGACCGCGACCGGGGCGCGCGACCAGGTGTCGACGACCCGGTCGAACTCGTCGGACCCCAGCGCCGGCGCCAGCGACCCGGGCTCCGTCCGGTCGGCACGGCGCGCCTCGACCCCGGGCACGTCGGGCCCGGCGGACCCGCGGTTGACCGTGACGACCTCGTCGCCGCGACCGAGCGCGGCCTCGACGACCGCGCGGCCGACGTGCTGGGTGCCGCCGAGGACGAGCAGCCTCACGAGGAGGGCTTCCGCCGTCGGATCAGGCCCTCCTGGGCGACCGAGGCGACGAGCGTGCCCCCCTCGGTGAAGACGTCGGCCTGCGCGAAGCCCCGCGCGCCGTGGGCGGCCGGGGACCGCTGGTCGTAGAGCCACCAGCGGTCGGCTCGGAACGGCTGGTGGAACCAGACCGCGTGGTCGAGCGAGGCCGGCTGCAGCCGCGGGTCGGAGATCACGACGCCGTGCGGCACCAGCGAGGCGCCGAGCAGCGTCAGGTCGCTGGCGTAGGTGAAGGCCGCGAGGTGCTCCATCGGGTCGTCCGAGAGGTCGCCGTTGACCCGGATCCAGATTCGCGCCCGGGCCGGGTGGGCGGGGTCCTCGGGGAGGCCGTGGCCGGAGATGCCGACGTAGCGGACCTCCAGCGCCGCCCACTCGCGTGCGAAGGCGGCGGCGTCGCCGCCCTGCATGGCCACGAGGTCGAGCATGCTGATCGCCTCGGCCGGGGGCACCACCTCCGGCATCGTGTCCTGGTGCTCGAAGCCGTCCTCGTCGATCTGCAGGTTCGCGGTGAGGAAGAAGATCGGCCGACCGTGCTGGCGGGCCACGACCCGACGGGTCGCGAAGGCACGGCCGTCGCGGAGCCGCTCCACGTCGTACACGATCGGGACCGCCGGGTCACCGGGGCGCAGGAAGTAGGAGTGCAGCGAGTGGGCGCGGTAGACCGGGTCGACCGAGCGGCACGCGGCGATCAGGGCCTGCGCTGCGACCTGGCCGCCGAAGACGCGCTGCCGGTCGGTGTCGGGCTGGCGCCCGCGGTAGAGGTCGACGTCGAGCTGCTCGAGCCGGAGCAGGTCGACGAGCTGGGCGGCGGATCCGGCCACGGTGTCTCCTTCAGCTCTCGTCCCGGTCGGGACCCGGGTCGGGGCCGTCGAGGCCCGCGAGGAACGCCTCGAACTGCTCGCCGATCTCCTCGCCGGTGGGCAGCGGCTGGTCTGGCGCCAGCAGGTTGCTGCCGTCGTTCTCGGCGCGCTCGAACGCGTCGTACTGCTGCTCGAGGGCGGTGACGACCTCGTCGACCTCCTCGTTGGCGGAGAGGTAGCGCGCGACCTCGGCCTCACGGTCCTCGGCCTCCGCGCGCAAGCCGGACAGGTCGACCGTCAGCCAGGCGGCGCGCTCGACCTGCTCGAGGAGCGCGATCGAGGCGGCGGGGTACTCCAGCTGCGCCAAGTAGTGCGGGATGTGGGCGACGAAGCCCATCGCGTCGTGCCCCCACTCGCCCAGCCGCAGCTCCAGCAGCGCCTGTGCGCTCGAGGGGATCCGCAGCTCCCCGCGCCACGGGCTGTCGCCGGAGAGCAGGTCGGGGTTGTTGGCGTGGTGGGTGATCGCGATCGGACGGGTGTGCGGGACGGCCATCGGCACCGAGCCCATCGCCACGACGCGGGTCACGCCGAAGCGCTCGACCACGCGGCGCACGGCGCGGGCGAAGGCCTCCCAGCGGTTGTCGGGCTCGGGGCCCTGCAGCAGCAGGTACGGCGTACCGCCGGTGTCTCGGACCAGCCGCACCACCAGCCGGGGCGCGTCGTAGGCCTCGTAGTGGTCACGCACGAAGGACATCGGTGGGCGCCGGGCACGGTAGTCGTGGAGCTGGTCGACGTCGAAGGTCGCGACCACGCGCGCCTCGGAGAGGTCGGCGAGGTGCTGGGCGGCGCGGGCCGCAGCACCGCCGGCGTCGAGGAATCCGTCGAGCGCGAGCACCAGCGGCAGCCGCTCGACGTCCTCGAGCTCGGGGACGTCGTCCACGATGTGCACCAGGGTCGGTTCGCTCGCCACAAGGAGAGCCTACGGTTCGTCACCCGGTCGGGTCCTCGGCGCCCCGTGCGTGACCCTCAGAGCGGGTGGTCGGCATCGACGGGAGAACGACCGGCGCTGAGCGCCGTGACGTCCTCCACGATGCCGCGGGCGAGCGACTGGGCGTCGAGCCCGATCCGTTCGAGGATCGTCGCCCGCTTGGCGTGGCCGAGGAACTCCTGCGGGATGCCGTGCAGCCGGAAGGGCGTGGTGACGCCCTCGTCGTTGAGCACCTGCAGCAGGGTGGCGCCGCAGCCGCCGATGCGGCCGTTGTCCTCGAGGTGGACCACCAGCGCGTGGTCGCGGGCGAGGTCGACGAGCGCGGGGTCGACCGGCTTGACCCAGCGCGGGTCAACGACGGTGACGCCGATGCCTTGGTCGACCAGACGCTGCCCGACCTCGACCGCCGTGGCGGCCATCGACCCGACGCCGACGATCATCACGTCACGCTCGCCGGTGCGGGTCAGCACGTCGACGCCGCCGACGCGGTCGACGGTGGGGATGTCCTCGGGCGGCGGGCCCTTGGGGAAGCGCACCACGGTCGGCGCGTCGTCGACCTCGACGGCCTCGTTGAGCAGCTCGCGCAGCCGGGCACCGTCGCGGGGCGCGGCCAGCCGCAGCCCCGGCACGACCTGCAGCACCGACATGTCCCACATGCCGTTGTGGCTCGCGCCGTCGTCGCCGGTGACGCCGGCCCGGTCGAGCACGAAGGTGACGCCGCACCTGTGCAGCGCGCAGTCCATCAGGACCTGGTCGAAGGCGCGGTTGAGGAAGGTGGCGTAGACGGCGACCACGGGGTGCAGCCCGCCCATGGCGAGGCCGGCGGCGCTGGTGGCGGCGTGCTGCTCGGCGATGCCGACGTCGAAGGTGCGCTCGGGGAAGCGGGCCTCGAAGAAGTGCAGCCCGACCGGGTGCATCATCGCGGCGGTGATCGCCACGACGTCGGGGCGGCGCTCGCCGATCGCGACGATCTCGTCGGAGAAGACGTCGGTCCAGATGCCGCCGGTGGGGTGCTCCTCCCCGGACTCGATGTCGAAGGGGCGCGGCGCGTGGAACTGGTCGGCCTCGTGCCGCTCGGCGGCGTCGTAGCCGTAGCCCTTGCGGGTCAGCGCGTGGACGATGACGGGCCCGTTGAAACGCTTGGCCTGGGCGAGTGCCTTCTCGACCGCCGCCAGGTCGTGGCCGTCCACCGGGCCGACGTACTTCAGGCCGAGGTCCTCGAAGAGGCCCTGCGGCGCGAAGGCGTCCTTCATGCCCTTCTTCATCGCGTGCAGCACGTCGTACGCCGCCGGGCCGACGCCCTTGACCGCGGTCAGCCGTCGCTTGACCTGGTCGAGCACCTGCTCGTAGCGCGGGTTGGTGCGCAGCGTGGCGAGCGCGGTCGCGAGGCCACCGACGGTCGGGGTGTAGGAGCGGCCGTTGTCGTTGACGACGATGACCAGCCGGCTGGTCTCCGCGATCGCGATGTTGTTCAGCGCCTCCCAGGCCATGCCGCCGGTGAGCGCGCCGTCGCCGATCACGGCCACGACGTGGCGGTCCTCGCCGCGCACGGCGTACGCCTTGGCGAGGCCGTCGGCGTAGGACAGCGCGGTGGACGCGTGGGAGTTCTCGACGATGTCGTGCTCGGACTCCTCCTGGCTGGGATAGCCCGACAGGCCGCCCTCCTGCCGCAGCTTCTCGAAGCCGGTGCGACGGCCGGTGAGCAGCTTGTGGACGTAGGACTGGTGACCGGTGTCGAGCACGACGCGGTCGCACGGGGAGTCGAAGACGCGGTGGATGCCGAGGGTCAACTCGACGACGCCGAGGTTGGGGCCGAGGTGCCCGCCGGTGCGCGAGCAGGTCTGCACGAGGAAGTCGCGGATCTCGCTCGCGAGGGTGTCCAGCTGGTCCGACGTGAGGTCGCGCAGGTCACGCGGCGACGCGATCGACTCGAGGATTCCCATAGCGTTCCACTCTACAAGCGGGTCGTCGCGACCGCGGCTTCGAGGAGGCTCCCCAGCCAGACCGTGCCTTGGTGCTCGCGGACCCCGGTGACCATGTGGAAGTCGGTCGCCGGCAGGTCGAGGTCGTGCACGAGCGCGCCGTCAGCGGCGTACGCCTGGACGCGGGCGAGGCGCCCCGGCTGGGGCTGCAGTCGTTCGGGTACCGACGTCGCCGCGACCCGGAGCCAGCGCGGGCCCCGGTGCAGCACGGTCACCATCGGCACCACCGGCGAGGCGATGGTCACCCAGATCAGTCCGTCGCTGCCGAGCGAGGTGTTGTCGGGGTAGCCCGGCAGGTCCCCGACCAACAGGTCGGTGCTGCCGGCGCGCTCGCCGGCCGGTCCGTCGACCAGCCAGCGGCGTACGACGGTGCGGCCGCCGCTCTCCGCGACCGTGACGAACGACTCGTCGGCGGCGAGCGCGACCCCGTTGGCGAACGCCAGCCCGTCGAGCACGACCTCGACCCGGCCGTCGGGGTCGCGGCGCAGCAGCCGACCGGTGCGGGTGTCGCGGGCGAAGTCGCGCCGCCACTCCTCGAGCGGGTGGACCCGGCTGGAGTCGCTGAACCAGATGGTGCCGTCGGCGGCGAGCGCGGCGTTGTTCGTCACCAGCAGGGGTACGCCGTCCACCCGGTCGCTGAGCACCTCGCAGGTGCCGGTGTCCGGGTCGACCCGGAGCAGTCCGCGGTGGGCGTCGCACACGACGAGCGACCCGTCGGCCGCGTGCTCGATCCCGAGCGGGCGACCTCCGGTTGCGGCGACCCGGTCGGTCCGGCGCGCGTCGTGGGAGATCCGCCAGATGCTGCCGTCCTCGGTGCCGGTGAAGACCGCGCCCTCGTGGCGGCCGTGGGTGCCGACGACGACGTCCTCGGCGCCCATCGCCGGGACGGGGACGACCTGCAGCACGCTCACGGGGCGAGCTCTCGGTAGAGGTCGGAGTCGAGCAGCCGCGGCAGGATCTGCGACGCGGACTCCCCCAGGTGGAGCCGCAGCGCGGCCGCGGGCTCCACGAAGACGATCTGACGCCCCTCGTGGCACTCGACGTCGTCGTCGGTGAGGTCGACGCGGCCGACCCAGACGTGCACCGCGTGCTCGGGCTCGGCGGACCACGGCCGGAACGTCTGCCAGAAGCGCAGCACCCCGGCCTCCAACCGGATGCCCGTCTCCTCCTCGAGCTCGCGGTGAGCGGCTGTCCGGACCGTCTCGTCGGCCTCGACGTGGCCACCGGTGAGACCCCACGTGTCGGGGTCGATCCGGGGGCGCTCGTCGCGCTCCTGCAGCAGCACCCAGCCGCGGGCGTCGACCAGCACCACGCTGGCGAAGTGCGTCATCCGGAGTACGGGACCTCGGCCCGCCACTCCTCGACGTCCTGGTGGGCGGCGGCGTGGATCGCCTCGGCGACCCGGTCCGGGGTGAACGCCCCCTCGCGGGCGAGCGTGCCGCGCACCGTGACCGAGACCGCCCTGATGCCGTCGGCGGCCAGCGCCGCGTCGATGCTCCGGACGAGGTTGCGCAGGCCGGCCTTCTGGATGCCGAGCGAGGCGGCCTCGTGCCACGGCTGGTCGGCGGCCATGCTGCCCGTCGCGGTGACACGGCCCCCGTCGCGCATGAAGGGCCGGGCGGCCTGCACCGAGCTCAGCAGCGCGCCGATCCCGAGGGTGACGTCCTCGAGGAGCTCGGGGACGGTGAGGGTCAGCGGGTCGTGCTGGCGGAACGCACTAGGGTTGAAGTGGAGCACGTCGATCCGCTCCAGCCGGGCACCCAGCCCGCCGACCGCGGAGCGCGCCGCGGCGTCGTCGGTGATGTCGGCGACCACGTGGCTGACCCCGGCGCCGAGGCCCTCGAGGTCGAGGGTCAGCTCGCCGAGCTGCTCCTCGTCGGTGCCGACCAGCCCGACGTCGTACCCGTCGCGCGCGAAGCGGCGGGCCACCGACCCGCTCACCCCGGGCCCGGCTCCGATGATCACGATCACTGGTCTGCTCATGGGTTCGACGCTACTCCGGACGGTGCAGGTCAGAGGCGGGCCACGAAGCGGCGCCCGCGCAGCGCCTCCTCGACCAGGCCGGCGGCTCGGCGTACGCCGAGCAGCCGCGCCTCCTCGAGCTGGAAGGTCGCCACGGCGGCCTCGACGACGGCGAGCTCGGCGACCTGGCCGAGGTCGGCGCGGGCCTCGCTCAGCCCGCGACGACAGGCGGCCTGGTTGGCCTCGACGTGCAGCACGGCGAAGCGGGCCAGCACGACGACGTGGCGCCGCAGCCCGGAGTAGTGGCGGTAGTCGGGCGGGCACAGGTCGAGCAGCCAGGCCGCGGCGGAGCGCTCCCAGTCGGGGGTGTCGGGCGGGCGCACCTCGCGGGGCCAGCCGGGCGGAGCGACAGGTCGGTTCACCACGTCACTGTAGTCGAACACCTGTTCGACCAGCATCCACGGTTCGTCCACGAAGCGGTGTCGGTGCTTCCGGTCCGCACCGATGAGGTCCACGATGCACGAGTGACACCCGAGGTCGCGACCGACGAGGAGCTCCCGGCAGACGCGACCAGTGCGTCGCGTGCCCGGCGACTGCTGCGCGACGCGCTGCAGGACTTCGAGGACGACGACGCCCTCGACGCCGCCCAGCTCGCCATCAGCGAGATCGTCACCAACGCTCTCGTGCACGCGGGCACCTCGATGCGGCTGCGGATCCTGCTGGCCGACCAGTCGCTGCGCGTGGAGCTGACTGACGGCAGCCACCGGCTGCCGGTGGCGCGCGGGTTCGGCACGAACGCGCCGACGGGGCGCGGGCTGTTGCTGGTCGAGGAGCTGGTCACCCGGTGGGGAGCCCACCCGGTGCCGGACGGCAAGGTCGTCTGGTTCGAGATCAACGACGGCGTCCTCGACGACCTGCTCCCCGCCCCCCACGAGGTGCTCGACGAGGTCGCGTCGGTGACCGTCGAGCTGCAACGGATGCCGCTCCTCATGCACCAGGCCTGGCAGGAGCACGCCGCGGCGCTGCTGCGCGAGGTGATGTTGGTGCGGCTCGACGCCGAGCTCAGCGCGCTGGAGGAGCACGCGAGCGCCAGCGACGCGCTCGGGCTGCTGCTCGACCAGGTCCCCTCCGCCGACATCGGGCTCGACCCGGCGAGCGTGATGGCGAACGCCATCGAGCCGGACGTCTCCGTGCAGCGGCTGCTGATCGAGGTGCCCCGGACCTCGCTCCCCAGCTTCGCCGCGCTCGACGTGATGCTCGACGAGGCGCTCCACCTCGCCGACGAGGGCGAGCTCCTCTCGCCGCCGACCCAGCCGGAGATCCAGGCGATGCGGCTGTGGATCTGCCACCAGGTCCGCCACCAGGCCGCCGGCGGTCGCAGCGGGGCGTGGCCCTCGCTCTCCGCTGCCCTGCCGCCGCGCCGCCCGCTCCCCGACCTCGCGTGGAACCATGCCGAGGTCAGCGAGGCGACCCGGGCGCTCGTCGCCGCCGACGACGCCAACCGAATCATCGCGGTGAGCCGGCCCGCGCTGGCGCTGCTCGGGTACGACGACGACCGCTCGCTGGTCGGCCGCCGCCTGATCTCCCTGATCCCCGAGCGCTTCCACCAGGCCCACGTCGCCGGCTTCACGCTCCACCTCGTGAACGGCCGCCGGCCGTTGATCGGCCGACTGGTGCGGGTGCCGGCGTTGCGGCGCGACGGGACCGAGATCGAGGTCGGGATGCGGATCGACGCGCAGGCGATGCCCGAGGGCCGCTACCTCTTCACCGCCGAGCTGTTCGGCTAGCCGCTCTCCCCGAACAGCTCGCGCAGCTCCACCAGCACCTCGGCCAGCGCCGCCTCGTCGTCGTGCCCGAAGGCGTCGCGCACCACCGCGTCGACCGCGGCGTGGTCCGCGGGTGCTGCCGGCCGGATCGCCATGTCAGCCGGTCAGGAAGGAGTAGCGGACCTCACGCACGGCGTTGTCGACGTTGAGGTCGACCAGGCAGATGCTCTGCCAGGTGCCGAGGGCGAGCCGGCCGTCGAGCACGGGCACGGTGGCGTAGGGCGGCACGATCGCCGGCATCACGTGGCTGCGGCCGTGGCCCGGGCTGCCGTGCCGGTGGCGCCAGCGGTCGTCGGCCGGCAGCAGGTCGCCGAGCGCCGTCAGCAGGTCGTCGTCGGAGCCGGCACCGGTCTCGAGGATCGCGATCCCCGCGGTGGCGTGGGGGACGAAGACGTGCAGCAGGCCGTCCCCGCGCCCCTCGGCGTACGCCGCGCAGTCGGCGGTCAGGTCGAGGACGCGCTCGGCGTCGCCGGTGCGGTAGCCACGGGTCTCGGAATCCACGTCGCCGATGTTGCCACGCGCGACTAGGTTGCCGTCGTGGACGTGCACTCGCAGGGCTTCCGGACCGAGCTCCCGCTGCTCCGGCACAGCGGGTCCGAGGTGGTCGACCGCGGCACCCACCTGGTGGTGCGGACGCCGACGAACCCGACGTACTACTGGGGCAACTTCCTGCTGCTGCCGAGCGCGCCCGCGGACGCCGACGAGGTCGCGCACTGGACGGACGAGCACCGGCGTACGTTCGGGGCCGCCCACGTCACCATCGGCGTCGACCGCACCGACGGCAGTGACCTGGAGCCGCTGCGCGAGGCCGGTCTCCGGCTCGACGTCCCCGTGGCGATGACGGCCGACGCCGTCGAGGCACCGCCGCACCCCCACCCCGACGTGGAGGTGCGGCACGTCGCAGGCGAGGAGTGGTCGCAACTGGTCGACCTCACGCTCGCCGGCGAGGAGGACGACGCCCACGTCACGCGGGAGTTCGTGCAGCGCAAGACCGACTCCTACCGCCACCTCGTCGAGGCCGGCCACGGCCACTGGTGGGGCGCCTTCCTCGACGGGCGGCTGGTCGGCTCGCTCGGGCTGTTCCGGGTCGGCGACGGGCTCGCGCGCTTCCAGTCCGTGAAGACCCACCCCGCCCACCAGGGCCGCGGCATCTGCGGCACCCTCGTGCACCACGCCTCGATCGACGCCCTGGCGAGGCCGGACGTGAGCACGCTGGTGATGGTCGCGGACCCCGACTACCTCGCGATCCGCGTCTACCGCTCGGTCGGCTTCACCGACGGTGGCTCGCACGCCGAGGCGACGCTGGCCCCCACTCCCACCTGATCCGGCAGCACCGCCCTCAATCGGGCCAGCGCGTCACGGGTCTGCGACTTCACCGTCCCCTCCGTCACGCCGAGCGCGGCCGCGGTCTCGGCGACGCTGCGGTCCTCGAGGAAGCGGAGCACCACGACCGCCCGCTGCCGCGGTGCCAGCCCCAGCAGCGCACGCCGCAGGTCGAGCCGGCCGGTCGGGTCGTCGACCGTGTCGGGCTCCGGGGTGTCGTGGCCGAGCACCTCGCGCCACCGCCGGCGCCGCCAGCGCGAGATGTTCTCCCGGACCAGCACCCGGCGCACGTAGGGATCGGGGTCGCCGTCGATCCGGTCCCAGTGCGGCACGACCTTGACCAGCGCCTGCTGGACGAGGTCCTCGGCGTCCTGCCGGTGGCCCGTCAGGAGGTACGCCGTGCGCAGCAGCCCGGCCTGGCGGGCCTCGACGTACTCCTCGAAGCCGCGCGGCGCCTCACGCCCGCTCACGACGCCTCCTGATCACGAGCCAGATCTGGAGCAGCCCACCGAGCAGCAGCCCGACCCCGATCCACTGCACCTCGGGGTTCATCCACCAGCGCGGGTCGTCGGCGGCGGGCTGGTCGACGGGGTCGGAGACGGGGAGGGACCAGAGGTCGCGGGCGTAGAGCGGGGTGAGGAACGAGTCGGCCTCGAGGTCGAGACGCTCCTGCGTCCCCGTCGTCACGTCGACCACCCGCGCGTCGCGGGGGCCGTAGTCGCTGATCACGACATGGCCGTCGTCGCGCCACCCGAGGACCTGGCCGATGTTGCCGACGTCGAGGCGGCGTTGCTCCTCGCCCTCCCGCACGAACAGCCGCCACGGCGACCGGCCCGGGCGCTGCCCGGGATCCTGGCCGATGAACGCGAGCGTCCGTCCGTCGGGCGACCACGCCGCGTCGAGGACGTCCTGGTCGGTCGTGACCTGCCCGCGCTCGCCGGAGGCCGGGTCGAAGGTGTGCACGCTGCGCTGGCGGGTCCAGGCGACGCCGGTGGGGGCGGTCGCCGGGCCGGGCAGCCAGTAGTGACCGGGACCCTCCGCCTCGACGGGCTCGCCGGTCTCCACGTCCCAGACCACCAGGGAGTCGGCCTTGCTGCCCTCGCTGCCGTCGAGGGAGAAGTTCGTGAGCAGGTGGCGGCCGTCGCCGGAGAAGGAGATCTCGTAGGCGTCGTGGCCCACGATCACCGGCAGGTCCGGCATCCGCAGCTCGAGGCGCTCCCCCGTCGTCGTGTCGAGCAGGTCCCAGCCGTGGACCTGCGGCTGTTGGCCGGGCCTGTCGTCACGGGTGGTGGCGAGCACGGTGCCATCGGGAGACAGCGCGACCCACCCGCTGCCGAGATCATCGGGACGCACGGCGACGTCGAGGAACCGGGAGATCCCGTCGACGGCCGAGACGCCGTAGAGCGACATCCGCTCCCGGGTGCCGAGGAGCCCGTCCGTGACCCGCCGGTCTGCCGCGGCCACCACAGCCAGCGGCCCCGGCGTGCTCGTCGGATCCGACCACGGGTCCGGCGGCCTGACGACCCGCGGAATGCCGAGCTCGGCCGGCGCCTCGGCGGGCGGGACGGGCGTGGTCGTGGGGAGCACGGTCGCGAGCCCGGCGACCAGCGCCACCACGGCAGCCGCCGCCCCGACGGTCGCGGCCCGGCGCCGTCGCTGGCGGCGCACGCCGGCGTGCCAGACGTCGGCCCCGGCAAGAGTGCCGCGGGGTGCGTCGTCGGCGAGGTCGTGCAGCCGGTCGCGCAGGTCGGTGGTCATGGGTCCTCCTCGGGTCCGTCACCCGGGAGTACGCCCTCAGCCGCCTGCGGGGTGGGGTCCGGTCACGAACTCGTCGGAATTGTGCCGCAGGTCGGTGCCCTCGCGAGTGCTCACGCGCAGGGTCGTCACGTCACCCCGCACCAGCACGGCGGTGATCCCGTCGCCGCGCCGGACCGCCACCATCGCGTCGTCGTCGCGCAGCGCACGCCACCCGTCGAGGGCGCGCAGCGCGACCGCCCAGGCCTCGAAGCCGGCGTCCGGGTCCCCGGAGACGCCGGCGGTGCAGGCGTCGGGTGTGCCCTCGATCGGCCCGTAGAGCGGTGCCGGCCTCGGCAGTGCCGCCCACGTCTCCTCGACGGCGTCGCCGACGAGGACCTCGGAGTTGACGTTGTTGCAGCCGAAGCCCGCGCTGGCCTCGAGCGTCCGTTGCTCGCGCTCACGCAGGCCGACCTGCTCGGCTCCGAGACCGGCGAGCACCAGTGCCCCCGCGACCACGACCGGGACGAGCAGCGGCACGCGACCGGGGAGGCCGGGCCAGAGCACCAGGGCGATCGCGGCGAGCACCGTGGGGACCACCACTGCCAACGGGAGCACGTCGGTGCCGCGGCCGTACTCGACGGCCAGCCCCCAGACCGCGCCGATCCCGACGACGGCGAGGCCGACGGCCAGCAGGCCGAGGAGGAGGGCGGTGACGTGGCGCGCGGTCATGGGTCCCAGCGTCCTCGGAACGTCGGCCGGGAGCCTGTGGCGGCGTACTCAGTCGGGGTGGCCCGATCGGGTCACTCCCCGAGCGCGGCCTCGATCCGCTCGACCTTCGCGGTGAGCTGGCCCTCGAAGCCGGGGCGAATGTCGGCCTTGAGGACCAGGCCGACCCGTGGCGACACCTCGGCGACCGCCTCGACGGCGGCCTTCACGACCGCCATCACCTCGTCCCAGTCGCCCTCGATGCTGGTGAACATCGAGGTGGTCTCGTTCGGGAGCCCGGACTCGCGGACCACCCGGACGGCGCGGGCGACGGCCTCGCTCACCGACCCGGAGTCGTCGGCGGCGGCGGAGGGGCTGATGGAGAAGGCGGCGATCATGGGACGACGTTAGCCCGAGCCCTCGTGGCCCTCGACGTACGCCGCCACCAGGCGGCCGAGCGTCGGCAGGTGGTAGCCGCCCTCCTGCACGACCACCGACGGCAGGCCGAGCGAGCCGAGCAGCCGGCCGGCGGCGTGGTAGCCGTCGGCGGTCACCTGGAGTGGCGACTCCGGGTCGTCGGCGGCGGCGTCGACGCCGAGCGAGACCACCAGCGCGTCGCAGTCGCCGACCCACTCGGCCAGGTCCTGCACCGCCTCCAGCCACGGTCCGTCCCCGGTCCCCTCGGGCAGCGGCAGGTTGCGGGTCGCGCCCTCCCCCTGGCCGGCGCCGGTCTCGTCGGCATGGCCGAGCACGTGCGGGAACCAGCCGGCGGCGGGGTCGACGTGGAGCGAGCCGTAGCGCACGTCGCCGCGCTCCCAGTAGATCGCCTGCGTGCCGTTGCCGTGGTGGGCGTCGACGTCCACCACGGCGACCCGCTGCCGCCCGGCGTCACGCAGCGCCTGGGCCGCGAGCGCCGCGCTGTTGAGGTAGCAGGAGCCGCCGTAGCCGGCCGGGGTCGCGTGGTGGCCCGGCGGTCGGGCCAGGGCGTACGCCGAGGGCGCGCCCGCAGCCACCAGGTCCGCGGCGGTCAGCGCGCAGTCGGCGGCGGCGACCGCGGCCTCCCAGGTGCCCGGCCCGACGAGCGTCATCGTGTCGTAGCAGAACTGCCCGGTCAGCCCGTGCAACGCCGCGGGCAGCCGGACCGGCAGCCCACCGGTCAGCGCCGGCGTGGGGAAGAAGTAGGGCACGACCCGCGACTGACCGGCCTGCTCGGCGTACCCCTCCGACGACCAGCGGTCGGCAGCCGAGGCGAGGAAGTCGAGCAGGGCGGGCTCGTGGACCGAGGCCAGCGCCTCGACGCCGTGACCGGACGCCGTGACCCGCTCGTGGCCGGGCAACGCGTCGAGGATCGCGTCGACCCGCGCAGCGACCTCGACCGCCGGGGTGGCGACCCCGAGCCACACCTCGTGGCGCGGGTCGTGGCGGCGGGTGTCCGGGGACCAGACGACGGGCATGGACGTCATCGCGACAGCATCGCACCGGATTCCGGCAGGATGCCCCCATGCCCCGCGCCCGCGACCTCGGTGTCGTCATCGGCACCCTCACGCCCGGTCCGACCAACTCCGTGCTCGACGTCGCCGGGGTCGGGCTCGGCCACGCCACCGTGCACCGCGACGAGCCGGCGCCGCCGGAGGGTCGGGGCACGGCGCGGACGGGCGTGACGACGCTGCTGCTGGCCGAGGACGCCTACCACCGGCCGCTGCCGGCCGGCGGTGCCGTGCTCAACGGCGCCGGCGAGTGCACCGGCTTCCTGGCGGCCGGCGAGTGGGGCGCGACCGAGACGCCGGTCTTCCTGACCTCGACGATGCAGCTCGGCCGGGTCTACGACGCCGCGTGCGAGATCGCGCTCGAGCAGCACCCCGAGGTCGCCGACGACGTCGTGATCCCGGTGGTCGCCGAGTGCGACGACTCCTTCCTCAACGACTGCCGCCGGATGCAGGTGACCCACGACGACGTCCGCGCGTCGTACGCCGCGGCGCTGGCGTCACGGGGCGCGAGCGAGCCGCCGGCCGAGGGCGCGGTCGGCGCCGGCACCGGGATGTCGTGCTTCCACTTCAAGGGCGGGATCGGCACTGCCTCCCGGGTGACGCCGGAGGGGTACACGGTCGCGGTGCTGCTGCTGACGAACTTCGGCGCTCGCGAGGAGTGCGTGGTCGCGGGTGTCCCGGTCGGACGGCTGCTCGGTCCCGCGGAGTCGGGGGCGACGGCACCGGCCGGCTCGTGCATCGGCGTGGTCGTGACCGACGCACCCGTCGACGGTGCCGCCTGCCAGCGGCTGGCGCGGCGGATCGGCCTCGGCCTGGCCCGCGCCGGCTCGATCGCCCACCACGGCAGCGGCGAGATCTTCCTCGGCCTCGGCACCGGGACGCGGCTCGACCGCGACGGCGCCCCCGACCGCACCGACCTGGTCGCCGGGCGTGCCCTCGACCCGCTGTTCGCCGCAACCGTGGAGGCCGCCGAGGAGGCGGTGCTCAACTCGATGTTCAGCGCGCCGACGACCACCGGCCGCGACGGCAACGTCCGAGAGTCGCTGCACTCCCCCGAGGTCCTCGCGCTGCTGGGGCTGTCGTGACCGGCACGGGCGGGACCGAGGTGGAGGTCCGGATCCCCGGCGACGGCGTCGAGCTCGCGGCCACGCTCTACCTCCCCGACCCGGCCGGCGGGCCGCAGCCGTGCCTGCTCGAGGCCCTCCCTTACCGCAAGGACGACCTCACCGGGTCCTACGCCGAGAGCTACGAGGGACTGCGCGACCGGCACGGGTACGCCGTGTGCCGGGTCGACCTCCGCGGCACCGGGTCGTCGTCGGGGGACGCCACCGACGAGTACCCGGTGGAAGAGCTCGCCGACCTGCAGGCGGTCATCGCTTGGCTGGCCGAGCAGGAGTGGTGCGACGGCAGCGTGGGGATGTTCGGGACGTCGTACTCCGGCTTCAACTCCCTCCAGCTCGCCTGCGAGCGGCCGCCGGCGCTGGGGGCGATCTGCGCGATCTACGCGACCGACGACCGCTGGACCGACGACGTGCACTGGCGCGGCGGCGCGCTGCGCCTGGTCGACCTCGTCGACTACTGCCACTACATGACCGCGATGAACCTGCTGCCCCCGTGCCCGCGGTGTGGGGCCCTGGCTGGGAGGCCGAGTGGGAGCGTCGGCTCGCCGAGCCGCGACCGTGGCTGTTCCGCTGGCTCGAGGAGTCGGTGCACGGCGACTACTGGAACCACGGCTCGGTGCGGCTCGACGGCACGACCCGCGGCTACGACCGGATCGCCTGCCCGGTGATGATCGTGGCCGGCTGGGCCGACGGCTACCGCAACAACACGTTCCGCACCGTCGCCGAGCTGGCCCGCGCCGGCGTACCCCACCGGTTGCTGGCGGGGCCCTGGGCGCACGCCGACGCGACGGTGGCGATGCCCGGGCCGCGGATCGACCTGGAGACCGAGCTCGCCGCGTGGTTCGACACCCACCTGCGGGGGCGCGGCGCGCACGAGGACCGGTGCGACGTCTTCGTCCGGTCCTCGACCCGGCCCGCGCCGGACCTCGACCTGCACGAGGGGTGGTGGGTGACGTTGCCGAGCGTGCCGCCGGTCGCCACCTCGACGCTGCCGCTGGCC
>CAVWGQ010000005.1:0-113226 GCA_963754575.1 uncultured Actinomycetota bacterium | reverse complement strand
CTGCTGATCGGTCGGGACCGAGCCGTCAGGGGCGCAGCCGCAGGGCGTGCAGCCGTTCGTACGCCGGTCGGCAGGCCTCGGCGACCGCCGCATCGTGGTCGTCGAGATCGACGTCGCG
The DNA here is from genome assembly GCA_963754575.1 of uncultured Actinomycetota bacterium. Classification (GTDB taxonomy): domain Bacteria; phylum Actinomycetota; class Actinomycetes; order Propionibacteriales; family Nocardioidaceae; genus Nocardioides. The sequence continues at coordinate 113,108 of CAVWGQ010000005.1, read as the reverse complement.
CGGGCGGTGGGAGGCGAAACCGGTCGAGGCCAGCACCGCGTCGTACCAGTGGGGAGCCCAGACGCCGTCCGACTCCCGTGGCCCGGCCGGCCAGGCGAGCATCCGGTCGGTGAAGTCGATCCCGAGCCACGCGCACAGCCACCGCAGGTGCCCCTCCGGGTCGCGCAGGAAGTCGGCGGCGTCGATCACCGGCGGCGGCCCGTCCGCGCCCGCGAGCCGGTCGAGCAGGTCGACCTGCTGCAGCAGCCCGAGGTCGTCGGGCTCGCAGGCCTCCCGGGACCTCACGTACGACGCGACGACCTCGCGGGGGTCGCGGACCAGCAGCACGTTGCGGAACTCGCGCGCCCAGGTGAGGTCCTGCCCGGGCGCGAGGTGGTGGGTCATGTGCTTGGCGTAGTGGACGTCCGCGCCCTCCGGGAGCGGGGCACGCAGTCCGGCGACGACCTCGTCGACGTCCGTGGGCTGCGAGGCGATCACCTCCTCGCGGCCGGGGTGGTCGAGGCCGGTCCGCGCCAGGAACGCGGCGTAGAACGGCTCGTCGACCACGACCGTGTCGGGCCGGTTCTCCCACGCGCGCATCATCGCGGTGGAGATGTTGCGCGGCCCGCTCCACATCGCGACCCGCACCGCCGGCCCCGCGGTCACGGCACGGTCCGTCCGGCGACGTCGGCGGCCACGTGCTCGGCGTACAGGCGCTGCAGCCGCTCGACCACCGGGCCGCGGGCGCCGGTGCCGATGGTGCGGCCGTCGATCGTGCGGACCGGGACGACCCCGGCGAAGGTGCCGGTCACGAAGGCCTCGCTCGCCGAGTAGACGTCGGTGAGGCTGAAGGTCGTCTCCCGGGCGGGGATCGCTGGCGTTGCGGCAGACCTCCAGCACGTTGCCGCGGGTGATGCCGCCGAGGCAGAAGCGACCGTCGGAGGTCCACACCTCCTGCTCGGGCGTGACGATGAAGAAGTGGGTGGAGTTGCAGGTCGCGACAAAGCCGTGGGGGTCGAGCATCAGGGCCTCGTCGGCGCCCGCGGTGTAGGCCTGGATGCAGGCCTGGATGTCGTTGAGCTTGCTGTGGGCGTTGAGCTTCGGGTCGAGGGTGTCGGGCGTCGCACGGCGCACGTGCGTCGTGAACAGCGTGATCCCGTCGGTGACGGTCGCCGGCATCGGCTCCTTGTGCTCGGCGATGATCACGACCGTCGCCGGCCCGACGGTCACCCGCGGGTCCTGGTAGGGCGTGGACTTCACCCCGCGCGTCACCATCAGCCGGATGTGGACGCCGTCGCGCATGTCGTTGGCCGCGAGCGTGTCGTAGAGCGCGCGGGTCAGCCCCTCCCGGGTCATCCCGAGGTCCATCATCAGCGCGGCGGCGCCCTGCCAGAGACGGTCGAGGTGGGTCTCGAGGAAGGCCGGATGACCCTCCGAGACGCGCAGCCCCTCCCAGACGCCGTCGCCGAGCACGAAGCCGGAGTCGAAGACCGACACCACCGCCTCCGCCCGGGGCTTGAGCTCGCCGTTCACCCAGATCAGGATGTCTGCGTTGCGGGGGTCGTCGCCGTGGTCGTGGGTGCCGTGAGCCATGGCCTCACCCTAGGACGCAGGTCAGGCGGCACCGGGTGCGAGGGACGACCCGCAGCGCGGGCAGTGCCGACCGGTGCAGGTGTCGAGGTCCTGCCCGCAGGCACAGGTGTCCAGCCGCGGCCGGTCGAGGTGGTCCAGCACGTGGAGGCTGGCCCAGGCGTGGCGCTCGGTGGTCATCGTCCTCACCTCCCTCCGACTCCGGTGCTGCTCGGTCAGCCTGTGCTTTTCAGGAGTCGACCGGGTGGGTCACTGATACTCAGCGCGCTCCCCGGACGAGTCCGGGGAGCCCCGGGTCGTCGCAAGGGCGCGGTCCCGGTGGACCCGGTGGAGAGGTCAGGCGGCCCTAGGGAGCAGCGCCCCGCAGCGCGGGCAGTGCCGGTGAGTGCAGGTGTCGAGCTCCTGACCGCAGGCGCACGAGGTGCACCGCGACGGGGCCGTCGCGAGCGGGTGCATAATCACCCTGGACTCGTGGTCGCTGGTCATTCTCGTCACCTCCGCTCGCGGTCACCAGTGGTTCGGTGCCGTGGTCCAACGGGATTGGACCCGGGCAGTGTGGGACGGCCTGGCGTCGCGGAGCGGTGGCTGCGCCGGCGCTGGGAGGGCGAGCAGATCGAGCTCAGCGGCGGCGGTGGACCCGGATCGCGTTGTCGCGACCGGAGTCGCTGACGCGCGGCGCGGCGCGGCGGACCTCGACCCGGTTGTGGTCGCCGCCGAGCCGGACCGCGTCGAGCCGGCGGAAGGTCAGGTCGTTGCGGTCGCCGGGCACGCGCGCGTCGTACCCGCGTCGGGCGGTGACCTCGTGCCCGCGACCACGCACCGTGAGGTCGCTGATCTGGCGGGCACCCAGGGTGACGCCGCTGCGGCCGAGCCGGGCCTTCTCGACCAGCCCGTCGATCGTGACGAGGGAGCCGGGGGAGGCGGCGACGAGAGCACGGGTGGAGGCGATCCGCACCCGGTTGTCGTGGCCGCGCACCTGGAGCACGTCGCCGGGCCGGGCCGTCACGACGTTGTCGTGACCGCGCACGACGAGGCGGCGCGACGACGGCACGTCGACGACCGTGTCGCTCGCCTTCACCACGACGACACCGCAGGTGCCCTGCAGGTCGTAGGACAGGTCGTCGACCTCGATCACGACCTTGTCCGTCGGCGCACTGGACCGGGACGGACCCCAGCGCCTGGGCCGGCGAAGCGGCGAGGGCGAGCGCAGTGAGCAGTCCGCCGACGGTCGCGCCCGTGACCGCGCCGACCAACCAGACCCGAACGGGTCGGGTGCTGCGGGCGCGGGAGACGGACTGCGTCAGGCGTGACATACCCTCAGTATGGTCACAGTCGTACGCTGCACCGCGAGTCGGCGGGGCGGTGATCTCGGGCACACCGGGTCCCCGACGAGTACCCGGGACGAGTGCGTGGACGCGGTCGGCCCGCTGGTAGGGTCGGCCCCGTTCGACATCCTTTAACGATCCGTCCCGTGAGGCGGAGAAGGAGGTACGACGCAGGTGTCTCCTGCCCACCCCGCCGTCCCCGCGATCCTCGTGCTCGAGGACGGCCGCACCTTCCACGGTGACTCCTACGGCGCCGCCGGCGAGACGTTCGGCGAAGCGGTCTTCTCCACCGGCATGACCGGCTACCAGGAGACGCTCACCGATCCCAGCTACCACCGCCAGGTCGTCGTGATGACCGCGCCCCACGTCGGCAACACCGGCATGAACGACGAGGACCCGGAGTCCTCCCGGATCTGGGTGAGCGGGTACGTCGTGCGCGACCCCGCCCGGATCCCGTCGAACTGGCGTTCTCGGCGCAGCCTCGACGACGCGCTGCGCGAGCAGGACGTCGTCGGCATCTCCGGCATCGACACCCGGGCGCTGACCCGCCACCTGCGCGAGCGCGGCGCCATGCGCGTCGGCATCTCCTCGACCGAGACCGACCCGGCCGCCCTGCTGTCGCGGGTGCGCTCGGCCGACGAGATGGCCGGCGCCAACCTGTCCGAGGCGGTCTCCACCGCGTCGGCGTACGTCGTGCCGGCGGTGGGGGAGAAGCGCGCCACCGTGGCCGTCGTGGACCTCGGGCTCAAGGCGAACACCCCGCGGATGATGGCCGAGCGCGGCATCGAGGTGCACGTGCTGCCCGCCACCTCCTCGCTCGCCGAGGTGCAGGCGGTCGGGCCCGACGGGCTCTTCTTCTCCAACGGTCCCGGCGACCCGGCCGCGACCACCGCGCAGGTCGCGCTGCTGCAGGGGGCGCTCGACGCCGGGCTGCCCTACTTCGGGATCTGCTTCGGCAACCAGCTCTTCGGCCGCGCCCTCGGCCTCGGGACCTACAAGCTGCGCTACGGCCACCGCGGGATCAACCAGCCGGTGATGGACCGCACCACCGGCAAGGTCGAGGTCACCGCGCACAACCACGGCTTCGCGGTGCAGTGGCCCGACGGGGTGCCGCTCGACGAGTCGGTCGCCTCGGCGTACGGCCGGGTGAGCGTGAGCCACGTCTGCCTCAACGACGACGTCGTCGAGGGCCTCGAGCTGCGCGACGACGGCGGCCGGCTGAGGTCCTTCAGCGTCCAGTACCACCCCGAGGCGGCGGCCGGCCCGCACGACGCCGCCTACCTCTTCGACCGGTTCCTCGACCTCATCGGAGGCGACGCCTGATGCCCAAGCGCACCGACATCCAGAGCGTGATGGTGATCGGCTCCGGCCCGATCGTGATCGGCCAGGCCTGCGAGTTCGACTACTCCGGCACCCAGGCGTGCCGGGTGCTGCGCGAGGAGGGGCTGCGGGTCATCCTCGTCAACTCCAACCCCGCGACGATCATGACCGACCCGGAGTTCGCCGACGCGACGTACGTCGAGCCGATCACCCCCGAGTTCGTCGAGAAGGTGATCGCCAAGGAGCGGCCCGACGCGCTGCTCGCGACCCTGGGCGGCCAGACCGCGCTCAACACCGCGATCGCGCTCGACGAGCGCGGCGTCCTCGCGAAGTACGACGTCGAGCTGATCGGCGCCAGCATCGAGGCGATCGACCGCGGCGAGAACCGTGAGTCCTTCAAGCGGATCGTCGAGGAGCTCGGCGGCGAGGTCGCCCGCTCGTTCATCTGCCACAGCCACGAGGACCTGCTCGCCGGCGCCCGGGAGCTCGGCTACCCGATGGTGGTCCGGCCCTCGTTCACGATGGGCGGCTCCGGCTCCGGCATGGCCTACGACGAGGCCGACCTGCGCCGCATCGGCGGCGGCGGGCTGTCGGCGTCCCCGACGACCGAGGTGCTGCTCGAGGAGTCGATCATCGGGTGGAAGGAGTACGAGCTGGAGGTGATGCGCGACCAGGCCGACAACGTCGTGATCATCTGCAGCATCGAGAACCTCGACCCGATGGGCGTGCACACCGGCGACTCGATCACGGTCGCGCCGGCCATGACGCTCACCGACCGGGAGTACCAGTACCTCCGCGACCTCTCGATCGGGATCATCCGCTCGGTCGGCGTCGACACCGGCGGCTGCAACATCCAGTTCGCGGTCAACCCCGAGGACGGCCGCGTGGTCGTGATCGAGATGAACCCGCGGGTGTCGCGCTCCAGCGCGCTGGCGTCGAAGGCCACCGGCTTCCCGATCGCCAAGATCGCCGCCAAGGTCGCGATCGGCTACACCCTCGACGAGATCCCCAACGACATCACCACCCGGCCCGACGGCCAGTCCACGCCGGCCAGCTTCGAGCCGACCCTCGACTACGTCGTGGTCAAGGTGCCGCGCTTCGCGTTCGAGAAGTTCCCCGGCGCCGACCCGGTGCTCACGACCCACATGAAGTCGGTGGGCGAGGCGATGGCGATCGGCCGCAGCTTCACCGAGTCGCTGCAGAAGGCGCTGCGCTCGCTCGAGAGCGCTGACGCGCCCTTCGACTGGAGCCACCGCCACGTCGACCTCGACCGGGACACGCTGCTCGCGACGGCCTCGAAGCCTCACGACGGCCGGCTGCGGATCGTCATGGACGCAATCCGGGCCGGTGCGACGCCGCAGGAGGTCCACGACGCCACCGGCATCGACCCGTGGTTCGTCGACCAGCTGTGCCTGATCAACGAGGTGGCCCAGGAGATCATCGAGGCGCCCGAGCTCACTCCCGCGCTGCTGCGCCGGGCCAAGCGGCACGGCTTCTCCGACGCCCAGCTGGGGCACATGCGCAACCTCGCCGAGCCGGTCGTGCGCGGGGTCCGGCACGCGCTCGGCATCCGACCGGTCTACAAGACCGTCGACACCTGTGCGGCCGAGTTCGCGGCGGCCACGCCGTACCACTACTCGTCCTACGACGAGGAGACCGAGGTGCTGCCGCGCACCACCCCGGCGGTGATCATCCTGGGCTCGGGTCCCAACCGGATCGGCCAGGGCATCGAGTTCGACTACTCCTGCGTCCACGCCTCGCTCGCGCTCGGCCAGGGCGAGGGCGGTGCCGGCTACGAGACGGTCATGGTCAACTGCAACCCCGAGACCGTCTCGACCGACTACGACACCTCCGACCGGCTCTACTTCGAGCCGCTCACGCTGGAGGACGTGCTCGAGATCGTCCACGCCGAGCAGCAGGCCGGTCCGATCGCGGGCGTCATCTGCCAGCTCGGCGGGCAGACGCCGCTCGGGCTCGCGCAGGGCCTCGCCGACGCCGGGGTCCCGATCGTCGGGACGACGCCCGAGGCGATCCACCTCGCGGAGGAGCGGGGTGCGTTCGGCCGGGTGCTGACCGAGGCGGGGCTGCCCGCCCCCAAGCACGGCATGGCGTCCTCCTTCGACGAGGCGCAGGCGATCGCGGCCGAGATCGGCTACCCGGTGCTGGTGCGCCCGTCGTACGTCCTCGGCGGACGCGGCATGGAGATCGTCTACGACGACGAGGCGCTCGAGGGCTACATCGCCCGCGCCACCGCGATCAGCCCCGAGCACCCCGTCCTGGTCGACCGGTTCATCGACGACGCCGTCGAGATCGACGTCGACGCGCTCTACGACGGCGAGGACCTCTACCTCGGCGGCGTGATGGAGCACATCGAGGAGGCCGGCATCCACTCCGGCGACTCCTCCTGCGCGCTGCCGCCGATCACGCTCGGCGACTCCGAGATCCGGCGGATCCGGGAGGCCACCGAGGCGATCGCCAAGGGGGTCGGGGTCCGCGGCCTGATCAACATCCAGTTCGCGCTCGGCTCCGACGTGCTCTACGTCCTCGAGGCCAACCCGCGGGCGTCGCGGACGGTCCCGTTCGTCTCCAAGGCGACCGCCGTCCCGCTGGCCAAGGCCGCCGCCCGGGTGATGCTGGGCGAGTCGATCGCGTCGCTGCGGGCGAGCGGGATGCTGGCCGCCCAGGGCGACGGGGGAGACCTGCCCCCCGACTCGCCGATCGCGGTGAAGGAGGCGGTGATGCCCTTCAACCGGTTCAAGACCCCCGACGGGCAGACCGTGGACACCGTGCTCGGCCCGGAGATGCGCTCCACCGGCGAGGTCATGGGCTTCGACGCCGACTTCGGTCGCGCGTTCGCCAAGTCGCAGGCCGCGGCGTACGGCCCGCTGCCGACCGGCGGCCGGATCTTCGCGAGCATGGCCAACCGCGACAAGCGCAGCATGGTCTTCCCGATCAAGCGGCTGGCCGACCTCGGCTTCGAGATCCTCGCCACGCAGGGGACCGCCGAGGTGCTGCGCCGCAACGGCATCGCGGCTCGCGTGGTGCGCAAGCACTTCGAGGGCACCGGCCCCGCGGGGGAGCCGACGACCGTGCAGCTGATCGCCGACGGCGAGATCGACCTGATCGTCAACACGCCTCACGGGTCGGGCGGCGGGTCGGCCCGCACCGACGGCTACGAGATCCGCACCGCGGCCGTCCTCGCCAACATCCCCTGCATCACCACGGTGCAGGGGCTCGGCGCGGCGGTGCAGGGCATCGAGGCGATGCGCGCCGACGACCTCGAGGTGCGTTCCCTGCAGGACTGGGCCCTTCGAGACGTTCGCTCCGCTCACTCCCCAGGAACCACCCGTCGAGACGTTCGCTCCGCTCACTCCTCAGGAACCACCGCGCAGTGACGGCGTACGGCGCCCTGTTCGACCACGCCCTGACCCGGCTCGACCCCGAGCGGGCCCACCACCTCGGCTTCCGGGGGGTGCGCGCCGCGGCCCCCGTTGGGCGCCGGCTCCCGGCCCCGGGGTCCCCGGTCACCGCGATGGGACTCACCTTCCCCAACGTGCTCGGGCTCGCAGCGGGCTTCGACAAGAACGCCGTCGGGATCGACGGGCTGGCCGCGCTCGGCTTCGGCCACGTCGAGATCGGCACCGTCACCGGCCACCCGCAACCGGGCAACCCGCAGCCGCGGCTCTTCCGGCTGCCGGCGGACCGCGCGGTGGTCAACCGGATGGGCTTCAACAACGACGGCGCCGCCGTGGTCTCCCAGCGGCTGGCCGGCTGGCGCTCCCGGTCGCGACGCCACGCACCGGTCCTCGGCGTCAACGTCGGCAAGACCAAGGTCGTGCCCGAGGACGACCAGGCGGCAGTCGAGGCCGACTACCGCCTCAGCACCCGCCTGCTCGCGCCGTACGCCGACTACCTCGTGGTCAACGTCTCCTCACCCAACACCCCCGGCCTGCGCAGCCTGCAGAGCGTCGAGCGGCTCGGCCCGCTGCTGTCCGCCGTGCGGCAGCAGGCCGACGAGGTGACCGGGACCCGGGTCCCGCTGCTGGTCAAGATCGCGCCCGACCTGGCCGACGAGGACGTGCTGGCCGTGGCCGACCTCGCCCTCGAGCTCGGCCTCGACGGCATCACCGCCACCAACACGACCATCTCCCGTGACGGCCTCACGAGCAGCGCCGCCGAGGTCGATGCCGTCGGCGCCGGAGGACTCTCGGGCCGTCCGCTCACTGCCCGGGCCGACCAGGTCGTCCGGCTGCTGCGCGACCGGGTCGGCCCCGACCTCACCCTGGTCGGCGTGGGCGGCATCACCTCCGTCGACGACGCCCGTGACCGGCTGGCGGCCGGTGCCACCCTCCTGCAGGGCTACAGCGCCTTCGTCTACGAGGGTCCCGCTCTGGCCGCGACGCATCGTGCGCGGGACCGGATGACCGAGGCCACCCACCGCGACGAGCGCGGCCCCCTCCACGTCACCGGCGAGCTGGTCGCTGCGCGACGGATCGGCGCCCACCACCACCTGACGCTGGTCGCGCCGGGAGTCCCGGAGCGGTTCCGGCCCGGCACGTTCGTGGCCCTCTCGACGGGCTCCGAGCGGCTGGCCCGCCGCGGCTTCTGGATCCACCGGGTCCGACCCACCGGCGGCTACGGCGCGACCATCGAGCTCGTCGTCGAAGAGCGAGGCCCCGGCACGGCGTGGCTGGTCGCCCAGCCCCCGGGGACGAAGCTCGCCGTCACCGGACCGCTGGGGCGGGCCTTCTCGCTGCCCAAGGAGCCGGTCCCGTGCGTCCTCGTCGGCGAGGGGTACGCCGCCGCGCCGCTGTTCCCCCTCGCCGAGCGGCTCCGCGAGCGCGAGTGCCCGGTGACGATGGTGGTCGCGGCCCCGGACGAGGCCCACCTGCTCTCCGCGCTCGAGGCCCGTCGCTCCGCCCGCGCGGTGACCGTGGTGACCGGGGACGGCTCGGTCGGCCAGCGCGGCGCCGTCGCCGACGTGATCGACGACGTGCTGCGCAAGGCCGGCGCCGCCGTCGTCTACGCCGCTGGTCCCGACCCCACGCTCCACGCGGTGGCCGCCGCGGCCGAGCGGGCCGGCGCCTGGAGCCAGGTCGCGCTGGAGCGCCCGCTCACCTGCGCCACCGGGCTCTGCCACGGCTGCGTCGTGCCCGTCGCGGGCGAGGGCGGGCACACCCGGCTGGTCCGCGCCTGCGTCGAGGGACCGGTCCTCCGCGGTGATCGCGTGGTCTGGGAGGGGGAGCCCTCGTGACCCTCGACCTCGCCGCACCGGTGATGGTGGCCTCCGGCTGCGGCGGCACCGGACGCGAGCTGGCGGCGTACGCCGACCTGGCGGCGCTGGGCGGCTTCGTGACCCGCACCATCACCGTCGCCCCGCGCACCGGCGGCCACCAGCCGCGGATCCTGGAGACCCCGTCCGGCCTGGTGCACGCCGTCGACCTGCACAACCCCGGGCTCGACCAGTTCCTGGCCCTCGAGCTGCCCTGGCTGGTGCAGCAGGGCGTGCGCACGTTCGTCTCGGTCGTCGCCCGCTCGCTCGGGGAGTACGCCGAGCTGGCGCGGCGGCTCGGCCGCACGCCCGGGGTCGCCGGGATCGAGCTCAACCTCTCCCCGCCGGACGCCGATCCGGCCGGAGTCTTCGACGTCCGCGAGCCCTTCCACGCGGCCTCCGTCGTGGCCGCCGTCCACCGCGACCTGCCGCGCGGCGTCCCGGTGCTCGCCAAGCTGCGCCCCGACCTGGTGCGGGTCGCCGAGACCGCCCGCGCCGTGCTGGAGGCCGGCGCCGACGCGGTCGTCGTCGGCAACGCGCTGCCCGCGGCGATGTCCGACGGCCGGCCGGCCGGGCTCAGCGGCCCCGCAATCCGGCCGCTCGCGCTCCGCTGCCTGACCGAGGTCGTCGCTGCCGCGCCCGACGCCACCGTCGTCGCCTGCGGCGGGCTCGCCACCGCTGCCGACGTCCGCACCGCCCTCGCCCTCGGCGCCAGCGCGGTCCAGGTCGGCACCGCCCTGCTCCACGACCCCACCACCGTCGACCGGCTCGTGCGCGAGCTGGCCGTCCCGCGAGAGGATGACGCATGACCGCCGCCAGCTTCGGGACCCGCGTCCACGCCGCCGTCGCCGAGCGCGGCCAGTTCTGCGTCGGGATCGACCCGCACGCCTCGCTGCTCGCCGACTGGGGCCTGGCCGACGACGCGGCCGGCCTCGAACGGTTCGCGCTCGGCGTGGTCGAGGCCGTCGCGCCGTACTGCTCCGTCGTCAAGCCGCAGTCCGCCTTCTACGAGCGCCACGGCAGTCGCGGGGTCGCGGTCCTCGAGCGTGTCATCGCCGAGTCGCGCGCCGCGGGCGCGCTGGTGCTGCTCGACGTCAAGCGCGGCGACATCGGCTCGACCTCGCAGGCCTACGCCGACGCCTACCTCGACCCGACCTCGCCGCTCGCCTCCGACGCCATCACCGCGAGCCCGTACCTCGGTTTCGGCTCGCTGGACCCGATGGTCGAGACCGCCCGTCGCCACGGCGCCGGCCTGTTCGTGCTGGCGCTGACCTCCAACAAGGAGGGGCCGGAGGTCCAGCACGCGCTCACCGACGACGGAGGAAGCGTCGCCGGGGGAGTGCTGGGTCGGCTGCGCGACCTCAACGCCGGCGCCGACCCGCTCGGCTCGTTCGGTGCGGTCGTCGGCGCCACCATCGACGACCCCGACGAGGACCTCGCATCCACGGTCCGCTGCTCGCGCCGGGCTACGGCGAGCAGGGGGGCGGGCCGGCCGACATCCGCCGGATCTTCGGCGCCGCGGCGCCCCACGTGCTGGCCAGCTCCAGCCGCGGCGTGCTGCGCCTCGGGCCGGACGGCCGGGCGATGGCCGACGCCGTCCGCCGGGCCAACGACGAGCTCGCCGGAGGCCCTGGCGTGAGACGGACCCTCGTCGCGCTGGCCGCGACCGGGATCGTCCTCGGGCTGGTGTCCGGCTGCAGCGAGACCCCCGAGGACGTGCGCGCCGACTACTGCGAGCGGGTCTCCGAGCGCCAGGCCGAGCTGAGCGAGCTGCTCGCCGACGACTCGCCCGACGCGCTGCTGACCGCGCTGCCGGTCTTCCGCGACCTCGCCGAGGAGGCGCCCCGTGACCTCACGGACGACTGGGAGACCTTCGTCGCGGCGCTCGAGGGGCTGCAGGAGGCGCTCGACGAGGCCGGCGCCGACCCCGCGACGTACGACGCGGACGACCCGCCGGAGGACGTCACGCGCGAGCAGCGGGACGACATCGCCGCCGCGGCCGACGAGCTCTTCTCGCCCGAGGTCACCGCGGCGTACGACGGGGTGAAGCAGCAGGCCACGGACGTGTGCAAGACCCCGTTGTTCCAGTAGTCGGCCGCCCGGCCGTCACGACGAGTGCGCCCCGCGCGATTGCAGCGTGCGAACCGACGTGGCTAGATTGATCGCCTACCCCGCCCTGCGCGTCTCGACGAAGGACACCCTGATCCGTGGCACTGCCTCCTCTCACTCCCGAACAGCGAGCTGCCGCGCTCGAGAAGGCTGCGGCCTCCCGGCGGGAGCGTGCCGAGGTGAAGAGCCGGCTCAAGCACTCCGGTGCCTCGCTGGCCGACGTGCTCCACGCGGGCGCCACCAACGACGTCGTCGGCAAGATGCGGGTGCTCGACCTGCTGCAGGCCATGCCCGGCCTCGGCAAGGTCCGCGCGCGCCAGGTGATGGAGCGGCTCGGGATCGCCGAGAGCCGCCGGGTCCGCGGCCTCGGGACCAAGCAGGTCGCCGCCCTCGAGCGCGAGTTCGGCCCTGCCACGGATGGCTGAGGTCACCACCGACCCGGCACGCTCGCGACTCGTCGTGCTGGCCGGACCGACCGCGGTCGGCAAGGGCACCGTCGCGGCCGACATCCGGGCCCGCCACCCCGAGGTCTGGATCTCGGTGTCGGCGACGACCCGCCCCCCTCGGCCCGGCGAGGTCGACGGGGTGCACTACTGGTTCGTCTCCGACGCCGTGTTCGACCGGATGATCGGCGCCGGCGAGCTGCTGGAGTGGGCGGTGGTCCACCAGGCCGCGCGCTACGGCACCCCGCGGCGCCCGGTGGACACGATGCTGGCCGCCGGTCGTCCGGCGCTGCTCGAGATCGACCTGCAGGGCGCCCGGCAGGTGCGCGAGACGATGCCGGAGGCGCTCTTCGTCTTCCTCAAGCCGCCGTCGTGGGACGAGCTGGTGCGCCGGCTGACCGGACGCGGCACCGAGACGGCCGAGGAACAGGCCCGCCGGCTGGAGACCGCGCTGGAGGAGCTGGCGGCCGAGGAGGAGTTCGACGCGACCGTCGTCAACCACGAAGTTCACGCTGCTGCCGAGGAATTGGTAGCCTTGATGATGACTGAGCAGTAGTCCACCGACTCCTGAGTCCATCCCACTCTCTCCACCACTGCGAGGCTTCACGCGTGTCTGCACCCAACATCGCCGCCGAGGGCGTCACCAACCCCCCGATCGACGAGCTGCTCACGAAGACCGACAGCAAGTACAAGCTGGTCCTCTACAGCGCCAAGCGCGCCCGGCAGATCAACGCCTACTACTCCCAGCTCGGCGAGGGCCTGCTGGAGTACGTCGGCCCGCTCGTGGACACCCACGTGCAGGAGAAGCCCCTCTCGATCGCGCTGCGCGAGATCAACGAGGACCTGCTGACCTGCGAGGACGTCGACCCGGCCGAGCTGGCCGCCGAGGAGGAGGCGCGCAAGCAGGCGTCCCTCGAGGCGGACTTCACCCCGGGCGAGTGATCGTCCCGGTCTGACATGACCTCCGACATCGGCTCCGAGGCCGTTCCCCCGCGCGGGGAGCGGCCTCGTGTCGTGCTCGGCGTCTCCGGCGGCATCGCGGCGTACAAGGCCTGCGAGCTGCTGCGCCGGCTGACCGAGTCGGGCCACGACGTCACCGTCGTCCCGACGCAGGCCGCGCTGTCCTTCGTCGGCGAGGCCACCTGGGCGGCCCTCTCGGGCAAGCCCGTGCACACCGGCGTGTGGGACGACGTGCACCAGGTCCCCCACGTGCGGCTCGGGCAGTCCGCCGACCTCGTCGTCGTCGCCCCCGCCACGGCCGACCTGCTGGCGCGGGCCACCCACGGGCTGGCCGACGACCTGCTGACGAACACCCTGCTGACCGCCCGCTGCCCGGTCGTGCTCGCCCCGGCGATGCACACCGAGATGTGGGAGCACCCCGCCACGGTCGCCAACGTCGCCACGCTGCGTGAGCGCGGCGTCCTGGTCGTCGAGCCCGCGGAGGGCCGGTTGACCGGCGCCGACACCGGCAAGGGTCGGCTGCCCGAGCCCGCCGAGCTCTTCGAGGTGTGCCTGGAGGTGCTCGAGCGCGGACGTACGCCGAGCGCGTCACCCGACCTCGCCGGTCGCCACGTCGTGGTCTCCGCCGGCGGCACCCGCGAACCGCTCGACCCGGTCCGGTTCCTCGGCAACCGCTCCTCCGGCCTGCAGGGCTACGCCCTGGCCCGGGCCGCCGTCGCGCGTGGCGCCGAGGTGACCCTGGTCAGCGCCAACGTCACGCTGCCCGACCCGGCGGGTGCCAAGGTCGTGCGCGTCGGCACCACCGCCGAGCTGCGCGACGCGGTGCTCTCCGCGGCGACCTCGGCCGACGCCGTGGTGATGGCGGCCGCCCCGGCGGACTTCCGCCCGGTGAGCGTCTGCGACGCCAAGATCAAGAAGGCCGACGACGGCTCGGCGCCCACCATCGAGCTGGTCCAGAACCCCGACATCCTCGCCGAGCTCGCCGCCCACCGGCCGCGGCCCGACCTGGTCGTCGTCGGCTTCGCCGCCGAGACCGGCGACGACGCCGGTTCGGTGCTCGACCACGCCCGCGCCAAGCTCGCCCGCAAGGGCTGCGACCTGCTGGTGGTCAACGACGTCAGCGGGGGAGCGGTCTTCGGCAGCCCGGACAACCAGGGCGTCGTGCTGGCCGCCGACGGGGCCACCGTCGAGGTGCCGCACGGCACCAAGTCCGCCCTCGCGCACGTGCTCTGGGACCAGGTCGCGCAGCGGCTCTCCTGACGTCGTCCCGGCTCGTCCTGATTCGTCCCGTGGGACCGGCGTATCGCATGCTGGGCGCTCGGTAGGGTTGTGCAGACATCCCTCGGACCAGAGAGTGAGCAGTACGTGCCTGGACGTCTCTTCACGTCGGAGTCGGTGACCGAGGGTCACCCCGACAAGATCGCCGACCGGATCAGCGACACCGTGCTCGACTACCTCATGGCGCACGACCCCGACCGCGCCGAGCTCCGCACGGCCGTGGAGACCCTGCTCACCACGGGTCTGGTCGTCGTCGCCGGCGAGGTCCGCACCACCGCCTACGCCCCGGTCGCGGAGCTGGTCCGCCAGGCCATCCTCGACATCGGCTACGACTCCTCGCTCAAGGGCTTCGACGGTGCCTCGTGCGGCGTCCAGGTCGCCATCGGCGGCCAGTCGATCGACATCGCCGCCGGGGTCGACGCCGGTCACGAGTCGCGGGTGGGCTCCTCCGAGGACGACCTCGACAAGCGGGGGGCGGGCGACCAGGGCCTGATGTTCGGCTACGCCTGCGACGACACCCCCGAGCTGATGCCGCTGCCGATCATGATCGCCCAGCAGCTGGCGCAGCGGCTGACCGAGGTGCGCAAGGACGGCACGCTCGCCTACCTGCGCCCCGACGGCAAGACCCAGGTCACCATCGAGTACGACGCGCAGGACACCCCGGTCCGCGTCGACACCGTGGTGCTCTCCACGCAGCACGCCGAGGAGATCGACCACCCGACGCTCGAGGGCGACATCAAGAAGCACGTCATCGACACGGTGCTGGAGTCCTTCGACATCGACTCCGTGGACTACCGGCTGCTGGTCAACCCGACGGGCAAGTTCGTCGTCGGCGGCCCGATGGGCGACGCGGGCCTGACCGGTCGCAAGATCATCGTCGACACCTACGGCGGGATGGCCCGCCACGGTGGTGGTGCGTTCTCCGGCAAGGACCCCTCGAAGGTCGACCGCTCCGCGGCGTACGCCATGCGCTGGGTGGCCAAGAACGTCGTCGCCTCGGGCCTGGCCCGGCGCTGCGAGGCGCAGGTCGCCTACGCCATCGGCAAGGCCTCGCCGGTCGGCGTCTTCATCCAGACCTTCGGCACCGGCGTGATCCCCGACGAGGACATCCAGCAGGCCGTGCTGAAGTGCTTCGACCTCCGCCCCGCCGCGATCATCCGCGACCTCGACCTGCTCCGCCCGATCTACGCCGCCACCTCGGCGTACGGCCACTTCGGCCGCGAGCTCCCCGAGTTCACCTGGGAGCGCACCGACCGCGCCGCGGACCTGAAGGCCGCGGCGGGGATCTGAGGGCGCGCTGGTTCCCCGGATATCCGGGGAACCAGTGATCTCCGGGCGCTGGATGACTCGAGAACCTCACGACTCGCTCGAGAACCCCGGACGTCGGCACCCACTGGTAGACACCTGCCATGCCTGAGGAACCCGAGATGCTGCCCGGCCTGCGTGCCGCGGTCGCCGACTCGCGGGCCAAGGCGGCCGCGACCCGGGCCCGCAAGCAGGCCGAGGTCGAGCCGGCCACGACCGACCCCGTCGCCCGGGTGCTGGTCGACGTGCCGCTGGCCCACCTCGACCGCACCTTCGACTACCTCGTCCCCCTCAAGGACGCGGAGGCGGCCGTGCCCGGGGCCCGGGTGAAGGTCCGCTTCGCGGGCCAGGACGTCGACGGCTACGTCGTGGCGCGGGTCGCCGCGTCCGACCACCCCGGCCGGCTCGCCCCGCTGCGACGCGTGGTCAGCGCCGAGCCCGTCCTGAGCCCCGAGGTCGCGACGCTCGCGGCCGCCGTCGCCGAGAGGTACGCCGGCAGTCGCGCCGACGTGCTCCGGCTCGCCGTCCCCCCGCGCCACGCCACCACCGAGGCGAAGCCGTCGCCTGAGCCGGACAGCGCCGCGCCGGTCGACGCCGAGGGCGCGGCCGGCGCGTGGGCCGGTCACGAGCCGGCCGGCGCGTTCCTGGCCCACCTCGCGGCCGGGGGCTCCCCGCGGGCCGTGTGGAACGCCGCGCCCGCCACCGACTGGCCCGTCGCGCTGGCCCACGCCGCCGCCCACGCCCGGGCGAGCGGGCGGGGGGCGCTGCTGGTCGTGCCCGACCGGCGTGACGTGGACCGGGTCGACGCCGCCCTGTCGGAGGTCCTCGGCGAGGACCACCACGTCACCCTCGCGGCCGACGCCGGTCCGGCCCGTCGCTACCGCGACTTCCTCGCCGTCTCCCGCGGCAGCCGCCGGATCGTGCTCGGCACCCGCGCCGCCGCCTTCGCGCCGGTGCACGACCTCGGCCTGGTGGCGCTCTGGGACGACGGCGACGACCTGCTGGCCGAGCCGCGCGCGCCCTACCCGCACGTCCGTGAGGTGCTGCTGCTGCGCGCCGAGCAGCAGCAGGCCGCACTCCTGCTCGGCGGCTTCGCCCGCTCGGTCGAGGCGCAGACCCTGGTCCGCACCGGCTGGGCCCACGAGATCGTCCCGCCGCGCGCGGTGCTGCGCGAGCGGGTCTCGGTCACCATCGCGGAGTCCGGCGAGCGCGAGCGGGGCGCCCGCGTCCCGCGCCCGGCGTACGACGCGGTCCGCGCCGCCCTCACCGGGCCCGACGGCGGCCCGGTGCTGGTGCAGTCGCCGCGGTCGGGCTATGCGCCCAGCCTGGCGTGCGAGCGCTGCCGCACCCCCGCCCGGTGCGGCCGTTGCAGCGGCCCGCTCCGGCTCGGCGGGCCGACCGCACCGCCCGACTGCCGCTGGTGCGGCGACCCCGCCCCGGCCTGGGCGTGCCCGGAGTGCGGCCACCGCGGGCTGCGGGCGCCGGTGGTGGGGGAGAGCCGCACCGCCGAGGAGCTGGGGCGGACCTTCCCCGGGGTCGCGGTGCTGACCTCGGGCGGCGACCACGTCCGCGCGACGGTGCCCGCCACCCCCGCGATCGTGGTCGCGACCCCCGGGGCGGAGCCGGTCGCCGGGTCCGGCCCCGGGTCCGGCTACGCCGCCGTCGTGCTGCTCGACACCTGGCTCGCGCTCGGCCGTGCCGACCTGCGCGCCGAGGAGGAGGCGCTGCGCCGGTGGCTGGGCGCGGCCGCCCTCGTCCGTGCCGGCGGCCGGGTCGTCGCCGTCGGCCCACCCGACCACCCGGCGCTGCAGGCGCTGGTCCGCTGGGACCCGGCCGGCTTCGCCGAGCGTGAGGCACACGAGCGGGCGGCCGCGCACCTGCCGCCGGCCTCCCGGATCGCGACGGTCACCGGTCCGCCGGGCGCCGTCGACGACGTCCTCACCCTGCTCGACCTCCCCGAGGGTGCCGAGGTGCTCGGCCCGGTCCCGCTCGGCGAGGAGTCCCGGGTGGTGCTGCGGGTGCCACGGACCGCGGGAGCGGGCCTGTCCCGCTCGCTCGGCGAGCTGCAGCGGGTGCGCTCGGCCCGCAAGCTCGACCCGGTCCGGATCCAGGTCGACCCACCCACTCTCTAGACTTCCCCCTCGTGGCGATCCAACCCATCCGGCTCTTCGGCGACCCCGTGCTGCGCCAGCGCGCGCGGGAGGTCACCGACTTCGACGTCGAGCTGCGCACGCTCGTCGCCGACCTCACCGACACCATGCTCGCGGCCCCCGGCGCGGGGCTCGCGGCACCGCAGATCGGGGTCGGGCTCCGGGTCTTCACCTGGTACGTCGACGGCGAGGTCGGCCACCTCGTCAACCCCACCCTCGAGCTCTCCGAGGAGCAGCAGGACGGGCTCGAGGGCTGCCTCTCGATCCCCGAGCTCACCTTCGAGTGCCTGCGCGCCCTCTCGGTCGTCGCCAACGGCGTCGACATGCACGGCGAGCCGCTCACCGTCCGTGGCAGCGACCTGCTCGCCCGGGCCATCCAGCACGAGACCGACCACCTCGACGGCGTGCTGTTCCTCGACCGGCTCGACACCGAGCGCCGCAAGGCGGCGATGCGGGAGATCCGCGAGTCCGAGTGGTTCGGGCTCGAGAAGCCCACGGTCAAGGTCAGCCCGCACCCCACGAACGGCCTCCAGCTCTGATGCGTGTCGTCTTCGCCGGCACCCCCGAGGTCGCCGTCCCCTCGCTCGACGCGATCGCCGCCAGCGACCACGAGCTGGTCGGGGTGGTCACGCGACCCGACGCCCCAGCCGGGCGCGGACGCCGGCTCGTGGCCAGCCCGGTCGCTCAGCGTGCCGAGGAGCTCGGGGTACCCGTCCTCAAGCCCGACCACCCCCGCGACGCCGACTTCCAGGCCGCGCTGCGCGAGCTCGCGCCCGACTGCTGCCCGGTGGTCGCCTACGGCGCGCTGCTGCCGCAGAGCGCGCTCGACATCCCGCCCCTCGGCTGGGTCAACCTGCACTTCTCGGTGCTGCCGGCCTGGCGCGGAGCCGCGCCGGTGCAGCACGCGCTCTGGGCCGGCGACGAGGTCACCGGCGCCACGACCTTCCGGATCGTCCGGGCGATGGACGCCGGCCCGGTCTTCGGCGTCATGACCGAGCGGATCCGCCCCACCGACAGCGCCGGCGACCTGCTCGCCCGGCTGGCCGAGGGCGGCTCCGGCCTGCTCGTCGCCACCCTGGACGGCATCGCCGACGGCAGCCTGGAGGCCCGCGAGCAGCCGGCCGAGGGCCTCAGCATGGCCCCCAAGATCACCGTCGAGGACGCGCAGGTCGACTGGCGCGAGACGGCCGTCGCGATCGACCGCCGGGTCCGGGCCTGCACGCCGGGCCCGGGCGCCTGGTCGACCCTCGACGGCGAGCGGATCAAGATCGGTCCGCTCACCCCGGACGCCGACCACGCGCCGCTCGAGCCCGGGTTGGTCGCGGTGTCGAAGAACGCGGTCCACGTCGGCACGGCCACCGCGCCGGTCCGGCTGGGGGTGGTGAAGGCGTTCGGCAAGAAGGAGATGGCGGCGGCCGACTGGGCCCGCGGCGTACGCCTCGAACCCGGCACCCGGCTGGTCTGACGGGGTGAGGTGGGGCGACTCCAGCGTCGTCTAGGGTGACTGGCGGTTGAACGTTGGTCTACCTCAGGAGGACCCACCCATGGCGCTGCTGAGCGTGCTCGACAGGGAGCACACCGTCGCACCCCAGACCTTCAACCGGTGGCTGATCCCGCCGGCGGCGCTCGCGGTCCACCTGTGCATCGGCCAGGTCTATGCCACCAGCGTCTACAAGAGCTCGATGGTCGAGCACTTCGACACCTCGCTGACCCGGATCGGCTTCGTCTTCTCGATCGCGATCGTGATGCTCGGGCTGTCGGCAGCCCTGTTCGGCACCTGGGTC
This sequence comes from uncultured Actinomycetota bacterium, assembly GCA_963754575.1. Taxonomy (GTDB): domain Bacteria; phylum Actinomycetota; class Actinomycetes; order Propionibacteriales; family Nocardioidaceae; genus Nocardioides. Next base: position 93,593 of record CAVWGQ010000005.1, on the reverse strand, counting down.
GACCGCGTGGGCCCCCGGAAGGCGATGTTCACCGCCGCCTGCTGCTGGGCGTCGGGCTTCCTGATCGGTGCCGCCGGCATCTCGACCGGCCAGCTCTGGCTGCTCTACCTCGGCTACGGCGTGGTCGGCGGCATCGGCCTGGGCATCGGCTACATCTCGCCGGTCTCCACGCTCATCAAGTGGTTCCCCGACCGGCCGGGGCTCGCCACCGGCATGGCGATCATGGGCTTCGGCGGCGGCGCGATGGTCGCCTCGCCGGCCTCGCGCCAGCTGATGTCGTTCTTCGACGACGGCTACGACCCCACCGACGCCACCTCGCTGGCCGACGGTGCCGCCCTCACCGGGCTCTTCATCACCCTCGGTGTCTCCTACTTCCTGATCATGATGATCGGCGTCGCCAACATCCGCGTGCCTCCTCCGGGCTGGCGCCCTGCGGGCTTCGACCCCGACGCGGTCGAGAAGAGGCCGATGACGACCACGCACGACGTGTCGGCCAACCAAGCGGTCCGGACCCCGCAGTTCTGGCTGCTCTGGACCGTGCTGTTCTGCAACGTCACCGCGGGCATCGGCATCCTCGAGCAGGCCGCACCGATGATCCAGGACTTCTTCCGCGACGCCGACGGCGTCTCGTCGGTGACCGTCGCGGCGGCGGGCGGTTTCGTCGGCGTGCTGTCGCTGTTCAACATGGCGGGCCGCTTCGTGTGGTCGAGCACCTCCGACTACATCGGCCGCAAGCCGATCTACATGGTCTACCTCGGTGTCGGCATCGCGCTCTACGTCCTGCTCGCCCTCACCGGCTCCACGGCCACGGCGATCTTCGTGCTGGTTGCGGCGACCATCATCTCGTTCTACGGCGGCGGGTTCGCCACCGTCCCGGCCTACCTCCGCGACCTGTTCGGCGTCTTCCAGGTCGGCGCGATCCACGGTCGGCTGCTGACCGCCTGGGCCGCGGCCGGCGTGGTCGGCCCGCTCATCGTCAACGGCTTCCTCGACCGGGCCGGCGGTGCCGGCACGCTGACCGCCGACGCCTACCGGCCGGCGCTGTTCACCATGGTGGGCGTGCTGGCCGTCGGCTTCGTGGCCAACCTGCTGATCACGCCGGTGGCGTCGAAGCACCACGCCGACCGCGGCGAGGCCAAGCAGCGCGAGAAGGAGGACCGGATGAGCGCAGAGGCCGCCGAGCAGTCGGCCCCCCGCACCACCGTCGTCCGGCTGGTGCTGTCGTGGGGCGTGGTGTCGCTGCTGCTGGCCTACGGCGTCTTCGAGACCGTGGTGACGGCCCTCAAGCTGGTCTGAGAGGTGCCCTAGCCTGAGGGCATGGTCAGGCCTGCGACTCCCGACGACATCGACGCGATCTGCGCGTCGCTGCCGGAGACCGAGCTCGGCACGTCGTGGGGCGACCGCCCGACCTGGAAGGTGCCGCGCGGTGGGAAGGGGAAGGGCTTCCTGCTCCACCGGGCACCCCACCGGACGGCGGTCGACCCCGTGACCGGCGAGATGTACGACGACCTGGTGGTGATCCAGACGCCGACCGAGGCCGAGAAGCAGGCGCTCGTCGACGACCCCGACCTGCCGTTCTTCACCATCGACCACTTCCGCGGCCACCCCGCCGTGCTGGTGCAGCAGTCCCGGATCGGTGAGGTCGACGTCGAGGAGCTGCGCGAGATCATCACCGACGCCTGGGCACGGATGGCCCCGAAGCGGCTCGTGCGGGAGCACCTCGGCGATGGCTGATCCCGCCCGCGTGGCGGCGTACGACGTGCTCAGGGCGGTCCGCACCGACGACGCCTACGCCAACCTCGTGCTGCCGCAGGTGCTGCGCAGCCACGGCCTGTCCGGTCGCGACGCCGCGTTCACCACCGAGCTGGTGGCCGGCACGCTGCGTCGGCAGGGGACCTACGACGCCGTCCTCGACGCGTGCCTCGACCGCGGCCGGGTGAAGCCGCGGCTGCGCGACGTGCTCAGGCTGGGCGCCCACCAGCTGCTGTCGATGCGCGTGGGCACCCATGCGGCGGTCTCGACCAGCGTCGACCTCGCCCGTGCCCGGACCGGCCAGCGCGACGCCGGCCTGGTCAATGCCGTGCTGCGCAAGGTCGCGGCGGCGGACCTCGAGACCTGGGTGGCGCGGGTCGCGCCGGACGCTGCCGGCGACCCGGTCGGCCACCTCGCCGTGGCCCACAGCCACCCGCGCTGGGTCGTCGAGGAGCTCGAGCGGGCGCTGGGGGAGCGGCGCGATGAGCTCGAGGCCGTGCTGGCCGCCGACAACGAGGCGCCCGCCGTGGTGCTCGTCGCCCGACCGGGCCGGGCCACGCGGGACGAGCTGCCGGGGGAGCCGACCGCGCTCTCGCCGCACGGCGTCCGCCTCAGCGGTGGCGACCCCGCGGACGTCCCGGCCGTCGCCGAGGGCCGCGCCGGGGTGCAGGACGAGGGCTCCCAGCTGGTTGCGCTCGCGCTCGCCGACGCGCCGCTCGAGGGGAGCGACGAGGTCTGGCTCGACCTGTGCGCCGGTCCCGGCGGCAAGGCAGCGCTGCTCGCCGCCCTGGCCGCGCAGCGGGGCGCGCGGCTGGTCGCCAACGAGTCGCAGCCCCACCGTGCCGAGCTCGTACGCCGCTCCGTCGGTCCGGACGTGCAGGTCACCGTCCACGACGGCCGGGCCGGACCCTGGCCGGAGGGTTCCTTCGACCGGGTGCTCGTCGACGCGCCGTGCTCGGGGCTGGGCGCGCTGCGGCGACGCCCGGAGGCCCGGTGGCGCAAGCAGCTCTCCGACCTCGACGGCCTGGTGCCGTTGCAGCGCGCCCTGCTCGACCGCGCGCTCGACCTGGTCCGCCCCGGGGGTGTCGTCGTCTACGCCACCTGCTCGCCGGTGCTCGCCGAGACCAGCGAGCATCGTGGCCGCCGTGACCGCGGCCCGCGACGACGTCGAGACGGACGTCCCGACCCGCCAGCTGTGGCCGCACGAGCACGGCACCGACGCGATGTTCTGGGCGGTCCTCCACCGTCGCACCTGACGCGCGTACCCCACCTGGATGATCCGTGCGCGTCAGCCATGGATTCTCCGCCCGTCCTGACGTTCAATGGGGACAGGCCCGCTCGGGGGCCAACGGGGAGAGGGAATACATGCGTCGCGCTGTCGTCGTCACCGCCATCGCCACGGCGGGCCTGGGCCTGCTCTGGCCGGCTGCTCCTGCCCTTGCGGAGGAGGCAGACCGGACAGTCACCGTGTCGGGGACGGCGTTCCCGGAGGCCTCGACCCACCTCACGTGGTTCGGCTGCGAGACGCTCTTCCGCGCCGACGAGCGCTCACCCCTGGCCCGGGTCGTGCTCGACGGCGGCGCCCCGCTCGGACGCCGCGCCACCTCCCTGGACCTGGCCGGCACGGGCACGGCCAGCGGTCCGGTGTCGTTGGTCGACTCGGTCGCCGACGCCACCCACGCCCTGTCCGTCCGCTCCGCCGCGGGCGCCAGCGGCGTCGCCTGGGTCTGGTACGTCACGCCCGGCACGGCGCCGGGCGACGTCTGGGCCGGTCGCGCCGACCTGGTCGCCGGTGCAGCCGGCTGGCAGCAGATCGACGCGGCTGCGGCGGCGTACTCCTGGACGAGGGTGGAGGCCGCCACCGGCGCCGTCCGCGAGACCGCCGGCCGCGCCACCATCGACGACTTCACGCAGGTCCACGGCGACGGGCCGGGCTACCTCCTCTCGGGGATGGGCTGCGACGGCGACGAGTTCGCGCTCGACGCCGTCAGCGTCGGTGACCCCGGTGCGGTGACTGCCTACGACCTCGAGGGGTCGCCGGTCACGACGACGGCCGCGGCCTCGACCCGGCGGGCCGCCGGCGGCGAGGAGGTGACCCTCTCCGGGACGACGGTCGGCGCCGACGGCGAGGCGGTCGGCGCGGCGCTGGTGCTCCAGGCCAGGCCCGCCGGTGCCGCGGACTTCCGCGCCGTCACCGACGACCTGGTCGCCGGGCCCGACGGCACGGTGACGACGCGGGTGACGCCGGAGGTGTCGACCGCCTACCGCTGGTTCTTCGCCGAGCGGTCCTACGCGGACGCCCACACCTCACCCGTGGTGCGCGTCGCCGTGGGGCAGTCCGAGCGTCGGTGAGCTCGACTACGGTGGCGCCATGGCGTCCCCGTTCACCGAGATCGAGGTGGACGACCGCGTCGTCAAGGTGACCAACCCCGACCGGGTCTACTTCCCGGCCTCCGGCGCCACCAAGCTCGACCTGGTGGAGTACTACCTCTGCGTCGGCGAGGGGATCGTCAACGCACTGTTCGAGCGGCCGTGCATGCTGCACCGCTTCCCGAAGGGCCTCGACGGTGACAAGGTCCACCAGAAGCGGCTGCCGGCCGGGGCCCCGCCGTGGATCGAGACGGTCCGGCTGCACTTCCCGCGCTGGGACCGCACCGCCGACGAGCTGTGCGTCACCGAGCTGGGTGCGGTGATCTGGGCGGTGCAGATGTCGACCGTGGAGTTCCACCCCTGGAACAGCCGTCGTGACGACCCGGAGTCGCCCGACGAGTGGCGGATCGACCTCGACCCCGGGCCGCTGTCGGACTTCGCACAGGTGCAGCGCGTCGCCGGCGTCGTGCGGGAGGTCCTCGACGAGCTCGGTGCGGTCGGCTACCCGAAGACCAGCGGCGGCTCGGGCCTGCACGTCTACGTGCGGATCCCTCCCGACCACGGCCACAAGCAAGTACGCCGCGCCGCGCTCGCCTTCGCCCGCGAGGTCGAGCGGCGTGCCCCCGACGACGTGACGACCACCTGGTGGCGCAAGGACCGCGACCCCCACCACCTCTTCGTCGACTACAACCAGAACGCGCGCGACCACACCATCGCCGCGGCGTACTCCGTGCGCGGCGTGCCGGACGCACGCGTGAGCACGCCGGTCCGCTGGGACGAGATCGACGACTGCGACCCGCGGGACTTCACGATCGTCACGGTGCCGCAGCGCTACGCCGACCTCGGCGACCTGCACGCCGGCATCGACGGCGACGTCTTCGACCTCGACCCGCTGCTCGCGTGGGCCGACCGGGACGAGGCTGCCGGGGCCGAGACCCCCGACGAGCCCTAGGATCGCGCCCGTGGGTATCCAGATCACGCCGAGCATCCTCAACGCCGACTTCGCCGCCCTCGGCGCCGAGGTGGCCCGGATCCCCGGCGCCGACTGGGTCCACGTGGACGTCATGGACAACCACTTCGTCCCGAACCTGACCTTCGGACCGGCCATGGTCGAGGCGCTGGCCCGCTCCACCGACGTGCCGCTGGACGCCCACCTGATGATCGCGGACCCCGACCGCGAGGCCCCGGCGTACGTCGAGGCCGGCTGCGGCTCGGTCACCTTCCACGTCGAGGCCGCGGCGGCGCCGGTCCGGCTCGCCCGCGAGCTCCGCGCGCTCGGCGCGCGCGCCAGCATGGCGCTCAAGCCCGCGACCCCGGTCGAGCCCTACGAGGACCTGCTCCCCGAGCTCGACATGCTGCTGCTGATGACGGTCGAGCCCGGCTTCGGTGGCCAGAAGTTCCTCGACCTGGTGCTGCCCAAGATCCGCCGCGCCCGCGCGCTGATGGACAAGCACGGCGTCGAGACCTGGCTGCAGGTCGACGGCGGGATCTCGCTGGAGACGATCGAGCGCTGCGCCGAGGCGGGGGCCGACGTCTTCGTCGCCGGCTCGGCCGTCTACTCCGCCGACGACCCCGACGCGATGGTCGCCTCCCTGCGCTCCGCCGCGGCCGTCAGCGACTGCCGTCCGGCTGACCGGTCTCGCGCGGGACTTCGTGCGCGAGCCTGTGACCTCGCCCGGGTTGGTTCCGTCACGAGGTCACGGGTTCCCCGCCCGGGCGGGGAAACCGACGACCCCCGCCCACCCCCGCTGTGCCCCACCTCACGCCACGAGCACGCGGCACCCGGAGTAGGCTCGCTCTCGCAAGAGCAGCTGTGACCACAGGTGCTCGCGTGCTCTGGGGGCGGTGAAACTCCGCACCGGCGGTGATCGGGTGGCGACACCCGGAAGTCCGCGACCCGGCCGCAGCCAGCGGCCGGTTGACCAGGTGGAACTCCTGGACCGACGGTCACAGTCCGGATGGAAAGCGCACGCGGCGACGGCACACCCGAGGTGGGTGCGTCCGACGACGACTTGCCCCCGGGAGTCCGTGAGCACTCCGGACCCGGAGAGTGCGATGACCGTCAGCCCCGCCGAGCAGGCCGCGATGCGGCGCGCGCTCGCGCTGGCCGCGAGCCCCGGGGTGCCCCACGGCCCCAACCCGCGGGTCGGCTGCGTGCTGCTCGCCCCGGACGGCAGCGAGGTCGCCGAGGGATTCCACCGCGGCAGCGGCACCCCCCACGCCGAGGTCGACGCGCTCAGCGCGGCCGGCGACGACGCCCGCGGCGCGACCGCCGTGGTCACGCTCGAGCCCTGCCACCACACCAGCCCGCGCTCCGGGCCGTGCAGCGAGGCGCTGCTGGCCGCCGGCGTACGCCGCGTGGTCTTCGCCCAGGCCGACACCAACCCGGTCGCCCGAGGCGGCGGCGAGGCGCTCGCCGCGGCCGGGGTCGAGGTGGAGGGCGGGGTGCTCGCCGACGAGGCGCGCGCCCTCAACCGGGCGTGGACCTTCGCCGTCGAGCACGGCCGCCCGTTCGTCACCTGGAAGTTCGCGACCACCCTGGACGGCCGCAGCGCTGCCGCCGACGGCACCAGCCGCTGGGTCTCCAGCCCCGCCGCCCGGCGCGACACCCACCGGCTGCGCGCCGAGTGCGACGTGATGCTGGTCGGCACCGGCACGGTCGCGGTCGACGACCCCGCGCTGACCGTGCGCGACGAGGTCGACCTGCCCGTCGTCCGCCAGCCGCTGCGCGTGGTGATGGGGGAGCGTGACCTCCCGGCGACCAAGCGGGTCTTCGACGACGTCGCCGAGACCCTGCACCTGCGCACCCGCGACCCCCACGAGGCGCTGGCGACGCTGTTCGCGCGGGACCGTCAGCACGTCTTCCTCGAGGGCGGCCCCACGCTGGCGGCGGCCTTCCTGGCCGCGGGCCTCGTCGACGAGGTCGTCGCCTACGTCGCCCCGATGCTGCTCGGCGCCGGTCGCTCGGCCGTCGGCGACCTCGGGCTCACCACCATCGCCGACGCCCTGCACCTCCACCTCGACGACGTGCACGTGCTGCAGGGCCACGGCGAGGACACCAACGTCCGACTGACCCTGCGCCCGTCAACGAAGGGACCCTGATGTTCACCGGCATCGTCGAAGAGCTCGGCACCGTCGCCGCGGTCGAGGACCAGGGTGACGCGGTCCGGCTCTCCGTCCGCGCCGCCACGGTGCTCGAGGACGTCGCGCTCGGCGACTCGATCGCGGTCAACGGCTGCTGCCTGACCGTCACCGACGTCACCGACGACGTCTGGACCGCCGACGTCATGCAGGAGACGCTCGACAAGACCTCGTTGCAGGGGGCGGCCCCGGGCGACCGGGTCAACCTCGAGCGGGCCGCGACCCTCGCCACCCGCCTCGGCGGCCACCTGGTCCAGGGCCACGTCGACGACGTCGGCGAGGTCGTCTGCCCGCACGCCCAGCGAGCACTGGGAGCTGGTGGCGATCTCGCTGCCGCCCGCGCTCGCGCCGTACCTCGTCGACAAGGGCTCGATCACCGTCGACGGCGTGAGCCTCACGGTCGTCGAGGCCCACGACGACCACTTCACCGTCAGCCTCATCCCCGAGACCCTCGCCCGGACCACGCTCGGTCACCGCGCCGTCGGCGACCGGGTCAACCTCGAGGTCGACGTCATCGCCAAGCACGTGGCCAAGCTGGTCGCTGCCTACACCGGAACCGCTGGAGGAACCGCATGATCGACTGGCTGCTGCACGGCACCATCCCCGTCGCCGGAGGCGAGCTGCTCGTCCGCGAGGTCGTCGGCAACCTCTTCGGCCTCGCCAGTGCGCTGTTCGGCATGAAGCGGCTGGTGTGGGCGTGGCCGGTCGGCATCGTCGGCAACGTCCTGCTCTTCACCGTCTTCGTCACCGGCGAGCTCAGCGGCGCCACCGCCGACCCGCTGTGGGGCCAGGCCGGGCGCCAGGTGTTCTTCATCGCCGTCGCGGTCTACGGCTGGTACCGCTGGCGCAGCGCCAGCGCCGCCGGGGGAGCGGCCGACGGGGGAGCGATCACCCCGCGCTGGGCCACCGCCCGCGAGCGGGTGATGCTGGTCGTCCTCGGCGTCGTGGGGTACGCCGTGGCGTACGCCGTGCTGCTGCAGATCGGCTCCTGGGGCCCCACGACGGAGGCCTGGATCCTGGCCGGCTCGATGCTCGCGACCTACGGCATGGCCCGCGGCTGGGTGGAGTTCTGGCTGGTGTGGATCCTCGTCGACATCGTCGGCGTGACCACCCTGGTCAATGCCGGGTTCTACCCGACGGCCGGGATGTACGTCTTCTACGGCGCGTTCTGCGTGGTCGGCCTCGTGACCTGGTGGCGCGTCGAGCGTGCGTCGCGCGGCACCGGTGACGTCCTCAGCCGCGAGGACGAGGGAGTCCCCGCGTGAGCGTGCGCCTCGACCCCGTCGAGCGCGCCGTCGCCGACATCGCCGCCGGGAAGGCGGTCGTCGTCGTCGACGACGAGGACCGGGAGAACGAGGGCGACCTCATCTTCGCGGCGAGCAAGGCGACCCCGGAGCTGATGGCGTTCACGATCCGGCACTCCAGCGGCGTCATCTGCGTCCCGATGCCCGCCGCCATGCTCGACCGGCTCGAGATCCCGCTGATGACCCCGCACAACAAGGACAAGCTGCGCACGGCGTACACCATCTCGGTCGACGCCCGCGACGGCGTCTCGACCGGGATCTCCGCCACCGATCGGGCCCACACCGCCCGCGTCCTGGCCGACTCGGCGACCGAGCCGTGGGACCTCACGCGGCCCGGCCACGTCTTCCCGCTGCGCTACCGCGAGGGCGGAGTGCTCGTACGCCGCGGGCACACCGAGGCCGCCGTCGACCTCGCCAGGATGGCCGGCCTCACCCCGGCCGGCGTGCTCGTCGAGGTCGTCAACGACGACGGGACCATGAAGCGCGGGCCGGAGCTGCGCGCGTTCGCCGACGAGCACGGGCTCGCGATGATCTCGATCGACGACCTGGTCCGCCACCGCCACCGCCACGAGATGACGGTCGAGCGCGTCGCCGAGACCCGGCTCCCCACCCGGCACGGCGACTTCCGGGCGTTCGGCTACCGCAGCACGGTCGACGGCTCCGAGCACCTCGCGCTGGTCCACGGCGACCTCGCGGCAGCCACCGCCGCGGGCGAGCCGGTGCTGGCCCGGGTGCACTCCGAGTGCCTCACCGGCGACGTGTTCGGCAGCCACCGCTGCGACTGCGGGCCCCAGCTCGACGAGGCGCTGGAGCGCGTCGTCGACGCCGGCTGCGGGGTCGTGGTCTACCTGCGTGGCCACGAGGGCAGGGGGATCGGGCTGGTCGCCAAGCTGCAGGCCTACGCGCTGCAGGACGGCGGTCGCGACACCGTGGACGCCAACCTCGACCTCGGACTCCCGGCCGACGCCCGCCACTACGGCGCCGCCACCCAGGTGCTGCGCGACCTCGGCGTGCGCGAGGTCCGGCTGCTGACCAACAACCCCGACAAGACCTCCAGCCTCGAGGACTACGGGGTGGCCGTGGCCGAGCGGGTGCCCCTGACGCCGCGCCCCAACGACCACAACCTGGACTACCTGCGCACCAAGCGCGACCGGATGGGCCACGACCTGCCCGACCTGAACCGAGACCTGGACCCAGACCTGGACCCAGACCTGGAACCTGACCTGAGGGGGACCCCGTGAGCGGAGCCGGAGCACCCGACCAGCGACCCGTCGACTGCCACGACCTGCGCGTGGCGATCGTGGCCGCGAGCTGGCACCAGACCGTGATGGACGGCCTCGTCGCCGGCGCCGAGCGGGCCTGCCGCGACTACCGGGTCGAGGCCCCCCAGGTGGTGCGCGTCCCCGGGACCTTCGAGCTCCCGGTCGTCGCCGCCGCCCTCGCCGGCCAGGGCTACGACGCGGTGGTGGCGCTCGGCGTCGTCATCCGCGGCGGCACGCCCCACTTCGAGTACGTCTGCTCGGCCGCCACCGACGGGCTCAACCGGGTCGCGATCGACCACCAGACGCCCGTCGGCTTCGGCGTCCTCACCTGCGACACCGAGGAGCAGGCGCTCGACCGGGCAGGGCTCGAGCACTCCCGCGAGGACAAGGGCTACGAGGCCGCGGCCGCGGCGCTGACCACCGCGCAGACCCTGCGTCAGCTCAAGCGGGGCTACGTCTAGGCTTTCGTGGCGTGAAGACGTTCGAGGAGCTCTGGACCGAGCTGAGCCAGAAGGCCGAGACCCGGCCGGAGGGCTCGGGCACCGTGGAGGAGCTCGACGCCGGGGTCCATGCGATCGGCAAGAAGCTGGTCGAGGAGGCCGCGGAGTCCTGGATGGCTGCCGAGCACGAGTCCCGGGAGCGCGCGGCCGAGGAGATCAGCCAGCTGCTCTACCACGCGCAGGTGCTCATGCTCGCCTGCGACCTCTCGCTCGACGACGTCTACACCCACCTCTGAGGACCCCATGACCACTCCCAGCACGGGGGACGACCGGTTGCTCCGCGTCGCCGTCCCCAACAAGGGCGCCCTGTCCCAGTCGGCGCAGGAGATCCTGCGCGAGTCCGGCTACCGGCAGCGCCACGACGCCAAGGAGCTGCGGCTGCTCGACGTCGAGAACGGCGTCGAGTTCTTCTACCTGCGTCCCCGCGACATCGCGGTCTACGTCGGCGAGGGCACGCTCGACGTCGGCATCACCGGCCGTGACCTCCTCCACGACTCGGGGGCCACCGCCACCGAGGTGATGGACCTCGGGTTCGGAGCCAGCAGGTTCCGCTTCGCCGGCCCGGTCGGCAGGTACGCCGAGCTGGCCGACCTCGCCGACCAGCGGATCGCCACGTCGTACCCCGGCATCGTCCGCGGCTACCTCGAGCGCCACGGCATCGAGGCGACGGTCACCCGGCTCGACGGCGCCGTCGAGTCCAGCATCCAGCTCGGCGTCGCCGACGCGATCGCGGACGTGGTCGAGACCGGCAGCACCCTGCGTGCCGCGGGGCTGGAGGTCTTCGGCGACGTGATCCTGGAGTCGGAGGCGGTCCTGGTGACCCGCACCCAGGAGGTGCCTGCGGGCTTCGAGATCTTCCGTCGCCGGCTCGAGGGCGTCCTGGTCGCCCGGACCTACGTGATGATGGACTACGACATCCCCTCCACCCACGTCTCCGACGCCGTCGGCCTCACGCCCGGCATCGAGAGCCCCACGGTCTCGCCGCTGCATCGCGAGGGCTGGGTCGCGGTGCGGGCGATGGTCCCGCGCACCGGCGCCCAGCGGCTGATGGACGAGCTCTACGACCTCGGTGCCCGCGGCATCCTGCTCACGGACATCCATGCCTGCCGTCTCTGAGCCGGCGCTGCCGCACACCTGGCGACCCCTGGGCGTCCGGATGGCGGGCATCCTCTTCGGGGGGATGCTGCTGGTCGTGTGCGCCTTCGCGTGGTTCTCCTTCGACGCCGAGACGCGTGCGAAGTTCACGATCTTCCAGCGCGGCACCCTCGTCGTGCTCGGCCTGATGTTCTTCTCGGTCGGCTACGCGATGGCGCGCTCGCGGGTGGTGGCCCGCAGCGAGGGGCTCGTGGTCGTCAACGGGTTCCGCAGCCACACCTACGAGTGGCCCGAGGTGCTCGCCGTCCACCTGCCGCCCGGCGCCCCCTGGGCCGTGCTCGACCTCGCCGACGGCACCAGCCAGCCGGCCATGGGGATCCAGGGCTCCGACGGCGGCCGTGCGCGGCAGGCCGTCGCCGAGCTCCGGGCGCTGGTCAACCGGGCCTAGGGCCCCTACTGTCCGGCGGCGTCGACCACCAGGTCGGCGCGCTCCCGCGTCCGGTGCCGGGCGAAGTGCTCGGCCTCGGCCCCGGCCCACGCCTCCCAGTGGGGCGCGAAGGCATCACCGTCGCGCTCCAGCCCCCGCCTCATCCGCAGGTCGTACGGCGCCTCGACCCACACCAGCACCGTCGCGTACGGCGAGGTGACCAGCGATCCCGACCCCACACCCTCGAGCACCAGCAGCGGCGACGGCGGCACCTCGACCTGCTCGGCCCAGCCGTCGGCGTGCCAGTCCCACCGGCGGTAGTGGCCCGGGCGTGCCTGCGCGAGGGGGACGAGCAGCCCGTCGAGCTGGGCGTCGACCGTGGGCAGCCCGTGCCAGCCCTCGAACAGGTCGTCCATGTGGACCACGGTCGCGTCGGGCTCGCGGCGGACGAGCGCCGCGGCCAGCGTGGTCTTGCCCGATCCCGCAGGCCCGTCGACGCACACCAGCCGCCCGGCGCCCAGGGTCGTGGGTCGCGAGGACAGCAGCGCCGTCACGGCGGCAGCAGCGGCACCCGGCTCGGTCACCGCCCGAGCCTAGGAGGTGCCACGGTGACCCGCTCCCTCCGTCCAGCGTGGCGGTCCGGTGAATTCGTGGGGCTGATGTGGCGAAACGGGGTTTGTTCACCGTGGAGGTGGGGCAGGGTGCTTGCGAGGGAACGCACACGACCACGCACCACAGCCACACACCCACTAGGGGGACCCATGTTCAACCGCACGCGGCTCGTCGCCGCTGCTGCCGCCGTCCTGCTCACCGCTGCCCCGCTTGCCGCCGTCGGCACAGCGAGCGCCGCCACCGCGGCGCCCGGGACCGCCGCGGCCGAGACCTTCCAGGCCAAGAAGTCGCGCACGATCTACCTCACGGGCAAGGAGGTCAGGAGCGGGGTCTTCGTGGCCTCCGGCCGTGTCGCGCCCGACTACAAGGGTCGCGCCGGCTTCGTGGAGCGCAAGCTCAAGAGCCAGAAGAACTGGAGCACCTTCAAGAAGTTCAAGACCAACAACAAGAGCAAGTACCGCGAGCGGATCGCGCCGCTCAAGAGGCGGGGCGTGGTCTGCTACCGGATCAGGATCAAGGGCAGCGGCAACTTCAGGACGTCCTTCTCGCGCAACATCGTCAACGCGGACGGCAAGCAGGTCTCCTCGAAGAAGGTCTGCATCCGCACCTTCTGACGCATCCCGCGTGACGACGGCCCCCGCCACCGGCGGGGGCCGTCGTCGTCAGGGGCGCCGCAGGCTCAGAAGGCGAGACCGCGGCCGCGGTAGGTCTCCGCGGTGTCGACGAAGTCACTGCCCGACAGCAGCCGGACGTGGGTGCCGTGCTCGAACAGCTCGCCCGACTTGGCGTGGCGGAACCAGACCAGGTCGCCGATCCGCAGCCGGGCCGCGCCCGGTCCGGTCAGCGGCGTCTGCACCTCACCGGCGCCCTCGAGGGCGGTGAGGTGGAGCCCCTCGGGCAGCCAGGGGGTCGGCAGCCGGTCCTTGCCCGCGGCCCCCGACGCGGCCAGGCCACCACCGTGGACGGTCGCGATGCCGGACGTCGGTCGCCGGGTCACCGGCAGCGCGAAGAACGCGGCCGGTCGGGGCTCGAAGGACTGGTAGTGGTCGAACAGCGTCGGCACCAGCAGCCCGGAGCCGGCGGCCACCTCCGTCACGACGGGGTCCGCGGCCGAGGACTCGACCGAGCCGGAGCCGCCGGCGTTCCACAGCTCCAGCTCGACGATCCCGGCCAATGCCTCGGCGACCTGTCGGCGGCGTACCTCCAGCTGGGTCCGGGAGGCCTGCTTGAGCCCGCGCACGACCAGCGAGCGTGCTCGCTGGGTCGGGACCTCGTCGGGGAGGCCGGCCACCTGGCCCTCGTAGGTCATCACGCCGACGAGCCGGAAGCCGCGCCGCTCGACGACGGTGCGCGCGAGCCGGGTCACCTCTTCCGGGTCGTGCAGCGGTGACCGCTTCGGACCGACGTGCTGACCCCCGACGCGCAGTCCGGCGTCGACGTCCAGGGCGACCCGGACCGGGACGGCGAGCGAGCGGCGTACGGAGTCGACCACGTCGAGGTGGGCGACGTCGTCGACCATGAGCGTGATCGCCGTCGCCGCGGCGGGGGAGGAGACCAGGTCGGCGAGCGCCCGGGTGTCGACGGTCGGGTAGGCGACCAGGAGGTCGTCGGTGATGCCCTGCTCGAAGAGCCACAACGCCTCGCGCAGCGTGTAGGCGAGCACGCCGGTGATGCCGTCGTGGCGCAGTGCTCGCTGCAGCAGCGCCGGGACTCGCACCGACTTGGAGGCGAGTCGGATCCGGGTGCCGGCAGCGCGTCGGACCAGGTCGTCGGCGTTGGCGTCGAAGGCCTCGAGATCCACGGCGAGCAGGGGCGTGGGCAGGTCGTCGCCGCGCTCGCGCGCGGAGGCCACGGCCGTCACCAGCCGGCGCCCGAGCTCGCGGCGCCGGACGGGGGAGACCGGCATCAGGTGATACCGCGTCGCTTCAGGAGGGCCTCGATGTCGGCGAGGTCGTCATCGATGGCGGGCTTGCCCCGCTGCTCACCGGCGGGGGACAGCGATCCGGGTGTCGCGTCGGAGCCCGCCGTGCCCTCGCCCGGCATGCCGCCGCGGCCGCGCTCGCGCAGCGCAGCGGAGGTGCCGAACAGCAGCACCGAGAGCCCGGCCAGCACGATCCCCGTCCAGACCAGCGGGTTCAGCACCAGGCCGGTCGCCCACCCGGCGACCGAGCTGCCGATCTCGGAGAACATCTCCAGGGTGCCGGTGAGCCAGGCAGCCGGCGGTAGCAGGGTGAGACCTGCCCCGCGCAGGCCCGAGGCGGCGCCGCGGTGGCGGAAGGCGTACCACGTCCACGCAGCGCCGAGCGTCGTCAGCACGGCCGTCAGGGCAGCCCAGGTCACCTCGTCCACGCTCCCAGCCTGACACACCCGTGAGCGGTGGCGCGGACGCCCTGCGTGGGAGGATCGCGCCGTGTCGAGAACCATCCCCGACCCGGGCTTCGCCGACGACGACGGTGCGCCCGACCCGGCCCTGACTGCCGCCCTCGCGGCGTACGGCGCGGGCACCATGGCGTACGCCGACGCCCTCGCCGCCCTGCTCGACGCCCGGCTGCTCGTGCCGGTCGTCGCGGTGCTCGGCGAGGTCGAGGTCGACGAGGCGGGCCTGGCGCACGACAAGTCCAGCGACATGGCGGCGGTGCTCCTGCAACGGCCCGACGGCCGACGCGGGTTGCTCGCCTTCACCGGCCAGGCGTCCCTGGACGCGTGGGACCCGGCGGCGCGACCGGTCCCGGTCACCGCCGCCACGGCGGCGCGGGCCGCCCTGCAGGAGGACGCGGCCGCCCTGGTCGTCGACGTCGCGGGTCCGGTCCGGCTCGCGGTGGAGGGCGAGGACCTGCGCGCGCTGGCAGCGGGCTGGCGACTGGCGCGGGTCGCGGACCGCACGGCATGGATTCGACCGGCCGCGGAATGACGCGGTAGGGTCTGGCGTTGACCAATCAGTCCGGCACAGCCGTGCCGGATCGATTCCACAAGCGGGGACCAGCAGCAACACGTCTCCCACCCGCATCGACCGCCACAGGTCGTCGGGTCCGGTCCCGGCAGGATCCTCCCCCTCGGGGTGGGTGAGTGGCCGGAGGCACGCGCCAACCGTAGGACGGGCGACGTGTCGCGACTGGCTTCCGCTTGTGACCAGCGGAAGCCTGTTTTCGATTTCGGCGCCGGTCCGGGCCGAGATCGCGGGGAGTCTTCCGGCCGCGAGAACCACTGGAGGACACATCAGCACCGAGCTGCGCATCAACGAGCGGATCCGGGTACCGGAGGTCCGGCTCGTGGGACCCAACGGCGAGACCGTGGGCATCGTCCCGACCGACCAGGCCCTGAAGCTGGCGCTCGAGGCCGACCTCGACCTGGTCGAGGTCGCCCCGATGGCTCGCCCGCCGGTCTGCAAGCTCATGGACTACGGGAAGTTCAAGTACGAGAACGCCCAGAAGGCCCGTGAGGCACGACGTAACCAGACCAACGTCGTCATCAAGGAGATGAAGCTCCGCCCGAAGATCGACGCGCACGACTACGAGACCAAGAAGGGTCACGTCGTGCGGTTCCTGAAGGCCGGCGACAAGGTCAAGATCACGATCATGTTCCGTGGTCGCGAGCAGCACCGCCCCGAGCTGGGCTTCCGGCTGCTGCAGCGCCTGGCCGAGGACGTCGACGAGCTGGGCTTCGTCGAGTCGTCGCCCAAGCAGGACGGCCGCAACATGATCATGGTGCTGGGTCCCCACCGCAAGAAGGCCGAGGCGAAGGCCGACCACGAGGCCCAGAAGGAGTCGCGCGCCGCCGAGCGTGCGGCCGTCGTGGCCGAGGAGCAGGCCGAGCGCGACGCCGCGCACGCCGCGGGTCCGGTCGCCGCCAAGAAGGAGCGTCGCCGCTCCGAGAACCTCGATCCCGAGATCGAGGCCTGACCTCTCCGGAGGTTGAGGTGCGAGGCCGTCCGCGGCCGAGCCTCGAAACCCCCGGAGCACACACGCTCACCGCACGAAAGAGAGCAGGAGAACCATGCCGAAGAACAAGACGCACTCCGGTGCCAGCAAGCGCTTCCGGGTGACCGGCTCGGGCAAGATCCTGCGGGAGAAGGCCGGCAAGCGCCACAACCTGGAGAAGAAGGCCTCGAAGGTCACCCGTCGCATGACCGGCACCACCGAGCTGGCCAAGGCCGACGTCTCGCGTGCCAAGAAGATGCTGGGTCGCTGACCCACCCCACCCCCTTCGGTGGTGGAGGTGCGCCTCGCACCTCGAGACCAGCGATCCCGAAATGTTGAGCAACAAGGAGTAACGACATGGCACGCGTCAAGCGCGCAGTGAACGCCCACAAGAAGCGTCGGACCACCCTCGAGCGGGCTTCCGGCTACCGCGGCCAGCGCTCGCGGCTGTACCGCAAGGCCAAGGAGCAGGTCACCCACTCCCTGGTCTACAGCTACAACGACCGCCGCAAGAACAAGGGCAACTTCCGTCGGCTGTGGATCCAGCGGATCAACGCCGCCGCCCGCGCGCAGGGCATGACCTACAACCGCTTCATCCAGGGCCTGAGCCTGGCCGGCGTCGAGGTCGACCGCAAGATCCTCGCCGAGCTGGCCGTCAACGACGTCGCGTCGTTCAACGCCCTGGTCGAGACGGCCAAGGCCGCCCTCCCCGACGACGTCAACGCCCCCAAGGCGTCCTGACCGAGGTGGAGCCCCTGGTCGCGAGCAACGCTCGCGTCAAGGAGGCCCGCAAGCTCAGCCGCCGCCCGGCCCGTGCCGAGCGGCGGCTGTTCCTTGCCGACGGCCCGAAGGCCGTCGAGGGTGCACTCGCGGTGCCCGGCTGCGTCGTCGAGGTCTTCGCGACGCCCCGGGCCGCCGCGCAGCACGCGGCCCTGCTCGGTCCGGTCGACGTGACCCTCGTCGACGACCGGGCGCTGGCCGCGCTCAGCGACTCGGTCACCCCGGCGGGCGTGGTCGCGGTGTGCCGCTTCCTCGACGTCGACCCCGCGAGCTCTCGCGTCGGTGGTTGAGGTGCGAGCGGAGCGAGCCTCGGACCCCTTGCGGTGCTGTGCGCCGACGTCCGTGACCCCGGCAACGCCGGCACCGTGGTCCGGACCGCCGACGCCGTGGGTGCCGGCGGTGTGGTCCTGGCCGGTGACTCCGTCGACGTCTACAACCCCAAGACCGTCCGGGCCAGCGTCGGCAGCCTGTTCCACCTGCCGGTCGCCGTCGAGCCCGACGTACGCCGCGCGGTGACCGCCGCCCGCACCGCCGGCCTGGTCGTGCTCGCCGCCGACGGCGGGGGAGAGGTCGACCTGTTCGAGGCCGACGACCTGCTGTGCGGCCCGGTCGCCTGGCTCTTCGGCAACGAGGCGTGGGGCCTGCCCGACGACGTCGCTGCCCTGGCCGACCACCGGGTCCGGATCCCGATCCCCGGGCGTGCCGAGAGCCTCAACCTCGCGACCGCGGCGGCGGTCTGCCTCTACGCCACCGCGCGCGCCCGTCGCTAGGGTCGTCCCCGTGGCACCCCACCCCGGCACCTCGCAGTCCCTCGCGGACGCGCTGCCCGACGGCGTCGTGGTCGCCGGCCCCGACGGCCGGGTCCGGCTGATCTCGGCGACGGCCGTGCGGATGCTGTCGCTGGAGCCCGACGACGCCGTGGGGCAGCGGCTGGTCGACGTGCTGGCCCTCACCGACACCGAGGGCCGCGACTGGTGCCGGCAGAACGCGCCCTACGACGGGCTCTCCACCCGCACCGGCGTGCCCGAGCAGTCGTGGCTGCTGCCCAACGGCACCGAGGTGCTCACGACCGCGAGCATCAACCGCAGCACCCGCGGTGGACCGGTGGAGGCGGTCGCGGTCGTGATCCGCAGCGGCCGTGGCCGGGCCCGGCTCGACCGTGAGCGCTCCGACCTGGTCGCCACCGTCGCCCACGAGCTGCGCTCCCCGCTGACCGGCGTGAAGGGCTTCGTGCAGGCGATGCTCAACCGCTGGGACCGGCTCACCGACGAGCAGAAGAAGCTGATGCTCCACACGGTCCACGCCGACTCCGACCGGTTGAGCCGGCTGATCGCCGAGCTGCTGGACGTCGCGCGCATCGACACCGGCCGGCTCGCGCTCTACCCCCGGCCCAGCGACGCCGCTGTGCTGGCCGGCCGGGTGGTCGACTCGGTCTCCGCCGGCACCGCCCGCGAGATCGTCTACACCGCCGCCGACGACCTGCCCCGCATCCACGCCGACCCGGACAAGTTCACCCAGGTGGTCACCAACATCGTCGAGAACGCCGTGCGGCACGGCTCGGGACGGGTGTCGGTGTCGCTGGTCGCGCTCGACGACGACGCCGACCATCCCGGCGTACGCCTGGTCGTCGAGGACGAGGGCGTCGGGATCCCCGAGGAGATGCGGCGGCGCGTCTTCACCAAGTTCTGGACCAGCGGCACCCGTGGGGGCTCCGGCCTGGGGCTCTACCTCGTCCACGGCCTGACCCGCGCCCACGGCGGCACGGTCACCATCGGTGACGCCGACGGCGGCGGTGCCCGGATCCGGGTCGACTGGCCCGCCGCCACCGACCTCCCCGGTTGAGTCGTGCCTCCCGCGTGTCGAGTCGTGCCTCCGGCGGGTTGAGTCGTGCCTCCGGCACAACCGGTTCGCCGGGGGAGCGGCGTACTTCCTAGACTCACCCCATGTCCGGACCCAACACCGAGTACGACCCCGTGGAGGTCACGACCTTGAAGCCCGAGGAGGTCGAGGCCGCCCGCGACGCCGCGCTCGCCGCGATCGAGGGGGCCGGCGACCTCGTCGAGCTCAAGCAGGTACGGCTCGACCACGCGGGCGACCGCTCGCCGCTGGCGCTGGCCAACCGCGAGATCGGCGCACTGCCGCCGCAGGCACGCAAGGACGCCGGTCAGCGCATCGGCCAGGCGCGCGGTGCGGTCAACCAGGCGCTGGCCGCCCGGCTCGCCGTGCTCGAGGCCGAGCACGAGGAGCGGATCCTGGTCGAGGAGGCCGTCGACGTGACGCTTCCCGTCGACCGCCGCCCCCGCGGCAGCCGCCACCCGCTGACCACCGGTGCCGAGATGATCGAGGACATCTTCACCGCGATGGGCTGGGAGGTCGCCGAGGGCCCGGTCGTGGAGGCCGAATGGCTCAACTTCGACGCGCTCAACCTCGGTGCCGACCACCCGGCCCGCACCATGCAGGACACCTTCTGGACCGAGCCGGCCGACCACCACCTCGTGCTCCGCACCCACACCTCGCCGGTGCAGGCGCGCACCATGCTCACCCAGGCGCCCCCGATCTACGTCGTGTGCCCCGGGCGGGTGTTCCGCACCGACGAGTACGACGCCACCCACAGCCCGATGTTCCACCAGGTCGAGGGCCTCGTGGTGGACGAGGGCATCACCATGGCCCACCTCAAGGGCTCGCTCGACCACTTCGCGGGCGCCATGTTCGGCGAGGGCATCGCGACGCGCTTCCGGCCGTCGTACTTCCCCTTCACCGAGCCCTCCGCCGAGGTCGACCTGCGCTGTTTCGTCTGCCGCGGGATCGACTCCGACGCCTGCCGCACCTGCCGCGGCGAGGGCTGGATCGAGTGGGGCGGCTGCGGCGTCGTGAACCCGCGCGTCCTCACCGCCTGTGGCATCGACAGCGAGCGCTACACCGGCTTCGCCTTCGGCATGGGCATCGACCGGACGCTGATGTTCGCGACCGGTGCCGCCGACCTGCGTGACTTCTTCGAGGGCGACGTCCGCTTCTCGTCCTCCTTCGGAACGGAGCTCTGACCCCGTGCGTGCCCCCCTGTCGTGGATCCGTGAGTACGTCGACCTCCCCGACCAGTCCGACGTCGAGAAGCTGGCCGACGCGCTGACCGACCTCGGCCTCAAGCTCGAGGCGCTCGAGCGTCCCGGCGACGCCATCCGCGGCCCGCTCGTGGTCGGACGGGTGCTGAGCATGGAGCCGGAGCCGCAGAAGAACGGCAAGACCATCAACTGGTGCATGGTCGACGTGGCGGACGCCAACGGCACCGGCGAGCCGCAGGGCATCGTCTGCGGAGCCCACAACTTCGTCCCTGACGACCTGGTCGTCGTCGTGCTGCCCGGGGGAGTGCTCCCCGGCGACTTCGAGATCTCCGCCCGCAAGACCTACGGTCACGTCTCGGCCGGGATGATCTGCTCGGCCGCCGAGCTCGGCCTCGGCGAGGACCACGACGGCATCATCGTGCTGCCCGCGGACGCCGGCGCTCCCGGTGAGGACGCGCGGCCCGTGCTCGGCCTCGACGACAGCGTCATCGAGCTCGAGATCAACCCCGACCGTGCCTACGCCCTGTCGTTGCGCGGCGTCGCCCGCGAGGCGGCCCTGGCGTACGACGCGGCCTACCGCGACCCCGCGCTCCGCGACGTGCCGCCGGCCGACGACGCGGGCCACCCCGTCCGCGTCGAGGACCCGGCCGGCTGCCCGGTCTTCGTCGCGCGCACCGTCTCCGGCTTCGACCCGGCCGCGCCCACCCCCGACTGGCTGGCGCGTCGGATCCAGCAGGCCGGCATGCGGCCGATCTCGCTGGCCGTCGACGTGACCAACTACGTCATGCTCGAGACCGGCCGCCCGATCCACGGCTACGACGCCGACAAGGTGCAGGGCGCGATCGGCGTCCGGCGGGCCCGGGAGGGCGAGCGGCTCACCACGCTCGACGGCACCGACCGGGCGCTGTCGGGCGAGGACCTCGTCGTCACCGACGACTCCGGGATCATCGGCCTCGGCGGCGTCATGGGCGGCGAGGACACCGAGATGTCCGCGACCACCACGCGCGTGCTCGTCGAGGCCGCCCACTGGGACGCCACCGCGATGTTCCGCACCGGCCGCCGCCACAAGATCACCTCCGAGGCCGGCAAGCGCAACGAGCGGGGCGTCGACCCGACCATCTGCCAGGCCGCGGCCGACCGCGTCGTCGAGCTGCTCACGACCTACGGCGGTGGCACCGTCGACCCCGGCGTGACCGTCGTCGGCACGCCCCCGGCGCCGCGCACGATCACGATCCCGGTCGGGCTGCCCGCGCGGATCACCGGAATGGACATCAGCGACGACACGACGGTCCGCAACCTCGAGGCCGTCGGCTGCGCGGTGTCCGTCGACGGCGGCAGCCTCACCGCGACCGTCCCGCCGTGGCGCCCCGACCTGCGCGACCCCTACGACCTCGTCGAGGAGGTCGCCCGGATCGTCGGCTACGCCCACGTCCCCTCGGTGCTGCCCACCGCCCCGTCCGGTCGTGGGCTCACGACCCGGCAGCGACTGCGTCGGCGTACCGGCCGCACGCTGGCGGGTGCCGGCTTCGTCGAGGTCGTCAGCTTCCCCTTCATCGGCACCCAGGACCTCGACGCGCTCGGGCTGCCCGCCGACGACCCGCGCCGCCGGGTGCTGTCGCTGGCCAACCCGCTCTCGTCGGAGGAGCCGTCGATGACCACGACGGTGCTGCCCGGACTGCTCAAGGCGGTCGCGCGCAACACCGGTCGCGGTGCGGGCGACCTCGCGCTGTTCGAGCTCGCGACGGTCACGCTGCCCCATGCCGGTGACGGCACCACGATCCTCGGCGTCGACCGCCGGCCGACGGACGAGGAGCTCGAGGCGCTCGTCTCGTCACTGCCCGACCAGCCGCTCCACCTCGGCGTCGTCGCCACCGGTGCCCGCGAGCGGTCGGGATGGTGGGGCGCGGGCCGCGCCGTCGACTGGACGGACGCGCTGGCCGTCGTCCGCGAGGTCGCCGACGCCCTCGGCGTCGACGTCACGGTGCGCTCCGCCGCGGTCGCCCCCTGGCACCCCGGTCGTTGCGCCGAGGTCGTGGTGGGCGACGCCGTGATCGGCTGGGCCGGCGAGCTCCACCCGCGCGTCTGCTCGGCGTACGGCGTCCCGGCGCGGAGCGTGGCCGCCGAGGTCGACCTCGACGCCCTCATCGCGCTCTCCCCGGACTCGGTCGTCGCGCCGGTGCTCTCGCACTACCCGGTCGCCAAGGAGGACGTCGCGCTCGTGGTCGACGCCGGGGTGACCGTCGCCGAGGTCGCGGCCGCGCTGCGCGAGGGCGCCGGCCCGCTGCTCGAGTCGGTCCGGCTGTTCGACGTCTACACCGGCGACCAGGTCGGCGCGGGCCGGAAGTCGCTCGCCTTCGCGCTGCGGTTCCGTGCTCCCGACCGCACCCTGGCCGAGGGTGAGTCGTCCGCGGCCCGCGAGGCCGCGGTGGCGCTGGCGGCCGAGCGGTGCGGAGCCGTGCAGCGCGCCTGACCGCCGGCCCGGCTGGCGCATGACATTCCGCATCTGTATAGTCATGCACATGACGTTCAGGGTGGCGGTGGCCGGAGCCAGTGGGTACGCCGGGGGAGAGGTGCTGCGGCTGCTGCTCGCGCACCCCGACGCCGAGATCGGGGCCCTGACCGGCGGCTCCAACGCGGGGCAGCCGCTCGGGACGCTGCAGCCCCACCTGGTGCCGCTGGCCGACCGGGTGCTCGAGGAGACCACGCCCGAAGACCCTCTCGGGTCACGACGTCGTGGTGCTCGGGCTGCCGCACGGGCAGTCCGGCCCGCTCGCCGCCCAGCTCGGTGACGACACCGTCGTCATCGACTGCGGAGCCGACTTCCGGCTCGAGGACGGCGCGCTGTGGGAGCAGTTCTACGGCGGGGACCACGCCGGTTCCTGGCCCTACGGCCTCCCGGAGCTCCCCGGCCAGCGCGACCGGCTGCGCGGGGCGAGCCGGATCGCGGTACCCGGCTGCTACCCGACCGTCTCGACCTTGACCCTCGTGCCTGCGCTCGCCGCCGGCCTGGTCGAGCCCGACGTCGTGGTGGTCGCCGCCTCCGGCACCAGCGGCGCCGGCAAGGCCGCCAAGACCGCACCTGCTCGGCAGCGAGGTGATGGGCAACGCCAGCGCCTACGGCGTCGGCGGGGTCCACCGCCACACGCCCGAGATCATCCAGAACCTCCGCCGCGTCACCGACGCGGACCTCCGGGTCAGCTTCACCCCGACCCTGGTGCCGATGTCGCGCGGCATCCTGGCCACCTGCTCGGCGCCGCTGGCCGGCCCGCTCACCGCCGAGCAGGCGCACGAGGCGTACTCCGCGGCGTACGCCGACGAGCCGTTCGTGCACGTCCTGCCGCCCGGCCAGTGGCCGCAGACCCAGTCGGTGCTCGGCTCGAACGCCGTGCACGTCCAGGTCACCGTCGACGAGCCCGCCGGTCGGCTGGTCGCGGTCGGCGTCGTCGACAACCTCGCCAAGGGCACCGGCGGCGCGGCCGTGCAGTGCCTCAACCTCGCGCTCGGCCTCGACGAGGGCCTGGGCCTCACCACCGTAGGAGTCGCGCCGTGATCACCACCCCCCAGGGCTTCCGCGCCGCCGGTGTCGCCGCCGGCCTCAAGTCCACCGGCGCCAAGGACGTCGCGCTGGTGGTCAACGACGGTCCGCGCCACGACTCGGCCAGCGTCTTCACCGCCAACCGCTGCAAGGCCAACCCGGTCCTCTGGAGCGAGCAGGCGGTGCAGGACGGCGTCGTCCGCGCGGTCGTGCTCAACTCCGGCGGCGCCAACTGCTACACCGGCCCCGACGGGTTTCAGACCACGCACGCGGTCGCCGAGCGGGTCGCCGACCACCTCGACATCGGCGCGATCGACGTCGTCGTCTGCTCGACCGGACTGATCGGGCTGGCGAACGACCGCGAGCAGGTGCTGGCCGGCGTCTCCGCGGCGTACGACGCGCTCGACCCGGACGGCGGCGCCGACGCGGCCGCGGCGATCATGACCACCGACTCCGTCAGCAAGCAGGCGGTCGTCGAGGGTGCCGGCTGGACCGTCGGTGGCATGGCCAAGGGCGCCGGGATGCTGGCTCCCCAGCTGGCCACCATGCTCGTCGTCCTCACCACCGACGCGGTGGTCGAGGCCGCCGACCTCGACACCGCCCTGCGCGCGGCGACCCGGGTGAGCTTCGACCGGCTCGACTCCGACGGCTGCATGTCCACCAACGACACGGTGACGGTGATGGCGAGCGGGGCCAGCGGCATCACGCCCGACGCTCGAGGACCTCACCGACGCGCTCACGCGCACCTGCACCGACCTCGCGATGCAGCTGCTCGCCGATGCCGAGGGCGCCGACCACGAGATCGCGATCACGACGCTCAATGCCGCCACCGAGGACGACGCGGTCGCGGTCGGACGCAGCGTCGCCCGCAGCAACCTCGTCAAGGCAGCCGTCTTCGGCAAGGACCCCAACTGGGGCCGGGTGCTGGCCTCCGTCGGCACCACCGACGCGGCCTTCGACCCCGCCGACCTCGACGTCGCCATGAACGGCGTCTGGGTCTGCCGGAAGTCCACGCCGGCGGCCGATCCCGCGACCGTCGACCTGACCGCCCGCGACGTCACCGTGACCATCGACCTCAAGGCCGGTGACGCGCGCGCCACGGTCTGGACCAACGACCTCACCCACGCCTACGTCCACGAGAACAGCGCCTACTCCTCATGAACGCACCCCTGAACGACGCTCCCGGCACCCGCCCCCACCACGACACCGCGGCCGCCAAGGCACGCACCCTCGCGGGCGCGCTGCCGTGGCTGAAGCGCTACCACGGCAAGGTCGTGGTGGTGAAGTACGGCGGCAACGCGATGACCGACGACGTCCTCAAGACGGCGTTCGCCGAGGACATCGCCTTCCTGCGCTTCGCCGGCTTCAAGCCGGTCGTCGTCCACGGCGGCGGCCCGCAGATCTCGACCATGCTCGACCGGCTCGGCATCGAGTCGGAGTTCCGCGGGGGCCTGCGCGTCACCACCCCCGAGGCCATGGACGTCGTCCGGATGGTGCTCGTCGGCCAGGTCCAGCGCGAGCTGGTCGGCCTCATCAACGACCACGGACCGCTGGCCGTCGGGCTCTCGGGCGAGGACGCCGGGCTGTTCACCGCCAAGCCGACCAACACCATCGTCGACGGCGAGGAGGTCGACCTCGGCCTGGTCGGCGAGGTCGCCTCGGTGCGGCCCGAGTCGGTGCTGGACCTCGTCGAGGCGGGGCGGATCCCGGTGATCTCCAGCGTCGCGCCCGACGTCGACGGCCTGGTCCACAACGTCAACGCCGACACCGCCGCCGCCGCGCTGGCGGTGGCGCTCGGCGCCGAGAAGCTGCTGGTCCTCACCGACGTCGAGGGGCTCTACCGCGACTGGCCCGAGTCCGACGACGTGATCCAGGAGATCAGCCCGGAGGCGCTCGCCGAGCTGCTGCCGAGCCTGGCCAGCGGCATGGTCCCGAAGATGACCGCCTGCCAGCAGGCGGTCGAGGGCGGCGTCGCCAAGGCCACCGTCGTCGACGGCCGCGAGCCCCACTCCGTGCTCCTCGAGCTCTTCACCGACGAGGGCATCGGCACCCAGGTGCTGCCCGGCGTCACGACCAAGATCAGGAAGGCACTCGGATGACGGCGACGGACAGCAGGACCTGGCAGCAGCGCTACCCCGAGGCGCTGATGAACACCTTCGGCCCGCCGCGGCTCGCGCTGGTCCGCGGCGAGGGCTCCCACGTCTGGGACGAGTCCGGCCGGGAGTACGTCGACTTCTTCGGCGGCATCGCCGTCAACGCGCTCGGCCACGGCCACCCCGCGCTCGTCGACGCCGTCACGACCCAGCTCACGACCCTCGGTCACGTGTCGAACTTCTTCGCGACCCCGCCCCAGGTCGAGCTCGCCGAGCGGCTGCTCGGGCTGGTCGAGGCGGGCACGACCGGCGGTCGGGTCTTCTTCTCCAACTCCGGCGCCGAGGCCAACGAGGCCGCGCTCAAGCTGACCCGTCGCACCGGTCGCACCCACCTGGTCGCGGCCGAGGGCGCGTTCCACGGCCGCACCATGGGGGCGCTCGCGCTGACCCACAAGGCCGCCTACCGCGAGCCCTTCGAGCCGCTGCCCGGCCACGTCACCTGGGTGCCCTACGGCGACGCCGAGGCGCTCGCCGCTGCCGTGACCGACGAGACCGCTGCCGTCGTGCTGGAGCCGATCCAGGGCGAGGCCGGCGTCGTCGTACCCCCCGAGGGCTACCTCGGGGCGGCCCGCTCGATCACGCGCGAGCACGGCGCGCTGCTGTGGCTGGACGAGGTGCAGAGCGGGATCGGGCGCACCGGCTCCTGGCTGGCCCACGACCCCGCCCTCGGCGCCGACGTCGTGACCTTCGCCAAGGGCCTCGGCGGCGGCATCCCGATCGGCGCCACGGTCGCCCGTGGCGACGCCGCGACGCTGCTGGGCCCGGGCAACCACGGCACCACCTTCGGGGGCAACCCGGTCGCCTGCGCGGCCGCGCTCGCCGTCCTCGACACCATCGAGAAGGAGGGGCTGCTCGAGGCCGTCGTCGCCCGGGGCGCCCAGCTGACCGAGGCGATCCTCGGCGGCCCCGTGACCGACGTCGAGGGGCAAGGCCTGCTGCTCGGCGCCCAGCTCGCCGACGAGACCGCCGCCGCCGTCGTCGCCCGGGCCCAGGAGCACGGCTTCCTGCTCAACAACACCGGCCCGGCGCGCCTGCGCTTCGCCCCGCCGCTGACCGTCACCGAGTCCGACGTCGCCGCCCTCGGCGCCGCCTGGGCCGCCATCGTCACCGACCCCGGGGACGCGTCGTGACCCACCACTTCCTCGCCGACGACGACCTCACGCCGGCCGAGCAGGCCGAGGTCCTCGCGCTCGCGGCCGCCATGAAGCAGGCGCCGTACGACCACCGGCCGCTGGCCGGCCCGCAGACGGTCGCGATGATCTTCGACAAGCCGACGCTGCGCACGCAGTCGTCCTTCGGCGCCGGCATCGCCGAGCTCGGCGGCTACCCGATGCTGGTCGACGGCAACCTCGCCGGCATCGGCGTCCGCGAGTCGGTCCCCGACGTCGCCCGCATCATCGGCCGGCAGGCGGCGGCCGTCGTGTGGCGCACCTACGGCCAGGACCGGATCGAGGAGATGGCGCAGTACGCCGGCGTGCCGGTCGTCAACGCTCTCACCGACGACTTCCACCCCTGCCAGCTGCTCGCCGACCTGCTCACCGTGCAGGAGCACCGCGGCACGCTGGCCGGCCAGCGCGTCGCCTTCGTCGGCGACGGCGCGTGCAACATGGGCAACTCCTGGCTGCTCGCCGGTGCGACCGCGGGCATGCACGTCACGGTCGCCGGCCCCGAGGGCTACGTCCCGGAGGCCGCGATGGTCGAGCGGGCCGCGGCGATCGCCGCGACCACCGGCGGCTCGGTCGCCGTGGGGCACGACCCGGTGGCGACCGTGACCGGCGCCGACGTCGTGGTCACCGACACCTGGGTCTCGATGGGCAAGGAGCAGGAGGCCGCCGAGCGGCTCGCCGCCTTCGCGCCGTACTCCGTCACCACGGAGCTGTTCGACCACGCCCGCGACGACGCGATCCTGCTGCACTGCCTGCCGGCCTACCGCGGCACGGAGGTGGACGCCGAGGTGCTCGACGGACCGCGCAGCGTGGTCTGGGACGAGGCGGAGAACCGCCGCCACGTCCAGAAGGCCGTGCTGGCCTGGTTGCTGGGGGAGTCCTCGTGACCGAGCCCAGGACCAGCACCGCCCTGCGACCCACCACCAAGAACGCCCGCCACCAGCGGATCGTCGAGCTGGTCCAGCACCGCGAGGTGCGCTCGCAGACCGAGCTCGCCGAGCTGCTGGCCGCCAGTGGCCTCCACGTCACCCAGGCGACCCTGAGCCGCGACCTCGTCGAGCTCGACGCGGTCAAGGTGCGTGGCCACTCCGGCTCGCTCGTCTACGCACTGCCGGGGGAGGGCGGCGACCGCCGGCCCACGGCTCCGGCCGAGAGCGCGGCGGCGGGCCAGCGCCTGTCCCGGCTCTGCGGCGAGCTCCTGGTGAGCGCCGAGGCCAACGACAACCTCGTCGTGCTCCGCACGCCGCCGGGAGCCGCGCAGTACCTCGCCAGCGCCTTCGACAAGGCCGAGCTGCCCGACGTGCTCGGCACCATCGCCGGCGACGACACGGTCCTGGTCATCGGCCGCGAGCCGCGCGGCGGCGATGCCCTGGCCCGACGATTCGTGGCGCTCGCCGGCGCCCACCCCTCCAGCTGACCCCCTGATCCCCACCCTGCGAAGGAACCACCACGTGAGCAAGGTCCTCGTCTCCCTGCCCGCCGGCGAACGCGTCGGCATCGCCTTCTCCGGCGGCCTCGACACCTCTGTCGCCGTCGCCTGGATGCGCGACAAGGGCGCCATCCCGTGCACCTACACCGCCGACATCGGGCAGTACGACGAGCCCGACATCGACAGCGTGCCCGACCGCGCGCTGCTCTACGGCGCCGAGCTCGCCCGGGCCGTCGACTGCCGTCGGCAGCTGGTCGAGGAAGGCCTGGCCGCCATGGCGTGCGGCGCCTTCCACATCCGCTCGGGAGGGCGCGCCTACTTCAACACCACGCCGCTGGGTCGTGCGGTCACCGGCACCATGCTGGTCCGCGCGATGCACGAGGACGGCGTCGACATCTGGGGGGACGGCTCGACCTTCAAGGGCAACGACATCGAGCGGTTCTACCGCTACGGCCTGATGGCCAACCCCGAGCTCCGGATCTACAAGCCCTGGCTCGACGCCGACTTCGTCCACGAGCTCGGCGGCCGCGACGAGATGAGCCAGTGGCTCACCGAGCACGACCTGCCCTACCGCGACAGCAAGGAGAAGGCGTACTCCACCGACGCCAACATCTGGGGCGCCACCCACGAGGCCAAGATGCTCGAGCACCTCGACGTCTCGCTCGAGACGGTGGAGCCGATCATGGGCGTGAAGTTCTGGGACCCCGCGGTGGCGATCGAGACCGAGGACGTCACGGTCCGGTTCCACGAGGGTCGTCCGGTGGCCGTCAACGGCGTCACCTTCGACGACCCGGTCGCCCTGGTGCTGGAGGCGAACGCCATCGGCGGGCGCCACGGCCTGGGCATGAGCGACCAGATCGAGAACCGGATCATCGAGGCCAAGTCGCGTGGCATCTACGAGGCGCCGGGCATGGCGCTGCTGTGGGCGGCGTACGAGCGGCTCCTCAACGCCGTGCACAACGAGGACACCATCGCCCAGTACCACGCCGACGGCCGTCGCCTGGGCCGGCTGCTCTACGAGGGCCGCTGGCTGGACCCGCAGGCGCTGATGCTGCGGGAGGCGATCCTGCGCTGGATCGCCTCGCTGATCACCGGCGAGGTGACGCTGCGGCTGCGCCGCGGTGAGGACTACACCGTGCTCTCCACGACCGGTCCCGACTTCTCCTACCACCCGGACAAGCTGTCGATGGAGCGCACCGACAACGCCGCCTTCGGCCCGCTGGACCGGATCGGCCAGCTCACGATGCGCAACCTCGACATCGCCGACTCCCGGGCCAAGCTGGAGATGTACGCCGGCCAGCCGCTCGACCAGGGCCAGGTGCTGGTCGAGAACGGCACGCTGTACGGCTCCCTCGAGCCGGGCGGCTACGACCGGATCACCCGCAACCCCGAGGCCGCCGGAGACGACAGCGACAGCGCCCTCGACCACGCGGCGATGGAGTACGGCACCGACTGACGGGTGGTAGAGGTGCGGCCCTCACAGGTAATTGAGGTGCGAGGGCCCCCGGGCCCGAGCCTCGAAACCAGCGGAGCCGGGGCACACGCCTGGAACTAGGAAGGTGCCCCGGCTCACCGGGTCTCGACACGCCCGTCGCGCGCTCGCTGCGCTCCCGCGCGGGGCGAGCTCGACCTGGGGCACCACGCGACCGAGCTCGTTCCTCGCTCGGTCGCTGTGCCCTCACTCCACGTCGTCGTCGACCCAGTCGAGGGTCTTGGTGACCGCCTTCTTCCAGTTCCGGTACAGGCGCTCGCGCTCGGAGTCCTCCATCTGCGGGGTCCAGCGCTTGTCCTCGCCCCAGTTCTCGGTGATCTCGTCGGTGCTGCTCCAGAAGCCGACGGCCAGCCCGGCGGCGTACGCCGCGCCGAGCGCGGTCGTCTCCGCGACCTTGGGCCGGACCACGTCGACGCCGAGGATGTCGGCCTGGAACTGCATCAGCGTCTCGTTGACGACCATGCCGCCGTCGACCTTGAGCTCCTCGAGCGGGACGCCGGAGTCGGCGTTCATCGCGTCGAGCACCTCGCGGGTCTGGAAGGCCGTCGCCTCCAGCACCGCGCGGGCGATGTGGCCCTTGTTGACGTAGCGGGTCAGGCCGACGAGGGCGCCGCGGGCGTCGGGACGCCAGTGCGGGGCGAACAGTCCCGAGAACGCCGGCACGAAGTAGGCACCGCCGTTGTCGTCGACGCTCGCGGCGAGGGTCTCGATCTCCGGGGCGTCCTTGATCAGGCCGAGGTTGTCGCGCACCCACTGGACGAGCGAGCCGGTGACGGCGATCGATCCCTCGAGCGCGTAGACGGTCTCCTCCTCGCCGATCTTGTAGCAGATCGTCGTCAGCAGGCCGTTCTCGCTCGGGACCTGCTCGGTGCCGGTGTTGAGCAGCATGAAGTTGCCGGTGCCGTAGGTGTTCTTGGCCATGCCCTTCTCCAGGCACGCCTGCCCGAAGGTGGCGGCCTGCTGGTCGCCGAGGATGCCGGCGACCGGCGTCCCCTTGAGGATCCCGGGGTGGCAGTGGCCGTAGACCTCGGAGGAGGACTTGATCTCGGGCAGCATCGAGACCGGGATGCCCATGTCGGAGGCGATGCTCTCGTCCCAGGTCAGGGTGGACAGGTCCATCAGCATGGTGCGGCTGGCGTTGGTGACGTCGGTGACGTGGACGCCGTCGTTGTCGGCGCCGCCGGTGAGGTTCCAGAGCACCCAGGTGTCGGTGTTGCCGAAGAGCAGGTCGCCGGACTCCGCCTTCTCGCGCGCCCCGTCGACGTTGTCGAGGATCCAGCGCACCTTCGGGCCGGAGAAGTACGTCGCCAGCGGCAGCCCGCACGTCTCCTTGTAGCGATCGACGCCCACGTCGCCCGCGAGCTCGTCGACGATCTTCTGGGTGCGCGTGTCCTGCCAGACGATCGCGTTGTAGACGGGCTTGCCCGTCTTCTTGTCCCAGACGATCGCGGTCTCCCGCTGGTTGGTGATGCCGACGGCGGCGATGTGGTCGCTGTTGAGGTTGGCCTTGGACAGGGCGCCGCCGATGACCTTGCGGGTGTTGTCCCAGATCTCGGTGCCGTCGTGCTCGACCCAGCCGGCCTTCGGGAAGATCTGCTCGTGCTCCACCTGGTCGGAGGAGACCACCGAGCCGCTGTGGTCGAAGACCATCGCGCGGGTGGAGGTGGTGCCCTGGTCGATCGCGAGGACGTAGGTGCTGTCTGCCATGCGGGTCTCCTGGATGAGTGGCTGGTCGGGTGAGCTGGTCGGGTCAGACGTAGCCGATGGCGTTGGCGGCGAGACCACCCGCGACGCCACCGATGATCGGGCCGAGGACGGGGACCCAGGCGTACCACCAGCCGCTGGAGCCCTTGCCCGGGATGGGCAGCAGGGCGTGGGCGATGCGCGGGCCGAGGTCACGGGCGGGGTTGATGGCGTAGCCGGTCGGTCCGCCGAGGCTGGCGCCGATGCCGACGACGAGCAACGCGACGGCGAGCGGTCCGAGCTGGCTGGGCGTCTTGCCGAAGGAGATGATCACGAAGACGAGGACGAAGGTGCCGATGATCTCCGTGACCAGGTTCCAGCCGAGGCTACGGATGGCAGGCATCGTGCTGAACACTGCGAGCTTCTCGTTCGACCCGGCCTCGGGATCGGCGAAGTGCTCCTTGTAGGCCAGCCAGCACAGCACCGCACCGAGGAACGCGCCGACCATCTGGCCGGCGATGTACACGACGATCTGGCCGAGCGACAGATCGGCACCGGAGGCCCACAGCCCCAGCGTCACCGCAGGGTTGATGTGCGCCCCGGACTCGACGGCGACGAAGACGCCGGCGAAGACCGCGAGGCCCCAGCCGAAGTTGATCATGAGGTAGCCGCCACCGTTGCCGCCGGTCTTGGGCAGCAACGCGTTGGCGACCACACCACAACCCAGCAGCAGCAGGGTGGCGGTGCCCATCACCTCCGGCAGGAAGATGTCGGTGAGCACGTCGGGATTCCCTCCACGAGAACGGAGCGCGGGCTGACGGTCGTGACGGGCGTCACGCAGTCCGCCTGACACTAGGGATGACCGGGTCGCTTGCCAAGCCTCCCGGCGCACGAGCCCGCAGACACTGCCCGTGACCGGGGCGGGGGAGAGACCTACAGTGGTCACGCGGGACGACGTACCGACTGCCGGAGAGGGAGACGATGCCGACGCCGAGCACACTCGACGGGACCTATCGTGCACGAGCCTGGGAGTCCTTGCGCAACGACACCTTCGACGTGCTGGTGGTCGGGGGTGGCGTGACCGGCGCCGGGGTGGCCCTGGACGCCGCCACCCGCGGCCTGTCCGTCGCTCTCGTGGAGCAGCGCGACTTCGCGTCCGGCACCTCGTCGCGGTCCTCCAAGCTCTTCCACGGTGGCCTGCGCTACCTCGAGCAGCTGAACTTCACCCTGGTCCGCGAGGCACTGCGCGAGCGTGAGCTGATGCTGACCCGGATCGCGCCCCACCTGGTGAAGCCGGTCTCGTTCCTCTACCCGCTCAAGCACCGCTTCTGGGAGCGCCCCTACGTCACCGCGGGCCTGACGCTCTACGACTCGATGGGCGGCGCCCGCACGGTGCCGCGTCACCGCCAGCTCTCGCGGAGCAAGGCCCTGCAGATGGTCCCCGCGCTGCGCAACGACGCCCTGACCGGCGCGCTGCTCTACTACGACGCCCAGGCCGACGACGCGCGCCACACGCTCACCGTTGCCCGGACCGCCGCGTCCTACGGCGCAACGGTCCTCAGCTCGGCCCAGGTCGAGGGGCTGCTCAAGGAGGGCGACCGCGTCGTCGGCGCCACGGTCGAGGACGTCGAGACCGGTGACCTGCTCGACGTCCGGGCCCGCGTCGTCATCAACGCCACCGGGGTGTGGACCGACGAGGTCCAGACGATGGCCGGCGGCCGGGGCCGTTTCCACGTGCGCGCCTCCAAGGGCGTGCACATCGTGGTGCCGCGCGACCGCATCAACTCCGAGACCGGGCTGATCCTGCGCACCGAGAAGTCGGTGCTGTTCGTCATCCCGTGGGGCACCCACTGGGTCCTCGGGACGACCGACACCGACTGGGACCTCGACAAGGCCCACCCGGCGGCGAGCCGCACCGACATCGACTACATCCTCGACCACGTCAACTCCGTGCTCGCGACGCCGCTGACCCACGACGACATCGAGGGGGTGTACGCCGGGCTGCGTCCGCTGCTGTCCGGCGAGAACGACTCGACGTCGCAGCTGTCACGCGAGCACGCGGTCGCCCGGCCGCAGCCGGGCCTGATCTCCATCGCCGGCGGGAAGTACACGACCTACCGGGTCATGGCCGCGGACGCGGTCGACGCCGCCCGTGCCGACCTCGGGGCCGGCGTGCCCGACAGCGTCACCGCGCAGATCCCGCTGCTGGGTGCCGAGGGCTACCACGCGCTGATGAACCAGGTCGACAAGCTGGCCGCCGCGTCACGACCTCCCGGCCTGGCGGATCGAGAAGCTCCTCGACCGCTACGGGTCGCTGGTCGTGGACCTGCTCGAGCTCGGGCGCGAGGACCGCTCGCTGCTGGAGCCGGTGGCCGGCGCCGAGGGCTACCTGCTCGTCGAGCTGGTCTACGGCGTCACCGACGAGGCGGCGCTGCACCTCGACGACCTGCTCGCCCGGCGTACCCGGATCTCGATCGAGACGCCGGACCGCGGACTGGCCGCCGCGGAGTCGGTGGCCGCCGTGGTGGGTCCGCTGCTGGGCTGGGACGACGCCCGGGCCTCCGACGAGCTCGCGGCGTACCGCTCCCGGGTGGAGGCCGAGCGCGAGTCCCAGCGCGCGGGCGACGACCAGGACGCCAACGGCACCCGGCTCGCTGCTCCCGACATCCGGGCCCGCGCCGTCGGTCGGGCGCTCGACTGAGACACTGGCGCGGTGACCGACCCAGCTGATCAGGACGCACCGACGACCGGCGAGGGGCGGCTGTGGGGCGCCCGGTTCGCCGGGGGGCCGTCACCCGAGCTCGAGGCGCTCTCCCGCTCGACGCACTTCGACTGGCGCCTGGCGCCGTACGACATCGCGGGCAGTCACGCCCACGCCAAGGCGCTCGGCGTGGCCGGCTACCTCACTGAGGCCGAGGAGGCCGAGATCCACCGGGGCCTCACCCTGCTGGCACAGCAGTACGCCGCGGGCGAGCTGCGCCCCTCGCCCTCCGACGAGGACGTGCACGGCGCTCTCGAGCGGATGCTGCTCGACGAGGTCGGCGCCGACATCGGAGGCAGGATCCGTGCCGGGCGGAGCCGCAACGACCAGATCGCGACCCTGTTCCGGTCGTTCCTGCTGGACCACTCCGTGGTCCTGCAGCGGATGGTGCTGGACCTGGTCGAGGCGCTGGCCGAGCAGGCGCGAGGTCATCTCGACGTGATCATGCCGGGACGGACGCACCTGCAGCACGCCCAGCCGGTGCTGCTGTCGCACCACCTGCTCGCCCACGCCTGGCCGTTGCTGCGTGACGTGGACCGGCTCGAGGACTGGCGACGGCGCACCGCCGCCGAGTCGCCGTACGGCTCGGGCGCGCTCGCCGGCTCCAGCCTGGGTCTCGATCCCCAGCTGGTCGCGAGCGAGCTCGGGCTTCGACGGGTCGGCGGCCAACTCCATCGACGGCACCGCCGCGCGTGACTTCGTCGCCGAGCTCGCCTTCGTCACCGCGCAGATCGGCGTGGACGTCAGCCGGCTGGCCGAGGACGTCATCCTCTGGTCGACCCGCGAGTTCGACTTCGTGGTGCTGCACGACTCCTGGTCGACGGGCTCGAGCATCATGCCGCAGAAGAAGAACCCCGACATCGCCGAGCTCGCCCGCGGCAAGGCAGGCCGCCTCATCGGCAACCTGACCGGCCTGCTGGCGACCCTCAAGGCGCTGCCGCTGGCCTACAACCGTGACCTGCAGGAGGACAAGGAGCCGGTCTTCGACTCGGTCGACACCCTCGAGGTGCTGCTCCCCGCCGTCACCGGCATGGTCGCCACCCTCGTCTTCAACACCGGCCGGATGGCCGAGCTCGCACCCCAGGGGTTCTCGCTGGCGACCGACGTCGCCGAGTGGCTGGTCCGCCAGGGTGTCCCGTTCCGGGTGGCGCACGAGCTCGCCGGCGCGTGCGTGCGTCAGTGCGAGGAGCTCGGCTGCGACCTGGCCGACCTCAGCGACGAGCAGCTCGCCGCGATCTCCGCGGACCTGACCCCGGCCGTGCGCGAGGTGCTGACCGTGGAGGGCTCGGTGGCCAGTCGCACCGGGCGCGGTGGCACCGCCCCCGAGCGGGTGCGCGAGCAGCTCGCCGAGGTGCAGTCCCGACTGGTCGTGCACCGCGGTGCCGACGCCTGAGCTGACCTCCCTGCTGTCGGGGTCGGCCCTCGAGGTCGCGCCCCGGCTGCTGGGTGCGGTGCTGCGCCACGGCGACGTGGCCGTGCGGATCACCGAGGTCGAGGCGTACGCCGGCGCCGACGACCCCGGGTCCCACGCCTACCGGGGCCGGACCGGTCGGACGGCCGTCATGTTCGGCCCGCCGGGACACCTGTACGTCTACTTCACCTACGGCATGCACCACTGCTGCAACGTCGTCACCGGGCCCGAGGGGAGCGCGGGCGCCGTCCTGCTGCGCGCGGGAGAGATCGTCGACGGCCTCGACCTGGCCCGCAGTCGTCGGCCCGGCGCTCGGGACCGTGACCTGGCCCGGGGACCCGCTCGGCTCTGTCGTGCGCTGGACCTCAGCCGCGAGCAGGACGGCGCTGACCTGTCCCGGGCACCCCTCGAGCTGCAGCCGCCGAGCCACGTGGTGCCCGACGACGGCTGGACCAGCGGGCCGCGGGTGGGCCTGCGCGCCGCCCCGGAGCGACCGTGGCGGTTCTGGCTGACGGGGGAGCGGACCGTCTCCGACTACCGGCCGGCCGCCGCGCTGCGCCCTCGTCGCGACCCCGACTTGTGAGCGTCCAGAACGCACTGCTAACGTTCCACTCGTTGCGCAAGCGACTCCCGGAAGCGGGCCGTGAGGCCAGATGTCCGGGACGTGCGTGCGCAGCAGCCAGAGGCTCCGGCCCCCGAGTTGACTCGGGTGACACAGACCGGTAAGTTTCTGCAGGTTGCCCCGAAGCGGGTCCGAGAGGGCCTTCGCTGGGTGTGCGTCTGATGTTTGAGAACTCAACAGTGTGTGATAGTCGATGAATTAGTTTGTATGGACTCGTTGATGATGTCTCGCGTTTTGCGTGGGGTGTTGTTGTGGGTTTGATTGGATTTGATTCTGGCAATTTTTTGTCAGGGTTTGTTTGGTCAGGTTTATTGCTTTTCATAGTTTTTCTACGGAGAGTTTGATCCTGGCTCAGGACGAACGCTGGCGGCGTGCTTAACACATGCAAGTCGAGCGGAAAGGCCCTTCGGGGTACTCGAGCGGCGAACGGGTGAGTAACACGTGAGTAATCTGCCCTTCACTCTGGGATAGCCCTCCGAAAGGGGGATTAATACCGGATACGACCGGATGCCGCATGGTGTTGGTGGAAACTTTTTTGGGTGGGGGATGTGCTCGCGGCCTATCAGCTTGTTGGTGGGGTAATGGCCTACCAAGGCTTCGACGGGTAGCCGGCCTGAGAGGGTGACCGGCCACACTGGGACTGAGACACGGCCCAGACTCCTACGGGAGGCAGCAGTGGGGAATATTGGACAATGGGCGGAAGCCTGATCCAGCAACGCCGCGTGAGGGATGACGGCCTTCGGGTTGTAAACCTCTTTCAGCACCGACGAAGCGATCCGTATGGTGAGTGACGGTAGGTGCAGAAGAAGGACCGGCCAACTACGTGCCAGCAGCCGCGGTAATACGTAGGGTCCGAGCGTTGTCCGGAATTATTGGGCGTAAAGGGCTCGTAGGCGGTTTGTCGCGTCGGGAGTGAAAACACCGGGCTTAACTCGGTGCTTGCTTCCGATACGGGCAGACTGGAGGTATGCAGGGGAGAACGGAATTCCTGGTGTAGCGGTGAAATGCGCAGATATCAGGAGGAACACCGGTGGCGAAGGCGGTTCTCTGGGCATTACCTGACGCTGAGGAGCGAAAGTGTGGGGAGCGAACAGGATTAGATACCCTGGTAGTCCACACCGTAAACGTTGGGCGCTAGGTGTGGGATCCATTCCACGGGTTCCGTGCCGTAGCTAACGCATTAAGCGCCCCGCCTGGGGAGTACGGCCGCAAGGCTAAAACTCAAAGGAATTGACGGGGGCCCGCACAAGCGGCGGAGCATGCGGATTAATTCGATGCAACGCGAAGAACCTTACCTGGGTTTGACATACACCGGAAAGCTGCAGAGATGTGGCCCCTTTTTGTCGGTGTACAGGTGGTGCATGGCTGTCGTCAGCTCGTGTCGTGAGATGTTGGGTTAAGTCCCGCAACGAGCGCAACCCTCGTCCTATGTTGCCAGCACGCCCTTCGGGGTGGTGGGGACTCATGGGAGACTGCCGGGGTCAACTCGGAGGAAGGTGGGGATGACGTCAAGTCATCATGCCCCTTATGTCCAGGGCTTCACGCATGCTACAATGGCCGGTACAGAGGGCTGCGATCCCGTGAGGGGGAGCGAATCCCTAAAAGCCGGTCTCAGTTCGGATTGGGGTCTGCAACTCGACCCCATGAAGTCGGAGTCGCTAGTAATCGCAGATCAGCAACGCTGCGGTGAATACGTTCCCGGGCCTTGTACACACCGCCCGTCACGTCACGAAAGTCGGCAACACCCGAAGCCCATGGCCTAACCGGTTTACCGGGGGGAGTGGTCGAAGGTGGGGCTGGCGATTGGGACGAAGTCGTAACAAGGTAGCCGTACCGGAAGGTGCGGCTGGATCACCTCCTTTCTAAGGAGCACACGCCCCGTACGGACCGAGTGTGTCTGTGCGTCTTGGTGGTGTTCACTAGTGGAATCATCGTCTTATCTTTCCCCGCCCGTAGGGCGCTGGGGTCTTGTCGTGTTCTCCTGTGTGGGGATGTGGTGGGTCCTGGTGTTGGGTGGGGGCACACTGTTGGGGTTCTGAGGCATCAGCGTGAGCTGGTACTTCAGCACTAATGCCCGTGTGAGCGGGTGTCCCTGCTGCACCGCGTCGTCCCTGGTATGGGGGTGGGGTGGGTGGTGTGGGGTTGTTGTTTGAGATCTGGATAGTGGACGCGAGCATCTTTGTAGTGTGCTGCCGTCAACGACCGTATGCCCGCCCGGGCTGCACTGCTGTCTGAACTTTTTGAGTTTGGGTGGTTGGTGTGTGTTGGGTGGGTGTTGGTGCGCTTGCTGTGCCTGTGATTGGGGTGTGGTGTGGTGTGGTGTTGGTGGTGGCAAGCTGTGAAGGGCACATGGTGGATGCCTTGGCATCGAGAGCCGATGAAGGACGTAGGAGCCTGCGATAAGCCCTGGGGAGTTGGCAACCGAGCTGTGATCCGGGGGTGTCCGAATGGGGAAACCCAGCTGGAGTCATGTCCAGTTACCCGCATCTGAATCAAATAGGGTGTGTGGAGGGAACGTGGGGAAGTGAAACATCTCAGTACCCATAGGAAGAGAAAACAATAGTGATTCCGAGAGTAGTGGCGAGCGAAATCGGATCAGGCTAAACCTCATGCGTGTGATACCCGGCAGGGGTTGCGTGTGGGGGGTTGTGGGAGCATTCGATCAGGTCTGCCGGCCTGGTGCAGAGTAAGAAACCTCATCTGAAGTTGAAGTCCCTTGGAATGGGGCGCCGTAGAGGGTGACAGTCCCGTAAGTGTAAGGATGAGGCTCTGGAGTGTTTTCCCAAGTAACACGGAACCCCTGAAATTCCGTGTGAATCTGGCGGGACCACCCGTTAAGCCTAAATACTCCTCGATGACCGATAGCGGACAAGTACCGTGAGGGAAAGGTGAAAAGTACCCCTGGCGGGGAGTGAAATAGTACCTGAAACCGTGTGCCTACAATCCGTCAGAGCCTGGATCATCCCTTGTGGGTGGACGGGTGATGGCGTGCCTTTTGAAGAATGAGCCTGCGAGTTTGCGGTGTGTTGCGAGGTTAACCCGTGTGGGGTAGCCGTAGCGAAAGCGAGTCTGAATAGGGCGCTTTAGTAGCACGCTCAAGACCCGAAGCGAAGTGATCTATCCATGGGCAGGTTGAAGCGTCGGTAAGACGACGTGGAGGACCGAACCCACTTAGGTTGAAAACTGAGGGGATGACCTGTGGATAGGGGTGAAAGGCCAATCAAACTTCGTGATAGCTGGTTCTCCCCGAAATGCATTTAGGTGCAGCGTTGCGTGTTTCTTGCCGGAGGTAGAGCACTGGATAGCCGATGGGCCCGACCAGGTTACTGACGTTAGCCAAACTCCGAATGCCGGTAAGTGAGAGCGCAGCAGTGAGACGGCGGGGGATAAGCTCCGTCGTCGAGAGGGAAACAGCCCAGACCATCAGCTAAGGCCCCTAAGCGGTGACTAAGTGGAAAAGGATGTGGAGTCGCAGTGACAACCAGGAGGTTGGCTTGGAAGCAGCCACCCTTGAAAGAGTGCGTAATAGCTCACTGGTCAAGTGATTCCGCGCCGACAATGTAGCGGGGCTCAAGTCATCCGCCGAAGCTATGGCATTCGCATGTTAAACCCAGCATCGGCTTGATCGGTGTTCAGGTGTGTGGATGGGTAGGGGAGCGTCGTGTCGCGCGTGAAGCTGCGGAGTGATCCAGTGGTGGATGCGACACGAGTGAGAATGCAGGCATGAGTAGCGAATCACGGGTGAGAAACCCGTGCGCCGAATGATCAAGGGTTCCAGGGTCAAGCTAATCTGCCCTGGGTAAGTCGGGACCTAAGGCGAGGCCGACAGGCGTAGTCGATGGACAACGGGTTGATATTCCCGTACCGGCAATGTAGCGCCCATGACGAGCCCGGTGATGCTAACCACCCGAAACCACGGGTACCTATCCCCTTCGGGGGTGTGGGCCTGTGGCGGAGCGTGGGATCCGATCCGGTAGTAGTCAAGCGATGGGGTGACGCAGGAAGGTAGCCCAACCACGGCGATGGTTGTCCGTGGCCAAGCATGTAGGACGAGACCTAGGCAAATCCGGGTCTCTCACTTCGATGTGGAGTCTGAGATGTGATGGGGAGCCACTTGGTGAAGTGGGTGATCCTATGCTGTCGAGAAAAACCTCTAGCGAGCTATGCGCCGCCCGTACCCCAAACCGACTCAGGTGATCAGGTAGAGAATACCAAGGCGATCGAGAGAACCATGGTTAAGGAACTCGGCAAAATACCTCCGTAACTTCGGGAGAAGGAGGGCCCGGATCGTGTAGCCACTTGCTGGTGAAGCGTGAAGGGTCGCAGAGACCAGGCCCAAGCGACTGTTTACTAAAAACACAGGTCCGTGCGAAGTTGTAAGACGATGTATACGGACTGACTCCTGCCCGGTGCTGGAAGGTTAAGAGGACCGGTTAGATCGTGAGATCGAAGCTGAGAATTTAAGCCCCAGTAAACGGCGGTGGTAACTATAACCATCCTAAGGTAGCGAAATTCCTTGTCGGGTAAGTTCCGACCTGCACGAATGGAGTAACGACTTGGGCGCTGTCTCAACCATGGACTCGGCGAAATTGCACTACGAGTAAAGATGCTCGTTACGCGCGGCAGGACGGAAAGACCCCGGGACCTTTACTATAGTTTGGTATTGGTGTTTGGTTCGGCTTGTGTAGGATAGGTGGGAGACTGTGAAGCATTCACGCCAGTGGGTGTGGAGTCAACGTTGAAATACCACTCTGGTCGTACTAGATGTCTAACCTAGGTCCGTAATCCGGATCAGGGACAGTGCCTGATGGGTAGTTTAACTGGGGCGGTTGCCTCCTAAAGAGTAACGGAGGCGCTCAAAGGTTCCCTCAGCCTGGTTGGCAATCAGGTGGCGAGTGTAAGTGCACAAGGGAGCTTGACTGTGAGACAGACATGTCGAGCAGGGACGAAAGTCGGAACTAGTGATCCGGCGCCAGCATGTGGAAGCGGCGTCGCTCAACGGATAAAAGGTACCCCGGGGATAACAGGCTGATCTTCCCCAAGAGTCCATATCGACGGGATGGTTTGGCACCTCGATGTCGGCTCGTCGCATCCTGGGGCTGGAGTAGGTCCCAAGGGTTGGGCTGTTCGCCCATTAAAGCGGCACGCGAGCTGGGTTTAGAACGTCGTGAGACAGTTCGGTCCCTATCCGCCGCGCGCGTAGGAAACTTGAGAAAGGCTGTCCCTAGTACGAGAGGACCGGGATGGACGAACCTCTGGTGTGCCAGTTGTCCCGCCAGGGGCACTGCTGGTTAGCTACGTTCGGAAGTGATAACCGCTGAATGCATCTAAGCGGGAAGCACGTTTCAAGATGAGGTTTCCCACCCCCTTGAGGGGGTAAGGCCCCCACCAGAACAGTGGGTTGATAGGCCGGAGGTGTACAGCAGCAATGCCCAGCCGACCGGTACTAATAGGCCGAGGGCTTGCCCCACCCACACCACAACACACCGACACCCGAGATGGGACACGGTGTGCGTGGTGATGGTGACAAGCACACGAAGCAGAGAATTGCCCGCGTCCACTAGACAGATCCCAACCAACAAACCCACCCGGAACCCACGTGTTCTGGTCGACAAGGGAATGTGTGGTTGACAGAGTTACGGCGGCCATAGCGAAC
The DNA here is from genome assembly GCA_963754575.1 of uncultured Actinomycetota bacterium. Lineage (GTDB taxonomy): Bacteria > Actinomycetota > Actinomycetes > Propionibacteriales > Nocardioidaceae > Nocardioides. The sequence goes on along the minus strand of CAVWGQ010000005.1, from coordinate 51,466 downwards.
GGGAAACACCCGGTCCCATACCGAACCCGGAAGTTAAGCCGTTCAGCGCCGATGGTACTGCACCCGAGAGGCTGTGGGAGAGTAGGACGCCGCCGAACATCCTTTTCGATCGAGGGCCACCCGTCAGGGTGGCCCTCGATTGCATTTCCGGCCTTCTCGAACCGGCCACCGTCCACAGGGGGTCGTTCCGCGGCTTCCTCCACAGAGGCCGCTGGTCTGGACCGTCGTCGTCGGTGTCTGCCGTCATGCTCTGAGCGAGGTGATGAGATGACCGACAAGGAAGACGAGAGTCCGGGCGGCAACGAGGTGCGCCTGGTGGGCCGGGTGTCCGGTGACCCGGAGGAGAAGGTCCTCCCCAGCGGGGACCGGCTGTGGTCCTTCCGGGTCGTGGTGCCCCGGGCGGCACCGCGAGGACGCCAGAGCGTCGACGCGCTCGAGTGCGTCGCCTGGTCGGGGCGGGTGCGCCGGAGCGTCGCGACGTGGCGGGACGGCGACGAGGTGGAGCTCAGCGGTGCGCTGCGGCGCCGCTTCTACCGGACCGGCAGTGGCACGGTGTCGCGGGTGGAGGTCGAGGCCGAGAGAGCCCGGATCATCCGTCGCGCAGCGACCGCATGAGGACCCCGATGCTGGGCTTGGGTTGGAAGGACGTCGCCTTCTCCGGCAGCAGTCGGTGTGTCGAGACGATCCGGTCCACGAGGTCGAAGTCGGGCGCCGGCATCAGCACGGCGAGCCTTCCACGCTGGCGCAACCGGTCGAGGGTGTCCTCGACCGAGTGGTGGTAGGCGATCGTGCGCGAGGGAGCGGCCCCCAGGCGGGGGAGCAGGTCCTCGTGCAGGACCTGCACCGCGGCGCGGTCCCCCGCGAGGTGCAGCTCGAGGGTTCCCCAGTCCGTCCCGTCGGTGACCACGAGCCGGTTCGGCCCCAGGGTCGCCAACGCGGTGTGCTCGTCGACGGTCGAGCAGTCCCCGATCCCGGCGGCCAGTGCCGCGGCGCGGAGGTCGTCGAGGCTGGTTGCGGACAGGGTGCGGTGGATGGCCCCGAGGAAGAGGGGGGTGTCGTCCTGGTCGACGAGCATCGCCAGGCCCGCGTCGGCACTGGTCCCGGGGCGCTGCTCCTGCAACCGGAGGTAGGCGGCGTAGCGGTGGTGCCCGTCAGCGACCAGGGGGCGGGAGGCAGCGAGGTGCTCACCCAGCTCGGCCAGCACCGGCGCGTCCCGGATCGCCCAGAGCCGGTTGTGGCGCTCGGCCCGGTCCACGAAGTCCCGGTCGGGGGTGCGCGCCATGACCTCGTGGACGAGCGCCCGCACGCGGGCCGGTCCGCGGTGGACCAGCAGGATCGGCGCCGGGTTGAGCTCCATCTCCGCCATCCGGCGCGCGAGCTCGGCGGTCTGCGCCTCGTGGACGCCCTCGTGGGGCAGCAGCACCCGTTCCTGGGGGGTGGTGGCCCGTCGCGAGACGTCGAGCGCGCCCACGAGGCCGCGCACGGTGAGACCGCCGGAGGTGTACTCGTGGAGGTACAGCGCCGGTTCGCGGTCGCGCGTGATGTGGCCCTCGCGCTCCCAGCGGCGCAGTCGGGAGGAGACCTGGCGGTAGGGCCGGGCGAAGGCCCGTGCGGACGCGGGATCGCCGACCCGGTGGGACGAGAGGGACAAGCCGGGGAAGGGCTGGAGCCGGAACGGCCCGGCGGCCGCGGTCGCGGTGGGCGGGGAACCCGCGGCGCCTGCGTGCATCCGGTCATCGTAGGGTGCCGAGCCAGCGACCTGATGGGGAGGTGCGAGCGTGCTCGCAGCGCAGGACCGGCCACTCGTGGACGTCTACGACCTGGCGATGTTCGACCTCGACGGGGTCGTCTACGTCGGCGACGACCCCGTGCCCGGCGCCGCCGGACGGCTGGCCCGGGTGCGTGCGTCAGGGCTCCACGTCGCCTTCGTGACGAACAACGCCTCGCGTCCTCCCGAGGCCGTGGCCCGCAAGCTGAGCGGACTCGGGGTCCCCGCCGAGCCGAGCGACGTGGTGACGTCCGCCCAGGCAGCCGCAAGGGTGCTGCTGGACCGCTTCGGTGCCGGGGCACGTGTCGCCGTCCTCGGCACCGCCGGGCTCGAGGCCGCGTTGACGGAGGTCGGGCTCGAGCCGGCCGCGGTGGGGGACGAGGAGGCGGTGGCGATGGTCAGCGGCTATGCGCCGGACGTCGCCTGGCGCACGGTGATGCAGGCGGCGGTGCGGTTGCGGGGAGGTTTGCCCTGGGTCGCGAGCAACACCGACCTCTCGCTCCCGACCCCGGACGGCATCGCTCCCGGCCACGGGGTGATGGTGCGGATGCTCGCGGACTTCTCCGGCGCGACCCCGACGGTGGCGGGGAAGCCGGAGCGTCCATTGCTCGACGAGACCGTGCGCCGGGTCGGCGGCGAGCGGCCGCTGATGGTGGGCGACCGGCTCGACACCGACATCGAGGGTGGCCACAACGCCGGGGTCGACACCTTGCTGGTGCTGACCGGGGTGACCCGGCTGGAGGAGCTGGTAGCGGCGCGGCCCGAGGAGCGGCCGACGTACCTCTCTCCCGACCTCGAGGGGCTCTTCACCGCCCACCCCGAGCCGCAGCGGACGGGCGGGGGATGGCAGCTGGGTGGCTGGACGGCCTCGGCCGCCGCCGGCACGCTCCGGACGAGCGGGGACGGTGACGTCGCCGACTGGTGGCGTGCGGTGGCGGTGGCGGCCTGGGACCACCTCGACAGCACCGGAGTCGTGGTCGACACGGCGGGCGCGACCCCACCGTCCGCTCCCGTGGAGCGGTAGCCTGCGGCCATGACCGACGCGGCGCCAGAACCGGATCCCGACGTCCTCGAGGTCGAGCCCGTGCGCACCGGCGTGGCACAGGTCGACGCCGTCCTGACCTCCCTGGAGGGCCTCGACGCCACCGAGGTCGCCGAGCACCCCGCGGTCTTCGAGCGGGCGCACGAGCAGCTGCGCCGCGCGCTCGACGGCGGCTCCTGATCCGGGACCTGCCGTGCCACCACGCCGGCTCCGGCTGGACGCGGAGCTCGTACGCCGCCGCCTGGCCCGCTCCCGCGAGCACGCCAGCGAGCTCATCGCCGCCGGACGGGTGACCGTCTCCGGTGGTCGGGCCACCAAGGCCGCCACCGGTGTCACCACCGACGCGGCGATCGTGGTGAGCGATGATCCGGACCGCCCCGACTACGTCTCGCGCGGCGGGCACAAGCTGGCCGGGGCGCTGGCTGTCTTCGGCGCGGACGGGCTGGTGGTCACCGGTCGCCGCTGCCTGGACGCCGGGGCCTCGACCGGGGGGTTCACCGACGTGCTGCTGCGGGCGGGCGCGCGCGAGGTGGTGGCGGTCGACGTCGGCTACGGCCAGCTCGCCTGGTCGCTGCAGAGCGACGACCGGGTCGTGGTGCGTGACCGCACCAACATCCGCGACCTCGCCCCGGAAGCGGTCGGTGATCCGGTCGACCTCGTGGTGGGCGACCTCTCCTTCATCTCGCTGACGCTCGTGCTCGACGCCCTGCTGGGGGTGACCGCCCCCGACGGGGACCTCGCGCTGATGGTGAAGCCGCAGTTCGAGGTCGGCAAGGACCGGGTCGGCAAGGGCGGTGTGGTGCGCGACCCCGAGCTCTGGGTCGAGGCGGTCGCGACCGTGGCCGACGCGGCGGCCGGACGGGGCTGGGGGGCGCACCGGGTGACCGTCAGTCCGCTGCCCGGTCCGTCGGGCAACGTGGAGTTCTTCCTGTGGTTGCGCCGCGGGCACCCGAGCCTCGGCGCCACGGAGCGGGACGCCGTCGTACGCCGGGGCGTGGGAACGGGGGCGTCGGTGCCGGGTGAGAAGGTGGACCCGTGACCCCCTCCGAGCCCACCCGACGCGTCTTCCTGCTGGCCCACACCGGGCGCAGCGAGGCGCGCGACGTGGCCAGGGCGTTCGTGGACGCGCTGAGCGGGCACGGCATCGTCGTCCGCCTCTTGCCCGACGAAGCGGCGGACCTCGGGCTTGCACCGGGTGGCGCGGCACTGGTCGAGGTGGCCACCGGTGAGCCCGACGCCGTCGACGGGTGCGAGCTGGCGGTCGTGATCGGTGGAGACGGATCGATCCTGCGCGCGGCGGAGATCACCCACGCCAGCGGGACGCCCGTGCTGGGGATCAACCTCGGCCACGTCGGCTTCCTCGCCGAGGCGGAGGTCGACGCCGTGGACACGACCATCGCGGCGATCGTGTCGCGTCGCTACGCCACCGAGGACCGGCAGACGCTCGACGTCACCGTGCACCAGGACGGCGAGATCGTGTGGAGCTCGTTCGCCCTGAACGAGGCCAGCGTCGAGAAGGCCGCCCGCGAGCGGATGCTCGAGGTCGTCCTCGAGATCGACGACCGACCGTTGTCCCGCTGGGGCTGCGACGGCGTCGTGTGCGCGACCCCGACCGGTTCCACGGCCTACAGCTTCAGCGCCGGCGGGCCGGTCGTCTGGCCTGGCGTCGCCGCCCTCACCGTGGTGCCGCTGAGCGCGCACGCCCTCTTCGCCCGGCCGCTGGTCGTGGCTCCCACTTCGGTGGTCGCCGTCGAGGTGCTCACCCGCAGCGACGGCGCTGGCGTGCTGTGGTGCGACGGCCGCCGGACGGTCGAGCTGCCTCCGGGAGCCAGGATCGAGGTGCGCAGCGGCTCCCGACCGGTCCGTCTGGTCCGGTTGCACGAGGCGCCCTTCACGGATCGGCTGGTCGCGAAGTTCGACCTGCCGGTCGAGGGATGGCGCGGCGCCGGTGAGCGACGTCGTCGCCACGGGGACCTCGATGCTTGAGGAGATCCGGATCAGCTCGCTGGGCGTCATCGACTCCTCGACGCTGGAGCTCGGACCGGGGTTGACCGTGATCACCGGTGAGACCGGGGCGGGCAAGACGATGATCGTCACCGCCCTCGGGCTGCTGCTCGGTGGTCGCTCCGACAGCGGGGCCGTGCGCACCGGGGCGCGGAGCGCACGCGTGGAGGGCACGGTCGTGGTGGACGACCTGCCGGGCTTCGCGGCCGCGGTCGACGAGGCCGGGGGAGAGGTCGAGGACGGGCGGGTCGTGCTCGGTCGGACCGTCAGTGCCGAGGGGCGCTCGCGCGCCTTCGTCGGCGGCGCCTCCGTGCCGGTGAGCCGGCTCTCCGACCTCGCCGCGCCCCTCGTCGCCGTGCACGGCCAGTCCGACCAGCACCGGCTGCTGCAGCCACGGGCGCAGCGCGAGGCACTCGACCGCTTCGCGGGCGACCCGGTGACCGGGCCGCTCGCGGCGTACCGCCGGATCCACGGGGAGCTGCAGGCCACCGAGCGCGCGCTCGACGACGTCACCACCCATGCCCGGGACCGGGCCCGCGAGGCCGACCTGCTGCGCTTCGGCACCGGCGAGATCGAGGCGGTGACGCCGGCTCCCGGCGAGGACCTCGAGCTGGCCGCCGAGGAGTCACGCCTGGGGCACGCCGACACGCTCCGGCTGGCGGCGGAGACGGCGCGCGTCGCGCTGAGCGGCGACGGCGACGAGCCCGACGCACTGGGCGCGGTCGCGGCAGCACGCAGCGCGCTCGAGGGAGTGCGCGATCACGACCCCGCGGCGGCGGCGCTCGCCGACCGGGTCACCGACCTGAGCTACCTGCTGGCCGACCTGGGCGCCGATGTCTCCTCCTACGCCACGTCGGTGGAGACGGATCCGTCCCGGCTGGCCGCGGTCTCCGAGCGCCGGGCGGCGCTGACGGCGCTCACCCGCAAGTACGGCGAGACGATCGACGAGGTGCTGGCCTGGCACGAGCGGTCCTCGGCCCGGCTCGTGGAGCTCGACGGCACCGACGGCCGGATCGAGGAGCTGCGCGCCGACCGGGAGCGGCTGCGGGCGGAGCTGACCGCGGTGGCGGCCGAGCTCACCGCCGCACGGCAGGACGCGGCCACCCGGCTGTCGCGCGCCGTCACCGGCGAGCTCGTCGCCCTGGCGATGCCCCACGCCCGGATCGAGGTGGTGGTCTCCCGGCGCGACCAGTTCGGCAGCTCGGGTCGCGACGAGGTCGAGCTGCGGCTCGCGGCCAACGTCGGCGCCGAGGCCCGGCCGCTCCACAAGGGAGCCTCCGGTGGCGAGCTCTCCCGGGTCATGCTCGCGCTCGAGGTGACGCTGTCGGCCACCGGCACCGTGCCGACCTTCGTCTTCGACGAGGTCGACGCCGGGGTGGGAGGGACGGCCGCCGTGGAGGTGGGTCGCCGGCTCGCCCTGCTGGCACGCAGCGCGCAGGTGCTGGTCGTGACCCACCTGCCCCAGGTCGCGGCGTACGCCGACCGGCACGTCGTCGTCGCCAAGACCGACGACGGCCTGGTGACGAGCTCGGGACTCACGGTCCTCGACGACGCCTCCCGTGAGCGCGAGCTCTCGCGGATGATGGCCGGGCTCAGCGAGTCCGACAACGCCCTCGCGCACGCTCGCGAGCTGCTCGAGACGGCGCTGCCGGCCCGCGCCGGGCGCTGACGCGCCGAGGGCGGCGAGATGCTGCCCGAGACCCGGAACGGCTGAAATCATGGGCCGGTGCCAGTCCGCAACAAAGCCCACGCCGGCCTGCCCGGCCTCACCGGCACCGCCCGCGTCGATCGCCGCACCGCGCTGCTGCTGCCTCGACTACGGCCCGGTGACGTCGCTGTCATCGACCAGCTCGACCTCGACCGGGCCACGGCGCAGGCGCTCGTCGATGCCCGGGTGGCGGCGGTGCTCAACGCGTCCCCGTTCCTGTCCGGTCGCTACCCCGCGCTGGGCCCGACGCTGCTCGCGGGGGCCGGGATCGTGATGCTCGACCGGCTCGACGGCCTGCACCGGGTCGCGGACGGCCGCCAGCTGCGGCTCCACGACGCGGTGGTCTACGTGGACGGTGACGCGGTCGCGACGGGCCGCGCGGTCGACGCCGCCCTGCTCGAGGACGAGATGGGGCGCGCCCGCACCGGGCTCTCCTCGCAGCTGCAGAGCTTCACGCACAACAGCGCCGAGTTCCTCCGCCGGGAGGAGGACCTGCTGCTCCACGGCCAGGGCCTGCCCGCGCTCGGCACCCGGATCGCCGGCCGACCGGCCGTGGTCGTCGTCGACGGGCACGACCACCGCGACGAGCTGCGGGCCATCCGGGCCTTCGTGAAGGACCGGCGGCCGGTGCTGATCGGTGTCGGCGGCGGGGCCGACGTACTGCTCGCGGCGAAGCTGCGTCCTGACGTCGTCGTCCTCGGCGGTGGTCCCGCGGACGCGGAGCCGCCCAGCGCCGGTGCCCTGCGTGCCGCCCACGACGTGGTGGTGCGGGTCGACCGCGGCCACCGTCGACCCCTCGAGCAGCTCGAGCGGCTCGGGGTGAGGGGCGTCCGGGTGGAGACCTCGGCCACCCCCGAGGACATCGGGCTGCTGCTCGCCCACGCGGGCGAGGCCTCCGTGATCGTCGGCGTCGGCACCCATGCGACGCTGGACGAGTTCCTCGACCGGCAGCGGGCCGGGCTCGCGAGCACCTATCTCACCCGGCTGCGGGTCGGGCAGCGGCTCGTCGACGCCAGCGCGGTGCCCACCCTCTACTCCGGCCGGATCCGGCCGCGCCACCTGTTCTGGACCCTGCTGCTCGGGCTGGTCGCGCTCGCGACCGCCGTGGCCACCACGCCCGTGGGGCAGGAGTGGGCCGGCGCGCTGCTCGAGCAGGTCCGCACGTTCGTCGACGACCTGGGATGGTTCTCGTGACCTTCGTACGCCGCCACCTGTCCGGGGCCATCGGCCTGTTGCTGGCCCTGGCCACCGGCATCGCGCTCGGCGCCGGTCCCCTCAGCGGGGAGTCGCTGCGGGACGTGACGACCGCGCCCGCCGCCGCGCCCAGCGACGTGGACAGCGGCCCGGACGCCGACGAGCTCGCCCGGGCCGTCGCGCCCGCGCTGACCGAGGGACGCTTGCAAGGACGGTCCGTGGCGCTGCTGACCACACCGGGGGTCGCCGCCACGACCGTCGAGGACCTCACCGCCGCGATCGAGCAGGCCGACGGGGCCGTCGCCGCCCACTGGTCCGCCGGCAGCTCCCTCGTCGGCGCCGGCGAGAAGGCACTGGTCGACACCTTGGGCGAGCAGCTGGTGGACCAGCTCGAGGGTCGTGGCGCCGACGCCGACGCCGTGGCGTACGAACGGATGGGACAGCTGCTCGGCACCGCCATCGCGACCCGCGAGTCGCAGGGACTGGCGCCCGGGGCCGACTCGCAGACGATCCGGCAGTCGATCGACGCCGCCAGCCTGCTCAGCCAGGACGGCGGTACGCCGCGCCGTGCGCCGCTGGTCCTGGTCGTGCTGGGCGACGACCTCGACGACGACGTCCTCGCGGGCCTGCTCGAGGGCCTCGCCTCGCGCGCCGCGGGCGTGGTCGTGGCCGGCCCCGAGGACTCGGACGACGTCGAGGTGGCCGCCGGCCTCGAGACGGTGTCCACCGTCGACGGCGTCGGCGAGGACGTGGGCCGACTGGCCGCCGTGCTGGCGCTGAGTGGCGTGGAGCAGGAGCCGGGGGGCTCGTTCGGTATGTCGGGGTCCGACGGCCTGCTCCCGCTCGGGTAGGCTAGAACTCCGTGAAGCAAGCGACGCCGGTCAAGCACGTATTCGTCACCGGAGGCGTCGCCTCCTCCCTCGGCAAGGGGCTCACCGCCTCGAGCCTGGGCAGCCTGCTGAAGGCACGCGGCCTGCGCGTGACGATGCAGAAGCTGGACCCCTACCTCAACGTCGATCCCGGCACCATGAACCCGTTCCAGCACGGCGAGGTCTTCGTGACCGACGACGGTGCGGAGACCGACCTCGACATCGGCCACTACGAGCGGTTCCTCGACACCGAGCTCAGCCAGATCGCGAACGTCACGACCGGGCAGGTCTACTCGACGGTGATCGCCAAGGAGCGGCGGGGCGACTACCTCGGCGACACGGTGCAGGTGATCCCGCACATCACCAACGAGATCAAGGACCGGATCCTCGCCATGGGTGCGGGGGGTCCGGACCAGGCGCCGGTCGACGTCGTCATCACCGAGATCGGTGGCACGGTCGGCGACATCGAGTCGCTGCCGTTCCTCGAGGCTGCCCGCCAGACGCGCCACGACATCGGTCGCGACAACTGCTTCTTCATCCACGTCTCGCTGGTGCCCTACATCGGTCCCTCGGGCGAGCTGAAGACCAAGCCCACCCAGCACTCGGTCGCGGCGCTGCGCTCGATCGGGATCCAGCCCGACGCCGTGGTCTGCCGCGCCGACCGGGAGCTGCCGGAGAGCATCAAGCGCAAGATCTCGCTGATGTGCGACGTCGACGAGGAGGCCGTGGTCACCGCCGCCGACGCGCCCTCGATCTACGACATCCCGAAGGTGCTGCACCGCGAGGGGCTCGACGCCTATCTCGTACGCCGGCTGGACCTGCCGTTCCGCGACGTCGACTGGACCACGTGGGACGACCTCCTGCGACGCGTCCACCACCCCAGCGAGGAGGTCACCGTCGGGCTGGTCGGCAAGTACATCGACCTGCCGGACGCCTACCTCTCCGTGGCCGAGGCGCTGCGGGCCGGCGGGTTCGCGCACGAGGCCAAGGTCAACCTGCGCTGGATCCCCTCCGACGAGTGCGAGACCCCCGCGGGTGCGGCCCGCCACCTGCAGGACGTCGACGCGGTCTGCGTGCCCGGCGGGTTCGGCGTACGCGGGATCGAGGGCAAGCTCGGCGCCCTCACCTACGCCCGCACCCACGGCATCCCCACGCTCGGGCTCTGCCTGGGGCTGCAGTGCATGGTCATCGAGTACTCCCGCAACGTCGCCGGGCTCGAGAAGGCCGGGTCGACGGAGTTCGACCCCGACAGCCCCGAGCCGGTGATCGCGACCATGGAGGAGCAGAAGTCCTTCGTGGACGGGGCCGGCGACCTCGGCGGCACGATGCGGCTGGGTCTCTACCCCGCCGAGCTGGCCGAGGGGAGCGTGGTGCGGGCGGCGTACGGCGAGGCCGTGGTCCACGAGCGCCACCGCCATCGCTACGAGGTGAACAACGCCTACCGCGACCAGCTGGGCGAGGCCGGGCTGGTCTTCTCGGGCACCAACTCCGAGCTGGGGCTCGTGGAGTTCGTCGAGCTGCCGCGCGAGGTGCACCCCTACTACGTCGCGACCCAGGCGCACCCCGAGCTGCGGTCACGACCCACCCGTCCGCACCCGCTGTTCGCCGGACTGGTCGGTGCCGCCATCGAGCGCCAGAAGTCCGAGCGATTCCCGATCGACGAGTCCGGACTGCGCCGCCCGGTCGCCGACGAGGACTGACCCGCCCCCCTCGCGTGTCCGCCTCCGTGGCGGTACTCCAGTGGGAAACGGTCGTTGCTCGCGCGAATTTCCGACAGTTTCCCACTGGACTACCCGGAACGGGCGGTGGGGAACGGGTCAGGCGGAGCGGGCCCGGAGCATCCGGGCCAGGGTGTCGGCGCCGGTGAGGAGCTGGCCACGGACCGTGGGGTCGGTGCCCGGCTGGTCGGCGACCTCGCGGGCCCGGTCGGCGAAGCCCTCGTCGGCGAAGAGCGGGAACATCCCGCGCACCAGCGCCAGCATCGAGAGCAGGCCGCCGCGCACCTCGCGCATCTGGTCGAGGTAGCGGTCGGCGTACGGCAGCAGGAGGGCGTCCTGGCCCGGGCGCCAGAAGGCGCGGGCCACGGCGTACGTCGGAGAGCCGGACTGCACCGTCCGCGCCTCGAAGAGGGCGTGCCAGGCCTGCTCCTTGGCCTCGGGCTCGGGTCGGGCCGCGGTGACCGCGACCGCCCGGTTGGCGGAGTCGGGGTCGGGGTCACGGGCCAGCAGGTCGGCGACCGCCTGCTCGTCGTGGCGACCCAGCTCGGCACGGCGGACCTGGACGCGCCACGCGAGGTCGACGTCCTCGCGGGCGGCCTCGTCGAGGACGGCGTCGTGCTCGGGAGTGCTCGCGGAGGCGGCGAGCACCTGGAGCGCTCCCAGCCGGAGGTCGGCGTCGCCGACCAGCTCGAGGGCCTGGTCGGCGACCCGGGCCCGGGCCGCGGCGACCTCCGAGGGCGGCGTCCACAGCTCGGCCGCCGCGTTGGCCTGCGCCAGGAACGGCTCGATCAGGGCGGGGTTCTTCTCCACGGCCACGACGCCGAGCACGCAGTCGAGCATCTCGCCCGCGGTCAGCTCGCCCTTGCGGAGCATGTCGAGGGCGCTCGCGACCGCCACGGCGCGGGCGCTCGCGTCGGGCAGCCCGCCGGCCGAGGCCAGCAAGCGGCGCAGCGAGTCGTCGGCGGTGCGGACCGCCACGAAGCTGAGGTCGGTGTCGTTGGGGAGCACCAGGCCGCCCTCGGGGATGCCCGGGACCGGCGTACGCCGACCGGAGGTCTCGACCTCGATCCGCTCGAGCAGCGCGCCACCGGGGGCGTAGACGCCGAGGTCGATCCGGTGCGGACGGGGCTCGCCGGCGTCGGGGGAGTCGACCAGGACCTCGCCGCCGTCCACCGTGACCGTGTCGGTCCCGGCACGGTCGAGCCACTCGACGGTCCAGGCGTCCAGATCGCGGCCGGACGCGGCCGCGAACGCCGACATCAGGTCGGAGAGCCGGGTGTTGCCCCACGCGTGGGTGGCGAAGTAGTCCTGCAGACCGCGGGTGAAGGCGTCCTCGCCGACGAAGGCCATCAGCTGGTGCAGCACCGACTGGCCCTTGGCGTAGGTGATGGCGTCGAAGTTGGCCAGCGCCGCCTCGACGTCGTGGACGTCGCTACGGATCGGGTGGGTGGCCGGACCCATGTCGGTGCGGTAGGCGTCGAGCTTGCGCCCGACGAGGAACTCCGCCCACGCGTCGGTGAACTCGGTCGCCTCGGCGGCGGCCCAGGTCGAGGCCCAGGAGGCGAACGCCTCGTTGAGCCACAGGTCGTCCCACCACTGCATGGTCACCAGGTCGCCGAACCACATGTGCGCCATCTCGTGGAGCAGCGTGATCGCGGTCTGGGAGCGCTGGGCGTAGGTGGGCGGGGTCCGGAAGAGGTAGCCGTCGCCCCACGTGATGCAGCCCCAGTTCTCCATCGCGCCGCCCATGTTGGGCACGAAGACCTGGTCGTAGTGGGCCTCGGGGAAGGGCTGGCCGAAGCGCTCGCCGAAGAACGCGAGCCCACGCTCGGTGAGGTCGTGCAGCCAGGTGGCGTCGCGGTCCAGCGAGTCGCGCAGCGACTGGCGGCAGTAGAGGCCGAGGTCGTGGTCACCGCGGGTCTCGCGGACCTCGTGGAACGGACCGGCGTTGACGACCACGACGTACGTCGACAGCGGGGGAGTGTCGGGGAAGGACCAGGTGCGCGTGCCCGCGGTCGGCTCGCCGACCGCCTCGGGACGCATGTTGGACAGCACCGTCCACTGCTCGGGGGCGACCACCTCGAACCGGTGCGGTGCCTTGAGGTCGGGCTGGTCGAAGCAGGCCCAGAGGCGTCGGGCGTCGTCGCACTCGAGGGAGGTCCAGACGTAGACGTTGCCGTCGCTGGGGTCGACGGTGCGCAGGATGCCGGCCGAGGTGGTGACGTCGGTCTGGCGCAACGAGACCACCAGCGTGTTCTCACCCTGCAGGTCGCTCAGCGGCAGTCGCCCGTCGACGACGGTGGCCGGGTCGAGGTCGGCCCCGTTGAGGGACGCCGCGAGGATCTCGCCCACGGCGTCGACGAAGGTCCTCGCGCCGGGCGACGAGCAGGTGAACGTCACGGTCGACGTCGCCTCCCACACCTCGCCCTCGAGCAGGCCGCTCATGTCGGCGGCGATGTCGTAGCGGGTGACGTCGAGGAGCGCAGCACGCTCCTCGGCCTCGGTCCTGGTCAGGCTGGCGACGGTCATGACGTCACCGTAGCGTCACCCTCATGGACCACACCGAGATGGCGGACGTGCCCGAGACCTGGCCGGTCGTGGGCTCCGAGGACCTGTACCGCGACGACTGGGTGGTCGCGTTGCGGGCCGACCGGATCCACGCCCCCGGGACGGACGGACCCGTCTTCCGGCGCCTCGTGCTGGAGCACCCCGGAGCCGTGGTCGTCCTCGCGCTCGACGACCAGGAGCGGGTCTGCTGCGTGCGGCAGTACCGCCATCCGGCGGGTCACCGGTTCCTCGAGCTCCCGGCGGGCCTGCTGGACGTCGCGGGGGAGGAGCCGGTCGAGGTCGCACGACGCGAGCTGCGCGAGGAGGTCGGTCTGCAGGCGGCCGCCTGGACGTTCCTGACCGCGACGTACTCCTCGCCGGGGATCAGCGAGGAGAGGATGCACTTCTTCGTGGCCCGCGACGTGCAGGAAGCCGACCGCGGTGACTTCGAGCTGCGCCACGAGGAGGCCGACATGACCGTGGAGTGGGTGCCCTTCACGACGCTGCACGCCGCGGTCCTCGACGGTCGCGTCCAGGACGCCCCGGTGGCGCTCGCCGTGCTGCTCGCGGCGGCCCGGGGTGAGGCCTCGACGGTCCCCCGCGAGGAGTAGTCTCGGCGCCGCCCCATGACGTGTGGGGCAGGTCACCCCGCAGCTGAGGAGTCCACGTGAAGATCGGCGTCCCGAAGGAAGTCAAGAACCACGAGTACCGGGTGGCGTTGACGCCGGTGGGGGCCCACGAGCTGACCCAGCACGGGCACGAGGTGGTCGTGCAGACCGGTGCCGGCGCGGGATCGCAGGTCCCCGACGAGGAGTACGTCGCGGCCGGCGCGACCATGGTCGACGACGCCGACGAGGTCTGGGGCGGGGCCGAGATGGTGCTCAAGGTCAAGGAGCCCGTCGCGGAGGAGTACCACCGGCTGCGCGACGACCTGACGCTCTTCACCTACCTCCACCTCGCCGCCGACAAGCCGCTGACCGAGCGGCTGGTCGAGGCCGGCACCACCGCGATCGCCTACGAGACGGTCCAGCTGCCCAGCGGCGGGCTGCCGCTGCTCTACCCCATGTCCGAGGTCGCGGGCTGCCTCGCGCCGCAGGTCGGTGCCCACTCGCTGATGAAGGCCAACGGCGGTCGTGGCGTGCTGATGGGTGGCGTCGGCGGTGTCGCGAACGCCAAGGTGGTGATCATCGGTGCCGGCGTCTCCGGACAGAACGCGGCGAACATCGCGCTCGGCATGGGCGCCGACGTGACCCTGCTCGACACCGACCTCGACAAGCTGCGGATGTCGTTCTGGCGCTACAACAACCGGGTCCACGGCCTCGCGTCGTCCAAGCTGGCGATCGAGCAGCAGGTGATGGAGGCCGACATGGTGATCGGCGCGGTGCTGATCCCCGGCGCCGCGGCCCCCAAGCTGGTCTCCAACGACCTGGTCTCGCGGATGAAGCCCGGCTCGGTGCTGGTCGACATCGCGGTCGACCAGGGCGGCTGCTTCGAGGACACCCGGGCGACCACGCACGCGGACCCGACGTTCGAGGTGCACAACTCGGTCTTCTACTGCGTGGCCAACATGCCCGGCGCGGTCCCCAACACGAGCACCTATGCGCTGACCAACGCGACGCTGCCCTACACCGTGGCGCTCGCCGACAAGGGCTGGGCGCAGGCATGCCGCGACGACCAGTCGCTCGCGCTCGGGCTCAACACCCACGCCGGCCGGCTCACCAACGGCCCCGTCGGCGAGGCCGTCGGCATCGAGGCCGTGACCGTCGAGAGCGCGCTGGCGAGCGCCCTTGCCTGACGACGTGGACGTGGCCTCGGGGCTGGTGCGCGCCCAGCGCACCTACCTCGACCACCTCGCGGTCGAGCGCGGGCTGGCCACCAACACGCTGACGTCGTACCGCCGCGACCTGCGTCGCTATCTCGACCACCTCGCCCGGAGGGGCGTGACGTCGCTCGACGCCGTCACCGAGAGCACGGTCTCCGAGTTCCTGATGGCGTTGCGCGAGGGCGAGGGTGACCACCCACCGCTCTCCGCGACCTCGGCGGCCCGGACGGTCGTGGCGGTCCGCGGCTTCCACAAGTTCTGCCTCGCGGACGGCCTCACCACGCACGACCCGGCGGCGTCGGTGAAGCCGCCGAGCCCGGCCAAGCGACTGCCCAAGGCGTTGCCGCTGGCCGATGTCGAGGCGATCCTGGAGGCCTCGGGTGCCGAGGGCACGACGCTCGCGCTGCGCGACCGGGCGCTGCTCGAGGTGCTCTACGGCACCGGGGCCCGGATCTCCGAGGCCGTCGGGCTGGCCGTCGACGACCTCGACCTGGTCGACCGCACCGTGCTGCTGCGCGGCAAGGGGTCCAAGGAACGCCTCGTCCCGTTCGGGGCGTACGCCGCGGAGGCGATCGACGCCTACCTGGTCCGCTCGCGGCCCGAGCTGGTCTCGGCGGCCACGCCCGGGGGCGCGTTGTTCCTCAACTCGCGTGGGGGCCGGCTGTCACGGCAGAGCGCCTGGGCGGTGCTGACCCGCGCCGCCGAGCGGGCCGGCGTGACCCGCGACGTCTCGCCCCACACGCTGCGCCACTCCTTCGCCACCCACCTGCTCGACGGCGGCGCGGACGTCCGTGTGGTGCAGGAGCTGCTCGGCCACGCCTCGGTGACCACCACGCAGGTCTACACGCTGGTCACGGTCGACAACCTGCGCGAGGTCTTCGCCACCGCGCACCCGCGGGCGCGCGGATGACGCCCGACGAGGTCTACGAGCAGGTCGTCGAGCACGCCGCCGCCCGCGGGGTCGAGCTCTACCCCCACCAGGACGAGGCGATCATCGAGCTGCTCGGCGGCAACAACGTCGTGCTCGCGACCCCGACCGGGTCGGGCAAGTCGCTGGTCGCCGAGGCGGCCCACCGCGCTGCCCTCGCCGAGGACCGCGTCAGCTTCTACACCGCACCGATCAAGGCCCTGGTGTCGGAGAAGTTCTTCGCGCTGTGCGAGGTGTTCGGCGCGGACGACGTCGGGCTGCTCACGGGTGACGCCGCGGTGAACGCCGACGCCCCCATCATCTGCTGCACGGCCGAGGTGCTGGCCAACATCGTGCTGCGTGAGGGCAGCCGCGCCGACGTCGGGCTGGTCGTGATGGACGAGTTCCACTACTACGGCGAGCCCGACCGCGGCTGGGCCTGGCAGGTGCCGCTGCTGGCGCTGACGCAGGCGCAGTTCCTGCTGATGTCGGCCACGCTGGGCGACGTCTCCGCGATCGCCGAGGACCTCACCCTCCGCAACGGCCGCGAGACGGTCGTCGTCGACGAGGCCGAGCGGCCGGTCCCGCTGAGCTACACGTGGTCGACCGAGACCCTCGACGACACGCTCGACGAGCTGGTGGCCACCCACCAGGCCCCGGTGTACGTCGTCCACTTCACGCAGGCCGCCGCGGTCGAGCACGCCACCTCGCTGCTGCGTGGCAGCAAGGCGCGGTTCTCCGGCACCGGCTCGACCGTCGACAAGGAGGCGATCGCCGCCCGGATGGCCACGGTCCGCTTCGGCGCGGGCTTCGGCAAGACCCTGTCGAAGCTGCTGCGCGCCGGCATCGGCGTCCACCACGCGGGGATGCTGCCGAAGTACCGCCGCGTCGTCGAGCAGCTCGCCCAGGCCGGGCTGCTGACCGTCATCAGCGGCACCGACACGCTCGGCGTCGGCATCAACGTCCCGATCCGCACCGTGCTGTTCACCGGCCTCGCGAAGTACGACGGCACCCGCTCGCGGGTGCTGCGGGTGCGCGAGTTCCGCCAGATCGCGGGCCGCGCCGGTCGGGCCGGCTTCGACACGGCCGGCTACGTCGTGGTCCAGGCGCCCGAGCACGTCATCGCGAACGAGAAGGCGAAGAAGAAGGCTGCCGCGAGCACCAACAAGCGCTCCAAGGCGCAGCTCAGCAAGCCGCCGCCGGGCACCGTGGTGTGGACCGAGCAGACCTTCGACAAGCTCGTGAACGGCGACCCCGAGCAGCTGATGTCGCGGATGAAGGTCGACAACGCGATGCTCATCAACGTCCTCTCGCGCGAGGAGGACGCGGTCCCGGTGCTGCGGTCGCTGCTCACCGACAACCACGAGGACCGCCGCAACCAGGTCCGGCTCGTGCGCCGCGCGCTGCGGCTCGCCCGCTCGCTGGTCCGCTCCGGGACGCTGACCCGCCTCGACGAGCCCGACGAGCACGGTCGCCGCTACGTCATGACGGTCGACCTGCCGCCAGACTTCGCGCTCAACCAGCCGCTGGCGCACTTCGCGCTGGCCGCCCTCGACGTGCTCGACCCGGAGGCCCCGACCTACACGCTGGACGTGGTCTCGGTCGTGGAGGCGGTGCTCGAGGGACCGCGGCAGATCCTCTTCGCCCAGCAGCACGCCGCCCGCGGCGAGGCGATCGGCGAGATGAAGGCCGACGGCATCGAGTACGACGAGCGGATGGCGCTGCTCGAGGAGGTCACCTGGCCCAAGCCGCTGGGAGACTGGCTCGAGCCGCTCTTCGAGACCTACCGCCAGACCCACGGCTGGCTCTCGCCCGACGCGTTGATGCCGAAGTCGATCCTGCGCGAGATGTGGGAGCAGGGGATGGGCTTCACCGACTTCGTGGGCCGCTACCAGCTCGCGCGCTCCGAGGGCCTGGTCCTGCGCTACCTCACCGACGCCTACCGGACGCTGCGCCAGACGGTGCCGGACGCCCACCGGACCCCGGAGCTCGACGACATCGTCGAGTGGCTGGGGGAGACGATCCGGCAGACCGACTCCTCGCTCCTCGACGAGTGGGAGGCGCTGAGCGACCCCGCCCACGTGCGGCCCGACGTCTCCCAGCACGAGCCACCCCCGCCGCCGCGACCGTTCTCGCGCCAGGAGCGTCCGTTCGCGGTGATGATCCGCAACGCCCTGTTCGCCCGGGTCCAGCACGTCGCGCGCGACGACCTCGACGCCCTGCTCCGACTCGAGCGCGAGGCGGCCGACCGGGTCGACCCGCCGCGCGAGGTCGTGGTCAACCGCTTTGCCTGGGACGCGGCGTTGGAGGACTACTTCGCCGAGCACGACTCCGTCATCACCGACGGTGCGGCCCGCGGGCCGGCGTACCTCTCGGTGGGGCCGGAGGAGCGTGGCGAGCCGGCGGGGGCGCCCGAGGGCACGCTTGCCCGGATCCGGCGCGTGGTGCAGACGATCGCCGACCCGGCCGACCACCGCGACTGGGTGATCGAGGGCGTGGTGGACTGCGACGCCTCCGACGAGGCCGGTGAGCTGGTGCTCGTGACCACCGCGATGCGCCGGCTCTGACGGAGGGCTCGAGCAGGGGTCGGGACGTATCAGGGCCGCTCGGTGGTGCTCCTTCCAGCACCGATCCATCACCGAGGAGCCATGCCATGTCCCGTGCCAAGAAGCAGATCAAAGCAGGTCTCACCACCACGTCGTCCGCAGCGGACGTCACGACGCTCCAGGCGTACCTGAAGCGGTTCGGCTACCTCGACGCTCCTGACCAGGTCGACTTCGGGGCCCCGCAGCTCCCGCTCGGCGACGGCGACGACGCCGCGGCGGTCGCGGGGCGGGTGTCCGGCGCCAGGGCCGGGAAGCTCGACGCCGCCACCAAGGCGGCGATCACGCGGTTCCAGTCGTTCGCGAACCTGCCCACGACGGGGGTGGTCGACGAGGCCACGGCCGCGAAGATGAACATGCCGCGATGCGCCAACCTCGACTCCCCGGTGGTCGACGCCTTCACGACCACCGGCCGCAAGTGGGCCACGAACAACCTGCGCTACGCCTTCCAGAACTTCACGCCGGACCTGACCGAGGGCCAGGTCACGCTCGCGGTCGAGCAGGCCCTCGCGCTCTGGGCGGCACACACGCCGCTGCGCTTCTCCAGGGTGGCGCTCTCGGCCGGCCCGGAGATCATCATCCGGTTCGTCCCCGGCGACCACGCGGACGGATTCCCGTTCGACGGCGCCGGCAGCGTCCTGGCGCACGCCTTCTACCCGTCGGTGCCGCCGGCCGCCCCCACCGCGATCATGGGCGACGCCCACTTCGACGAGGCCGAGGCCTGGACGGTCAACGTCCCGCCCGGCGCGGGCGGCATCGACCTGGTGACCGTGGCCGCCCACGAGTTCGGACACGCACTGGGGCTTGGGCCACAGCGACGTCACCGGCGCCCTCATGGCCCCGTTCTACGGCGGCCCCTTCCGCAAGGTGGCCAGCGACGACATCGCCGGCATCACCAGCCTGTACGGCGGGTTCCCGATCGAGCAGGCCAGCTGGGCGCACGGCACCGACCTCCGGATCGAGCTGGACTCGGCGGTGGAGTCGGTCCGGCGCTACGGGTTCTTCACCCGCGTGGTGGGCAAGCCCGACACGACGAACTGGTACCACCTCCCGGTCCCGACGCCGGTGATCACCCACGGCAACCGGTTGGCGATCTGCCGGGCGATGCTGCGGTTCGTGACCGGCGGGAGCAGCGCCGTCGTACGCGACGTGCACATCTACGACGGGGAGGCCCGGATCGCGGCGCACCAGTTCGTCAACCTCTCGGGGAGCCAGCCGTTCGCCGCCTTCGGCGTGGCCCACAAGCCGGACGTGTTCTGGGGGACCGGCATCTCGATCGGTGTCCAGACCGGGAGCGGCACGGCCGACGAGCGCCGGATCGACCTGATCTCGGGCGGGATCGACTTCCTCGCCTGAGCGGGTGGGGCGGGTCCCGACCGGCGCGACCGGAGGGGGCGGGCACCGATTTCTCGGCCGGGATCGAGAAAGTGTCCGTGCCTCCGGTGCGTCGGTTGAGTCCTGCCTCGACGCGGGTCTAACGTCGCGCACACCCGGCGGTTTGTCGCCGAGTCGACAATTGACAGGAGCGTCTGATGAGCGGAGAAGGGTCCTTCCCGGGACTGTTCAGCAGCGAGGGCGGCAGTGCCGCCGCCGCGATGCCACCGCTGGTCCGTACGCCCGTCCCACCCGATCGTTCCCACGACCCTTCCCCCGGAGCAGACGAGCACGTGAGCCAGCCCCTTCCCTTCGAACGTCCCACCGAGCCGGTGGCGGCGGCGGGTCCCGCGCCGGAGCCCGAGCGGGTGCTCGGCCCCACCGGTCGACCGCTGCCGCAGTTCCCCGAACCGCCCACGATCAACGAGCACGGTCCCGCGCGCGTGATCTCGATGTGCAACCAGAAGGGTGGCGTGGGCAAGACCACGACCACCATCAACCTCGGTGCCTCGCTGGCGGAGTACGGCCGCAAGGTGCTGCTCGTCGACTTCGACCCGCAGGGCTCGCTGTCGGTGGGGCTGGGGCTGAACCCCCACGAGATGGACCTCACCATCTACAACCTGCTGATGCAGCGTGACGTCGAGCTGCAGGAGGTGGTGGTCCCCTCCGGTGTCCCGGGGATGGACCTGCTGCCCTCGAACATCGACCTCTCGGCCGCCGAGGTGCAGCTGGTGCACGAGGTGGCACGCGAACAGACCCTGGCGCGGGTGCTGGCGCCGGCGATGGAGCACTACGACGTCATCCTCATCGACTGCCAGCCCTCGCTCGGGTTGCTCACCGTCAACGCGCTGACCGCCTCCGACGGGGTGATCGTCCCGCTCGAGTGCGAGTACTTCGCGCTGCGCGGCGTCGCGCTGCTCAAGACCACGATCGACAAGGTGCGCGAGCGGCTCAACCCCAAGCTCGAGATCGACGGCGTGCTCGGGACCATGTTCGACGGTCGCACCCTCCACAGCCGCGAGGTCATGGAGCGACTGGTCCAGGCGTGGGGCGACAAGGTCTTCCACACCGTCATCCGGCGCACCATCAAGTTCTCCGACTCCACGGTGGCCGGAGAGCCGATCACCAGCTATGCCAGCGCCTCGACCGGCGCCGCGTCGTACCGCGAGCTTGCCAAGGAGGTGTCGCTCCGGTGCCTCGACGGGTGAGCCTGCCGACGGCTGACGACCTCTTCCGCACCACGGGCACCCAGCAGCCGGGGGAGCAGCGGGTGCGGGCGGTCCCCGACGCCCCCGAGGCGGACGTCCCCGAGGGTGCGGACGGGGCCGTGGCGAGCGAGGACGCGACCGGTGCCCGCAAGCCGAGCGGCCGGGTCCGTCACGACGAGAAGATGACCGTCTACGTCACCTCCGACGAGCTGTTCGACCTCGAGCACGTGCGGCTGGCGCTGCGACGCCACCACGGGCTCGCCGTCGACCGCGGCCGACTGGTGCGCGAGGCGACGGCGATGGTCCTCGCCGACTTCGAGGAGCGGGGCGACCAGAGCGCCCTGGTCCGCCGGCTGCGCGAGGCCTGAGCCGGAGGATGATCGAGGTGATCGACCCGCCGGCGGCCGCGGACGCGGCAGCGAGCGGCGGCTTCGCCGTCCGCCTGGACAACTTCGAGGGCCCCTTCGACCTGCTGCTGAGCCTGATCAGCAAGCACAAGCTCGACATCACCGAGGTGGCGCTGTCGAGGGTCACCGACGAGTTCATCGCGCACGTGAAGGCGATCGGCAAGCAGTGGGACCTCGAGCAGACCACGTCCTTCCTGCTCGTCGCCGCCACCCTGCTCGACCTCAAGGCCGCCCGGCTGCTCCCGCAGGGGGACGTCGAGGACGAGGAGGACCTCGCGCTGCTCGAGGCACGCGACCTGCTCTTCGCCCGGCTGCTCCAGTACAAGGCGTTCAAGCAGGTGGCCGGCGTCCTCGAGCGGCGACTGGTCGACGAGTCGCGACGCCACCCGCGGGCGGTCGGCCTGGAGGAGCGCTTCGCCGGGCTGCTGCCCGAGGTGCTGATCGGGATCGGGCTCGACCAGTTCGCCGCACTCGCGGCCCGAGCGATGGAGCCCAAGGCGGAGCTCGAGGTCAACCTCCACCACATCCATGCCCCGGCGGTGTCGGTGCGCGAGCAGGCAGCCCTCGTGGTCGAGCGGCTGCAGCGGCAGGGCACGATGACCTTCCGCGCGCTGTGCCGCGACTCGCCTGACACCCTCACCACGGTGGCCCGGTTCCTGTCGCTGCTCGAGCTCTTCCGCGAGGGGGCGGTCTCCTTCGACCAGGTCTCCCCGCTGGGCGAGCTCTCGGTGCGCTGGACCGGCGGCGAGCAGGACGCGGCCACCGGGTTCGAGATCGACGAGTTCGAGGGAGCGCCGGACGCACCGGATGCGCCGGTGGACCAGGACCAGTCCCAGGAGGAGAGCGATGAGTGAGCCAGGAGTCGACACGCTCGACGTCGAGGTCGCCGAGCTGCGCCCGGCGCTGGAGGCGCTGCTGATGGTCGCCGACCAGCCGCTCGACGTGAGCACCCTCGCCTCGGCGGTCGGGCATCCCGTGCCCGGACGTCGACGGCGCCCTCGCCGACCTGGCCGGGGAGTACGCCGAGCAGGGCCGCGGCTTCGAGCTGCGCAACGTCGCCGGTGGCTGGCGCTACTACACGCGCGAGGAGTTCGCGCCCGTCGTCGAGGCCTTCGTGCTCGACGGCCAGCAGGCGCGCCTGACCCAGGCGGCCCTGGAGACCCTCGCGGTGGTGGCCTACAAGCAGCCGGTGTCGCGAGCCCGGGTCTCCGCCATCCGCGGTGTCAACGTGGACGGCGTCATGCGCACGCTGCTGACGCGCGGCCTCGTCGAGGAGGCGGGCCGCGACGGCGAGCACGGCGCGACGCTCTACCGCACGACGGGATACTTCCTGGAGCGGATCGGGGTGACCGGACTCGACGACCTGCCCGAGCTGGCGCCGTACCTCCCGGACATGGCGGACATGGAGGACGAGCTCGCCGAGGCGGTCGCCACGGCGCCGGCCGTGCCGGTGGCACCGACGGAGCCGGATGCGGAGCGTGTGCCGTGACCGGACCCGCGCTCGACGAGGACGGCCTGATCCGGCTGCAGAAGCTGCTGGCGCAGTCCGGGGTGGCCTCGCGACGCAAGTGCGAGCACCTGATGCTCGGCGGCGAGGTCGAGGTCGACGGCGAGATCGTGACCCGGCTCGGCACCAAGGTCGACCCCCGCACCGCGGTGATCCGGGTGTCCGGCGTCCGGCTGCCCCCCATCTCCCCGCACGTCTACCTCGTGCTCAACAAGCCCCGCGGGGTGGTCTCGACGATGTCGGACCCCGAGGGACGGCGCACGCTCTCCGACGTCGTCGCCGACCGTCCGGAGCGGCTCTTCCACGTCGGGCGCCTCGACACCGACACCTCCGGGTTGCTGCTGCTGACCAACGACGGCGACTTCGCGCACCGGATGGCCCACCCGTCCTACGAGGTCGACAAGACCTACGTCGCCGAGGTGGACGGCGCGGTGACCCGGGCGACCCTGCAGGCCCTGCGGGACGGCGTGACGCTCGAGGACGGGCCGGTGGAGGTCTCCGCGATCAAGGTCCTCACCGAGGGCCCGGGCCGCTCGATCGTGGAGCTGGTCATCCACGAGGGCCGCAACCGGATCGTGCGCCGGCTGCTGGACCACGTCGGCCACCCCGTGCGACGCCTCACCCGGACGGCCATCGGGCCGGTGTCCCTCGGCCGGCTGCCGACCGGTGAGCTGCGCGACCTCACCAACGACGAGCTCGGCGCGCTGCTCGACCGCGCTCAGATGTGACCGCCGAGTCGGGGGACGCCGAGGACCAGCGCTGGTTGGTCGTCGACGGCCGGCGGTGGCGTCGTCAGGACCCGGCCCTGCCGGAGGAGGTCGCCGCGGCGCTGACGTCCCACCTGGGTCGGGGGCGCAGCGGCACCCGGGTCGCCCGCCGGAAGGGCGATCCCGAGGCGGAGCGGGCCGCCCGGCGGCGTACGGACCTGGCGAAGCACGGCCTGGGCGAGCGCGGCACCGCCTGGTGGGAGCAGACCGACGAGGAGCGCCGCGAGCGCTGGGAGGCGGCCCTGGCGGCCCTGGACGAGATGGACGCGGGAGACGCCCGGCCGGGCGACTAGGGTTTGACGTCGACAACCGGACTGCGAGAGGAGACGCCGTGGCCGTGCGGGCCGTGCGAGGCGCCACCCAGCTCGAGAGCGACGACCGCGAGCACATGCTCGACCGGGTGGCGGAGATGGTGAGCGACGTGATGACCGCCAACGGCCTCGAGGTCGACGACGTGATCTCCGTGATCTTCACCGCGACGTCCGACCTGGTCTCGGAGTTCCCGGCGTACGCCGCGCGGCAGCTCGGCTTCGGCGACGTCCCGTTGATCTGCGCGCGCGAGCTGGAGATCGCGGGCTCGATGCCGCGCGTGGTCCGGATGATGGCCCACGTCGAGACCGACCTCCCGCGCGGCGACCTCACTCACTGCTACCTCCATGGCGCAGCCGCGCTGCGCAAGGACCTCACCCGGACCCGCGAGGTCCCCGACGGTGACTGACCTGACCGGGCCGGTCGAGGTCGTCGGGGCGGGCCTGCTGGGCACCTCCATCGGGCTGGCGCTGCGCCGGGTCGGCATCGAGACCCTGCTCACCGACGTCTCGGCCGAGCACGTGCGCACCGCGTCCGGCCTCGGTGCCGGGCGGGCCCGGCGCGACGACGACCGGCCGCAGCTGGTCGTGGTGGCGGTGCCGCCCGACCACCTCGCCGACGAGGTCGTCGCGGCGCTGCGGCGTACGGACGCGGTCGTGACCGACGTCGGCAGCATCAAGTCCGAGCCCGAGCGCCGGGTCGCCGCCGCGGTGCCCGACCTCGCGGAGCGCTACGTCGGCAGCCACCCGATGGCCGGGTCGGAGCGCTCCGGGCCCCTCGCGGCCAGTGCCGCCCTCTTCGACGGCCGCCCCTGGGCGGTGACGCCCCGCTCCGGCTCCCCGGCGGCGGCGGTGGCGCTCGTCGAGGAGCTGGCGCGGACCTGCGGCGCCCTCCCGCTGCGGTTGAGTCCGGCGGAGCACGACCAGGCCGTCGCCCGCACGTCCCACCTGCCCCACCTGCTCGCCGTGCTGGTCGCCGGCCGGCTGGCGGCGGCACCGGAGTCGCACCTCGCCCTCTCCGGGCAGGGGGTCCGCGACGTCACCCGCGTCGCAGCCGGCGACCCCGCGTTGTGGCAGCAGATCGTGACCCTCAACGCCGACGCCCTGCACGGGCTGCTTGTCGAGGTGCGGGAGGAGCTCGACATCCTCCAGCGCGCCGTCACCTCCGGCGACCGGGTGGTGCTCGGCGAGCTGCTGGCCCGCGGCGTCGCCGGCACCCGCGCGATCCCGGGCAAGCACGGCGGGCCGGTCGCGGCCACCCGCTCGGTGTTCGTCTCCGTGCCCGACCACCCGGGCGAGCTCGCGCGGTTGTTCGCCGACGCGGGGGAGTCCGGGGTCAACATCGAGGACGTCCGCATCGACCACGACCCCGGACGACCGGTCGGGCTCGTCGAGCTGGTGGTCGAGGAGGTGGGTGCGGAGCACCTGCTGGCCTCGCTCGAGTCACGGGACTGGCTCACGCACCGGTAGAGTTCGCGGGTGCTCGAGACCCCTCATTCCCGTCCCCGGTTCGTCGTCGCCGTCGACGGCACGTCCGGTTCCGGCAAGTCGAGCACCTCGCGGGGGGTCGCCGACCGGCTCGGACTGCGCTACCTCGACACCGGCGCGCAGTTCCGCGCCATGACCTGGTGGCTGCTGCACGCCGGCGTCGACGTCCACGACCCCGCCGCCGTCGCCGCCCGGTGCGGTGAGCCGGACATCGTCTCCGGCACCGACCCGCTCGACCCGACCATCGACGTGGACGGCCTCGACGTCGGGATCGCCATCCGGAGCGACGAGGTCAACGCCGCCGTGTCCCCGGTGAGCGCGGTGCCCGAGGTGCGGGCCCGGTTGCTCGCGCTCCAGCGGGAGGTCATCGCCGACGACGGCGGCATCGTGGTCGAGGGGCGCGACATCGGCTCGGTGGTCTGGCCGCAGGCACAGCTCAAGCTCTACCTCACCGCCGACCCGACGGCCCGTGCCCGGCGCCGCGCGGCGGAGACCGGCTCGCTCGACCTCTCGGGCACCGAGGAGTCGTTGCTCGCGCGCGACCGGATCGACTCCGGACGGGCGACCGCCCCGCTGACGATGGCCGACGGCGCGATCCACGTCGACACCACGCCGTACTCCCTGGAGGAGGTCGTGACCCGGCTCGTCGAGCTCGCGCAGGCGGTGGAGGAGCCGGCGTGAGCAGCCACCACGAGCGGCCGAGCAGCGCCGGCGTGCCCCACCCGCCCCGCTCGATGCTCGTCGGGCTGCGACCCTCGGCCCGGCGCTACTTCCGGCGCCGTTACGACGTCCGCGTGCATGGCGCGGAGCAGGTCCCGGCCACCGGCCCGGTCATCTTCGCGGCCAACCACATCGGTGTCCTCGACGGACCGTTGCTCGCGATCTTCGCCCCCCGCCCGGTCCACGCGCTGACCAAGCAGGAGATGTTCCGGGGACGTCTCGGCCGGGCGCTGCACAGCTCCGGGCAGATCCCGGTGGACCGCTTCGCCACCGACCCTCGCGCCGTACGGACCGCGTTGCGGGTGCTGCGCGACGGCGGCGCGGTGGGGGTCTTCCCCGAGGGCACGCGCGGTGACGGGGAGCTCCACCGCTTCCACCACGGAGCGGCGTACCTCGCCCGCGTCAGCGGGGCCACCGTCGTCCCCGTCATCCTGCTCGGCAGCCGGGAGCCGGGTGGCGGCATCGCCTCGACGCCGGCCCGCGGTGCCCGCATCGACCTCGTCCTCGGCGACCCGGTGACCCTCGACGCGGTGCCGTGGCCGCGCACCCCGGGAATGGTGAGGGAGTCCTCGATGCTGTTGCGGGAGCGGTTGCTGGAGACACTGGACGTGGCGCGCCGGACCACCGGCCGCGACCTGCCCGGCCCCCTGCCGGCAGGACAAGCAGAGGACGACCCCGCGACCGGGCTCGTCGACGAAGGACCCAGGTGACATGAGCGACCACACGAGTGACGACCAGCACGACGAGACCCCTTCCGGACCGGTGCCGGTGCTGGCGGTCGTCGGGCGTCCCAACGTCGGCAAGTCGACCCTGGTCAACCGGATCATCGGCCGCCGGGAGGCGGTCGTCGAGGACGTCCCGGGCGTGACCCGGGACCGGGTCTCGTACGACGCGAACTGGGCCGGACGTGCCTTCACCGTCGTCGACACCGGCGGCTGGGACCCCGACGCGCGCGGCCTGGCCGAGCGGATCGCCGCGCAGGCGGAGATCGCGGTCTCGCTGGCCGACGCGGTGCTCTTCGTGGTCGACGCCGCCGTCGGCATCACCGACGCCGACGCAGCAGTGGTGAAGATCCTCCGCGCCGCCAAGAAGCCAGTCGTGCTCGCGGCCAACAAGGTCGACGACGCCCGCACCGAGGCCGAGGCGTACGGCCTGTGGAACCTCGGGCTCGGCGAGCCGTGGCCGGTCTCCGCCCTGCACGGACGCGGGTCCGGGGACATGCTCGACGCCGTTCTCGCGGCGCTGCCCGAGCCCCCTCCCGAGCGTGAGCGGGAGATCGGTGGCCCGCGGCGGATCGCCATCGTCGGCAAGCCCAACGTCGGCAAGTCGTCGCTGCTCAACCGGCTCGCCGGCTCCGAGCGGGTCGTCGTCGACAACGTCGCCGGCACCACCGTCGACCCGGTCGACGAGCTGGTCGAGCTCGGGGGACGTGCCTGGCGCTTCATCGACACCGCCGGCATCCGCAAGCGGGTCAAGGAGGCCTCGGGCCACGAGTACTACGCCTCGCTGCGCACCTCGACCGCGATCGACCGCGCCGAGGTCGCCGTCCTGGTCCTCGACGCCGAGCTCTCGATCTCCGAGCAGGACGTCCGGATCCTGCAGACCGTGCGGGAGGCCGGCCGCGCGCTGGTCATCGCCTTCAACAAGTGGGACCTCGTCGACGAGGAGCGCCGCCACTACCTCAAGCGCGAGATCGAGCGCGAGCTGGTGCAGGTGCAGTGGGCGCCGCGGATCAACGTGACCGCCCGGACCGGCTGGCACGTCGACCGGCTGGTGCCGGCGCTCGACAAGGCGATCGAGGGCTGGGAGACCCGGATCTCCACCGGTGCCCTCAACTCCTTCCTCGGCCGGCTCGTCGCCGAGCACCCGCACCCGGTGCGCAGCGGCAAGCAGCCCAAGGTGCTCTTCGCCACCCAGCCCTCGATCAGCCCGCCGACCTTCGTGCTGTTCACCAGC
The DNA here is from genome assembly GCA_963754575.1 of uncultured Actinomycetota bacterium. Classification (GTDB taxonomy): domain Bacteria; phylum Actinomycetota; class Actinomycetes; order Propionibacteriales; family Nocardioidaceae; genus Nocardioides. Next base: position 23,549 of record CAVWGQ010000005.1, on the reverse strand, counting down.
GGCAAGCTCGACGCCGGCTACGAGCGTTACATCGAGCGACGGCTGCGCGAGGAGTTCGGCTTCGTCGGCACCCCGATCGTGCTGCAGCAGCGCCCGCGCGAGAAGCGTCGTCGCTGATGGTGCCGACCGATCCGCGGGGCGAGCAGCAGCCCGGCTCCCACTGGGAGCGGGTGTACGCCGAGCAGGGTCGCGAGAACGTCTCCTGGTACGAGGAGACGCCCACCCTGTCGACCGAGCTGGTGCTCTCCAGCGGCGTGCCGCGGCACGTGATCGACGTGGGTGCGGGTGCCTCGACGCTGCCCGAGGCGCTGCTCGACGCCGGGGTCGAGCAGGTCACGCTGCTGGACCTGTCGATGAGCGCACTCGCGCTCACCGCGGTCCGGCTCGAGGGCGACGGACGGCGGGCCACGACGATCGTGGCCGACGTCCTCACCCACGACTTCGACGAGCAGTACGACGTCTGGCACGACCGGGCGGTCTTCCACTTCCTGGTCGAGCAGCCCCAGCGGGCGGCGTACGCCTCACAGGTGCGGGCCGCGCTCGCCCCGGGTGGCCTGCTCGTCGTCGGCACCTTCGCCGAGGACGGCCCGGAGTCCTGCTCCGGCCTGCCCGTGGCCCGCTACGGCGCAGCGGACCTCGCCGCCGAGCTCGGCGAGGGCTTCACCCTCGTCGACACCCGCCGCGCCGAGCACCACACCCCCTGGGACTCCGTGCAGCCCTTCACGTGGGTCGTGCTCCGGCGCGACTGAGGGGTCGTCGGTTTCCCCGCCCGGGCGGGGAAACCGTGACCTCGTCACCGAAACGATCCGGGCGAGGTCACCGGCTCGCGCACGAGGTCTCGGCGTACGCCGGCGAGGGCGAGCCCGATTCCAGCGCCACCGATCCGCTGGGGTAGTGTTCCCACCGCTCGACCGGCCGTGCCGGAGAAGCACATCGGGCTGTGGCGCAGCTTGGTAGCGCACTTGACTGGGGGTCAAGGGGTCGCAGGTTCAAATCCTGTCAGCCCGACCGATGTGATGTCGCAAGACATCAGCGACAACGGACCTATGGAGACGTAGGTCCGTTGTCCGTTTTCCGGGTGGGTTCCTTGGGGTGCCCCGGTGGGTTGGTAGTTGCGGTGGGGGTCGAGGTGACCTGTACCCGGTGCTCCGGATCTCGCCGACTGCGACTCGAGGCAGGACCGTCTGCTCGTCGGTCGAGCCTGCGCTCAGGATGAGGCCCCCGCGCGCCGGTACCGCGAACGGGGAGGACCGACGGTTACGCCGGACGGCTGCCGGACCACGTCGAACAGTCGCTCCTGCAGTGCGGCCGGAGCGTTCAGGGCCTCCTGCTGCTCGGGGGTCGTTCCGTGCACCTCGGGTCGGTCGCCGCCGACTGAGGTGGGCTGACGTGACCGGCGAATGGTGGGGCGGCTACGTGGAGTGGTTCTCGGTGAAGGCGACCGATGCGCCGAGCCCGATCATCGAGACACCGCCGACCGTCCCGAGCAGGCTGCTGCGTCGCGGGGAGCGGCTGAGCCAGGTACGCAGGCGGGCGGCGAGCAGAGCCCAGACGGTGTCGGACGCGAGTGCGATCGACACGAGGATGACGCCGAGCAGAAACACCTGCAACCCGAACTGGCCCGCGCCGCGGTCCACGAACTGGGGCAGTACAGCGGCGACGAGGATGAACGACTTCGGGTTCGAGACACCCACGACGAATCCCTGGCGGAGAGACGTGCTCCAGGAGATCGCTGCGGGCTCGGGTCCCGGCGCGTTGACGCCGAAGTCGTGCCGGTGACGGATGGCCTGGACGCCGAGATACACCAGGTAGCCGGCGCCCAGGGTCTTGAGGACCCAGAACAGCAGCTCGGACCGTGCCACCAGGGCGCCGAGGCCGAAGGCGACCAGGATGACGAGCAACAGCAGACCCACGGCATTGCCGACCACGCTCGCCATGGCCGTCCGACGGCCATGCGCCAGCGCGCGGCTGATGGCGAACACGACACTGGGCCCGGGGATGGCGATGATGATCGCGGCCGCGGCCGCGAAGGCCAATGTCTGTTGCAGGCTCAGCACGGGGTCAATCTACGACAGCGGGTGCCGCGGGGGGCGTGAGAATGTGACGCACGGGGGACCGCATCGAGTCCGCTTCGCTATCGGGCGCGTCGGGTCGGCGGCGCGAACTGAGCGGCGGCGAGAGCCTCGTCACCAATGCAGGCCCTCGCGGTCCGTGGCCGTGGAGGTTCAGCAGCTCGGTCTGGCTGGACGAGCACGTGATCCCGACGACCCGTGGCTGGTCCGCTTCCATCTACTCACTGGCTTCGGACGCCAGCGGGCGGCGGCCGGTGCAGATCAGGAGCAGGTCCTTCGACGGCAGCCGCACTGGGTCGCCTTCCCCGTGCCGATAGCGGGTGTCGGTCGCGGACAGGTCGTAGCCGGTGAGATCGACCTTGAACGCACGCGTCAGCTGGGGGCTGTTGAGTACGTACATGACTCGCTCCGGGGGCGAGACGGGCGCCAGGCCGAGCGCTTCGGTGATGTCGAGGCCATGGATCACGTCGTGGCTGAGGGCGCCGAGCTGGCCTCCGCCGGGTGGTGTCCACCGGTGTTTGACGTTGTCTCGCAGGAGCCCCAGCAGCTGCGATGACGAGCCTTCGGCGGCGTCGCGGCGGGCGAGCCGATCGGCCACGACGTCGAACTTGCCACGAGCACGCACCAACGCCGTCAGGATCGTCCTGCTGGAGTGCCTGTACGGCATCGTGATGTGGGCAACGACCTCTCGGACGCGCCAACCCTCGCAAAGCGAGGGTCGGTCCCACTCGTCCTCGGACAGTTCGTTCAGGACGTCGACCATTCCGGTCCGCTGCGCGACCGTCTCCTCGAAAAGCACATCGTCGTCCATGAGTCTCCTGTGGGGTTGGCGTCGGTACGGCGCCCAGGCAGGGGCGACTGGGAGGGCTGACTGTGCCCGGCTGGCCAACTCATCGGTGGCAGCGCGCCGGGACGACCGCGCTCACACCGGAGCCAGTCGCGATTCCGAAGGTGGCCGTCCCATCAACCCGGCACGAGGATCAACTCATGGCACGCTCCGCGTGCCGATCGGCTTTCCGGACGCCCTTCCTTTCATCGGCGACCAACAAGAGCCGCGAGCTGATCATTGGCTTCGCGCCAGAGCTTCCCCATGGAGCCGCCACCGTGCCCGTTGCCCTCATCGACGATGAGCCTCGACTCCGGCCAGCGGCGATGCAACTCCCACGCTGTGACGACGGGAGAGGAGATGTCCCGCCGGCCATGGATCAACATGCCGGGAACCTCTCGCAGGAGCTCCATCCGCTCGAGCACGGGCGGGTGGCAGAAGCCGTCGTGAGACCAGTAGTGGGTGGCGAGGCGCACGAAGGCCAGCCTGAAGCGCTCGTCGTTCCACTGCTCACTCTGGGTGAAGCCGCCGGCGCCGATCGCGATGTGGGTGTCTTCCCACCGCGCCCATTCTCGGGATGCCGCATCGCGCGCTGTTGGGTCGGGTGATTCCATCAGCGCGGCGTAGGCCTCGACCAGCCGGTCACGGCCGCGTTCGTAGCCGAGGCCGGACCGCTCGGCGTGCCCAGCGAGTCGGTCCCATGCCTCAGGAAAGATGGCACCGACGCCCTCGGTGATCCAGTTGACCTCGCTACGGCTGGTCGTGGTCACGGCGAACAAGACGATGCCCAGCACGTGCTGGGGATGAGCCTGGGCATAAGCCAGGGCCAGAGTCGCTCCCCATGACACGCCGTTGACGAGCCACGCATCGATGGACAGGTGCTCGCGCAGCTCCTCGATGTCCGCGATGAGATGGGCCGTGGTGTTGGTGCTGAGGGAGGTCGACACGTCCGAGACATGCGGAGTCGATCTGCCACATCCACGCTGCTCGAAACCGACCAGGCGGGTGCGCGTCAGGTCGAAGCGGTTCCGGTACAGACTGGTGCGCAGACCTCCGCCAGGCCCGCCGTGGACGTACAGCGCCGGGGACCCGTCGGGCGATCCCCACTCCTCCCAGTAGATCTGCTGGCCATCACCCACGTCCAGCATTCCGTGGACGCGCGGCTCGTCACCATGGGGCATGTGGCTATGAGACCACTCGAAGGCGCAGAGACGGCGAATTCCGCCACCGACGCACCTGGTCGGCCGCTCACGCGTGATCACGGCAGCTGCTACAAGTCGCACCTGTCGCGTGAGACCTGCACCGAACGCGGCATCACACCGAAGAAGGCCCGGCCCCACCCAGCATCCGGGAAGGCCGCCTCCCTCACCACGTTGGACACCCTGACTCGGGTATCACAGCCAGCTGACCCCATGGCTGCAGACACGGGGGAGATGACTCCGGATCCTTGACATGCTCACCCTCGTGCATCCCTGTCGGGGTGGTCCTGTCGCCTCGTCTGCCAGCCTCTTTTCGCGGCACGGCTGCGAAGGCGGTGTAGCCGCTTCGCCTCGAGCTCCGCTCGCTCGCTCTCCCGGCGGAGGCGTCGCGCTGCGTTGTCGGCCTTGCGCTGCTCGGCGGCCACGACCGAAGGTGACCTGACCGGCCAGACGTAGGCCACGTCGTCCGGACGTCCGGGAACATCGGCGTGTAGTGCTCGCGATCCTTGCGTACGAGAGCCGACTGGTGGCTGCGGTGTACCGCCTCGTCGCCGAGCCATGGGGGCAGCGCGTCGGCGGCAGCAAGTTCGGGCTGGGTACGCACGGTGACGATGCCGGCCGCGCGGAGGTCCGTGGCAATCGTGAGCGCGCAGGTGTCGGCGAAGCCGAGCTCGGTCCAGGCCTCGCAGCACGCGAATCCGTAACGGCCGAGGGCTTCCTCGAATCCTTTCCACATGAGGACAGCCGGGTGGTTCTTCCACCCGTAGTCGGGCCATGTCAGGGCACGTACGACTTGGATGGTCTCCACGCGCTGCTTGCCGAGCCGCTTGTGGTCCAGGGCATGCGCCGAGCGCTCGAAGTCGGCGTAGGGCAGGAAGGTCTGCACCGCCCCAGTGTGCCCTCCCGGTCGAGAACCGACGAGGCGGACAGGCGCTCACGAGCCGGCTTGCGGCCGACCTCCGAGCGGAACCTCAGAAGTCGTCCGTGCGTCGTAGCCGACGCGGCCGTCCGTCGGGGTCGTGCAGGAGTGCGTACGGCACCGAGGCGACCGCACGGGTCAGCAGCCCGAGCTCAGGGGGCTCGATCCTACGAAGACGCCCCGCCGGTCGCGGACCGGCCCTGCCGCCATCCCACCATCCGTCCAGGCGGGCCGCACTTGCTGCGTAGGTGGCGAACATGTCCGCTGGCTCCAGGCAGTCCAGCATCGCATCAGCCAGATCGCCGGGGTCTCGGTCCAGGTGCTCGGCGGCCAGGGTGAGTCGGAGTCGACGGCCGTACTCGCCCTTCCGGTCGATGACGACCGCGGAGAGCTCGGAGTCGTGGGTCCACGAGCGCCGGTTGAAGTTGTCGGAGCCGATCGTGGTCCAGGTGTCGTCGATGACGCAGGCCTTGGCGTGCACGTAGACAGGGGTGCCGCCGTGGTTCTCCAGCCCGTAGATCGCGACCCTGTCGGGAGCTCTCCGCAGCAGGTCCTGCATCGCTCGGCGCCGGCCCTCCAGCTGCGGCAACCGACCCAGCACGCCTTCCAGGTCGGGGTACAGGGGCACCACCCCGATGATGAACAGGTCAGGGTCCTGGTCCAGGACGTCGCTGAACATCTGGGCGACATGACGTCCCCACAGATACTGGTCCTCCACGTAGACCAGCCGACGCGCGCGCTCGATCGCCTTCGTGTACCCGCGCGCGACACTTCTCTCCCCGCCCTTGGCGAAGGGGTAATCCCTGCTGGACGTCAGATCGGGGTAGGTCCTCAGCAGCTGCACCACGTGCGTACCACCGGGGACGAGGGGCGGCGGAGGCGACTGAGCCGGCAGCAGGCTCGGCATCGGACTCGTGGCGGCAGGTGTGCTGTGCCGTCGCAGTCCCCCCCAGCGACGGGGACCGCCGTCCAGAGGAGCCGGATCCTCCCAGCGCTCCCGGAAGACTGTCTCCACGTCGTGCACTGCCGGACCGGAGATCTCGACCTGCACGTCGTGCCACGGCGGGGTGGCGCCGTACTCCTCTGCCATGCCGTCGGACTGCGGGTCGCCGCCGTGGGTGGCGTCGTCGCGGCGGGAGTGGCACAGGTCGATCCCACCCACGTAGGCCACGTCGCGCGTGGGGTCGTCCCGGTGCCGCAGCACGACCAGCTTCTGGTGGTGGGAGCCACGATTCCGCACCCGCATGTCGAGCCACGCCTCGACGCCGAGCGCCCGCAACCGCGCACCGAACTCAGCGTTGTCGCCCTCGGCGTCGGCCATGGCTGCGGCGCGGGAGTGCCACACGAGACCCCGCACCTCGACCCCGCGGGCGGCGGCCCGACCCAGCACGGCCAGGACCTCGCTGCCCGGCTCGCCGGTGAGTCGCTCGTCGGCGTCCCCCTGCCAGTCGGCGAAGACGATGAGGTCTCCGCCTTCGGTAGCCTCGATCCGCCGGTAGAGCTCGGCGAAGTAGGTCGCGCCGTGGACCAACGGCCGCACCAGGTTTCCCTCGGACCACGCCTGGCCCTGGTGAGCATCATCGACCCTTGTCTGCGCGTTGCCCCGCTCACGGGAGTCAGCAGCCAGCCGATGTCGTCATCCGGAGAGGGCACGCACAGAGCATCGCACAGGCGGCGTGCGGGGCCGGAGGCTGCGACGGGCCGTCCGACCCACCGGGCCTCCCGGATCCGGCGAGCACGTCATCGGCGGGTCTGTCACAGCGGGCTCGCCGAGCCCTATCCTGCGAATGGCCCGACGACGGCGACCCGGGTCACCTCCGCGAAGCGGATGCTTCTGCTCCATTCCTCGCCCCCGAGTCCATCCGAAATGAGGTTGTCACATGCGTCAGGCACTTCTCGTCGTCCTGTGCTTCTTTCTCCCGTTCCTGGCCGTGCTGCTCAAGGACGGACTGAGCATCAAGGTGCTGTGGGCCCTCCTGCTGCAGATGCTCGGGCATGTTCCAGGTGTGATCTACGGGCTGTACCAGGTCCTGAAGGACTGACCGATGCGGCGAGGCGGACGGATCCAGCCCCGTGGTCTGGACATCTGCCCCCTGTGACCGGGCAACAGCTCGATCAGATGACCCCACCGGAGACCGGACCTCGATGGACGGCCGGGACCAACGTGCCAGCGACAGAAATGAGCCCGTGATGCTGTCTGAGCTCAGAGCCCGGGGCGACCGGCTCCGCAGCAGCCTCTTCTTCATCCCCATGCTCTGCGTGACCGGCGGCGTCCTCCTCGGGGAAGCGATGCTGGGGGTCGATGCCCTCGGCACCGGCATCAGTCCACGCTTGACTGCCACGGTGGACAGCGCCCGCACGGTGCTCACCACCGTGGCCGGCGCGACTCTCACCTTCGCCGGCATCGCGTTCTCGGTCAGCCTGTTGCTGATCTCGCTGGCGTCGAGCCAGTACTCGCCGCGCGTCGTGCACGGCATGTTCCGCGACCCGTTCAACAAGCGGGTGATGGGCCTGGTCATCGGGACATTCACGTACTGCCTGGTGGTGCTGCGTGCCGTTCGAGGGGCGGTGGAGGAGACCGGCGACGCCATCGTCCCGAGTGTCTCGATCCTGCTCGCGGTGGCACTGGGAATCGCCTCGATCCTGGCAATCGTCGCCTTCATCGACCACGCGGCACACTCCATGGACGTCTCGAACATCCTTCGCCGCGTCACCGAAGAGGCGCTGACCCAGGCACGCTCGGCCTGGCCTGAACCGGAGCCGGGAGCCACTCCCGACGTCGCGCAGGCAGGAACGCCGCGTCTGCCTGAGGGTGCCTGCGCGGTGCGCTTCTCCACCTATGGCTGGGTACAGAACGTGGACTACGACGCGCTCCTGGCCGTGTTGCCGCCAGGAGCGAGGGTGCGGTTGGAGACCTTCAGCGGACAGTACGCCATGCAGAACACGCCGATCTGCCACATCTCTCCGGCGCCCGAGGGCATGGCGGACATCGCTGACGCGGTTCGAGCGGCTGTGATGGTGGGGGAGACCCGGACGCTGCAGCAGGACATGGCCTACGGCGTGCGCCAGCTCTCCGATGTGGCGTTGAAGGCCATGTCGCCCGGCATCAACGACCCCACCACGGCTCACGACGCCATCTCTCACCTCGGCACCGTGCTGGCCGACCTGCTGGGTCGTCAGCCTCCTCCTCGCCGGTTGTCCGGCCAGGAGGGCCAGGTGCTCCTGGTCCCGCACGCCACGACGCACGAGCAGCTCGTCGGGCTCGCGTTCGACGAGGTGAGGATCGCATCGGCGGAGCACCCCACCGTGCTGATCTATCTGCTCGACGTGCTGCACCACATCGAGCAATCGCTCGACGGAGTGGATCGCCCCAGTGCTGTGCAGGCGCTCCGCAGTCAGGCGGAACTGATCCGAGCCATGAACGAGACGGCCGAGGTGCCGGAGCCGGACCGTGAGCGCGTCAGGGTCGCCTACGCCCTACGCTACCGAGCTGACCCCGACACCACCAGGAGTCAGCCCGACCGGTGAACTCCAGACCAGAGGCCGTTTCCGCCGGTGGCGGGGACGGGCCTCTTCCTGGTTCCCACCCCGTGTGTGCAGCGTGTGCACCAGTCCTCGAGCGGGTACCAGGGCGGTTGCCGCGCTGGTGTCGTGAACCACCTCCCTAGGTTCGCCCGTCCGCGGACCGCTTCCTCGGCGCCCCCGGCCGACGTGTACGGTGGCGCCGTCGTCTGCGGGAGCTCGGAAGGACCGGGCTGAGATTGCGGCTGGATGTCGCTGACCGCTTGAACCTGACCGGGTAATGCCGGCGTAGGGAGTGCGCATGGATACGTCTGTCACGCATGAGTCGGTCGAAGTGCCGGATGCCCCGTTGACCCTGGCGGAACCACCGCCACGATCGCTCGGACTCGCCTCGACCACCGCGCTTCTGGTGGAGCCTGGGCATCAGCCTGTTGCTGCCGGTGGCGGCCGTCTACGTGGTGCTGCCGACCGGCCACTGTGGGACGAGCCTGCTGGCGATCGTGATCGGCGCGGTCATCGGCGGGATCCTGCTCGGGTTGGCGGCCGCGCCGGGGGCACGCGAAGGCGTCCCCTCGATGGTGCTGCTGCGCGGCCTGCTCGGCGGCCGGGTGTCGTACGTGCCGACCGTGGCGAACCTGGTCCAGTGCGTGGGTTGGGCGACGTTCGAGATCGTGGTGATCGCCGAAGCGGCCTCCGCGCATCGTCGACGCGCCGCGGTGGCCGTTCGTCGTCGTGGCGGGAGTGCGCGGCCACCGTGATGGCTCTTCGCCCGCTGGGAGTGATGCGGTCTGCTGGCGCGCTACGCGGTCTGGGTCGCGCTTGCTGCGGTGGTGTACCTGTTCGTCCAGGTGCTTCGCCAGCCGCTGCCGGCTCGGGCCCAGGTGGGGAACGCCACATCGTTCTGGACCGCGGTCGACGTGGTCATCGCGCTGCCGGCCTCGTGGGCGCCGCTGGCCTCCGACTACACGCGCCACGTCCGTAGCGCCCGGTCGGCAGCGTGGGGGGCAGCACTCGGCTACGGCACGGCGACCATCGTCTTCTTCACCCTGGGCACGCTTGCGCTGGTCGCGTACGGCGCCGGAGGGCTGGACGTCATCGATGCCTTGCTCGCGGTGCCGTTGGGTGGGCTCGCGCTCCTGATCCTGGTGGTCGTAGAGCTGGACGAGGCCTTCGCCAACATCTACTCGACCGCCCTCTCGAGCCAGAACATCGTCGCCCGGTGGGATCGTCGCAGCGCTCGCGGTGGGTGTCGGCACGGTGGCGACCCTGCTCGCCCTGAGCTTCGACATCGTGGCGTACGAGCCGTTCCTGTTCCTGATCGGTTCGGTGTTCGTCCCGCTGGTCGGCGTCCTGATCGTCGCCTACTACCTGCTGCCCCGCGGACCGTGGGACGTCTCGGAGAGCGCGCCGGCCAGGCCGTTGCTCGTGGTGCCGTGGGCGGCCGGCTTCGTCGCCTACCAGCTCACGTTGCCGACGTTCTTCGCCGGTGCGGGTGCGGGGTGGACCGCGTGGTGGTCCACCCGTCAGGGAGACCTGGGCATCGACCCCGCCAACGGCCTGTCGGCCTCCCTGGTCAGCCTCGGTGTCGCGACGGTCCTCACCGGGGCGCTCGGGGTGCCGGGCGTGCTGCGCCGCCAGCGACACAGAGGCGTGCGATGAGCACCGGGCTGGGTCGCCTCCACGTGGTCAGCGACGCCCGCGAGGGGCGGGACGCGCTGGGCGTGGTCGCCGCGGCGATCGCCGCAGGCGCGCCCGTGGTGCAAGTGCGCGCCAAGGACTGCTCCGACCGCGTGCTGCATGACTTCGCGCGTCGGGTGGTGGAGCTCTGCACACCCATCGGCGTGACCTGCCTCGTCAACGACCGCGTCGACGTGGCACTCGCCGTGGGCGCCGCGGGAACCCATCTGGGTGCCGAGGACCTGCCGATCGCAGCGGTACGTCGGGTCGCGGGACCGGGGCACCTGATCGGGGGCACCGCACGGGATCCCGAGCGGGCTGCCGCCCTGGTTGCTGAGGGCGCCGACTACCTCGGCGTGGGGCCGGTGTTCCGCACCGTGACCAAGGCAGGGTTGCCGGCCGCACTGGGTCCGGCGGCCATCGGCGCCGTGGCCAGGGCCGTGGGCGTTCCGGTCATCGCGATCGGTGGCGTCACGGCCCACCACGTCCCCGAGCTGGTCGCGGCCGGTGCGCACGGGGTGGCCGTGGTGAGCGCGATCTCGGACGCGTCTCATCCCGTCGAGGCGACGCGCACGCTGCTGCGGTCGTTGGCGAGGGCCCGATGAACCACGACGTCGATCCCGGCACGGTGGACGTCGCCATCGCCGGAGGGGGGCTGGTCGGACTCGGGATCGCCTGGCGCTGCGCGCAACGGGGGCTGTCGGTGGCGGTGGTCGACGAGGCGCCGGGAACCGGCGCCTCCCATGCCGCGGCCGGGATGTTGGCACCGGTGGCCGAAGCCGGCTACGGGGAGGAGCAGCTGCTCGCGTTGTGCCGGGCGTCGCTGGCCCGCTTTCCGGCGTTCGTCGCCGAGGTGGAGCGTGCGAGCGGCATCGATGTCGGCCTGCGCACGGTCGGCACGAGCGTGGTCGGGTTCGATGCCGACGACATGGTGGCACTCGACGTGCTGCACTCGTTCCAGCGCGAGCTCGGACTCAGCGCGGAGCGGGTCACGGCGCGTGAGGCGCGACGCCGGGAACCGGCGCTGACGCCGCGGCTGCGCGGAGCGTTGCACATCGCGGGAGACCACTCGGTGGACGCCCGGGCGTTGCATGCCGCACTGGGTGCGGTGGCAGAGGCGGCCGGGGTGCGCATGGTGCGGTCGACGGCGGCGGCACTGTGGGTCCGGCACGGGCACGCAGCCGGCCTCGAGCTCGCCCCAGGCGCCAGGCTGGCTGCCCGCACCGTGGTGCTGGCCCTCGGTGCGCGCAGCGCGACGCTGCCCGGTGTCCCACCGCTGCCGGTGCGACCGGTCAAGGGGCAGATCCTGCGGATGCGCGGCGCCTCGGGACTCCTCGGTGGGACGGTGCGCGCCCTGGTCCGTGGCCGTCAGGTCTACCTCGTTCCCTGTGCCGGCGGTCACCTGATCGTGGGTGCCACGGTCGAGGAGAAGGGGTTCGACGACACGGTGACCGCCGGCGGGGTGCACGACCTGTTGCGCGACGCGATCGAGGTCGTGCCCGGCGTCACCGAGCTGGAGCTGGTCGAGACCCTCGCGCGTCCGCGACCGGGCACTCCTGACAATGCTCCGATCCTCGGACCTTCGACGATGCCTGGCCTGGTGCTGGCGTGCGGGCACTACCGCAGCGGGGTCCTGCTCACTCCGGTGACTGCCGACGCGATCGCCGAGCTGGTGGTCACCGGAGCCCTGCCCGAGCTCGCGATGCCGTTCGTGCTCGATCGATTCGGAAGGTGAGAAGTGTGCAGATCACCATCAACGGCGTCACCGCCGACGTCGCCGACCGCACCACGGTCGCCGCCCTGGTCCGGGACCGTGTCGAGGGGCGGCCCCGGGTGGCGGTGGCGGTCAATGCAGGAGTGGTACCGCGCAGCCAGTGGGAGACGACACGACTCGAACCCGGCGACAACATCGAGCTGCTCGCCGCGACAGCAGGAGGGTGACGACGATGAGCACGGACCAGACGGTCAGAGCGCTTGACGCAGAGGAGCAGGTCGACGCGTTCCTGCTCGCGGGGACGACCTTCACCTCGCGGCTGCTGCTCGGCACCGGCGGCGTGCCCAGCCTGGAGGCGCTCGAACGCGCCGTCCTGGCCTCGGGAACGCAGCTGGTCACCATCGCCCTGCGTCGGGTCGAGACCTCCACCAGCACGGGGCTGCTCGAGGTCCTCGACCGCTGCGGTGTCCAGCTGCTGCCCAACACCGCAGGATGCATGACCGCGCGCGAGGCGATCCTGACCGCCCAGCTCGCCCGCGAGGCGTTCGACACGGCGTGGGTCAAGCTCGAGGTCATCGGCGACGAGCAGACGCTGCTGCCGGACCCGATCGAGCTGCTCGACGCCGCCGAGCAGCTGGTCGCCGACGGGTTCACGGTGCTGCCGTACACCAGCGACGACCCGATCCTGGCGCGCCGCCTCGCCGACGCCGGGTGCGCGGCGGTGATGCCGCTGGGATCCCCGATCGGCAGCGGGCTCGGGATCGGCAACCCGCACAACATCGCGCTGATCCGTGAGCTGGTCTCCGTGCCGGTGATCCTCGACGCAGGGCATCGGCACCGCCTCGGACGCTGCGTTGGCCATGGAGCTCGGCTGTGACGCGGTGCTGCTCGCCTCCGCCGTGACCCGTGCTCGCGACCCGGAGCAGATGGCCCTGGCGATGCGGCACGGCGTCGACGCAGGTCGGCTCTCGGCCCGGGCCGGGCGGATCCCGCGGCGGCGTCACGCCCAGGCGTCCACCTCGATGCAAGGACGACCTGACCTGTGACCGGCTGCCGCCGTTGATGGTCCTCACCGACCGTGCCCAGTGCTCCGGCTCCCTGACCGACGTCGGTCGAGGCCGCGGTCGAGGCCGGAGCGCGCGCCGTGGTGCTGCGGGAGAAGGACCTGTCCGAGCCCCGCCGGAGCGAGCTGGCCGAGCAGCTCCGCTCCGTCCTCGCGCCCGTCGGTGGCGCACTGATCATCGCCGGGGCTCGCGCTGACGCGGTGCACCTCTCCGCGAGCGACGCGTTCCCGACACCTCGCCCTGCGCTGGTCGGCCGTTCCTGCCACGACGCCGCCGAGGTGAGGGCCGCCGACGCGGAGGGCTGCGACTACGTGACGCTCTCGCCGGTGTTCGCCACGGCATCGAAGCCCGGCTACGGCCCTGCCCTCGGCGTCCAGGGGCTCGCCACGCTCGCCGCCATCGCCGGGGCACCGGTCTATGCGCTCGGCGGGGTCCACCCGCCCGACGTCGCGGAGTGTCTCGCAGCCGGCGCGTCCGGGATCGCGGTGATGGGGCCGGTCATGCGGACCCCGCAGCTCGTGGCCGACTACCTGGCCGCGCTGCCCCAGGCGGCCTCATGACTCCCGCCGTCGCGCTGAGCATCGCCGGCTCCGACTCCAGCGGCGGCGCCGGCATCCAGGCCGACCTCAAGACCTTCGCTGCGCTCGGCGTCTACGGCACGTGTGCCATCACCGCGGTGACCGCGCAGAACACGCGTGGCGTCACCGGCATCCACGTCGTGCCGGCGGAGTTCGTCGTCGACCAGGTCGACGCGGTCCTCGACGACCTCGCCGTCGCCGCGGTGAAGACCGGCATGCTCGCCACCCCCGCCATCGTCTCTGCGGTCGCGGAGCTGGCTGCGGCGGGTCGGTTGCCGAACCTGGTCGTCGACCCCGTGATGGTCGCCTCCAGCGGCGCCCGCCTGCTCGACCCCGAGGCCGAGCGCCTCTACGTCGACACGCTGCTGCCCCATGTCAGCCTCTTCACCCCGAACCTGCGCGAGGCAGAGGTGCTGCTCGGCGCCCCGATCCGGTGCCTCGCCGAGCAGCACGAGGCGGCTCGTGCCCTGGGAGCGCTCGGCCCGGCCGTCATCGTCATCACCGGCGGCGACTCGCTCTCCGACAGCGCTGACCGGGCCGTGGACGTCGTCTGGGACGGTACGTCGACCTACGACCTGTCAGCCCCCCGCGTGGACACGGTCAACAACCACGGCACCGGCTGCACGTTCGCCGCGGCGGCGGCCGCGGCGATGGCCGGCGGGGCGGCACCGGACGAGGCGCTCCGGGCGGCCAAGGACTACCTGTCCCTGGCGCTCAGCAGGGGGGCGTCCTTGCGGCTCGGGAACGGCCACGGACCCCTCGAGCACTTCGCAGCGAGTCATCCATGAACCGGCCGCCGGTCGCCGAGCTCCCGCTGCGCCATGCCACCGCCTGGAGCCAGGCGACTCACCACCCCTACCTCGAGGCCGTGCGCGACGGGACGCTCAGCGAGTCGGCCTTCGAGGGGTGGCTCGTGCAGGACCACCACTTCGTGTCTGACCTGCTCGCGTTCCAGGGCCGGCTGCTCGCCAGGGCGCCGCGCCCGGCGCAGGCGGTCCTCGCCGGCGGGGCCGTGGCCCTGGTCGACGAGCTCGTCTGGTTCGAGGAGCTGGCAGCCGCACGCCAGCTCGACCTCACGACACCGCCGAGGGCGGCGACGGCGGCGTACTCGGTCCTGCTCGACACGCTCGACGATGGGGGCGTGGCGGTCGCGATCACCGCGCTGTGGGCCATCGAGCGGGTCTACCTCGACGCGTGGTCGTTCGCCGCTCCCGGCGCCCCGCCCTACCGGGAGTTCGTCGCGCACTGGACCACGCCGCAGTTCGCGACCTACGTCAGCGACCTGGAACACGCGGCGGACGCCGTGGCGACGCGACCCGCGGAACCGTGCGTGGCCACCGCATTCACGGCGGTCCTCGATGCCGAGTCCCGCTTCTGGGCCATGGCACTGGAGGACGAGGCGTGAACGGGACAGCCGACCTGAGCCTGTCGCGGGCCCTCTGGACCCGCAACGCGGACCGCGCCGCGGAGGCGTTGGGACATCCGTTCGTCCGGCGACTGGCGGACGGGTCGCTGCCCCGCGAGTCCTTCGCGGGCTTCGTCGCCCAGGACGCCTTCTTCCTCGAGGCGTTCTGCCGAGCCTACGGATTCGGGCTCGCGCACAGCCCGGATCGGATGGCACTCGACACCTTCGCGGAGCTGCTCGTCGGCGTGCGCCACGAGTTGCAGCTGCACGCGTCGTACGCCGCGGAGTGGGGGATCGACCTGTCGACGGTCCAGCCGGTGTCGGCGACGCTCGCCTACACCCGGTTCCTGCTGACCGTCGCGGCCCGGGGCGACATCGGCGTCACCTGCGCTGCGCTGACACCCTGCATGCGGCTCTACGCTCACCTCGGTCAGTCGCTGTCGCCCCCGACCAGCGACACGATCTATGCCCGGTGGATCGCCACCTACGCCGACCCGGCGTTCGAGACCCTCGCGGCGACGATCGAGCGGCTGCTCGACCGGTACGCCGGCGACACCCACGAGGTCGGCACCGTGTACGCGCGGGCGATGCAGCTGGAGCTGTCCTTCTTCGACGCGGCCCACCCTCACCTGAGCGGTGGCTCCGACCGACCCGTACGCCCGGGGGGGAGTGCCGGTTGACGCCTCGTGGGCAGGCCCGGGCTAGGCTCGCCGCAGGACGGGGCAAGTCGAGGGAGGTCGGACGTGGCGCGCGGTGACCACCTCTACGTCCAGCGCGGCCGCCACTACACCCACCACGGGATCGACTGCGGCGACGGCTCGGTCATCCACCACGTCGGGCCCCGGGGGCGACTGCGGCACATCGGTCGTACCTCCGTCGAGACGTTCGCGGCCGGCTCCGCCGTCCGGGTCCGCCCCCACGTCGACCGACTCGACCCCGAGACCACGATCCGCAGCGCCGAGTCCCGGTTGGGCTCCCGCGACTACCACCTGGTCAGGAACAACTGCGAGCACTTCGCGACCTGGTGCTGCACCGGTCGCGCTGCCAGCAGCCAGGTACGCCGGTGGCTGCTTGCCGCCCAGGGGACCGTCGCCTCCTTCGCCGCCGTGTGGCTGCTGGGGGCGCACCTGGCGCTGCTGGGCACCGTGGGCGCCGGGTTGTACGCCTTCGCCGGGCCATGGCGCCACCGGTCGCTGCGTCGACGCTGAGGGGTCTCCCAGAGCGCACGGAGACGACGCAGGGCCGCCACTGCGTGCTGCGGTGACGGCCCTGCTCACTGTCGTTCCGACCCGTCGCGGGTCCTCAGAAGACGAAGAGGGCAAGCACGACGATGACGGCGAGGACGAGCGCGATGATGGCAATGGTGCGGGTGTTCACGGTTTCTCCTGGGGGGGTGCCTGGCCGGCCGTGGTGGCCAGCGGTCCCGCGACGCTAGCAGCGCACGCCGGTCCCTGCCTCACCCCCCGGGCAACCGGTCAGGAACTGACCGGTGAGATCCCTACAGTGAGGTCATGACCACCGACCCCGCAGCACCCCGGCCCACCGACCGCGACGGCAGCGACACCGGAAGCGCCGACGAGCGGGCCGACCTGCTCGAGCTGCTGGGCACGCACCGGGCGTTGTTCCGCCACACCGCGGCGCGGCTCAGCGACGAGCAGGCGGCCGTGACGCCCACCGTCAGCACGCTGAGCATCGGCGGTCTCGTCAAGCACGTGGCGGCGACCGAGGCCGGATGGGCCGCCTTCGTGGTCAACGGTCCGCAGCCGAGCCCCGACGTCGACTGGGCCAGTGTCGACTGGTCGAACCCGCCACCCGAGGTGCAGGCGTACGCCGACGGCTTCCGGATGGTCGAGGGCGAGACGCTCGCCGGGCTCCTGGAGCAGTACGCCGAGGTGGCGGCCGCGACCGATCGGCTGGTCGAGCAGGTGGACCTCGGCGTGCGACAGCCGTTGCCGACCGCCCCGTGGTTCGAGCCGGGAGCGACGTGGTCGGCCCGCCGGGTCTTCGCGCACATCGCGGTGGAGACCGCCCAGCACGCCGGCCACGCCGACATCATCCGCGAGACCCTCGACGGCCAGAAGTCGATGGGCTGAGCGGCGTACCGACACTCCCGACCCTTCTTTCTTGACTCGTTCAAGACAAGGTGGAAGGCTCGGGACGTGCCCACCACTGCTGAACTCGAAGGGATGCTGCGCGCGGCGACGCTGCGTGTGACACGTCCCCGACTCGCCGTGCTCGAGGCGGTGCACGACCGTCCGCACGCCGACACGGACGCGATCATCGCCGCGTCCCGGGCGCGTCTGGGGGACGTCTCCCACCAGGCGGTGTACGACGTGCTGCGCGCACTCACCACCGTCGGGCTTGTCCGCCGGATCCAGCCCTCGGGCTCGGTTGCGCGCTACGAGTCACGGGTGGGCGACAACCACCACCACGTGGTGTGCCGCTCCTGCGGTGAGATAGCCGACGTCGACTGCGCCGTCGGCTCCACCCCGTGCCTCAGCGCCGCCGACGGCCACGGCTTCGCCATCGACGAGGCCGAGGTCGTCTATTGGGGCACCTGCCCCACCTGCTCCACCGCACACACCTGACAGTTCACATCCACTCCGGAAGGATCCAGATGACCGAGAGCCAGGACCAGGCCGGTTGCCCGGTCGCCCACGGCGGCGTCACCGAGCACGGCAGCGAGAGCGAGAACCCCGCGATCGACGCCCCCACACCGAAGGGGCACCGGCCGCGGACCAACCAGGACTGGTGGCCCGACCAGCTCGACCTCTCCGTGCTGCACCCGCACCACCCGGCCGGGAACCCGCTCGGCGGCGGCTTCAGCTACCGCGAAGAGTTCGCGAAGCTGGACGTCGAGGCTCTCAAGCGCGACCTGATCGAGGCCCTGACCACTCCGCAGGACTGGTGGCCGGCCGACTTCGGTCACTACGGCGGACTGATGATCCGGCTGAGCTGGCACGCGGCCGGGACCTACCGCGTGCACGACGGTCGTGGCGGTGCCGGCGACGGGAGCCAGCGGTTCGCGCCGCTGAACAGCTGGCCGGACAACGCCAACCTCGACAAGGCACGCCGGCTCCTGTGGCCGGTGAAGCAGAAGTACGGCCAGAAGATCTCGTGGGCCGACCTGGTCGTGCTGGCCGGGAACGTGGCCATGGAGTCGATGGGCTTCAAGACCTTCGGCTTCGCCTTCGGCCGCGAGGACGTGTGGGAGCCCGAGGAGATCTTCTGGGGTCCGGAGGACACCTGGCTCGGTGACGAGCGGTACGCCGACGACACCTCCATGGTCGACGACGTCGGGGCGACCGAGATGGGTCTGATCTACGTCAACCCGGAGGGTCCCCGCGGTAGCGGCGACCCGCTGGCAGCGGCCCACTTCATCCGCGAGACCTTCGCCCGGATGGCGATGAACGACGAGGAGACCGTCGCCCTGATCGCGGGTGGCCACACGTTCGGCAAGACCCATGGAGCGGGGATCGCCGACGGCCACGTCGGTCCCGAGCCGGAGGGCGCCCCCCTGGAGAACCAGGGCCTCGGTTGGCTGAGCTCGCACGGGTCGGGCAAGGGCGCGGACACCATCACGTCGGGCCTGGAGGTCACCTGGACCGACCGGCCCACCGAGTGGAGCAACCGCTACTTCGAGATCCTCTTCGGCTACGAGTGGGAGCTGTCGACGAGCCCGGGCGGGGCCAAGCAGATGGTGGCCAAGGACGCACCCCAGATCATCCCCGACGCGTTCGACCCGGAGCGGAAGCACACGCCCACGATGCTGGTCACCGACGTGGCCCTGCGGGTGGATCCCACGTACGAGCAGATCTCTCGGCGGTTCCTGGAGAACCCCGACCAGTTCGCCGACGCCTATGCCCGTGCCTGGTACAAGCTGCTGCACCGCGACATGGGCCCGGTCGGGCCGCACCTCCTGGGCCCCTGGGTGCCGGAGGCACAGCTGTGGCAGGACCCGGTCCCGGTCCTCGACCACGAGCTGGTCGACGAGGCCGACGTCAGCGCGCTCAAGAACGCGCTGCTCGAAGCGTTGTCGGTGCGGCAGCTGGTCGATACGGCGTGGGCCTCGGCCGCGTCGTTCCGGCGTACCGACAAGCGGGGCGGGGCCAACGGCGCGCGGATCCGCCTCGAGCCGATGCGCAGCTGGGAGGTCAACCGGCCCGAGGAGCTCACGGTCGCCCTGGGCGAGATCGAGCGGATCAAGCAGGAGTTCGACGCCGACCAGTCCGGTGGGAAGCGGATCTCGGTCGCGGACCTGATCGTCCTCGGTGGTGCCGCTGCCGTGGAGAAGGCGGCCCGGGAGGCCGGGGTCGACGTGACGGTGCCGTTCGCCCCGGGCAGGACCGACGCGACCGAGGAGCAGACGGACGCCGAGTCCATCGCCTACCTCGAGCCGCGTGCCGACGGGTTCCGCAACTACGTGCGCGCCGGAGAGAAGCTGCAGCCGGAGACGCTGCTCGTCGACCGTGCCTACCTGCTGGGGCTCGCCGCCCCCGAGATGGCGGTGCTCGTCGGTGGCCTGCGCGCGCTGGGTGCCGGTGGCACCGAGCACGGCGTGCTCACCGATCGCGTCGGCGTGCTGACCAACGACTTCTTCGTCAACCTGCTGTCGCCGGGGACGCAGTGGAAGGCGTCGCAGGACCAGGAGAACGTCTACGACATCAGGGACGTGTCGACCGGCGACCTCCGCTGGACCGCCACGGCCGTCGACCTGGTGTTCGGCTCCAACTCCCAGCTGCGCGCCCTGTCCGAGGTCTACGCCAGCGAGGGCGCGACGGAGAAGTTCGTCCACGACTTCGTCGCCGCCTGGAGCAAGGTCATGGACGCCGACCGGCTCGACCTCGACTGACCCCAGCGGCTAGCCGCACGGACGGCCGACCCCCTCGCGGGGTCGGCCGTCCGTGCGTGACTACCCGCTTGCCCCGGGGTTCAGGGTCAGGTTCCACTGTCACGGGGTGGGGCTTCGTGGCCGGCGTTCCCGGGCGTTGCCGATTGGTCACCAACGACAGAGATCTGCATGGTGAGTCTGTCGGTGGGGACCAATCGGCGCACCCATGGCGCGCCGTGTCGGGTCAGAAGTCCTCGTCGAACCCGACGATCCCGGAGACGCCGACCTGGTAGGCCGAGACCTTGCGCTCGAAGAAGTTCGAGAGCTCCTGGACGTCCTGCAGCTCCATGAAGGCCAGCGGGTTCGCCGAGCCGTAGATCGGGGGGAGGTCGAGGCGCTCCATCCGCCGGTCGGCGACGTACTCCAGGTAGGACCGCATGTCCGCGGTCGACAGCCCGGCCACACCGCCGCCGAGGAGGTCGTCGGCGAACTGCGCCTCCGCGTCCACGCCGTCGATCAGCATCTGGCGCACCTGGTCGGCCAGGTCGTCGTCGAAGAGCTCCGGCTCCTCGGCGCGCACGGTGTCGACCACGTCGAAGGCGAACGCCATGTGCATCGACTCGTCGCGGAAGACCCAGTTGGTGCCGGACGCGAGGCCGTTGAGCAGGCCGCGCGAGCGCAGGAAGTAGACGTAGGCGAACGCGCCGTAGAAGAACAGGCCCTCGATGACCGCGGCGAAGCAGATCAGGTTGAGCAGGAACTGCCGCCGGTGCTCGCGGGTCTCGAGCTGCGTCGAGGTCGAAGACCGAGTCGATCCACCGGAAGCAGAAGTCGGCCTTCGCCTTGATCGAGGGGATGTTGTCGACGGCCGCGAAGGCCTCGTGCCGCTCGGTCTCGTCGGGGACGTAGGTGTCGAGCAGGGTCAGGTAGAACTGCACGTGCACCGCCTCCTCGAAGAGCTGCCGCGACAGGTACAACCGGCCCTCGGGGGAGTTGATGTGCTGGTAGAGGTTGAGCACCAGGTTGTTGGCCACGATCGTGTCGCCGGTGGCGAAGAACGCGACCAGCCGCGACACCAGGTGCCGCTCGGCGGCGCTCAGCCGCGTGCAGGTCCTTGAGGTCGGAGTGGAGGTCGACCTCCTCGACCGTCCAGGTGTTCTTGATGGCGTCGCGGTACCGGTCGTAGAAGTGCGGGTAGCGCATCGGCCGCAGGGTCAGGTTCATGCCGGGGTCGAGCAGCATCCGCTCGGTGTTCTCGCTCATTCGCAGGCCTCACAGGTCTCGGGGTTCTCCAGGGAGCAGGTGGTCCCTGAGGTGGCGACGAAGTCGCGTCCTCGCAGGGCGATCTCGTTCTCGACGGGGAGCACCGACTCGCGCACCGAGGTGGTCGCCTGCTGGATGCGCGTCGCGGGTCGCGAGCGCAGGTAGTACGTCGTCTTCAGGCCGGACTTCCACGCGTGCAGGTACATCGAGGAGAGCTTCCCGATGGACGGTCCGGCGATGAAGAGGTTCAGCGACTGACTCTGGTCGATGTACGGCGCGCGGGCGGCGGCCAGGTCGATCAGCGCCCGCTGCGGCAGCTCCCACGCGGTGCGGAAGAGCAGCCTGACGTCCTCGGGGAGCCCGGTGACGGACTGCACCGAGCCCTCGGCCCGCTTGATCGTCTCCCGCACCTGCGGGGTCCACAGCTCGCGCTGCTTGAGCTCGCGCACCAGCGCGGTGTTGACCTGCATGAACTCCCCCGAGAGGGTCTCGCGCTTGAACAGGTTGGACACCTGCGGCTCGATGCACTCGTAGCAGCCGGCGATCGAGGCGATCGTCGCCGTCGGCGCGATCGCGACCAGCAGCGCGTTGCGGAGTCCGTGCTCGGCGACCTGCTCGCGCAGCGCCGCCCAGCGCTCGGTCTGGGTGGGCGTGACCGACCACAGGTCCGGCTGCAGCTGTCCGCCGGCCGCGCGGGTCTCGGCGTACGCCGGGTGGGGACCGTGCCGTCGCGCCAACCCGACCGACACCTCGAGGGCGGTGAGGTAGACCTCCTCCTGGATCCGAGTCGACAGCTCGGACGCCTCGGGGGAGTCGAAGGGCAGCCGGAGCGCGAAGAACACGTCCTGCAGCCCCATCAGGCCGAGTCCGACCGGCCGCCAGCGCGGGTTCGAGGCGGCCGACTCGTCGCTGGGGTAGAAGTTGACGTCGATCACCCGGTCGAGCAGGGGCACCGCGGTCCGGACCGTCTCCCGCAGCTTCTCCCAGTCCACCGCGTCCCCGGCGGGGGTGAGGTGGCGGGCGAGGTTGACCGAGCCGAGGTTGCACACGGCGGTCTCCCGGTCCGAGGAGACCTCGATGATCTCGGTGCAGAGGTTCGACAGGTGCACGACCGGACCGCCGGAGGAGTCCCGGGTCTGGTTGCAGGTCCGGTTGCTGGCGTCCTTGAAGGTCATCCACCCGTTGCCGGTCTGGGCGAGGGTGCGCATCATGCGGCCGTAGAGCTCGCGTGCGGACACCTGCCGCACCCGGCGTCCCTCGTCCTCCGCCCGTCGGTACGCCGCGTCGAACTCCGCGCCCCACAGGTCGGGCAGCTCCGGCGCCTGGTCGGGGTCGATCAACGACCACGGCTCGTCGGCCTCGACCCGGCGCATGAACTCGTCGGGCACCCAGTGGGCGAGGTTCAGGTGGTGGGTGCGCCGGGCGTCCTCCCCGGTGTTGTCGCGCAGCTCGAGGAACTCCTCGACGTCCGGGTGCCAGGGCTCGAGGTAGACGCAGGCTGCACCCTTGCGCCGACCGCCCTGGTTCACCGCCGCGACCGAGGAGTCCAGCGTGCGCAGGAACGGCACGATCCCGTTGGACTGCCCGTTGGTGCCCCGGATCAGGGCGCCGCGCGAGCGCACCCTCGAGAAGGCGATCCCGATGCCACCGGCGAACTTCGACAGCGTGGCCACCTGCGCGTAGCGCGAGTAGATCGAGTCGAGGTCGTCCCGGGGGCTGTCGACGAGGTAGCACGACGACATCTGCGTGTGGCGGGTCCCGGAGTTGAAGAGGGTCGGGCTGCTCGGCAGGTAGGCCAGCGACGCCATCACCCGGTAGAAGCGGATCGCCTCGCCGGGCGACTCGGCCAGGCCGCACGCCACCCGCAGCAGGAAGTACTGCGGCGTCTCGATGACCAGGCGGGTCGTGGGGTGGCGCAGCAGGTAGCGGTCGTAGACGGTGCGCAGCCCGAAGTACTCGAACTGCCGGTCCGCGACGGGGTCGACGGCGAAGTCGAGCTTGCGGGCGTTGTCCTTGACGAACGCCGCGGTCTCGTCGCCGATCAGCCCTTCCGCGTGTCCGAGTGCGATCGCCTGGCTGAAGGACGCGACGCCCTGGCCGCGCACCTCCTTCTCGACGTAGCCGGCGAGCAGTCGGGCCGCGAGCCGCGAGTACTGCGGCTCCTCACCGATCATCTCCGCGGCCGTCTGGATCGACAGCCGGTCGAGCTCGGCGGTCGACGCGCCGTCGTAGAGACCGCTGATGGTGCGGGTCGCGACCCGCATCGGGTCCACGTCGTCGAGGCCGCCCCCGACCCGGTCGACGGCGCGGACGATCTTGTTGACGTCGACGGGTTCGCTGTCCCCGTTGCGCTTGCGGACCTGCATCGAGGTCCGTCCGGATGTTTCGGTGACCGTCATGTCTCTCTCCTCGCGAGATCGGTCGTGGCCGGTCCGGGGCGCGAGGAGGGGACGGTGGGGTACGCCGCGCGGCGACCGTC
>CAVWGQ010000004.1:0-290443 GCA_963754575.1 uncultured Actinomycetota bacterium | reverse complement strand
GCAAACGGTCGCTCGTGGCCGCGCGGGACGACCGTTTCCCGCTGGACTACCCGCCCCCCTGGCTCTCAGAGCAGGGTGGCGTGGGGGAGGTACGGCGCGGGGTCCTTCATGTGGCGCAGGGCGAGGAAGCCGCGGGACCAGACGCCGAGCCGTGCCGCCATCGCGAGGTCGACGGCCCAGTCGTTGGCGGCCGAGACGTGCCCGATCTCGACCGGCACGTCGGGGTCGGAGGCCGCCAGCGCCTCCCAGGTGAGCAGGCTCGCGGCCTTGCGGGAGCTCGCCGCGAGCAACATGGGTACGCCGGCCGGGGAGACGTAGGCGTAGCCGGACCCGGCCGCCCGGTCGGTCACCAGCAGCCGCAGCTCGCGTGCCAGCACCTCGTGGTCCGGCCCGTGGGCGGCCCCCCGCGTCCGCCGGTCGAGCGAGTCGAGCAGGTCACGGTCACCGGGGGTGCCCTCCCGGACGTGACGCACCACGGGCAGCACCGCGCGGTCGACGGTGCCGCGCAGCACCATCTGTGGCTGCAGCCGGAAGCCGGCCAGCGCATAGCGGCGCAGTGCCTGCGGGTCCGCGGACGCGTTCAGCATCCCGCGCAGGCAGCCGCGGCCGTGCTGCAGCGCCGCGTCGAGGATCGCGCGACCGAGCCCCTGGCCCTGCAGGCCCGGCCGGACGGCGTACGACGCCAGGATCCACATCAGCTCGCGCACCAGCGAGGTGGCGAACCCCACCACCTGACCGTCGACCTCGGCGACCCAGCAGCCGGCGGGGTCGGTGGTGAGCAGGTGGCGGGTGCGGGCGAGCCAGGCGGTGGCCCGGTGGGGCGGCCGGGCGCTCGGCTCGGGCCAGCCGTGCTGGTGGGTGCGCCGGTCGAGCTCGAGGAACGCGGACGAGCTGAGCTGCTCGCAGGCCTCGACGTCCTCGTCGCGCATCGGCCGGATCCGGGCGCCGGACGTGCCGACCGGGCCGACAGCGGTGTGGGTGCTCATCGCGTCGCACGTTACGGCGTGGGGGAGGATGCGGGCATGCGAGTTCTGGTGGCACCCGACAAGTTCGCCGGCACGTTGAGCGCGGTCGAGGCCGCCGAGGCGATCGCGCTCGGGTGGCGGCGGCACGCGCCGGCCGACGAGCTCGACCTGGTCCCGATGTCCGACGGCGGCCCCGGCTTCGTCGACGTCCTCGGCAACGCGCTGGGAGGGACCCGTGAGCCCGTGGTGGTGCGCGGCCCCTTCGGCGAGCCGGTCCCGGCCGAGGTGCTGGTCGTCGGGGACACGGCGTACGTCGAGTCCGCGCAGGCGTGCGGCCTGCACCTGACCGGGGCGCAGGACGCCGAGCGCGCCACGACGTACGGCGTGGGGGAGCTGGTCGCCGCCGCGCGCGACGCCGGTGCCCGCACGGTCGTGGTGGGCCTCGGCGGCAGCGGCACCAACGACGGCGGCGCCGGCCTGCTCGCCGCCCTCGGAGCGACCGCGGACCGCCCGCTCGACCAGGGCGTCGCGGGGCTGGCCGGGATCACCCGGCTCGAGCTGCCCGATCCCGGCGTCGCGCTGGTCGCCGCGAGCGACGTCGACAACCAGCTCACCGGCCTCTTCGGGGCGACCAAGACCTTCGGCCCGCAGAAGGGCATCCCCGAGGAGCGGCTGCCCGCCGTCGACGCTCTGCTCGAGGAGCTCGCCCGCGCCGCCGGCCAGCGGACCGCCCTGGCGAAGGGCGCCGGCGCGGCCGGCGGACTGGGCTACGCGCTGCTGCTGCTCGGCGGCGAACGACGCCCCGGCCTCGACCTCGTCGCCGCCGCCACCGGCCTGGCCGAGCGGGCGCGGGCGGCCGACCTGGTGGTGACCGGCGAGGGTGCCTTCGACTTCTCCAGCCGGGCGGGCAAGGTGCCCTACGGCGTCGCGACGATCGCCGCCGAGGCGATCCGACCGTGCGTGGCGCTGGCCGGCGCGGTGCTGGTCGGCTCCCGGGAGATGCGCGCGCTCGGCGTGGAGTCGGCGTACTCCCTCGTCGACCTGGTGGGGGAGGAGCGCGCCTTCGCCGACGCCGCCGGCTCGCTGGCCGACCTCGCGCAGCGGGTGGCGCGGACCTGGTCGCCGTGACGACGCCATGAGGGCTCCTGCCACTGCGGTCGTGGCGGCGGCGCTGGGCGGGCTGGCGTGCGCCGCTGCCGTCCGGCGGAGTCGAGATGACGACGGTCCGCGCGCCGGCGTACGACTCGCCCGTGCACCTGCGCTGCGACTGGGCCGAGCGGCCGGACGTGGTGGTGCTCGACCCGCTTCCGGCGCTGGGGGCGGTCGCCGTGCTGCTGGTCGCCCTCGCGGTGGGGTGGCTCGTCCACACCAGGACGCGGCGAGGAGAGGAATAACCCGCAGTGTGCGACCATTGAATCCAGTACCAGCCGCTAGTCCCAGGGAGCCACAGACATGACCGAGCAGGTCGAGACCGAGCGCCGCACCGATCAGATCAACCTGAGCCCGGTGGCCGCTGCGAAGGTGCAGAGCCTCCTGTCGCAGGAGGGTCGCGACGACCTCCAGCTACGGATCTCGGTGCAGCCCGGTGGCTGCTCCGGACTGCGCTACCAGCTGTTCTTCGACGAGCGCACCCTCGACGGTGACGTGACCACCGACTTCGACGGCGTCGTCGTCGTGGTCGACCGGATGAGCGTCCCCTACCTCAACGGCGCGATGATCGACTTCGTCGACAGCATCGAGAAGCAGGGCTTCACGATCGACAACCCGAACGCGACGGGTTCCTGCGCCTGCGGCGACTCGTTCCACTGATCACGATCGCGCCAGCGGGCGTGATGATGGTGGTCGAGCGAGGCGCACTGCTGAGCCTGCTCAGCCGTGACCGCCGTGTCGAGACCCGGTGAGCGCGAGACGACCTGAACCACACGACGGAGCCCCAGCCGGATGGCTGGGGCTTCTCGTGTGTTGGGCTCAGTCCGTGTAGAGCGCCCGCGCCAGCCGGGCAGCCGCGTCGCTGACCCGGATCTCCGCGCTTGGCCACGTCGCGCGGATGGTCCTCGAAGCGGATGCTGGGGGCGGGCTTCACGGCCTGCGCGGCGGCCCGCTCGAGCCGCAGCGTGCGCTCGGCGACGACACAGTCGGCGCGCATCTGCTGCGGGGTGGCGAAGTCGTCGTACGCGTGCGTCATGCTCCCGACGCTAGGGGCTACCGCGAGGTATCCGAAGACGTACCGCTGGGTAGTGTTCCGTGTCGTGTCCCTGCTGATCGCCGGCTCCATCGCCACCGACCACCTCATGAGCTTCCCGGGGAGGTTCTCCGACTCCCTCGTGGTCGACCAGCTCGACAAGCTGTCGGTGTCGTTCCTCGTCGACGACCTGGACGTACGCCGCGGGGGGTGCGCCGCGAACATCTGCTTCGGCCTCGGCAACCTCGGGCTGACGCCGGTGCTGGTCGGTGCGGTCGGTGAGGACTTCGGCGAGTACCGCTCCTGGCTCGAGCGCCACCGGGTCGACTGCACCTCGGTGCACGTCTCCGAGACCCGCCACACCGCGCGCTTCGTGTGCACGACCGACCGCGCCGACGCGCAGATCGCCAGCTTCTACCCCGGCGCGATGAGCGAGGCCCGCGAGATCGAGCTGAAGCCGATCGTCGACCGGGTCGGTGCGCCCGACTTCGTGCTCGTCGGGCCCGACGACCCCGAGGGGATGCTGCGCCACACCGAGGAGTGCCGCCAGCGCGGCTACCCGTTCGTGGCCGACCCCAGCCAGCAGCTCGCGTTCGGCGACGGCGACATGATCAGGCCGCTGATCGACGGCGCCCACATCCTCGTCAGCAACGAGTACGAGTCGTCGCTGATCGTGCAGAAGACCGGCTGGAGCCACGAGGAGGTGCTCGAGCGCGTGGGCACCTGGGTGATCACGCTCGGCCCGCGCGGCGTCCGGGTCGAGCGGCAGGGGCGAGGAGCCGATCGAGGTCGCGGCCGTCCCCGAGGTCGAGAAGAAGGAGCCCACCGGGGTCGGTGACGCCTTCCGCGCCGGCCTCCTCGCCGGACTCGACCTGGGGCCTCGACGTCGCCCGCTCGGCGCAGCTCGGCTGCCTGCTCGCGGTCTACGTCGTCGAGCAGGTCGGCACGCAGGAGTACTCCCTCACGCGCTCGGGCTTCCTTGGCCGCTGCACCGCGGCGTACGGCGAGCAGGCCGCCGCCGAGATCGGCGAGCACCTCCAGACGCTGCGCTGACGCGGGGGTAGTTGGTCGAGCAGCGAGCGCCAGCGAGCGGCTGTCGAGATTCTCGCCGGACGCCGTCGGTGAGGTCTCGACTCTCGCCCTCGCCCAGGGGCTCGGGCGGCTCGACCAACTGACGAACCTCAGGACAGCCTCGCACCACGAACACCGGCACCCCGTCGTCCGCGGTGACCTCGCCGGCGTACTCCTGGCCGCGCATGCGGCACCACGCCGGTACGTCGATCCGAGCGGCCAGGTCGGTCGCGGCGACCCCCACCGTCCCGCCGACCGCGACGTCCCCGATCCGCCGGGCCAGCTCGATCACCGGCATCGGGCACCGCATGCCGCGACAGTCGAGCACCAGGTCCGGGGGCGTCACAGTCCGACCTCGGCGCGCAGGTCCCGCACGACCCCGGGCAGCACCGCCAGCAGCCGCTCGACCTCGGTCTCGGAGGTCGAGCGCCCCAGGGAGAGCCGGACGTTGCCGTGGGTGAGCACCCCCATCGCGGCGAGCACGGCGCTGGGCTCGAGCGTCGACGCGGCGCAGGCAGAGCCGCTGGCCACGCCGAAGCCGAGCCGGTCGAGGGCGTGCACGAGCGCCTCGCCGTCGACGTAGAGGAACGAGAACGTCACCAGGTGGGGGAGCCGGTCGACGGGGTCGCCGACCACCTCGGTGTCGGGGATGTCGGCGACCGCGGTCCGGATCCGGTCGACCAGCGCGTGCTGGCGGGCGTTGACCTCGTCGCGCTCGGCGACGACGGCCTGCAGCGCGGCGGCCGCGGCCAGCGCGCCGGGGACGTTCTCGGAGCCCGCGACCCGCTCGTCGACCCGGTCGTCGCCGGGGAAGGGGTTGCGCCAGCGGGCACCCTTCCGGACCAGGAGTACGCCGACGCCGGCCGGCCCACCCCACTTGTGGGCGGACCCGGCCGCGGCCGCCCAGCCTCCGGGCAGCGGCAACCGCCCCATCGAGGCACAGGCGTCGGTGAACAGCGGGACGCCGTGCGGCAGCTCGAGGTCGCCGACCGGCTGGAGGGTCCCCACCTCGTGGTTGGCGGCCTGCAGCGCGACGACGCCGACGTCCGGGAGGTGCGCGTGCCCGGCGAGGTCCACGACACGCCCGAGCTCGTCGCAGGGCACCTCGACCGGCTCACCACCCCATGCCGCGGCGTGTCGTACCGCGGCGTGCTCGATGGACGGGTGCACGACGCGGTTGCCCCGCCCGGAGCCGCGCAGCAGCCCCAGCAGGCCACGGTGGACGGCCTCGGTCCCGGAGCCGGTGAAGCTGACCTCGTCCGGGCGGACGTCGAGCGACTCGGCCACCACGGCGCGGGCGTTGTCGAGCAGCAGCCGGGCGTTGCGGCCGGGGTGGTGCAGTCGCCGCGGGTCGGCGTACCCCTGGTCGAGCGCAGCGAGCAGGACCTCGCGTGCGGCGGGGTGCAGCGGTTCGGCCGACGCGCTGTCGAGGTAGGCGTGGGGGTGAGCGCCGGGGCCGTTGTCAGCACGGGGATCGGGCTCGTCCGAGGCGTGCGTCACGGTGCCAACCTAGTGGGTGCCCCACCGGCTCGACGCCGACGAGATCGGATAGTCTGAGACAGTCCCGTCCGCACGTGAACGAAAGGCTCGTTCGTGGGTCAGCAACTCCACCGGCGTTCGACGCAGCGACTGCGACGCGCCGCCCTGGTCGCCACGATGGGTGCCCTGGTCCTGCTCGCCGGTTGCTCGGCGCAGACGCAGGACGAGTGGTCGAACCTGGCGATGCCGGATCCGGCGACGGAGCAGGCCGTGCACATCTTCGAGCTCTGGCAAGGAGCCTGGATCGCCGCGATGGCGACCGGCATCGTGGTCTGGGGCCTGATCTTCTACGTCGTGGTCCGTTACCGCCGCAAGAGCGACGACGAGATCCCGATCCAGACGCGCTACAACCTGCCGCTCGAGATCTTCTACACGATCGCGCCGATCATCATGGTGGTCGTCTTCTTCTTCCACACCGTCGAGGCGCAGAACGTCGTGCTCGACGACACCGAGCAGGACCTCACGGTCGAGGTCGTCGGACAGCAGTGGAGCTGGACGTTCAACCACTACGTGGACGGAAACGACGGCGACGTCGTGTGGACCTCGGGCACCGGCAGCGACATCCCGACGCTGGTGCTCCCCGTCGACCAGACCGTGCAGTTCAACCTGCACAGCCCCGACGTGATCCACTCCTTCGGCATCCCCGGCTTCCTGATGACGATGGACGTCATCCCCGGCCGGGTCAACCACTACGAGGTCACCCCCACCGTCGAGGGCACCTTCGCCGGCAAGTGCCGTGAGCTCTGCGGCACCTACCACTCGCGGATGCTGTTCAACGTCGAGGTGGTCAGCGAGGCCGAGTACCAGGACTACCTGCAGGAGCTCGAGGCCCAGGGCAACACCTCGGACGAGCCGCTGCTCGGTGGCGACTACGTCAACACGCCGGCCGGTCTCGACGACCACCAGGAGGAGGAGGCGGAGTGACCGCCACAGCAGCCCAGCCGACCGTGCAGGGCACCCGCAAGCCGTTGGGTCAGCAGCTGGTCAAGATCATGACCACGACCGACCACAAGCTGATCGGCAAGCTCTACCTCGGTACGTCGTTCGCGTGGTTCCTCGCCGCCGGGGTGATGGCGCTGCTCATCCGCGCCGAGCTGGCCAACCCCGGCATGCAGGTCGTCAACGACGAGGTCTACAACCAGCTGTTCACGATGCACGGCACGATCATGCTGCTGCTGTTCGCGACGCCGCTGTTCTTCGGCTTCGCCAACGTGATCATGCCGCTGCAGATCGGCTCCCCGGACGTCGCGTTCCCGCGGCTGAACATGTTCAGCTACTGGCTGTTCCTGATCGGCGGCCTCATCGCCGGCTCCGGCTTCCTCACCCCCAGCGGTGCGGCGTCGTTCGGCTGGTTCGCCTACACGCCACTCTCCGACGCGGTGCGCTCGCCCGGCGTGGGTGGCGACCTGTGGATCATGGGTCTGTGGATGGCGGGCCTCGGCTCGATCCTCGGTGCGGTCAACTTCATCACCACGATCATCTGCATGCGCGCGCCCGGCATGACCATGTTCCGGATGCCGCTGTTCGTCTGGAACACGCTGGTCACCTCGATGCTGGTGCTGATCGCGTTCCCGATCCTGGCCGGCGCGCTGCTCTCGCTCGAGGCGGACCGGTTGCTCGGCGCCCACGTGTTCGACACGGCCCACGGCGGCCCGATCCTGTGGCAGCACCTCTTCTGGTTCTTCGGCCACCCCGAGGTCTACATCATCGCGCTGCCGTTCTTCGGCATCATCACCGAGATCCTGCCGGTCTTCAGCCGCAAGCCGCTGTTCGGCTACGTCGGCCTGGTCGGCGCGACGCTCGGCATCGCGATCCTCTCCGTCGCCGTCTGGGCCCACCACATGTTCGTCACCGGGGCGGTGGACCTGCCGTTCTTCTCCGGCATGACGTTCCTGATCGCGGTGCCCACAGGAGTGAAGTTCTTCAACTGGATCGGCACGATGTGGGGGGGATCTCTGTCCTTCGACACCCCCATGCTGTGGTCGATCGGCTTCCTGACGACCTTCCTGTTCGGTGGCCTGACCGGCATCATCCTGGCCAGCCCGCCGCTCGACTTCCACGTCTCCGACTCCTACTTCGTGGTGGCGCACTTCCACTACGTCGTCTTCGGCACCGTGGTGTTCGCGATGTTCGCGGGCTTCTACTACTGGTGGCCGAAGATGACCGGCCGGATGCTCGACGAGCGGCTCGGCAAGGTCCACTTCTGGCTGCTGTTCATCGGCTTCCACCTCACCTTCCTGGTCCAGCACTGGCTGGGTGTCGAGGGCATGCCGCGTCGCTACTCCGACTACCTGCCCGAGGACGGCTTCACCACGCTCAACCAGGTCTCCACCGTGGGTGCGTTCCTGCTGAGCCTCTCGATGCTGCCGTTCTTCTACAACCTCTACATCTCCATGAAGGCCCCGCTGGTGGAGACCGACGACCCGTGGGGCTGGGGCCGCTCGCTGGAGTGGGCCACGTCCTGCCCGCCGCCGCGCCACAACTTCGTGACGATCCCCAGGATCCGTTCGGAGTCGCCCGCCTTCGACCTCCACCACCCGGAGATCGCGCTCATGGAGCTGAACGAGAACGACGCCGAAGGCGAGGACCGGCCCTCGGACACCCCTGAGGTGCAGGGCCGCGAGGAGATGCTGCGCGAGCGGCTCGACGACGAGGGAGACCACCGATGAAGGCCGAGGCGTGGGTCTTCGGCATCACCACGGCGTTCCTCCTCGTGGTGAGCCCGGCGTACTGGTTCATCACCTATGACTGGACCGGCACGTCCGCGTTGACCATGACCACCCTGCTGGCGGCGATGGTCACCCTCTACCTCGGCTTCCACGCCGCGAAGATGGAGCCCCGCCCCGAGGACCGCAAGGACGCCGAGATCGCCGACGGCGCCGGCGAGCTGGGGTTCTTCCCGCCGTACTCCTGGTGGCCGCTGTGGTGCGCGCTGACGCTCGGTGTGATGGTGTACGCCGTCGCCTTCGGCGCCTGGTGGCTGTTCATCATCGGCACCGTGCTGGGCTCCGTGGCGCTGTCGGGCTGGATCTTCGAGTACTACCGGGGCGAGCACGCCCACTGACCCCTGCGGGGTTTGGGGATGGTCAGGAGTGCCGGGTTACCCTGAAAGTGACCCCCACACCGCACCTCGATCGTCCCTGGGAGTACCCACATGTCTCGGAGCACCCTGGCTGGCCTTGCCGCCGTCGCGCTCGCCTGCACGACCCTGTCCGCCTGCACCGGTGGGTCGACCTCCGGCGAGCCGCAGGCCGCCGCGAGCGGCGGTGCCGCCGACGTGCGGGAGGACGCGCCGGCCACGCCGCTGCGCGTCACCAGCAACCTGTCCGGCGGCTCCGTCGCCGTCGACGAGGTGCTGAAGGTCCGCGCATCGGGCGGTGAGCTGGCGTCGGTCAAGGTCACCTCCCCGCAGGGCGCCCTGGCCGGCAAGCTCGACAAGGAGCGCACCTCGTGGGCCGCGACCGGCAGCCTCGAGCCCGGCCAGACCTACCAGGTCCGCTCGGTCGGGGAGGGCAGCGACGGCAAGCGCGTCGAGCGCACGTCGACCTTCACCACCGACGACCTGACCCTCGACGAGCAGACCTATGCCTCGGTCGCGCCCCTGCAGGGCGAGACCGTCGGGGTCGGCATGCCGGTCGTGGTCTCCTTCGACGTCCCCGTCACCGACCGGGCCTCCATGGAGCGCCACATGAACGTCTCCAGCACGCCCGCGCAGGCGGGGTCCTGGCACTGGCTGAGCGACTACCAGGCCCACTGGCGCCCCAAGTCCTACTGGAAGGCCGGCACCGACGTGTCGGTCGACCTCGACATCAACAGCGTGGCCGCCGGCGGCGGGATCTACGGCCAGGAGAACCGCTCGGTCGACTTCTCCGTCGGGGACGCCCACGTCTACAAGGTCAACATGGACACCCACGAGATGGCGGTGTTCAGCAACGGCGACCTGCTGCGCACGCTCCCGATCACGACGGGGGAGGAGCCGGCCTTCACCACCCGCACCGGCACCAAGGTGATCATGGAGAAGTTCCGCATGAAGCGGATGAACTCCGAGACCGTCGGCATCGACAACGACAGCCCCGACGGCTACAACATCGACGACGTCGAGTACGCCATGCGCGTCACGAACTCCGGTGAGTTCATCCACGCCGCGCCGTGGTCCGTCGCCTCCCAGGGCAGCGCCAACGTCAGCCACGGCTGCACCGGCATGAGCACCGCCGACGCCGGCTGGCTCTACGACCTGACGCTGCGGGGCGACGTCGTCGAGTACACCGGCACCGACCGCCAGATGACCCTCGACAACGGCTACGGCGACTGGAACGTCGACTTCGCCACCTGGAAGCAGGGCTCCGCCCTCCAGGGTTGAGTCGCCCCCCGCGCGGGTGTAGTCGTGCCTCGCGGGCGTTGAGTTGCCACTCGGACGCGTTGAGTTGCCAGCCGGACGGGTTGAGTTGCCACTCGCGCGGGTTGCTGGTGGCGTACGCCGAGACCGGCGACGTACGCCGATAGCGCACGCCTGCTCACTCCAGGCTGCAGGCACGACTCGATGCGGCGGACTGGCGACTCAACTCGCCGGAGGCACGACTCAACGCGGCGGACTGGCAACTCAACGAGGCTACGCAGACAGAACAGCGCCCCGGTCCGTGAGGACCGGGGCGCTGCCCCTGATGTCGTACGCCGGGATCAGTGCTTGCCGCGCAGCGACTCCTCGTCGACGGTGTGGTGGCCGTCGAACTGGTGGCCGTCGGCCGGGTGGTCGAGCCCGGACTGCAGCTCGTGCTCGTGCTCGGCGTGGTGGTGGCCCTCCTCGAGCTCGGCCCGGGTCGGACGCTGCACGTTGTGGCGGTACCACCCGTGGTTCAGCTTCAGTCGGAGCTTCTCGAGGCGACCGGCCTTGGGCGAGTTGACGCCGTTCTCGTCGGTGTCCCCGGCGGGGAGCGCGGTCGCGTCGACGTCACGCGCGGTCAGCGTGTAGGCGCTGCCCCCGTCGATCGGCAGGTGACGCTCGGTGTAGCCGCCCTCGGCCGAGCGCATGATGATGCCCGTCTCGTAGCCGTGCAGCAGCTTGTCGTTGTCCGAGCGCTGCAACGAGATGCACCAACGCCGCGCGATGAAGAACGCGATCACCGGACCGATGAACACGGCGGCCCGCATGAAGTAGGTGATCTGGTTGATGCTCAGGTCGAACACGATCGCGATGATGTCGTTGCCCGCTGCGGCCCACATCAGGCCGTAGAAGGTCATCAGCGCGACGAACAACGCGGTGCGCGTCGGTGCGTTGCGCGGGCGCTGCAGGAGGTGGTGCTCCCGCTTGTCGCCGGTGATCCAGGCCTCGATGAACGGCAGCAGCAGCAGGATCGTGAACAGCACGCCGGGCAGCACGATGATCGGCAGCAGGACGTTCCACGACAGCGTCACGCCGGGCAGGCCGCCGGGGTCGGAGAACAGGGCCGTCTCCCAGCCGGGCATGATCCGCAGCGCGCCGTCGGGCATGCCCATGTACCAGTCGGGCTGCGAGCCGGCCGTCACCTTCGACGGGTCGTAGGGGCCGTACTTCCAGATCGGGTTGATCGACAGCAGGCCACCCATGAAGGCGGTGAGGCCGAAGACGATGAAGAAGAAGCCGCCGGCCTTGGCCATGTAGACGGGCATGAGCGGGTAGCCCACGACGTTCTGCTCGGTCCGGCCGGGTCCAGGCCACTGCGTGTGCTTGTGGTAGACGAGCAGCAGCATGTGGGCCGCGATCAGCCCCAGGATCAACCCGGGCAGCAGCAGCACGTGGGCGACGTACAGCCGGGAGATGATCGCGTCGCCCGGGAACTCCCCGCCGAAGAGGAAGAAGGAGCCGTAGGTGCCGACCACCGGCATCGCCTTCACGAAGCCGTCCGCCGCGCGGACGCCGGTGCCGGAGAGCAGGTCGTCGGGCAGCGAGTAGCCCGTGAAGCCCTCGAGCATGCCGAGCAGCAGCAGCAGGCAGCCGATGACCCAGTTGAGCTCACGAGGCTTGCGGAAAGCGCCGGTGAAGAAGACGCGCATCATGTGCACGAACATCGCCGCGATGAAGAGCATCGCCGCCCAGTGGTGCATCTGCCGCATCAGCAGGCCGCCGCGGACGTCGAAGGAGATGTCGAGCGAGGACGCGTAGGCCTCGGACATGTGAATGCCGCGGAGCTGGTCGTAGGAGCCCATGTAGACGACTTCGGCCATGCTGGGCTTGAACCAGAGGCTCAGGAAGACGCCGGTGAGGAGCAGCACGACGAAGCTCCACAGCGCGATCTCGCCGAGCATGAAGGACCAGTGGTCGGGGAAGACCTTGCGCAGCTGCTTCTTCATGCCGCCAGCGAGTCCGAGCCGGTCGTCGGCCCACGTCGCGGCGGCCCCGAGCTTGTTGGGCTTGCGGGGCGTCGCCGCGGTGGAGTTGCTGGTCGCGACCTTGCTGGTGTCGATACTCATGAGTTGCGCTCCCAGAAGCTGGGTCCGACGGGTTCGTTGAAGTCGCTCTGTGCTACAAGGTACCCCTCGTCATCAACCATGAGCGGCAGCTGCGGCAGCGGCCGGGCGGCGGGACCGAAGATCACCTTCGCCGAGTCGGCCAGGTCGAAGGTCGACTGGTGGCAGGGGCACAGCATGTGGTGGGTGGTGCGCTCGTAGAGCGAGATCGGGCAACCGACGTGGGTGCAGATCTTGGAGTAGCAGAGGATGCCCTCCACGCCCCAGTCGTCGCGACCCTCGCCGGGCGTGATCTCCTCCGGCTCCATCCGGACCAGGATGACGGCGCCCTTGGACTTCTCGACCTGGAGCTCAACGCCCTCGACCAGCGGCTCTCCCTCCTCGTCGACCTCGAAGAGCCGAGCGGGCTCGGCGTTGATGAGGTCGCCGATCTGGAGGTCCTGGGCCCTGATCGGGGTGCCGGTGACGTCGCGGACCACGCGCATCCCCTTCTCCCAGATCGTGTGGTAGAGCGCGTCGCCGGGCAGCGGACCGAGGTCGCGCAGCAGCACGACCGGCACCGGCAGCGCGAGGACGCCGAGGGCGCCGAGCAGGGAGTTGCGCACCAGCGGACGCCGGCCGATCCCGGACTCGTGGATGCCGGTGTTGAGGGCCTCGAGGGCCTCGGCGCGGTCGGCCTCGCTGGAGGCGGCGGGGTGGCGCATCTCGACCATCTCGTGGTCGGCCATCAGCTTGCGGGCCCACTGGATGATGCCGATGCCGATGAGCAGCAGGGAGCCGGCGAGGGTCATGCCCAGGGCAAGGGTGGAGGCGCCCAGACCACCGAAGGTGGTGGTGACCTCGCCGATCTCGAGCGTGACGTAGGCGACGACGAACAGCACGGCGCAGACGGCCGAGAGGCCGAACATGAGCGCGATCTGGCGCTCGGCCCGGCGCTCGAGCAACGGGTCGACGTCGGTCGGACGCCAGGTGTGGGCCGGCAGGCCGGGGTCGGCGATCGGGTCGGTCGCCGCGAGCTCGCCGTGGGCGGCGGGCTTCTCCGGGAGGTTGTCACCCTCGTGGCTCGTCATGACTCGACCTTCTCCTTGCTCGTGCGCGTCGTGTGGGCGGCGATCCAGACGGCGAAGCCGACCAGCACTCCGATGCCGATCAGCCAGGCGTACATGCCCTCGGCGACCGGGCCCAGCCCGCCCATGCCGTAGCCGCCGTACGCCGGGTCCTCCTCGAGCGACTCGAGGTAGGCGATCACGTCGCGCTTGGCCTCGGGCGTGAGGTTGCCGTTGGAGAAGTTCGGCATCGACTGCGGACCGGTGAGCATCGCCTCGTAGACGTAGCGGGGCTCGACGCCGAGGATCTGCGGCGCGTAGCCGCCCCGCGGCATGGCGCCGCCCGACCCGGTGAAGTTGTGGCACGCGGTGCAGTTGGTCAGGAAGATCTGGCCACCGCGCGTGATGGCCTCCTCGCGCTCCTCGGCGGAGAGGCCCTCGATGCTGTAGTCGGACTCGTCCGGGATCGCGGGACCCGGGCCCAGGGAGGCGACGTACGCCGCCATCGCGGCCGTCTCCTCGTCGCTGAAGACGACGTCCTTGCGGGGGGCCTGCTGGCCCGGCTGCGCCATCGGCATCCGGCCGGTGCCGACCTGGAAGTCGACTGCCGCAGCGCCCACGCCGATCAGCGAGGGGCCGAGCTGGTTGTCGTCGATGGTGCGCACACCCTCGCCGTTCTGGCCGTGGCAGAACGAGCAGTTCACCAGGAACAGCTCGCGCCCCTGCTGCACCAGCTCCTCGTTGCTGGCGCTGGGGTCGGCCTGGGCGGGGGAGAAGGCGGTGTAGAGGCCACCGGTGAGCAGCAGGCCCAGCAGCAGCACCATCAGCCCGGCGATCGGGCCGCGGCGGTGACGTGAGAGCCGGCCGGCCACGCGGTCTGCACTGCGGTTCAGGAGGCGCACATCAGGTCCTTCGTCGACGTTGCTGCGGGGGCGGGCTGGCGGGTCATCGGACCGCTCATCGGACCAGGTAGATCGTCGCGAACAGCCCGATCCACACGACATCGACGAAGTGCCAGTAGTAGGACACGACGATGGCGCTGACGGCCTGCTCGTGGGTGAACTTCCGGGCGATGTAGGTGCGTCCGAGGACCAGCAGGAAGGCGATCAGCCCGCCGGTCACGTGGATGCCGTGGAAGCCCGTGGTGAGGTAGAACATCGTGCCGTAGGCGCTGTCCTGGATGGTCACGCCCTCCTGGATCAGCGTGGCGTACTCGAGCGCCTGGCCGCCCACGAAGACGGCACCCATGGCGTAGGTCAGGATGAACCACTCGCGCAGGCCCCAGCCGCTCATCTTGAACGGGCCGCCGGTGCGCCCGACCTGGCCGCGCTCCGCCGCGAACACGCCGAGCTGGCAGGTCAGCGAGGACAGCACCAGGATCGTGGTGTTCGCCGCGGCGAACGGGATGTCGAGCAGGGCGGTGTTCTGGTCCCACAGCCCCCCGGGCTCGTTCGAGACGGCGCGGATCGTGAAGTACGACGCGAACAGCGCCGCGAAGAACATCAGCTCGCTCGACAACCAGATGATCGTCCCGACCGAGACCATGCTCGGTCGGTCGTGGTGTCCGTGGAGTCGGGAGGCCGGAATCGCTGCTGCAGTCGCCACGTGATCATTATGGACGCTGGCGCCTCCCGAGGGCAGCCCGCCCCCCGGTTTCATGACGTCATACTCTTCACACCGTGCACAGCGTCCTGCTCCAGACCGGGATCGAGCTCCCGAGGTTCACCCTCGAGCGGGCCCTGACCGACTGGTCGGTGGCTCCGCTGCCGTTCGTGCTGACCGTCTGGGCGACCGGGTTGTACGCCGCCGGCGTGGTCCTGATGCGCCGGCGCGGGGACCGCTGGCCGGTGGGGCGGACAGTGGCGTTCGCGGTCGGGATGGTGGCCTTCGCGTTCGCGACGATGAGCGGCCTGGCGGCGTACGACACGACGCTCGTGAGCGTCCACATGGTCCAGCACATGGTGCTCTCGATGCTGGTGCCGCTGGCGCTCGCGCTGTCGGCGCCGGTGACCCTCGCGCTGCGCACCTTCCCGGCGACGCCGCGGCGCTGGCTGCTCGCCGTCCTGCACTCCCGGGTGGCGAAGGTGCTGTCCTTCCCGGCGCTCACCTTCACGCTCTACGTCGTCTCGCCGTGGGCGCTCTACTTCTCCGGCTGGTACCGCGCCTCGCTCGAGTCGGTCTACGTCCACGAGATGATGCACGTCCACCTGGTGGTGGTCGGCGCGCTGTTCTTCTGGCCGCTGATGGGCGTCGACCCGGTGCCGGGGCGGGTCAGCCACCCGTTCCGGATGGTCATCGTGGTGCTGACGCTGCCGTTCCACGCGTTCCTCGGCGTCACGATCATGGGCCAGGAGGAGCTGCTCGGCGGTGACTGGTACCCCTCGCTCAGCGACGGCCCGATGGGTGCGTGGCTGCCCGACCCGCTGGCCGACCAGCACCTCGCCGGCGGGATCCTGTGGGGCACCGGCGACCTGATCGGGCTGATCTTCTTCGGGGTGCTGTTCACGCAGTGGGTGCGGTCCTCGATGCGGGAGGCCGAGCGGGAGGACCGGCGGCTCGACCTGCTCGAGGCGAGGTCAGTCGCGCAGCGCGGCCGGCCGGACGGTGACCTCGAACGGCGCTGAGGCCGACCACTCCTGCTCTCCCTCGACCCGGGCCACCTCGACGTACTCACCGTCGACGAGCTCCCACGCCACGAGGCTGGGGGCCGTCGGGTCGACGACCCAGTAGGACGCGGCACCAGCGGCCTCGTAGCGGCCGCGCTTGGTCATCAGGTCGAAGCGCTGGGTGCTGGGGGAGAGGACCTCGACCGCCAGCAGCGGTGCGGTGGGCAGGTCGCGCCGGGTGAAGTCGCTGCGGCGGGCGACGAGGAGGTCGGGCTGCATCACGGTGTCGTCGCTGATCGCGACGTCGAAGGGCGCCAGCATGACCTTGAGACCGGAGGTACAGCGCGCCGACAGGAGGAGGTAGAGCTGGCCGACCACGTCCTGGTGGTCGTAGGACGGTGCGGGGGTCACGAGGAGAACCCCGTCGATGAGCTCGTAGCGGTGCCCGTCATCGGGCATCGTGGCCAGGTCGGCCCGCGTGAGCGGCCGGCTGCGCGGCAGCAGCGTCATGGAGTCCATGGTGCCTCCTCGGGCTCACGTTCACCAGTGTTCCACCGGCCGCCGACACCTGCGCCCGTCATCCACAGGGGCGGGTAGCATGCGGCACGTGACCGACCAGAACGCCCGCCCGCTGAAGGTGCTCGTCTACTCGGACGACGTCAACACCCGCCAGCAGGTGATCCTCGCCCTCGGACGCCGGCCCCACCCCGACCTCCCGGAGCTGGAGTACGTCGAGGTCGCGACCGAGCCGGTCGTCCTGCAGAACATGGACGCCGGCGGCATCTCGCTGGTGATCCTCGACGGCGAGGCCGTCCCCGCCGGCGGCATGGGCATCGCCAAGCAGCTCAAGGACGAGATCTACCAGTGCCCGCCGGTGCTGGTGCTGACCGGGCGGGTGCAGGACGCCTGGCTGGCGGCGTGGTCGCGCGCGGAGGCCGCGGTGCCCCACCCGATCGACCCGCTCCAGCTCGCCGAGACCGTCGTCTCGCTGCTGCGCGCGCGGGTCCCCGCCACGTCCTGACGTCGTGAGCCACACCTGGCCGGACCTCCTGACCGCGCTCGTCGCCGGGGAGGACCTCGACGCCGCGCAGACCTCCTGGGTGATGTCGCGGATCGTCGCGGGGGAGGCCACCACCGCCCAGATCGCGGGCTTCGCGGTCGCGCTGCGGGCCAAGGGGGAGACCCCGGACGAGATCATCGGCCTGACCGAGGCGCTCTTCGAGGTCGCGACCCCGATCCACGTCGAGGGCCGGCTGCTCGACGTCGTCGGCACCGGCGGCGACCGCTCGATGTCGGTCAACATCTCGACCATGGCCGCGATCGTCGCGGCGGGTGCGGGCGCGCGCGTGGCCAAGCACGGCAACCGCTCGGCGTCCTCCCAGTCCGGGTCGGCCGACGTGCTGGAGTCGCTCGGGATCCGGCTCGACCTGCCTGCCGACCGGGTCGCCGCGCTGGTCGACGAGGTCGGCATCACCTTCTGCTTCGCGGCCGCCTTCCACCCCGGCCTGCGCCACACCGCGGTCCCGCGGCGCGAGCTCGGCATCGCCACGACCTTCAACCTGCTCGGCCCGCTGGCCAACCCCACCCGCCCCGCCGCCCAGGCGATCGGCTGCGCCGACGTGCGCAAGGCGCCGGTGATGGCCGGCGTCTTCGCCGCGCGCGGTGTCGACGCGTGGGTCTTCCGCGGTGACGACGGCCTCGACGAGCTGACGACCACGACCACCTCGTCGCTGTGGCAGGTCCACGCGGGCGAGGTCACGACCAGCACCGTCGACCCGCGCGACCTCGATCTCCCGCCGGCCACCACCGAGGACCTCCGTGGTGGCGACGCAGCCCACAACGCCGACGTCGTACGCCGCCTGCTCGACGGGGAGCGCGGGCCGGTGCGGGACGCCGTACTCCTCAACGCCGGGGCGGCCCTGGCGGTCCACGACGCCCCCGCGGCCGATCCCGCCGACGCGCTGGCCGCGGGCTACGCGAAGGCCACCGAGGCCGTCGACTCCGGCGCCGCCCGCGCCCTGCTCGACCGCTGGGTCACCGCCTCGTCCGCCAGCTGACGCGGACTGACGACGGGGAGGAACGGACCTCAGAGGTCCATCACGTACGACGAGCCCTCACGCCGGAAGCCCGCGTCGAGCCGGTCGTAGTACGGCCCGACCATGTCCGGCGGCGTGACGACCCGGCGGAAGCCGCGCTCGCGCAGTCGCGGTGACCGGCGCCAGACGAACTCGCCGGGGGAGAAGTCGCGGAACCGGGGGGTCACGTAGTCGAGCTGCACCTGCGCCTCGTCGCCCACGCGCCGGATCAGCACCACCCCGACCGTCTCGTCGCCCTTGAGCACGCAGAAGGCGAGGTCGTCCGGCTCCAGCCCGGCGTACGACGGGTGGGTGCGGTGGATGTCGGAGGAGTGC
Source organism: uncultured Actinomycetota bacterium (assembly GCA_963754575.1). Lineage (GTDB taxonomy): Bacteria > Actinomycetota > Actinomycetes > Propionibacteriales > Nocardioidaceae > Nocardioides. The sequence goes on along the minus strand of CAVWGQ010000004.1, from coordinate 272,179 downwards.
ACCGACAGGAAGTGGTCGAGGTAGGCCTCGCCGGGCGAGACCTGGAGCACCGTGTACGTCGCCTCGTCGTGGCGGGTGCGCACCATTGCGACGATGAACCAGAGGTTGATCAGGCTGGTGGCGATGTTCATCCCCACCATCGGCCACACCCCGACCAGCGAGTTGAAGACCACGAGGCTCAGGCAGGCCGCCAGGTTGAGGACACGGAACCGCAGCACCCGGGTCTGCAGCAGCGAGACGATGAGGAGCACGCTCCCGGCCCAGCCGAAGAGGTTGAGCCAGTTGTCGGTGAGCCAGTCCACGGCCGAAGGCTAGCTGTGATGCCCAGCCAGGTTGTTCAACCTGGTGATGGGTGAGTGCTTCCCAATGGCGGAGTGGGGCCGATGGTGGTTGTAGTCGTGGACCCATGCTGGCAGAGCGGCGAGGCGTGCGGATTCGGAGTTGTAGAACTTCTTGAACGCCCACCCCTCGGCCAGGGTGCGGTGGAACCGCTCGATCTTGCCGTTGGTCTGCGGTCGGTAGGGGCGGGTCTTCTTTGGTGTGATGCCCAGCTCGGCGCAGGTGTCGCGCCAGAGGTGGGACTTGTAGCAGCTGCCGTTGTCGCTCAGCACCCTCTGGACGGTGACGCCGCAGACGGCGAACCAGGCGACCGCGTTGCGCAGGACCGCGGCGGCGGTCTCCTTGGTCTCGTCGTCGTGGGCCTCGACGTACGCGACCCGGGAGTGGTCGTCGATGACGGTGTGCAGGTAGCAGGTCCCGATCAGTGGCTGGTGGTTCTTGTTCTTGGGTCCGCCGGTGCGCAACGCGGTCGCCGAGCGGTTCTTGTCGCCTTGTTGCTTCCCGACGTAGCGCCAGCCACCGCCGTCGGGGACCTTGCCCAGCTTCTTGACGTCGACGTGGATCAGGTCGCCTGGCTGCTCGTGCTCGTAGCGACGGATCGGCTCGCCGGTTGCCCGGTCGATCGTGAGCCGGTCCACGGCCGAAGGCTAGCGAGCGCCTCGCAGACGCTCGAGGGCGAGGTCGAAGGCGATGTTCAGCGCGTTGACGTTCGACTGGCCGCGCGACAGGGAGTACTCCGTGTAGGCGATCGTCACCGGCGCCTCGACGTACGTCATCTTGCGGCGCGCGACCTGGCTCAGCAGCTGGCTGGCGTGGGCCATGCCGTCGAGCGTGAGGTCCATGCCCTTGACGGCCGAGCGGCTCAGCACACGCAGCCCGTTGTGGGTGTCGGTGAGGTCGAGCCCGGTGGTGACACGGGTGAAACGGGTGGCCGCGCGCAGCACCAGCCGGCGCAACGGCGGGATGTCGTGGCCGGTCCGGGTCAGGAACCGCGACCCGAGGACGACGTCGACCTGCTCGTCGCGTGCGACCTGGAGCATCCGCTCGGCGTCGGTCCGGCTGTGCTGGCCGTCGGCGTCGAAGGTGATGACGTGGCGGACACCGGAATCGGTGAGGGCGAAGGTGAAGCCGGTCTGCAGCGCCGCGCCCTGGCCGAGGTTGACCGGGTGCCGGACCACGGTGGCGCCGGCAGCCGCGGCCACCAGGTCGCTGCCATCAGCACTGCCGTCGTCGACGCAGACCACCCGCGCGAAGCTCTCGTGGAGGTCGGCGACCACCGCACCGATGCTGGTCGCCTCGTTGAACATGGGGACGACGACGCAGACGTCGTCGTTCATGGGCGAGGCGGTCACCTGCTCAGCGTAGGGCCGGGCTCGGGCCTGTGTCCGGCGATCAATCGAACCCCATGCGTCACATTTCGCCCTACCCTTCTCCCGTGACCCTCATCAAGCTCCTGCTGCTCGCAGCGATCCTCGTGATCGGTCTGCTGGCGTTCCGCGGGAGTCAGAAGCCGATCCACAAGGTGATCTGGCGTGCGTACGTCGTGCTGGTGCTCATCGCGGCCGCGCTGGCCGTCGTCTTCCCCAACTCCCTGACCCGCATCGCCAACGAGATCGGCGTCGGCCGCGGCGCGGACCTGCTCCTCTACGTCCTCGTCGTCACCTTCATGCTGGTCTCGGTCGTGCTCTTCCGCCGGCTGGCCGCGCTCGAGCGCCGCTACACCCAGCTCGCCCGCACGATCGCCGTGCAGGAGGCAAGATTTCGCGGTCCCCAAGGTGGTCGCCAATGAGTCCAAGGCGTTTCGCGCTTGCGACGTTCGTCGGGCTCATCCTGGCTCAGGCAGTATGGATTCTGGCGGTACCACCGTTCCGAGGGATCGATGAGTTTGATCATGCCTACCGAGCTTTGGGCGTCGCCCATGGGCAATGGCGCCTGACAGAATTCGCCGAGAACGGCCGGGGTCTGATCGTGGAGGTTCCGGGATCGCTCGTGGAATCCGCCACTGGCCAGTGCAATGCGCTCGCGTACACAGGTGCTGACAATTGCACAGCCATTGATTCGACTGGCCAAGGCATGGTGACTGTCGCGACGGCTGCGGGGCTCTACAACCCGGTGTGGTATGCGGTGATTGGATACCCGAGCATACTGTTTGAAGGGTCGTCTGCGCTCTATGTCATGCGACTGGTGAGCGCACTGCTGTGCGCCTGTGGCGTCGCCCTCGCTGCGTGGAGCCTCGCTCTCACCAACCCTGGGCGGTGGACACGGCTGGGGTTCATCGTGGCCCTGACGCCGATTCTTATCTACAGCACGGTCATCCCGGCACCAAACGGTCCAGAGATGGTGGCGGGGCTGCTCCTGTGGACAACTCTTCTCGCTCTGCTCCAAACAGCACCGAAGGATCGCCATCATCCGACGCTGTTTGGAGCAGCCTGTGTTGCTGCCATAATTCTTGCAAATCTCCGCACCCTCGGACCGATGTGGCTTGGAATCATATTTCTTTCTCTGGTTGGTTTCGTTGGGATTGGTGCACTCTTGGCGAGTCTAAGAACCCATCCATTGTGGTGGATCGTCTCAACTGTACTGACCTCAGCTGGCGTTTTTGCGGGTGCGTGGTGGAGCGTGACCGCGGGTTTGACCGATGATTCACCAGACATTGCTGTGGATCGCTCCGCAGAACTGACGTTCGGATTGAATCCAGTGGTCTGGTTGCTTCAGATGATTGCTGCGTTCCCCCTACGAGATGGTGCGGCCAGTCCGGCGGTCTATCTCTGCCTCTTGGGTGTCTTGGCTTTTCTCATCATCACCGGGGTGGCAAAATCACGAGGTCGCGTCCGGGCAACCCTGGTTCTGATGGTATTGGTGGTTGTCTTTCTTCCCATAGTTCTCACGGCGTTGACATTCCAAAGTCAGGGCGTCATTTGGCAAGGCAGATATCAATTGCCGTGGGCGGTGGGCGTAGTCATTCTTGCGGGCGTTGCGCTCGACGAGCGTGACTTTCTCCCCCGCGAGGGTGCAAAGGTCACAGTAATCCTTTCGGTCCTTGTCGCCTTGGCTCACGCGTGGTCAGTTTGGGGTCTGGCAGCCGGTGAGCAACAGCGACCGATTTCCGCCGATGACGGCTCATGGGTCACCGCTTCGCCAGCTGCACTTGCGACAGTGTGCTTCGTGACCGTTGTCATCCTGGCGGTGCTCGTGTCCCGATTGCCCACCGCAGAGACGGAATTCTCGGAAGGTAAGACGCTCTCTGGCACATCGCGGGGAATCTCGCAATTACCTGATCAGAATCGTGGCCCGACATGACCACAATCGGTGTCGTGATGGCGGTATATGACGGCGTGCGTCCGGATCATCTAGCGGATGCATTGCTGAGCCTAGACCGCCAGTCTCGGCGTCCGGATGAGCTCATCCTGGTTGCTGATGGTCCGCTGACCGGTGCGCAAGAGGAGGTGCTCAAACGAGCCCAGACACATGCGTTCCGTACGACTCGGATCGATCTGCCGCAACGCTCAGGTGCGGGCAAAGCCCGTCAGGCGGGACTCGAGCGTGCGACGGCGGACCTGGTGGCGATCGCTGACGCCGACGATGTCTCTTTGCCTGAGCGTTTGGAGGTACAGGCGGAGCTCCTGAATAGTGGCGCGATGGACGCCTTGGGGTCGGCCATGCAAGAAACCGATGCCGACGCGGGTGACATCCTCGGGGTTCGCAGACTTCCGGCTGAACACGGTGCCATCGTCAAGCTGGCTCGTTATAACAACCCGATCAACCATCCCACCTTGATGTTCAGAAGGGATGCGGTGCTGGCAGTGGGGGGGTATCGGGACGTGCCTTGGCTTGAGGACTATGACCTCATGATTCGTCTTATCGGCTCGGGGGTGCGCCTTCACAACACACAACAGGTGCTCGTAAAATTTCGTGGCGGGGCACCCGCGCAGAGACGCCGGCGAGGTGGCTCCATAGCAAGGTCGGAATGGGAATTGCAGTGCACGCTCCGGGATCAAGGCTTGATCTCGAGGCTGGGAATGATTCGCAACTGGGCGTTGCGAAACGCCTACCGCAGTGCTCCCGAGAGCTGGCGAATGGCCCTCTACCGGCGGATGTTTCTCAGGGAGGCCGACATCATTTTGAAGCCTGATCGCCCCGAATATGACCGCCATGTGGACATGAGTGAGGTGCGAGGGCCACTTGGTGAGGCTTTCGCTCTCCAAGCGCTGAGGACATCGGGCATCAGCGACGCTGAAGCCGCATCGATGGACGTCTTGGACGTTGGCTCTGGTTATGGGGACACAGGCCGTGCCTTGGCAAAACGCTGTCAACGCGTCACCTGCTTGGAGCCGGCTCGGGAACTCCATGAGAGGGCGCAAGCACAAGCGACGGCCGAGTCTATCGACAACATGCAATTCGTTCATGGCGGCGTCGAAGGCCTGGATCTCGAGAACGCCTTTGATCTAATCGTGCTCGACAACGTGTATGAGCACCTGCCTGCCCAGCCTGAGGCGCTGGCTCTGCTTTGGCGGGCTCTCCGTCCCGGCGGGCGGCTGTACTTGCTGACCCCGAACAAGCTGTGGCCGATAGAGGCGCACTACCACCTTCCAGGACTGGCTTGGCTGCCTTTGCCCGTGGCCAACCTGTATCTCAGGGCGTCCGGGCGCGGTCGTGACTACACCGATGCGTCGTACGCCCCGACCTACTGGGGATTGAGGAGGCTGTTAGACGCTCATGGTGGATGGGACTACGGATTCGCGCTTCCGGGTGATCCTTCAGCCACGGTGGCCGGGCAGCCATGGCACTACCGAACCGGCATGGCGGCCATCAAGCGGTACCCGTCCTTGTGGGCAATTTCCAAGGCGCTGTTGGTCGTCGCCACCAAGCGACCATGCCTAGTTAGTCCAGACCGAGCGAAAACGCCGACTCCAGGTCGTGCTTGGAGTAGGTCCGGAAGGCGATGTGGGTCTCGGTGTCGGTGACCCCGTCGACCTTGTTGAGCTGGTCGGCGACGACGGCTGCCACGTCCTCATGATTGGTGACGCGCACCAGTGCGATCAGGTCGATCTGGCCGGTCACGGAGTAGACCTCACTGACGCCGTCGAGGGCCGCGATCCGCTCTGCGACCTGGGGTATGCGGGCGACGTCGGCCTTCACGAACACGATGGCGGTGATCATGGGGGGAGTCTAGGGCGGGAGCGTCGTGGTGGTTTCGAGGCTCGCTCCGCTCGCACCTCAACCACCGGTCGCGACTACCGGAGACGGTTCCGAAGCTCGACCACCGACAGCTCGGTCAGCGGGCGGGTCGGTGTGTCGTGCTGGCTCGGCGCTCGTCGAAGGGCACGAGGGAGACGCGGGCACCGTCGGCGGCGTCGTGGAGCGCGAGGTGGCGGGCGGAGCCGGTCACCGGGCAGCTCCACTCGCCCTCGACGTCGACCAGCCGCACCCCGGGCGACTCCAGCCAGCGCAGGATCCGCTCGGACTCCTCGGCCGTGGCAGCCGGGACCGGACCGAGGGCCGGTCGCACGGTCTCGGCCTCGTCGCGCAGCTGGTCGACGAACGAGTGGGCGTCGCCCCCGGAGGGGATGACACCGGCGGCGGCGAGCCGACCGTGACGCACGACGTGGACCGACCAGCGGCCGTCGTCCTCGCGGCGGGCGGCGACGACCTCCGCGCACCGGGTGAGCGGGATCAGGCGCTGGCTGCGGGCGGTGGCGCGCACGAAGGCCGAGAGCCGGTCGCGGTGGACGCTCGCCTCCTCGAAGCGTTCGTCGGCGGCAAGCCCTGCCATCCGATGGTTGATGGCGGCCACGACGTCGTCCGGCCGGCGGAAGAGGGTGTCGCGGAGCTGACGCACCACCGCGGCATAGGTCGCCAGGTCGACGCTCCCGTCACAGGGGGACAGGCACTTGCCCATCTCGGCCAGGACGCACGGCGTGCGTGAGGCGGCCCGGCCCAGCCGGTCGGAGCACTGCCGGACCGGGAACGTGTCGTGAAGCGCCGCGAGACAGCGCTCGGCGAACTTCTTCGAGGAGAAGGGGCCGATGTAGTCGGCGTCGTCGTCGAGCACCCGCCGCACGAGGGAGAGCCGCGGCCAGTGCTCCCGGGTGAGCTTGAGGAAGTGGACCTTCTCGGGGAAGCGGGACCGCCGGTTGTAGCGAGGCTTGTGCTCCGCGATCAGCCGCAGCTCGCGGACCTCGGCCTCGAGCGGCGTCGCGCACTCGATGGCCGTGACCTCCGTGGCGAGGTTGACCATCTCGCCCATCCGGGTCCGGGTCTCGGAGGCCGTGAAGTAGGTGCGGACCCGCGTGCGGAGGTCCTTGGAGGTGCCGACGTAGAGGATCCGGTGTCGGTCGTCGCGGAAGAGGTAGACCCCCGGCTTGTGGGGGAGCCCCTCCGCGAGGTGCCGTTTGCGTCGTTGGGCGGAGGACACCTTCGCGGAGAACGCCTGGAGCTCCTCGAGGGTGTGGACCCCGAGACCGCCGAGCCGCTCCATCAGCCCGTGAAGGACGTCGACCGTGGCACGCGCGTCGGCCAGCGCCCGGTGGTTGGGCGTGGTCGAGGCGTTGAACACCTTGGCCAGCGACGACAGCTTGCAGTTGGGGGCGTCGTCGCGCGTGATGACGCGACGCGCGACCTTGGCGGTGTCGACGACCTCGAACCTCGGCCACGCCCGCCCCTGCTGCTCGGCGAAGTGACGCAGGAAGCCGACGTCGAACGGCGCGTTGTGGGCGACGAGCACGCAGCCCTCGGCGAACTCGAGGAACGCGGGGAGCACCGTCTCGATCGGCGGCGCGTCGACGACCATCGAGTTGGTGATGCCGGTGAGGACGGCGATGAACGCGGGAATCTCGCCGCGGGGGTCGACCAGCGTCTGGAACTCGCCGAGGATCTCGCCGCCACGGACCTTCACCGCGCCGACCTCGGTGATCATCGACCCGCCGGCTGCTGAACCGCCCGTGGTCTCGAGGTCGACCACGCAGAAAGTGATGTCGCGCAGCGGTCGCCCGAGCTCGTCGAAGCCCTGCTGGGCCTCCCAGCGGGTGGGGGTGGGGGCGGTCGTGCTCACGTCGACGACGCTAGATCCCGCCGCCGACAGGGTGCGGGACGCCGCGCCCTAGGCTGGTCGGGTGAGCATCCAGATCCCCGGACCGACCGAACGCTGGCGCTGCGGTGGCTGTGGCAACCTGACCCGCTTCGACGTCACGCGTGCGCGTCGGACGACGGAGTTCTGGCACTTCGACCTCGCCGGTGACCACGAGGTGGAGGAGACGCACGTGCGCGGGGAGACGGTGGAGCAGGTGTCGTGCCGCTGGTGCGGGCGCGACGACGCGGTCGAGCTCGTGGGACGGGCCGATGTCGAGGCCGCCGACGGACCGGGGACCCCCTCCGCCTGAGGCGCGACACGCCGGGATCCGGCGTCGCCCGGGTGGACTGTCAGTGGTCGGTCCCATCCTCGGGGACATGGCAACACGAATCGACTGCGACACCTGCGTGGTGCGGGGCCTGGCCTGTCACGACTGTGTGGTGACGGTGCTGCTCGGTCCTCCTCCTGAGCTGACCATCGACGACGACGAGCTGCGCGCGCTGGACGTGCTCGCGGCGGGGGGACTGGTGCCGCCGCTGCGGCTGGTGGAGGCGGTGGAGACGCCCGGGGCGGAGTCGGCGTGAGGGTGCCGGGGGTTTCGAGGCTCGCTCCGCTCGCACCTCAACCACCGGCAGGTCTCGACAGTCGTTCGCTGCTCGACCACCGGCGGGTCTCGACAGGCGCTCGCTGCGCTCGCTGCCCGACCAACTATGGACGTGCGCGGCGCTGGCTGCTCGACCAACTGACCGAGGCCGTTGTTCGAGCGACTGTGGGGCGGTTCGTTTCGGCAGTGTGAAATCCGTCCGGAGGAGTTGGACTCGTCCGGGATGGCGACTAGGGTGACGCCTCAGGTGCTCGTGGAAGTGGATCAGACCGGATCCGCGCGGGCGCCGCGCCGAGTCCAGGCCAGGGGGATGGCCAGACGGAGCCGGGGAACCACCGCTTTCTGGGGTGAATCCCCTGCAAGGCGGCCGTGGCAACGCGGCTGAGGAGCAGGGGTAGGGCATGTCGTGCCCGAATCCGTCAGCTCACCCGGTAGGCGTACGACACCCCTAGGAGAACCTCCGCTCGTGCTCGACGGTCGGAAGCGACTCATCACTGCCCTGTCCGGATTCGCGCTCGTGGCCTCCGTGGGACTCGTCCCTGGTGCCGCCCAGGCCGATCCCGACATCGACGACGTCAGCGCCCAGGTCGACGACCTCTACCACGAGGCCGAAGCCGCCCAAGAGCGCTACCACGACACCACGCTGGAGCTCGACGAGCTGGAGCGGGACCTCACGTCCCTCGAGGCCGACCAGGAGCGCCAGGGCGCCCAGATGGAGACGGCCCGCAGCCAGGTCCGCGACTCGGTGATCCGCCAGTACCAGGGCGAGAACATGTCGGCCGTCGGCCAGGTCTTCGTCAGCGACGACCCGGGCGCCTTCCTCGACCAGCTCTCGACCATGACGTCCTACAACGACCTCCAGTCGCAGCTGTTCGCCTCCTACTCCCGCGAGGCCAAGGCCCTCGACCTGCGCGTCGACGCCACCGAGCAGCGGGTCTCCGACATCGCCGCGGCCGAGGAGAAGCTGGCCGCCGAGAAGGCCACCGTCGACGACAAGCTCGCCGAGGCCAAGGAGCTGCTCAGCCGGCTCGAGGCCGAGGAGCGCGAGGCGATGGAGGAAGCGGCCGCCGAGCCGGTCTCCCGCAGCGCCCCGCGCCTGCCCGACGTGGCTGCCTCCGGCAACGCCGGCGCCGCGGTCCAGTACGCCATGGCCCAGGTCGGCGACGCCTACGTCTACGGTGCGGCCGGTCCCAGCGCCTTCGACTGCTCCGGCCTCACGATGATGGCGTGGGCCCAGGCCGGCGTCAGCCTCCCGCACTCCTCCAGCGCGCAGTACAGCTCCGGGCCCCAGGTGGCCGCGAGCGACCTGCAGCCGGGTGACCTGGTCTTCTACTACAGCCCGATCAGCCACGTCGGCATGTACATCGGCAACGGCATGATCGTCCACGCCGCCAACCCGGGCAGCGGTGTCACCACCGCTGGGCTCTACTCGATGCCCTTCACCGGCGCGGTCCGCCCTGGCTGACACGACGTCGAAGGCCGGTCGCCCACGTTGGTGGGTGGCCGGCCTTTCGTCGTTGGTGGCGCTGGTCGTCGCCGCGACCCTCGTCCTCGTCCTCACCGACGAGGAGTACGTCGCCCCACCACCGACCTCCGACGCGGTCCGGATCCAGCCGGGTGCTGCCGCCACGCTGCTCGAGGACCTGACCGGGGCGCTCGCGACCGGTGACCCACGACTCGTCGCCGACCTCGCCGGCGACGATGTGGCCGCACGACGACAGCTGTCCGCGGTGGCTCGCAACGTCGATCGGATCGGGCTGGTCGACCTCGACCTCCGCTATGTCGACGAGCTCGGCGGCATGGACGCCGAAGGACGCTGGTCCGCCACCGCCGTCCTGACCTGGCGGATCGCGGAGTTCGACCGGACCGCTGCCTCGGCGGAGGTGCGCGTCGACTTCCGGGCGCTGCCGGACGACGTCGTGATCGCCGGGGTCGGGGGAGCGGGAGGGCTCCGGCCGGTCTGGCTCGACGGACCGGTCCAGGTGCGGCGCACTCCCGACACGCTGGTGGTCGCCGCCCGGGACGCCGACCGCTACGAGGAGCTGGCGCGACGGGCGGTGACGGTCGTCCGGCGGGTCGTGCCCGACTGGCGCTCCGGTCTCGTGATCGAGGTCCCCCGCTCCTCGAGCGCGCTGGACGCTGCCCTCGACGTCGAGCGAGGCACCTTCGCCAACGTCGCCGGGGTCACCGCCGCTGCGGACGGCAGCGGCGCCGACGTCGCCCCGGTGCACGTCTTCCTCAACCCCGTCGAGATCGATGGCCTGCGACCGGCCGGGGCGCAGGTGGTGGTCAGCCACGAGGCGGCCCACGTCGCGCTGGACGCGCCCGAGAGCGTGCTGCCGATCTGGCTGTCCGAGGGCTTCGCCGACTACGTCGCGCTCCGCGACGTGCCGCTCCCGCTCTCGACGACCGCGGCGCAGGTCATCGCCCAGGTGCGGCGCGACGGACCGCCGGACCAGCTGCCCGATGCCGACGACTTCGACGAGCAGTCCCGCTACTTCGGCGCTGCCTACGAGGCGGCCTGGATCGCCTGCCGGATGCTGGCCGACCGGGTGGGGGAGCGGGGCCTGCTGCGGTTCTATCGCGAGGCCGACGGCACCGCCGACCTCGACCGGCTCTTCGAGCAGACCTTCGACACCTCGCTGCGCACCTTCACGGAGGAGTGGCGGACCACCCTGACAGACTTGGCGGAGTGAGGTCCCCCGAGCGTCGTACCGCCTTCCTGGTCGTGCTCGTGGGGGCCGCAGGCTTCGCCCTGCTGGTGTGGTGGCTCGTGCCGTGGGACCCGGTGGGACGCGAGGTCACGCCCGCCCGCGCCACCGACGTGTTCTCCGCGAAGCAGATCGAGCGTGCGGAGTCCTACTCCTCGCGGGTGCGGCTCTGGAGCTGGGGCAGCCTCGCCGTCTCGCTCGCCGTCGCCTGCTGGCTGGGCTTCACGTCGGTCGGCTCACGCGTCGTCGGGAGGGTGCCCGGGCCGCGGTGGCTGGTGATCGTCCTCGCCGTGGTCGGGTGCGAGCTCGCCGGTCGGTTGGCGACGCTGCCCTTCGCGATCGGGCTGCAGCGGGAGCGGCTCGACGGCCGGTCTCTCGACCCAGTCGTGGCAGGGCTGGGCCCGTGACCTCGCGGTCTCGCAGGCCGTGGTGGTGGTGCCGACGGCCGTGGGACTGGTGCTCGTCGTGGCGGCCGCCCACCGCTGGCGCCGGGCCTGGCCCGCCGTGGTGGGGGTGGGCCTCGCCGGCTTCGTGCTGGTGGCGTCCTTCGTCCATCCGCTGCTCGTGGAGCCGCTCTTCAACCGGTTCACGTCGTTGCCCGACGGGCCGTTGCGCAGCGAGGTGCTCGCCCTGGCCGAGCGGGAGCAGGTGCCGGTGGACGACGTGCTGGTGGCCGACGCCTCGCGGCGTACGACCAGCCTCAACGCCTATGTCTCCGGGTTCGGATCGACGCGACGGGTCGTGCTCTACGACACCCTCGTGGAGGACGCGCCGCAGGACGAGACGCTCGCCGTGGTGGCCCACGAGCTGGCGCACGCGCGGCACGACGACCCCCTGGTCGGCACGGCCCTGGGAGCCGCGGGCGTGCTCGCGGGGGTCGGACTGCTGGGGCTGGTCGTCGGAGGGTCGATCCGCGACCCGCGACGGGTGCCGCAGGTGCTGGCCCTGGTCGCGGTGGTGACGTTGCTGGCGAGCCCGGTCGAGGCGGGGATCAGCCGTCGGATCGAGGTCCGGGCCGACGTGGACGGGCTCGCGGCCACCGGGGATGCGGCGTCGTTCGTGGCGCTGCACCGACGGTTGGCGCTGCGTTCCCTGGCGGACCCGACGCCGCCGGCGTGGTCGCAGTGGTGGTTCGGCACGCACCCGACGGTGCTGGAGCGAGTCGGGGCTACGAGGGTGACGGTCGATCAGGACTTGCAGGTGGCCGAGATCTCGCTGCCTGCGCTCTGAACTCGTCGCAGGTCTCGGTGAACATCTCCTGGGTCACGGGGCCCAAGAGCGAAGACAGCGATGACGATGACGGCGGCGATGCCGGTGATGAGCAGGCGCGTATTCGACAGCAGACGCACCCCGCTCGGGTGGGGGGAACGTATGCATCATGAGGCGCCCTCTCCGACGGGAAGCGGCCCTGCATCACCGTTGTGACCGGGGCCTCCGCCGTGTTGCTAGGTCAGGACTTGCAGGTGGCGGACAGGGACGTCGAGGTTCCCGCCTTGATCGAGTCGCAGGTGTCGGCGAAGGCTTCCTTGACGATCGGGCCGAGGGCGAACACGGCGACCACGATCAGGGCGGCGATGCCGGCGATGAGCAGGCCGTACTCCACGGCCGAGGCGCCGCGCTCCTCCATCTTGGCGAGGCGGGCGTCGAGCAGGATCTTCAGGGTGTCGAACATGGGGGGCTCCTTGTGCCTGGTCTGGACTTCCGAGAGGAGGCGAGGACCTCCATGGGTGAAATCATGGCCTACTCGGGGCCGTCGTGTACCCGAAACTCGGATCGAGTTGCGTAGTCATTTCCGACTAGGCGCGCTAGTTGCGCGCGATCGGGTTGATGCTCGACAGCAGCCCGATCCGCATCGCGGTGACCAGCGCCTGCGCGCGGTTGGCGGCGCCGAGCTTCTGGTAGATCCGGGCGACGTGGGACTTGACCGTCGACTCCGAGAGGTGCAGCCGGGGCGCGATCTCGGCAGCGCTGAGGCCGTCTGCCAGCAGCACCAGCACGTCGTGCTCGCGCTCGGAGAGCCGCGCCGAGGCGCCGGTCGTGCGACGCACCATCGCCTGGGTCAGGCCGGCGCACAGGAAGGAGCGGGGGGAGACCGCCGCGTGCCGCGCCGCCTTGACCACCTCGGTGGACGGCGCGTCCTTGCCGACGAAGGCCGAGGCGCCGGCCTCCATCGCCGCGAAGATCTGGTCGTCGCCGGCGTGCATGGTGAGCACGACCAGGCCGACCTTGTCGGTCTCCCGCCGGACCCGACGCACCACGTCGAGCCCGGTGCCGTCGGGCAGCTGGAGATCGGTCACGACCACGTCCGGCTGCCCTCGGTCGTAGAGCTCCATCGCCTCCGCGACGTTGCGGGCGGCGCCGAGCACCTCCATGTCGGGCTGGGCCGAGAAGACGCCGGAGAGTCCGTCACGGATCAGCTCGTGGTCGTCGACGAGCAGCACTGTGGTCACGCGGTCACCTTGTCAGGTCGGGGCTCGCCGGATCGGGAGGAGCCGGCGTGTCGGGAAGGCACGCGCACCGTGACGACGGTGCCGTGGGGGTCGGCGGCGGTGATGGTGAGGTCGGCGTCGATCAGGCCGGCCCGCTCGCGCATGATGGCCAGGCCGAAGGAGTCCGGGCGTCCCTGCGCCGAGCCCGGTGCCGTCGTCGCGGACCACGATCTCCGCGGTCGGTGCCGCCACCCGGCAGTCGACGTCGATGATGTCGGCGCCCGGAGTGGCGCACCGCGTTGGTCATCGACTCCTGGGCGATCCGGAGCAGCTCGGCCTCGACCTCCGGGCGCAGCCGCGCGGTCCGCTCGTCGACGGTCACCCGGATCGGGATGCCGGAGCTGTCGCTGAGGTGGCGGGCGAGGCCGCTGATCGCCGCGCCCAGGCTCTCGCTCGCCTGGACGTCGGTGCGCAGCGTCTGCACCGAGAGGCGGACCTGCGACACCACCGCGGTGATCCGCTCCCGCAGCCGACGCAGCGACTCGGCCTGCTGCGGCGACGAGGGCGCCGCGGCGAGGGCGTCGACGAGGTAGCCGAGCGAGGCGATGTCCTGGGCGACGCCGTCGTGCATCTCGCGTGCCAGCCGTCGGCGCTCGTCGGCGGTCGCGGCGTCCCGCAGCCGGGTGAAGAGCATGGCGGTGTCGAGGTGGACCGCGAGGACCGACAACGTCGGCTGCAGGCCGCTCGAGCCGCTGCTGCAGACCCGTACCCCTGCGAGGCCATGCCGAAGGTCCCGGGCAGCAGCCCGGCGACGACGGCGACCGGGCCGGCGTCGGTGACCAGCGGCATCGCGAACGAGCGAGCCGTCGATGACCTGGGCCTGGAAGTCCCAGGCCCGGGCAGCGAGCGGCTCGAGCTCCGACGGGTCGATCGTCCACCGAGCTCGACCCCTGGACCAGCGGCGTCAGGTGGTCGCCGCGGATAGACGTGGACCGCGACCGCGGCGACCGGCAGCTCGTTGCGGACCGCCACCGCGATCCGGGTGCCGAGCGAGATCGGGTCGAGCCCGGACCCGAGGTTGCCGGAGATGTCGAGCAGCTCCCGGATCAGCTGCTGGGCGTCGCGGTAGGGAGCGAGCGGGTCGTTCATGAGCCGGACCGCCTCCGAGTGGAGGAAGCTGGCGATGAAGCCGAGACCGAGGCCGGTGAAGATCCACACCAGCGCGTCGGTGGCCTGGTTGGGCGTGAGCGCGCCGACCCGCGCCGTAGTGCACCCCGACGAGGACCGCGATCTCGGTCGAGAGGGCCAGCGAGACGAAGCGGACACCCGCCGCGCAGCCCTGCGGTGAAGGCCGGCACCGCCAGCGCGCCCAGGACCCCCGCCGGCTCCTGCAGGACGAGGGCGGCGATGCCGCCGACCAGGGCACCCTCGATCACCGGCGCGACCCGGCGGGCACCGGCCACCCGGTCGGCCACGCGTGGAGAGCGTCCACACGACCGTCAGGGCGCCGAGTGCGGCCAGGGAGCTCGGCGTCGCCCAGGACGACGATCGGGCAGCAGCAGGACGAGCAGCGCCAGCAGCCGGGCGCGCACCGCCAGGCTGAGGTGTGTCGCCTCGCGCCCCCGCGCCGTCATCAGCCCAGGTTGCCCATGATGCTGATCACGGCCGGCCCCATCACGGCGATGAAGAGGCAGGGCAGGATCGTGAAGATCAGCGGGATCGTGATCTTGACCGGCACCTGCTGCGCCTTCTGCTCGGCCCGCTGCCGGCGCTTGACCCGGATCTCGCCGGACTGCACGCGCAGCACCTGCGCGATCGGGATGCCGAAGGCGTCGGCCTGCACCATGGCGCTGACGAACGTGCGGATCTCGGGCACCGACGTGCGCTCGCCGAGGTTGCGCAGCGAGTCGGAGCGGCTCTGCCCGATCTGCATCTCCCGCAGCACCCGGGCGAACTCGTCGGACAACGGCCCCTCGGTGTTGTTGGCGACCTGCTGCACCGCGGCGTCGAAGCCGAGCCCGCTCTCCACGCTGATCGTCATCAGGTCGATCGCGTCGGGGAGCTCCCGCTGCATCTTGGCGGAGCGGTCGTAGGCCGTCTGGTAGAGGTAGAGGTTGGGTGCGAAGTAGCCGATGACCACAGGCCGGCACCGACTCCGAGGATGCGGATCGAGGACCCGGCACCGAGCAGCTGGGTGACCAGCAGGCCGACCACCAGGCCCACCACGGCGCCGATGACCTTGAACGGCGATCACCCGGTCGGGGTTCCACTTCGGCGGGTTGCCGGCGAGGTCGAGCTTGTGCTGGATCCGCTCGGCGCCGCCGCGCCCGGTCAGCCGCTTGCCGATCGCCAGAGCCCGTGCCTGCAGCGGCGCGCCGATCCGCTCGCCGAAGGGCTTGTCGAGGTCCTGGGTGAGCTCGGAGGGGGCGCGTGGACATCGCCTCCAGCACCGCCAGCGAGCGGTGCATCCCCTGCGGCTGCGGCTTCCCGACCGCCATGGCGACCAGCACGATGGCGGCGAGCAGCAGCATCACGCCCATCACGAAGAGCAGCGTCATCTCACACCTCCACCTTGACCAGCCGGGACATCCAGAACGCGCCGACGCCGAGCAGCAGTGCGGCGCCCGCAGCATCACCCAGCCCATGGGTTCGGTGAACATCGGCATGACGTAGTCCCGCTTGGAGATGAACAAGTAGAGCATGAAGAGCGGGGGCAGCAGCCCCAGAACCCAGGCGGAGAGCTTGCCCTCGGCCGCGAGCGCCGCGACCTGGCGCCGCATGTACTCGCGCTCCCGCATGGTGGCGGCGACGGTGTCGAGCAGCTCCGCGAGGTTGCCACCGACCTGGCGCTGGATCCGGATCGCCATCACGACCCAGGCGAAGTCCTTGCTCTGGAAGCGGTCGGCGACGCCCTCGAGCGCGTCGTCGAGGCTGATCCCGAGCCGGGTCTCCACCAGCACCCGGCGGAACTCACCGGCGATCGGGTCCTGCCCCTCCTTCACCACGGTGTCGATCGACTGGGCGAGGGACAGGCCCGCGGCGAGCGAGCCGGAGATCAGCTGCAGCGTCTCGGGCAGCAGGCTCTCGAACTTCTTCCGCCGCCGACCCCGCTTGAAGCCGAGGTACCACCACGGGCCGACCGCACCGATCGCCAGGAAGATGATGCCGAGGACCAGGTTGCCACCCCCGAGCAGCAGCCCGACGACGCCCATCAGGATGAAGATCCCGACGTGGACCAGCAGCCACTCGGCCGGCTTGAAGGGGTTGCCGGCGCCCTCGAGCCGCTCCTCGATCCGGGTCTCGAGCCCCTTGTTGGCGCTGAGCACCTTCTCGGCCGTCTGGGTCGCCTGCTCGAGCGCCTCGCCGCTGGTGTCGTCGCCACGGACGCCGGCCTTGCTGACGCGCTCGGTGTACGCCGTGGCGAGCTCGGCACCGGTGAGCGGCTTCGCCTTGCGCGGGGCGAGCATGACGAGCACGACGACCAGGCCCAGCCCGAGCGCGGCCAGCCCGGCGTACAGGAACGTCGTGTTCAGCACCATCGGGTCGTCGGACTCGGGAACGGCGGGCCCGGCGCCAGGGGCAGCCTCGCCGATCGGCGTGAAGGCCTCGGCCGTCAGCTCGCCCTGCTCGGAGCCGAGCGTCACGGCGACGGTCGCCTCGGCGGCCGTGACCGTCGACGGCACCTCGGCGGTGACGAGCACCTGCCGGGCGAGCACGTCTGCCTGGTCGCTGAAGGCCGCGGCCAGGGCCTCGGGGTCGGCGCTGATCGACTCGCCGCCACCGGCCGCGGCGATCTCGTCGAGCGCAGCCGGCTGGTCCTGCTCGAGCGAGACGACGTTGACCTGGACCTCGCTGTCGGTGACGGCGGCCGTGAGGTCGTCGAGCGGGGCGTCGCTGGTGTCGGCGCCGTCGGAGAGCACCAGCAGCTGGCGCTGGCCCTCCGTGCCGGCCATGTCGATGCCCGCGGAGACGCCGTCGTAGAGCCGGGTCTGCGGGGCCAGCTCGAGGTTCTCCACGACCGTGCGCGCCTCGTCGCGGTCGAGGCTCGGCGTCAGGGCGCTGTCGACGTCGCTGTCGAACGTGACGATCCCGAGGTAGACGTCCTCCGGGACGGTGTCGATGAAGGTGAGGGCTGCGGACTGGGCGGCCTCGATCCGGTCGCCCCGCATGGAGTTGCTGGTGTCGATCACCAGCACGGCCGTACGCCGGACCTCCGTGGTCGAGTCGGCCGGGCTGGCGGTCGCGGGGGCGGTGGTGCCGTCGATCGTGACGGCGACGCTGTCGGTGTCGACCGTGGCGTCGGGCGGGACCGAGACCAGGATCTGCAGACCCTCGTCGGTGCGCTCGACGTAGGAGATGGAGGTGTCGCTGCCGACGGTCTCCACGGCGTACGCCGGTGTCGCGGCCGCCAGCGCGGCGGTCGCGAGCAGGGCTCCCGCGAGGCCGCGCCTCATCACACGACCCTGCCGGGGACGAAGACCAGCGGGTCGAGGGTGACGTTGGCCTGCTGCATCTTCTCGAGGAACTTCGGGCGCAGGCCGGTGGCCCGCAGCGAGCCCTTCGACATGCCGTCGGCGTCGAAGCCGGCGTTGTGGTCGAAGGCGAAGATGTCCTGCAGCGTGATGATGTCGCCCTCCATCCGCTCCACCTCGGTGAGGTGGGTGATCCGGCGGGTGCCGTCCTTGAGACGCGTCTGGTGGACGACCAGGTCGACCGCGGAGGCGACCTGCTCGCGGATGGCGCGGATCGGCAGGTCCATGCCCGCCATCAGCACCATCGTCTCCATGCGGGCGAGCGTGTCGCGCGGGCCGTTGGAGTGCAGGGTGCAGATGGAACCGTCGTGGCCGGTGTTCATGGCCTGCAGCATGTCGAGCGCGGAGGCGTCGCGGACCTCACCGACGATGATCCGGTCGGGACGCATGCGCAGGCTGTTCTTCACCAGGTCGCGGATCGTGACCTCGCCCTTGCCCTCGATGTTGGAGGGGCGCGACTCCAGGCGTACGACGTGCTCCTGCTTGAGCTGGAGCTCGGCGGCGTCCTCGATGGTGACGATCCGCTCGTCGGTGGGGATGAACGACGACAGCACGTTGAGCGTCGTCGTCTTGCCGGCGCCCGTGCCTCCGGACACGATCACGTTGAGGCGACCGCGCACGCAGGCCTCGAGGAAGTCGGCGGTGGCCGGGCTCAGCGAGCCGAACCGGATCAGGTCCTCGACCCCGAGCGGGTCGGTGGCGAACTTGCGGATGGTCAGCGAGGAGCCGTCGACCGCCAGCGGGGGGATCACCGCGTTGACACGGCTGCCGTCGGGGAGCCGGGCGTCGACCATCGGGCTGGACTCGTCGACGCGGCGACCGATGCGGGAGACGATTTTGTCGATCGTGCGGCGCAGGTGGGCCTCGTCGCTGAAGTGGGCGTGGACCGGGGTCAGCCGGCCCTTGCGCTCGACGTAGATGGAGTCGGGGCCGTTGACCATGACCTCGGAGACGTCGGAGTCGCGCAGGAACGGCTCGATCGGGCCGTAGCCGAGGATGTCGTCGGAGATCTCCTGGGTGACCTGGATCCGGTCGCTGTTGCTCAGCGGCCGGTCCTGGCGCGACAGCACGTCGCCGAGCACGACCCGGACCTGGCGGTCGAGCTCGTTGACGTCCATCTCGCCGCCGTACAGCTTGGGACCGAGCTGCTTGAGCAGCTCGGCGTGCACGGTCTGCTTCAGCTCCTCCATCCGGTCCTGCTGCGTGCCGGTCGTCGGCAGCGCCCGGCGCCCGCCACCGGGCACGACGTCCGGCTTCGGGGTGGGGGGCGGCGGGGGGCCGTCGGCGTGCTTGGCGGTGTAGGTCTGCGCGACGGGCCCGCCCTCGAGGGGCGCGTCCATCTCCTCGGTCTGGTCGAGGGGGTGCTCGCCCGCGGCGATCTCCTCCTCGTCGAGGTCGGAGGCCTTGCGGGCGGCGGAGAGCCGGTCACCGAGACTGCTCACGGGGTCACTTCCTTCTCCGGAAGAGCCGGCCGGCCTTCTCGGGCTCCTCCACCGGGGCGGAGGAGCGGGAGGCGGGAGCCAGCGGCTCGCCGGTCAGACGGGTGGAGAACTCGCGCAGCGCCTTGCTGAACGGGTGGTTGGAGTCCTGGCTCATCAGCGGCTGGCCGGCGTTGGTGGCCGCCGCGATGTCCATGGAGGTCGAGACCATGCTCGCGACCGGCATGCCGAGGATCGACTCGACCCGCTCGGCACCCAGCCCCACGTTGTCGTCGGCCCGGTTGAGGAGCAGGTGGCGGTGGTCGCGGGCGACGTCGAGCATCTCCAGCGTCTCGAGCGCGACCTTGACGTTCTTCAGCGTCGGCACGTCGAGAGTGGCGACGATGACGCACTCGTCGGTCTCGTCGAGGGCGGTGAGCGTCTGCTCGTCGAACGCCGGGGCGGTGTCGACGACGACGTAGTCGAACGACTCCCGCAGCGCCTTCAGGACGCGCGAGACCAGCATCGGGGTGACCCGCTCACGCACGTCCGGGTGGCTGGGCGCGGCCAGCACCATCACCGAGTCGGCGTGCCGGGTGAGCAGCGACTCCAGCAGCGGGGAGTCGATGTTGTCCTCGGAGCCGATGGCGTGCTCGATGGTGTGGCTCGGGAAGAGCTGCAGCGTGATCGCGACGTCGCCGAAGGCCAGGTCGAGGTCGACCAGGCACACCTTGCGCGCGCCCCGGTCGGCCAGCGCGAGGGCCAGGTTGACCGACACCGTGGTCTTGCCGACCCCGCCCTTGGGCGAGAACACGGTCACCACGCGGCCCTGGTGCATCGCACCGCCGGGTCCGCGCAGCGCGACGTAGAGCTGGTAGGAGCGGTCGACGGCGGCCCTGATGGTCTCGGTGTCGCCGAGGGGAAGGACGTCGCGCACGCCGGCGTGCATCGCGTCGCGCAACGTCTGGGCGTCGACCTCCTCGCGCACCAGCACGACACCGGTCGAGGGACGCGTCAGCCGCATCCCGTCTGCCAGCGCGAGGGCGTCCTGGAGCTCCACGTGGGGCCCGAGGACCACGACGTACTCCTCGGGACGGTTCTCCAGCCAGGACGGGAGCCGGTCCATCTGGTCGATGGAGTGGGCACCGGCCGGCACCGTGGTGAGGAGATCGGCGAGGGTCTCGGCGTTCGGGTCGACGACGACGGGCATGTCAGTTCCGGAAGAGGTCGTCGTTGCCGGTGCCGGCACCGGGGGAGATGTCGGTGTCGTCGTTGATGACGGCGAAGACGAGCTCTCCGACGCCCTGGGCGAACAGCACCCGCTCGGCGTCCGGCTGGTCGAGGGCGAGGGTCATGAGGGTGCGGGGGAGCTGCTCCACGGTCTGGGTGCCTTCCGGCGTCGTCGTGGTGGTCTGGGTGGTCGTGGTCGAGCCGACCGCGATCACCGACACCTTGTCAAGCAGCAGCCGCGAGTAGGCCTCTCCGGACGGGTCGGTGCCGTTGAGGAAGATCGCGACCTCGGAGCCGGGGTTGATGAAGCCGGCGACGCGGGAGGTGTCGCTGAGGCTGATGGAGATCGCCATCTGGCCCTTGGGGACCGTCAGCGCCGAGGTGGCGTCCTCGACCTCGCTGCCGAACTTGTCGGTGACGATCTGCTCGCCCGGGAGGATGCGCTGGGTCGCGACGCTGCCGCTGAGGCCCTCGACCGAGGTCTGGTAGCCCGGCAGGAGGTAGTCCTCCGCGACCGGCTGTAGGGCGAGCTTTCCGTTGGCGGCCGCGTCGTCGATGGTCTCGCCGGCCTCGATGGGCGCGACGGCTCGCAGCACGTTCACGGTGTCGAAGCGGGCCTCGGCCCGCTTGTCGGCACCTTGCACGTAGAGGAAGACCAGTGCGGTGCCCAGCAACGCGACGATGACGGCCACGATGAGCAGGATCCTTCTGCGGTCCATGGGCACCTCTCGATCTCAGGCCGCCGGGGGGTCGGTCGGCTCGTTCCGTGGTGACGTTGTCCGCGAGGGCTACGCGACGCCACCATCGGCACGCCCGCAAAACTGTAGTGAGAAACCCCGTGAGTCACACCTGTTTCAGGAAACTGGTCCGGACGATTTCGTCCGGCCCGGATCCGGCTGCACCCGAGGAGTGGACGGCGGGATCAGGTGGGTCGAGGGGCGTACATGATCACCGCGACCCCGACCAGGCAGACCAGGGCGCCGGTGACGTCGTAGCGGTCGGGCCGGAAGCCGTCCACGGCCATGCCCCACGCGAGCGACCCGGCGACGAAGACCCCGCCGTACGCCGCCAGGATGCGACCGAAGTTGGCGTCGGGCTGCAGCGTGGCGACGAACCCGTACAGGCCCAGCGCGATGACGCCGGCGCCGACCCACAGCCAGCCGCGGTGCTCACGGACGCCCTGCCACACCAGCCACGCGCCCCCGATCTCGGCGACGGCGGCGACGGCGAACAGCAGCAGTGACTTCGCGACGGTCATGGCCGGAAGTCTCGCAGCGTGGACTGCCTACGAGTAGTAGAGGGCCGCGATCTCGTCGCGCTCCTCGCGGGTCACGACGCTCCGCTTGAGCTTGAGGCTCGGCGTGAGCTGGCCGCCCTCCTCCGTCCAGTCGTGGGGGAGCACGACGAACTTGCGGATCGACTCGGCCTTGGAGACCGCCGCGTTCGCCTCGTCCACCGCGGCCTGCACGGCGGTCAGCACGTCGGCGTCGTCGGTGAGTCGGGCGGGGTCGGTCGGCTTGCCGCGCTCCTCGGCCCACGGGCCGACCGACTCGGGGTCGAGCGTGACGAGTGCGGCGATGAACGGCTGGCCGTCGCCGACGACGAGGCACTGGCTGACCAGCGCGTGGGCGCGCACCCGGTCCTCGAGCACGGCGGGGGAGACGTTCTTGCCCCCGGCGGTCACCAGGATCTCCTTCTTGCGGCCGGTGATCCGCACGAAGCCCTCGTCGTCGACCTCGCCGACGTCGCCGGTGTGGAACCAGCCGTCGCTCTCGAGGGTCTCGCGCGTCGCGTCCTCGTTGGCCCAGTAGCCCGCGAAGACCTGGCCGCCCGAGAACAGCAGCTCGCCGTCGTCGGCCACGCGGACCGCCGTGCCCGGCAGCGGCCGGCCGACGGTGCCGACCTTGTGGGCCTCGGGCAGGTTCACGGTCAGCGCAGCGGTGGTCTCGGTCAGCCCGTAGCCCTCGAGGATCGTGAGTCCGATCCCGCGGTAGAAGTGGCCGAGCCGGTCGCCGAGCGGTGCGCCGCCGGAGACGGCGTACGCACACCTGCCGCCGAGGGCGGCGAGCAGCTTGGGATAGACGGCGCGGGAGAAGAACGCGTGCTGGGCGCGCAGCCGCAGCGGGATGCGGCCGCGGTCCTGGGCACGCGACCACTCGATGGCGGTGCGGGCGGCCCGGTCGAAGATCGGGCCCTTGCCGTCGGCGGTGGCGCGCTGCGAGGCGGTGTTGAACACCTTCTCGAAGACCCGCGGCACCGCGAGCACGAAGGTCGGCTGGAACTCGGCGAGCCGGTCGACGAGGTGCGGGACGTCGCTGGTGTGGCCGAGCTTCACGCGACGCTTGATGCAGCCGACCTGGATGATCCGGGCGAAGACGTGGGCCAACGGGAGGAACAGCAGCGTCGACGACTCGTCGTCGAAGAGCTCGTCGAGCTCCTCGGTCGCGACGCCGAGCTCGAACATGAAGTTGCCGTGGGTGAGCATGCAGCCCTTGGGCCGCCCGGTCGTGCCGGAGGTGTAGATCAGGGTCGCGAGGTCGAGCGGCGTCGCCGTCGTACGCCGGGCCTCGAGCTCGACGTCGGTGATGTCCTCGCCGAGTCGCGTCAGCACGCCCACGCCGTTGTCGTCGAGCGACCAGACGTGGCGCAGATCCTCGAGGTCGCCGCGCACCTCGGCGACCCGGGCGAGGTGGGCCGCACCCTCGACGACGACCGCGGTCGCACCCGAGTCGCGCAGGATCCAGCCGACCTGCTCGGCCGAGGAGGTCTCGTAGACCGGCACCGTGACCGCGCCGGCGAACCAGATGGCGTAGTCGACCAGCGTCCACTCGTAGCGGGTGCGCGAGACCAGCGCGACCCGGTCGCCGGCCGCGACGCCCGCGGCGACCAGGCCCTTGGCGACGGCGCGCACCTCGGCGAGGAACTCGGCGGCGGTGACGTCGGTCCAGCCGTCGTCGGTCAGCCGGCCGAGCACGACCGCCTCGGGGTGGTCCGCGGCGTTGGAGACCACGTCGTCGGTGAGGTTCCCGGTGGTCGGGATCTCGGTCGCGAGCGGCGTGGAGTACTCACGCACGGGGGCCTCCTCGGCAGGGTCGCGGGTCGGTCGGGGACGCTCGGTCGGCAGGCTACCGCTGTCCGGGCGGGCGGCTCCGGTCCGGTACGCTCGCAGCCCGTCCATCCGCGCCCGGCGCACCGACTCCCAGGGGATCCCATGGCGGAGCAGACCACCTCCTCGATCGTCGTCGACGCCGAGCCCGCCGCCGTCATGGAGGTGATCGGCGACTTCGCCGCCTACCCCGAGTGGGCCAAGGGCGTGCAGGAGGCGACCGTCGTCGAGGAGGGGCCCGAGGGCTGGGCCAAGCAGGTCTTCTTCCGCCTCGACGTCGCCCCGATCAAGGACGAGTACACCCTCGCCTACGAGTGGGACGGCTACGACGAGGTCACCTGGACCCTCGTGTCCGGCAAGATGCTGAGCGCCCTCGACGGCGCCTACGAGCTGCGCGACCTCGGCGGCGGCCGCACCGAGGTGACCTACCGGCTGGCGCTCGACCTCTCGATCCCGCTGATCGGGATGCTGAAGCGCAAGGGCGAGAAGATCCTGATCGACACCGCGCTCAAGGGTCTGAAGAAGCGCGTCGAATCCGGCTCGTGAGGACCCTGCTCTTCACCGGCAAGGGCGGGGTCGGCAAGTCCACCGTCGCTGCCGGGACGGCAGCGCTCGCCGCGGCTGCCGGCCACCGGACGCTGGTGCTGTCGACCGATGCGGCACACTCGCTGGCCGACGCGTTCGGCGCGGCGGTCGGCCCGGAGCCGACCGAGGTGGCGCCGTCGCTGTTCGTGCAGCAGGTCGACGCCCAGCTGCGCTTCGAGCAGTCCTGGGCGGAGATCCAGGGCTACCTGCTCTCGGTGCTCGACGTCGCCGGGGTCGACCCGGTCGCGGCCGAGGAGCTGACGGTGATCCCGGGCGCCGAGGAGGTGCTCGCGCTGCTCGAGCTGCGGCTGCAGGCGCAGTCGGGGCGGTGGGACGTGATCGTCGTCGACTGCGCGCCGACGGCCGAGACGTTGCGGCTGCTCGCCCTGCCGGAGGCGCTGGGCTGGTACATGCAGCGGGTGCTGCCGATCGAGCGACGCGTCGTACGCACGCTCCGGCCGGTGCTCTCGCGTGCCGCGGGCGTGCCGATGCCGGGTGACTCGGTCTTCGACGCCGTCGAGCGGCTGCACGCCGAGCTCGACGGGGTCCGGGGATTGCTGACCGGGCCCGGGGCGAGCGTGCGGCTCGTGCTCACCCCCGAGAGCGTGGTCCTCGCCGAGGCCCGCCGCTCCTACACGACGCTGTCCCTCTACGGCTACCGCGTCGACGGCGTCGTCGCCAACCGGGTCTTCCCGGCCGAGGGCGCCGACGACTGGCGCGCGGGCTGGGTCGTCGCGCAGGACGCGGTCCTCGAGCAGGTGCACCAGTCCTTCGCCGGCCTCCCGGTGTGGCGCTCCGTCTACCGACCCGGCGAGCCCGTGGGTGTCGAGGCGCTGCGCCACCTCGCCGACGAGGTGTACGCCGGCAGCGACCCGCTCGCGCCCCCGACCGGTGACGGGCCCTTCCACGTGGATCGCACCTCCGCCGGGGCCGTGCTCCGGCTCGCGCTGCCCTTCACCAGCCGCGCCGACGTCGACCTGGCCCGGCACGGTGACGAGCTGGTGGTGACGGTCGGGTCGTATCGTCGGCTGCTGACGCTGCCGGCCGTGCTCGCCCGCCACCGCACGGTGGGCGCGCGGGTCGAGCAGGGTGAGCTGCAGGTCCGCTTCGAGGAGAACGCCACGTGAACGACACCCCCGGTCCTTCCTCCGAGCCCGACGACGTCGGGTCGGTCGGCGAGGAGGCCGCCAAGCTCTTCGGCGCGCTCTCCGAGTGGGCCCGCGACCACGGCGGCGACCTCGGCCACGGCCTGTCGGGACTCGCCGGCCAGGCGGCGGACGCCGTCCGCGAGGTGGAGGGCCATGTGGCGACCGGAGCGGCCGAGTGCACCTACTGTCCGCTGTGCCGCACGGTGCACGCCGTACGCGAGGCCGGACCGGAGGTCCGTGAGCACCTCGGCGCTGCCGCGGCGTCGCTCGTGCAGGCCGCCGCGGGCTTCCTCGCGGCGACCGCGAAGGGGGCGGCGGGCGAGCCGCGGCCCGGGGTGGAGAGAATCGACCTCGACCAGGACGACCAGTGGCCGGAGGACGACCAGTGACCCTCGCGTGTGGGATCGACGTCGGCGGGACCAAGATCGCCGGCGGTGTCGTCGACGAGGACGGCCGGATCATCGACCAGCTGCGTGTCGAGTCGCCGGCCCAGGACCCCGAGGCCATCGAGCAGGCCATCGCCGACCTGGTGCGGGAGCTGGCGACGCGCCACGACTTCACCGCGTCGGGCGTGGGCGCCCCCGGGTACGTCGCCGCCGACCGGGCCCGGGTGCTGTTCGCGCCGAACGTCGCGTGGGTCGACGTCGACGTGAAGGGTGACCTCGAGGAGCAGCTCGACGCCACCGTCGTCGTCGAGAACGACGCCAACTCGGCCGCCTGGGGCGAGTTCCGCTTCGGTGCCGGCCACGACGTCGACGACCTGATGCTGGTCACCGTCGGGACCGGCGTCGGCGGCGGGCTCGTGCTCGACGGCGAGCTCTACCGCGGCGCCCACGGCGTCGGCGCCGAGATCGGTCACCTGCGCGTCGTCCCCGACGGGATCCTCTGCGGCTGCGGCCACCACGGCTGCTTCGAGCAGTACGCCAGCGGCAGTGCGCTGGTCCGCGAGGCCCGCCAGCTGGCCGCCAACGGCATCCCCGCCGCGGCCGCGCTGCTCGAGCGGGCCGGGGGAGACGTCGACGCGATCGACGGCCCGATGATCACCGCGGCCGCGCGCGACGGCGACGCCTTCGCGATCGGCCGGCTCGCCGACCTCGGCCGCTGGCTCGGCGAGGGCATCGCGTCCCTCGTGACCGTCCTCGACCCCGCCGTCGTCGCGATCGGCGGCGGCGTCAGCGAGGCCGACGACCTGCTGCTCGAGCCGCTGCGCGAGGCCTTCAGTATCCACCTGCCGGGACGTGAGCACCGTCCGCTGGCGGAGATCCGCCGGGCCACCCTCGGCAACGCCGCCGGGATCATCGGTGCCGCCGACCTCGCCCGACGCTGAGCCCTCCGCGGCGCCCCTCGTCGTGGGGGTCGACGTCGGGGGCACGAAGGTCCTCGCCGGTGTCGTCACGACCGACGGCGTCGTCCACCACCTCACCCGGGGCGTGACGCCGGGCCGCTCGACCGCCCCCGAGGCGGTCGAGGAGGCGATCGCCGAGTGCGTACGCCGCGTGGCCGTTGGCCGGGTGCCCGACGCGGTCGGGCTGGCCGCTGCCGGCTTCGTCGACGAGTCCGGCGCGCGCGTGATGTTCGCGCCCCACCTGTCGTGGCGCGGCGAGCCGGTCCGGGACCGGATGGCCGACCGGCTCGGCGTACCCGTCCACCTCGAGAACGACGCGACCTGTGCCGCTCACGCGGAGGCGGCGTACGGCGCCGGGCGCGGCGCCCGCTCGATGCTGCTGGTCACCCTCGGCACCGGCATCGGCGGCGGGCTCGTGCTCGACGGCCGGGTGTGGCGCGGGGCGAGCGGGATGGCGGGCGAGTTCGGCCACGCGCAGGTCGTGCCCGACGGGCTGGCGTGCGAGTGCGGCGGGCGCGGGTGCTGGGAGCAGTACTGCAGCGGCAACGCGCTCGTCCGCGAGGCCCGGTCACGGCTCGGCGTCGAGCCGACCGTGCTGACCGAGCTCTGCGGGGGAGACCCCGACCTGCTGACCGGCCCGATGGTGACCGAGGCCGCGGCCGACGGCGACCTCGTGGCGCGGGCCGCGTTCACCCGGATCGGCTCCTGGCTCGGCGTCGGGCTGGCCAACCTCGTCGCCGCCTTCGACCCGGCGCTGGTCGTCATCGGGGGCGGGGTCTCCGAGGCCGGGCGACCGGCTGCTCGACCCCGCACGTGACGCGCTGGCCAGTCACCTGGTCGGCGTGGGCCACCGCGTCGTCCCGCCCGTCGTCAGGGCCGCGCTCGGGCCGTCCGCCGGGCTGGTCGGGGCGGCCTCGCTGGCCCGCGCGGCGTACTGCTGAGAGGCGTGGCGGCGTCGGAATCCCCGGCTATGCGCTGAAGCTGTTGCTTCCAAGGCAGTGCAATGCCTTGGAAGCGGAGGTTTCGCCGCTCAGCCGGGGATTCCGACAGCAGTCACCCACACGAGCTCAGGGGCGCTTGTAGTCCGGCACCAGCTCGCGCGCGAGCTGCTCGAGGAACAGCCCGACGTCGGTCACGATGCCGCGAGCCTGCGAGGAGCCGCGGTCCGCGAGCTTGGTCACCGTCGCGGGGTTGATGTCGACGCAGACCAGCGGGATCGACGCCGGGAGGATGTTGCCGGTGGCGACCGAGTGGAGCATGGTCGCGACCATCAGGCAGAAGCCGACGTCCGGCAGCGCCGCGCGCATCGCGCGCTGGCCCTCGATGACGTCGGTGTGGACGTCGGGCAGCGGGCCGTCGTCGCGCACGGAGCCGACCAGCACGAACTGCTTGCCGTGCGTCACCAGCGCGTGCATGATCCCGCCGGTCAGCACGCCGCTGTCGACGGCCGCCTTGATCGAGCCCTCCTTGCGGATCGTGTTGAGGGCACGGATGTGGTGCTCGTGCCCGTGCTCGACGCCGTGGCCGTGGGAGAGGTCGACGCCCAGCGAGGTGCCGTAGAGCGAGGACTCGATGTCGTGGGTGGCGAGCGCGTTGCCGGCGAAGAGGACGTCGACGAAGTCGGCCTCGGCCATCGCGACCATGGCGGGTGCGGCGCCGGTGTGGACCACGCCCGGCCCGCCGACCCACAGCACCTTCTTGCCGGCTGCCTTGGCCTCGCGCATGCCGTCGGCGACCTGGCGCACCAGCACCGCCTGCGGCTTCTCCGACGACACGTCGGACTCCATGAAGCCGAAGTCGCTGCCCTTGTCGAGCACGGGGATGTCGACCCGGATCCCGGACGCACCGGTGACGACCCAGTCGCCCGTGGTGATGTCCGACATCGGCACCGTCCGGATCGACACCGGGGTGTCCTCGCCCTCGACCTCGACGACGAGGCCGCAGTCCATCTCGGGGTTCTCGACCTCGATCCACCGGCCCTGCAGCCGCACCTTGGTGGCGAGGTTGGTCGTCGAGTAGAAGCCGTCGGGGAAGACGCCGTCGAGCTCGGCGCGGGTCATCGAGGCCTCGCCGGGGTGGACCTGGTTGACGCCGCGGGTCTGCAACCGCATCAGCAGCCGCTGCAGCGACTCGTCGTCGTCCGCGGTCAGGTCGATGGTGGCGGTGGAGGTGTCGCCGACCTCGTGGCCGACGTCGATCTTGCTGATCACCCAGTCGCCGCCGTACTCGCGGATGTCGTCCAGGATCCGGCTCAGGATGCCGGAGTCCATCAGGTGGCCGGTGACTTCGACGGTCTCGTTGACGCTCACGATCGCGAGCCTAGGGGAGCCGGGGCCTGCGCGTCCCGAGGGGGCACCTCAGAGTCGGGCGCCGTCGTCGAACGGGTCGCGTCCGGCGCGATTCATGGTGACCACGAGGTAGACGAAGCTGCCCACGAAGCCCGCGACCAGCAGGTAGCCCAGCCACGACGGCAGGTAGATCCCGCTCATCAGGGCGACCAGCAGCACGACGGGGATCCCGAAGACGGCGAGCCACGGCAGGTGGCGGGGGAACTCCAGCCCGGGTCCGGGCGGCGGCACCGGCGGCACGAAGCGCTCCGGCTCCCAGGTGTCCGCGGGGGCCTCGTCGACCTCCGCGAGCGAGGGGTCGTACGCCGCCGGCGGCTCCTCGACGGGCGGCAGCACCAGGTCGTCGACCTGTGCCCGCTCACCGTAGTTCTCGACGATGGTCCGCCAGGCGTCCTCGTCGCGGTCGTTCCCGCTCACGGCCTCGAGGGTACGTCAGCGCGACACACGTGCGACGAACTCCGCCGACTCGGTGAAGATCGCCTCGGCGTCGTGGTCGAGCGTCGCCACGTGATAGCTGTTCTGCAGCGCCCGGTGGGTGGTGTCGCGCGAGGAGACCGCCGAGAGCACGGTGGCCGCTGAGGAGGGGTCGATGACGTGGTCCTCGGTCGACTGCAGGTAGAGCAGCGGCTGGGTGACGCGCGGCAGGTCGGGGACGACCGTCTTCCACATCCGGGTCACCTGGAAGAGGCCCTTGAGCGGCAGCCGGGGATAGCCCAGCTCGTCCTGCCCGGGCTTCTTGATGTCGTTGACGACGCCCTTGAGCGAGGGCACCGCCCGCTTGCAGCACCGGCAGCGCCTTGAGCTCGGCGCGGGTGCTGGAGACGAACGGGTTGACCAGCACGATCCCGGCGACGTCGTCGGCACGCTCCTCGGCGAGCCGCAGCACGACTGAGCCGCCCATCGACAGCCCCGCGACGACCACCGAGTCGCACTCGGCCAGCAGCCGGTCGAGCGCGGCCGACGCCGCGTCGTACCACTCGGTCCAGGTGACGCCGTTGAGGTCCTGCCAGCGGGTGCCGTGGCCGGGCAGCAGCGGCACCTCGACGGCGTACCCCCGGGCGGCGAGGTCCTCGCCCCAGGGGCGCATCGAGGCGGGGGAGCCGGTGAAACCGTGGACGAGGAGCACCCCGACGGCGCGTCCCGCGGTGAGCTCCGGCGTGGCGGGTGCCGACCACGGGTGGGTCAGGGCATGACGCGTCATGCGGGGATTCTGCACCACCCGTCGGCGTCGGGGGGATGGCACCGCCGCGCCGAGGGTCTAGAGTTCCGGCGTCGGACGCGAACGACTCAGGGGAGGTAGCTCGGTGTTCTACTGGTTCCTGAAGTGGATCGCCCTCGGACCCGTGCTCCGGATCGTCTTCCGACCGCAGGTCGAGGGGTCCGAGCACGTCCCCGAGGAGGGCCCGGCGATCCTCGCCAGCAACCACCTCTCCTACGCCGACTGGCTGTTCATGCCGTTGACGCTGCAGCGCCGGGTCACGTTCGTGGCCAAGGCGGAGTACTTCACCACCCCGGGCGTCAAGGGCTGGTTCCAGAAGAAGTTCTTCTCCGGCGCCGGCCAGGTCCCGATCGACCGCGGCGGCGCCTCGGCCGCCGAGGGAGCGCTGTCCTCGGCCCGCCGGATCCTCGAGGGCGGCGAGCTGTTCGGCATCTACCCCGAGGGCACCCGCTCGCACGACGGCAAGCTCTACCGCGGCAAGACCGGCGTCGCCCGGCTCGCGCTCGAGACCGGCGTCCCGGTGATCCCGGTCGCGGTGCTCGGCACCGACGTGGTCGCGCCACCGGGCAAGAAGTTCGGCACCTTCACCCGCCCCGGCGTGCGCTTCGGCAAGCCGCTCGACTTCTCGCGCTACGAGGGCATGGAGAACGACCGCTACATCCTGCGCTCGATCACCGACGAGATCATGTACGAGATCATGCGGATGTCTGGCCAGGAGTACGTCGACATGTACGCCTCCCGTGCCAAGGAGGAGTCCAAGCGGCTCGAGCGTGAAGCCAAGGACGCGAAGGACGCCAAGGACGCCAAGGACGCCAAGGACGCCAAGGACGCCGCCGCCGTGCCGGACCCGGTCGACAAGAAGGCGTCCTGAGCGAGCCCGCCGGGGCCGCTCCCCGCTGGCGGCTGTGGACCCGGCCCGACCTCGCGGTCGAGGACCGGTTGTTCCGGGCGCTTGCCGTGCTCCGCGTGGTGGTGCTGCTGAACGCGGTCGCGCTCAACCTCTACCGCGCCGACAACTTCGCCCACCCCGGCTGGGGGGTCGTGTGCGTGCTGGCGATGGTCGCGTGGAGCGCCGTCACCGTCTGGGCGTACGCCGACCCGCTGCGGCGTACGACCTGGCTGCTGGTGGCCGACCTCGGGGTGGCGCTGGCGCTGCTGCTCGCCTCGCCGCTGGTCAAGGGCGACGACCTGCGCGCGACGATCCCCGGCTTCTGGATCATGGTCCCGATGCTCGCGTGGGCGATCCGCTGGCACACCCGCGGCGGGCTGGTCGCCGGGGTGCTGCTGGCGGTGGCCGACCTGTCGGTGCGCGGCGAGGTGACGCAGGGCAACTACGGCAACGTCTTCCTGCTGCTGATCGGCGGCCCGATCGTCGGCTTCATGACCGGCTCCCTGCACCGGATGGAGCAGCAGCGCGACGCCGCGGTCCGCCAGGCCGTCGCCGCGGAGGAGCGCGCCCGGCTCGCCCGGGCCGTGCACGACGGGGTGCTTCAAGTGCTTGCGCTGGTGCAGCGGCGCGGTGCCGAGCTCGACCGGCTCTCGCCGGAGTTCGCCGAGCTGGGGCGGCTGGCGGGGGAGCAGGAGTCGGCGCTGCGCTCGCTGATCCGGCAGCAGGACGTGCGGGAGACGACCGGGTCCGCCGACGTGGCGGCACTGCTCGAGGACCTCTCGCGCGCCGTGCGGCTGGCGGTCACCGTGGTCACGCCGGGCTCTCCGGTCGAGCTGCCGGGCGAGGTCGCGACCGAGCTGGTCGCCGCCGTGCGCGCCTGCCTCGACAACGTCGCCACCCATGTCGGTGCCGACGCCCCCGCCTGGGTGCTGCTCGAGGACGCCTCCGACGCCGTCACCGTGTCGGTGCGCGACGAGGGCCCGGGGATCCCCGCCGACCGGCTCGCGGAGGCCGAGCAGCAGGGCCGGCTCGGTGTCTCGCAGTCGATCGTGGCGCGCGTCGAGGAGCTCGGCGGCACCGCCTCGCTCGACTCCGGGCCGCACGGCACGGAGTGGGAGCTGGTGGTCCCGCGGCGCCGTACGCTCGACGGGTGACCATCCACGCCAGCCATCCCTTCGCGGAGCCCGACCCCGATCCCGTACGCCGCTTCCGCGGCCGGCTCGGCGGCGCCGTGACGCTGTGGACGGCGGGGCCGTCGGGCCGGGAGCGCGCCGGGCTGACGGTCACCTCGCTCATGGTCGCCGGCGGCGAGCCGGCCCGGGTGCTCGCGCTGCTCGACCCGGACGCCGACCTCACGCTCGCCCTCGAGGACACCGGCCGCGCGGTCGTGCAGCTGCTCGCGTGGCGCCACCGCCACCTCGCCGAGGCGTTCGCCGGCACCGCCCCGGCTCCCGGTGGTGCCTTCCGCGCCGGCGACTTCACCGACACCCCCGCGGGTCCCCGGCTCGCGGACGCCGGCGGCTGGGCCGACGTCACGCTCGAGGAGACCCGCGACGTCGGGTGGTCGCGGCTGGTGACGTGCACCCTCGACGCCGTGGAGCTCGGTGACGACGACGAGCCGTTGGGTCACCGTCGGGGGCGCTGGGTCCGGCTAGGGTCGCGCGCATGACTGACGACGGTGGCCGAGCGACCGATCCGGGTGATGGTGGTCGACGACCACCCGATGTGGCGCGACGCCGTGGAGCGCGACCTGCAGGCCGCGGGCTTCGACGTCGTGGGCGTCGCCGCCGACGGCCACCAGGCGATCGCACGCTTCCCGGCGGCCCGGCCCGAGGTGGTCGTGCTCGACCTGCAGATCCCGGGACCCGGGGGCGTCGAGGTCACCGCCGACGTCCTCTCCCGCGACCCGTCCGCGCGGGTGCTGATCCTCTCGGCCTCCGGCGAGCAGGCCGACGTGCTGGCGGCGGTCAAGGCGGGCGCGACCGGCTACCTCGTGAAGTCCGCCTCGCGGGCCGAGCTGATCGAGGCCGTACGCCGCGTCGCCGCCGGTGACACCGTCTTCACCCCCGGGCTCGCCGGCCTGGTGCTCGGCGAGTTCCGCCGGATCGCCGACGGACCGCCCGAGGCGGAGAAGGCCGACCCGCTCACCGACCGCGAGACCGAGATCCTCAAGATGGTCGCGAAGGGCATGTCCTACAAGCAGATCGCCGAGCGGCTCGTGCTCTCCCACCGGACGGTCCAGAACCACGTGCAGAACACCCTCCGCAAGCTCCAGATGCACAACCGCGTCCAGCTCACCCGCTACGCCATCGAGCAGGGGCTGGACGACGACGAGGACGACGCCGTCGATGGGTGAGTGGCGGCGGGCCGTGCCCGCCGACGCACCCGCGCTCGCCGACCTCGAGCGCGACGCCAACCTGGTCGCGCTCGCGCACGTCTTCCCGCCGGAGGACCACCCCTTCCCGCACGACCAGGTGCTCGCCCGCTGGCACGCGGTGCTGGAGGACGACGTCGTGGTCGAGGTGGTCGACGGCACCGGCCGACTCTCGGCGTACGTCGCCCACGACGGACGGCTGCTGCGTCACCTCGCCGTCCACCCGCTCGCGTGGGGCGGTGGGCTCGGGGCGGCCGGTGTGACCCGGGCGACGACCGCCGGCGCCTCCCGGCTGTGGTGCCTGACGGCCAACGCCCGGGCGCGAGCGCTCTACGAGCGGCTGGGCTGGCGACCCACCGGTGCGGAGCGAGTGGCGGAGTGGCCGCCGCACCCGCACGAGATCGAGTACGCCGCGGACGAACCGACCCGACCCCTCGGTACGTCAGAGGGGTAGCAGCACGCACTCGGGAAGGACGGGGATGAGGGATCTCGAGAGGGAGTTCGAGGAGTTCGTGGCGGCGGTGTCGCCACGGCTCCACCGCGCGGCGTACGCCATCACCCGCGACCACCACCATGCGGAGGACGCCGTGCAGGCGGCGCTGGGCAAGGCCTACGCCCGCTGGAAGCGGGTCGTGAAGACGGACCACCCGGAGGCCTACGTGCGCCGGATGGTGGTCAACGAGGTGCTGTCGTGGCGGCGGCGGAGGTCCTCCTCCGAGCGGCCCTCGGAGCGCACCCCCGAGACCGCGGTCGCGGGCCACGAGGCGGCGTACGCCGAGAGTGACGCGGTCTGGCAGGCGCTCGGTCGGCTCGCACCGCGGCAACGCGCGGTGATCGTGCTGCGCTACTACGAGCAGCTCAGCGAGGCCGAGATCGCCGAGGCCCTCGGCGTACGACCGGGAACGGTGAAGTCGCAGGCGTCCGCCGCGATGGGTCACCTGCGGGCGCTGCTCGCCGACACGACGCTGGAAGGAGAACGGGTATGAACCTCGAGGACACGCTGACGCGGAGCCTGCACGACCATCTCGACCGGGTGGCGACGCCGCGGGTCGACGTCGAGGCCGTACGCCGGGCCGGCGAGCGGCGCCGCGCCGCCACGACGGCCGTCTCGGCGCTCGCCGTGCTCGCCGTCGTGACGGGCGGGGTGGCGCTGACGACCGGGGGCGGCGGGGACGGCCGGGTCGTGCAACCGGCCGGGCTGCCGGCCATGGACTTCGACCAGGGGTTGCGGGCGTTCTACGACGAGCGGACCGGTCAGCTGCACATGGGCGGAGCCGAGTTCGAGATCTCGCGGATCACCTCCCTGGACACCCGCGCCTCCGCCACGCCGGGGGGCGTGGTGTGGGTGGACGACGCGCAGGCGGTGCGGCGGTTGACCGACGACGGTCGCGTCGAGCTGCTGGCCCCGGGGGTCGACGACGGCCGCACGATCTACGCGAACGTGAAGTACGACGCGGTCACCGGCGACGTCGGCTGGCTGGTCCGGGACACCGACGGGGTCCGGCTGGTCGTGGACGCCGACGGGGACCAGCTGACCGTCGACGTGCCGTGCGAGGGCGACGCGTGCCAGATGCTCGCGCTCGGGGGGCTCGACCACGGCCTGGTCTTCGTGCGCCGGCTCGACCAGCAGCAGACGCTGGTGCTGGACCGCGCCGACCCCGACGCCGGGTGGACGACGATCGACGGCTTCCGGGTCGGCGACGTGCG
Source organism: uncultured Actinomycetota bacterium (assembly GCA_963754575.1). GTDB lineage: Bacteria > Actinomycetota > Actinomycetes > Propionibacteriales > Nocardioidaceae > Nocardioides. The sequence continues at coordinate 237,126 of CAVWGQ010000004.1, read as the reverse complement.
CAACCGGGTGGTGCTCGGGGACGGGGCGCTGCCGGACGCCGGGGTGCTCGGCGAGGGGTGGCGGTTCGTGGCGGGCGAGGGCGTGGAGTCGCTGCTGACGCTCGACGGCGCGCACGAGCTCTACTGGAGCTCGACCCTGCGGTCCACCGACGGCGGCGAGCCGCTGCGGCTCGACGTGCCCGAGCGCGACGGCGTGGAGTTCGTGAACCTCGACTCCGACGGCTCCGTGATGGTCGCGATCATGACGAACGAGAGCACGACCTACTACGACTGCGACACCTCGACGCGTGCCTGCGAGGAGTTCGCGCAGCTGGGGAAGGGCGCCGGCGACCCGATCTTCCTCGGCAACGACATGTGACACCCCCTACGATCCGGAGCATGGCCGACGACTTGCTCGGGATCGCGGACGAGCTGTACGCGCTGCCGCTCGGCGACTTCACGGCCGCCCGGGACGCCCGGGCGAAGGCGCTCAAGGGCACCGACCTCGCCGCGCCGGTGAAGGCGCTGAAGAAGCCGTCGCTGGCGGCCTGGGTCGTCAACCTCGTCGTACGCCGTGATGCGGAGCAGGCCGCCCAGGTGCTCGACCTCGGGGCAGCCCTGCGCGAGGCCGCGGCCGGGATGCAGGGCGACGAGCTCCGCGCGCTCACCCGGCAGCGCCGCCAGCTGACGGCCGCGGTCACGACCGGTGCGCGGGCGCTGGCGTCCGGGGAGGGCGTCAAGGTCACGCCGGCCGTGGCCGACCAGGTGGAGTCCACCCTGACCGCCGCGATGCTCGACGAGCGCTGCGCCGACGCCGTGCGCAGCGGCCTGCTCGTGACCGCGCTGGCCTCGACCGGCGTCGACGAGGTCGACCTCGGTGCCGCCGTCGCCACCCCCGAGGCGCTGGGCTTCACCGCCAGCCCGACCGCTGCCGACGCGCCGTCACCCCCCGACCTCCACGTGGTGCCCGACCCCGACGCTGCGGAGAAGGCGCTGGTCGCCGCGCGTGACCTCGTCGACGAGACGGCTGCCTCGCTGGAGGAGGCCCGGGCCGAGGCGCGCCACCGCCGCCACCGAGGTCGCCGAGCTCGAGGCCCGGGGCCTCCAGCTGCAGTCCGAGGCGGAGGAGCTGCGGCGCCGGCTCTCCGAGCTGGAGACGGCGTACGACGAGGTCGAGGAGGAGCTCTCCGAGGCCGAGGACGTGCGCGCCGGGGCGGACGCCGAGGTCGCCGACGCCGAGCGTGCCCACGCGGCAGCTGCCCGCGCCCTCGAGCGCCTCGAGGGATAGCGCCGCCCGGATCACCATCCGGCCGGTGTCGAGATGATCCGGGCGGCTCCCAGGTCAGGTGATCAGGGTGAGCGGCAGCGCCAACCCCAGGAACGTGGCCGGGTCGGTGACGCCGACCGGGCCGGCACCGGCGGGGGCGGGCAGCGCCTCGGGTGGGAGGCCCGCGCCGAGCCGGCCCGCAGCAGCCCAGTCGCCGACCGCGAGGTGCTGGACGCCCCGGGTCACCCGGGCGACGAGGTACGACGCCACGTCGCCGACCACGTAGCGGCCGCCTCGCAGGTGGGACCACGTGTGCGGCTCGTCGGTCGCCAGCGCCGCGACCGCCGAGGCGAGGTCCGGCACGCCGAACACCACCGGCCGGGCGCAGCCGAGCGTCTCCTCGTCCCAGACGACGAGCGAGTGGGGCGCCGCACTGATGGCGAGCCCGGTGGGTGGGTCGGCCAGGTCGGCGACCGCGTCGCCCGCGGCCGTGAGGACCGCCTGCCAGAGTGCGCTGCCGGCCACCCGGGTCGTGCCGTCAGGTCCGGGCTCCGCGTCCAGCGCCGTGCTGCTGCCGCCGACGATCCCACCGGCCGCCCGGCCGGCGGCGACGACCACGGCCGAGACAGCGGTGGCGCGGACGTGGACGCGCAGCAGGGTCAAGGCCGCTGCCCGCGGACGACGTCGAGCACCTTCTCGTCGATCCAGGCGAGGTCGGGGTCGACGCGCATCTCGTAGTTCTCGGTGCCGACCCAGGCCGCGAAGTCGCGGTGGCCGCGGCCGGCAGCGAAGGTCTCCAGCTCGGCCGCGAGCTCGGGGGTGACCGGTACCTTCTCCTCCTCGGTCGAGGCGGTGAGGTAGAGGTCGTTGAGGGCGAGCAGCCGGGCGAGCTCGGTGACCGGGTCGGCGTGGTCGTCGATCCGCAGGTCGACCTCGATGTCGTCGCCGCCGGCGTACCCCGCCCCGTCGCGGACGACGAGCAGCGCCGCGCTCTGCCGCCCGCGGCGGTCACCGCCCGCGTCGTCGCCGGCGGTCAGGGCGGCGAGCAGCCGGCGACCCAGGGGGGCGTCGTCGTCGGAGGTGTCCCACGCGGCCTGCATGGCGAGGACGACGTCCTCGCCGGCCAGGACGTTGCCCTGGATCGCGTAGCCGTCGCCGGTGAGGCCGCCGGCCCAGTCGAGGCAGGCGTCGCCGGTGTGGGTGACCGCCCGGCCGTCGAGGTCGACCAGCCCGACCTGGCGGTGGTCCCGGCCGTCGTCCTCCTCGAGCAGCCGGTCCAGCGCGACCTCGGCGGTCGCACCGTCGTCGAGGTGGGCCAGGGCCTGACCCTTCCACGCGACGTTGGCCTCGGCCTGGGTCGCGATCGCGCCGAGCCCGGCGACCGCCGCGGGCACGACCGCGCCCACGCCGAGGAACTTGGACGCGACGGCCACCCCCCACGCCTCGCCGTCGGCGGACCGGGCCACGATCGAGAAGGTCATGGCGCGAGCCTAGTCGCGCACGGCGGCGCCCCCACGCGCCCACCACCCGGGACGGTCGACAGCGCGACCGGGGGAGCGCTAGCGTCGGGCAGCGTCCGTGTGAACGATCCAATCCACTCAACCGATCCAGGAGTGACGATGCGCGTCGGAGTGCTCACCGGTGGCGGCGACTGCCCCGGCCTCAATGCCGTGATCCGGGCCGTGGTCCGCAAGGGCGTCAAGACCCACGGCTTCGAGTTCGTGGGTTACCGCGACGGGTGGAAGGGCCCGCTCGAGGGGCACACCATGCCGCTCGGGGTCCCCGAGGTCCGCGGCATCCTCCCGCGCGGCGGCACCATCCTCGGCTCCAGCCGTACCAACCCCTTCAAGATCGAGGGCGGGGTCGAGCAGATCACGGAGAACCTCGCCCGGGACGGCGTCGACGCGCTCATCGCCATCGGCGGCGAGGACACCCTGGGCGTCGCGACCAAGCTCGCCGACCTCGGCGTCCACGTGGTCGGCGTACCCAAGACCATCGACAACGACCTCTCCGGCACCGACTTCACCTTCGGCTTCGACACCGCGGTCAACATCGCGACCGAGGCGATCGACCGGCTCCACACCACGGCCGAGTCCCACCACCGGGTGCTCGTCGTCGAGGTCATGGGTCGTCACGCCGGCTGGATCGCGCTGCACTCCGGGATCGCCGGCGGCGCCAACATCGTGCTGATCCCCGAGCAGCCCTTCGACATCGAGGAGGTCTGCGCCCTGGTGGAGTCCCGGTTCGAGTCGCGCTTCTCCCCGATCCTCGTCGTCTCCGAGGGCGCCGTCCCGCGCGAGGGTGGCGAGATGACCCTGGTGTCGGGGGAGAAGGACGCCTTCGGGCACGTCCGGCTCGGCGGCATCGGCGACATGGTCGCCCACGAGATCGAGAGCCGCACCGGCAAGGAGGCCCGCGCCGTCGTGCTCGGCCACGTCCAGCGCGGCGGTACGCCGACCGCGTTCGACCGTTGGCTCGCGACCCGCTTCGGCCTGCATGCCGTCGACGCGGTCGCGGACGGCGAGTTCGGCACGATGATGGCGCTGCGCGGCACCGACATCGTCCGGGTCCCGCTCATCGAGGGCACCGGCGAGCTCAAGCTCGTCTCCCCGCAGGAGTACGCCGAGGCCGAGGTGTTCTTCGGCTGACACCGGCTGACATGCACTGACACGGAGATGTAACGCGCCGGGCCGCTCGGGTGGTGGCCCTCAGGGGTGATCTAGGCCACCATGTCGCTCATCCACACTCGAAAGGGAGAGCCATGAGTGCCTCTGCTCCTGCCACCCAGGACGTGAACGGACCGGAACCCGATCTCAAGCGGGTGATGGGTCCCAAGCTGCTCCTGCTGTTCATCGTCGGGGACATCCTCGGCGCCGGCGTCTACGCCGTGACCGGCCAGATGGCCGGCATCGTCGGCGGCGTCGTCTGGCTGCCCTTCCTGGTCGCGTTCATCGTGGCCAGCCTGACCGCGCTGTCCTACCTCGAGCTGGTCACGAAGTACCCCCAGGCCGCGGGGGCCGCGCTCTACGCCCACAAGGCGTTCGGCGTCCACTTCATCACCTTCATCGTCGCGTTCGCGGTGATCTGCTCCGGCATCACCAGCGCCTCGACCTCGGCCAACGTGCTGGCGCAGAACCTCTTCGGCGGCCTCGAGGTCAACGGCTGGATCGACGAGGCGCCCGGCGCCGGCATGACCACGGTCGTCGCGATGAGCTTCATGATCCTGCTCGCGCTGATCAACCTGCGTGGTGTCGGCGAGAGCGTGAAGTTCAACGTCATCCTCACCCTCGTCGAGGTCACCGCCCTCGCCATCGTGATCGGCGTCGGCCTCTACGCGATGACCGCCGGTGACGGTGACCTGAGCCGGATCACGATCTTCGAGTCACCCGAGGGCAAGGGCATGTTCCTCGCCGTCACGGCCGCCACCTCGGTCGCGTTCTTCGCGATGGTCGGCTTCGAGGACTCCGTGAACATGGTCGAGGAGACCGAGAACCCGGAGAAGATCTTCCCGCGCACGATGATCACCGGCCTCGGCATCGCGGTCATCATCTACATGCTCGTCGCGATCTCCGTCGTCGCCGTGCTGACGCCCACCGAGCTCTCCGAGATCAACGAGGCCGAGGGTCGCGCGCTGCTCGAGGTCGTCTCCAAGGGTGCCCCGGACTTCCCGATCGACCGGATCTTCCCGTTCCTGGCGATGTTCGCCGTGGCCAACACCGCGCTGATCAACATGCTGATGGCCAGCCGGCTGCTCTACGGCCTCGCCAACCAGGACGTGCTGCCCCGCTCGCTGGGCAAGGTCTCGAAGAACACCCGCTCGCCCTGGGCCGCGGTGCTCTTCTCCACCGTGCTGGCGCTGGGCCTGATCTACTACGTCGCCGACCAGTCCGAGAGCGACATCGTGCTCAACCTGGCCAGCGTCACCGCGTTGCTGCTGCTCGGGGTGTTCACGGTCGTCAACATCGCCTGCCTCGCGCTGCGCGTCGACGGCCACGAGAGCAAGTTCAGGTCGCCGGGCTACACCCCGGCCCTCGCCGCGGTGCTCTGCCTGTTCCTGGTCGGCCCGTGGGTCGACCGCGACACGATCATCTACCAGATCGCCGGCGTCCTGCTGCTGATCGGCGTCGTCCTCTGGGCGATCACCTGGATGATCAACCGCGGCAGCCGCGCGCAGAAGACCGGCTTCCGCGACATCGAGCACATGGACGACGACGTCCGCTGACCGCGGCTCGTCCACGGGAGCCCGGCACTGCGAGGTGTCGGGCTCCTGCCACGTACGCTGGAGCCGTGAACAGCACCGTCCCCGACCTCGCCGCGCTGCACGCGATGGGCCCCGCCCAGCAGCCGACGTACGCCGACCCGGAAGCGGTCGCGAAGGCCGTCGCCCGGCTCCGTACCCAGCCGCCGCTGGTTTTCGCGGGCGAGTGCGACGACCTGACGGCCAAGATCGGGGCGGTCGCGCGCGGGGAGGCGTTCCTGCTGCAGGGCGGTGACTGCGCCGAGACCTTCGACGGCGTGACCGCCGACAACGTCCGCAACAAGCTCCGGGTGCTGCTCCAGATGGCCGTCGTCCTGACGTACGCCGCCAGCGTCCCGGTCGTGAAGGTCGGCCGGCTCGCCGGCCAGTACGCCAAGCCGCGCTCCTCCGACCTCGAGACCCGGACGATCGACGGCGCGGAGGTCACGCTGCCGGCCTACCGCGGTGACGCGGTCAACGGCTACGACTTCACCGCCGAGGCCCGCCGCCACGACCCGCAGCGGCTGGTCGACGTCTACCACGCGTCCGCCTCGACGCTGAACCTCGTGCGGGCCTTCGTCACCGGCGGCTACGCCGACCTGCGCCAGGTCCACACCTGGAACACCGACTTCGTGCGAGAGAGCACCGCCGGCCAGCAGTACGAGCAGATGGCCAACGACATCGAGCGTGCGCTGACCTTCATGCAGGCCATCGGCGCCGACCCCGACGAGTTCCACCGGGTCGACTTCCACTCCAGCCACGAGGCGCTCGTGCTCGAGTACGAGCACGCGATGACCCGCATCGACTCGCGCACCCAGGAGCCGTACGACGTCTCCGGCCACTTCGTCTGGATCGGCGAGCGCACCCGCCAGCTCGACGGTGCCCACGTGGAGCTGCTGCGCCACATCAAGAACCCGATCGGTGTGAAGCTCGGCCCGACGACCACGCCCGACGACGCGCTCGCGCTGGCCGAGCAGCTCAACCCGGACAACACCCCGGGCCGGCTGACCTTCATCACCCGCTTCGGCGCCCACAAGATCCGCGACGGCCTGCCGACGCTGATCGAGAAGGTCACCGCGGCCGGGGTCCAGGTGGCGTGGGTCTGCGACCCGATGCACGGCAACACCTTCGAGGCCTCCTCGGGCTACAAGACCCGCCGCTTCGACGACGTGATCGAGGAGGTGCAGGGCTTCTTCGACGTCCACCGCTCGCTCGGCACCTGGCCCGGCGGCGTCCACGTCGAGCTCACCGGTGACGACGTCACCGAGTGCGTCGGCGGTGGCGAGCTCCTCGACGAGGCCGGCCTGGCCGACCGCTACGAGTCCGTCTGCGACCCCCGCCTCAACCGGGTGCAGTCGCTCGAGCTGTCGTTCCTCGTCGCCAAGATGCTGCGCTCCGCCTGAGCCCCGGGCGTCGTTGAGTTGGGTGTGCCTCGTCGTTGAGTCGGGTGCGCCTCGCGCAGGGAGCCGGAACTCAACCCCGAGGGAGCCGGAACTCAATGGGGTGGGGTCCCGGGCCGCCGGGGGAGCGCGATCGGTTTCCTGACAGGATCGACGCGTGATCGACCTGCGCAGCGACACCGTCACCCGTCCGACCGCGGCGATGCGCCGCGCGATGGTGGACGCGGAGGTCGGCGACGACGTGTACGCCGAGGACCCGACCGTCCGGGCGCTGGAGGAGCGGGTCGCGGGGCTGTTCGGCCACGAGGCAGCACTGTTCACCCCGACCGGCTCGATGGCGAACGTGCTCGCCGTCAGCGGGCTGGTCTCCCCGGGCGAGGAGGTGCTGTGCGAGTCGAGCGCCCACATCGCCCGCGCCGAGCTCGGCGCCCACGCCGCCATCGGCGGCGTCACGATGCGGACCTGGCTCTCGCCCGACGGCCGGTTGCCGCTCGACCGGGTGCAGCAGCTGTTCGCCCCGGACATGGGCCCGTACTTCGTCGCCACGGCAGCGATCTCGGTCGAGAACACCCACAACTTCGCCGGCGGGGTCGTCGTCCCGGTCGAGCAGCTCCGCGCCCTGCGGACCTGGGCCGACTCCGTCGGCACCCGCGTCCACCTCGACGGTGCCCGGATCTGGAACGCCCACGTCGCGACCGGCACGCCGCTCACGGAGTACGGCGCGGTCGCCGACGCCCTCGCGGTCTGCCTGTCCAAGGGTCTCGGCGCCCCCGTCGGCTCGCTCGTCGTCGGCCCGGCCGACCTCGTGGCGCGGGCCCGGGTCGTCCGCAAGCGGATGGGCGGCGGCATGCGGCAGGCGGGGATCCTCGCGGCGGCCGGGCTGCACGCGCTGGACCACCACGTCGAGCGACTGGCCGACGACCACGAGCACGCGCGGCTGCTGGCTGAGGCGTGCGGGGTCGACCCGGCGGGCGTCGACACCAACATCGTCGTCGTACCCCACGACGACGCCGCCGGCTTCGTCTCCCGCGCCGCCGACGCGGGCGTGAGGATCAGCGCCGTCGGCCCGCGGACCGTGCGCCTGGTCACCCACCTCGACGTCGACCGCGCCGCCACCGACCGCGCCGCCGCCGTCCTCTCCAGCCTCCGCTGACCGGGCACTTCCGCACCCGGGAAAGGCGCTGACCGGGCACTCCTGACCGCGTCGCGAGGACAGAGCGCCCGGTCAGCGTCCCTGGTAGGGACAGAACTGCCCGGTCAGCGAGTGACGCCGAAGAGCCGAACCTCGCTGATGGCGGTGAAGTCGCGGGAGGCGCGGCCGGGGCCGGGGGTGCTCACGGTCATGAGGCGCAGCCGCACGGTCTGGGTCCGCACCTTCCGGACCGGCACGGCCTGCATCACGGTGGTGTCGCCGAGCTGCTGGTCGATCGTGGTGCCGTCGTCGAGCACCCACTCGACCGCGAGCACCCGGCGGTTGCCGTGGTACCAGTCGAGCACGCCCTTGGCGTCCTGGCCCACCTTCGCGTAGCCGTTGACCAGCCCGACCTCGCGCAGCACGACCGGGGTGTCGAAGCGGAAGACGAGGGTCTCGCCGGTGGCGTCGCCCGGGGTGCGCCAGGTCGTCTCGGGGACGCCGTCGACGAGGTGGGCCGGGACGTAGCGCACCGTGTTGCCGCTGTTGTCCTGCCCCGGCGGGGCCGCCGGAGGCGCCGTGACCGAGGCGAACCGGGCCAGCTCGGAGGCGACCACGGGGGAGGCGTCCGGGGGCGCCGAGGTCGTCTCCTCCGGCGTCGGCGTCGGCTCCGGGTCGGGGGACTGCTCGCCACGGTCGGTCGTCGGCGCGGGGTCGCTGGCGCTGAGGGCCGGCCCGGGGTCGTCGCTGCTGATCAGCAGCCAGCCCCCGAGTCCCGCGACCAGCGCCAGTGCCACGAAGCCGAGCACCCACGGCAGCCACGCCCGACCGCCTCGCTCCTGGTCGTCACGGTGGCGCGGTGACTCGCCCGTGCCGTCCGGGTCGTCCGCCGGGGCAGGCGGCTCGGCCGGAGCCGGGTCGGCCGGAGCCGGCTGCTCGTCGGCGAACAGCGGGAAGCGCGTCGCCCCCGGGACGGAGCTGGCCGGAGGGGGTACGACGACGCGGGGCCGCTCGGCGGTGTCGGTCCGCCAGGAGTCGGCGTACGGCTCACCGACGGGCTGTCCGCAGTTGGTGCAGAAACGACCGAGGCCGAGCTCGGCGTCGCACCGGGTGCAGCGCTCCATCCAGTCGTCCGTCCGGGTCGGCGTCGTGTGTCCGGCGCCACGATAGAGGAATCAGCGCACGCGGTCGGCGGCGTCCGTCCGTCCGACGGCGGGCGGGAGCCGCCGGCAGGCCGACGCGAGCTCGCGCAGGTCGGCGCCGTCGAGGGCCTGCGGACCGTCGCAGAGGGCGGTCTCCGGATCGGGGTGGACGTCGACGATGACGCCGTCGGCGCCGACCGCGATCGCCGCCCGCGAGAGGGGTACGACGAGGTCCTTGCGGCCGGCGGCGTGAGAAGGGTCGACGATGATCGGCAGGTGGCTGGTCGCCTGCACCACCGGCACCGCCGAGATGTCGAGGGTGTTGCGGGTGGCCGGCTCGAAGGTCCGGATGCCGCGCTCGCACAGCACCACCTCGAGGTTGCCGCGCTGGGCGATGTACTCCGCCGCCATCAGCCACTCCTCGATCGTGGCGGTCATGCCACGCTTGAGGAGCACCGGCTTGCCGGCCGTGCCGACGGCCTGGAGCAGGCCGAAGTTGGCCATGTTGCGGGTGCCGACCTGCAGCATGTCCGCGTGCTCGGCGACCACGTCGACGTCGCGGGCGTCGACCACCTCGGTGACGATCGGCAGCCCGGTCGCCTCGCGGGTGCTGGCGAGGATCTCGAGGCCGCGCAGGCCCAACCCCTGGAAGGCGTACGGCGAGGTCCGCGGCTTGAACGCCCCGCCGCGCAGGATCGTGGCCCCGGCCGACTGCGCCATCCGCGCGGCCGCGAGCGTCTGCTCGGCGCTCTCGACGGCGCACGGACCGGCGATGAACGTGAACGTCTCCGGACCGATCGGGACCTGGTGGCCGGCCGGCCCGACCCACACGGTCGAGCGCACGGGGTGGTGCTGCCGGCTGACGAGCTTGTAGGGGTCGGAGATCCGGTGGACGTCGGCCACGCCCGGCAGCGTGCGCAGGTTGAGGTGGTGGAACGACTCGATGTCACCGACCAGCCCGATGATCGTGCGGAGCACGCCCTTGGACACGAACGCCTCGCCACCGACACCCTCGACGCGCTCCACGACGTGCGCCACCTGCTCGTCGGTGGCACCGGGGGACATCACGACGACCATGCCGGGAGACTAGACCGAGAGGTGCGTGACCTCGCCCTCGATCTTGCGGCGTGGACCGGCCTCGACCAGCAGCATCGCGGCGAGCACCATCGCACCGCCGAGCAGCATCCTCGAGCCGGCGCTCTCGCCGCCGAGCCACACCGCGAAGAACGCGGCGAAGACCGGCTCCATGCTCATGATCACGGCGCTGCGGGTGGGGGAGAGGTGGGCCTGCGCCCAGGTCTGCGCCAGCAGCGCTCCCGCGCCCGCGAAGACCGCCATGTAGAGCACCGAGACCCAGTCCTGGGTCGTCGGCGGCAGCACCACGCCGTCGTGGATCGTGGCGGCCCAGCAGACCACCGCGATCACCAGCAGCTGCAGCGCCGACATCCCGAGCGCGTCGCGCGGCGTCGACCAGGCGCCGAGCCCGACGATGTGCAGCGCGTACAGGATCGCCGAGACGAACGTCAGCGCCTCGCCGTAGCCGACGGCCAGCCCCTGCAGGCTGAGCACGCCGAGCCCCACCGTGGCGAGCACGACCGCGCCCCACGTCCAGGCCGTGATCCGCGCCTTCAGCAGCACGGCGGCCAGCAGCGGCGTGGCGACGACGTACAGCCCGGTGATGAAGCCCGACACGCTCGCCGCGGTGTGGGCCAGCCCGGCGGTCTGCACGATCTGCGCGATGCCGTAGAGGACGCCGAGGACGACCGCGTGGCGGCGTACGTCCGGCGCCAGCCGGGCCACCGACCGCGGCGCGAGCGCGAGCACCACCAGCGCGGCGATCGTGAACCGGACCGCGAGGTAGTCGGTCGTCGGCACCCGCTCGAGCAGGTCCTTGGTGAGGAAGAACGTGCTGCCCCACATCGCGGTGACCGACAGCAGGGCGAGTGCTGCGAGCAGGGTCGTACGCCGCTCGTCGGGGTGTGCCGTCATGTCATCTCGGTCGTCAGATCAGGTACAGCGTGATCGTGGACCCGGCCGGCACCATCGAACCGGACGACGGGTCGACCCGGAAGACGAAGCCGAGCCCGATGTACTCCGGCGCGTTCTCGGTCCTGACCACGAAGCCGAGGTCCTCCAGCTCCTCCCGCGCGCTCTCGACGCCCGAGGCGATCAGCCCGCCCGGGACCTCGACCAGCTCGGGGCCCTGGCTGACGACGAGCGTGACCGCGTCGCCGCGGTAGAGCGTGCCGCTGGCCGGGGTCCTGGCTGACGACGTCGCCCTCGGCGACGGTGTCGGAGTACGCCGGGTCGCCGAGCGTCACCTCGATGCCGCGCTGGTCGAACCACGCCTGTGCCTTCTCGGCGTCCTTGCCGGTCCAGTCGCGCAGCGTGACCGGCTTGGGGCCCTTGCTCAGCACGATGTCGACGACCGTGCCGGGCTTCAGCGACGTACCGCGACCGGGGTCGCTGGCCATCACGGTGCCCGTCTCGACCGTGTCGGACCACCGGCCGGTCGACTCGCCGAACTCCAGGTTGCGCGCGGCGACGGCGTCCTGCGCCTCGTCCTCGGTCAACCCCCGCAGCTTCGGCACCTCGTAGCGCTCCTGGCCGAGCGAGAGCACGACCGTGACAGTGCCGCCGTCGAGCACCCGCTCGCCGGGAGCGGGGTCGGTGCGGAGCACCTCGCCCTCCGGGACGCTCTCGGAGTACGCCGGGTCACCGATCTCGGCCTCGAGGCCGGCCCGGTCGAGCTTCGCGACGGCCGCGGACTCCTGCTGGCCGAGCACGCTCGGGGTCTGGGTCCAGCGGGCCCAGCCGAACCACCAGGCACCCACGCCGAGGCCGACGGCGAGCAGCAGCGCGAGGAGCATCACCAGCGGGCCACGCCACCGGCGCTGCCGGGCGGGCGTCCCCGCGGGTGTCGCGCGGCGCCCGGGGGGCCGCCCGCGGCGCGGTCGATGGTCGCGGTGTGCTCGGTGGGAGTGGCCGGACGACGCGGCATGCGTGGCGACCGCCTGCGCGGGGGTCAGCAGCGTCGCGAACTCCTCCGCGTCGAACGGGTCCGGCTCGGTGTCGTCGCTGACCGGGGTCCGCGGCCACAGGTCGGCGGCCAGCTCCGGGTCCTCGAGGTCGCCGGCGGCGAGCGCCTGTGCGACCCGGTGGACCTGGTGGAGCAGGACGCCGGCGTCCGCGGGGCGCTGGTCGCGGTCGCGAGCGGTGGCCCGGGCGACCAGCGCGTCGACGTAGTCGGGCAGTCCGGGCACGAGCGTCGACGGGGCCGGCACGTCCTCGTGGACGTGCTTGTAGGCGACCTGGATCGGCGACTCGCCCTCGTGCGGCTTCTGGCCGGTCAGCAGCTCGTAGAGCACGACCCCGGCGGCGTACACGTCGGCGCGGGCGTCGCTGCGGCCGTCGACGACGAGCTCGGGCGCGAGGTAGGACACGGTGCCGATGAGGACCCCACCGGTCGCGGTGTGCTGGGTGTCGGCGCTGACGGCCTTGGCGAGTCCGAAGTCGGCGACCTTGACCCGGCCGTCGTCGGCGATCAGGACGTTCTCGGGCTTGATGTCGCGGTGGATCAGGCCGGCCCGGTGGGCGTGGGCGAGGGCGGAGAGCACCGGGTCGAGCAGGGCGAGTGCCCGCGACGGCGACATCGGCGCCTCCTTGCGGACCACGTCGCGCAGCGTGTGGCCCGGCACCAGCTCCATCACGAGGAAGACCGAGCCCGCGTCGTCGCCCTGGTCGAAGACGCCGACGACGTGGGGGTGGTTCAGCCGCGCGGCCGCCCGCGCCTCGCGCACGAAGCGATCGGCGAAGTCGTCGTCGCCACCCAGCCCGGGGTGCATCACCTTCACCGCGACGGTGCGGTCCAGGCGCAGGTCGGTCGCCTCGTGGACGCTGGCCATGCCGCCGCGCGCGATCCGGGCTCCGACGCGGTAGCGGCCGTCGAGCAGCCGGCCCTCGATGGGGTCGCCAGCGGCGCCCTGCTGGTTCGCATGGGCGCGCGGCTCGGACGTCACGTCAGCCCTCCTGGCTCCGGACGGGGAAGGATCCGGGACTCAATCGTACGGATACCGCGCCGAGCCGCCGGGTTGGCGGCTCCCCGGCGTGGCGCGGAGGTGACCCGGGTGACAGAGTTGGCGCCATGTCCGAGCAGTCCGCGCATCCCTCCGACCTCACCGACCTCGCGTCCGAGTGGCTCGACTGGAGCCAGGTCGGCGAGCGCCTGGGCGTCACCCCGGCCAAGGTCCGCACCATGATCCGCGACCACGAGCTGGCCTCCGCGGTCCCCTCGCCGGGCGCCGGGCCGCGGGTGCCGGCCGACTTCCTCGACGGCGACCTCGTCGTCAAGGGGCTCCCCGGCCTGCTCACCGTGCTGCACGACCACGGCTACGACGACCGCGAGTGCATCGAGTGGATCTTCACCGACCTCGACCTCCCCGGCCGCCCCATCGACGCGCTGCGCGAGAACCGTGGCGCCGAGGTCAAGCGCCGCGCCCAGGCGATGGGCTGACCCTGTGACCGACCGGCGCCGGTGGGTCGGCCTGCTGGTCGCCGTCCTCCTGGCGGCACTGCTGTGGTGGGTGCAGGACGGCGAACCGGCGCCGCAGGCCCGGCCCGACGCCCCGGCCGGGATGGCCGTCGTCGCGCTGGCCGACCTGCCGCCCGAGGCTGCCGAGACGGTCGCGCTGATCGACGACGGCGGGCCCTACCCCTACGACCAGGACGACGGCGTCTTCGGCAACCGCGAGGAGCTGCTGCCCGACGAGCCCGAGGGCTTCTACCGCGAGTACACCGTCGAGACACCCGGCTCCGACGACCGCGGTGCGCGGCGGATCGTGGCCGGGGACGACGGCGCGCTCTACTGGACCGAGGACCACTACGCGTCGTTCTCGCTGATCGACCGTTGACCGAGAGGTGACCCCGTGAGCGGACTCGCTGCCCTGCTGGACCGGCGTACGCCTGCCGGCATCTATGCCTGGCACACCCACCTCGAGGTCCCCGACGTACGCCGCGCCGTCGAGGACGCCGGCTGGGTCTTCGGCCATCGTCGACGGCCTGGTCGCCCGGACCAGGGCCGAGCTGCTGCGCGCCGTCGGGGCGACCCTGGACTTCCCCGACTGGTACGGGCAGAACTTCGACGCCCTCGCCGACTGCCTCACCGACGTCGACCGGGGCGAGGGCACCGTGCTGCTGTGGGACGACTGGGGGATCCTCGCCCGCGCCGAGCCGCGCGCCTTCTCGGTCGCCCTGAGCGTGCTCGGCACCCGCGTCAACGGCGAGCGCGGCGGCCCCTTCGCCGTCCTCCTGCGCGGCGACGGCCCGGACCTCCCGGACCTCCCCTCCCTCGACTGATCCTCCGCAGCGTTGAGTTCCGGCTCCCTCGGCCTTGAGTTCCGGCTTACTCGCCGAGCGAGGCGGAACTCAACGCCGAGCGAGACCCAACTCAACCCACCAGCGGGGGAGGGGTCAGACGGCGCGGTCGGTGGCGGCGGCGGCGAGCTGGCGCAGCACGCCGCGCGCGTCGTCCCGTACGCCGGCGCGGTCGAGCGCCTCGAGCGAGTGCGTGACCAGCTCGCTGATCACCGACTCGACCTGCGCGTGGGCGCCGGAGTCGTCGATCACCTGCCGCAGCCGGGCCAGCAGCCCGGGGGAGAGCGGCGTCCCGAGGCTGGCGTCGAGCAGCGCGGCGTCCTCGGTCGGGGCGGCGTCGAGCGCCAGGGCGACCAGCACGGTCCGCTTGCCCTCGACCAGGTCGTCGCCGGCCGGCTTGCCGGTGGTCGCGGAGTCGCCGAAGACGCCGAGCAGGTCGTCGCGCAGCTGGAAGGCCTCGCCCAGCGGGAGGCCGTACGCCGTGAGCGCGTCCAGCGACGCGCCGTCGCCGCCGGCCAGGGCCGCACCGATGTGGAGCGGCCGCTCGATGGAGTACTTCGCGGACTTGTAGCGCAGCACCGTCATGGCGGCGTCGACGTCCGCCCGCCCGCGGGCCTGCACGGAGACGTCGAGGAACTGCCCCGCGATCACCTCCGAGCGGCACAGGTCGAAGACGCCCATCGCCGCCGCGACCCGCTCCAGCGGCAGGCCGCAGCGGCGCAGCAGCTCCTCCGACCAGGACAGCAGCAGGTCGCCGAGCAGGATCGCCGCCGCGGCGCCGTACTGCTCGGGGTCGCCGCGCCAGCCGTCCCCCCGGTGCTCGGCCTCGAAGCCGCGGTGGGTCGCGGGCCGGCCACGTCGGGTGTCGGAGGCGTCCATCAGGTCGTCGTGGACGAGCGCGCTGGCGTGCAGCAGCTCGAGCGCCGCGCAGGCCCGCAGCAGCGCCCGGTCGTCCTCGGTGGCGGGCGCCAGCGCGCGGTAGCCCCAGTAGCAGAACGCGGCCCGGAAGCGCTTCCCGCCGCTGACGCTGGCGCGCGCCTCGGCGAGCAACCGGGCGGCGTCGGGCCCGAGCGGCGCGAGGCGCTCGCCCATCTCGTCGAGGAACTCGTCGAGCACGACCTGCAGCCGCTCGCGGAAGTCGGTCCCGTCCCACGTCGTCACGTCCGCGAGACTAGCCAGTGGACAGCGTGGGCCCGACGCCCCCACCCTCCGTACGATTTCCCCATGACCACGTCCCGGGGCCGGAGCATCGCCGCGCTGCTCGCCGAGGGCGAGCGCTCGTTCTCCTTCGAGTTCTTCCCGCCGCGCGACGAGGCCGGCGAGGAGCAGCTCTGGGCGGCCGTCCGGGCCCTCGAGCCCTACCAGCCCAGCTTCGTCTCCGTGACGTACGGCGCCGGCGGCTCGAGCCGCGACACCACCGTCCGGGTGACCTCTCGCATCGCCCGCGAGACCGACCTGACCCCGGTCGCCCACCTCACCTGCGTCGGTCACACCCGCGGCGAGCTCGAGCGGATCCTCGAGGAGTACGCCGCCGGCGGGGTGCAGCACGTGATGGCGCTGCGCGGCGACCCGGAGGGCGGCCCGCGGGCGGAGTGGACGCCGACCGACGGCGGGCTCACCTACGCCCTCGACCTGGTCGAGCTCGCGCGGGCGCGCGACTTCCGGGTCGGGGTCGCGGCCTTCCCGGACAAGCACCCCACCTCGCCCTCGCAGGAGCACGACGCCGCGGTGCTGGTAGCCAAGGCGCGCGCCGGTGCCGAGTTCGCGATCACCCAGATGTTCTTCACGGCCGAGGACTACTTCGGCCTCGTCGACCGGGTCCGCGCCCAGGGCGTCGACATCCCGGTGCTGCCCGGCATCATGCCGATCCTCAACCTCGCGGCGATCCGCCGGCAGGGCGAGCTGATCGGCGCCGACGTCCCCGCCCACGTCGTCGACCGGATCCGCGCCCACGAGGGCGACCCGGCCCGGATGCGGGCCGAGGGGATCGCGATCGCGACCGAGCTGTGCGAGGACCTGCTCGACGGCGGAGCGCCCGGGCTGCACTTCTACACGCTCAACCGCTCCCGGGCGACGCTGGAGATCTTCGAACGGCTCCGGATCAGCGTCTGAGGCTCGTGCTGGGTCAGATGTTCCCGAGCGAGTCGGTGGGTTCTTGAGTCATCCAGCGCCCTGATTTCGCTGGTTCCCCGGATATCCGGGGAACCAGCACCAGCACCACGATCATGCCGGCCCGATCACCTGCGCCACGAGCGCGGCGGAGAGGCCGACGAACGGCACCTGCCCGCCGGGGGTGGCGTGCGCGCCGGCGGCGTACACGTGCGGGATCGGGGTGTGCGGGCCGAGCCGGCGCCGGACCGTGCCGCGTCCCTCCCACAGCACCCCCATGGCGGTGCCGGAGCCTTCCACCTGGTCGCGCGGCGAGCGGTCGACCCGCACCACGACCCGGTCGCGGACGTCGATGTGGTGGCGCGCCAGCGCGGTGACGAGGTCCTCGGCGACCTGGCCGCGGCCGTGCAGCGTCCACGCGGCGTGGCCCTCGGGCGCCCGCCCGCCACCGCGGACGACGATGACCGGGTCGCCGTGCAGCACCAGCTCGTGGCCGACGTCGGGGACCGGGCCGACCAGGCCGAGGTGGGTGACGACGGGCGGGATCGCCGGCGTCGTACGCCGCACGTGCGGAGCCAGCGCCGGGAGCCGCCGCGGGTCGACGGCGACCACCACGGCGTCGGCGTCGAGCGTGCCGGCGGCGGTGAGCACCCCGACGCAGCGACCCCCCCGCAGCACCAGGTCATGCACGGCCGTCCCGGTGAGCACCGTGACCCTGCGGGTCGCCATCCGGGCCGCGAGGGCGGTGGTGACGGCCGCGAAGCCGCCCGGGACGGTCCAGCAGCCGAGCCGCTGTTCGAGGTAGGCGTGCAGCCCCAGCCACGCGGGGACGTTGCGCAGGTCGTGCCCCTCGGCGACGAAGCGGTGGCCCGCGACCAGTCGCAGCCGCTCGTCGGGCAGGCTGCGGCGCAACCGTCGGTGCAGGGTCTCGCGGTCGTCGAGGACGCGCGCGAGCTCGCGCGGCAGGTCCGAGGGGGTCCACGGGACCTCGAGGTAGTGGCGGCGCAGCACCTCCCAGGTGTCGGCGTACGTCGCGACGTGGTCGAGCCACGCCTGCCCGAGCCCGGGGCCGAGCGCGTCGAAGGCCTCGAGCTGGCGGGCGCGCGAGCCGCCCGGGAGCCGCACCTCGCTGCCGTCGGCGAAGCGGTGGTGGCGCAGCACCTCGACCGGCTCGAGCTCCACCTCCCGCTCGATCGGTCGGCCGGACTTGCGGAAGAGGTCGCGCAGCACCGCCGGCAGCAGCGTCGAGTGGGCGCCGCGGTCCCAGGCGAAGCCCTCGACGGTCTCGGTCGTGAGGGCGCCGCCGAGCTCGTCGGTGCCCTCGACCAGTGTCACCTCGTGGCCGAGCTTGGCCAGCCGCGCGGCGCTCGCGAGCCCGCCGAGACCGCCACCGACCACCACGACGCGCATGGCGAGGAACCTATCGGGCGTCTCGGAGCGGCGGTGAGGTCGCCGAAGCCGGCGTCGTGCTCGCGGTCGAGGTGGGCCATCAGGGCGACGTTGAGCGGGGCCAGCCGGTCGCCCGGCCGCAGCGACGCGCAGGGGTCGACCTTGGCGAAGAACCCGGTCGGGGTGTCGGCCAGCACCAGCTCGTCGCCGGTCGGCTCGGACGGCGCGTTCCAGGCGGAGCGTGCCGTCGGGGTCGCGCACGAACGCCACGTCGTAGGCGTCGGCCCCACCCACCCCCACGCCGTCCGCGACGGCGAGCGGGTGCCCCTCGCGGTGCTCGTCGAGCAGCGGCACCACCGACTCCACCTCCGCCACGCTCAGCCCGGTGTCGATCCCGGCCATCAGGTTGAGCTGCAGCAGCGACAGCAGCCGCAGGTCGATCGAGCCGACGGCGGTGAGCCCGGCGGCCATCCGGGTGTTGAGCTCGGTCGGCCGGAAGCCCTCGTCGGTGAGCACCCCGTCCACCCCGAACGCCCCGCGATAGCCGTACGCCGCCCGCAGGTGCTCGCCCACGCGACGGGCCGCGGCGCGCATCTCCTCCCGGTCGGCCGGGTCGGGGTCCCACCAGCTCGACAGTCCGCCGTAGACGAGCCGACCCGCGGCCTCGTCGCGCAGGGTGGCGATCTCGACGGGCCGCAGCACCGCGGTGCCGTCCGGCATCACGAAGCCGTGGATCGAGCACGGCACGCCCTCCAGGAACGGCATCACCCGGACCCGGTCGCAGCGGGGCAGGAAGAAGCCGCGGGCCCGTGCCCGGTCGTCGATGTCGCGCACCCAGCGGACGTAGTTGCCGCCGCCGTTGAAGCCGTCGCGGGCGTCCCCCGACCACACGACGCCGAGGTCGGTGGCGAGCTCGTCGCTCGCCGCCGCGAGGGCGTCCGCGTCGAGCGGGACGACCCGGTGGGGCGCCGCCGCCACGCCGGCCGCCACCCAGACCTGCTCGGCCAGCAGCTTGTCCTCCAGGGCGAGGAACGCGCGCGGGCGCCCGCCCAGCACCGGGCGGCCCAGCACCGGCTCGTCGTTGGTGACGAACGGGCTGCACCACCAGGCGCCGACCCGCCCGGGGTCGAACTCCTCGATCGCCGCGACCGCCCCCTCGGGCAGGTCCCGGACCAACCGGTCGAGCAGCCGGAACTCGTCGGTGATCGAGGCGGTCGGCGGCGGCGCGATCTGCACCGCGGCGTACTCCTCCGGGCCAGGGAGCGGCCCGGCGCCGCGCGCGGTGGCCACGACCAGGACCGGGCAGCCGAGCCGGCCGAGCCAGCGCACGGTGCGGGTGTAGCCGGCCAGCACACCCGGTCCGAGGATCACCGGCCGGCCGGCGAGCGGTGCCCCCAGCCGGGCCGCGACCTCGTCCCGGACGTCGTGGTCGGCGAGGTCGATGAGGTCGTCGCTCATGCGGGCGCCGGCCGGCGCCTCACGCGCCGCCAGCCGCGCCGGACCAGCCGGGCCACGAGGTAGAGCACCACCAGCCCCAGGGCCAGCAGCACGCCCGCGACCCCGGCCGCGGCCCGCGGGTGCTCGATCGCGAGCAGCACCACCCCGAGCACGGCGACGTCCTCGGTGATGCTGGCGGCGATGTTGGTGACCGGCTCGGGGGAGGAGTTGATGGCCAGCCGGCTGCCGGCCTTGACCAGGTGGGACGCCAGCGCGGTGCCGCCGCCGACCACGCCGAGCACGGCCTGCTCGAGGGAGGAGGCGTCGCCCGCGAGGAGCACGCCGATGACGGCTCCCGCCGTCGGGCGGATCGCGGTGGAGATCGCGTCCCACGTCGAGTCGACGAAGGGGATCTTGTCGGCGACGAACTCCATCGCGAAGAGCAGGCCGGCCACCGCCAGCACGTCCCAGCGGCCCAGCGCGTCCGGCACCTGGGCGAGGTCGCCGGTGCGGTCGGCGATCCCGAGCACCAGCACCAGCAGGTAGGCGTTGACGCCGCTGGCCCAGCCGCTCGCGAAGGCGAGGGGGAGCGCCTCCATCTCAGTGGTTCATCTCAGTTCACCTCGACGTCGATCTCGGTCGCCCCGGTCATCGCCAGCAGCTCCTCGTAGGTCGAGGAGAAGACCGCCGCCGGGTGGCCCGCGGCCGCCCACACGACCGGGTGGCGGCGCAGCCAGGAGTCGAGGTACGTCGGCACCGGCGCGGGGTGGCCGATCGGCGAGACACCGCCGATGACCTGACCGGTGTGGCGGCGTACGAACCCGGCGTCGGCACGACCCAGTGCGGCCACCCCGATCCGCGCCGCGGTCGCGGCGACGTCGACCCGGTGGGCGCCCGAGGTCAGGATCAGCACCGGGCCGGCCTCACCGTCCGGGCCGTCGGGACCGGACGTGAAGACCAGGCTGTTCGCGATCGCGCCGACCTCGCAGCCGAGCGCCTCGGCGGCCAGCGCCGCGGTGTGGACCGACTCCGGCAGGACCACCACCTCCCCGGTGCCGCCGCGGCGGGCGAGCTCCTCGCGGAAGCGGGTGATGCCCGGGTGCTCGGCTGGGCGATCGGCGTGCTCGGTCGACATGGGAGGAGCCTAGGCTGTCCCCCTCGGAGGGTGTGAGGGCATGACAGGAACGGGGACGGGCATGAGCGGGACAGGTCGCGGGTCGGCAGCGACCGGCCTCGGTGAGCAACGCCGTGCGCACGCAGTGGGCGCTGGTCCTCGTGGGTGCGCTGGCGACGCTGGCGACGGTGCTGCTGCGCGACGACCTGCTGGGTCGCTGGGCCGCCTCGCGCGGCGGCATGGACGCCGTCGAGCGCAGCGGGATCGCGATCCCCGCCTTCGTGCCGGTCGCCGTGGTGTCGTTCATCGTCTACGCCTCGCTCGGCTGGGTCCTCGCTGCCCTCTTCCGCGAGGGCCACCGCTGGGCCCGCTGGTCGCTGCTCGCGCTCGCGGCCTCGCTGCTGTTCGCGGCGTACGTCGTCTACCTCGCCGACCCGCCGGCCGCCTTCGCCGCCCTCGGGGTGGTCGCGGTGCTGCTCGACCTCGCGCTGTGCTGGTTCCTGCTGCAGCCCGACAGCGGCGAGTGGGTGCGCGGCGCCGCGCTGGCAGACCGGGTCGAGCACGCCGGCTGACGCCCGCACCGGCCCCGGGAGCTCCCTCCGGTCCGGCTGGTGATCGTCCCTTGACGGGCTGTCGGGGGTGAGGTGTACCTTGGTGGTGTTCGAACAGGTGTTCGAACACCACCCGGCGGGGCGACCTCGACCCCCGCCCCGCCGGGCTCTCAGCACACCCGGCGGCGGAGGAGCAGACGATGAGGCGCTACGACGACCCCGTGGAGGTGCGGCGCGGCTGGGTGGAGGGCCCGGCCCACCGGGGCGAGGGCCCCGAGCAGTTCCTGTGGCGCGGCCGGCTGTGGAAGGTGCGGGCGGTGCTGGCCCACTGGGTCGAGACCGGCCCCTGGTGGCAGGCCGCCGGCGTCCGGGCGGTGATCGGCTCCGACGAGCAGCCCGTCCAGCCAGAGCAGCAACCCGTCCAGCCGTCCGGTGGCCTCGCCACCGACCTGCTCGTCGAGCGCGAGCTGTGGCGGGTCGAGGCCGGCCGCGGTGGTCACGCCGGTGCCGACGGGCAGGGCGACACCGGCGTCTTCGACCTGTCCTTCGACTGGACCCACGGCAGCTGGCAGCTCGTCGGCTGCGTCGACTGAAGGGGAAGAGCCATGACCCAGACCCAGAGCCCGAGCCAGACCCGGGGTTCCCGGAGCCACGCCCTGGTGCACACCTCGCCCCACGCGCTGCCGGCGACCACCCACTCCTACCTCGCCCGTGCCGCGGAGTCGTTGCAGGAGGCGATCACCGCTCCCGACGTCCCCACCCGCTACGCCTGCGCCCACGTCGCGGCGCTCCGCTCGGCCGCCGCGCTGCTGGCCGCCCGCGCCCGGCCCGCGCCGGCGCGGCGCCGTCCCCAGCGCAACGCCTGGGTGCTGCTGGCCGAGGTCGCCCCCGAGCTGGAGGAGTGGGCCGGGTTCTTCGCCGCCGGCGCCGCCAAGCGGGCCGCCGCCGAGGCCGGCTCGACCCGGGCGGTCACCGAGCGGGAGGCCGACGACCTGGTCCGCGACGCCGACCACTTCCTGGCGGTGGTCGAGCAGGCGCTCGGGCTGGTCGCCCACGCCCCGCTCGACGCGCGGATCACGGTCGCGACCGGTGCCTGATCCCTTCCCCCACCTCCACGTCGCGTCGGGATACTCCCTCCAGTACGGCGCGTCCCACCCCCACACGCTGGTGGAGCGGGCCGCCGAGCACGAGATGGACACCCTCGCGCTCACCGACCGCGACGGCACCTACGGCGCGGTCAAGTTCGCCCGGGCCTGCCAGCAGGCCGGGATCCGGCCGGTGCTCGGCGTCGACCTGGCGCTGCGCCCGGCCGACGGCGAGACGGACGGGACGGCCGGGTCCGGACGACCCGGGCCGCGCCGGCGTACTCCCGTGCGCGGCGGCGCCTACCGCGACCTGCCCGCCGAGCGCGGTGGCTCCCACCGGGTGACCCTGCTCGCCCACGCCGGTGGTCCCGGCGGCGGCGCGGCCGGGTGGGCCGCGATCTGCCGGCTGGTCTCCGCGGTCCACCTCGCCGGTGAGCGGGGCCGACCGCTGGCGAGCCCCGACCTGCTCGCCCCCCACCTGGCCGGGGGTGACGTGGTGGTGCTGCTCGGGCCGGACTCGCCGGTGGGGGAGGCGGTCACCCGCCGCCGCGACGACCTGGCGCTGGCCGCGCTGGCGCCGTGGCGCGACCTGCTCCCCGCCGAGAACCTCCTGCTCGAGGTGGTCAGCCACCGGCTCCCTGCCCAGCACGGCGTGTGGGGCCCGGGCACGACCGTGCACGCCGCCCGCACCCTCGCGCTGGCCCGGCAGGCCGGGCTCGGGGCGGTGCTCACCAACGCGGTGCGCTACGCGGAGCGCCGCGACGCCCCCACCGTCGACGTCCTCGACGCCGCACGCCGGCTGGTGGCGCTCGACCAGCGCCACCTCGACCGCCGCAACGCCGAGGGCTTCATGAAGTCCGGCAAGCAGATGGCCGAGCTCGCCGAGGACGTCTGCCGCCAGGCCGGACTCGGCGACCCCGACCGCGAGGGCGACCGGCTGCTGGCGGCGACACGGGCGCTCGCCGACCGGTGCGCCCTCGACCCGCGCGACGACCTCGGCCTGGGCTCGGTCCACCTGCCCGAGCTGCGGCTCGCGGCCGGGGGCGAGGGGCGCCACGGGCCCGGGGCCGCCGACCTGCTGCTGCGCGAGCGGTGCGAGGCCGGGATCGGTCGCCGCTACGGCTCGGCGCCGAGGCAGCGGATCTGGAAGCGGCTCGACGACGAGCTCGAGACCATCCGGACCCTGGGCTACGCCTCCTACTTCCTCACCGTCGGCGACATCACCGACCTGGTCCGCGACCTCGGGGTGCGGGCCGCGGCCCGGGGCTCGGGCGCGGGCAGCCTGGTCAACTACCTGATCGGGATCTCCGGCATCGACCCGATCCGCCACGACCTGCTGATGGAGCGCTTCCTCTCCCCGCTGCGCCACTCGCTGCCCGACATCGACATCGACGTGGAGTCCGCGCGCCGGCTCGAGGTCTACGAGGCGGTCCTCGACCGCTACGGCGGGGAGCGCTGCGTGTGCGTCTCGATGATGGACACCTACCGCGTGCGCCACGCCGTGCGCGACGTCGGCGGGGCGCTCGGGATGCCGCCGGGGGAGACCGACGCGATCGCCAAGGCGTTCCCGCACATCCGGGCACGCGACGCCCGGCTGGCGCTGCGCGACCTCCCCGAGCTCGCCGCCAGCGGCCTCACCGACACCCGGCTCGACCTCTTCTTCGACCTCGTGGAGCGGCTCGACGGGCTCCCGCGCCACGTCGCGGTGCACCCCTGCGGGGTGCTGCTCTCCGATGCCACCCTGCTCGACCGGACCCCCGTGGAGGCCTCCTACGCCGGGTTCCCGATGAGCCAGTTCGACAAGGACGACGTCGAGGACCTCGGCCTGCTCAAGCTCGACGTGCTCGGCATCCGGATGCAGTCGGCGATGGCGCACGCGGTGGCCGAGATCCAGCGCGTCGACGACGTCGAGCTCGACCTCGACGACGAGCAGCAGGTGCCCTTCGACGACGCCGACACCTTCGCGATGATCAGCTCGGCCAAGACGCTCGGGGTCTTCCAGATCGAGTCGCCGGGCCAGCGCGAGCTGGTCGGCAAGTCGGGGATCGACACCTTCTCCGAGATCATCACCGACATCTCGCTGTTCCGGCCCGGCCCGGTCAAGAGCGACATGATCACCCCCTATCTCGAGGTCAAGCAGGGCTGGAAGGACGTCACCTACCTCCATCCCGACCTGCGGCCGATCCTGGGACCCACCCACGGCGTGGTCGTCTTCCACGAGCAGGTGATCGAGATGATCGCCCAGTTCGCCGGCATCACCTATGCCGAGGCCGACGAGAAGCGGCGCGCGCTCGGCGACGTCGAGGGGATGGCCGAGACCCGCGCCTGGTTCTTCCCCCGCGCGCTCGGTCGTGGCTACCCGATCCCGGTCGTGGAGCGGGTCTGGGAGGTGCTGGCGGCCTTCGCCAGCTTCGGCTTCTGCAAGGCCCACGCCGCCGCCTTCGCGCTGCCGACCTACCAGTCGGCCTGGCTCAAGACCCACTGGACCGCCCACTTCCTGGCCGGGGTGCTCACCCACGACCCGGGGATGTACCCCAAGCGGCTGATCCTCGACGACGCCCGCCAGCGCGGCGTGGGCGTGCTCGGCCTCGACGTCAACGCCAGCGGTCGCCACTACCTCGTGGAGCGGACCGGGGAGGAGACCGGGGAGGAGCCGCCGGAAGGGCGCCGGGAGCTATGCCATCCGGCTCGCGCTCGAGGAGCTGAAGGGGATCAACGACGCCGAGGTGGCGCGGATCCTCGCCGCCCGGCCCTTCGGTTCCCTCACCGACTTCTGGCACCGGGCCCGGGTCTCCCGCCCGGTGGTGGAGCGGCTGGTGCTGACCGGTGCCTTCGACTCGCTCTACGGCATCACCGATCCCGACCAGGCACCCGACCGGCCTCCCGCCACCACCACCCGGCGCGACCTGCTGCTCCAGGTCAGCGAGCTCGATCGCCACGCCCGCTCCCAGGACCGCGCGACCCGGGGCCGCGGGCTGGGGTCTCGTGGCCGGACCGGTGGCCGGACCAGTGGTCGGGCCGGTGCCCGCGCCGCCGAGCCGCGGCAGCCGCCGGCGGCGGTGTCCGACCTGGCGGCCCGCAACAGCACCGACCCGCTCGACCGCGAGGCGGCGCCCACGGTCGAGCGGCACGCGCTCGCCGACGGCGGCGTCTGGGCCCGCGCCAGCGCCCAGTCGCGGGCGACCCTGCCCGTGGCCGAGGTCGGCTCCGTGCAGCTGAGCCTCGACCTCGGCGACGAGCCGGGGGAGGGCGAGGTCAGCGGACTGCCCGAGATGACCACCGAGGAGCGGATGCGGGCGGAGCTGGAGATCCTCGGCCTCGACGTCAGCGGTCACGTCGTCGACCGCTACGCCGGGTTCCTCACCGAGCTCGGGGTCACCCGCAGCCGCGACCTGCTGCGCCGGCGCAGCAAGGCCGAGCTGCTCGTCGCCGGCGTCAAGGTCGCCACCCAGACCCCGCCGGTGCGCTCGGGCCGCCGGGTCGTCTTCCTCACCCTGGACGACGCCACCGGTCCGGTCGACGCCACCTTCTTCGAGGACGCCCAGGGGCCCTACGCCGCCACCGTGTTCGGCTCCTGGCTGCTGGTGGTCGCCGGCGTGCTGCGCCGTACCGGCCACCGCGGGGTCTCGCTGCGCGCCACCGGCGCCTGGGAGCTCCCCGCCCTCCACGACCTCTGGGAGCGCGAGGGACTCGCGGCGGTGCACGACGTGATGGCGGCCGTGCCCGAAGGGTTCGTGGCCCCGGAGCAGCGACGGGTGCTGGTGCACTCCAGCGGTTTCCAGATGTCGCCCTACGCCGACATCAAGCCGGCCGGCGACGCGGCCAAGGACGTCGCGCGCAAGCTGTGGCACCGCAGCCCCGGGAGCCCCGGATGACACTCACCCCGCGAGAGGGCTCGCTGCGCTCGCACTCCCGCGGGGACCCCGAGGCCGCGTGGTTACTGTGTCCCCCATGTCGACCAGCAGCGGGTCCGCGAGCGAGCGGCGCAGTGCGGCCCGGACCGCCGTGGTGTGGGCCGGGCTGCAGCCCGCCCTCGACCGCGCGAGCAGCCAGGACGTCCTCGACATCGGCGGCGGCACCGGCGGGTTCGCTGTCCGGGTGGCCGAGCTCGGCCACCGGGTCCGTGTCGTCGACCCCAGCCCCGACGCCCTCGCGGCGCTCGACCGACGAGCCCGGGAGAGCGGGGTCGAGGTCACCGGACAGCAGGGCGACCTGGCCAGCCTCCTCGACGTCGCCGCGTCCGGCAGCGCCGACGTGGTGCTGTGCCACGGCGTGCTCGAGGTCGTCGAGGACCCCGCGGCCGCGCTCGCCACGATCGCTGAGGTGCTGCGTCCCGGCGGGATGCTCAGCCTGCTGGTCGCCCAGCGTCACGCCGCCGTGGTCGCCCGCGCCATGGCCGGCCACTTCGAGCAGGCCCGGGCGCTGCTCGACTCCTCCGAGCCGACCGCCCGGTCGGGGCGCCGCTTCACCCGTGAGGAGCTCGACCGGCTGCTGCCCTCGGCCGGGTTCACGGTCTCCTCGGTCCACGCGGTCCGGGTCTTCTCCGACCTGGTGCCCGGCTCGCTGCTCGACCTCGAGCCCGGCGCCACCGCGGCCCTGCTCGAGCTCGAGCAGGCGGTCTCGGAGCGTCCCGAGTACGCCCCGCTCGCCGCACAGCTCCACCTCGTCGCCACCCGCTGACCCCGTCCCGCGGGGGTCGTCGTGACCGCCCCCGACGAGTCCTGGGACTGTCCCGTCCTCCACGTCGACATGGACGCGTTCTACGCCTCCGTCGCGACCCGCGACCGGCCCGACCTCGTCGACGTCCCGGTCGTGGTCGGGGGCGGCAGCCGCGGGGTGGTGCTCTCGGCCAACTACCTCGCCCGCCACCACGGCGTGCGCTCGGCGATGCCGATGACCCGCGCCCGCCGGCTCTGCCCGCAGGCGGTGGTGATCGCCCCCGACTTCGACACCTTCTCCTCGGTCTCGTCCTCGGTGATCGCGACCTTCCGCCGGGTCACCCCGCTGGTGGAGGTGCTCTCCCTCGACGAGGCGTTCCTCGACGTCCGCGGCTCCACCCGGCGGCTCGGTTCGCCGCTGCAGATCGCCGAGCAGCTGCGGGCGGTGGTCCACGACGAGCAGGGCATCACCTGCTCGGTCGGCGTGGCGGCCGCACCCTCGGTCGCCAAGCTCGGCAGCAAGCGCGCCAAGCCCGACGGCGTCGTGGTGGTGCCACCCGACCGGGCGGCCGAGTTCCTCCACCCGCTCGACGTCGGCGAGCTCTACGGCGTGGGGGAGAAGACCCGGGCGATGCTGCACCGGCTCGGCCTGGTGAGCGTCGGCGACGTCGCCCGCACCCCCGTCGCCACCCTGCGCCGGGCGGTCGGCCACCACCTCGGTGACCACCTCCACGAGCTGGCCTGGGGCACCGACCGGCGTCCGGTCGTGGCCCGGCACGCCCCGGGGTTCACCGGCGGTGGTGACCCCGACCGCTCGATGGGGGCGCAGGAGACCTTCGGCCGCGACACCGACGACCGGGAGGTGGTCGTGCGCGAGCTGCTGCGGCTCGCAGCGCGGGTGGGCGGCCGGATGCGGGTGGCCGGGGTCGCCGGGCGCACCGTCACCCTCACCGTCAGGTTCGCCGACTTCACCACGATCACCCGCTCCCGCACCCTCCCCGAGGCCACCGACGTCACCGTCGAGATCCACCGCGCGGCGACCCGGCTCTACGACGCGCTGGGGCTGCAGCGCGCCCGGGTCCGGCTGGTGGGGGTGCGGGTGGAGGGGCTGCTGGCGCGCGAGCGGGTCCACCACCAGCTGCAGCTCGGGGAGCCCGAGCACGGGTGGCGCGAGGCCGACCGAGCCGTCGACCGCGCCGTACGCCGGTTCGGCTCGGCGGCCGTCCGGCCCGCCAGCCTGCTGGGCTGAGTGCGGGCTGAGCAGGAAATGTGGGGGAAGGGATACCGCGCTCACCACCTGCTGCATATGCTGGAAGCACCGGCGGACCACACCCTGGAGGAAACCCGTGCCTCTCTCCGAAGAGGAGCTGCGACTGCTCGAGCAGATGGAGCGCGCCCTCGTCGAGGAAGACCCCAAGTTCGCCTCCACGCTGCGCGGGACGTCGATGCGCAGCATCGCCCGTCGACGCGCGATCGTGGCCGGTGTGGTGTTCGTCGCCGGCGTCGCGCTGCTGATGGTCGGCGTCTCGGTCCACTGGGCGTGGGGCATCGCCGGTTTCCTGGTCATGCTCGCCGCGGCCACCTTCGGCCTCGCTGCGCTCCGCGGCCAACGTCCCGCAGCTCCCAGCGCCCCCGGAGCCCCCAGCGCCCCCGGCAAGGCAGCACCCCAGGGCAGTGCCAAGGATGCCTCCGGTCTCAGCCTGCTGCAGGGCGGCCGCCGCGAGCGCCGTCCGCGCCAGAAGCGCCAGTCCACGCGTGGCCAGGGCTCCTTCATGGCGCGCATGGAGGACCGCTGGCGCCGTCGTCGGGAGACCGGCGGCTTCTGAGCCGCACGTCCCGTCGATGCAGCCTCGGAGGTGCTGCCGGCTCCCTCCTCGAGCGAGGCGGAACTCGACACCGAGCCAGGCGGAACTCAACCTGACCCCCGGGCTGCTCGGGGCGGGAGCTCCTAGCCCACGTGGTCGACGACGCCGCCGTGCCGGACCAGCGGTGGCGCGGCCACGCGGGTGCGTCCGCGACGCCAGGGCAGCACCGAGGCCGGCCACCAGGTCGCCCGGCGTACGGCGCGCTCGGTGGCGCCGCCGCGCAGGGACGCGATCACGGTCCGGGCGTCGTCGGCCACCGACGGGTCGGCCTGCGGCGTCGGCGTGCTGCCGGGGCGCGCGTAGCGCTGCTGCTCCTGCCGCTGCACCAGCCGGTCGAGCGCGAGGGCGGCCTCCGGCGCGACGTCGGGTCCCGAGGCCGGCCGTTGGCGGACCTCGACCGGGTCGGTCGGGCCGAGGTGGGGGCGCAGGTGGGTCCGGGTCTCCCGCGGCGAGCGGTGCTCGGGCCACGCGAGCCCGAGGTCGATCACGGTCGCCCGGAGCTCCTGCCAGGCGGGCTCGACGTGCCCCGGTGAGCCGGAGGCCGGCGAGCCGGCGCCGCGCCAGCCGGGGGGACAGGAGCAGCAGCACGACGAGCAGCGCGCCACCGGTCCAGGCCAGGATCGGCAACAGCCGGACGCCGCCGTCCTGCGCGGTCGGCCGCCTCGCCCTCGGGCAGCGCGCCCGCGTCGGGCTGACGGTCGGGAGCCAGGCTCTGGTTCGGGTCGTCCGGCGCCGGGTCTGGCTCGGGCCGTCCGAGGGCTCGACGATGGGCAGGTCGTCCTCGGTGTAGGACGGCACCTGCTCGGCCCGGTCGCCCGGGGTCGGCTCGAACTTCACCCAGCCGTGGCCGGCGAAGTAGAGCTCGGGCCAGGCGTGCAGGTCGTAGCTGGAGTACTCCCAGGTGGTGGGCGCGACCTGCTCGGGGGTCAGGAACCCCACGGCGACCCGGGCCGGGATCTGCAGCGATCGCGCCATCGCCGCCATGGCCGAGGAGAACTGCTCGCAGTAGCCCACCCGACCGCCGTCGCCCTCGGTCAGGAACGCCTCGAGCTCGTCGGTGCCGTTGCCGGTGGGCACGTTGTCGGTCGAGTACTCGAAACCGCCGCCGACCCGGAACCACTCCTGCAGCGCGACCGCCTTCTCGTAGCGGCTCGACACGTCACGGGTCACCTCCTGGGCCAGGGCGCGCACGGACGCGGGGAAGTCGTCGGGGAGCTCGACGTAGTCGCGACTGATCTCGCCGGCCCAGCTCGGTGCAGCGGCGAGGTCCCGCCCGTCGTGATCGAGGGCGACCTCGGTCATCTGGTAGTTGGCGCCGGCGGTGTCGAGGTCCTCCTCCGCCGAGAGGAAGTCCATGGTCGCGGTGTCGTAGCGCCAGTCGCCCTCGGCGAAGATCCGCTCGAGGGGGTACGCCGTGGGCAGCCACCGTGACTCGAAGTTCATCATCACCGTCACGTCGCTGGTGAAGCGCTCGCGCGGGATCTGCGGGTCGATGTCGTCCAGCGGGAGGTCGCCCTGGGCGCGCTGGTCCTCGGGGATGTCGCGGTCGCCGGTGCTCCACTCGTTGTCGGTGAACCGGTTGAGGACCGCGATCCGGAGGTACTCCGGGCTCGGGTCGTCGGTGTCGACGCGCAGCAGCGGCTGGTCCTCCCCGCGCAGCAGGTCGCGGCGCAGGTCGGTCATCGGGTTGTCGACCGTGATGTCGCCCCCGGTGCCGTTGCCGGGCCCGAAACCGAGCACGTCGAGGGACAGGGTCGGCACGAACTGCGGCACCAGCACCGCGAGCACGAGGGCGGCCCCGCCCAGCGAGGCGGCCGAGGTGCGCACGACGGGGGACGTCACCGAGACGGTGGTGCCGGGCCTCCGGCCGGCCTCGCCGATGCCGCGGCCCCACCGCCTGGTCTGCTCCCGGTGCTGCAGGAAGAGCAGCAGCATGAACCCGCTGGCGGTGAGCGCGAAGCTCCACCACGGCACGCCGCCACCGAGCATGCTGACCGGGATGCTGTAGATGGTGAGCAGCGGCAGGCCGATCAGCGGGATCCGTCGGATCCCGGCACAGAAGTCGATCAGCACCAGGCAGAACCAGCCGCCGAGGATGAGCAGCGGGTCGATGCCGGGCACGTCCGAGGGCACCGGCGCCTGGTAGCGCTGTGCCGTGGTCACCGCCCCGGAGACGGCCGCGCCGAAGCGGGTCCACCCCTCGGCCGTGACCACGAGGGCCCCGGCGACCAGGCTGGCGGAGGCGAGACCGCCCACGAGCAGCTGGAGCATCAGCACCAGCGAGGCCGGCAACCGCAGCTGGCGCAGCCCCGCCCCGAGGACGACCACGAGGAGGCCGAGGCCCAGCAACGGGTACAGGAACCGGGAGGGGTCCTCGGTGAACCCGCGCCACGCCGTGGTGGCGACCCAACCGGTCGCGACCGCCGTCCCGCCGAGGGTGACGGTCTCGAGGAACCCACGTCGACGCTGGCTCATGTCGCCACCGTCCGGGGGTCGCCGGGACCGCGGCTGGCCTGCGCGTT
Organism: uncultured Actinomycetota bacterium; assembly: GCA_963754575.1. Classification (GTDB taxonomy): domain Bacteria; phylum Actinomycetota; class Actinomycetes; order Propionibacteriales; family Nocardioidaceae; genus Nocardioides. Next base: position 205,866 of record CAVWGQ010000004.1, on the reverse strand, counting down.
GCTCACGCCGAGGTCCTGCCACACGGCGGTGAGCTTGTCGCGCGGGCCGAGCGTCACGGCGCGCCACCCCTGACCCGTCAGCAGCGGTGTCGCCGGGCCGGCACCGGGCCGACCACCCCACGCCTCGACGTCGAGGCTGACCGCGAGCGCGGGCATCGAGTGGTGGAGCATCCGCCGGAAGACCGGGGTGTCGAGCTGGCCGACGGCACCGGTCACGGCCACGAGCAGCCCGCCGTGCTGCGGGTCGGCGAGCCAGTTGGTCTCGAGCCAGGACTGGTCCACGGCCGAGACGACGGCGAGCGACTCCAGCAGCGGACCGGTGTTGAGCCCGGCGTCGCGGTAGTGCCACGAGGTGGTCGGGTCGTCGCCGGTGGCCGTGACCAGTCGCACCATGAAGCCGCGCTGGCTGAGGTGCACCGCGATCGAGGCGGTGGCCGAGACGGCAGCCTCCAGCGAGGAGGCGATGCCCTGACCGCGGTGGGAGCGGGCGCGGTTGTCGAGGAAGAGCGTCGCGCGGCTCTGCCACGGCTGCTCCTCGCGTCGGACCATCAGCTCGCCGAGCCGGGCAGAGCTGCGCCAGTGGACGCGGCGCAGGTCGTCGCCCTGCCGGTAGTCGCGGACGGTCACGTCCTCGGCGCTGCCGCTGGCGAACGCGCGCGGCCGGTTGTCGCCCGACCCGGTCCACGCGCCGCCGAGCGGCACCTGGGGGAGGGGGACGGTCCGGGGGATGACGGTGATCGGGACGGTGGTCCGGAAGGAGCGGCCGAGCTCGACGAGGCCGAACGGGTCGCTCACCCGCACGGTCATCGGTCCGATGTCGAACTGGCCACGGACGTCGGAACGGATCTGGTAGGTCACCTCGCGACGCCAGCCGTTGCCGATCCCCTCGAGCACGAAGCGGGGCCGGGTGCCCAGCACGTAGGGCACGTGGTCCTCGAGCAGGAGGACGCCACTGGGCGTGCGGCCCTCGTTGCTCAGCGCCAGCGAGACCCGGGCGGGGGAGCCGGCCGTGACCAGCTGGGGGCTGACGGTGCGCACCAGCGACAGCCGGTAGCGGCTGCGGCCGATCAGGAGTGCCGCGAGCAGCGGCAGCACGGCGACCAGGACGCCGACCCGGGTCAGCTGCTGCTGGCCCATGACGACGGCGCACACGATCGAGGTCACGCCGGCGGCCAGGAACGCCCGCCCGCGGACGGTCAGCCCGGCCAGTGCCTCGCGCACCGTGGTCCCCCTTCGTCTCTGGCTAGGACTCAGTGCGTGGGCGAGCCGCCGGGCACCGGCACCGAGCCGACGATGGCGCCGAGGATGTCGGTCGTGGAGCGTCCGCTCATCGCGGCCTCGACGCTGGGCAGCAGCCGGTGGGCCAGCACCGGCTCGGCGAGCGAGCGCAGGTCGTCGGGCAGGACGTAGTCGCGCCCGGCGATCGCGGCCCGTGCCTTGGCGGCACGGACCAGGTGGAGGGTCGCGCGCGGGGAGGCGCCGAGGGTCAGGTCGCTGGAGCGCCGGGTCGCCGAGGTCAGCGACACGGCGTACTTCTGGACCGCCTCGGAGACGTAGACCGCGCCGACGATGCTGGTCAGCTTGCGGATCTCGGAGGCATCGGTGACCGGCTCGAGGTCGTCGAGCGGGTTGGTGCGGGTGTGGGAGGTGAGCATCGCCATCTCGGCGGCCTCGACGGGGTAGCCGACCGAGACCCGTGCCATGAAGCGGTCACGCTGGGCCTCGGGGAGGGCGTAGGTGCCCTCCATCTCGATCGGGTTCTGGGTCGCGATGACCATGAAGGGCGACTCGAGCTGGTAGGTCGTCGTGTCGACGGTGACCTGGTGCTCCTCCATGCACTCCAGCAGCGCCGACTGGGTCTTGGGGGACGCCCGGTTGATCTCGTCGCCGACCACGATGTTGGCGAAGATGCCGCCGGGGCGGAACTCGAACTCGCGCGTGTTCTGGTTGAACACCGAGACGCCGGTGACGTCCGAGGGCAGCAGGTCCGGGGTGAACTGGATCCGGCGGACCGAGCAGTCGATGCTGCGGGCCAGGGCCTTGCTGAGCATCGTCTTGCCGACGCCGGGGACGTCCTCGATGAGCAGGTGCCCCTCGGCGAGCAGCACCACGATGGCCGAGGTGACCACGTCGGGCTTGCCCTCGATGACCTGCTCGACGTTGTCCCTGACCCTGCCCACCACGCGGGCGAGGGTCTCCAGGTCGGCGGCCGCGGCGGCTCCCGACCCTCTGCCCGAGCCTGCCGTCGCGCCTGCCGAGGTGTGCGTTGCCGCGTCCTGCGTGTCCACCGATCGTCCCTCCGTGGGGTCTCGCGTGCCTCCAACGTAGGAGCCGGGACCAAGGCCCGGCTCCGGTGCCCCAGCAACCTATGACGTGGGCCTCCAGCGCTTGTGACCCCGGACGTCACGAAATGGTTGCGATCTCCTCCGCCCGATCCTGCCCGCGCTCCTCCACCGCGCACCACCCCGCCTCCACCCCGTCCTCCACCCGCGCTCCACCCGGACGCTCCACCGCGCTCCACCCCGGGCGTCGGGGAGCGCCGTCGGCGTACGACGTCCCCGGGGCGCGGGGGAGCGGGCTGCTGCCACGGCCGGCACCCGGGGAGGACACGCGGGTGAATCGGTCGAAAGATGGTTGACGGTGGAGCGAAGTGGCGTATGGTGGAGCGCAGTGGAGGAAGAGCCCGCACCCGTGGGATCTCAGGGGAGGAGGCGCCCGATGTTGATGGGCACCTACACCCCGCGGATGGACGACAAGGGTCGGCTGTTCCTCCCGGCCAAGTTCAGGGACCAGCTGTCGGAGGGGCTCGTGGTCACGAGGGGACAGGAACGCTGCTTGACGGTCTGGCCGCGCCCTGCTTTCGAGCAGGTCGCGCTGCAGGCCCAGGCCGCCCCGGTCACCGACCGTGCCGTGCGCGACTACACCCGCCTGCTCTTCGCGGGTGCCTCCGACGACCAGCCCGACAAGCAGGGCCGGCTCAGCATCCCGCCGATGCTGCGCGAGTACGCCTCCCTCACCCGGGACGTGATCGTGATCGGCGTGGTCAACCGGCTCGAGATCTGGGACTCGTCGCGGTGGCAGTCCTACTCCGACACCCACGAGGACTCGTTCTCCGACCTGGGCCAGGAGGTGTTCCCCCGGGACTGACCGGAGGACGCCAGCAGAGACCCAGGAAACCAGCACCACCACAACTCAAGAACACGGATCGCACGACGAGGTCTCGGGCCCGCTCCCCGACTTCTGGGACACCTTCCCCGGTACCAGACGTCATGACATCTGGGGCACCTTCCCCGGCTCCAGACGCCGACTTCCCATCGGGAGCGGGCAGGGACCTGGTCGGGCGATCCACCCAGCACCACCCAGCACCACCCGCCAGCACGTCAACGAGCAGCAACCATCCGTGGGGTCGAGAGCATGAGCTACACGTCAGCCGACATCGTGTCGTCCGGGTCTCCCGGCGCCGCCGGTGCGGCGCCGCGCCCCCGGGTGCGGCACCAGGCCCGCGAGGCCGTGGCGCTGATGGCCTTCTCCGCCCTCGCCTCGAGCGCCGTCGCCGGCTGCCTCCTGGTCCTCACCGCACTGGGCCACCAGGGCTGATCGTGACCGGCCCCTCCCACGTCCCGGTGCTCCTCGACCGGGTCGTCTCCCTCCTGCACCCTGCCCTCGACCACGAGGGCGCCGTCCTCGTCGACGCCACCCTCGGCCTCGGCGGCCACTCCGAGGCCGTGCTGCAGCGCTGCGAGCACGCCCGGGTGATCGGCATCGACCGCGACCCCGAGGCGCTCGCCCGTGCCGGCGAGCGGCTGGCGTCGTACGGCGCCCGGTTCACCGGCGTCCACGCGGTCTACGACGAGCTGCCCGAGGTGCTCGCCGAGCAGGGGCTCGCCTCGGTCGACGCGGTGCTGTTCGACCTCGGCGTCTCCTCCATGCAGCTCGACGTCACCGAGCGCGGCTTCGCCTACCGCGAGGACGCGCCGCTCGACATGCGGATGGACGGCACGTACCGGCGCGACCGCCGCCGACGTCCTCAACACCTACTCCGAGGGCGACCTGACGCGCGTGCTGCGGGACTACGGCGAGGAGAAGTTCGCGCGCCGGATCGCCCGGGCGGTGCTGCGCGAACGGGAGGACGAGCCGTTCACCACCTCCGCCCGCCTGGTCGCGCTGCTGTACGACGCGATCCCGGCCCCGGCGCGGCGTACCGGCGGCCACCCGGCCAAGCGCACCTTCCAGGCCCTGCGCATGGAGGTCAACGACGAGCTCGCGGTGCTGCGCCGCGCGCTCCCGGCCGCCGTCGACGCGATCGGCGTCGGCGGGCGGGTCGTCGTCGAGGCCTACCACTCCCTCGAGGACCGCCTGGTCAAGCAGACGTTCGCCGCTGCGACCCGCAGCGACGTGCCCCACGACCTGCCGTTCGTGCCCGAGGGGATGGAGCCGGCGCTGCGGCTGGTCACCCGCGGCTCCGAGCAGGCGAGCCCCGCCGAGATCGACGAGAACCCCCGCGCCGCCTCCGTCCGGTTGCGCGCCATCGAACGAGTCACAGGAGTCCCTTCATGAGCAGCCCCGCCGCCCAGCTCCGGTCCCGCATGCCGCGCATCGCCCCGCTCATCGGTGGCGCCGCGGTCGAGCGGGCGCGGCTGCGCGTCGTGCCCCGTCGTGCGCCGCAGCACACCCGGGTGCCGTTCATCGCGCTGGTGACGCTGCTGCTGCTCGGTGGGGTCGTCGGGCTGCTGCTCTTCAACACCTCCATGCAGCAGGCGGCCTTCGCGGCCACGGCGCTCGAGGGCCAGGCCGGCACCCTCGCCGCCCGCCAGCAGACGCTGGAGATGGAGATCGACACGCTCCGCGACCCCCAGCGGGTGGCCGAGCGGGCCCAGTCGATGGGCATGGTGCCCGGCGGCACCCCGGCGTACATCCAGCTGCCTTCGGGCAAGGTCCTCGGCGAGCCGTCGCCGGCGACGGCCCAGGACGGCCTCAGACTGCTCCCGAGGCCCGAGCCGAAGCCGGCGATCCTCGACCCCGACCCGATCGTGCGCCAGGTGATCGGTGACGGGCCGACCGCCGCGTCGCTCGGAGGCTCCGCCGGCCGCGGACCCGACCTCGAGGGCCGTCCGACCACCCGTACCCGCGACTGAGAGGGAGAGCCGACGTGCGCAGCGACTCCCGGGCCGACTCCCGCCCGCGCCGCCCCCGCGGCAGCCTGCGGGGCTCGCCCCTGTTCCGGCTCCGGTTCGGGTTCCTGGCGATCGCGATGGTGCTCTCGGTCTTCGGTGCGCGCCTGGTGCAGCTGCAGGGCGTGGACCCCAACGCGTACGCCGAGATGGCGGCCGCCGAGGGCGTGGAGGACGTGTCGCTGCCGGCCAGGCGCGGTGACATCCTCGACCGCAACGGCGAGCCGCTGGCCCGCTCGATCGACGGCCTCATGGTCGTGGCGGACCCCGAGCTGACCGCCGACCAGGCACCCGAGCTGGCCAAGTTCCTGGCCAACCGGCTCGACGTCGACTACTTCTCCCTCCTCCCGCGGCTGCGCGAGGAGGGGAGCCGGTTCGAGTACGTCGCCCGGCGGGTGCCGTCCACGATCGCCACCAAGGTCGTGGCCGATGCCGCGGAGCTCGGCTTCGAGGGCCTCGACACCCGGCGCGACCCGGTGCGTGACTACCCCGCCCGCGACGTCGCGGCCAACCTGGTCGGCTTCATGGGGATCGATGAACCCCTCGCGGGCTTCGAGCAGACCTTCGACGCCCAGCTCGGCGGCACCGACGGCTCGGCGCGCTACCAGGTCGGCGGCGGCAACCGGCTCCCGCTGGGGGAGAGCGCCGTCGTCGAGCCGGTCGACGGGCAGGACCTGCAGACCACCATCGACCAGGACCTGCAGTGGTACACCCAGCGCGTGCTGCGGCAGTCCGTCGAGGACGCGAGGGCCGACTCCGGCTTCGCGGTCGTGATGGACACCCGGACCGGCGAGATCCTCTCGCTCGCCGACCACCCGACCTTCGACGCCGCCGACCCGGGGAACTCCGAGGCTGCGGACCGCGGCTCGCGGGCGATGAGCGACGTCTACGAGCCCGGCTCGGTGCAGAAGGTGCTGACCGTCGCGGGCCTGCTCGACGCCGATAAGGTCACGCCCCGCACCCGCATCGTCGTCGAGCCGGAGCTGCGGCGCGACGGCCGGGTCATCAACGACTGGTTCCCGCACGAGCAGATCAAGCTCACCCTGGCCGGCGTCATCGCGAAGTCGTCCAACATCGGCACGGTCCGCGCCGCCGACCAGTACGACCGCGGGGAGCTGCGCCGGTACCTCACCGAGTTCGGGCTCGGCAGCACCACCGGCATCGGCGTACGCAAGGAGACCGCGGGCATCCTGCCCGCCGCCTCGAGCTGGGACCAGCTGGTCGGCGACCGGATCGCCTTCGGCCAGTCGTCTCTCGGTCAACGCCGTGCAGATGGCCGCGGCGGTCAACGCCATCGCCAACGGCGGGGTCCGCGTCGACCCCTCGCTGATCTCCGGCTCCGCCACGACCGACGAGGGTGTCGAGGTCGGTACCGACCACGCCGAGTCGCGCCGGGTCGTGAGCCAGAAGGCCGCCACCGACACCGCCCACATGATGGAGCGGGTCGTCGACCCCGACGAGGGCACCGCGCCCAGCGCGGCCGTCCCGGGCTACCGCGTGGCCGGCAAGACCGGCACCGCGCAGCGCGTCGGCGAGGAGTGTGCCTGCTACGACGGGTCGTTCACCGTCTCCTTCGCCGGGTTCGCCCCGGCCGACGACCCGCGGTTCACCGTCTACGTGGTGGTGCAGAACCCCCGCAACGGCGGCGGCGGTGGCTCGGTCGGCGGTCCCGCGTTCTCCAGGATCATGAGCTACGCCCTGCAGCGCTACGCCGTCCCGCCGACCGGCCGCAAGCCCTCGAACCTGCCGCTCGAGTGGTGAGCGGCGGGCCCGCCCGCCCTCTCGTGAGGATCCCGGTGCCCAGCGATAGCCTCGGCCCGTGGTGAGCGACGACCTGCTGGCACGGACCCGTCCGGAGCACCCGACGCCGATGCCGCTGGGCGGTCTCGCCGACTGGCTGCGCCAGGAGGGGTACGACGTCACGTCGGCCGGCGACGTCACCACCACCGTCACCGGGCTGACCCTCAGCTCACGCCGGGTCCGACCCGGCGACCTCTACGCCGCGCTCCCCGGCGCGAGGGCCCACGGGGCCGACTTCGCCGCCGACGCGCTGGCGGCCGGTGCCGTGGCCGTGCTGACCGACGCGGCCGGCGTCGAGCGGGTCGCGGCCGGCGTCCCGGCGCTGGTCGTGCCCGACCCCCGCGCCGTCCTCGGCCGCCTCGCCGCCCGGGTGTACGCCGAGCCCGCGGCGGCGCTGCGCCTGATCGGCGTCACCGGCACCCAGGGCAAGACCACGACCACCCGGCTGGCCGAGGGCGGCCTCGAGGGTGCCGGCGTCAGCGCGGGCGTGATCGGCACCGTCGGCACCCGCGTCGCGGGCGAGGACGTGAAGACCGACCTCACCACCCCCGAGGCGCCCGACCTGCACGGCCTCTTCGCGATGATGCGCGAGCGCGGCGTCGAGGCGTGCGCGATGGAGGTGTCGAGCCACGCGCTGGTCATGGGCCGCGTCGACGGAGTCGTCTTCGACGTCGCCGTCTTCACCAACCTCGGCCGCGACCACCTCGACTTCCACGCCGACGTCGAGGACTACTACTCCGCCAAGGCCTCGCTCTTCACCCCCGGGCGGGCCCGGCTGGCCCTCGTGAACATCGACGACGAGCACGGCCGCCGGCTCGCGACCGAGGCGACCATCCCGGTCCGCACCTGGTCGACCGCCGGCCGCGACGCCGACTGGACGGCCGTCGACCTCGAGCTCGAGGCCACCGGCAGCCGCTTCACCGTCGTCGCCCCCGACGGCACCCGCACCCCCGCTGCGGTACCGCTGCCCGGCGACTTCAACGTCGCCAACGCGCTGGCCGCGATCGCCGCCTGCGCGGAGGTGGGGTACGACGCGGCGCTCGTCGCGAGCGGCATCGCGGCCGGTCCCGGGGTGCCCGGTCGCCTCGAGCGCGTGGAGGCGGGCCAGGACTTCGTCGTGGTCGTCGACTACGCCCACAAGCCGGACGCCGTCGAGTCGGCACTGCGCACGCTGCGACCGCTGACCAGCGGCCGGCTGGTCGTCGTGATCGGGGCCGGCGGCGACCGCGACCCCGGCAAGCGGCCGCTGATGGGCGAGATCGCCGGCCGGCTGGCCGACGTGCTGGTCGTGACCGACGACAACCCGCGCAGCGAGGACCCCGCCGCCATCCGCGCCGCGATCCTCGAGGGCACCCACGACGCCGTCGCCGAGGTGCTCGAGGTCGGCGACCGCCGCGCGGCGATCCGCGAGGCGCTCGGCCGGGCCCGCGCCGGCGACGTGGTGCTGGTCGCCGGCAAGGGCCACGAGACCGGCCAGGAGGTCGCCGGCACCGTCCACCCCTTCGACGACCGCGAGGTCGTCCGAGAGGAGCTTCAGTGATCCCGATGACGCTCGGCGAGCTGGCCGAGGCCGCCGGCGCCACCCTGGTCGACGGCGACGCCGCCACGGTCGTGGACGGCCCCGTGACCACCGACTCCCGTGAGTGCGGGCCCGGCAGCCTCTACGTCGCCCGGCGCGGCGAGCACGCCGACGGGCACGACTTCGCCCCGGCAGCGGTCGAGGCGGGCGCGGTCGCCGTGCTCGGCGAGCGCCCGGTCGCGGGGATCCCCACGCTCGTGATCGACGACGTGCAGACGGCCTTCGGTCGCGTCGCCCGTGCGGTCGTCGACCGGGCACCCGACCTGACCGTGGTCGCGGTCACCGGGTCGTCGGGCAAGACCACGGTGAAGGACCTGCTGGCGGCCGTGCTCTCGACCGGCGGTCCGACCGTCGCTCCGGTCAACTCGCTCAACGGGGAGATCGGCGTACCCCTCACGGTGTGCCGGATCGACGGCTCGACGCGCTTCCTCGTCGCGGAGATGGGGGCCCGCGGGATCGGCCACATCTCCTACCTGACCGAGATCGCGCCGCCCCGGGTGGCGATCGTCCTCAACGTCGGCCTGGCCCACGTGGGCGAGTTCGGCTCGGTCGACAACATCGCCCTCGCCAAGTCGGAGCTTCCCCGCTCGCTCCCGACCGACGGGGTGGCGGTCCTCAACCGCGACGACCCGCGGGTCACGACCATGGCCGAGGGGTTGACCTGCCGGGTTCTCACGGTCGGTGAGCACGAGGACGCCGACCTGCGGGCCGTCGACGTCCGGCTCGACGCGCGGGGGCGCGCGTCCTACTCGCTCGTGCGACCCGGCGAGCCCGACGTCGACGTGACCCTCGCGCAGCCCGGTCGCCACCAGGTCGGGAACTCGCTGTCGGTGCTGGCTGCCGCCACGGCGGTGGGTGTCCCGCTGGAGCAGGCGGTCGGGGTGCTGGCGACGGCCGGTCCCGCCAGCCGGTGGCGGATGGAGGTGACCGAGCGTGCCGACGGCGTCACGGTGGTCAACGACGCCTACAACGCCAACCCCGACTCGATGCGGGCCGCGCTGCGCGCGCTCGCCGACATGGACGTGACCGGGCGCCGGGTCGCGGTGCTGGGCGGCATGCTCGAGCTCGGCGACGCCTCGGCGGACCAGCACCGCGGCACCGGTGAGGCGGCAGCAGCGGCCGGCGTCGACGTCCTGCTCGGCGTGGGGGAGCTGGCCCGCGAGGTCGTCGCCGGCTTCGGGACGCACGCCGGCGCGGGCGAGGCGCTCTGGGTCGCCGACACCGACGCCGCGTTCGAGATCCTCGGCTCCGTGCTGCGCCCGGGTGACACCGTGCTGCTCAAGTCCAGCCGTGACGCCGGGCTGCGCTGGCTGGGCGACCGGATCAGCGAAGGTGGACAGGACCCGACCCGGTGAGGGCGATCCTCCTCGGGGGAGGCCTGGCGCTGCTGTTCTCGTTGTTCGGGACCCGGGTGGCGATCCGGGCCTTCACCCGGGCGGGCTACGGCCAGCCGATCCGCGACGACGGACCGACGACCCACCACGTCAAGCGGGGTACGCCGACCATGGGCGGCGTCGTGATCATCGCGGCGACGGTGCTCGGCTACCTGCTGGCCAAGCTGATCACCCTCGACGCCCCCTCGGCGTCCGCGCTGCTGCTGCTGTTCGTGTTCGTGGGCTGCGGCGCGGTGGGCTTCCTCGACGACTACCTCAAGATCGCCAACAGCCGCAGCCTGGGCCTGCGCAGCAAGGCGAAGATGGTCGGGCTGACGCTCGTCGCGCTGGTCTTCGGCGTGGTCTCGCTGCTGCCGGCCCTCGAGGACGCCGACGGGCTCACCCCGGCCAGCACCGCGGTCTCGTTCATCCGCGACATCGAGTGGCTGACCCTCCCGGCCGTGCTGGCGGTGGTGCTGTGCTGGCTGGTGATCACCGGCACCAGCAACGCGGTCAACATCACCGACGGCCTCGACGGACTCGCTGCGGGCGCCTCGGTGATGGTGTTCGCGGCGTACACCCTCATCAACATCTGGCAGAACAACCAGTCGTGCGAGCTCACCGGCGGCCGCACCTGCTACGAGGTGCGCGACCCGCTGGACCTCGCGGTGATCGCCGCCGCGCTCACCGGCGCCTGCTTCGGCTTCCTCTGGTGGAACGCCTCGCCCGCCGCGATCATCATGGGTGACACCGGCTCGCTGGCGCTGGGCGGCGCCCTCGCCGGGTTCGCGATCCTGACCCGTACCGAGCTGCTGATGGTCATCCTGGGCGGTCTGTTCGTCGCCGTCACGATGTCGGTGGTCATCCAGGTCGTCGTCTTCAAGGCCAGCCGCGGGTCGGCGCTCTTCCGGCGGGCGTTCCGGGTCGGTCCCGGTCACCGGGTCTTCCGGATCGCCCCGCTGCACCACCACTTCGAGCAGCTCGGGTGGGCCGAGGTCACGGTGGCGATCCGGTTCTGGATCATCACCGGCCTGTGCGTCGCCACCGGGATCGGCATCTTCTACGCCGAGTGGGTCGTCGGGGCCTGACGGCGGGGCGTGGCGACCCCCACGCCACCGGTGCGCGACAATGTCGCGGTTGACCACACGCTTGCGGATAGGAGCACGACCCGGTGAGAGCGATCCTGCTCGGCGGAGGCCTGGCCCTGATCTTCTCGCTGCTCGGGACCCGGGTGGCGATCAGGGCCTTCACCAACCTCGGCTACGGCCAGGAGATCCGGGACGACGGCCCCACCAGCCACCACACCAAGCGCGGTACGCCGACCATGGGCGGCGTGGTCATCGTGGCCGCGACGGTCCTGGGGTACTTCCTCGCCAAGCTGATCACCCTGAGCATCCCCTCGGCCTCGGCGCTGCTGCTGCTCTTCCTGTTCGTCGGCTGCGGCATGGTCGGCTTCCTCGACGACTTCATCAAGATCGTCAAGCAGCGCAGCCTTGGCCTGCGCAGCAAGGCCAAGATGATCGGGCTGACCATCGTGGCGGTCACCTTCGGCGTCGTGGCGCTGCTGCCCGCGCTCGAGGACGACCGGGAGCTGACGCCGGCGAGCCGCCACCTCTCCTTCATCCGCGACTTCGAGTCGTTCACGCTCCCGGCCGTGGTGGTGGTGCTGCTGATCTGGTTGATCGTGGCCGGCACCAGCAACGCCGTGAACCTCACCGACGGGCTCGACGGCCTCGCGACGGGGTCGTCGGTGATGGTCTTCGGGGCCTACACGCTGGTGAACATCTGGCAGAACAACCAGTCGTGCGCCCTGACCGGCGGCCGCACCTGCTACGAGGTGCGCGACCCGCTGGACCTCGCGGTGATCGCCGCGGCCATCACCGGCGCCTGCTTCGGCTTCCTCTGGTGGAACGCCTCCCCCGCCGCGATCTTCATGGGCGACACCGGCTCGCTCGCCCTCGGCGGCGCGCTCGCCGGGTTCGCGATCCTGACCCGCACCGAGCTGCTGATGGCGATCCTGGGCGGCCTGTTCGTCACGGTCACGCTGTCGGTGATGATGCAGGTCAGCTTCTTCAAGATCACCCGTCGCCTGACCGGCACGGGCAAGCGGATCTTCCGGATCGCCCCGATCCAGCACCACTTCGAGATGCTCGGCTGGGCCGAGGTCACGATCGTGATCCGGTTCTGGATCATCACCGGCCTCTGCGTCGCCGCAGGCCTCGGGATCTTCTACGCCGAGTGGGTGGCGGGCTCCTAGCGATGACCGACGTCTCCGCGCACCACCGCACCAGCGACTGGTCGCCGGTCCGCGCCACCGTCGCCGGCTTCGGGGTCAGCGGCTTCGCGGCCGCCGACAACCTCACCCACCTCGGCGCCGCCGTCACCGCGCTCGACGAGCAGAGCTCGGACACCAAGGCCGAGCAGGGCGAGCTGCTCGAGGTCCTCGGCGCCACCGTCCGGCTGGGGGAGGGCGCCACCGCGGCGCTGCCGGACGACTGCGACCTGCTCGTGGTCAGCCCCGGCTGGCGGCCCGACCACGCGCTGCTGCGCGAGGCCGCGGTCCGCGACATCCCGGTCTGGGGCGAGGTCGAGCTCGCCTGGAGGCTGCGCGACCCCGAGCACCCCGCGCCGTGGCTGGCGGTCACCGGCACCAACGGCAAGACCACCACCGTGCAGATGCTCGACGCGATCCTGCGGGCGGCCGGGTTGCGCAGCGCCGCCGTCGGCAACGTGGGGCGACCGGTCGTCGAGGCAGTGATGGACCCCGAGCCCCACGACGTCCTCGCCGTCGAGCTCTCCAGCTTCCAGCTCCACCACACCCGGTCGATGTCCTGCGAGGCCGCCGCGGTGCTCAACGTCGCCGAGGACCACCTCGACTGGTACGACGCGCTGGGCGGGATGTCCGGCTACGCCGCCGACAAGGGGCGGATCTACGACCAGGTCAGCCGGGCCTGCATCTACAACGTCGCCGACCCCGTCACCGAGGAGCTGGTCCGCGAGGCCGACGTCGTCGAGGGCGCCCGCGCGGTCGGCTTCACGCTCGGTATGCCGGCGGTCGGCATGGTCGGCGTCGTCGAGGACATCCTGGCCGACCGGGCCTTCGTCGAGGGCCGCCACACCAGCGCGGCCGAGCTGTGCACGATCGGCGACCTCGCCTCCGCGGCGCCGCACTACGTCGCCAACGCGCTCGCCGCCGCTGCCCTGGCCCGGGCCCACGGCGTCCCGCAGGCAGCGGTGCGCGACGGGCTGCGCGGCTTCCGCCCCGACGGTCACCGGATCGCCCACGTCGCGGACGCCGGCGGCGTGACCTGGGTCGACGACTCCAAGGCCACCAACCCCCACGCCGCCCAGTCGTCCCTGGCGGCGTACGACTCGGTGGTCTGGGTCGCCGGCGGACTCGCCAAGGGCGCCCGGTTCGACGACCTCGTGCAGGCGGTGCACGGCCGGCTGCGGGGCGCGGTGCTGCTCGGTCGGGACCGCCACGTCATCGCCGACGCCCTTTCGCGACACGCGCCCGATGTGCCGGTCATCGCCGTCGGCGACGGGGAGACTGATCCCGAGCATGGCCCCATGGCTCGCGTCGTGGCCGCCGCTGCCGAGCTCGCTCGGCCCGGTGACACGGTGCTCCTGGCCCCGGGGTGCGCCTCGATGGACATGTTCGCGAACTACGCCGAACGCGGTGATGCCTTCGCCGCCGAGGTGCGCAGGAGGGCCGCCGCCGAGGGCGGCTGAACCGGACCACGAGACAGGCCACCAGGTCAGGGGAGGACGCAGCCGGTGACGACCGTCAACCCCGACCGGGTCCGCGGTGACTCCGATGCGCCCGAGCCTCGCCACGCCGGCCCCTTCGGGTGGTACGCCGCCCTGCGCGACGCGCTGTCGCGGCCGCTGACGTCCTACTACCTGCTGCTCGGCGCCTCCGCGCTGCTGCTGACCATCGGCCTGATCATGGTGCTGTCGGCCTCGAGCGTCTACTCCTTCGAGCAGCACGACGGCGACTCCTACTCCATCGTCAAGCGCCAGCTGATGTGGGTCGCGATCGGCCTGCCCTGCGCGTGGATCGCCTCACGGCTGCCCTACCAGGCGATCCGGCAGATCTCCTGGGTCGCGATCCTGGTCTCGGTCGTGCTGCTCGCGCTCACCGCCCAGATGGGCGTGGTCGTCAACGGCAACAAGAACTGGCTGGCCGTCGGCCCCTTCCAGTTCCAGCCCAGCGAGATCGCCAAGCTCGCGATCGTGCTGTGGGCCGCCCACGTCTACGCCCAGAAGGAGCGGCGGCTCGGCAGCCTGCACCAGGTGATGGTGCCGGTCGTGCCGGTGCTGCTCGGGATCACGCTGCTCGTCATCGTCGGCAAGGACCTCGGCACCGCCCTGGTGCTGTTCGCGATCCTGCTCGCCCTGCTGTGGGTGGTGGGCGCCCCGGCGCGGCTGTTCACCCTCGCGCTGTCGGTGATCGGCGTGGCCGCGGTCTGGCTCGCCACCACGAGCTCCGAGCGGCGCGAGCGGCTGACCAACTTCGTCGACCCGTTCAAGGACTACCACGACGCGGGCTGGCAGCCCGCCCACGGACTCTTCGCGCTCTCCTCCGGTGGCGTCTTCGGCGAGGGGATCGGTGCGTCCACCCAGAAGTGGGGCGACCTGCCCGAGGCCCACACCGACTTCATCTTCGCCGTGCTCGGCGAGGAGCTCGGCCTGGTCGGCACGCTGCTGGTGATCGTGCTGTTCCTCGACCATCGCCTACGCCGCGATCAAGGTCGCGACCCAGACCGCCGACCCCTTCGTGCGCTACATGTCCTTCGGCATCGTCGCCTGGCTGGTCGGCCAGATGATGGTCAACGTCGGCATGGTGCTCGCCCTGCTGCCCGTCATCGGCATCCCGTTGCCGCTCATCTCCTACGGCGGTTCCTCGCTCGTGCCCACCCTGGTGGCACTGGGCCTGCTCATCGGGTTCGCCCGTCGCGAGCCCGAGGCGGCCCGCGCCCTGCAGCAGCGTCGCCGGCCGCGCACGACCGGGCTGGCGGCCGGTCGCGGCCGCGGTCGCAACCCCTAGGGTTGCCCTCGCTATGCGGATCCTCCTCGCCGGCGGCGGCACCGCCGGCCACACCTCGCCCCTGATCGCCACGGCCGACGCGCTGCGGCGGCTCGACCCCTCGGTCGAGATCACCTGCCTCGGCACGCCCCGCGGCCTCGAGAACCGGGTCGTCCCGGAGGCCGGCTACCCGCTGGAGCTGATCCCGCCGGTGCCGCTGCCCCGCAAGCCGGGCGCCGACCTGCTCAAGGTCCCCGGGCGGTTGCGCGGGGCCGTCCGGGCGACCCACGAGGTGCTCGACCGGGTGCGACCCGACGTGGTCGTCGGCTACGGCGGCTACGTCTCCGTGCCGGCGTACGTCGCGGTCCGCCGGCGCGGGATCCCGCTGGTCGTCCACGAGCAGAACGCGCTGCCCGGCATCGGCAACAGGCTCGGTGCCCGTGTCGCCCGTCGGGTGGCGGTCAGCTTCCCCGACACCCCGTTGCCGAAGGCGGAGTACGTCGGGCTGCCGATCCGCCGGATGATCTCCACGCTCGACCGGGCCGCGCTGCGCGACGAGGCCCGGGCCCACTTCGGCCTCGACCCCGACCGCCCCACGCTCCTGGTCACGGGCGGTTCCCAGGGCGCCCGCCGTCTCAACCAGTCCGTGTCCGGCGCCGCCCGGGCCCTCGCCGACGCCGGGGTGCAGGTGCTCCACGTCCTCGGCCCCGCGGGCGAGGCGAGCCCCGAGCAGACCGGCGTCCCCTACGTCACCGTCCCGTTCGTCGACCGGATGGACCTCGCGTACGCCGCCGCCGACCTGGTCGTGTGCCGGGCGGGCGCCAACAGCGTCACCGAGGCCGCGGCGGTCGGGCTGCCCGCCGTCTTCGTGCCGCTGCCGATCGGCAACGGCGAGCAGGAGCACAACGCCCGCCCGGTCGTCGACGCCGGCGGTGGGCTGCTGGTCGCCGACGGTGCGCTGACCACCGAGTGGTTCGCCGCCACCGTGCCCGGGCTCGCCACGGACGCCGACCGCCTGGCCACGATGGGGCGGGCCGCATCCGCCCTCGTGCCGCGCGACGCCGACGAGCAGCTGGCGCGGATCGTCCAGGAGTGCGCGGGCGGGGGGAGCGCGTGAGGATCCCGGTCCCCGACGAGCTGCTCCCCGCCGACCGGCTCGGCCGCGTCCACTTCGTCGGCATCGGCGGAGCCGCGCTGTCCGCGATCGCGCGGATCATGGTCCGGCGCGGAGTCCCGGTCACCGGCAGCGACGACAACGAGACCCCGTTCCTGGCCGCGCTGCGCGAGCTCGACGTCCCGGTCTCGATCGGCTACGACGCGGGCCACGTCGGTGACGCCGACACCCTCGTCGTCACCACCGCCGCCAGGGAGGACAACCCCGAGGTCGTCGAGGGCCAGCGACGCGGGCTGCGGATCCTGCCCCGCTCGGCCGGCCTCGCGGCGGTCATGCACGACCGCGACGTGCTGGCCGTCGCCGGCACCCACGGCAAGACCACGACCACGGCGCTGCTCACCGTCGCGCTGCTCGAGGCCGGCGCCGACCCGACGTACGCCGTGGGCGGGGTGCTGCGCGCCACCGGCCGCAACGCCGACGCCGGCGACGGTCGGTTCTTCGTCGCCGAGGCCGACGAGTCCGACGGCGCCTTCCTCGTCTACTCGCCCTACGCCGCGATCGTCACGAACGTCGAGGCCGACCACCTCGACCAGTGGGGGAGCGAGGAGGCCTACCGCGCCGCCTTCGTCTCCTTCCTCGACCGGATCGACCGCGGCGGCGTGCTCGTGGCGGTCACCGACGACCCCGGTGCTGCGGCGCTCGTCGTCGGGGCCCGCGAGCGCGACCTCGAGGTCGTGCGCGTCGGCACCGGCGAGGACGTCGACTACCGCGCGACCGGGCTGTCCTTCGAGGGGACCCGCTCGCGGTTCACCGTCGAGCACGGCGGCCGGGTCCTGACCGAGGTCGAGCTGCAGATCCCCGGGCGCCACTACGTCCTCGACGCGCTCGCCGCCCTCGCGCTCGGGCACCGGCTCGGCTTCGACGTCGACGGCCTGTGCCGCGGGCTCGCGGGCTTCACCGGCAGCGGGCGACGGATGGAGCCCAAGGGCGAGGCCGGGGGAGTGCGCGTGGTCGACTCCTACGCCCACATGCCGCAGGAGATCGCGGCCGACCTCGCCGCGGCCCGCGGGGTGGCCGGCGAGGGCCGGCTCCTGGTCGCCTTCCAGCCCCACCTCGTCTCGCGCACCCGCACCTACGGCGCGGCGATGGGGGTGGCCCTCGGCGCCGCCGACGAGGTCGTCGTCACCGACGTCTACGTCGCCCGGGAGGACGCCGACCCGGAGGTGACCGCGGCGCTCGTCGCCGACGCCGTACCCCTCGCCGCCGAGCGCGTCGCCCTGGTCCCGGCCCTCGCCGACGTCCCCGCCGCGGTGGTCGCGCGCGCCCGGCCCGGAGACCTGGTGCTGACGCTCGGTGCGGGCGACGTGACCGAGCTCGGCCCCCGGATACTGGCACTGCTGGAGGCCCGTGCGGATGGCTGAGCGCGGCCGCACCGCCACCCGCCGTCCCGCGGCAGCCCGCGGGACGACGCCGGGCGACGGCGTGTCCCGCCGAAGCCGGAGGGCGTTCGCCCGACGGCAGTGGTCCCGTCGCTGGCTGACGTGGAAGTACGTCGTCGCCGCCGTGGTGCTGGTCGGCGGGCTCGTGGCCGCGGCCTGGCTGTTCTGGTTCTCCGGCGTGCTGGCCGTCAGCACCGTCCAGGTCAGCGGCACCGACAGCCTGCGGTCCGAGCAGGTGCGGACCGCGACCGGCATCGAGGAGGGCACCCCGCTCGCGCGGGTCGACCTCGAGGGCGTGCAGGCCCGGGTGCAGTCCCTGGCCGAGGTGCGCAGCGCCGAGGTACGCCGTGAGTGGCCCGACACCGTCGTCGTCACCGTCGAGGAACGGGTGGCGGTCGCCGTCGTGGAGATCGGTGGCCGGCTGCGCGGCCTCGACATGGACGGTGTGGTCTTCGAGGACTACCAGCAGCCGCCGGCCGACCTGCCCCGCGTCGAGACCGACGCCGCCGCCGGCCGCGAGGCGCTGCAGGAGGCCGCGGCCGTGGTCTCCTCCCTCCCCGAGGACCTCGCGGCCCGCGTGGACCACGTCGAGGTGGCCACCGTCGACCAGATCTCGCTGGTCCTGCGCGACGAGCGGACCGTGGTGTGGGGGAGCGCGGAGGAGTCCGACCTGAAGGCGGAGGTGCTGGTCGCGATGATGGCCGACCGTCCCGAGGCCGACATCGACGTCAGCGTCCCCGGGCGCCCCAGCTTCACCCCCTGACGTCGTCGGGACCCGGAAATCTCCGGGGCTCGCGCGACACGCGGCGTGTCTGCGCGGATCGTCGTCGTCGAGCGCCTACGTTCTTCGACAACGCGAGGTTGACATAACTATAACCCTCAGGTTCAGGGTTACGGTTCCGGGCCGAGCAGCAGGGCACGCAGGCCGCAGCACGCACCAGCACCCACACTCCAGACCAGCGACAGCGAGAGGCGAGAAACCGCCATGGCAGCAGCACAGAACTACCTGGCGATCATCAAGGTCGTCGGCATCGGCGGCGGCGGGGTCAACGCCGTCAACCGGATGATCGAGGTCGGGCTCAAGGGCGTCGAGTTCATCGCCATCAACACCGACGCGCAGGCGCTGCTGATGAGCGACGCCGACGTCAAGCTCGACATCGGCCGCGAGCTCACGCGCGGGCTCGGTGCCGGCGCCAACCCCGAGGTCGGCTCGCGCGCCGCCGAGGACCACTCCGACGAGATCGAAGAGGTCATCAAGGGCGCCGACATGGTCTTCGTGACCGCGGGCGAGGGTGGCGGCACCGGCACCGGCGGCGCACCCGTCGTGGCCCGGATCGCGCGCTCGCTCGGCGCGCTGACGATCGGCGTGGTCACGCGACCGTTCTCCTTCGAGGGTCGCCGTCGCGCCAACTCCGCAGAGGAGGGCATCGCCCAGCTGCGCGAGGAGGTCGACACCCTCATCGTCATCCCCAACGACCGGCTGCTGTCGATCAGCGACCGCAACGTGTCGGTGCTCGACGCCTTCAAGCAGGCCGACCAGGTGCTGCTGCAGGGTGTCTCCGGCATCACCGACCTGATCACGACCCCCGGCCTGATCAACCTCGACTTCGCCGACGTCAAGTCCGTCATGGCCAACGCCGGCTCCGCCCTCATGGGCATCGGCTCGGCGCGGGGTGAGGACCGCGCGGTCGCTGCGGCCGAGATGGCGATCTCCTCGCCGCTGCTCGAGGCGAGCATCGAGGGCGCCCACGGCGTGCTGCTCTCGATCGCCGGTGGCTCCGACCTCGGCCTGTTCGAGATCAACGAGGCCGCGGCCCTCGTCTCGGAGTCGGCCCACAACGAGGCCAACATCATCTTCGGTGCCACCATCGACGACGCCCTGGGCGACGAGGTGCGGGTGACCGTCATCGCCGCCGGGTTCGACGGCGGGATGCCCAAGCGTCGCAGCGAGGGGACCGTGCTGGGTCGTCAGGCCCAGCCGCAGCAGACCCAGGCCGAGACCCGGGCCGCCGCCGACGCGGTGGCGACCAGGGCCCCGGCCCGGCCGCAGCCCAGCCAGGGCGTCCCCCAGCCGGTCTCCGGTCAGCAGGGCCAGTCCTCGGGCATGACGCAGTCGGCGCGCGACGCCGGACCGTCGACCCCCGCCGCCCCCAAGCCGCAGCCGCGCCAGGTCCAGTTCGACGACGACGACCTGGACGTGCCCGACTTCCTGAAGTGAGCCTGCACGCGTGACGTTGAGACTGCGGGACCGGATCGAAGGCGACCTCGTGATCGAGGTCGCCTTCACCGACGCCACCCTCGACGTCGGCGACCACGCCGAGCCCGACGTACGCCGCGCGGCGCTCGCCGCCGTCGCGGACGAGACGGGTGCGGTGCCGGTGCTGATGCGCCAGGTGCACGGGGCCGACGTCGTGCTCGTCGACGACCCGCTCACCAGCAGCCCCGTGTCGTGCGACGCGCTGATCACCGCACAGCAGGGGGTGGCGCTGCTGGCCCGTGCGGCCGACTGCGTGCCGGTGCTGCTCGCCGACCCGCTCACCGGGTGGGTGGCCGCGGTCCACAGCGGGCGTCCCGGGCTGGCCGCCGGCGTGGTGCCCGCGGCCGTCGCCGCGCTGCGCGCGCGGGGAGGCGACCCGACCGTCGCCTGGGTCGGTCCCCACGTGTGCGGCGCCTGCTACGAGGTCCCCGTCGCGTTGCGTGACGAGGTGGCGGCGCTCGTGCCCGACTCCCGTTCCGAGACCAGCTGGGGCACCCCGGCGCTCGACCTGGGGGCCGGGGTACGCGCCCAGCTCGCCGGCGCCGGTGTCACCGACGTCCGCGACGTCGGCGTCTGCACCCGTGAGGACCCCGCCTGGCCCTCCTACCGGCGCGACGGCGGCGAGGCGACCCGCTTCGCCGGCGTCGTGTGGAGCCACCGGTGAGCCGCGCCGAGGAGCTCCGGGCCGGGTTGGCCGCGGTCCGCGACCGGATCGCCCGCGCCTGCGACGAAGCCGGTCGCGACCCCGCCGGCGTCACGCTGGTGGTCGTCACCAAGTTCTTCCCCGCCTCCGACGTCCGGATCCTCGCCGACGAGGGCGTCGCGCACGTCGGGGAGAACCGTCATCAGGAGGCGGTCGCCAAGGCCGAGGAGTGCGCCGACCTCGACCTGGTCTGGCACTACGTCGGCGGACTGCAGAGCAACAAGGCCGCGGCTGTCGCGGCGTACGCCGACGTCGTCGAGTCGCTCGACCGCGCCAAGCTGCTCGGCGGGCTGCAGCGTGGGGCCGAGGCGCGGGGCCGCGACCTCGACGTGCTGCTGCAGGTCAGCCTCGACCCGCCCGACCGTGAGGGACGCGCAGGTGTCGACCGCGCGGCCCTGCCCGCGCTGGCGGCCCGGGTCGCCGAGCACGGCGCCCTGAGGCTGCGCGGCCTGATGGCAGTGGCGCCGCTGGGGGAGGACCCCGCCAGTGCGTTCGCCCGGCTCGCCGAGGTGCGTGCCGGGTTCGTCGCCGAGCACCCCGACGCGGTGCTGCTCTCGGCCGGCATGTCCGGCGACCTCGAGCACGGCGTCCGCGCCGGCGCGACACACGTGCGCGTCGGCTCCGCAATCCTCGGGGAGAGGCCGCGGGACAAGTAGTGTCACATTCACAGCAGGCGCCCTGCCGGGTGCCGGAACACCGGAGGACAGCAACGTCATGAGCGGTTCTATGCGCAGGATAGGCGAGTACCTCGGCCTGCTCGAGGACACCGGCCGTTACGACGACGAGCACGGCAGCGACCAGGAGACGGCGGACACGCCGGTGGTC
Source organism: uncultured Actinomycetota bacterium (assembly GCA_963754575.1). GTDB lineage: Bacteria > Actinomycetota > Actinomycetes > Propionibacteriales > Nocardioidaceae > Nocardioides. The sequence goes on along the minus strand of CAVWGQ010000004.1, from coordinate 184,576 downwards.
CCCGCGCGGGGCTCGTCCCGTGACTCCCGCCCCGCCCCTGTGTCCGACCTCGCCGAGCGCCGTCGTCCGGCGGCCGGCCCTTCAGGAGTCACCGGAGTCGTCGCCGAGATGTCGCGGATCACCACCCTGCACCCCCGCACCTACAACGAGGCACGCACCGTGGGGGAGAACTTCCGCGAGGGCGTGCCGGTGATCATGAACCTCTCGGAGATGGACGACAACGACGCCAAGCGCCTCGTCGACTTCGCCGCCGGGCTCGTGTTTGCGACGCGTGGCAGCATCGAGCGCGTGACCAACAAGGTGTTCCTGCTCTCGCCCCCCAACGTGACCGTCGCTGCCGAGGACAAGCAGCGCTTGGCCGAGGGCGGATTCTTCAACCAGAGCTGACTGCCTGTGTCCGTGATCGGGCAGGTCCTCTACGGCCTGCTCACAGCCTTCATCGCCCTGCTCTGGATCCGTTTCATCGTGGACTGGGTCCAGGTCTTCGCACGTTCCTGGTCGCCCCGAGGCATCATCCTGGTGATCCTCGAGGTGGTCTACTCCGTCACCGACCCACCGATCAAGGCGCTGCGCCGGGTCGTCCCGCCGCTGCGGCTCGGTCAGGTGGCGATCGACCTGAGCTTCATCATCGTGCTGATCGGGGCGATCCTGCTCCGGTCCGTGGTGCTCTCGGTGTTCTGAGGCACCACCACGATCCGCGTCCCTCCGCCGGTTCGGTGCGCGGCCACGACGGCCGCGCTGACCAGCGTCGGAGCAGGCGCTATTGTTCCCACGACAGACTTTCCGTACCGCGATCAAGAATGGGTGAGGTCATGCCGCTGACGCCTGAGGACGTGAGCAACAAGCGCTTTACTCCCGTCCGGCTCCGTGAGGGCTACGACATGGGAGAGGTCGACCAGTTCCTCGACGAGGTGGAGGCCGAGCTCGCACGGCTCACCAAGGAGAACGACGACCTGCGCTCGAAGCTCTCGGCCGCGCAGTCCGGTTCCCCGGCGTCGTTCGAGCCAGCCCCCGCGCCGAAGGTCGTCGAGCCCACGCCGGAGCCCGAGCCCACGCCGGAGCCGACCCCGGCACCTGCGCCGGCCGCCCCGGTGGTCGCCGCTGCCGCGTCCGCGCCGGCGGAGACGATCAAGGTCGAGACCGTGCCGCAGGCCTCCAGCGCCGCCGCGCGGCTGCTCGAGATCGCGACGCGCAACGCCGACGAGCTCGTCGAGGAGGCCAAGGACGAGGCCGACCGGATCATCAGCGAGGCCCGCACCAAGGCCGAGCGCGTGGACTCCGAGTCCAAGAGCAAGGCCGACCGGCTCGAGGCCGACGCACGTCGCCGTGCGGAGATGCTCGACGGTGAGACCGCCGAGCGTCGCCAGCAGATGTTCGGCGACCTCGAGACCGAGCGCGACAAGCTCAACAGCGAGGTCGAGAACCTCCGCTCGTTCGAGCGCGAGTACCGCGCCCGGCTGAAGTCCTACTTCACCCAGCAGCTCGAGTCGCTGGAGTCGCCGGGCGAGACGCCCCGTGACCCGTCGCAGGGCGACCCGGCTCCCAAGCGGCTGCGGTCGATCCTGGGCGACGACGACACCTGATCCGGCACGGACCTGTCACCGGGCCCGACTCACCCTCCGGGGTGGGTCGGGCCCGTCGCTTGTGTCCACCCCGCGTGCCGTGCTTGATGGACCCCCTTCCTCGGGCTAGCCTTCCGCCGACGATGTGGCCGTTGCCACGCGCGGCTGCTCGCACCAGGAGGCTCCACCGATGGCTCGGACCACGAAGAAGTCGATCGCCGGCTCGGCGGTCTCGGCCGCGCGCAAGGCGATCCGCCGCAAGCCGGCCGCCGAGGCCGCCCCGGTGAAGAAGGCCGCGGCGAAGAAGACGCCGGCGAAGAAGGCCGCGCCGGCCAAGAAGACGGCAGCGAAGAAGGCCGCTCCGGCGAAGCAGGCGGTGCCCGCGAAGAAGGCGGCGCCGGCCAAGAAGGCAGTCGCGAAGAAGGCCGCGCCCGCCAAGAAGGCCGCGCCCGCCAAGCAGGCCGCAGCGACGAAGGCGGCCCCCGCCACGAAGGCCGCGCCGACCAAGGCAGCGGCGAGGAAGGCGCCCGCCAAGAAGGTCAGCGCGCTGCGCGTCAAGGAGGGCGAGAGCGCCTGGACCTCCGCCGAGATCAAGGAGGTCCGGGGCGAGCTCACCGAGCTCCGGGTCAAGGTCACGGCGACGCTGGAGTCCCTGGAGTCGGACCTGGCGGGGCTGATGCGCGACGCGGGCGACGGCGCCGGCCACGACCAGGCCGACATGGGAGCCACCAGCTTCGAGCGCGACCACGAGCTCATGGTCCTCAACAACGAGCGGGAGAAGCTCGCACAGATCGACCACGCGCTGGCCCGGATCGCCGACGGCAGCTACGGCACCTGCGAGTCGTGCGGCAACCCCATCGGCAAGATGCGGGTCATGGCATTTCCCCGTGCCACACTGTGCATGCCATGCAAGCAGCGCGAGGAGCGTCGCTGAGCGACGACGACACCAGCAGTCAGAGACCCGCTTCGCGACCCCGGCTGAAGCTGGTCTTCGCGGCGGTCGCCGCAGCGGCGTACGCCGTCGACCTGGTCACCAAGCACCTGGCGGTGACCCGGCTCGCGGACGGCGACGTGCCCCTCTTCGGTGACTGGTTCGTGCTCCACCTGACCCGCAACCCCGGGGCCGCGTTCAGCACCGGCACGGAGTACACCTTCGTGCTGAGCTGCCTCGCCGTGGTGGCGGTGGTCGTCGTGCTGTGGTTCTCCCGCAAGATCGCCGACCCGTGGTGGGCGGTCGGCCTCGGCCTGCTGCTCGGCGGCGTGGCCGGCAACCTCACCGACCGGATCTTCCGTGACCCGGGACCGATGCGGGGCCACGTCATCGACCTGTTCATGCTGCCGAACTGGCCCGTCTTCAACATCGCCGACATCTGCATCAACGCCGCCGCCGGTGTGATCCTGCTGCAGACCTTCCGCGGCATCGGCCTCGACGGGACCCGGGAGCCCGTGCGCGGGTCCGAGCGCAGCGAGGGAGAGCAGTGAGCGTCGTCGACCACCGGTCCCTCGCCGTGCCCGACAGCCTGGAGGGCGAGCGCGTCGACGCCGCCCTGGCCCGGCTCTTCGGCCTGTCACGCACCCGCGCCGCCGACCTGATCGCGACCGGCCACGTCACCGTCGACGGTGACGCCGTGGCCAAGAGCCACCGCGTCACGCCCGGCTCGGTGCTCGAGGTCAGCATCCCCACGCAGGTCGACCCGTTGGTGGTCGTTCCCGAGATCGTCGAGGGCATCAAGATCATCCACGACGACGACTCCATCGTCGTGATCGACAAGCCCGTGGGCGTCGCCGTCCACCCCTCACCGGGCTGGTCCGGCCAGACCGTCGTGGGACACCTCGCGGCAGCGGGCTTCCGGATCGCGACCGGTGGCGCCTCGGAGCGGCAGGGCATCGTGCAGCGGCTCGACGTCGGCACCTCCGGCGTGATGGTGATCTGCAAGTCCGAGCACGCCTACTCCCTGCTCAAGAACGCCTTCCGCAACCGCACCGTCGTGAAGACCTACCACGCGCTCGTGCAGGGGCATCCCGACCCGTTCGAGGGCACCGTCGACGCGCCGATCGGTCGCCACCCGCGCCACGACTACAAGTTCGCGGTCATGTCCGACGGCCGGCACAGCATCACCCACTACGAGACGCTCGAGGCGCACCGCTTCGCCAGCCTGCTCGAGGTCACCCTCGAGACCGGACGCACCCACCAGATCCGGGTGCACATGCAGGCGTTGAAGCACCCGTGCGTGGGCGACCTCACCTACGGCGCCGACCCCACGCTCGCGAAGCGGGTCGGGCTCGAGCGGCAGTGGCTGCACGCCGTCCGCCTCGGCTTCGAGCACCCCGGCACCGGTGCGCAGGTGGAGTACGAGTCGACCTACCCCGACGACCTGCAGCACGCGCTGGACGTGGTTCGGGATGCCGACTGACCTGGTGCTGCGCCCGGCCGGGAGGCACGACGCCCCCGCGATGGCCGACCTGCACGTCGCCAGCCGTAGGGCGAACGTCGGCAGCATGCCGCCGATGGTGCACGACCGGGCCACCACCCACCGCTGGATGACCGGTCGCCTCGACGGTGCGAGCACCGGGTGGGTGGCCGAGCAGGACGGTGACGCTGGTGGGCTACCTGGTGCTGACCGACGACTGGGTCGACGACCTCTTCGTCGCCCCCGGCCACACCGGCCACGGTGTCGGGGCCGCGCTGCTGGACGTGGCCCGGGCCGAGCGGCCGCACGGGTTCTGCCTGTGGGTCTTCGAGAGCAACACCGGGGCCCGGCGCTTCTACGCGCGACACGGCCTGGTCCCGCTGGAGCGCACCGACGGCTCGACGAACGAGGAGCGCGCCCCGGACCTCCGGATGGCCTGGCCGGGGGACGACCCGCTGCGCTTCTTCCGGGGCCTGATCGACGACGTCGACGACCAGCTCGGTGACCTGCTGGCCCGCCGCGCGGCCCTGACCCGCGCGGTGCAGCCCCACAAGCCGGCACTCGTCCGTGACCCCGACCGGGAGCGCGCCGTCGCGGCCCGGCTGGCGCTGCGCGCGCCGGCGCTGGGGGAGGAGCGGGTGACCCGGATCGTGCAGGTGATCATCGCCGAGAGCCTGGCGGCCTGCGGTGTCACTCCCGAGGAGCCACCGCACCATCCCGGGTAGGTGCCGGTCGAGCGGCTGTCGGTGCGTCCTGTCACCATCGTCGCGACGGCTGCCGTAGGCTTCGGGGTCTTCCCCCAGCACCACCCACCGGCGTCCTCGAGCTGTTCCGGGCCGTCGCCGCAGCATGCCCGTTCGACCCCCGAGGGGAGTGGCTCGACCACCCATGGCTGGATCTCACGGCGACTCCTTCGCACACCTGCACGTGCACACCGAGTACTCCATGCTCGACGGGGCTGCCCGGCTCGGGAAGCTGACCGAGCGTGCCGCCGAGCTCGGCATGCCGGCGGTCGCGATGACCGACCACGGCAACGTGTTCGGCGCCTACGAGTTCTACCGCAAGGCGAAGGATGCCGGGGTCAAGCCGATCATCGGCATCGAGGCCTACTTCGCGCCCAACATCTCCCGGTTCGAGAAGAAGGGCGTCAACTTCTACGGCGGCGGCCCCGACGACGTCTCGGCCCGCGGCGCCTACACCCACATGACCCTGCTCGCGGAGACCACCGAGGGCATGCACAACCTGTTCCGGCTCTCGACGGGCGCCTGGCGTGACGGCTTCTTCAAGCACCCCCGCATGGACCGCGAGCTCCTCTCGAAGCACGGTCGGGGCATCATCGGCACGACCGGGTGCCCCTCGGGCGAGATCCAGGTCCACCTGCGCCACGGCAACTACGACGCGGCGCGCAAGGCCGCCGGCGACTTCCAGGACATCCTGGGCCGCGACAACTACTTCCTCGAGCTGATGGACCACGGGCTCGACATCGAGCGGCGGGTGCGCGACGGGCTGCTCAAGCTCGGCGCCGACCTGCAGATCCCGCTGCTCGCGACCAACGACTCCCACTACGTCATGCGCGAGGACTCCGCCTCGCAGGAGCACCTGCTCTGCATCAACTCCGGGTCCACGATGGACATCCCGGCCGGCGACGGCCCGGGGCAGCGCTTCGCCTTCTCCGGTGACGGCTACTACCTGAAGTCCGCCGCCGAGATGCGCGAGATCTGGCGCGACTTCCCGGAGGCCTGCGACAACACGCTGCTGATCGCCGAGCGCTGCGACGTCTCCTTCACCGAGGGCAACGGCACCTACATGCCGCGCTTCCCCTGCCCGGAGGGGGAGAACGAGGACTCCTGGCTGGTCAAGGAGGTCGAGCGGGGTCTCCAGGTCCGCTACCCCGGCGGCGTACCCTCCGAGGTCCGCGCCCAGGCGGAGTTCGAGATCGGCGTCATCACCCAGATGGGCTTCCCGGGGTACTTCCTCGTGGTCGCCGACTTCATCAACTGGGCCAAGGACAACGGCATCCGGGTCGGGCCGGGCCGCGGCTCCGGTGCGGGCTCGATGGTCGCCTACGCCATGCGGATCACCGATCTCGACCCGCTCAAGCACGGCCTGATCTTCGAGCGCTTCCTCAACCCCGACCGGGTCTCGATGCCCGACTTCGACATCGACTTCGACGAGCGCCGGCGCGGTGAGGTCATCCGCTACGTCACCGACAAGTACGGCGACGACCGCGTCTCCTACATCGTCACCTACGGCACGATCAAGGCGAAGCAGGCGGTCAAGGACTCCTCGCGGATCCTGGCCTACCCCTTCGCCATGGGCGACCGGATCACCAAGGCGATGCCCGCCTCGGTGATGGGCAAGGACGTCCCGCTCCAGGAGATCTTCGACCCCGCCCACAAGCGCTACGGCGAGGGCGGCGAGTTCCGCGCGCTCTACGACGGCGACGCCGACGTGAAGCGGGTCGTCGACACCGCGATCGGCATCGAGGGGCTCAAGCGGCAGTGGGGCGTCCACGCGGCCGGAGTGATCATGTCCAGCGAGCCGCTGGTCGACGTGATCCCGCTGCTGAGGCGGCCCTCCGACGGCGCGATGATCACCCAGTTCGACTACCCCACGTGCGAGTCCCTCGGCCTGATCAAGATGGACTTCCTGGGGCTGCGCAACCTCACCGTCCTCGACGACGCGGTGCGCAACATCGAGGCCAACCGCGGCGAGACCGTGGTGCTCGAGGACCTCGAGCTCACCGACCCCCAGACCTATGCCCTGCTGCAGCGGGGCGACACGCTCGGTGTCTTCCAGCTCGACGGCGGCCCGATGCGGGCGCTGCTGCGCTCGATGCGCCCCGACACGTTCGAGGACATCTCCGCGGTCGGTGCGCTCTACCGGCCCGGCCCGATGGGCGCCGACTCCCACAACAAGTACGCGCGACGCAAGACCGGACGCGAGCCGGTCGAGGCGATCCACCCCGAGCTGGCCGAGCCGCTCAAGGAGATCCTGGGGGAGACCTACGGCCTGATCGTCTACCAGGAGCAGGTCATGGCGATCGCCCAGAAGCTCGCGGGCTACAGCCTCGGCCAGGCCGACATCCTGCGCCGGGTCATGGGCAAGAAGAAGAAGGCGGAGCTGGACCTCCAGTTCGAGGGCTTCTCGGCCGGCATGACCGAGCGCGGCTACTCGATGGCGGCGGTGAAGACGCTCTGGGAGATCCTGCTCCCGTTCTCCGACTACGCCTTCAACAAGGCCCACTCCGCGGCGTACGGCCTGGTGTCCTACTGGACCGCCTACCTCAAGGCCAACTACCCGGCCGAGTACATGGCGGCACTGCTGACGTCGGTGAAGGACGACAAGGACAAGATGGCGATCTACCTCAACGAGTGTCGCCGGATGAAGATCCAGGTGCTGCCGCCCGACGTCAACGAGTCCGCGTCGAACTTCACCCCGGTCGGGCAGGACATCCGGTTCGGGCTCACCGCCATCCGCAACGTCGGCGGCAACGTCGTCACCGGGATCGTCGAGGGTCGCCAGGAGCAGGGCCGCTACACCGACTTCAACGACTTCATGGGCAAGGTGCCCGCGCTCGTGTGCAACAAGCGGGTGATCGAGTCGCTGGTCAAGGCCGGCGCCTTCGACGACATGAAGCACCACCGGCGCGCGCTCGTGCAGGTCCACGAGACCGCCGTCGACCAGTACGTCGACATCAAGCGCAACGAGGCCATCGGCCAGGACTCCCTCTTCGACGGCCTCGACGAGGAGGGCGGCGGCTTCGGGATCTCGGTCGCGATCCCCGAGGTCGACGAGTGGGACAAGATGACCCTGCTCGGCCACGAGCGGGAGATGCTCGGGCTCTACGTCTCCGACCACCCGCTGCTCGGCCTCGAGCACCTGCTGTCGCGGGGGACCGACTGCTCGATCGGCCAGCTGATGCTCGACGAGGACCGGGCCGACGGCTCCTCGATCACGATCAGCGGCCTCGTCACCTCGGTGCAGCGCAAGATCACCAAGCGCGGCGACACGTGGGCCATGGTCACGCTCGAGGACCTCGACGGTGCGATCGACGTGCTGCTGTTCCCCAGCTCCTACCAGCTCGCCAGCACCTACCTCACCGAGGACGCCATCATCACGGTCCGCGGGCGGCTCTCGCGCAGCAAGGACCAGCCCGAGATCCACGCGCAGGAGGTGACCGTCCCCGACCTGAGCGACGGTCCCAGTGGCCCGGTCGTGCTGAGCCTGCCCTCGACCCGGTGCACCCCGCCGGTCGTGGAGCAGCTCAAGGACGTGCTCGGCACCCACCCGGGCGTCACCGAGGTGCAGCTGCGGCTGCTCTCGCGCGACGCCACGAAGGTGCTGCGCCTCGCCGACGGGCTGCGCGTCACCCCGAGCCCGGCGCTCTTCGCCGACCTCAAGCAGCTGCTGGGGCCCGGGTGCCTGCAGAGCTGAGCCCGACCGACCACCACGTCCGCCACCACGCCTCCCGCTGGTGGTTGCTGCGCGACGTCGCGCTGGTCCTCGGCGTGTTCGCCGTCGCGGGTGTCGTGGCCGGGGTCTGGTGGGAGCTGTGGTGGGAGGCACCGACCGGCGTCGTGGTCGACGGTGCCTGGTACCCCGACGACGCCGGCCTGCGGCAGGTGTTCTCCGGCACCGCCCTCTACATCACCGTCGCTCTGGTCGGCGGTGTGCTGGCGGGGGCGGTCAGTGCCTGGTTCGTCGACCGGGTCGAGATCCTCACCCTGGTGCTGGTCGTGGTCGGCTCCGTGCTCGCGGGGTGGCTGATGCTGCAGGTCGGCGCGGCCCTGGGGCCGCCGGACCCGGCGGTGCTGGCCCGGTCGGCCGCCGACGGCACCGCGCTGCGGGGCTCGCTCGAGGTCTCCGGGAACAGTGCGCTGGTCGGGTTCCCCACGGGAGCGCTGCTGGGACTGGTCGTGGTCTTCATCGGGCTCACCCCGACCCGCGCATCTCGGGGTTGAGCGACCCTTCCACTGGGTAGAGTTCGCCGCACGGGGAACCGGTCACCGCCGGTCCCCGTCACGCGCTCACCTCACCACGACGTGACACCAACCAGGGGAGACACACGATGTCCAGCACCACCCCGCCGCCGGCTGGTCCCGGCGGCCCCGAGTACCTCGACCAGGCCGGCGGCGAGCCGGTCGGTCCCACCGGAGAGGGCGGCGGCCGCGGCGCCCGGCGTACGGCGCTGGTCGCCGGCGGTGCCGTGGTCGGGCTCGGACTCCTCGGCGGCGGCGTCTGGGCGGCGATGTCGTTCTTCGCCACCGGCTCCCAGCCGGCCGAGGCGCTGCCCGCCTCGACCGTCGGCTACGCCAGCGTCGACCTGGACCCCAGCGGGGGCCAGAAGATCGAGGCGTTCCGGATGATGCAGAAGTTCCCCGCGATCGACAAGGAGCTCGGTGGCGTCGACGCCGACGACGACATCCTCGAGAGGGTCTTCTCCGAGTCCGACTGCGAGGGCCTCGACTACGCCGACGACGTGAAGCCGTGGCTCGGCTACCGCTTCGCCGTCGCCGCCGTCGACCTCGGTGAGGACACCCCGGCCCCGGTCGGCGTGCTGCAGGTCAGCGACGCCGACGCGGCCGAGGACGGTCTCGCCCAGCTCGCGAAGTGCAGCGGGGGCGAGAGCATGGGCTGGGTCGTCGAGGGCGACTGGGCGATCGTCGCCGAGACCGACGACATCGCCCAGCAGGTCGTCGACGCGACGGGCGAGGGCACCCTCGCCGACGACGAGACCTACCAGGACTGGAGCGACGAGGTCGGCGACGCCGGCATCATGAGCATGTATGCCGCTCCCGAGGCCGGCAAGTTCCTCGCCGAGCTGGTCGGACAGATGGGCAGCGGCATGGTGCCCGGACTCCCCGGTGCGATGGACCCGATGGCGGCGCCGAGGGCATGGAGGGCATGGAGTCCTCCGCCGAGGTGCCCGAGGAGATGACCAAGGCGCTCGAGGAGTTCCAGGGCATGGCCGCGACGTTGCGGTTCAGCGACGGTGCGCTGGAGTTCGAGGCGGCCAGTGCCTCGGGCGACCAGGAGCAGATGGAGCTCTTCGCCACCGACCGCGGTGACGACATGATCGCCACCCTCCCCGAGGACACCGCGGCCGCGATCGGCTTCGGCTTCGAGGACGGCTGGCTCGATGCCGCGCTCGAGCAGGCCGTGGCCGGCTCCGGCGGCGAGATGACGGTCGAGGACCTCGAGTCGCAGCTGCAGACCATGACCGGACTCACCCTCGACGACGTCGAGACCGTGTTCGGCGACTCCGCCGCGATCTCGGTCGGCAGCGACATCACTGCCGAGTCGCTGTTCAGCTCCACCGACGGCAGCGACGTCCCGGTCGCCGCGAAGATCCAGGGCGACGCGGCCGGCATCCAGGAGGTGCTCGGCAAGCTCGCCGAGACGATGGGCTCGGAGGCGCCGATCCTCGACAACGACGCCGAGGGCGACGCCGTCGCCGTGGGGCCCAACGCCGACTACCGCGGCTCGGTGCTCGCCGACGGGCAGCTCGGGGACTCCGACGTCTTCCAGAACGTCGTCCGCGAGGCCGACGACGCCAGCGCGATCCTCTTCGTCAACTTCGACGCAGGGGACTGGCTGACCGGTCTGGCCCAGGGCGAGCAGGAGGCCGTGGACAACCTCGAGCCGCTGCAGGGCCTCGGCTTCAGCACCTGGGCCGAGGACGACACCACCCACGCCGTCTTCCGGCTCACCACCAACGACTGACCGAGAGGTTGAGTCGTGGCTCGCGCGCGTTGAGTCGTGGCTCCGGCAGGTTGAGTCGCCACTCCGGCGCGTCGAGTCGCCACTGAAGCAGGAGAAATCAGTCCCGGCCGACCCGGCCCGTGATCGCCCCGGTGATCACGGCCAGGTCGGCCGGGCTGATCTCCAGGTCCAGCCCCCGGCGTCCGGCCGAGACCAGGACCGTCTCGTGGGCCAACGCCGTGTCGTCGAGCACGGTGCGGTGGGGGCGCTTCTGGCCGACGGGCGAGATCCCGCCGGCGACGTACCCCGTGGCACGCTCGGCGGCGGCCACGTCCGCCATCACCGCCCTGCTGCCACCCAGCAGCCGGGCCAGGGCCTTGAGGTCCAGCCGCCCGGAGACGGGCACGATGCCCACGACCAGCTCGCCGCCGAGGTCGGCCATCAGCGTCTTGAACACGCGGGCCGGCTCGACCCCGAGCGCCTCGGCGGCCTCCAGTCCGTACGAGCCGCCGCCACCGCGCGGATCGTGGTCGTAGGGGTGCAGCATGTAGGCGACGCCCGCACGGTCGAGGGCGAGGGTGGCGGGGGTGCCGCCCTGCCCCTCCCGCCACAGGAGCGCCCTTCTCTCGCCGGATTCGTCGGCTCAGTTGGGCGACCAGCGGGTGCGGGCGACCTCGGTGGCGGGCAGCGAGGGGATCACGTTCATCGCACGCAGCTCGGTGCGCAGCAGGTCCGTCACCATCGCGAGCCGTTCGCCGGCGTCCTCGGCCTCGAGCAGCGCCTGCCGGTCGCGCATCGGCAGCGGCGCGACGGCCGCCAGCGTCCAGGAGAGGTACGTCGGGTCCTGGGGCAGCTCGGCGGGGTAGGGATCGCCGCGGATCTCCGACAGGGCGACCCGGTAGGCGGTGAAGACGGCGCGCGACCGCTCGACCACCTCGGCGGGCACCGCGGCGTGCTGCTCGGGCCGGGCGGCGACGTGGCCGAGCGGGAACGACCCCGTGGTGTCGAGCCGCTCGAGCTCGATCCGGTCCAGGCCGACCCCGACCAGGTCGAAGGTGCCGTCGGAGTGTGCCTCGACGTCGGTCATCCGGACCCGGCAGCCGACCTTGTAGAGCGACTGCGCCCCGTGGTCGCCGACCTCGTAGCCCTCACGGATCGCGACCGAGCCGAAGACCCGCATCGTCGGGTCGGGGATGCGCAGCAGGTGGTGGACCAGCGCCCGGTAGCGGTCCTCGAAGGCGCGCAGTGGGACGCTGACGCCGGGGAACAGCACCGTGTTCAGGGGGAACATCGGCAGCGGGTCGATCACGTGATCGAGCCTAGCCCGGTCCGGCCACGGGTGCGCCCGACCGACCGTGACGCGTCGAAACTAGAATCGGGCAGGTGATCCTCCGACGCATCGACCTCCGGGGCAGCAGCTCCGTCGACTACCGCGCGGTCGTGCCGCGCGCCGAGCTCGACGTGGAGGCCGCGACGCACCTGGTGAGTCCGGTGGTCGAGGCCGTCCGCAGCCGGGGGCTGGAGGCCGTGCTCGAGTACACCGCCCAGTTCGACGGCGTCGACCTCGCCGACGTGGCAGTCCCGCCGGAGTCGCTGACTCGCGCGCTGGACGAGCTCGACCCGGCGGTCCGGGCCGCCCTGGAGGAGTCCGTACGCCGGCTCCGGGCCACCTGCGAGGCCGAGCTCGAGCACGACGTGACCACCGAGGTCGCGCCGGGCGCGGTGGTCACGCACCGCAAGGTCCCGATGGACCGGGTCGGGCTCTACGTCCCCGGCGGCCTCGCCCCGCTGGTCTCCAGCGTCGTGATGAACGTCGTCCCCGCCCAGGTCGCGGGCGTCGGGTCGATCGCGCTCGCGAGCCCGCCACAGAAGGACCACGGGGGACTCCCCGAGCCCACGATCATGGCCGCCTGCGCGCTGCTCGGCGTCGAGGAGGTGTACGCCGTGGGAGGTGCCCAGGCGATCGCCATGCTCGCCCACGGCGCCGGCAGCTGCCGACCGGTCGACCTGGTCACCGGTCCCGGCAACATCTACGTCGCGGCCGCCAAGCGGCTGCTGCGCGGGGTCGTCGGCATCGACTCCGAGGCCGGCACCACCGAGATCGCGATCCTGGCCGACGACAGCGCGGACGCGGCGTACGTCGCGGCCGACCTGGTCAGCCAGGCCGAGCACGACCCGGCCGCCGCGAGCGTCCTCGTCACCGACTCCGAGGCGCTCGCCGACGACGTGGTGGCCGAGCTGGAGAAGCAGGTGGCCGCGACCCGTCACACCGAGCGGATCCGCACCGCCCTCGGCGGGCCGCAGTCCGGGATCGTCCTGGTCGACGACGTGGAGCAGGGGCTCGAGGTCGTCAACGCCTACGCCGCCGAGCACCTCGAGATCCAGACCCGTGACGCCGCTGCCGTCGCGGCCCGCGTCCGCAACGCGGGCGCCGTCTTCGTCGGCCCCTGGGCGCCGGTGAGCCTCGGCGACTACGTGGCCGGCTCCAACCACGTGCTGCCGACCGGGGGCTGCGCGTGCCACAGCTCGGGGCTGAGCGTGCGCGCCTTCCTGCGCTCCATGCACGTCGTCGACTACTCCCGTGAGGCCCTCGCCGAGGTGGCCGGGCACGTCGTGACGCTCGCCGAGGCCGAGGACCTGCCGGGCCACGGCCAGGCCGTGACCGTCCGGCTGGACGAGCGGTGAGCCCGTTCCCGCCGCTGCGGGAGGACCTGCGCGGACTCGAGCCGTACGGCGCCCCGCAGCTGTCCCCCGAGCAGGTTCCGGTCCAGCTCAACGTCAACGAGAACCCCTACGGCCCGAGCGGGGCGGTCGTCGCCGACATCGCCGGGTCGGTGGGGGAGGCCGCGGCGACCCTCAACCGCTACCCCGACCGCGAGTTCATCGCGCTGCGCACCGCGCTGGCGGCGTACCTCAACACCTCGGGGGGCTCCGGCATCACCCCGGAGATGGTCTGGGCGGCCAACGGCTCCAACGAGGTCATGCTGCAGCTGCTGCAGGCCTTCGGTGGGCCGGGCCGCTGCGCGCTGAGCTTCGCGCCGACGTACTCCATGTATCCCGAGTACGCCCGCGACACCGTCACCGAGTGGGTGGTCGGCCACCGTGCCGAGGACTTCACGCTCGACCTCGACCACGCCCGCGCGCTGGTCGAGGAGCGGCAGCCGTCGGTGGTGCTGCTGCCGAGCCCCAACAACCCGACCGGCACCGCGCTGCCGCACGAGGCGATCGGCGTGCTCTGCGAGGCCGCAGGGGACGGGCTCGTCGTCGTCGACGAGGCGTACGGCGAGTTCCGACGCACCGGGACGCCCAGCGCGCTCGAGCTGCTGCCGACCCACCGCAACCTCGTCGTGACCCGGACGATGAGCAAGGCGTTCGCGCTGGCCGGTGGCCGGCTCGGCTACCTCGCCGCCGACCCGGCGATCAGCGACGCGATCCGGGTCGTCCGGCTGCCCTACCACCTCTCGGCCGTCACCCAGGCGACCGCGCTGGCCGCGCTGCGGCACGCCGACGAGCTGCTCGCGCGGGTCGACGACCTGCGCGCCGAGCGGGACGCGACGGTCGCCTGGCTCCGTGCGCAGGGACTGGCCGTGGCCGACAGCGACGCCAACTTCGCACTGTTCGGCACCTTCGACGACCGGCACGCCGTCTGGCAGGCGCTGGTCGACCGCGGGGTGCTGATCCGCGAGACCGGACCGTCCGGATGGTTGCGGGTCTCCGTCGGCACCCCCGCGGAGATGGAACACTTCAGGTCAGCACTCACCGCCGTGATGGAGGATCTCCCATGAACCGCACCGCCACGCTCGACCGCGTGACGTCGGAGTCGAAGGTCCGCGTCGAGCTCGACCTCGATGGCTCGGGCCGCCACGACATCACGACCGGGGTCGGGTTCTACGACCACATGCTGACCGCGTTCGCGCGCCACGCGCTCGTCGACCTCGTCGTGCAGACCGAGGGCGACACCCACATCGACGCCCACCACACCGTCGAGGACACCGCGATCGTGCTCGGCCAGGCGATCCGTGAGGCGCTCGGCGACAAGCAGGGCATCCGCCGCTTCGGCGACGCCACCGTGCCGCTCGACGAGGCGCTGGTGCAGGCCGTCGTCGACGTGTCCGGACGGCCCTACTGCGTCCACACCGGCGAGCCCGACGCGCAGGCGTACGTCGTCATCGGCGCCGACCCCGGCTACTCCGGGTCGCTCACCCGCCACGTCTTCGAGACGCTCGCCTTCCACGCCCACCTCGCCCTCCACGTCCGGGTGCTCGCCGGCCGCGACCCCCACCACCTCGTGGAGACGCAGTTCAAGGCCTTCGCGCGCGCCTTCCGCGACGCGGTCGCGCTCGACCCGCGCGAGACCGGCATCCCCTCGACCAAGGGCGCGCTCTGAGCGCCCCGACGGTCGTCGTCCTCGACTACGGCTCGGGCAACCTCCGCTCGGCCGTCCGCGCGGTCGAGCGCGCCGGCGCCGAGGTCACGCTCACGGCCGACTTCGAGACGGCGCTGGCCGCCGACGGCCTGCTCGTCCCCGGCGTCGGGGCGTACGCCGCGTGCATGGCCGGCCTGCGCGCGGTCAAGGGCGACCGGTTGATCGGTCGCCGGCTCGCGGGCGGGCGCCCGGTGCTCGGCATCTGTGTCGGCATGCAGGTCCTCTTCGAGCGCGGCGTGGAGCACGGCGTCGAGACCCCGGGCTGCGACGAGTGGCCGGGCGTCGTCGAGCGGCTCCAGGCGCCGGTCGTGCCCCACATGGGCTGGAACACGGTCGAGGTCCCCGACGGCTCGTCGCTCCTCGCGGGGATCGAGGAGGAGCGCTTCTACTTCGTCCACTCCTACGGCGTGCGCGACTGGACGCTGCAGACCAACGACCGCACCCGCGCCCCGCTCGTCACCTGGGCCGAGCACGGCGGCGACCGCTTCGTCGCCGCCGTCGAGAACGGCCCCCTCACCGCCACCCAGTTCCACCCCGAGAAGTCCGGCGACGCCGGCGCCGCCCTCCTCAGCAACTGGGTCACCTCCCTGTCCCGTTGAGCTCCGCCTCCCTCGGCGTCGAGCTCCGCCTCACTCGGGACGGGTCGGGCGGGCGCGGCCACGACGGATAGGCTGCTGCGACGTGAGCGACTACCTCGAGCTGCTGCCCGCCGTCGACATCGCCGACGGCCAGGCCGTCCAGCTGGTCCAGGGGGTCGCCGGCTCGGAGAAGCGCTTCGGCGATCCGGTCGAGGCCGCGCTGCGGTGGCAGAGCGCGGGCGCGGAGTGGATCCACCTCGTCGACCTCGACGCCGCGTTCGGCCGCGGTCACAACCGCGAGCTCCAGGCCCGCATCGTCGGCACCCTCGACATCGACGTGGAGATGAGCGGCGGCATCCGCGACGACGCCTCGCTCAGGGCCGCGATGGACGCGGGCTGCCGCCGGGTCAACATCGGCACCGCCGCGCTCGAGCAGCCGGAGTGGTGCGCCGCCGCGATCGCGGAGTACGGCGACCGGGTCGCCGTCGGCCTCGACGTACGTGGTCGGACGCTGGCGGCCCGCGGCTGGACCCGCGAGGGCGGGGACCTGTACGACGTGCTGGCGCGCCTCGACGCCGAGGGCTGTGCGCGCTACGTCGTCACCGACGTCAACAAGGACGGCATGCTCCAGGGGCCGAACCTCGACCTGCTGCGCGACGTCTGTGCCGCCACCGACCGGCCCGTCGTGGCCAGCGGCGGCGTCACGACGCTCGCCGACATCGAGGCGTTGATGGGCCTCGTCGAGCACGGCGTCGAGGGCGCGATCGCCGGCACCGCGCTCTACGAGGGCCGCTTCACGCTCGAGGACGCGCTGGCGCTGACCCGGGGCGCGTCGTGACCCTCGCGGTCCGCGTCATCCCGTGCCTCGACGTCGACGCCGGGCGGGTCGTCAAGGGCGTGAACTTCACCGGGCTGCGCGACGCGGGTGACCCCGTCGAGCTCGCCCGGACCTACGACGCGGAGGGCGCCGACGAGCTGACCTTCCTCGACATCTCGGCCTCCCACGAGGGGCGTGCGACCACGATGGAGATCGTGTCGCGCTGCGCCGAGGAGGTCTTCATCCCGCTGACGGTCGGGGGCGGGGTCGGCAGCGTCACCGACGTCGACCGGCTGCTGCGTGCCGGGGCCGACAAGGTCGCGGTCAACACGGCGGCGATACACCGGCCCGAGCTCGTGGCGGAGATCGCCGACCGGTTCGGCAACCAGGTCCTGGTGCTCTCGGTCGACGCGCGGCGCGCGCGCAACACCGACTCCGGCTTCGAGGTCACCACCCACGGCGGGCGGAAGTCCGCCGGCCTGGACGCGGTCGCCTGGGCCCGGCGTGCCGCCGAGCTCGGGGCCGGCGAGATCCTGCTCAACGCGATGGACGCCGACGGCACGACCGACGGCTTCGACCTCGAGCTCATCCGCGCCGTACGCCGCGAGGTGTCGGTGCCGGTCATCGCGAGCGGGGGAGCGGGCCGGCTCTCCCACTTCGCGCCGGCCGTCGACGCCGGCGCGGACGCCGTGCTCGCCGCCACCGTCTTCCACTTCGGCACGCTCAGCGTGGGCGAGGTCAAGCAGTCGCTGGTCGCGGCCGGCCACCCCGTCCGGGCCTGAGCCGCCCCACCCGCAAACGATTCGTCGGTTGTCGGTGCCGAGGAATAGCCTGACGAGGCCGCTGGTTGGAGCGGTGCAGGTGAGACGAGGGGAGCGCGGGACGCAGTGGGTGACGAGTGGGGCGAGCACCGCGGGTCGACGACGCGTGAAGGCTTCGCCGTACTCGGCGTCGCGATCCGGCGGGAGCCGGTCATCTTCGCCCTCTCCACGGTCGGGAGCCTGCTCTTCGGCGTGATGACCGTGGCCGACGCCTGGGTGCTCGGCTGGGCCACCGACCACGTCGTGGTCCCCGCGTTCCGTGACGGCGAGATCGGCACCGACATGCTCTGGGCCGTCCTCGGCCTCTTCATGGCGGTCGCGTTCCTCCGCGCGGTCGGCATCGTCGCGCGTCGCCTCGGCGCCGGCCTGATGCAGTACCGGATGCAGGCCCACACCCGCCGCGCCGTCACCCGCCAGTACCTCTCGCTCCCCATGGAGTGGCACCAGCGTCACCCGACCGGCCAGCTGCTCTCCAACGCCTACTCCGACGTCGAGGCCGCGTGGGGTCCGATCGCGCCGCTGCCGATGGCGGTCGGCACCGTCGTGATGATGGTCGTCGCGGTCGCCCAGATGCTCGCCGCCGACGTCGTGATGGCCCTGGTCGGGCTGCTCGTCTTCCCCGCCGTGGTGGTCGCCAACCTGCTCTACCAACGCCTCGCCTCCCCGCTGATGACCCGCGCCCAGGGCCTGCGTGCCGAGGTCAGCGAGATCGCCCACGAGTCCTTCGACGGCGCGATGGTCGTCAAGACCCTGGGACGCGAGACCGAGGAGACCGACCGCTTCAGCGCCAAGGCCCACGAGCTGCGTGACGTCAACGTCCGCGCGGGGAGGATCCGCGCCGCCTTCGACCCCACCCTCGCCTCGCTGCCCAACCTCGGCGTGCTCGTCGTGCTCGGCGTCGGCGTCTCGCGCGTGCTCAGCGGCGCCACCGACGCCGGCGACGTGGTGACGGTCGCCTACCTGCTGACGATCGTCTCCTTCCCGATCCGCTCGATCGGCTGGCTGCTCGGCGAGTTCCCGCGCAGCGTGGTCGGCTTCCGCCGCACCAGCCGGGTCGTCGAGGCCACCGGCGCGATGGCCTACGGCGCGGCCACCCTGCCGACCGGCGCGGGCGGTGCCCGGCTGGAGGTCGACGGGCTCGGCTTCAGCTACGACGCCGACGCGCCGTTGCTCGACGGCGTCTCCTTCGACGTCGACCCGGGCCGCACGGTCGCCCTGGTCGGGGCCACGGCGTCCGGCAAGAGCACCCTCACCCACCTGCTGACGCGGCTCTTCGACCCCGACCGCGGCCAGGTCCTCGTCGACGGCGTCGACCTGCGCGAGCTCGCCCACGGCGCGCTCGCCGAGTCGGTCGCGGTCGTCGGCCAGACCGCCTTCCTCTTCGACGACACCGTCCGCGGCAACGTCACGCTCGGCACCGACGTGCCCGACGAGGACGTCTGGGCCGCGCTGCGGGCCGCCGAGGCGGACGGCTTCGTCGCCGCGCTGCCCCACGGCCTCGACACCAAGCTCGGCGAGCGCGGGACGTCGCTGTCCGGCGGCCAGCGGCAGCGGGTCTCGCTGGCGCGTGCTCTCGTACGCCGCCCCCGGCTGCTCGTCCTCGACGACGCCACCTCCGCGGTCGACCCCGAGGTCGAGGCGCGGATCCTCTCCACGCTGCGCGCCGACACCGGCGGCAGCACGCTGGTCGTCGTCGCCTACCGCAAGGCCACCATCGCGCTGGCCGACGAGGTCGTCCACCTCGAGGACGGCCGCGTGGCCGCCCGCGGCACCCACCACGACCTGCTCGACCGCAGCCCGGCCTACGCCCGGCTCGTCAACGCCTACGAGCACCCGGTCGACGCCACCCCCGGGGAGCACGCCGCCCAGCCCGCCGGTCACGACTCGGGAGGTGCCCGATGAGCACGGTCACCACCGAGGGTGGAGCCGCCACGACCCACCTCGACAGCGGCGAGGACATGGCGCCGATGGAGACGATCCGTCGCGGCGTGGCGATCAGCCCCGAGCTCAAGGAGGGCATCGGGCTGACCCTGGTCTTCGCCGTGGTCGCCTCCTTCGGCCAGGTGATCATCCCGATCTCGGTCCAGCAGACCCTCGACCGCGGCATCAACGGCCCGGGCGGCCCCGACGTCTCGTTCGTCGTCCTGATGGGCTGCGTGGCGGCGCTCGGCATCGGCATCACCAGCCTCGCCTCCTACCTCATGACCAGCCGGCTCTTCCGCACCTCCGAGCGCGGCCTCGCCACGCTGCGGATCAAGGCGTTCCGCCACGTGCACGACCTGCCGCTGCTCACGCAGAACACCGAGCGCCGCGGCGCGCTGGTCTCGCGCGTCACCACCGACGTCGACCAGGTCAGCCAGTTCCTCGTCTTCGGTGGCCTGATCTTCGTGGTCAGCGTCGGCCAGATGCTGGTCGCGACGCTGATCATGCTCGTCTACAGCTGGCAGCTGACGATCGTGGTCTGGGTCGCGTTCGCGCCGCTGTTCCTCTCCATCCGCTGGTTCCAGCGCAAGCTGCTCCGCGGCCTACTCCGTGGTGCGCCACCAGGTCGGCGTCATGCTCTCCGCGATCTCCGAGCCCGTCGTGGGCGCCGAGGTCGTCCGGGCGTACGCCGTCGAGGACCGCACCCAGCAGCGCATCGACGACGCGATCGACGGCTTCAAGTCGTCCAGCGTCAAGGCGCAGCAGTTCACGGTCGTCTCCTTCTCGCTGGGCGGGCTCTCCGCCGGCCTCGCCAACGCCGGCGTGATCGTGGTCGGCGTCCTGCTCGGCATCACCGGCGGGTTGTCCTCCGGCACGGTGCTGGCCTTCGCGTTCCTGGTGACGCTGTTCGTCGGCCCGGTGCAGATGGGCACCCAGATCCTCACCGACGCCCAGAACGCCATCGCGAGCTGGCGCCGGGTGATCGGCATCCTGGAGACCCCGGCCGACCTCGTCGACCCGGGCGCCGACGGCGAGGTGCTGCCCCGCGGACCGGTCGACGTCACCTTCGAGGACGTCAGCTTCGCCTACCCCGGCGGCCCGCCGGTGCTGCGGGAGGTCTCGATGAGCATCGACTCCGGCACCCGCATCGCCATCGTCGGCGAGACGGGGTCGGGCAAGTCGACCTTCGCCAAGCTGCTCACCCGGTTGATGGACCCCAGCGACGGACGGGTGCTGCTCGACGGGATCGACGTTCGCGAGATCGCGTCCAGCAGCCTGCGGCGCAGCGTGGTGCTGGTGCCGCAGGAGGGCTTCCTCTTCGACGACACCATCACCGCCAACGTCCGCTACGGCCGGCTCGAGGCGACCGAGGCCGAGATCCTGGCCAGCGCCGAGGAGCTCGGCCTCGCCGACTGGGTCGCCGGCCTGCCGCGCGGCCTCGACACCGAGGTCGGCCAGCGCGGCGAGTCGCTCTCCGCGGGGGAGCGCCAGCTCGTGGCGCTGCTCCGCGCCCACCTCGCCGACCCCGACCTGCTGGTGCTCGACGAGGCGACCAGTGCCGTCGACCCCCAGCTCGAGATGCGGATCGCCCGCGCCCTCGAGCGGCTGATGAGCGGTCGTACCTCCGTCACCATCGCCCACCGGCTCTCCACCGCCGAGAACGCCGACGAGGTCGTGGTGGTCGCTGCCGGCCGGGTCGTGCAGCGCGGTCCGCACGCCGAGCTGGTCACCCAGGCCGACTCCGTCTACGCCGGCCTCCACCGCTCGTGGGTCGCCCAGCGCTCGCCGGCCGCCAGCACGAGCGGCAGCAGCGGCCCGAGCGGCCCGAGCGGCTCCGCCCCCGCGTGAGCGACAATGAGGGGGTGACCTCCCTCGACCCCGCCATCGCCGGCCGGCTCAAGCGCAACGCCGAGGGCCTCGTGCCGGCGGTGGTGCAGCAGCACGACACCCGCGAGGTGCTGATGCTGGGCTGGATGGACGACGAGTCCCTCGCCCGGACCCTGCAGACCGGCCACGCGACGTACTGGTCCCGCTCGCGCCAGGAGTACTGGGTGAAGGGGGAGACCTCGGGCCACCTCCAGCACGTCCGGGAGATCCGGCTCGACTGCGACGGCGACACCCTGCTGGTCTCCGTCGAGCAGGACGGCGTCGCCTGCCACACCGGCGACCGCACCTGCTTCGACGCCGACCTGGTCCACCCGACGGGCGGGGAGTGACCCGCCGGGGGAGCTTCGGCCCGGTCCTCCTGGCCGGGCTCGGCTCGGGCGCGCTGGCCGCCGTCGCGGGCAGCAACGCGTGGTGGGTCGAGTCCGGGGCCGACCACGCCGACCCGATCCAGGGGGTCTCCCTCGCCGACCCGGTCGCCTCCGCCGGTGAGATGCCGCTCGCCCTGGCGCTCGGCCTGGTGCTGCTCGCCTGCTGGGGCGTGCTGCTGGTGACCCGTGGCCGGGTCCGTCGCGCGGTCGCCACGCTGGGTGCCCTGGCCGCGCTGGGCTACGCCGCCACCGTCGTCACCGGAGCGATCACGCTGCCCGAGCGGGTGGGTGCTGCCATCCGCGAGAGCGGCCTCACCGAGGACGCGGTGGCCACGCCCAGCGGCTGGTTCTGGGCCGCCGCGATCGCCGCCCTGGTCGCGGTGGCCGTCACCGCGCTGGCGGTGGCGTGGCTCCCCGCCTGGCCCGAGATGGGCAGCCGCTACGACGCCCCGGGCGGCGAGGGCGCGCCGACCCGCGAGCAGCAGCCGGCCGAGCGCACCCACCACGACCTGTGGAAGTCCATGGACGAGGGCCACGACCCCACCCTGTGACCCGCTCACTACACTGGGCCGGGCCCGACCGAACCGCCCCGAGGAGCACCCCCATGTCTGACAACCACGGCAACACCCCGGCCGCCTGGACCGGCGTCACGGTGGCGCTGCTCGGGTTCCTCGTCGGTGGCATCGCCCTGATGCTCGACCCCGTCAGCATGCCCCTGTTCTGGGTGGGCTGTGCCCTCGGTGTCGGTGCCCTGCTGGTCTTCGCCGTGATGGCCAAGATGGGCCTGAACAGCTCTGACCACTGAGTCGGTGGCCATGTCCGTCCTCGACGACATCGTCGCCGGGGTCCGTGTCGACCTCGACCGTCGGCGCTCGCAGACCACCGAGCGCGAGCTCCGCGCGGCCCTCGCCGACGTCGAGGCCCCGCGTGACCCGATGCCCCACCTGCGCGCCCCCGGGTCCAGCGTGATCGCGGAGGTGAAGCGGCGCAGCCCGAGCAAGGGCGACCTCGCCGACATCCCCGATCCTGCCGCGCTCGCCCAGGCGTACGCCGAGGGCGGTGCCGCCGCGATCAGCGTCCTCACCGAGGAGCGCCGTTTCGGCGGCAGCCTCGCCGACCTGCGCGCCGTCCGGGCGGCCGTCGACGTACCCCTGCTCCGCAAGGACTTCATGGTCGAGCCCTACCAGGTGCTGGAGGCCCGCGCCGCCGGTGCCGACCTGGTGCTGCTCATCGTGGCCGCGCTCGACGACGACCAGCTGCACCGGCTCCACGACCAGGCGCGCGAGCTCGGCATGGCGGTGCTGGTCGAGGTCCACGACGAGCCCGAGACCGAGCGGGCGGTGACGCTGGGTGCCGAGCTCGTGGGCGTGAACGCCCGCAACCTCAAGACCTTGGCGGTCGACCCGGCCACCTTCGCCCGGCTGGCGCCCCTGGTCCCCGACGACCGGGTGCTGGTGGCGGAGTCCGGGATCACCGGCGTCGACGACGTACGCCGCTTCGTCGCCGAGGGCGCCCGCGCGGTCCTCGTCGGCGAGGCGCTGGTCCGCGACGGCGAGCCGGCACAGGCAGTCCGCACGATGACGGGAGTGACGCGATGACCGCGCGCCCCACGACAGGCCCCACGACAGGCCCCACGGACCGGATGGGCACGGACGGACCCGACGAGCTGGGACGCCGACGCGGCGGGCTGGTTCGGTGACTTCGGCGGCCGCTTCATGCCCGAGGCCCTCGTCGCGGCGCTCGACGAGCTGACCGCGGCGTGGAAGGACGCACGCGCCGACGACGACGTTCAACGCCGACTTCGACGCGATCCTGCGCGACTACGCCAACGTTCCCAGCCCGTTGTACGACGCGGCCCGGCTGACCGAGCACCTCGGCGGCGCCCGGATCCTGCTCAAGCGCGAGGACCTCAACCACACCGGTGCCCACAAGATCCGCAACGTGCTCGGCCAGGCGCTGCTGACCAAGCGGATGGGCAAGCAGCGGGTGATCGCGGAGACCGGTGCCGGCCAGCACGGTGTCGCCTCGGCGACCGCGGCGGCGTACTTCGGGCTCGACTGCACCGTCTACATGGGCGCCGTCGACACCCGGCGCCAGGCGCTCAACGTCGCCCGCATGCAGCTGCTCGGCGCCACCGTCGTCCCGGTCGAGTCCGGCAGCGCCACCCTCAAGGACGCCATCAACGAGGCGCTGCGCGACTGGGTCGCCAGCGTCGACCACACCGCCTACCTCTTCGGCACGGCCGCGGGTCCCCACCCGTTCCCGAGCATGGTGCGCGACTTCACCCGCGGCATCGGCGACGAGGCCCGGGCCCAGTGCCTCGAGCTCACCGGCCGGCTGCCCGACGCCGTGGCCGCCTGCGTCGGTGGCGGCTCCAACGCGATCGGGCTGTTCAGCGCCTTCCTCGACGACCGCGAGGTGGCCATCCACGGCTTCGAGGCCGGGGGCGACGGGTTCGAGACCGGTCGCCACGCGGCGACGATCGCGGCGGGGGAGAGCGGCGTGCTGCACGGCGCCCGCACCTTCGTGCTGCAGGACGAGGACGGCCAGACCATCGAGTCCCACTCGATCTCCGCCGGTCTCGACTACCCCGGCGTCGGCCCCCAGCACGCCCACCTCGCCAAGTCCGGACGCGCCGACTACACCCCGGTCACCGACACCGAGGCGATGGACGCGCTGGCGCTGCTCGCTCGCAAGGAGGGCATCATCGCCGCGGTCGAGTCGGCCCACGCCCTCTCACGGTGCCTACGACCTCGCCCGCGAGCTCGGCCCGGACGGCCTGGTCCTGGTCAACCTCTCGGGCCGCGGCGACAAGGACATGGAGACCGCGATGGAGTGGTTCGGCCTGGGGAAGGACCAGTGAGCGCGAGCCCGGGGCCGGGCTCGGTCCGCACCGCCTTCGACCGTGCCCGGGCGGAGGACCGCGCCGCCCTGGTCGGCTACCTCCCGGCCGGCTTCCCCGACGTCGCCGGCGGTGTCGAGGCGCTGCAGGTGATGGTCGACTCCGGCTGCGACGTCATCGAGGTCGGCTTCCCCTACACCGACCCGGTGATGGACGGCCCCACGATCCAGGCGGCCGCCCAGCAGGCGCTCGAGGGTGGGGTCCGCACCCGCGACGTGATGCGCACCGTCGAGGCGGTCGCCGCGACCGGCACCCCCGCCGTGGTGATGACCTACTGGAACCCCGTGGAGCGCTACGGCGTCCCGCGGTTCGCCCAGGACCTCGCCGACGCCGGGGGAGCGGGCCTGATCACGCCCGACCTGACCCCCGACTCGGCACGGGAGTGGATCGGCGCCGCCGACGCCCACGACCTCGACAAGGTCTTCCTCGTGGCCCCCAGCTCCACCGACGCCCGGATCGCGCTCACGACCGCGGCCTGCCGCGGCTTCGTCTACGCCACCGCCGTCATGGGTGTCACCGGGACCCGTGACGCCTCGAGCGACCTGGCCGGCCCGCTGGTCGCCCGCACCCGCGCGACCACCGACCTCCCGGTCGCGGTGGGCCTGGGCGTGAGCAACGGCGCGCAGGCCGCCGAGGTGGCGTCGTACGCCGACGGGGTGATCGTCGGCTCGGCCTTCGTCCGGGTGCTGCTCGACCACGCCCACGACCGGGCCGGCGGCCGCCGCGCCCTCGCGGAGCTCACCGCCGACCTGGCCCGTGGGGTCCGTGGTGGCTGAGCGACGACTCCGGGCGAGCCTGGGTGCCGGGCTGCTCGCGGCGGCGCTGCTGCTCGCCGGCTGCGGTGGTGGCCCGGGTGAGGACGAGGTCAGCGGCGCCGTCCTGACCGAGCCGTACGACGTCCCCGACACCACGCTCACCGACACCGACGGTGCACCCTTCTCGATGGTCGACGACACCGACCGCCGGCTGACGCTGGTGTTCTTCGGCTACACCCACTGTCCCGACATCTGCCTGACCGTGATGGCCAACGTCGCCGCGGGGCTGACCCGGCTCGACGACGCCGACCGCGAGCAGGTCGAGGTCGTGTTCGTGACCACCGACCCCGCCCGCGACGACGAGCAGGTGATCCGGACCTGGCTCGACCGGTTCGACCCCTCCTTCGTCGGCCTGACCGGCGACCTCGATGCCATCACCGACCTCGGCAACGACCTCGGGGTGGCCGTCGAGAAGGGGAAGAAGCTCCCCAGCGGCGGCTACGAGGTCACCCACAGCACCCAGGTGATCGGCATCGACGGCAACGACCGGGCACCCATCGTCTGGACCGAGGGCACCTCGGCCAGCGAGTTCGCCTCCGACATCCACCTGCTCCTGGGGGACGCGTGATGATCCTGCCCGAGATCCTGCAGACGATCCCGAGCCCGAGCCAGGGCGTCTGGTACCTCGGGCCGGTGCCGCTGCGCGGCTATGCCCTCTCGATCATCGCGGGCATCGTGGCCGCGATCTGGATCGGCGAGCGACGCTGGATCGCCCGCGGCGGGCGTCAGGGCGAGGTCTCCGACCTCGCGCTGTGGGCGATCCCGTTCGGGCTCGTCGGCGGCCGGCTCTACCACGTGATCACCGACTACCAGCTCTACTTCGGCGAGGACCGCAACCCCGTCACCGCCCTCTACGTCTGGCGCGGTGGCCTCGGCATCTGGGGTGCCGTCGCCCTCGGGGCCGTCGGCGTCCTGATCGGCGCCCGGCGCAAGGGCATCCGGGTGCTGCCGCTGCTGGACGCGATCGCCCCCGGGGTCCTGGTGGCCCAGGCGCTGGGCCGCTGGGGCAACTGGTTCAACCAGGAGCTCTTCGGGGCCCCCACCGACCTGCCGTGGGCGCTCGAGATCGACCTCGCCCACCGGCCGGTCGGCTACCTCGACGTCGCGACCTTCCACCCGACGTTCCTCTACGAGTTCGGGTGGAACCTCGCGGCGTTCGCTGTCGTGATCTGGGCCGACCGCCGCTTCCGGCTCGGCCACGGCCGGGTCGTGGCGCTGTACGTCATGACCTACACGCTGGGCCGCGGCTGGATCGAGTACCTCCGGATCGACCAGGTCCAGATGGACGACGTCTTCGGCCTCCGGCTCAACGTGTGGACCTCGATCGTGCTGTTCGTGCTCGCCGCGGCGTACTTCTTGGTCTCGGCGCGCCGCCACCCGGGTCGCGAGGAGGTCGTCCGCGACCCCGAGCCCGAGGCCGACCAGGACGACGCCGAGGACCACGCCGAGGACGGCCTCGAGGACGTCGACCCGGACGTCGACCAAGGGGCGAGAGACACCCGGGAGACCCCCTCCACCGAGTGATAGCGTGAGCCAGCCGCTCGGGCCAACGTCGTCCCCTGCTCAGCTCTTGCACGCTCCGCTACGCCTGTCCAACCCCTGGTGACGACGGCGAGACGACGGGAGAACACCTGGTGTCGACGCACGCGTTCCCGCCGCCCCAAGGCCTCTACGACCCCCGCCACGAGCACGACGCGTGCGGCGTGGCGTTCGTCGCGACCCTCACCGGCGAGCCCAGCCACGACATCGTGGCCAAGGCGCTCACCGCCCTGCGCAACCTCGACCACCGCGGGGCCGCGGGCGCCGAGGTCAACTCCGGTGACGGTGCCGGCATCCTGATGCAGGTCCCCGACGCGTTCCTGCGCGCGGTGGCCGGCTTCGAGCTCCCGCTCGTCGGGTCGTACGCCGTGGGCACCGCGTTCCTCCCCGGCGACCCGGAGAACGTCGCCAAGTCCCGGGCCCGGATCGAGGAGCTCGCGAGCGAGGAGGGGCTGGCCGTGCTCGGCTGGCGCGAGGTCCCCACCAGCCCCGACGTGCTCGGGGCGACCGCGCGCAGCGTGATGCCGACCTTCAGCCAGCTCTTCGTCGCCGGTGCGGGTGCCCGGGTGGCCGGGATGGCGCTGGAGCGGCAGGCCTTCTGCCTGCGCAAGCGTGCCGAGAAGGAGACGGACGCCTACTTCCCGTCGCTGTCGACCCGGACCCTGTCCTACAAGGGCATGCTCACGACCGAGCAGCTCGCCCAGTTCTTCCCCGACCTCGTCGACGAGCGGGTCGCCTCGGCGATGGCCGTGGTCCACTCCCGCTTCTCGACCAACACCTTCCCGAGCTGGCCGCTGGCCCACCCGTTCCGGTTCATCGCCCACAACGGCGAGATCAACACCGTGATGGGCAACCGCAACTGGATGCGGGCCCGCGAGGCGCTGCTCGAGTCCGACGTGATCCCCGGCGAGATCGAGCGGCTCTACCCGGTCTGCACGTCCGGCGCCTCGGACTCCGCGTCCTTCGACGAGGTGCTCGAGCTGCTGCACATGGGCGGCCGCTCCCTGCCCCACTCGGTGCTGATGATGATCCCCGAGGCGTGGGAGAACCACGGCGAGATGGACGCGAAGCGCCGCGCCTTCTACGAGTTCCACTCCTCGATGATGGAGCCGTGGGACGGTCCCGCCTGCGTCGTGTTCACCGACGGCACCCAGATCGGCGCCGTGCTCGACCGCAACGGGCTGCGTCCGTCGCGCTACTGGGTGACCGACGACGGCCTGGTCGTGCTGGCCTCCGAGGTCGGCGTGCTCGACCTCGACCCCGCCAGCGTGGTCCGCAAGGGCCGGCTCCAGCCGGGCCGGATGTTCCTGGTCGACACCGACGAGCACCGGATCATCGAGGACGAGGAGATCAAGACGGAGCTCGCGGCCGAGCACCCCTACGACGAGTGGCTGCACGCCGGCCAGGTGCACCTCGACGACATCCCCGACCGCGAGCACATCATCCACACCCACGCCTCTGTCACGCGCCGCCAGCAGATCTTCGGCTACACCGAGGAGGAGCTGCGGGTCCTGCTGACCCCGATGGCCAACACCGGCGGCGAGCCGCTGGGCTCGATGGGCACCGACACCCCGGTCGCGGCGCTCAGCGAGAAGCCTCGGCTGCTGTTCGACTACTTCACCCAGCTGTTCGCCCAGGTCACCAACCCGCCGCTCGACGCGATCCGCGAGGAGCTGGTGACCTCGTTGTCCGGCACCATCGGACCCGAGGCCAACCTGCTCGAGCCGGCCCCGGCCTCGTGCCGCCAGGTCGTGCTCCCGTTCCCGGTCATCTCGAACGACGACCTCGCCAAGATCCGCCACATCAACCGTGACGGCGACATGCCGGGCTTCATCACCCACGTCGTCCGCGGGCTCTACGACGTGGAGGGTGGCGGGGCGGCGCTGGCCGCGCGCATCGACGAGCTGTGCGGCGAGGTCTCCACGGCGATCGCCGAGGGCGCACGGGTGATCGTGCTCTCCGACCGGCACTCCACCCAGGAGAAGGCGCCGATCCCGTCGTTGCTGCTCACCGGTGCGATCCACCACCACCTGGTGCGCGAGAAGACCCGGACCCAGGTGGGGCTGCTCGTCGAGGCGGGAGACGTGCGCGAGGTCCACCACGTCGCGCTGCTCATCGGCTACGGCGCCGCCGCGGTCAACCCCTACCTCGCGATGGAGAGCGTCGAGGACCTCGCCCGCGACGCCTACTACGTCAAGGCGGAGCCGGAGCAGGCCGTCGCCAACCTGGTGAAGGCCCTGGGCAAGGGCGTGCTGAAGGTGATGTCCAAGATGGGCGTCTCGACCGTGGCGTCGTACACCGGTGCCCAGATCTTCGAGGCCGTCGGCCTCTCGCAGGCCGTGGTCGACAGGTACTTCACCGGCACCACCTCCAAGCTCGGCGGCATCGAGCTCGACACCATCGCCGAGGAGGTGGCGCGCCGCCACGCGGTCGCCTACCCCCTCTCCGGCATCGCCCCGGCCCACCGGGCGCTGAAGATCGGCGGGGAGTACCAGTGGCGCCGCGAGGGCGAGCCCCACCTGTTCGACCCCGAGACCGTCTTCCGGCTCCAGCACGCCACGAGGTCCGGCAAGTACGACGTGTTCAAGCAGTACACCAGCCGCGTCGACGAGCAGTCCGAGCGGTTGATGACGCTGCGTGGGCTCTTCCGCTTCAAGCAGGACGAGCGGCCCTCGGTCCCCATCGACGAGGTCGAGCCGGTCTCGGAGATCGTCAAGCGCTTCTCCACCGGCGCCATGTCCTACGGCTCGATCAGCCAGGAGGCGCACGAGACGCTCGCGATCGCGATGAACCGGCTCGGCGGCAAGTCCAACACCGGTGAGGGCGGCGAGGACGCCGACCGGCTGCACGACCCCGAGCGCCGCAGCTCGATCAAGCAGGTCGCGTCGGGACGCTTCGGCGTGACGTCCGAGTACCTCACCAACGCCGACGACATCCAGATCAAGATGGCGCAGGGGGCCAAGCCCGGCGAGGGCGGCCAGCTGCCCGGCAACAAGGTCTACCCGTGGGTGGCCAAGACCCGGCACTCCACGCCGGGCGTTGGCCTCATCAGCCCGCCGCCGCACCACGACATCTACTCGATCGAGGACCTCGCCCAGCTCATCCACGACCTGAAGAACGCCAACCCCTCGGCGCGCGTCCACGTGAAGCTGGTCTCCGAGGTGGGCGTCGGCACGGTCGCTGCCGGTGTCTCGAAGGCGCACGCCGACGTGGTCCTGATCTCGGGCCACGACGGAGGAACGGGCGCCGCCCCGCTGACCTCGCTGAAGCACGCCGGCGGCCCGTGGGAGCTCGGCCTCGCCGAGACCCAGCAGACGCTGCTGCTCAACGGCCTGCGCGACCGGATCGTCGTCCAGACCGACGGCCAGCTCAAGACCGGTCGCGACGTCGTGATCGCCGCGCTGCTCGGGGCCGAGGAGTTCGGGTTCGCCTCGGCGCCGCTGGTGGTCTCGGGCTGCATCATGATGCGGGTCTGCCACCTCGACACCTGCCCGGTCGGCGTCGCCACCCAGAATCCTGTGCTGCGCGAGCGGTACTCCGGCAAGGCCGAGTACGTCGTCACCTTCTTCGAGTACATCGCGGAGGAGGTGCGCGAGCTGCTCGCCGAGCTCGGATTCCGCACCCTCGACGAGGCGATCGGACGCGTCGGCACGCTCGACGTCGAGCGCGCCGTGGACCACTGGAAGGCCGCCGGCCTCGACCTCTCGCCGATCCTCCACCAGGCCTCGGCCCACGGGGAGTTCGGCCAGTTCGAGGACCAGGACCTGCGCTGCACGGGTCGTCAGGACCACGGGCTCGACAAGGCGCTGGACAACGAGCTGATCGAGATCTCCGCCGCTGCGCTCGAGTCCGGGGAGCCGGTCCGCGGCCAGGTGGAGGTCCGCAACGTCCACCGCACCGTCGGGACGATGCTCGGGCACGAGGTCACCAAGCGCTACCGGGGCGAGGGCCTGCCCGAGGGCACCATCGACCTGACCCTGACCGGCTCGGCCGGCCAGTCCTTCGGTGCGTTCCTGCCGCGCGGCGTCACGCTGCGGCTCGAGGGCGACGCGAACGACTACGTCGGCAAGGGCCTCTCCGGGGGCCGGATCGTGGTCCGTCCCGACCGGGCGGCGTCGTTCCGGTCCCACGAGCAGATCATCGCCGGCAACACGATCGCCTACGGCGCCACGTCCGGGGAGATCTTCCTGCGCGGCGGCGTGGGGGAGCGGTGCTGCGTGCGCAACAGCGGGGCGACGGTCGTGACCGAGGGCGTGGGCGACCACGGCTGCGAGTACATGACCGGTGGCCGGGTGGTCGTGCTCGGCAAGACCGGCCGCAACTTCGCGGCCGGCATGTCGGGTGGCTACGCCTTCGTGCTCGACCTCAAGGAGTTCCGGGTGAACCACGAGCTCGTCGAGCTGATGCCGGTGGGCGACAAGGCCGACGAGCTCGAGGAGATCGTCCGCCGCTTCGGCGAGGAGACCGGCTCGGAGGTCGCGGCCGGGCTGCTGGCCGACTGGCCCGCGGCGGTCGAGCGGTTCACGACCGTGATGCCGAGCGACTTCGCCCGCGTGCTCGCCGTACGCGAGGAGGCGGCCAGCGAGGGCCTCGACGAGAAGCAGACCGACGCGCGCATCATGGAGGTGCTTCATGGCTGACCCCAAGGGATTCCTGAAGAACGGCCGCGAGGTCGCCACCCGGCGGCCCGTGGAGGAGCGGGTGCAGGACTGGGACGAGGTCTACCCCGACGGCGTCGGCCGCGCGCTGCTGCCGATCATCAACACCCAGGCCGGACGCTGCATGGACTGCGGCATCCCGTTCTGCCACCAGGGCTGCCCGTTGGGCAACATCATCCCGGAGTGGAACGACCTGGTCTGGCGTGACGACTGGGACGGCGCGATCGAGCGGCTCCACGCGACCAACAACTTCCCCGAGTTCACCGGCCGGCTGTGCCCGGCGCCCTGCGAGACGTCCTGCGTGCTCGGCATCAACCAGGACCCGGTCACGATCAAGAACGTCGAGGTCGCGATCATCGACCGGGCGTGGGAGTCGCGCGCCGTCCGTCCGCAGCCTCCCGAGTGGCTCTCGGGCCGCACCGTCGCGGTGATCGGGTCCGGCCCGGCCGGCCTCGCGACGGCGCAGCAGCTCACCCGCGCCGGTCACACGGTCGCCGTCTACGAGCGGGCCGACAAGATCGGCGGGCTGCTGCGCTTCGGCATCCCCGAGTTCAAGATGGAGAAGAAGCACCTCGACCGCCGCCTCGACCAGATGCGACGCGAGGGCACGGTCTTCCGTGCCGGCGTCGACGTCGGGTCCGCCGACCTGACCGCGGAGCGCCTCCGTGACCGGTACGACGCGGTCGTCCTCGCGGTCGGTTCCACGCTCGGTCGCGAGCTGCCGATCCCGGGCCGCGAGCTGGCCGGCATCCACCAGGCGATGGAGTTCCTGCCCCAGTCCAACCGCGCCTCGCTGGGCGAGGAGGTCACGGACCAGATCCGCGCCGACGGCAAGCACGTCGTGATCATCGGCGGTGGCGACACCGGGGCGGACTGCCTCGGCACCTCCACCCGGCACGGCGCGGCGTCCATCACCCAGCTGGAGATCATGTCCCGGCCCGGTGAGGCACGTCCGGACGGCCAGCCGTGGCCGACGTACCCGATGCTCTACCGGGTCTCCTCGGCGCACGAGGAGGGCGGCGAGCGGGTCTACTCCGTCTCCACCCAGGAGTTCCTCGGTGACGAGGACGGCCGGGTCCGCGCCCTGCGGCTGGTGGAGGTCGACGCGAAGTTCCAGCCGGTCGAGGGCACGGAGCGGGAGATCCCTGCCGAGCTCGTGCTGCTCGCGATGGGGTTCACCGGCCCCCAGCAGGACGGGCTGGTCGAGCAGCTCGGCGTCGACCTCGACGACCGGGGCAACATCGTGCGCGACGACGACTACGCCAGCTCGGTGCCGGGCGTGTTCGTGGCCGGCGACGCCGGCCGCGGGCAGTCCCTGATCGTCTGGGCGATCGCCGAGGGACGGGCTGCCGCAGCGTCGGTCGACCGGTTCCTGACCGGGCGCACGAACCTGCCCGCGCCGATCCCGCCCACGGAGCGTCCACTCGTTGTTTGATCGATCGAATGCTCGCTAGGGTGGTGACGTGGCTACGTCGAAGATCGTCTGCACCCTCGGTCCTGCAACCGGCTCCCAGGAGCTCGTCCGGGAGTTGATCGACGCCGGCATGTCGGTCGCCCGGCTCAACATGAGCCACGGCACGCACGCCGACCACGAGAACGCCTACCGGTGGGTCCGCAAGGCGGCCGACGAGTCGGGTCACGGGGTCGCGATCCTCGCGGACCTCCAGGGACCCAAGATCCGGCTCGAGACCTTCGCCGACGGTCCTGTCGAGCTGGCCAAGGGGGCGAGCTTCACGATCACCACCCGGGACGTGGCGGGCGATGCCCAGGTCTGCGGCACGACGTACAAGGGTCTCCCCGACGACGTGGAAGAGGGCGACCAGATCCTCATCGACGACGGCAAGATCCGGCTGCGGGTGACCGCGGTCGGCGAGCAGGACGTCGAGACCGAGGTGATGGTCGGGGGCACCGTCAGCGACCACAAGGGCATCAACCTCCCCGGTGTGGCCGTCAGCGTGCCCGCGATGTCGGAGAAGGACGAGGCCGACCTGCGGTGGGCGCTGCGGATGTCGGTCGACTTCGTGGCGCTGTCGTTCGTGCGGCAGGCGTCCGACGTCGACCGGGCGCACGAGATCATGGACGAGGAGGGGCTGCGCCTGCCCCTCGTCGCCAAGATCGAGAAGCCCCAGGCCATCGACAACCTCGACGAGATCGTCGATGCCTTCGACGCGATCATGGTCGCCCGCGGTGACCTCGGCGTGGAGTGCCCGCTCGAGCAGGTCCCGCTGCTGCAGAAGCGGATGGTCGAGAAGGCGCGCCGCAACGCCAAGCCGGTGATCGTGGCGACCCAGATGCTCGAGTCGATGATCACCAACCCCGCGCCGACGCGTGCGGAGGCCTCCGACGTCGCGAACGCCGTGCTCGACGGCGCCGACGCCGTGATGCTCTCGGGCGAGACCAGCGTGGGGGAGTACCCCCTCGAGGCGGTGCGCACGATGCGCCGGATCGTGCAGCAGGTGGAGGAGTACGACCCGCGCCGGATGGCGGCCATCGAGTGGCAGCCCCGGACCACCGGCGGCATCATCGCCAAGGCCGCCGCCGAGGTCGCCGAGCGGACCGACGCGAAGTACCTCGTCGCCTTCACCCAGTCCGGCGACTCCGCCCGCCGCCTCTCGCGCTACCGCGGCACCGTCCCGGTCCTGGCCTTCACCCCCGAGGACAAGGTCCGCTGCCAGCTCGCGATGACCTGGGGCGTGGAGACCTTCAAGACCGACCCCGTCGAGCACACCGACGAGATGGTCCGCCAGGTCGACGAGCAGCTGCTCAAGATCGGCCGGGTCGAGGAGGGCGACCTCGTCGTCATCATCGCCGGCAGTCCTCCGGGCATCCCCGGCTCCACCAACGCGCTGCGCATCCACCGGATGGGTGACGCGATCAACGAGCTGGCGCCGGCGTACCGCGGCGGGGCTCGCTGACCCTCACGACTTCTCACCGATGAGCCCGTCGAGCCGGGCCACGGCCTCGCGCCGCGAGACGCTGATGGTGGTGCTGCTCGACTGGCGCCACGCCACGTCCGCGAGGTCCAGGGCCCAGCAGCACGGCTGGCGGATGTCCGCCGAGTAGTCGGTGAACTGCCACCGCGGGTAGTCGTAGCGTTTCAGCCGGCCCGTCACCGGGCGTCGGGCCCAGTTCTTCACCCGGCAGCCGTCGGAGTGGACGAGGCCGCGCAGGAAGGGACCGGGGTGCGCCTCGACCACCTGTCGTTGCCAGGGCTCGAGCACGATCGGACAGGAGTCCGAGCGCATGCGTGCGGCTGCGGGCGTCGTACATGGTGCGATCATCGGCGTCACCGCCGACAACGTGCCCCGGGTGGGATTCGAACCCACACTGGCGGTGGTTTGAGCACCGTGTCTCTGCCGTTGGACTACCGGGGCTGGGGCGCGCACAGATTAGCGGAGGGGTTGCATCCTGCCGACGACCGGCTAAAGTCTAGTCACTCACTCTACTTAATCCAGGGAGGTGTGGCGGATGGGCTGGATCGGACGCTGGGCGAGGCGCAGTCACGAGCGATCGCTGGACAATGCGCGCAACGCCACGACGGCGCTCTCGCGGCTGCGGGTGGAGCGCCAGGAGGTCGAGCTGTTCTGCCTCGAGCGGTACGCCGCCCCTTCCCGGCCGGCGCTCGTGGATGTCCGGGTCGCGGGAGCCGCTCGGTAACCTGCGGGTGTGACGACCTCCACCTCCGAGCAGCCGCACCAGCCCGCCCCCGTCGTACGCCGCGTCGTCATCGCCGAGGACGAGGCGCTGATCCGGATGGACCTTGCGGAGATGCTCGTCGAGCAGGGCTACGAGGTCGTCGGGGAGGCCGGCGACGGCGCGCGTGCCGTCGAGCTGGCCGAGGAGCACCGCCCCGACCTGGTCATCCTCGACGTCAAGATGCCGGTCCTCGACGGGATCGCAGCGGCGGAGCGGATCGCGGCCCGACGGATCGCGCCCGTCGTCATCCTCACCGCCTTCTCGCAGCGCGAGCTCGTCGAGCGCGCCCGCGACGCCGGTGCGATGGCCTACCTGGTCAAGCCGTTCTCGGCCGCCGACCTGGTGCCGGCGATCGAGATGGCGGTCAGCCGCTTCGCCGAGGTCGACGCGCTCGAGCGCGAGGTGGCCGACCTGCACGAACGCCTGGAGACCCGCAAGGCGGTCGACCGGGCCAAGTCGGTGCTGCAGGAGCGGCTCGGCCTGGGCGAGCCCGAGGCCTTCCGCTGGATCCAGAAGACGGCCATGGACCTGCGGCTGTCGATGCGCGAGGTGGCCCAGGGCGTGGTCGACCACGGTCCGGAGATGCGCGGCGACGCCTGATCCGGCGCGATCCGGCCCGATCCGGCCCGATCCGGCAAAGGTCACGAATCTGCAACGGTCACGACCGTTACATGGAAGTGCTCCCAATCACGTTCCGGCGACGATACGTTCAGGCCGCAGCAAGCACCCATGTCCGGGCGTCAGCCCGGAGTTTTGTCTAGTGAGCCGGAGGCCTCATGATCCGCACTACCCGTGCCGCCCGCCTCGGGGCAGTACTCGCAGCAGCCACTCTCGTCCTCACCGCGTGCGGTGGCGGCGAGGACGAGCCGACCGCGACCCCGACCGATGAAGAGAGCTCGTCCTCAGGCGAGGCCCCCGCCGGTGACGGAACCCTGACCATCGGCAACCTGCTCCCGCAGACCGGTGACCTCGCGTTCCTCGGTCCCCCGGAGTTCGCGGGCGTCAAGCTCGCCGTCGAGGAGATGAACGCCGCCGGTGGCGTCCTCGGCCAGGACGTCGCCAACATCGACGCCGACTCCGGTGACGGCACCCCCGACATCGCGGGCGCCGAGGTCGACAAGCTGTTCAACCAGGACGTCGACGCCGTCATCGGCGCCGCCGCGTCCGGTGTGTCCGTCTCGGTGATCGACAAGATCACCGGCGCTGGCGTCGTGCACTTCTCCCCGGCCAACACCGCTGCGGGCTTCGACACCTACGACGACAACGGCCTGTACTTCCGTACCGCGCCGTCCGACGCCCTCCAGGGCTCGGTCCTGGGCAACCTGGCAGTCGAGGACGGCTTCTCCAACGTCGCCGTCATGGCCCGCCAGGACTTCTACGGCGAGGGTCTGGCCGAGCAGGTCCAGACGACGCTGGGCGAGAAGGGCGCCAACGTCGCCGAGTTCGTCCTGTACTCCGCCGACGCGCAGAACTACACCGCCGAGGTCAACAAGATCGCGGCGGCCAAGCCCGACGCGCTCGTCCTCGTCGCCTTCGAGGAGACCACGAAGATCATCCCGCAGCTGATCGCCAAGGGGATCGGCCCGCAGGACATCCAGATCTACTTCGTGGACGGCAACCTCGCGGACTACTCCGACGAGAAGTTCGACCTCACCGGCGTCAAGGGCACCCTCCCGGTGTCCGGCGACCCCGACCCGGCCTTCAACGACCGGCTGCTCGAGATCGACCCCAAGCTGAAGGACTTCAGCTACGGGCCGCAGTCCTACGACGCCGCGATGATCATCGGCCTGGCCGCCATCGCCGCTGACAGCGACAACGGTGAGGCCATCGGTGCCGAGATCATCAACGTCACCAAGGAGGGCACCCAGTGCTCGACGTTCGAGGAGTGCGCGGGCCTGCTCGCGGACGGCGAGGACATCGACTACGAGGGCGCCAGCGGTCCGACCGACATGAACGACACCGGCTCGCCGGCGTCGGGCACCATCGGGATCAACGAGTACACGCAGAACACGTACGAGCAGGTCGACACGGTCTCCGGCCTCGTCGAGTGATCCAGCTCGTCTAGCACCACCTCGCTCACCCAGGAGCCCCCGGCCACGCGGCCGGGGGCTCCTGCACGTCCGTGGTGGGGGGTGTCGGAATCCCCGGCTGTGCGACGAAGCCGCCGCTTCCAAGGCGGTGCAATGCCCGGGAAGCGGAGGTTTGCCGGGTTCACCGGGGATTCATGCAGCAGCCGCAGCCCCACCCAGGGGCACGAGGCGGCGCCGCTCTCCACAGCCGATCACGGACGGGTTCGCCGGAGCACCTGGGTGGGCACCGTTCCGGTCATGACGTCCACGACGACACGACCGACCCTCGGCTCCGTGATCCTGCGCATGGAGGCCATCGCCGACGGGCTCACCGACCGCGACATCGGACGGCAGGTGCGCGACGGGACGTGGCACCGGCTCCGACACGGCGCCTACTGCGACGGCGGGCTGTGGCGCGCGCTGCCGCTCGGTGGAAAGCACATGCTGCTCGCGCGGGCCGTCGTACGCCAGGCGCGCACGCAGGTGGTCCTCAGCCACGCCTCCGCGGTGCCGGAGTACGACGGGCCTGCCCACCTGCTCGACCTCGCACGCGTGGACGTGACCCGGCGCGACGAGCGAGCGGGCCGGGTCGAGGCCGGGGTACGTCAGCACCAGGGTGTGCTGCTGCCGCACGACGTGACGCTGAGGCCGACGTCTGGGTGACCAGCGCGACGCGCACGGACGTCGACATCACCACCGTGGCGGACGTCGACACCGCCGTCAGGGTCGTCGCTCACCTGCTCGAGCACGGCCACACGAGCCTGGTACCAGGTGAGGACGCGCTATGCCGCGAGGCTGAACCACCCGTTCACGGGACGGACCGAGATGGTGCTGCGCCGGCTGGAGCGCGCGGGTCACACCTAGGGAGCGGAACCCCCGCTCCCTAGGCAGCTGCACTGCCCGGGGAGCGGAGGTTTCGGTGGCTGGCCGGGGATTCATGCAACCCCGCACACACTCCTCAGTCCTTGCCGAGCGTCCCGAGGTAGAGCTCGATGACCTTGGGGTCCTTGGCGAGGTCACGGCCGGTGCCGGTGTAGGCGTTGCGGCCCTGGTCGAGGACGTAGCCACGGTCACTGATCTGCAGGCAGCGGGCGGCGTTCTGCTCGACCATGATCACCGAGACGCCGGCGCGGTTGATCCGTCGGGTCTGGACGAAGACCTCGTCCTGCATGACGGGGGAGAGGCCCGCGGACGGCTCGTCGAGGAGCAGCACGGAGGGATCCATCATCAGGGCGCGTCCCATGGCCACCATCTGGCGCTCGCCACCCGACAGCGAGCCGGCCCGCTGGCTGCGGCGGTCGTGGAGGGCCGGGAAGAGCTCGCCGACGAACTGGAAGCGCTCCTTGAACAGGCTGGGGCGCTGGTAGACACCCATCTCCAGGTTCTCCTGGATGGTGAGCGAGGGGAAGACGTTGTTGGTCTGCGGCACGAAGCCGATCCCCTTGGCCACCAGCTGGTCGGCCCGCTCGTTGGTGATGTCCTCGCCCTTGAGCTTCACGGTCCCGGTCTTGACCTTGACCAGCCCGAAGAGCGCCTTGAGCAGGGTGGACTTGCCCGCGCCGTTGGGGCCGATGATGCCGACCAGCTCGCCCTCCTGGCAGTAGAGGTCGGCGCCGTTGAGGATGTTGACCCCCGGCAGGTAGCCGGCGATCAGGTCGTCGGCCCGCAGTACGGCGCCCTCGGCGGCCGCGACGTGGACGCTCCGGTCCTCGGTAGGGGTCTCGGTCTCAGCCACGGTTCTCGTCCTCCTGCTCGACCTCGACCTCGGCCTGCGCCTCGGCGAGGATCTTTGCCTCCAGGTCCTCGCTGAGGTCCTGGTCGTGGTGGGACCCGAGGTAGGCGTCGATGACCCGCGGGTCGCTCATCACCGAGTCGGGCGGGCCCTCGGCCACGATCTGCCCCTGGGCCATCACGATCACCCAGTCGGAGATGTCGCGGACCATGTCCATGTCGTGCTCGACGAAGAGCACGGTGCGGCCCTCGTCGCGCAGCGACTTCACGTGCCCCAGCAGCGACTGCTTCAGCGCCGGGTTCACGCCCGCCATCGGCTCGTCGAGCATCACCAGCTCGGGGTCGGCCATCAGCGCGCGCGCCATCTCGAGCAGCTTGCGCTGGCCGCCGGACAGCGATCCCGCGAAGTCCTCGCGCTTCTTGATGAGCAGGAACCGCTCGAGCAGGCTGTCGGCCTTGGCGGTGTTCTCGTCCTCCTGGCTGCGCCAGAGGGGGGCGAACATCGCGGAGAGCAGGCCCTCGCCACGCTGGCCGGTGGCTCCGACCCGCATGTTCTCGATGACGGTGAGCTTGGAGAGGACCTTGGTGAGCTGGAAGGTCCGCACCATGCCCATCCGGGACACCTTGTACGCCGCCACCTTGTTCAACGAGGTCCCGTTGAAGGACCAGGTGCCCTCGTTGGGCCGGTCGAAGCCGGTCAGCACGTTGAAGAACGTCGTCTTGCCGGCACCGTTGGGCCCGATCAGGGCGGTGATGACACCGCGCTGGATCTCGACGTGCTTCACGTCGACGGCGGTGAGGCCGCCGAACTGCCGCACGATGTTGTCGGCGACCACGATCGGGTCGGGCTTCGAGGCGCCGGGCTCGCGCTCCACGGACCGCAGCGCGGCGCGCGCGGCCGAGATGTCGACACCGGTGACGGTGTCCGCGGGAGCGGGGTCCCGTCCGGCGTCGGGGCTGGAGGTGGTCACGTCAGCGGGCATCGATGGCCAGCTCCCTTCGGTCTCCGAAGATCCCTTGTGGTCGGAAGATCATCAACAGCATCAACCCGAGCCCGAGGAAGATGAAGCGCATCAGGCTGGCCTGCTGCGAGTCCATGATCCAGGTCGGGATGAGCGGGTCGGCGCCCCGGGTGGCCTGGTTGAAGAAGGTGCCCAGCCCCGTGATGAGGAACCAGAAGATGATCGCGCCGGCGACCGGGCCCAGGACCCGTGCCGCACCACCGATCAGCAGCACCGTGTAGGCGAAGAAGGTCACGTCGGTCGCGAAGAACGACGGGCCGACGGCCGCGGAGCGCAGCGCCACCATGAAGCCGGCCAGGGCGCCGAAGACGCCGCCGATGACCAGGGACTGCATCTTGTAGGAGTAGACGTTCTTGCCGAGCGAGCGCACGGCGTCCTCGTCCTCGCGGATCGACTTGAGCACCCGGCCCCACGGGCTGCGCATCAGCGCCCAGACCACGAGGCAGGACAGGGCCACCAGGGCCCAGCCCACGGTCATCACCCACGCGTCGTACGCGCTCCACTCGACGATGCCGAGGTCGAAGGAGGTGGTGTAGGGGTTGACCGCCCGGAAGCCGCTGATGAAGTCGGTGACGCCGTCCTGTCCGCCGAAGGTGTCGGAGAAGGAGGCGGCGCTGACGGTCTGCCGGATGATCTCGGCCGACGCGATCGTGACGATCGC
This sequence comes from uncultured Actinomycetota bacterium, assembly GCA_963754575.1. Taxonomy (GTDB): domain Bacteria; phylum Actinomycetota; class Actinomycetes; order Propionibacteriales; family Nocardioidaceae; genus Nocardioides. Next base: position 143,985 of record CAVWGQ010000004.1, on the reverse strand, counting down.
GAGGTAGTCCGCCCGCAGCCGCAGGGTCGGTACGCCGAGCAGCAGCGCCAGCACCACCGCGAGCAGGAGACCGACGACGACGCCGGCCCACAGCGACGTGGAGAAGACGGTGACCGCGGCGGCGATCGAGTAGCCGGCGACCATCATGAAGCCGGCCTGTCCGAAGTTGAGCAGTCCGGTGTAGCCGAAGTGCACGTTGAGGCCGATGGCCGCGAGGCAGTAGATCACTGCCGTGGGGCCGAGCGCCTGCTGGAGCGAGTCGCCCAGGATCGTTACGAAGTCCATGTCGTCGTCCTTTCCTCAGCCGACCCGCTGGGCCTTGCCGAGCAGCCCCTGCGGTCGGATGAGCAGCACCACGATCAGCACCAGCAGTGCGCCCACGAACTTGAACTCGGCCGGCACGAACAGCGTCGTGAGCTCGGTGAAGAGTCCGATGATGAAGGCGCCGACGATGGCGCCCCAGATCGTGCCGAGGCCACCGAGGACCACCGCAGCGAACACGAGCAGCAGGAGCTTGAAGCCGATCTGGTAGTCGAACCCCTGGGTGAGCCCCAGCAGGGCACCCGCGAGTCCGGCCAGAGCGGCGCCGCCGATCCACACGATCGAGATGACCCGCTCCACGTTGATGCCGGTGGAGGCGGACAGCGCCGGGTTGTCGGCGACCGCGCGGGTGGCCTTGCCGATCCGCGTGTACTGCAGCAGGGCGGTGCTGCCGACCAGGGCGGCCATGGCGACCAGGAAGACCACGACCTCCTTCGGGGTCACCAGCAGCGGCCCGATCTCCCACGGCGTGACCGCGGAGTACTGCGAGTAGTTGCGGCTCTGCGCGCCGGAGAAGTACTGGTAGACGTTGCGCAGGAAGATCGACAGGCCGATGCTCACGATCATCATCGCGATCACGCCGGTGCCGCGGCTGCGCAGCGGCTTCCACAACGCCGCGTCGTTGACCCAGCCGAAGAGCGCGGAGACCGCGAAGGCGAAGACCACCCCCAGGACCACGGTGATGTTGGCGCCTCCGATCGTCACCTGCCCGGGCAGCCGGTCGAAGGCGAAGGCCATGATCGCCCCGAAGGTGATCAGCTCGCCGTGCGCGAAGTTCGTCAGGCCGGTGGTGCCGAAGATCATCGACAGTCCGAGGGCGGCCATGGCGAGCAGCGCGGAGAACACCAGGCCGCCGACCGTCAGCTGCAGTGCCTGGACGAGCTTGCCCGACGAGCCCGGCAGCGGGTCGCCGATGGGGAAGATGACGCTCTGGTCGGAGTCGGTGGTGAACCGGATGGTCACCTCGACCTTGTCCGGGTCGCGCAGCCCGGCGCCCTCGGGCAGGGTCTCCTCGTCGATGGCGACGGTGAACTCCTTGCCCAGGATCGACCCCGCGTCACCCGGGATCTCGATGTCGAAGATGCCGCTGGCGTCCGAGAGCGTCCTCGCCGACGACCTGGCCGCCGGAGTCCGTCACGGTGACCGTGACGCCCTCGACCGGTGCGGGAGGCTCCTCGCGCTCGTCGCGCAGGCACCCCTTGATGTGGATCGTGTCGTCGTCGCGCTGCTCGTACTGGCAGGCGCCGCCGGCGGCGGCTGGCCGGGGTGGCTGCGCTCGCCGAGACAGCGGGTGCGAGGACGGCCAGCAGCGCCAGCAGGAGTGCTCCCACTGGGGCCAGACGTGACCGTGGAGTGTGCCGATAGACGTGCAAGGGTCCTCCGATCCGACGCCGGGGTGGCGTGGGTGACGCGCAGGACAATACCGAGTGAACTGGGCCACAGCGCACCGACTCCGAGGCGTTACCCAGGCGTTACCGGAGTGTGGCAGCCAGGGCGACCAGGAACGGGGCCACGAACAGCGCCGGAAGCAGGTCGGCGACCGGGATGTCACGCAGTCGCAACAGGCGCAGCGCCACCCCGACGAGCAGCAGGCCGCCCACTGCGGTGAGGGCCGCCACGTGGGCGTCCGGCAGCACGTCGCCCAGCAGTACGCCGGCCACGGTGAGCCCGCCCTGCACGACCACGACGGTCACCGCGCTCGCCGCGACCCCCCAGCCGAAGGAGGCGGCGAAGGCCATCGCGGCGAAGCCGTCGAGCGCCGCCTTCAGGAAGAGCTGGTCGGCGCCTCGCCCGAGACCGTCGTTGAGGGAGCCGAGCACGGTCAGCGGTCCGGTGCAGAAGAGCAGCGAGGCGGCCACGAAGCCCTCCACGAAGCGGTGCCGCTCGGCCGAGTCGGTCCCGGCGGAGAGCCGGGACTGGAGCCACCCCCCGAACGCCTCGACCCGCTGCTCGAGCCGCAGCAGCGAGCCGACGATGCCGCCGACCAGCAGCGAGCCGAGCACGACCAGCATCGGGGCGCTGCTCCCGATCTCGGCCTCGAGCGCGACGTCGGTGACGGCCAGCGCCGAGAGGATCGCGATCAGCAGCGTGACCAGGCCGAGTCCGTCGGTGACCACGTCACGGGTGCGCTGGGAGAGCCGGTGCCCCAGGAGGACGCCGAGTCCGGCGCCGACCAGGACGGTGGCGACGTTGACCAGGGTGCCGATTCCAACGAACAGGGGGACTCCTCTGACAGGGCGGAGATGTCGAGCGTAGTCTCGTGCGGAGGTGCCGGGCTCCGGGGGCTGGAGCTGGCCCGGCCGACGTCAGAGGGGTCGACATGCGCTCTCAGGTGATGCTGCGACCGGCCAAGGACTCCGACGTGGAGGCCCTGACCGGGCCGTGTGGGCCGACGTGCTGCGCCGCGGCGACCACGACCAGCAGGTCGAGGACGTACGCCGGCTCGTCGACCGCGTCTCCGCGATGCACGAGGAGCGGATCGTCGTGGCCGAGGTCGACGGCCTCGTCGTCGGTGCCGTCCACCTGCGGGCGACCACCTTGAGCCCGATCAACCTCGAGCCGGTGCTCCAGGTCATCTCGCCCCACGTCCTCGACTCCCACCGCCGCCACGGCATCGGCAGCGCGCTGATGGAGGCGGCGGTGGCGTTCGCCGAGGAGCTCGGCCTCGCCTACGTCGGCACGGCCGTGAGCTCCGGCGCGCGCGAGTCCAACCGCTTCATGGCCCGGCTGGCGCTCGGCCCGGCCGCCACCCTGCGGGTGGCGCCGACCAGTGCCGTCAAGGGCCGGCTGCAGGCGCAGCGCCCGGCGTCGGCCCGCGTCTCCTCGCGCCACCTGCCGCGGGTGCTCGCGGCCCGCCGCTCGATGCGCCGCGGCGAGCCCAGACGACGACTGAGCCGACCACCCGGCCGACCACCCGGCCGACCACCCGGCCGACCGGCGAGTCGGCCTGTCACCGGCGACGGTTAGAGTCGCGGCGTGCCTGAGACCCCGCGCCTGCTGCTCCTCGACGGCCACTCGCTGGCCTACCGCGCCTTCTTCGCGCTCCCGGTGGAGAACTTCTCGACGACCACCGGTCAGCACACCAACGCGGTCTACGGCTTCACCTCGATGCTCATCAACGTGCTCCGCGACGAGCGACCGACCCACGTCGGCGTCGCCTTCGACAAGTCGCGCCAGACCTTCCGCCTCGAGGAGTACGCCGAGTACAAGGCGGGTCGCAACAAGACGCCGTCGGAGTTCTCCTCCCAGCTGCCGCTGATCCAGGAGGTGCTCGACGCGCTGCGGATCTCCCACCTCGAGCTCGAGGGCTACGAGGCGGACGACATCATCGCCACGCTCGCGACCCGCGCGGGCGCGGAGGGCCTCGAGGTGCTGATCCTCACCGGTGACCGCGACTCGCTGCAGCTGGTGAGCGAGACGTGCACCGTGCTCTACCCCATGCGCGGCGTCTCCGAGCTGGCCCGGATGACCCCCGAGGCCGTCGAGACGAAGTACGGCGTACCGCCGGCGCGCTATCCCGAGCTGGCGGCACTGGTGGGGGAGACCTCCGACAACCTGCCCGGCGTCCCGGGCGTCGGCCAGGGCTTCGCCGCGAAGTGGATCAACACCTACGACGGCCTCGACAACGTCATCGCCCGCGCCGACGAGATCACCGGGAAGAAGGGGGAGGCGCTGCGCGCCCACCTCGCCGACGTGATCCGCAACCGACGGCTCAACGCCCTGGTGACCGACCTCGACCTGGTGCTGGCACCCACCGACCTCGCCCTCAAGCCCTGGGACCGCCAGGAGGTGCACACCCTCTTCGACGGCCTGGAGTTCCGGGTGCTGCGCGACCGGCTCTTCGAGACCCTGGAGTCGGAGGAGGAGATCGACGACTCGGGCTTCGACCTCGCGGGCGAGCGGCTCGCGCCGGGCTCGGTGGCCGGCGTGGCTGGCCACGCACGCCGCGGGTGAGGGACGCACCGGGGTGGCGGTCCAGGGCAGCTGGCGCGGCGGCACCGGCGAGGTGTGGTCGCTCGCCCTCGCCGCGGCCGACGGCAACGCGTGCTGGTTCGACGCCGCGGAGGTGACCCCCGAGGACGACGCCGCCGTGCTGTCGTGGCTGGGCGACCCCGCGCGTCGCAAGGTGCTCCACGACGCCAAGGGTCCGATGCTCGCCCTGGCGGCGCGCGGCTGGACGCTGCGCGGCCTGGTCAGCGACACCGCCCTCGCCGCCTACCTCGTGCGGCCCGACCAGCGCTCCTACGACCTCGCCGACCTCACGTTGCGCTACCTCAAGCGCGAGCTGCGCACCGGCACCGCCGACAGCGGTCAGGGCGAGCTGAGCTTCGACGACGCCGTCGAGGACACCTCGGGCGCCGACCACACCGCGATGCTGCACGCCCGCGCGGTGCTCGACCTCGCCGAGGCCCTCGACGACGCGCTCGAGGAGCACGGCGGCACCCGGCTGCTCGCCGAGATGGAGCTGCCGCTGGTCGACCTGCTCGCGGCCATGGAGGAGGTCGGCGTGGCGGTGGACCTCGACCACCTCGAGTCGCTGGAGTCCCACTTCGCGGCCGAGGTCGCGCGTGCCGCCGAGGACGCGTTCGCGGTGATCGGCAAGGAGATCAACCTCGGCTCGCCCAAGCAGCTGCAGGTCGTGCTCTTCGAGGAGCTCGACATGCCCCGCACCAAGCGCACCAAGACCGGCTGGACCACGGACGCCGACGCGCTGCAGTCGCTCTACGAGAAGACCGAGCACCCGTTCCTGGTCGCGCTGCTGCGCCACCGCGACGTCTCGCGGCTGCGGCAGACGATCGAGGGACTGCTGAAGACGGTGGCGCCCGACGGCCGGATCCACACCACGTTCAACCAGACGATCGCGGCCACCGGTCGGCTCTCGAGCACCGACCCCAACCTGCAGAACATCCCGATCCGCACCGAGGAGGGCCGCCGGATCCGCGAGGCCTTCGTCGTCGGGGACGGCTACGAGTCGTTGATGACGGCCGACTACAGCCAGATCGAGATGCGGATCATGGCCCACCTGTCCGAGGACGCCCTGCTGATCGAGGCGTTCCGCTCCGGCCGCGACTTCCACGCCGTCACCGCGGCCCGGGTCTTCGACGTCGAGCCCACCGACGTGAACACCGAGATGCGCGCCAAGATCAAGGCGATGAACTACGGCCTGGCCTACGGCCTGTCGGCGTTCGGACTCGGTGCCCAGCTCCGGATCGAGCCCGCCGAGGCCCGGGGCCTCATGGACGAGTACTTCCTGACCTTCGGCGGCATCCGCGACTACCTCGGCGGTGTCGTCGACGAGGCCCGGCGTGCGGGATACACCGAGACCATCTGGGGTCGACGGCGTTACCTTCCCGACCTGACCTCCGACAACCGGCAGCGTCGTGAGATGGCCGAGCGGATGGCCCTGAACGCGCCGATCCAGGGCTCGGCCGCCGACCTGATCAAGGTGGCGATGCTCAACGTCGACCGGGCGATCCGCGAGGCGGGACTGCGTTCCCGGATGCTGCTGCAGGTCCACGACGAGCTGGTGCTCGAGGTCGCCGAGGGGGAGCGCGAGCAGCTCGACGCCCTGGTGCGCGAGCAGATGGGGTCGGCCGCCGACCTCGCGGTGCCGCTCGACGTCTCCGTCGGCACCGGACGCAGCTGGCACGACGCCGCCCACTGACCGGGTCAGGTCCGCGCAGGCTCGCGCCGCAGCATCCCGGAGGTCGCGAGCAGCGCCACCAGCAGCACGGTGTCGACCACGACCACCCGCAGCACCAGGCCGGCCGCGGTCTCGGCGGTGGAGCCGACGACGAGCATCGCCACCAGGGCGACCCACAGCAGCCCGCTGCTGCCGCGTCCCTCCCGGGAGAGCACGGAGTAGACCAGCAGCTGCAGCACCGCCAGCACCGTGCCGAGGAGCGCGAAGGACCACAGCTGGTCACGAATGCCGCTGAACTCCGCGCCGCCGATGAAGACCACCGCGAGGTCGGGCAGCTGCCAGCACAGGAGTACGCCGATGCCACCGAGGCCGGCGATCACCGAGATCCCACCTACGAGCGCCCGGGAGCGCTCGCTCACGGCCATCGAGGGGTAGGCGAGCACCACCACGAACTGGGGGAGGAACAGCATCGCCTTGGTGAGGATCAGGCCGGCGGCGTACAACCCGGACGCGTGGGCGTCCAGGACGTTGCGGGCGACCACGATGTCGAGGTTGGACAGCGCGAAGAAGGCGAGCAGGGCCTGCGAGTTCAGCACCGACTCCCGCACCACGGCGCGGCCGTCGTGGAGCGGGGTGACGGGGCCGGAGGGCCGGTCGTGGCGCAGCGCCCACCAACCGACGATGACGGGGGCCACGGCACCGACGACCACGCCGAGCACGGCGGTCAGCTCGCTCGGGCGCCAGAGCAGCAGGGCGGTGCCGATGGCCAGCCGGGGGAGGCCGGCCGAGACGTAGACCGCGGCGAGCGCGCCCCAGCGACGCTCGCCCTGCAGGACGCCGGCCTGCCCGCCCATCACGGTCAACGGCACGGCGGCGACGGCCACGAGGACGGCGATGCGGAGGTCGTCGAGCCGGAGCAGGCGGTCGACCAGGGGGGACGCGAGGAGCAGGACCCCACCGACGACGAGGGCGCTGCGGGTGCCGACTCGCAGCGCACTGGCCTCGATCCGGGCGACGTGCTCGGAGGTCGGCGGAGATCCGGCGGGCGGCGGTCGCCTGCAGCGCCAGCGAGATGACGCTGATGACCATGAGCAGGTTCATCACGGCCGCGAACGCGCCGTAGCTGCCGGGGCCGAGCACCCGGGCAGCCAGGATCGTGTAGCCGTACGTCGCGACGTTCATGAGCCCGACAGCCAGGGCGATCTGGGCGCCGCCGCGCAGCGCCGTGCCGCCTGCGGCCGAGCGGGAGGTCTCGGGGCGCCGGGTCACCCGAGGAGCCTAGGTGGTGGTGGCGGGGAGCGCCGTCGCTGCGGCCGCGGCGCCGCGCCAAGGAGAGGTCTTGATGAACATTGCCTCCTTGAGGTTACTCCGGGGTAAGCTCCGGCGACCTCGCGGGCGTGGGGTCCACGGTCTGGGAGGGCCGTGCCTTTGGGAGGGACTCGCATCCAGATATGCGTCGAACGCTGATTTCCGGGCTGCTGCTGGTCGCAGCAGCCTTTCTCACTGTCCTGCTGGGGGCCTGGCTCGACCTCGACGTCGACGCCGTGGCCCTGACCGGCGTCGCCGTCGGTGCCGCCGTCGCGCTGGTGCCGCACGCCACGATCGGGCGCCGCCTGGGCGGCTTCGCCGTCGGTGTCGTGCTGGCCCTGGTCGGCTTCCTGGTCCGGGCAGCTCTGCTGCCCGACACCGCCGGTGGTCGTGCCGTCTTCGCGGCCATCGTGGTCGCGCTGTGCGTGGTCGTGGCCGCCGTGAGCTTCGAGCGGATCGCCCTCTGGTCGAGCCTGCTCGGCGCGGGCACCTTCGCCGGTGCCTTCGAGGCCACCTACAACCTGGCCCCGCCGCGGGTGCTGGAGAACTCGGTGAGCACGCTGAGCGCCCTGGCGCTCTGCGTGGCCGTCGGCTTCGTCGCCAGCGCCGTCGCGGCACCCCAGCGCCCGCGCACCGCGACGACGCACGCCCGCACCCGCTCCGACGACAAGGCCCTGGAGGCGTCCAAGTGAAGAACGTCAACACGATCGGTGCCGGCTTCGCCGCCTTCGCGCTCGGCGCCGTCGCCCTTGCCCCGGGGGCCGTGGCCGCCGAGGACAGCGGCTCCGTCGACGTCGTGAACACCGAGACCGTGCAGGTCTACGTCACCCCCGACGGCGAGGTCGCCAGCCAGCGCGTCTACGAGCAGCTCTCCTTCACCGGCGAGGGCACCGTCACGGTGGACAACCCCGTCGAGGAGTCGGGCCTGCGCAACCTCGACGGCTTCTCCGGCGTCTCCGCCGAGGACGGCGTCCAGTCCGTCGAGATGGACGTCGACGGCTACGAGCGTGCCCGCTCGGTCAGCGACTTCGAGGGCGAGCTGCCGCTCGAGTTCGACATCACCTACCTCCTCGACGGCGAGGAGGTCGAGCCCGGCGACCTCGTCGGCGCCAGTGGCGCGCTCGAGGTCGTCTACTCGGTGCGCAACGTGACCGCGCAGCCGCAGGAGATCACCTACGACGACGGCAAGGGCGGCACGGTGACCGAGACGGTCGACGTCCCGATCCCGATCGTCGGCTCGATGACCACGACGGTCCCTTCGTCCTTCACCGACGTGACCTCCGAGCAGGCCAACATCGCCGGTGACGGCAAGGGCGCCACCAAGCTGTCCTTCACGATGACGCTCTTCCCGCCGCTCGGCGCGAACGAGATGGAGTTCAGCTACCAGGCGCAGGTCTCCGACGCGGTCGTCCCGTCCACCCAGGTCACGGCCCTTCCGGTCAACCCGCTCGAGGTCCCGACCTTCGCGACCGCGGGTGAGAGCTACCAGAACGGTGCCGACACCGGCATCCAGCTGGCCGATGGCGCCACCACGATCGACACCAACCTGCTCAAGCTGCGCGACGGCGCCGGTGACCTGCTCGCCGGCCTGATCCAGCTCAGCGACGGAGCCGACGAGCTCAACGCCGGGCTCGCGGGTGAAGCCGTCCCGGGTGCCACGCTGTTGGCCGACGGTGCCGGTGAGCTCAGTGCCGGCCTTGGCCAGATCGATGACGGCGCCGGCCAGCTGGCCGACGGTGCTGGCCAGCTCGCCGGAGGCGCCTCGGACGCCTCGTCGGGCAGCCAGAAGCTCGAGGACGGTTTGCGCCAGATCAGCGATGGACTGGGTCAGCTCTCCAAGACCGACGGTCTCCCCAAGGCGCTGCGTGGGGTCAAGGAGCTCAAGGCTGGCGTTGACCTGATCATCCTCAAGGTCGGCGCCGTAGGAACCCCTGACACATTGATTGACGGCCTGAGCCAGCTTGAGGCCGGCTCCACTCGGCTCAAGGGAGGTCTCGCTTTGCTCAAGGGCAATGGCTCCGAGGAAACGCCTGGCCTGGTGGGTGCCAAGGGCGGTGTCGACCTGGTCAAGGCGGGACTGGATTCTGCTCTCGCACCCGCGAATGGTCCGCTCCCCGATGGAACTAATCCGGAGGGTGGCGGTCTCGCCGAGCTCAAGTTGGGTCTCCAGGCGATCAACGCGAACTTCTGCTCCACGCACCCAGCCCCGGCGCAGTGCTCTGGCCTCGTTACTCAGCTCATTGCCGGCGTCGATCAAAGCCGAGCGGATCTGACTGAGGCCACCAACGGCCTTGCTCGGGTCTCCGGTGGTTTGCAGGGCGCGATCGGCGCCCTGACCCCGACGCCATCGGACCCGAATGATCCCAACCTGATGGACGGTGCCCTAGCGCTGGAGGCGGGTCTCGGTCAGGCCAAGGGCGGTGCGATCGATCTGCGGGACGAGGGACTCATTCCCGTCAGGGCCGGACTGGCCGAACTACAGGCTGGTCTCACCACGGCAGTGTCGAGGCGTCGTCCAGCTCTCGAAGGCGCCGACGAGGCCTACTCCGGCTCGGGTGACCTCTCGGACGGTCTCGGTCTGATTGCGGGCGGCTCCGGCGAGCTCTCGGCTGGTGCCGGCAAGTTGGCCGACGGCACGGGCGACGCGTCCGACGGCTCGGTCAAGCTCGCCGATGGTGCCGGCGACCTGGCCGAAGGCCTCGGCGACGCCGCCGACGGCTCCGAGCGCCTGCTGGCCGAGGGTCTCGCCGCAGGCCGAGGACGGTGCCCCGCAGCTCGTCGACGGTGCCGGCCGGCTGTCCGACGAGGGCATGTCCCAGCTGATCGCTGCCGGTGAGGACACCGCGCAGGAGTACGGCAAGCTCTACGCCACCATCGAGGCCGGCGCCGCCCGCGCCGACGCGGAGAAGATGGCGTACGGCGCCCCCGAGGGCTCGATGGGTCTCACGGCCTACAGCTACGAGCTGCTCGGTGACGACGGTCAGGGCACGCGCAACACCAAACGCGGCCTGGTGGCACTCGGCCTGGCCGGCCTCGGCGCCGGTGGCCTGCTGCTGCGTCGCCGCCTGGTCTGAGGCCGAGAGGTCCTAGGCACACGCGACACCTGACGACGGCGCCGTCCCCCATCCCGGGGGGCGGCGCCGTCGTCGTTGAGTTGCCACCGCGCCGTCTCGAGTTGCCAGTCAGGTCGTCGGTACGCCGCGCGAGTGGCACAACTCAGCGAGCGGCGACTCAACCCGGCGGAGTGGCGAGTCAACGGGTGAGGCGGGCCGCGAAGATCGCGGTGCCGGGGGTGAGCAGGCCCCGGGTACGGGACCAGCCGCCCCAGACCCGGTCGTGGTCGGCGGGCCACTCCGGCTCGACGAGGTCGACGAGGCTGAAGTCGTGCCCGGCCAGCACCCGCACCCAGTCACCGAGCGTGCGGTGGTGCTCGACGTACGCCACCTCGCCGGAGGCGTCGTCGAGCTCGACGTACGGCGTGCGGTCCCAGTAGGACTGGCTCGCCAGCAGGCCGCCCTCGCCCGGGTCGTCGGGGAACATCCAGCGCGTCGGGTGCGTGATCGAGAAGGCGAAGCGGCCGCCCGGTCGCAGCACCCGGCGGGTCTCGGCGACGCACCGGTCGAGGTCGGCGACGAACTGCAGCGCGCCGAAGGAGCAGAAGACCACGTCGAAGGTGTCGTCCCCGAACGGCAGGTGGGTCGCGGTGCCCTGCACGATCGGGACGGCGACGCCGCTGTCCCTCGTCGATCCGGCGGGAGTGCTGGAGCTGGCGGTAGGACAGGTCGAGCCCGACCGGGCGCCCGCCCTGCGAGGCGACCCAGCGTGAGCACTGGCTCGCGCCGCACCCGAGCTCGAGCACGTCGCGTCCGGACAGCGGGCCGAGCACCCCGGCCTCCGCCTCGGTCAGGCCCTCGGGTCCCCAGACGAAGCCGACGTCGCCGAGGAAGTGCCCGTGCGTGGCCTGGTACTCGTCGGCGTAGCGGTCCCAGTCCGGACCGTTCGCGTGCCGTCGACTCGGCCTCGTCGACCGGCCGCCGCTCCACCCGGACCGCGGGGGGTGGCTCGAAGGGGATCGCCTGCTCCACGTCGAGCAGACTACGGCCATGAGCTCGGCCATGCCTTCCACGAACGGGTCCATGGACCTCACCTCCCTCACCGCGCTCGAGGGCAGCCGCTCGGGCCAGACCCTGCTGGGCGAGGTCGCGGGGGAGCGGTGCGTCGTGCGGATCTATGCCGAGCCGGGTCCCCGGGGCGACGCGGCCGCCGAGATCGACGCGGCCCTGCTGCGGCTGGTGCGCGGACTGGTGCCGGTCCCGGAGGTCCTGGAGGTACGCCGACCCGACCCCGCCACGGGCATGCCGGCCCTCCTCGTCACGTCGTACGCCGAGGGCGTGCGCGCGGACGCGCTGCTGCCGCAGCTCGACGAGCCGGGACTGGCCGTGGCCGGTCGCGCGCTCGGCACCCTGGCGGCCACGCTCGCCGCGATGCCGGTGCTGCGTCCCGGCGCCTTCGTCGACGCGGACCTGACCGTCGGACCGTGGGCAGACCGCGAACCGCCCGAGGACGTCGGTCGCTGGTGCCTCGTGCACGGTGAGCTGGGCCCGCGGACCGTCCTGCTCGACCCCGACACCCTCGCGGTCACGGCGCTGCTGGGATGGCAGCACGCCCACGCCGGGAGCCCGCTCGCCGACCTCGCCTGCCTGCTGCGCGACGACGAGCAGCGGCAGCCCTTCCGCGACGCCGCGCTCGCGGCGTACTGCGACCGCCTCGGGGGTACGCCGGACGAGGTGCTCGCCCTCGCCGCGAGGCGACCCCCCGACCTGGCGTGAGTGCCGCCCCCGCTCCCGCGCCGGTTGGACGACGACACGCCGGGCGGCGTAACCTAGGACACTGCGCCAGAGGTCTGCCCGCACCCACAGGAGCGGACCGGGCTCACTTCCTTCTCCACTCGGTCGTGAAACTGGTCTCTGCGCGTGCCCGACGACATCTGACCACCAAGGAATCACTTCCCTTATGACGAGCACCATCTCCACTCTTCCGGACTACGACGCGCCCCAGGTGGCGATCAACGACATCGGGTCCGAAGAGGACTTCCTCGCGGCGATCGACGCGACCATCAAGTACTTCAACGACGGTGACATCGTCGAGGGCACCATCGTCAAGGTGGACCGCGACGAGGTCCTGCTCGACATCGGGTACAAGACCGAGGGCGTGATCCCGAGCCGCGAGCTCTCGATCAAGCACGACGTCGACCCGAACGAGGTCGTTGCCGTCGGCGACAAGGTCGAGGCCCTCGTCCTCCAGAAGGAGGACAAGGAAGGCCGGCTGATCCTGTCCAAGAAGCGCGCCCAGTACGAGCGCGCCTGGGGCACCATCGAGCAGGTCAAGGAGGAGGACGGCGTCGTCGAGGGCACCGTCATCGAGGTCGTCAAGGGCGGCCTCATCCTCGACATCGGCCTGCGCGGCTTCCTGCCCGCCTCGCTGGTGGAGATGCGTCGCGTCCGCGACCTGCAGCCCTACGTCGGCCAGACCCTCGAGGCCAAGATCATCGAGCTCGACAAGAACCGCAACAACGTGGTCCTGTCGCGCCGTGCCTGGCTCGAGCAGACCCAGTCCGAGGTCCGCCACGGCTTCCTGACCCAGCTCCAGAAGGGCCAGATCCGCAAGGGCGTCGTGTCCTCGATCGTCAACTTCGGTGCGTTCGTGGACCTCGGTGGCGTCGACGGACTCGTCCACGTCTCCGAGCTGTCCTGGAAGCACATCGACCACCCCTCCGAGGTCGTCACGGTCGGCGACGAGGTCACCGTCGAGGTGCTCGACGTCGACATGGACCGCGAGCGGGTCTCGCTGTCGCTCAAGGCGACGCAGGAGGACCCCTGGCAGCACTTCGCCCGCACCCACCAGATCGGCCAGATCGTGCCGGGCAAGGTCACCAAGCTGGTGCCCTTCGGCTCGTTCGTCCGCGTCGAGGAGGGCATCGAGGGCCTCGTGCACATCTCCGAGCTGGCCGAGCGCCACGTGGAGATCCCGGAGCAGGTCGTCCAGGTCAACGACGACGTCATGGTCAAGATCATCGACATCGACCTCGAGCGTCGCCGGATCTCGCTGTCGCTCAAGCAGGCCAACGAGACCAACGCCGCGGCCGACGTCGAGGACTTCGACCCGACCCTGTACGGCATGACCGCGTCCTACGACGAGCAGGGCAACTACATCTACCCCGAGGGCTTCGACCCCGAGACGGGTGAGTGGCTCGAGGGCTTCGACGAGCAGCGCGGTGTGTGGGAGGAGCAGTACGCCAAGGCGCACGCTCGCTGGGAGGCCCACGTCAAGCAGCAGGCCGAGGCCGCCAAGGCCGAGGTCGAGGCCGGCGAGGCCACGTCGTACTCCTCCGGCAGCGAGGACGTCGCACCCAGCGACGGCGGCGCCGACGAGGACACCACGACCGCCACCAGCGGTTCGCTGGCCTCCGACGAGGCCCTGCAGGCGCTGCGCGAGAAGCTCACCGGCGGCAGCAACTGATCTCCGCCTGACGTCTGAGCACGTCACACGCACGACGGCCCGGTCCCCGCGAGGGGGCCGGGCCGTCGTCGTTGTCGTGGAGCTGGGTCACTCCCCAGTGCGAGGAGTGGAGCTCCGCGCGCTCGGCGGCGAACGCCTCGGTCATGCCACGAAAGCCCCACGGTCGAGCCGGGGGCGTCGCTCCGGGTCGTCGAGGTGGCGCAGCGTGACGTCGACGAAGGTGTCGGAGCCGGGGTCGGGCACGACGGTGTCGCCGCCGCCGTCCTCGCCGAGCGAGATCAGCCGGATCGGGCCGGGCGCGGACTCGACGACCTCCACGTCGTGGGGGTTGGACCGGGTGCTCTCGTAAAAGCTGTCGAAGTCGCCCTCACCGAGGTGACGGACCTCCAGCCGCAGGTCGAGCGCCGCCTCGGGGTCGCGGTGGACGCACCGGTCGAAGCCTTCCTCCTCGGCGAGGCCCCCGCGGGCGTACGGCGCGGGCCGACCCAGCAGCGCCTTGACCTCGGCGCGTCGGCGGCCGGGTCGGAGTGCAGGACCGAGTCGTAGCGCTCGGCGCGGGTCGTGAAGCCCCGGCCTGGTCGTCGGTGCCGTAGGCGTCGGAGGAGGTGAGGTCGCCGCTGGTGTAGCCGACGTAGTCGACGTCGGCGATCTCCGGCCGCCGGCGCTCTCGAGCAGCAGTGCCAGGTCGCTGCTGCCGGTGAACTGACCGGCGTAGTGACCCCGGCGGGAGGTCAGCGCCAGGCGCCGGGGGACCGCAGGGTGGGGTCTTCGAAGTGCGAGCGCGGGGGCTGGCCGGGGCGGTCGGCGAAGACTTCCCGGAGCATCTCGGCGAAGCTGAGGACGAACAGGACGGCGATGAGGACGAGCAGGAAAGTGGTCATGGCAGTAATCATGCGCTCATCGACAATCCGCCACGAGTGGCAGGAATGACAGTCCCCATTGATTTTCTGCCACCACCCGGCCATGATGGTGCGGTGCGCACGGTGGCGGTGGTGGTCCAGGACGGGGCGGAGCCCTTCGGGCTCGGTTCCCTGGTGGAGGTCTGGGGCGAGCCCTACCACCCCGAGGACGACGCCCCGGTCTTCGACTTCCGGGTCTGTACGCCGCGGCCGGGCCGGGTCCGGGGCCGTTCCGGCTTCGACCTGCACGTCGACCTCGGCCTCGAGGCCACCGAGGACGCCGATCTCGTGTGCCTCTCCCCGAAGCACGACTTCCTCGAGCACGACGAGGCGGTGCTGGACGTCGCCCGGGCGTCCCACGAGCGCGGCGCCGTCGTCTACGCCCACTGCTCCGGCGCGTTCGAGCTCGCGGCCGCGGGCCTGCTCGACGGCCGCGGCTGCACCACCCACTGGCGCTACACCGAGCTCCTGCAGCGGCTCTACCCCGCCGCGCAGGTGCAGCCCGACGTCCTCTACGTGCAGGACGGCTCGATCGTGACCGGTGCCGGCTCGGCCGCCGGGATCGATGCCTCGCTGCACCTGATGCGCCAGCACTTCGGCGCGCAGGCCGCCGCCAGCACCGCTCGCCGGATCGTCGTACCGCCCCACCGCGACGGCGGCCAGGCGCAGTTCATCGCACGTGCGGTCCCCGACTGCGACGCCGAGACGCTCGGCCCGCTGCTCACCTGGATCACCCAGAACCTCGCCGAGGACCTCGGGGTCGACACCCTCGCCCGTCGCAGCCACATGTCGCCGCGCACTTTCGCGCGCCGGTTCCGCGACGAGACCGGCACCACCCCGCACGCCTGGATCACCCGGCAGCGGCTGCAGGCGGCCGAGGAGCTGCTCGAGCTCACCGACCACTCCGTCGACTGGATCGCCGGCGAGGTGGGCTTCGGCAACGGCGCCGCGCTGCGCCACCACTTCTCGCGGGCCCGCGGGGTGTCCCCCCAGCGCTACCGCAAGAGCTTCGCGGGCTGAGTCTCCCGGTTCACCGCAGCTCGCTGCGGCGTACCTTGCCCGTCGCCGTGTGCGGCAGCTCGGTCAGGAAGGTCCACCGGCGCGGTCGCTTGGCGGCCGACAGCCGCTCGCGGGCGTACGCCGCCAGCTCCGCCTCGCTCACGTTGCCGACGACCGCGGCGCAGACCCGCTGCCCCCACTCGTCGTCCGGGACGCCGAACACGGCGACGTCCTCGACCCCCGGGTGCTCGCGCAGCGCGTTCTCCACCTCGAGCGGGATAGACGTTGACGCCGCCGCTGATGACGAGGTCCTCGCGGCGGCCGTCGAGGAAGAGGTAGCCGTCCTCGTCGAGCCGGCCGAGGTCGCCGACGGTGAAGGACCCACCCCGCCACGCGGCGGCGGTCTTCTCCGGGGCCCGGAAGTAGTCGAAGCGGGCGTGCGGCGGCACCGCGCACCACACCGTGCCGTCGTGGTCCACCGTGATCCCGCGGCCGGGACGGGCGCGGCCGACCGTGCCGGGCCGCTCGAGCCACTCCTCGGAGCGGCAGGCGGTGAACTGCCCCTCGGTCGAGCCGTAGAACTCCCACGTGGAGCCCGCCGGGAACAGGTCCAGGAGCCGCCGCTTGAGCTCGGGTGGGCAGGCGGCGCCGGCGTGGGCGAGCAGCCGTACGCAGGAGAGGTCGGGCGTGCCGTGGGCGTCCCAGTGCGCCACCAGCCGCTGCAGGTGGGTGGGGACGCAGAACAGCGTGGTCGGCCGCTCGGACCCGATCAGGTCCGTCAGGTGGGCCGCGTCGAAGGGGCCGGCGAAGACGAGCCGGCCGCCGGCGAGCAGGGTCCCCGTCGCGAAGCGCAGCGGTGCGCTGTGGTGGATCGGGCTGACCACGAGGTGGGTGTCGGCCGCGTGGAAGCCCCACAGGTCGCGCTCCTCCTCCACGAGCGCCCGGGCCGCCGCCTCGCCCAGCACGCCGGAGAAGACCGCCTTCGGGCGGCCGGTCGTCCCGCTGGTGACGTGCATCGGCCGGCCCAGCGGCAGTCCGCGCCTGCGCTCCGCCGGCAGCGACGCGTGCAGGTCGGCCAGCGCCTCGGGGGTGTCGACGACCAGCGCCGGCTCGACGTCCTCGAGGATCCGCTCACGCTCGACGGTCGTCAGCCCCGGGTCGAGCGGGACCGGGAACACCCCACCCGCGAGCAGTCCCACGACGACCTCGACGTACGCCGTGGAGCCGCGCTGGAGCAGCACCACCCGGTCACCGGGGGAGAGGGAGGTCAGGTCCACGGGGCAGATCCTCCCATCCGCCGACCCGTCACTTGTGCAGCCTGGAAACTCGCCGACCCGTCACTCGTGCAGCCCCAGGGTCATCAGTGCCGGCGCTTGAATGACGGCTCGGCGTGACCTCAACCTGCAGAAGTGACGGCTCGGCGTGGTCTGAGCCTGCAGAAGTGACGGCTCGGGGAAGGGAAGTAGGGTCCGGCTCATGCGGGTGGGACTGACCGGCGGGGTGGCCTCGGGGAAGAGCACGGTCTCGGCGTTGCTCGCCGAGCTCGGGGCGGTGGTGATCGACGCCGACCTGCTCGCCCGCGAGGTGGTGGCACCGGGCACCGAGGGGCTGGCGGAGGTCGTGGCCGCGTTCGGCGAGGAGGTGCTGGCGCCCGACGGGTCGCTGGACCGGCCCGCGATGGGAGCGATCGTCTTCGCCGACGAGTCACGCAGGCGGGTCCTCGAGGGCATCATCCATCCCCGCGTCCGGGCACGGGCGGCCGAGATCGAGGCGTCCGCGCCGCAGGGGGCGGTGGTCGTCCACGACATCCCGCTGCTGACCGAGACCGGCCAGGCCGGGGCCTTCGACGCGGTCGTGGTGGTGGACGTGCCGGTCGAGGTGCAGGTGGGGCGGATGGTCGACCTGCGCGGGATGACGCCCGAGGACGCGCAGGCGCGGGTGGCCGCCCAGGCGACGCGCGAGGAGCGGCTGGCGGTCGCGACGTACGTCATCGACAACGGTGGGACGCTCGAGGCGCTGCGGGCCAGGGTGGATGAGGTCCACGCCGCGCTCGCGGGTTAGCGTCGTGCGGTGCGTCCTCCCCGTTCCCTGCTGACCCTCCTCGCCGCCGGTGTGCTGCTCGCCGGCTGCGGTGGCACCGACCGTCCCTCGACCGAGTCCGAGGGTGGCGAGAGCCCCACGTCCCGCGGGAGCACCACCGACCCGGGAGCGACGGAGCCGACGGAGCCGACGGAGCCCAGCACGGACCCCGACACCCCCACCTCCTGGGGACCGACCGAGGGTGAGCTCGCGCAGGCCCGGGAGGTCGTGGCCGAGTGGGGCCCGGACCGGCTCGCGGGCCAGGTCATCGTCGGGAGGTACGACGGCGTCGACCCGGCCGTGCCCGCCCGACTCGTCCGCGACCTCCACCTCGCTGGCGTGGCCGTCACCTCGGGCAACGTCACCGACGCCGACCAGGTCCGCGCCACGACCGCTGCCGTCGAGCAGGCCCACGCCGCCGACGGCCGCGACTGGCCGGCCGTGATCGGTGTCGACGAGGAGGGCGGCACCGTCTCCCACCTGCGTGGGGTGGCCACCGAGTTCCCCGCCTTCGCGACCGCCGGGGCGGCGATCGCCTCGGCCGGCAAGGAGGGGGAGCAGGTCGTCGCCGAGGCCGCCCGGACCACCGGCCTAGAGCTGCGTGACTTCGGGTTCACGTGGGTCTTCGCCCCGGTCGCCGACGTGACCATCGGCGACGCCGACCCCACCATCGGCAGCCGTTCGCCGTCCTCCGACCCCGAGCTCGCCTCGCGCGCCGTCGCCGCGGCGGTCCGGGGGTACGACGAGGCAGGACTGGTCTCCACCACCAAGCACTTCCCGGGCCACGGCAGCGTCACGGCCGACAGCCACCTGACGTTGCCGGTCCTCCGCTCCGGCCTCGCGCAGCTGCGGGAGCGCGACCTGCGCCCGTTCGAGGCCGCGGTCGAGGCCGGCGCCCCGAGCATGATGATGGCCCACCTCGACGTGCAGGCGCTGCAACCGGGGCTGCCCTCGAGCCAGGCGCCCGACGTCTACGACTACCTCGCCGACGAGATCGGCTTCGAGGGCGTCACCATCACCGACTCGCTCGGGATGGGTGCTGCGCTCAGCCGCGACTTCCCGGCGGTCCGGGCGCTGCAGGCCGGCGCGGACCTGTTGCTGATGCCGGTCGACACGGTCGAGACCCACGCCCTGATCGTCCGGGCGATCCGGTCCGGTGAGGTCCCGCGCGAGCGGGCGGAGGAGGCGGCGGCCAAGGTCGTCGCGCTCCAGCTGTGGCAGCAGCGCGTCGCTGGTGAGGTCCCGGTTCCCGACGACGTGACCTCCCGCGCCCAGCAGGCGGCGGCCACGCTCACCCAGCTCGGCTACTGACACCGGCCGGGCGCAAGGACGACCCGGGCCCACCGGGGCCCGGGTCGTCCAGTGAGGCGCCGCCGCTGTTGGGGGATCGGCGACGCCTCACGACGGGGCGAGGCTCCTCTCCTAGGGCCCGGTGCGGAAGGTCACCGTCCTGCTGGCGAGCGGGTTGTTGGACGTGTCCCGGATGCCCGTCCCGGCCCCCCCGGTGAGGGTGATCCGGTAGAGCGTGTTGGCCGCCAGGGTGGGGCCCGGGTTGATCACCACTCGGGTGCCGGCGGCGTTCAGGGTGAGCGCCCTGGTCACGGCCGCGCCGGTGGCGACGTTCCTGAGGACGACGTTCGCCTGGTTGACCCCGAGGACCCGCTCGCTGAAGTCCACCACCTGGTTCGCGGTGCGACTGACTCCCGTCGCGTTGTTCACCGGCGTGGTGGCCGTGACCGTCGGCGCCGTGGTGTCGGTTTCGGTGACGAAGTTGACCACCGTGGTGGGCAGCCTGACCCCGGCGAGGTCACGGATCCCGTTGGTCCCGGTCCCCACGAACGTGAGCGTGTACGACGTTCCCGGCACCAGGTTGGCGTTCGGGTTGACCGTCACCGTCCTCGTGGCCGCGGCGTAGGTCACCGCGCGTGCGACCAGCGCTCCGCTCGCGTTGTTGCGCAGCTGGACGGCAGCCGTCCAGTTCGGGCTGGTCACCGCCCTGCTGAACACGCCGACCTGGTTGGCCGTGAGGGAGACCCCCGTCGCGTTGTTCACCGGGCTGGTCGACGTCAGCGTCAGCGTCGGTGTCGGTGCGTTCGGGGTCACCGGGCTCGACGCCGCCGACGGTGAGCTCGCTCCCACGGCGTTCACTGCGATCACCCGGAAGGTGTAGGTCGTGCCGTTGGTCAGTCCGGTCACGACCGCGAGCGTCGCCGTCGGTCCGATCCCGGTGACCGTGCGGACGACGTCCGTCCCGACGAGCACCTCGATCCGGAACCCGGTCACCGGCTGCGACCCGTTGGCGGGTCCGGCGGTGAAGTTCACCGTGGCCTGACCATCTCCCGCGGTCACCGTGCCGATCACCGGCGCCGAGGGCACGCTCGCCAGGTCCACCGTCTGGTCGGCGAAGCGCAGCCGCTCCACGTTGCGGACCTGGTCGGAGCCGTCGGTGCCGACGGTGTCGGTGACCGTGGTCCAGGCGCCGACGGTGGTGACGGTGTAGTCCGCCAGTGGCCCGGTGAAGACCGCGGTGTCGACGTCGCCCGGCCCTGGTGTGGACAGGATCTCGCGGACGATGACGATGTTGCCCGGGTCGACCGTGCCTGCGAAGACTGCCTGCTGCAGCGTGGTGGTGCTGTTGGGCAGGTAGGTCGACCGCATGCTGTTGGCCGAGCCGGTCTCGGTGGTGGGGTCGGCGGGGTCGGTGCGGACGCTGAGCCGGGCGTTGAGCCAGGCGTCACCGTCGATGATGTCGTCGCCGCCGCGGCCCTCGATCTGGTCGGCACCGGTGCCGCCCATCATGATGTTGCCACCGTTGAACGAGGTCGTGCCCCCGGGCAGCAGCCCGGCCAGCCCGGTGACCCGGTCGATGCCGGCCTGGGTCAGCTCGTGCTCGGCGCCGAGATCGGCGTTCGTCCGGTCGTCACCGCGCAGGACGTCGTCGTACTGCCAGCCCGACAGGGCCTCCACGAGGTCGAAGCGGTCACGGTTGGTCTCGACGCCCGGAGGCAGCAGACCGGTGAAGGCCATGTCGGAGTCGGCCGGGAGCGGGTCGTCCTTGTGGGTGACCCAGTCGAATCCGAGCATGCCCTCGTTCCGCTGGATGCCGGGGCCGGCCATCATGATGTCGTCGCCGCCCTCGGCGTCGTAGTCCTGCTCGCCGCCGTCACCGTTGAGGACGTCGTGTCCGGCCTCGTTCGGGTCGTCCTGGAACGGGGCGCCGTTGTCACCCTGCAGCAGGCTGAACGGACCCTTGCCGTCCTCGATCCAGTCGTCACCGTCGTCACCGAAGACCGTGTCCTCCGCGTCCCCGGCGAAGACGAAGTCGTCGCCCGGGCCGGCGAAGGTCTCCGTGATGTCGTTGCCGCCGACGATGAAGTCCTTGCCGCGGCCGCCCTGGTTGAGGTCGCCGCCGAAGCCCTGTCCCGAGGACAGCGCATCGTCACCGTCGCCACCCTTGAGGGTGTCGTCCCCGGCCAGGTCCTGGAGGATGTCGTCGCCGAGGCCACCGATGTGGTTGTCGTTGCCGTCACCGCCCTGCATCCAGTCGTCGCCGTCGTTGCCGCGGATGGTGTCGTCCCCCTCGCTGGACCAGACCCGGTCGTTGCCGGCCGTGCCGTTGAAGACCACGTGCTCGCCGCCGCCGAAGCGGACGGTGCCGTTGGGCATCCTGGTGAGCAGCTGGTTCTCGTTCCACTCCGTCGCCGGGTCGTCAGTGATGGCACCGCTCGTGCCCAGCTGGGCGACCTCGAAGACGAAGTCGGGGCGGGAGAAGCCGTCGGCCGGGAGGCTCTCGACGTCGGTGTTGCGCATGACCAGCTCGGAGAAGGAGTTGCCCTCCAGCTGGGTCAGCAGGTTCAGGCCGGCGGTCCGGGACAGGTAGTAGAACCGGTCACCGTCCTGGAGGTCCTCCATCTGGGTCTCGAAGACGTAGTTGAAGGTGGCGCCCAGCATGCCGCCGAAGACCATCGGCTTCTCGGCGAGACCTCCCATCCACAGGTCGATGTCATCGATCCCGGTGATGCTGCGACCGGCCTCGTTCGACCAGGCGCCGAGGCTGTTGACGAAGTCGTAGGCGTCCAGGATCGCAGCCTCCCGCTCGCTCTCCTCCGGGGTGGGGTTGTCCGGGTCGACCCGGGTCGGGACCGGGGTCGCTGCGAGGTCGAGCAGCTCCTGTGCTGCGGCCCGCTTGGCCGTGGTGCCGGCTGCCTCCATCACGTCGGGGTGCTTGCCGTACGCCGCGATGAAGTTGGTCAGGGAGTCGGGGTTGCGGAGCGAGAAGTTGAAGTCCGCCCAGCTCTCGTAGGGCGTCAGCGCCGAGTTGGCCGACTCGTCGTAGAAGGCGCGGCGCGCCTCGTTGAGGGTCGGGACCCCGGTGTCGCGGGCGCGGGCCATGTTGATGGTCGCGAGGTCGAGCGGCAGGCCGAGCAGGTTGTTGCGCAGGGCCTCGGTCACGAACTCGTCGATCTGGTTGCCGACCTGGCGGCTCATGCCGCGGAACACGCTGCCGGCTGCCTGATCGGGCGTCAGCGTCCCCGCCGGACCGCCGTCGGTGAACTCCTGCGGGTTGAGGAAGGCCTCGATCAGTCCGATGTTGTTGTTCGATCCGTTGGCGTTGCGACGCGCCACGGTCTCGGTGAGCATCGAGTGGCCGAAGCGGTAGACCGCGTGGGCGAACTCGGCGCGGATCGAGGGGTCGATGACGGTCCGGTAGCCCGTGCCGCCTTCGCCGAAGACGTTGACCATCGGCTGGATCTTGCGGGCGAACTCCTCGAACACCAGGTGCTGGTACTCCATCTCGGTCACGAACCGGGCGGCTTGGAAGAGCCGCTGGCCGTAGGTCCAGCCGGCCGGGCCTGCGGTGCTGTGCCAGGCGTCGATGTTGGCCGGGGTCTCCTGGGTGTTGATCAGCGCGTCGATGTCGGCGACCAGTCGGTTGTGCTCGGAGTGGAAGACGTGGTGCACCGAGGTGAGGCCGATGTTCTCGTTGGCGCGGCCGTCACCGGCGATGAAGTGGTCGTCGAGCATCTCGTCGTCGTACGTCGCGCGGTTGCCGTCGTCGGTGACGCCCGGGTCGCTGTCGGGCTCGAGGTCCACGACCGGGCCCGGTCCGTCGGCCGGGTTGATGTCGCCGCGCGGAACCGCGTGGTGGGCGATGTCGTCGAGGAAGGCGTGGCCGGTCCGCAGCGTGTTCGCCGGCAGCGCCGTGCCCCCGGGGGCGGTGGGGACGAGGCCGGTGGCGGTGACGATCTGGGGCCGTCCGGCGTCGTCCAGATCGAGGTTGCCGTAGGGGTCGGTGGCCATCATCGGGACGTTCAGCACATCGGTGTCGGTCAGGATCACGCCGAGCTTGTCAGCGGCCTGCGCCTTCACGTGGGCCCAGGTCGCGAGGCCCTCACCGTTCTCGCCACCGATCAGGCGACCGTTGTCGATCGGCACCCCGTCGACGCCCACGGTGTACTCACGCAGGAAGGCCTGGTGCGAGGGGTGCGAGGTGTAGGTCTGGTTCTGGTCGACGAACGGGGTGGTGGTGTTGGTGTGCTGCCGCACGTCGTCGGCGGTGCCCAGCTGCCCGTCGGGGCCGGGCCGGTTGGTGGCGCGGGTGAGCACCATGAAGTTGGTCTGGCTGCCGGCCTGGTAGAGCGGGTCACCAGGGAGGACCGGCATGTAGACCGTTCCGCCTCCTTTGGTCACCAGGTCGAGGCCGTGGTCGAAGAACTGGCCGAAGAGGGTGAACATCGAGTTGAACGGGGCGGACAGGCCCACGTCCGGTGCGACGTTGGGGATCGGCAGGTTGCCCTCGGCGTCGGCCGGACCGCCGTCGGAGGCGGCCACGGCGGCGGGGTTGCCGGCCGTCTGGTCGACGATCAGGTTGCTGACCTGGCGCGGCTGCGCGTCGACGACGGTGCCGCTGCGCTGGTCGTAGCTGGTCTGCACCGGGCCGGAGGGGCCAGGCCCGTCGGGGTCGGCCATGTCGGCGTTGCGGAACCGGGCCGGCACGTGGCGGGGGAAAGTCGTGTCCGCGGCACCGAGCTTCTCCTTTCCGGGAATCAGGTTGTTGCAGGTGCCGTCGACCGTGCGCAGGCCCCACGGCAGGGTGGCGCCCGACTGGTTGCCGTTCGGGATCTGGTCGGCGGCCGTACCGAGCAGCGTGCTGCAGGGGTCGGCCGCGGTCTGGGTGCTCGCGTGGCGCTCGGAGATCGCGATCTGGCGCTGGATGAACCGGATGTCCGAACGGTTCAGGTTGAAGCCCTGTCCCACCGGTGCGACGGCCGCCCCTGCGGACGTGGCGGTGGCCGCCAAGGTGGCAGGGACGGCCAGGGTCGAGAGCACCAGGCCGAGGGCCAAGGCAGACCCCGACCGTCGACGACGACTTGGCCCCGAAACCCTACGTACGATCCTGATGCGGCGGCGTGATGTGTTCGACATGACGAGACTCCCCTCATACCGGGCCCGGCAGGCTCCGGTGTCGTGGGCCCACCATCGGGACCGGGACTTGCGGAAACCTTGCGGATCCCGGGCGTCCACCAGCCATCAGGATCAGCCCGTGCCGCACCGGGAATCCGCAAGGTGGACCACCTAGCGTCGTCGGCGCACAGCTGTCGTCTTGCAGAAGAGGTGGTGCCGGATGTCCAGGTCCTGGTCACGTCGCGACGTGCTCAAGGTCTCGGTCGCCAGTACGGCAGCGATCGGGCTGCCGATGGAACGAGCGCTCGCCGGGGAGGACAGGCTCTCCGACCGGCTACCCGCGAGCTCCCTGCCCGCGCCCTACACGATCCCGTTCCGGCGGCCCTCCAAGCTGGCGCCGGTGCGGTCGGACGCCTCGACCGACTACTACCGATTGGCCATGACGCCGCTGCTCGCCGAGGTGATCCCGGGCTACCAGACGCCGATGTGGGGCTACGGCGGTGAGGTGCCCGGCCCCACCATCCGGGTGTGGCGGGGCCGCGGCTCGGTCGTTCGCCAGGTCAACAATCTCCCCACGCGGCATCCGGAGCTCGACTACGCGCCCTGGACCTCGGTGCACCTGCACGGCTCCGCCTCGCTGCCGCAGTACGACGGTTACGCCAGCGACATCAGCAACCCCGGGCAGTGGAAGGACTACCGCTACCCGAACACCCAGCAGGCACGGACCCTCTGGTACCACGACCACGGGGTCCACCACACCGCGCAGAACGCCTACATGGGCCTGTTCGGCCAGTACCACGTCATCGACGACCTCGAGCAGTCACTCCCGATCCCGCACGGGGAGTACGACGTCGCGCTGACGGTCGCGGACATGATGTTCAAGCAGAACGGGTCGCTGCTGTTCTTCACCAACGACGAGGACGACCTCTTCGGCGACGTGATCACGGTCAACGGTCGCCCCTGGCCGTTGATGAAGGTGGCGCGCCGCAAGTACCGCTTCCGGATCCTCAACGCCTCGGTGTCCCGGTCCTACCAGTGGTACCTCGCCGACGGGTCCCGGATGACCGTCATCGCCACCGACGGCGGCCTGATGCCGGCGCCGGTCAAGGTCACGAGCTTTCGTCACGCCCCCAGCGAGCGCTACGAGGTGGTGATCGACTTCGCGAAGTACCCGCCCGGGGCACGCGTCGAGCTGCGCAACAGGAGTCCGAGGAACTCCGTGAACTACGCCCACACCGACAAGGTGATGGCCTTCGAGGTCACCGGCGAGTCGTTCGACACGCGTGACAACCGGGTGCCGGCGACGCTCCACCCGACGTCACCCGCGATGACGTGGTCCGAGACCGGCGCCGTGGCCACGCGTCGCTTCGACTTCGGTCGGTCCGGTGGGCAGTGGACGATCAACGAGACGACCTGGGAGGACGTGGTCGAGAGCGGCTTCACCAAGGTCCTGGCCACCCCCGTGACGGACACGCTGGAGATCTGGGAGCTGCGCAACCTCTCCGGCGGGTGGCACCACCCGGTCCATGTGCACTTCGTCGACTTCCGGATCCTCAGCCGCAACGGCAGGCCACCGTTGCCCCATGAGCGAGGACCCAAGGACGTGGTCTACCTGGGGGAGAACGAGTCGGTCCGGGTCCTCGTCGGCTTCCACCACGGCCGGGGCCGCTACATGATGCACTGCCACAACCTGGTCCACGAGGACCACGACATGATGGCCCAGTTCGAGATCCTCGATCCGGCTCAGGCCGCGGACAGCCCGTTCGCGGACCCGTGTCGGAGCGGCGAGGAGGAGGACCTGTGACGGCGGCGAAGACGGTCGAGGCCGCGGGTGATATCCGGCGAGCCCGGGAGGCGTTGCGGCTGGCCGCCGCGGCCAGCGCGGTCGCGGGGCTGCTTCACCTGGCTGCCGTGCCCGAGCACATCGCGGCCTCGCTGCTCGTGGGTGGCTTCTTCCTCGCCGTGGGCTGCGCCCAGCTGCTGATCACGGCGGTGCTGGTCGTGGAGCCTCCCGGGACGCGGGTGCTGGCGGTCCTTGCCTCGGCCCACCTGGCGCTGATCGCGCTGTACGTCGCGACCCGCACCACGGACCTGCCGTTCGCCCCCATCCATGCAGCGGGGCGGCACGTCGACGCGTCCGCGGCCGCGGCAGCCGCCCCGGGCGGTGTCGGCAACGGGGTGCCCCTCCTCCCGGGCTCACGCATCGAGCCGGTGGGACCCCTCGACCTCGCCTGCGTGGTCGCCGAGGTGGTGCTGGTGGCGGCGCTGGTGATCCGGCTCCCGCGCCGGGCGCGGACGGCGGTGCTCGACCTGGCGTTGGTGCTGGCACTGGCGCTGGCGGCTCTCAGGCTCGTGGGCTAGACGACGGCGGGTGGTCTGGACCAGAGGGTAAAGTTCGACTGCCTCCCTCCGCCGCGTCGCTGGCGCGGCGTAGCCTGTGTGCTGATTCCGGGTGTGGGGTCCCCCCTCCCACAGGGTGCAGAACTGTTGGGGGACCCATGGGCGAAGTGGCTTCGCAGGAACACAGACGAGTCGCAGTGGTGGACGACCACCGCACGTTCTCCGAGCTCCTCACCATCGGTCTCGTCGCCCATCCCGACCTCACCTGCGTCGGCACCGCGGCCGACCTGCAGGGTGCCCTGGAGATCGTGGAGCACCAGCAACCGGACGTGGTGATCATGGACGTGCGTCTGGGCTCCGACGACGGCGTGACAGCCACGGCCACCATCACCGGGCGTTGGCCCGACACGGCCGTCGTCGTGCTCACTGCCTACCCGACCCAGCAGCTGCTGGCGGACGCGGTGCGCGCTGGCGCCAGCGCACTGCTCCCCAAGGACGGTGCCCTGGGTGACCTGCTCGACACGGTGGTGCGTGCACGCCCCCGGCTGTTCACCGTCCCGCCGCAGCTGATGCAGAGCATGCTGGTCCACGACGAAGCGCCCGCGACGTTGTTGACGCGACGGGAGTACGAGGTGTTGGTGCTGCTGGCGGCCGGGCGCGACCTGCGCTCGATCTGCACCAAGCTCGGCATCTCGCTCAACACCTGCCGCGGCTACGTGAAGTCCGTGCTCACCAAGCTCGGCGCCCACTCGCAGCTGGAGGCGGTCGTGACCGCCCACGAGCGGGGCCTGCTCGGCCTCCGGCACCACTGAGTTGGCCGTGCCCCTCCAGGACCGACGTGACGAGGCGCTGGTCAGACGCGCCTTCGTCCAGTTCGCCCTGATCAGCGTTGGCCTCATCGTGCTCGTCCTCGGCGGGGTGGTCGCGGTGGCCGAGGTGCTGGCCCACCGCTCTGACGTGGGCGACGCCACCACCCGCGGCGAGATCGTAGCCCGGGCCGTCGAGGCCGCCTTGGCCGATCCCTCGCGGTCGTCCGCTGACCCCGACCTCGTCCAGGAGATCGAGGCGGTGGCCCAGCAGACCGGGGTCCGGGCGGTGCTGGTGTGGGACGAGTCCGGCACGGTGGTGTGGTCCACCCGCCCGGTCCTCGTCGGGGAGGTGTTCCAGCTCGATCCCGAGGTGCGCGAGCTGTTCGGCACGGCCCGGCGGCTGGTCAGCGACGGGAACCTCGACAGCGCACGTCCCCGCGGCCTGCTGGGCAGCGAGATCGAGGTGTTCGCGCCGATCCGGGGCGCCGACGGGTCGCGGCTGGTGGTCGAGTCCTACGTCGAGGGCGAGACGGTGGGCGAGACTCGCGCCGAGGCGCTGCAGGTCCTGCTGCCGCTGGGCGCCGCGGGGCTGCTGCTGTTCGAGGGGTTGGCGCTGCTCGCGGGAGCACAGCTGGCGCGGCGGGTGCAGTCCAGCCGGCGAGAGCGGATCAGGCTGCTCACCGCGTCGCTGACGGCCCTCGACCACGAACGGCGGCGGATCGCCCACGACCTCCACGACGGGATCGTCCAGACCCTCGCCGCGATGTGCTACGCCCTGACCGCGGTGACGACGGCCGTGCCCAAGGACCTCGAGGGTGATCCCCACGCGCAGCTGCAGCGAATCCGCGACCTCGTGGAGCGGGAGCTGACGGCCCTGCGGGGCACGATAGGGGACTTGCTGCCGGTGGAGCGCCAGGAGCTGCCACTGCCGCACACCCTGCGGGAGCTGATGGGGCGGCTGGTCCCCTCCCGATCGGCTGGTCGGTCGACGTCGAGCCGGAGCTGGCGAACGTCGACACCGCGACCGCGGAGCTGGCGCACCGCGTGGTCCAGGAGGGCGTCCGCAACGCAGTGCGCCACGCTCGGGCGACGTCGGTGAGGGTACTCGTGCAGCGCATGACCGAGCCGGCCGGCCGGGCGGTCCGGGTCGTCGTGGAGGACGACGGCCTCGGCCCCTCCGAGACCCCGGAGCGGTCGGGTGCCGGAGGCCTCCACGTCGGGATCCGGTTGCTTCGCGACCTCGTCCGCGACCTCGGGGGGGACCTCCGGTTCGGACCGCGCGCCGGTGGTGGTAGCCGGCTCGTCGTGGAGTGGGAGCGCGGGGAGCCCGCCCCGGATCCGGCCCCGGCGGGCGCCGGAGCGACCGACCATGGTGGCGTCGCGACCTCGTGAAAAGCCGCGGGTGGTGCGGACCACCCCCCACATAGGGGGGTGAACAGGCCCGTCGCTGGGGGATGTGCCGAGGGAGCCGCCGGTCCACCATCGGAGTCAGGATGCGGCTGCCCGAGGGGCGGGCAGCCGACTTGTTGGGGGGCCGACATGCACCAGGTTCGACTGTGGGGTATCACCCGGATCTCCGGGACCCGGGGAGAGCGAAGCGACTTCGGGGGTGTCAAGCCACGACAGCTGCTGGAGATGCTGGCGCTGCACCAGGGAGAGCCGTGTTCCAAGGACGTGCTGGCCGAGGTGCTGTGGGAGGGTCGGCCGCCGTTGTCGTACGCCGCCACGCTGGAGAGCCACGTCTCGGTCGTGCGCCGTCGCCTGGTTGCCGAGGGGTTGCCGCGGATCGCGCTGGCGACGGTCCACAACGGCTACGTGCTCACCGAGGAGGTGCAGGTCGACGTGGTGGCCACGCGCGACAGCCTTACCGAAGCGCTGCGGGTGCCGGCCCCGATCGCGTTCGCCGCCATCGAGGCGCTGGGACCTCCCCGGCTGCGTGACCTGCTCGCCAGCAGTCCCTACGCCAGCTGGGCGATCGAGGCACGTGAGGAGATGCAGACGCTGGTGGCCGCCGCCCTGCGACACGCCTGCGCGGGAGCGTTGGAGATCGGGGCGACCGACCGGGCGCTGCTGCTCGCGCGTCGCGCCCAGGCCGAGGACCCCGTCAGCGACGCCACTGAGCAGACCCTGCTCCGCACGCTGCTTTCGCTGGACGCCCGCTGCGAGGTGCTGCAGGAGTACGCCGACTTCCGGCGTCGGGTGCGCGAGGAGCTGGGGGTCGAGCCCAGCGGCACCACGCAGCAGATCTACCTTCAGGCGCTGGCCGTCACGGCCCGCGACGACGCGGCCCGCACGGGACTGGAGCGATCGCTGCTGCTCCGGCTGCTCAGTGAGGTCGCGCCCGACCCCGACCCGGGCAGGCCGCCACGGTGGGACCCCATGGAAGCAGTGGCCGGCTGAGCCGAGCGGACCGGGTCAAGCAGCGAGGTCCGGGTCGCCGAGGCGACGCAGCCGCTGCAGCGCCTCGCGCTCGAGCTGGCGGACCCGCTCGGCGGAGATGCCGTGGGTCAGGCCGATGTCGGCCAGCTTGTGCTGGCGACCGTCGACCAGCCCGTAGCGCGAGCGGATGATGTCGGCGGAACGGTCGTCGAGCAGGCCGACCAGCGCGTTGAGCCGCTCGCGGGACTCGGTGTCGAGCACGTCGAGGTCCGGGCCCGGCGTCGACTCCTGGGCAATCAGGTCACCCAGCGAGGTGTCGCCGTCCTCGTCGATCGGGGTGTCGAGGCTGACGTGCTCGCGGCCCCACGACATCAGGTCGAGCACCCGGTCGAGGTCCATCCCGAGCTCTCCTGCGATCTCCTCGGGGTCGGGGTCACGACCCAGCTGGCGCTCGAGCGTCCGCCGGGCGCCGCCGACCTGATTGAGCTCCTCGACCACGTGCACGGGCAGGCGGACGACGCGGGCCTGCTGCGCGATGCCGCGGGTGATGGCCTGCCGCACCCACCAGGTGGCGTAGGTGGAGAACTTGTAGCCCTTCGCGTAGTCGAACTTCTCGACCGCGCGGATCAGGCCGGTGTTGCCCTCCTGGATCAGATCGAGCATCGGCATCTGCGCCCGGCCGTACTTGCGGGCGATCGAGACGACGAGGCGCAGGTTGGCGTTGATGAAGGTGTCGATGGCGCGCTGACCCTCCTCGGCGAGCCACTCCAGCTCCTCGCGGGAGGCACGCATCGGGGCACCGCCCTTGGCGCGGGCGACCCGTCCGGTGTCGAGGAGGTGCTGCGCCATGAGGCCGGCCTCGATGGTCTTCGCCAGCTCGACCTCGGTCGCGGCGTCGAGCAGCGGGTTGCGGGCGATCTCGTCCAGGTAGAGACCGACGCTGTCGCGGCCCTCGATCTCACGCGCCCCGGTCGGTGCCGTGCGCGGTGCGGTCTTCGTCGCCGTCTTGGTCGCCATCGTGCCCACCCCTTTCCGTCGTACTTCCTCAACCACCCCGGAATCCCGGTGATTCCCGGGAGGAGTTCGGAGTCCTTGCCCTGAACGACGGGTGGTGAGGCCGAGAAGTTGCCTGCGGCGGCAACTCTCAGGGACTTCTCAGGGCTGTTCGTGCCCCGTGGGCGCGGAGGTATGCGGAACCCGGGTCGACAACCCCATCCGTTCCAGGACCCAGGCGAGGGTGAACGCCCGGTCCTTCCACCCCTGGTAGCGCCCCGAGACGCCGCCGTGGCCGGCCGACATCTCGGTCTTGAGCAGGAATCCGGGGTCGTTGGTCGCGGTGGCGCGCAGCCGGGCGACCCACTTGGCGGCCTCGACGTACATCACGCGGGTGTCGTGCAGCGAGACCTCGGCCAGGATCGGTGGGTAGTCCTGGGCGGTGACGTTGTCGTAGGGGGCGTAGGAGGCGATGTAGTCGTACGCCGCGGCGTCGCCCTCCGGGTTGCCCCACTCGTCGTACTCCATGACCGTGAGCGGCAGGGTGCTGTCGAGCATCGTGGTCAGGTTGTCCACGAAGGGCACGGCGGCGACGATCCCGGCGAACGCGTCGGGCGCCAGGTTGGCCACGGCCCCCATCAGCAGCCCGCCCGCGCTGCCGCCCTCGGCGACCAGCACGTCTGGGGTGGTGATCCCCTCGGCCACGAGGTGGCGGGCGCAGGCCACGAAGTCGGTGAAGGTGGTCCGCTTGGCCTGCAGCTTGCCCTCGTCGTACCACCGGCGGCCCATCTCCCCTCCACCGCGCACGTGCGCGATCGCGAAGCCGGCCCCACGGTCGAGGACCGAGAGCCGCGCGATCGAGAAGCCGGGGTCCATCGACGCCTCGTAGGAGCCGTAGCCGTAGAGCTGGACCGGGATCGGCCCCTCGGCGGTCGCGCCGCGGCGGCAGACGAACGAGATCGGCACCTGCTCGCCGTCGTCGGCGGTGGCCCAGAGCCGGCGCTCCTCGTAGCCGGCCGGGTCGTAGCCGCCGAGCACGGGAGTACGCCGCAGCAGCCGCAGGTCGCGCGTGGCGACCTCGTAGTCGTAGATCGAGGCGGGCACGCTCAGCGAGGTGAACCCCAGCCGCAGCAGCGGCGAGTGGAAGTCGGGGGTCCCGGCGGCACCGACGGTGTAGATCTCCTGGTCGAACTCGACCAGGTGGTCGTCGGCCACGCCGTCCGCGTCGAGGGTGAGCACCCGGAGCTGCGTCAGGCCCTGGCTGCGCTGGTGGACGACCAGGTGGCCGGCGTACGCCTCGACGTCCTCGAGCCGGACCGCCGGGTCGTGGGGGAGCAGCGGCGCCCAGTCCTCGGCCGGGGTGGGGGCGATCGGCGCCGTGCCCAGCTCGAAGTCCGGGCCGGTGGCGTTGTGCATGACCAGCAGCACGTCCTCGCCGCCGATGACGGCGTGCTCGATGCCGTACTCCACGCCCTCGCGGCGCTCGGCGAAGACCCAGAAGTCGCCGTCGGGGTCCTCGGTGTCGAGCAGCCGCACCTCGGTGGTGAGCTTCGAACCGGAGACGACCTGCAGGAAGCGGTCGGTGCGGGTGCGGCCGACGCCGGTCCAGTAGCGCTGGTCGGTCTCGTGGTGCACCAGCACGTCGTCGGCACTGTCGGCGCCCAGGACGTGGCGCCACACCTTGTCCGGGCGCCACGCGTCGTCGACGGTCGCGTAGTAGAACGACCCGCCGTCGGGGTGCCAGGTCGCGCCGCCCAGGACGCCGCTGATCTCGTCGGAGGTCAGCTCCCCGGTCCGCAGGTCCTTCACCCGGATCGTGTAGCGCTCGTCGCCGGTGGTGTCGGTGGCGTAGGCCAGCAGGTGGGTGTCGGGGCTGATCGAGGAGCCGCCGAGGGAGAAGAACGCGCTGTCGCCCGCGAGCTGGTCGAGGTCGAGCAGCACCTCCTCGCCCGGGAGCGCCGGCTGGTCGGGCGCACAGTCCTCGTCGGGACGGGGCGGGGTCCAGTCGTCCGGTTCGCCCACGCGGACCCGGCAGCTGGCGCCGTACTCCCTGCCCTCGAAGGTGCGCCCGTAGTACCAGTAGCCGCGGCGCCGGGTCGGCACCGAGAGGTCGGTCTCGCGGGTCCGGGCGCGGATCTCGTCGAAGATCGTGGCGCGCAGGTCGGCGAGGTGCGCGGTGGAGGCCTGGGTGTGCTCGTTCTCCGCCTCGAGGTGCGCCAGGACCTCCGGGTCCTCCTGGTCGCGTAGCCAGTCGTAGGCGTCCACCCGGGTGCGGCCGTGGTGGGTGGTGGTCACGGGGCGGGGCTCGGCAGTGGGCGGGTGCGACATGTCAGCCAATCTAGAGTGCAGCGGGTGAGCCACCTCAGCCAGGAGCAGGTCACCGATCCGGAGCACCCGTTGGTGCTCGAGCTCGCCGAGCGGCAGTGGGCCTGGCGGCTCCGGTACCGGTACGCCGACGCCGCCGAGGGCAGGGCGGCTGCGCTCGCGCTCGTGCAGGAGCTGCTGGACGACTCCCGGCTGTTGCGCACGCCGCTCGGCTTCCTGTGGCTGGGGCCGGACGGCGAGCACACGTCGGTCTACGACGTCCGCGCCGACGACGTCGCCGACGTGCCCGCGCTGCGCGACCTGGCGACCTCGCTGGCCGGCGCCCGGCTCGGGACGAGCACCTGGCCGGGGGAGGCTAGCCGCGAGGCGTTCGTCGCCGACGGGAGCTTCCGCCTCGCCGCGACCACGATGCGGCTCGACGTGACCGGACCGGTGCCGGGCGAGGCGCTGGCCGACCGGGTCTCGCTGGCGCCGATGACGCCGGTCGAGGTCGAGAAGCTCCTGCACGGTGCCGTCGAGACGTACGCGGCCGAGCGCGAGGCCGCCGGGGAGTCGCGGGAGCTGGCGACGAAGACGTCGGTCGCGACCTTCGACGAGCTGCTGCCCGGAGGCCGGCCGGGGCCGGGCCACGCGCTGTTCTCGCTGCGCCACGAGGGTGAGCGGGCGGGACTGGTCTGGGTGATGCACCGCTGGCCGACCCAGGCCTGGGTCTACGACGTCGAGGTGGTGCCCGCGCTCCGGGGCCGGGGACTCGGTGCCGCGGCGATGGTGCACGCGGCCCGCTGGACCCGGGAGCAGGGGCTGCCCTGGCTCGGTCTCAACGTCTTCGGCCCCAACACCCAGGCCCGGGGGCTCTACGAGCGGCTGGGCTACGTCGTCGAGGAGGAGCACCTCGATCGTCCTCCACAGCAGTCCCCGATTCCTGTGGAGGAGTGACCCGATCCTGTGGACGCGGAGGCGCGCGCTGTGGAGCCGGCTGTGGGACTGGCGGAATGTTCACCGAACCCCTTGCGCCGCGCGGGTGCGGCGGCATAGAACTCTCCTACCGACCAGCCGCTCGCGGAGGGTCGGGGATCGAGCAGGGACGAGGATCCGCACGGCGAGCTCGCTCGCCGCGTCGGCCCGGTGACGGGGACGGCGGGATCGGCAGACCTGCTGGATGGACCGGGCGTCACTCACCGGTCAAAGCCGAGGGGCCCCTGGTGCTCATACCACCACGGGCCCCTCACCTCATTTCCCATGCTGGCGGGCCGGGACGTGGTGGCGCAACCCGCCGACGGCGGAGTTCACCCGGTGTTCAGTCGGGCTCGGGCGGTCGCCACACGCTCAGCTCCGGGCAGTCCGCGGCGTACGACCTCACCGGCCCGGGCGACGTCTGCGCCGTCTCGAAGCGCACCGTGACCACCCCGCGGCCCGCGCCCCACACCCAGCCACGACCCATCTGCTCGTGGACCACGTCCATCCCCGGGGCCCACGACGAGCGGGCGAGCGTGGGGGTCACGACCTCGGGCACCGGCTCCTCGGCCGCCTCCTCCTCGTCGCCGAAGAGGTCCTCCTGGATCCAGTCGGCGAGGCCGCTCACCCCGACCCCGAGCAGGCGTACGCCGCCGGAGGTGTCGAGCTCGGCGAGCAGCCCGCGGGCCAGCCGGGAGACGGTCGCGGCCCGGTCGGTGGGGGAGCCCAGCGTCGAGGAGCGGCTGAGGGTGGTGAAGTCGTGCAGCCGCACCTTGATGGTGACGGTGCGGCCCGAGAGGCCGTGCTTGCGCAGCCGCTCGGCCACCTGGCCGGCCTGCCGGGTCAACAACCCCTCCATCAGCCTCCGGTCGGTCAGGTCGGTGTCGTAGGTGCCCTCGACGGAGACCGACTTGGTCTCCCGCTCCGGCTGCACGACGCGGTCGTCCTGGGCGCGGGCGAGGGCGTGCAGCCCCTGGCCGTGGGCGCGGCCGAGCAGCCGCACCAGCTCCTCGAGGCTGACCGTCTCGAGGTCGGACACGGTGTGGATGCCGGCACGCCGCAACCGCTCCGCGGTCGCGGGCCCGACGCCCGGGAGGACCGTGACGTGCATCGGGCGCAGCAGCTCGACCTCGGTGCCGGGCGGGACGACGACGAGGCCGTCGGGCTTGTCGAGGTCGCTGGCGACCTTGGCGATGAACTTGGACGTGCCGATGCCGACCGAGGCGGTGAGGCCGCCGGTGGCCTCGCTCACGCGGGTCCGGAGCTCCTCGCCGAAGGCGCGCACCGTGTCCACCTCGAGGTCGGGCAGGTCGGCGGCGGCGAGGTCGACGAACGCCTCGTCGAGTGACAGCGGCTCCACCAGCGGCGAGGCGGCGCGCAGCACCTCCATCACCGCCCGGCTCGAGTCGCGGTAGGCGTGGAAGCGGCCGGTGAGGAACGCTGCGTGCGGGCAGCGCGCCCGGGCTTCGCGCGTCGACATCGCGGACCGCACGCCGTAGCGGCGGGCCTCGTAGGACGCGGTGGAGACCACACCGCGACCGCCCACGCCACCCACCACGACCGGCTTGCCCCGCAGGGAGGGCTTGTCGCGCTGCTCGACGGCGGCGAAGAAGGCGTCGAGGTCGAGGTGGAGCACCGACGCGACCTGCCGCATGCGCGCAACCTACTCGCCGGCGCCGACAACCCCGCCCACCCGGGTACGAGCCCGCCACCGGAGCCACCTCACGTCCACAGGTCACCCCTCAGCGGAGTTCTCCACAGGACCCTCCCGGGAGGGCGGCGGCTGTCGTGCGACGCGGGGAGGGTCGGGACATGACGACTCCCACCACACCTCCCACCACACCTCCCGACTCCGCACCGACGGTGCTGCGTGCCAGCAGTCCTGAGGACCTGCTGGCCGTGACCCGCGTGGTCCTCGGCTTCGAGCCCGCCGACTCGGTCGTGATGCTCACCACCGGCGCCGTGGACGCCTTCCACGCCCGCGTCGACCTTCCCGACCGGGCCGACGGCGACGACGCGCTCACCGACCTCGCCGAGGTCCTGCTCGGCCCCGCCCGGCGCCACGCGGCGCGCTCCGTGGTGCTGGTGCTCTTCAGCGACGACCACCGGTGGGCGCGTCGGGTCGCCCGCACCATCAGCCACCGGCTGCGCCACGCCGGCATCGAGTGCCTGCCTGCGGTCAGGTCCCATGCGGGACGCTGGCACCCGCTGGACGGACGCGTGCGGGGGATCGACGACGTGGGGGTGCCCTACGACGTCTCGACCCACCCGTTCGTGGTCTCGGCGGTGCTCGAAGGCCGGGTCATCCACGGCTCGCGCGAGGAGCTGGCCGCCACCCTCCTCCCCGACCCGGCCGCCGTCGCGGACGTCGAGGCGGCCCGCGACGCCGCGCCGGGCCGCCCGGTCGCGGCCGTGGACCCGGCGTGGGTCGCCGCCACCGTGGGCCGCCACGTCGTGGCGCAGACCCGCCCCGACCCCGCCGAGGCGGCGCGCCTGCTCGAGGCGATCGCCGACCCCGACCGACGTGACGCCGCGTGGGGTGGCGCCGCGCGTGCGGACGCCCGCAGCCACGTCGAGCTCTGGTCCGGGCTGGTGCGCTGCTGCCCGCCCGACCTGGTGCCCCACGCCGCCGGGGTGCTGGCTTTCCTGGCCTGGCTCGCCGGCGACGGCGCGCTGGCGTGGTGCGGGGTCGACCGGGCCCGCGAGGGCGACCCGGCCCACTCGCTGGCGCAGCTGGTCAGCGACCTGCTGGAGCGGGCCGTGCCCCCGTCCGTGTGGGAGCCCCTGCTGCCCGACCTCGTGTCCCGTCGCAGGCCCGCGTCATGACCGGATCCTGACCAGATCATGACCGGGCTCGCCCGCAGGCCGATTCGTCCCTAGGGTCAGGCCATGGGTGACGAGGTGTCCGCACAGGAGTTCTCCCGGGCCGACCGCACGCGGCACCGCGAGAAGGTCAGGCGCTGCCTCGACGTCTTCGCGCGGATGCTGCGCGAGGCGAGGTTCGACACCGACGACCCGATGACCGGGCTCGAGGTCGAGATGAACCTGATCGACGACCATGGTGACCCGGCGCTGAAGAACATCGAGGCGCTCGAGGCGATCGCTGATCCCGACTTCGTCACCGAGCTCGGCCAGTTCAACATCGAGATCAACGTGCCGCCGGCAAGGCTGCGCGAGGGCGGGCTCTCCACCTTCGAGAACCAGCTGCGCCGCAGCCTCAACGACGCGGAGTCCAAGTCGTCGCAGGTCGGCGCTCACATGGTGATGATCGGGATCCTGCCGACCCTGGCCGAGGGCCACCTCGCGCTCGACAGCATCACGCCGAACCCGCGCTACCGGCTGCTGAGCGAGCAGATCATGTCGGCGCGCGGCGAGGACATCTCGATCGAGATCTCCGGGCCCGAGCGGCTGGTCACCAGCGCCGACTCGATCCTCCCCGAGGCGGCCTGCACCAGCACCCAGTTCCACGTGCAGACCTCGCCCGACCAGTTCGCGGCCTACTGGAACGCCTCGCAGGCGATCGCCGCCGTCCAGGTCGCGGTCGGCGCCAACGCGCCGTACCTGCTGGGCAAGGAGCTGTGGCGCGAGACCCGGATCCCGCTCTTCGAGCAGGCCACCGACACCCGCAGCGAGGAGCTGAAGGCACAGGGGGTCCGGCCGCGGGTGTGGTTCGGCGAGCGCTGGATCACCACCGTGTTCGACCTGTTCGAGGAGAACGTCCGGTTCTTCCCGGCGCTGCTGCCGGTCACCGAGGACGAGGACCCGCTCGAGGTGCTCGAGGACGGACGTACGCCGCAGCTGCAGGAGCTGCGGCTGCACAACGGCACCGTCTACCGCTGGAACCGGCCGGTCTACGACACCGTCGACGGCGTGCCACACCTGCGCGTGGAGAACCGCGTCCTCGGCGCCGGCCCGACCGTGGTCGACCTGATCGCCAACGCGGCCTTCTACTTCGGGCTGGTCCGGGCGCTGGCCGAGAGCGAGCGGCCGCTGTGGTCGCAGATGTCGTTCTCGGCGGCCGAGGAGAACTTCCACGCGGCGTCCGAGGTCGGCATCGACGCGCAGATCTACTGGCCGGCCGTCGGGCAGGTACGCGCGACCGAGCTGATCCTGCGGCGGCTGCTGCCGATGGCCCACCAGGGGCTGCAGGCGTGGGGCGTCCCGGAGGCGGAGTCCGACCGGCTGCTCGGCGTCATCGAGCAGCGCTGCCTGCGCCAGACCAACGGCGCGGAGTGGTTCGCCCGACGGATGTCCGACCGCTCCGACCTCGACCGCTACGACGCGCTGCGCGCGACGCTGCAGGAGTACCGCACCCACATGCACACCAACGAGCCGGTGCACACCTGGGAGTGACCTCCCGCCGGATCAGTCCCGGACCAGTCACGGCTCAGCCGCGGATCCGCTGCCACTCCCGCCGGGCACCGCTGCGGGGGTCGCGCCAGCCGTGGCGGGTCACCACCACCCAGGTGAGGTCCTGCTCCGCCTCGGCGTACGCCGTCGCAGCGGCCGAGAGCCAGGCCTGGTCGACGTCCTCGGCCCCCAGCAGGCCGGGCCGGGTGAGCCACACGATCGGGTCGGCGTCGGTGTCCTTCGCCCGCAGCGTGGCCAGCAGGGCGGCCACCAGGTCGCAGCGCAGCGCGTGGTCGGTGTCGCTCAGTGCCGCGGGGAACGAGCGTTCCCGCACCCCGGGCCGGCCCACGTGGACGAGCGGGGCGAAGCGCTGGCGCGGCGCACCCGCGGCGTGGCGGCGCACGGCCTCGCGCAGCAGCAGCGCGGTCGGTCGGGGGACCGGATCGGTCAGGACGGGCACCCTGCCCAGCCTGCCGGAATCGGATTCGCGGCGCGCGCGTCGTCCACAGGCTGCCCCTCAGGCGCAGGATTGGGTAGGTTGCCCATTGAGGGTCCCGTCACGGGACCACCACCTTGCCGAGGAGGGTCTATGGGGACCGTGGTCGTGGGCTACGTGCCGAAGCCGGAGGGCGAGGCCGCCCTCACCAGCGCCATCGCCGAGGCGAAGCTGCGTGAAGCCAAGATCGTCGTGGTCAACTCCCACCGCGGTGGGAGCGAGTTCGACCAGGAGGCCTCGGCCAAGGCCGACGCCGACATGGAGCGGATCGGGACGTTGCTCGAGGACTCCGGCATCGAGCACGAGGTGCGCCAGCTCGTGCGCGGCTTCGAGCCGGCCGAGGACCTGATCAGTATCGCCGACTCCGCCGATGCCGACCTGATCGTGATCGGGCTGCGCCGCCGGTCGCCGGTCGGCGAAGCTGATCCTGGGCAGCAACGCCCAGCGGATCCTGCTCGACGCGAAGTGCCCGGTGCTGGCCGTGCAAGGCCGACGCCTGAGCGAGCCTGCCCGCGGCAGCGCTCACGTCACGGTGGCCTGAAGGTCTCCGGCGAGAGCGCGGACTCGGCCGCCGATACCCGGATCACGGAGGCACCGGGGTGCAAGATGGACCATGGGCTTCCAGATCACGCAGGAACCGAGCGGCCGACCGGGTCCTCGACGACTCCCCGTTCGCACTGCTCGCGGGCATGATGCTCGACCAGCAGTACCCCATGGAGCACGCGTTCCGCGGTCCCGCCAAGGTGCTCGCCCGCTTCGGGAGCATCGAGCCGGGCGAGATCGCGGCCGCCGACCCGGAGCGCTTCGCGGAGCTCTGCGCGACGCCGCCGGCGATCCATCGCTTCCCGGGTCGATGGCGGCACGGCTGCAGGAGCTGGCCCGGATCGTGGTCGAGGAGTACGACGGGGACGCGTCGCGACTCTGGACGGACGCGGCCGACGGCAAGGACCTGCTGAAGCGGATCCAAGCGCTGCCGGGCTTCGGCAAGCAGAAGGCACAGATCTTCGCGGCGTTGCTCGCCAAGCAGCTCGGCGTACGACCCGAGGGCTGGGAGCAGGCGGTCGGCGCCTACAGCGAGAACGGGTTCCGCTCGGTGGCCGACGTGGTCGACGCCGCCTCGCTGCAGAAGGTGCGGGACCACAAGAAGGAGATGAAGGCCGCCGCCAAGGCCCGCGGCTGAGGGTCGAGCCGTCCCCGGCTTCGATGGGGCTTCCCGAGCCGTGGCAGAATGTCACTGCGGCTCTTGACTTCACCGGGCTTTGCCGCGCCCTTCGCTCCTGACGAGAGGTGTTCGTGTCTTCGAACACGCGCAACACTACCGCCGCGGTGCTGGCACACCCCGCCGTGCACGCCCTGATCGAGCGGGGAGGACCGACCGGCAGCATCACCCCCGACGACGGTCCGCCGGGCCAGTGACGACGCCGCGGTCGAGCCCCGGTCACCTCAAGGCGCTGCTGGCCCACCTAAGTCCCCACTGGGCATCACCGTCCCCATCCCGGCCGACACCCGCGCCTGTCGCCGCGGCGATCGCCGCGCTCGACGACGACCGCCAGCGCGAAGAAGGCCCCGCCGCCAAGAAGGCCCCACGGAGAAGACGACCGCGATCCCCGCCGATCCCGTTGAGCCCGACGAGCCGGCAGCGCCCGCCAAGACGGCCGCGGCGAAGAAGGCCCCGGCGAAGAAGGCCCCGGCGACAAGCCACCGCGAAGAAGGCGCCCGCCCCCATGGTCGCGGAGGTCGTCGGCCCCGACGGAAAGAAGATGCTGCCCGACCTGCCGGACGAGCAGTTCGAGAAGGACGTCAAGATGGACCCGACGATCAAGGAGGACGAGGCGGAGGCCACGGCCACCTCGACCTTCACCGTCTCCGCGGCCGACGAGACCGACGAGCCGGCGCAGCAGGTCATGGTGGCCGGCGCGACGGCGGACCCGGTCAAGGACTACCTCAAGCAGATCGGCAAGGTCCCGCTTCTCAACGCGGAGATATAGGAGGTCGAGCTCCGCCAAACGGATCGAGGCCGGTCTCTTCTCCGACGAGAAGCTCGGCAAGGGCGGCAAGATCTCGGCGAAGATGCTCGACGAGCTGCAATGGATCTCCGAGGACGGTCGACGCGCCAAGAACCACCTGCTCGAGGCCAACCTCCGGCCTCGTGCGCCTCGCTGGCCAAGCGATACACCGGCCGCGGCATGCTCTTCCTCGACCTGATCCAGGAGGGCAACCTCGGCCTGATCCGTGCGGTCGAGAAGTTCGACTACACCAAGGGCTACAAGTTCTCGACCTACGCAACGTGGTGGATCCGGCAGGCGATCACCCGCGCGATGGCCGACCAGGCGCGCACCATCCGGATCCCGGTCCACATGGTCGAGGTCATCAACAAGCTGGCGCGCGTGCAGCGGCAGATGCTGCAGGACCTCGGTCGCAAGCCCACCCCCGAGGAGCTGGCGATGGAACTGGACATGACCCCCGAGAAGGTCATCGAGGTCCAGAAGTACGGGCGCGAACCGATCTCCCTGCACACCCCGCTCGGCGAAGACGGCGACTCCGAGTTCGGCGACCTGATCGAGGACTCCGAGGCGATCGTCCCGGCCGACGCCGTCGCTGTTCACGCTGCTCCAGGAGCAGCTCCACGCCGTCCTCGACACGCTCTCCGAGCGCGAGGCGGGCGTGGTCACCATGCGCTTCGGCCTGACGGACGGCCAGCCGAAGACGCTCGACGAGATCGGCAAGGTCTACGGCGTGACCCGTGAGCGGATCCGCCGATCGAGTCGAAGACGATGTCGAAGCTGCGGCACCCGAGCCGGTCGCAGGTCCTGCGCGACTACCTGGACTGAGGGAGCTCCAGCCGGTCGAGCGCACCTCAGTCCAGAGATGCGTTCGACCGGGGTCTGGCTACATCTCGCAGCCGGTGAGGGTGTCACCTTCCGCCGTGACTCCATTGCACGTGTCGTTACCGGGCGTCGCCGCTTTGACCGTGTCGGCACCGAGGTCCGCGGGGCCGGGCGATGATGGTGTCCGTTGTCTACCCCGCCGCTCAGGTGTCCGTTGCCGCTGTCGCCGATCAGGGTGTCGAGAGCCGGCGCTACCGGTGACCGTGTCGTTGCCGGCATTGCCTGCTGAGGTAGTCGTTTCCGGGGCCGCCAGTAAGGGTGTCGTTCCCCTCGCCGCCGATGATCGCGTCATTGAAGGCCGTGCCCGTGATGGTGTCGTTCCCGTCGAGGCCCCCAAGATCCACTTGCCGGGGCTTGCGCCCGTGCAGTACAATGGTGTCGTGCGCGCTGGTTCCGGTGCCCCACAGAGTTACCGAGTCTGCACCACGCCGGGGCCGACGACACCAGGGGGACGTAAACACCGGGGACGGGTGGGCCCGGGAAGGCCAGGTTGGGTGGGCAGCCCCTTGACGGGACCGGGACGAGGTCGCCGGCGATCCTGGATGCCGCCTTGTGCGCGGTGCCAGGGCCGACCCGCTGACCGAGATCCTCACGTACGGATGTTGTCACCGACCGGGTGGCATGACAGATGGTCACGTTGGGGCCCAGAGGTCGCCCCGGCGACTGGCCGGCCAGCGCCGTACTCCCCCA
Organism: uncultured Actinomycetota bacterium; assembly: GCA_963754575.1. Lineage (GTDB taxonomy): Bacteria > Actinomycetota > Actinomycetes > Propionibacteriales > Nocardioidaceae > Nocardioides. The sequence goes on along the minus strand of CAVWGQ010000004.1, from coordinate 101,587 downwards.
CCGCCATCGGGTGTGCCCGGCGATTCCCCGTGCCCACACTGCCCCGGAGAGGATCAGTCCAGCCACCCCGAGGGTGGCGAAAATGCGTCTATTCATGGTGGATGCCCTTGTCGCTAGAAGCGGCGCCCCAGGGGATCCCCGGCAGCCTCTCCACAACCATCGGTTCTCGTCGTGGGGGGCGTCTGTACCCCTTTTAGTGGGAGTGCCGTACGATCGTCAATATGTGAGTCGCTTGTCCGCCCAGCGCGGCGACCGCCGGTGAAAGGGAATGATACGCCTCGCCCGGAGTAACCCACGCCAGGTACCGCATCGGCTCCGACGCCGCCAGAATGAGGCGATGAAAGGCCGGGAAGAACTGCTGATCACCGCCGGAGTCCTGGTCACCGGCCTGATGGCGTGCACGGCCGATGGCGACGACGAGCCGGGCCCCTCAGTCCAGTCGTCGCAGCAGTCGCCGGCGCAGTCGTTTCTCTGACGAGCCCACGTCGACCGGATCCAGCACGGCCGAGCCACCGCGAGATCTGCGACCCGAGGACGTAGACGCGGCCATCGCCGTCCGGGCGGTACGTCACCTGGCCGGAGACATCGGTCCCCGGGAGGCCAGCAGCGCGTCGTACCGAAAGGCAGCGGCCTGGGTCCATACGCAGCTGACCGAGGCGGGCTTCGTCGTACGCCGCCAGCGGTTCCAGGTGCCGCGCGGTGTCTCGTGGGGTGTACCCGTCGACGCGGGCGCATCGGTGAACCTGATCGCGACGCTGCCGGGCTTCGATCCGGGCGAACCGCATCTGATCGTCGGAGCGCATCTCGACACGGTTCCGCAGGCTCCCGGCGCCGAGGACAACGCGTCCGGGGTCGGGGTCCTGCTGACCGTCGCCGCGGCCGTGTCGCACGCCCGGACCCGCCTGCCCGTCGTCCTCATCGCGTTCGGCGGCGAGGAGCCGCGCGGACCCACCGATGACGACCACCACTACGGCTCCCGCGCGTACGTCGCGTCGTTGGAGGACCGGGAACGATCGGCGATCCGCGGCATGCTCGCCCTGGACCGGGTAGGAGTCGGCGAGGCCGTCCCGGTGTGTTCCGCGGGGTCTACGTCGGATCCGACGCAGCGCAGCGCGCTGGGTGCCGGGCGCCGCGCCGGCGTCCCGACCACCGCGTGCACCAACCGGTCCAGCGACCACTGGTCGTTCGTGCGCGACGGGTTGCGAGGAGCCCGCATCGGCGGGACGTCCTACGCCGGCTACCACAGCGCAGACGACGTTCCGGGAGTCGTCGACCAGGCCCAGTTGCGGCGGACCGGCAGACTCGTCCTGTCCTGGCTCGCGCCGCGCTGAACCTCGCAGCTGAACCTCAGGGAGCCGGAACGGTGGGGCGCTGTTGCGCCAGACGTCCGCCAGGATGCTCCGACGCACCGATCCGGTGACCGGGCGGGGGGCGAAACCCGGCCCGATGACGTACGGCGCAAACGTCACGCCCTTCAGCTCGTCTCCCCAGAATGTTGCCGTCAGGGTGACCCCTTCCCGCGTCTGCTGCGCGAAGTCCATGTCGAAGACGAAGTTGCCCAGGGAGTGCACGATCATCCCGTCGGCGTAGGCTCGACGCCCTGCACCCAGTGGGGGTGGCTACCCGCCACCAGGGCGGCGCCTGCGGCGATCAGCCGGCGGCCGACCCGGCCCTGGATCGGCTCGGCCACGTGGGTGTACTGCGTGCCCCAATGGGGGAGCACGACGACGACGTCGACGCGTGCCGCCAGCCGACGCACCAGCCCGAGGACGTGGCGGAGGTCGGCTCGGTTCAGCGGTCCGGTTCGCGGCGGCATCCGGACCGACAGCGCACCGGCACGCTCGGGCGTCGCACGAGGCGTCTCTCCGATCGCGTTGAAGCCGACGAAACCGAAGCGGACCCCGCCGCGCACCAGGACCACCGGACGACTGGCCGCAGCCAGGTCGCGGCCAGCCCCGAACGCCTTGATGCCGCTGCCGTGGAAGGCCTGGCTGTGTCCAGCAGGGCCCTCGTTCCGTAGTCGCCCGTGTGGTTGTTGGCGAGCGAGATCGCGTCGAAACCGGCGGCGTGCGAGCCCGTGAGGGCCGACGGGGCCGCGGCGAACGAGTCCGCACCCTGGCGTGGTCTTACCGCCTTCGACAGGGTGCTCTCGAGGTTGCCGACCGTGAGGTCCGCGGCGGCCAGCCGGCGCGACATCGGCCGCAGCGGAGCGGCGGTGGTCGCCGGCGCCCGGAGTCAGCAACGCGACGCGGCGGCCCAGCATGATGTCGCCGACGACGACCGTCCAGGTGCGGTACCGTCTTCCCCGACCTGCGCAAGCAGGCCCAGGCCGGCCTGAGCATCTTCATCGACAGCGATCCGGACGTCCTGCGCGGCCCGAGTGCGGGGCTGGGCTGCCGCTGTTCAGCGGCAGCGACTTCGCGATGGGCCGGATGCGCAACTGGCGCTTCGTCGGCGACGAGCCGGTGCAGTGCCGCTACGGCGCCGACTTCCGCTGGCGCCGCGACGTCGTGGTGCTGACCGCGCGCCGCGGCTGCTTCGGTACGCCCGACGAGGTGCGGGTCGCCATGGTCATGCGCGACACCGCCGACGGGTCGCACCCGATCACCGACTGGCTGATCGGGCGACGCGACTTCACCGACTGGGTGGGGTCCGGCAACGCTCCCTGAGCGGGCCGGTCGGGCGTCAGGGGGGTTGGGGCAAGCGAGCCGAGTCGCATCCTCCACGGTCACGGTGGTGCGGGGGTGAGGACTGCCCGCAACCAAAGCCACGCGTCGCGCGTCTCCCTCGGTGACAGATCACGACGAACGATCCACGGGGAGAACACCATGCGTCTCGCACGCACCAGGGCCGCGATCGCGGCCGTCATCGCACCGGCACTGCTGCTCGCCGGCCCGACACCGGCGCAGGCAGCGGTCACCGCGGTCCGCGACGGCGACGACGCGACCATCGACGCCGACATCCACCGGACGCGGATCGAGCACGGGGACTACCTGGTCGTCCGCGTGAAGCTCGACCGGCTGCGCCGTTCGGACCGCCGCGTCTTCCAGGGGATGAACGTCTACGTCGACCTGTGGCGCCGCCACCGCGGCCCCGAGGTCATGGTCGAGGCGGGGCTGGCCCTGGCGACGCCCACGTCGTCACCCGGGCTGACCACTGGGCCTGCCACATGGACCGTATCCTCGACTGCGACAGCTCGCTGCGCACCTCGCGCCGCACCGACCTCGCGGTGCTCAGGCTCGACGGATCGTGCCTCCGGGGCGACCACCCGCGCGCCCGGGTCTCGGTGACCACCTACGAGCGGAAGGAGGTCGAGGACCGCTACCAGACCGACTGGCTACCCGCACGGCGTACCTTCACCGCATGGGTCGCTGACGAGTTGGCCTACCTGGAACAGGAGACACGGAGGGAGTACCACCTGTTCCGCGCCGCCGTGGCGTTCGTCGCGGCCGCGGTGGGCGCACCCCGTCGGATCAAGCTCGGCGCTTGACCCGCTGCTGCAGCTGCAGGATCCGCAGGCTGCCGGCGATCGTGGCGATGATCAGTCCGGCCACGGTCGCCGCGAGCAGCGCCACGGCGAGCGGCGCGTCGCCCTCCCAACCGAGGAACTGGATCCGGACCGCGTCGGTGTTCTGTGCGATGAAGATGATCAGCAGGATCAGCAGCACCGAGATCAGCACCAGCCCGATCCACAGCCCGCTGGTTCGCGAGCCGCGCAGCGGGTCGGTGCCCTGCTTGCCCGCGGGGGCCGGCGCGGTCGGCTCGTCCCGGGTGGGGGCGGGGTCCTGGCGCTGGCGTCTCTTGTACGGGTCTCGTGGTCGCTCATGTGACTGACACTAACCTCCGGCGACCAGAGCGACCGCAATGCCGCACAGCACCAACCCGAACGCCTGGCTGCGGTGGACGTTCTCGCGCAGCACGGTGGCGACCAGCACCACGGTGACGGCGGGGTCGAGGGAGGCCAGGACGGCTGTCACGGTCAGGTAGCCGCTCTGGGTGGCCAGCAGAAACGCCCCGTCGCCGTGGCGCCGAGCAGGCCGCTGACCGCACCGAGAGCGGCTGCCGGCTCGCGGGGGGCCCACGCCGCCCCGCAGCAGCGTCGCCATGACCACCACCACGCCGCCGGCCACCAGCTGGTTGAGGGCCAGCGGCAGGAAACCGGCCTCCTCCGAGATCTGCGCGAGCGCCGCGAACAGCGAGCCGAAGCCGAGACCTGCCAGCACCCCGTCGAGGGCGCCCGATCCCGCGCGGTCGGTCACCGCTGACGTCGGCGCCCGCGGGGTTGCGTGCCACGAGCCAGATGCCGGGCAGCGCGGCCAGGATCCCGACCCACACGATCGCGGCGGGTCGCTCGCCGGTGAGCAGGCCGACGGTCACCGGCACGAGCGCGGCGCCGACGCCGGAGACCGGGGCGACGACGCCCATCCCGTCCCGACGACAGACCGCGGTAGAGGGACCCCGGTCCCGATCCCGTTGGCGACCCCGGCGACCAGCGCCCACCCGAGGTCCGGACCGGTGGGGTCACCCCCGAGGGCGAGCGCCAGCACGAGCACCGCCAGGCCGCCGGCCAGCTGCGCGACGAGCGCGACGCTCCAGGGGCCGGCCCGCTTGGAGGTGGTGCCGCCGACGAAGTCGGAGAGGCCGTACGCCGCAGCCGACCCGAGAGCCAGCAGCACGGCTGTCACGTGACGACCACGCCGACCACCCAGGCGCTCGCGGCGAACACGCAGGAGGCCAGCTCGATCAGGATGCTCAGCCCCACCAGGCGCCGCAGCGCGGCGCGGGTGGACAGGACCGGCGTCGGTCGCGCCGACCCGGACCCGCTCGGCGAGGTACATCCCGAGCACGAAGCCGAGAGGAAGATCCCGATCACCGGGACCAACGGTCCGGCTCGCGGAGCCGCAGTTCGAGGGGCAGACCAAGGAGATCCTCGGTACGCCGGCGGTGCGCGGCGTCGTGCGCAAGGTGGTCGCGGCCGAGCTGAAGAAGTTCCTGACCTCGACCAAGCGGGCCGAGAAGGCCGAGGCCAAGCGGCTGATGGAGAAGGTCGCCGGTGCGGCCAAGACCCGGGCGACGCTGCGCCAGACCAAGGAGACCCAGCGGCGCAAGAACGCACTGGAGTCCTCTGCCCTGCCGTCCAAGCTCGCCGACTGCCGGGCCACCGACAACGACCGCACCGAGCTCTTCATCGTCGAGGGTGACTCCGCGCTCGGCACCGCCAAGCTCGCGCGCAACTCGGAGTTCCAGGCGCTGCTGCCGATCCGCGGCAAGATCCTCAACGTGCAGAAGGCCTCGGTCGCGGACATGCTCAAGAACACCGAGTGCGCCTCGATCCTGCAGGTGGTCGGCGCCGGCCTGGGCCGCGACTTCGACGTGGAGGCGCGCCGCTACGGCCGGATCATCTTCATGGCCGACGCCGACTCCGACGGCGCCCACATCCGCACCCTGCTGGCGACGCTGTTCTTCAAGTACATGCGCGACCTCGAGGCCGGCCTGTTCTCGGCTGTCCCGCCGCTGCACCGGATCGAGCTGTCCAACCCGAAGAAGGGCATGGACAAGTACGTCTACACCTACTCCGACGACGAGCTGCAGCGGAAGCTGGCCGAGCTGACGAAGAAGGGCGTGCGGTGGAAGGACCCGATCCAGCGCTACAAGGGCCTCGGTGAGATGGATGCCGACCAGCTGGCTGAGACGACGATGGACCCGCGTCGGCGTACGCTGCGGCGGCTCACGCTCGACGACGCCGACCAGGCGGCCATGGTGTTCGAGCTGTTGATGGGATCCGAGGTCGCCCCGCGCAAGGAGTTCATCGTGCAGGGCGCCTACGAGATCGACGCGGAGACCCTGGACGCATGAGGATGCCGGCGGTCGCTGACAACCGGTGCCTGTCCCCGCGCGTCACACCGGCATGAAGGAGAACTCGGCCCACCGCCCTGGCTCTCCGCCGGCCGCGTCCGTCACGCTGACCCTGCTGGCAGGCTGCGCGCCCCGCCGACGACCGGGAGCCCACGGCCCGGGGGTCGGCCGGCCAGGAGCCCGCTGATCCTGACCCCAACGAGGGGTCCGGCGAGGATCCCGGCGAGGAGCCCGGCGAGGATCCTGCCGCGGCCGATCCCGACCTGCCGCCCTTCGGCGGCACCGGCCGCCAGAGGGCGGACCCAGCGGGGTGAGTGGGACCTGGTGCTCACCGACGTGCGCACGGGCTCGCACGACGGCTACGACCGGCTGGTGCTGGAGTTCGCGGGCACCGCGCCGGCCCGGCTGGGGTCGTGGGAGTACCCGTCGCACGAGGCGGTGCAGGAGGCAGCGGTGACGTCAATCACGCTCCGCGGCGAGGCGATCCTGCAGGTCTTCGCCTCGGGCACGACGTACCCCGCCGAGGGGGAGGAGTCCTTCCCCACCGGCCCGCTGTCGCTCGGACCGGGCGCCCGCCCGGCCAACCTCGATGTCCACGTCGTCGGGGACGTTCGAAGGGTGACACGCCAGGCCTTCGCCGCGCTCGGACGGCCCGCCGGCCGAGGTCCGGGTCTTCCGGCTCGACGATCCCTCACGCCTCGTGGTCGAGCGTCCCGCGCCGACTGGAGCGAGTCGTCGCGTCAGCGCGGCCGTAGGCAGAGCTCGTTGCCGTCCGGGTCTGCCAGCACCACGTGGTCCACGGCTCGTCGCCCTGCCCGAAGGTCGATGCGGGCTGGCGCCGAGGGCGAGCAGCCGCTCGGGTCTCGGTGACCAGCCCTCGTCGGCGGGGACGGCGAGGTCGAGGTGGAAGCGGTTCTTGGGCCCGAGCCGTGGGCTCGCACCCGGCGGACCGCCCCACGAAGATCTTGGAAGCCCGCCCCGTGGGCGAGCTGGATCGCGGTCTCCCCGTCCTGGTCCCACACCCCAGCGGCCAGCCGAGCGCTGCGCTCCAGAAGTAGCCGACCGCCTGCGTGCCGTCGCTGGACAGCGCGCCGAGGTCGGGACAGCCGGCGGAGGAAGTTGTTGCCGGGCGCGATCACGCACAGCTCGTTGCCCTCGGGGTCGGCCATCACCACGTGGTCGACGTCGGGGCCCTGCCCGATGTCGAGGTGGCTGCCACCGTGCGCGAGCACTCGCTCGACGGTCGCCTGCTGGTCCTCGAGGGAGGTGCTGGTGAGGTCGAGGTGGAGCTGGTTGGGCCCGCGCTTGGGCTCCTCGCTCGACTGCACGCGCAGCCGGAACCGGTGGTACGGCGGTCGAGGGTCAGTCCGTCGCCGGCCCAGCCGAGGACGCCGCCCCAGAAGCGGGCCTGTCCCTCGGGGTCGGGGCGTTGAGCACGAGCGTGTCGAAGGTGACGGGCACGGGGTGCTCCTCGGGATCGGGGTCTGACCGGCGACGCTAGGAGGTGGGGTGGGTGGGTGCAACGCCATGGGGGGCGCCGGTCAGGGTGAGCGCCGACCTTCGTGACCAGCCGGGCCGCTGCTGCGGCGCCGGGAGGCGAGGGCGGCGCCGGGGTCCTGGCTCGTCGTCCAGGCGGCGAGGAAGCCGGCGCAGAACGCGTCGCCCGCGCCGGCGGTGTCGACGACCTCGGCCGGCAGGGCGGGGTACGGCGTACGTCGTGGCCGGCGGCCAGCAGCGCGCCGTCGGCGCCGAGCGTCAGCACCACACGGGGGAAGCGGGACGCGAGGGCGGCGGCGACGTCGTCGGGGGAGTCGAGGCCGGTGAGGTGCTGCCCCTCGGGCAGGTTCGGCAGGAGCAGGTCGACGCCCGCGACCCAGTCGAGGAAGTCGGCGCAGCCGGTGAGGAAGCCGACCGAGCTCGGGTCGACCGACACCCCGCAGTCGCGCGCGCGGGCGCGCCCGGCCAGGTCGAGCACCTGCGGTCGGACGGCGTCGTCGAAGAGCGAGTAGCCGGTCAGGTGCAGCCAGCCGACCCCGTCCAGCACGTCGTCGGTCAGATCGGCGGCAGGGAGCGAGACGTTGGCGGCGCGGTCGACGTACATCGTCCGGTCGCCGCTGGCGTCGAGCACCGCCACGAGCGTCGCGGTCGGCAGGTCGGGGTCGGCGGTGATCCGCGCGTCCACGCCGTACGCCGCGAGTGCGGACGCGTGCCGCTTCGCCCCGTCGAGCCCGGCCCGGCCGACGAAGCGCACGTCGGCGCCGAGGTGCCCCAGCCAGGCGGCGACGTTGGCTGCCGAGCCGCCGTCCGTACGCCGGATCTCGGCGGTGGTGTCGCTCGCCTCGGCGACCGCGGTCAGCGGGCGGACCACGATGTCGTCGACGACGTCGCCGACGACGAGCAGGCGGGTCACTGCCGGGCTGCCCAGGCGGTGGCGATGTCAGCGGCGACGCGGATGTTGTTCGCCGCGATCTCGAGGTTGACCTCGAGGCTGGTGCCGCCGGTGATCTCGACGATCCGCTGCAGCAGGAACGGCGTCACGTCCTTTCCGGTCATCCCCTCGGCCTCGGACAGCGCCTGCGCGAGGGCCGCGTCGTGCACGGCCGGGTCGAGCTGGCGCTCGGGCGGCAGCGGGTTGGCCACCAGGATGCCCGTCCGCCGACCCAGGGCGTCGTTGGCTGCCATCACGTCGGCGACCGCCGCACCGTCGGGGACCGACCAGTCGAGCGGCTGGCCCGACGTGGTCAGCCAGAAGCTCGGGAACTCGTCGGTGCCCAGCCCGACGACGGTGACGCTCAGGGTCTCGAGCCGCTCGAGCGTCGCCGGGATGTCGAGGATCGACTTCACGCCCGCCGAGACCACCGTCACCGGGACCTCGGCCAGCACGGTGAGGTCGGCCGACTCGTCGAAGGTCTCCTGCGCCCCGCGGTGCACCCCGCCGAGCCCACCGGTCGCGAAGACCCGGACCCCGCCGAGCGCCGCGATGAACGACGTCGCAGCCACCGTGGTCGCGCCGGACCCGCCGCGTGCCACCACGATCGGCAGGTCGCGGACGGACAGCTTGACGATGTCCTCCTCCGCGATCCGGCGCAGCTCGTCGTCGGTCAGCCCGACCTTGAGCACGCCGTCGAGCACCGCGATCGTCGCGGGCGTGACCCCGCGGTCGCGGAGGATCTGCTCGAAGTCGCGGGCGGCCTGGAGGTTGCGCGGGCGCGGAAGTCCGTGGCTGATGATCGTCGACTCCAGCGCGACGACCGGACGGCCGGCGGCGATCGCCTCGGTGACGTCCGGGGAGAGAGTGAGCGGCAACGTCATGCGCCCACGGTAGGAGATGCGTCAGACCTGCTGCTCCAGCAGCCCGGTGTCCACGTCGTAGACGAATCCGCCGATGGGAACCTCGGAGGGGATCAGCGGGTGGCTGCGGACCTTGGCGACGTCGTCGCGCAGCGCGGCGACCTGGTCGGTGACCACGCCGAAGGACTGCCACGAGGCGTCCGCCCCGGCCGAGGCGCCGACCCGCTCGCGCAGCTCGGCCTCGGTCGCCGAGGCCATCGCGCAGCGGGTGTGGGGCACCACGAGGATCCGGCGTACGCCGAGCAGGTGCACGCCCAGCACGAGTGCCTCGAGCGCCTGCGGGGTGACCCGGCCCCCGGGGTTGCGGAAGATCTTGGCGTCGCCGGCCGTGAGCCCGAGCATGCGCAGCGGGTCGATCCGCGAGTCCATGCAGGTCACCAGCGCGACGCCCGCGCGGGCGACGCCGTCGAACCCCTGGAGGTCGAAGGACTCGGCGAAGGTGCGGTTGGCGGCGATCAGGTCATCGAAGTCGGCCACGGGGAGAACGTACTGGACGCCTCGCGCCCCGGGCCGGGCGAGGCCCACGTGCGGGCCGGGCCCCGAGCGACGCGGTCGTTCAGCCGGCGCGCAGCGCCTGGGTCGCGGGGACGGCGCGGGTCGGGGCGTCGCGGAACAGCACGAGGGCCAGGACGCCCGCGACCACCGCACACCCCGCGGCGCCGAGGAACACGACGTGCTCCTGGACGATCCCGGCCTCGCGCAGCAGCAGCGTGAACGCGTCGCAGCGGCTGGCGCCGTCGCAGACCTCGCGGACGGTGGGGAGGTCGGCCTGCTCGGCGTAGTACTGCCTCAGCCCGAGCGTGGTGAGGGCCGAGATGCCGACCAGCATCCCGACCATCCGGGCTACCACGACGAACGCCGAAGCGAGCCCGTGCACGGCGCTCTCGGTGGTGGCGAGGACGGCCGCGTTCACCGGGGCCAGCGCGAGGCCGAAGCCGAAGCCACCGACGACCAGCGGCACGGTCGCGGTCCAGCTCTCGAGCGCGGTCAGCCCCCACCCGCTCATCAGCCAGAACCCGAGCGCCGCGCACGCCATGCCGGCGGCGGTGATCACGCCGGCCGGCAGCCAGCGGGTGAGGTAGCCGCCGACGATCGCGCCGACCGGCAGCGCGACCAGGAACCGCACGAGCACGAGCGCGGCCAGCAGCTGGCTGTCGGGATAGGTCGTGGTGCGCGCGAAGATGGGGATGTCGATGAGGGCGGCGATCAGGGCGGCTCCGACGAAGAAGCTGACGAGCAACGACCCCCACGCCGGTGTCCGCCGGAGCGCGCCGCGGGGGAGCAGCGGCGACTCCGCCCGGGCGAGGTGGATCACGAGGGCGACGGTCGCGACGGCGGCGCCGAGGAGGAACCAGAGCCCCCGGTCGGAGAACACCTGGATGCGGGGGTCGGCGGTCGCGAAGGCGAGCACCACGCCCGCGAGCGCCACGGCCAGCAGCAGCGACCCGGTGAGGTCGGCCTCCCGCATCGCGCGGCCCCAGCTGCGCAGGTCCACCAGCGGCCGGGCGGCCGTGGCGCACCGGAGCACGAACAGCACGGCGGCGGCGATAGCGACCAGCCCGACGGGGGTGAGCCAGCGGCCCTCCCCGACCACGGCGATGAACAGCTGCCCCCAGGTGAGGTCCCGCATCAGCGCCGGCGGCTGGACGAACACCAGGGCTCCGGCGACGAGGGCGACGAGCGCGAGGAGGATGCCGAGGAGGTCCGGTGGTCCCGAGACGCTCGCTCCTCTACCCGGTTCTCCGCGCGCCGCGGCCCGGATCGCCACCGCCAGCACCAGACCGACGGCCAGGTTGATGGCGAAGATGGCCCGCCAGTCGGCGACGGCGAGCACGAGGGCCCCGAACAGCGGGCCCAGGACGCTGCCGAGCTCCTGGACGGCCGAGACGATCCCGAGCGGTACGCCGCGACGCTCCACGGGGTAGAGGTCGGCCACCAGCGCCAGCGTCGCGGGGACCAGCCCGCCACCGCCGACGCCCTGCAGGAACCGGCCGCCGACCATCGAGGGCATGTCGTAGGCGAGCGTGGTGACCAGCGAGCCGAGGGCGAAGAGCACCAGCGCCGCGACCAGCACGGGCACCCGGCCGCGCAGGTCGGCGATGCGACCGATCAGCGGCAGCATCGCGACGTACCCCAGCAGGAAGCCGGAGACGATCGGCGCCGCCCGCTGGAGCTGGTCGATCGGGATCCCGACGGACGACATCATGTCCGGCAGCGCCAGCACGACGACGTAGGTGTCGGCCGCCGCGAAGGCGACCGCGACCGAGGCGAGCGCCAGCAGCAGTCTGTTCAAGGGACGGTCACGGGGCGGTGATGTCGGGCTCGGAGCCGTACTCGCTGAGGTCGACGGTGTAGGTCATCGGCTCGGTGCCGGGGTAGAAGACGCCGGTCAGGACCGCGGTCCGCAGCTCGCCGCCGTCGGTGATCGTGTAGGTCGCGTCGAAGTCGCCGGACGCGCTCGGGATGACGTTGCCGACCACGTCACCGGCGACGGTGCCGGTGTACTCGGTCAGCACCTCCTCGTTGTTCTGCCCGCCCCGGACGCTGTCGCCGGTCTCGAGGCCCTCGGTGGCGGTGAGCAGCGAGGAGAAGCCGTCCTCGGTGGCCATCAGCTGCGCCGGGTCGGGGGCGCCGTACTCGGCCGGGTCGACCTCCTGCCAGCCCGGGGTCAGCGGGACCTGCGCGTGGACGACGCCGTCCAGGGCGACGACGGGCACGTCGAACTCGGCGGCACCGAGCACGACCGTCAGCGTGCCGTCGAAGGCCGGCGCGTGGGTGCCGACGCCCTCGGCGGACTTCACCGCCGAGACGCCGCTGGGCAGCGCCTCGGTCGCCAGGGACAGGCGTACGCCGGAGGTCTCGTCGAGGGTCTGCTTGGCGGCGTCGAGCGCCTGCTGCGGGTCGTCACCGCCGCCGGCCGGGGCCGCGTCGTCGGAGCAACCGGCGAGCGCGAGCAGCGAGCCGGCGAGGCCCAGGGCGAGGGTGCGGCGGACCGACGGCGCTGACATGCGATCAGCCTTCCACACCGTCGGGCACCGTCGACCCGCCCAGCCGGGCGGCCACCGGGCCCGCGCAGGCGGCGATCGGCTGGCTGCCGGGGATGCCGGAGCCGTCGCGACGCCCGTCTGCCTCGGGGAGGTCGATCGGGGCGCCGCTGCTGGCGGCGGCACGGGCCGGGGCGGTGCCCACCCACGCGAAGACCAGCTGGTCCTCGCCCTTGAGGAAGCGGTGGCAGCGCACGCCGCCGGTGGCGCGCCCCTTGGCGGGGTACTCGCCGAAGGGGGTGACCTTGACCGCGCCGGCCTCGGTGCCGGGCAGGGCGGTGGAGGAGCCGGAGGAGGTGACGACCGCGGCGTCGGTCGGGTCCACGACCCCGAAGAACGCGACCTCGTCGTCGGCGCCGAGCTTGATGCCGGCGATGCCGCCACCGGAGCGGCCCTGCGGGCGCACCGAGGACGCCGCGAAGTGGAGCAGCTGGGCCTGCTCGCTGACGAAGCAGAGGGTCTCGTCACCGGTCGCGAGCTCGACCGCGCCGACGACCTCGTCGCCGTCCTTGAGCGCGATGACCTCCCACTCGTCGCGGTTGAGCACCTCGGGGTTGACCCGCTTGACCACGCCCTGGCGGGTGCCGAGGGCGAGCCCGGGGCCGTCGGTGGGCAGCGCCGTCAGGGCCAGCACCTTCTCACCGGCCTCCAGCGAGACGAACTCGCTGACCGGGTTGGAGCCAGACAGGTGGGGGTCGTTGGCCGAGGGCGGCAGCGTCGGGAGCTCGAGTGCGCTGAGCTTGACGACCCGGCCGCGGTTGGTGAGCAGCCCGATCGTGCCGCGGGCGGTGGTGCGGACCGCGGAGACGACGACGTCGTGCTTGCTGCGGCCGCCGCCGGAGCCCGCGGCCTCGGCGGTGGTGGTGCGGGCGAGCAGGCCGCTGGAGGAGAGGTAGGCGAAGCACGGGTCGTCGGCCACCTCGAGCGGGGCCGCGGCGGCGGTGACCGCGGCGCTGCCGGCCGACTCGAGCAGGACCGTACGCCGCGGCGTACCGAACGTGGTCGCGACGTCGGCCAGCTCCTGGGAGACCACCCGGCGCAGCAGGGCCTCGTCGGCGAGGATCGCGTCGAGCTCCTCGATCTCGCGGCGCAGGGTCTCCTGCTCCTTCTCGAGCTCGATCCGGCTGAAGCGCGTCAGCCGGCGCAGCTGCATCTCCAGGATGTAGTCGGCCTGCGGCTGGCTGAGGTCGAAGACCGAGATCAGCCGCTCGCGGGCGGTGCCGGCGTCGTCGCTGGTGCGGATCAGCTGGATCACCTCGTCGATGTCGAGCAGCGCGATCAGCAGCCCGTCGACGAGGTGCAGCCGTTCGGCCTTCTTGTCGCGGCGGTGCTGAGAGCGGCGGCGTACGACGTCGTAGCGGTGGCCCAGGAAGACGTCGAGCAGCGCCTTGAGCCCGAGGGTGCGGGGCTGGCCGTCGACGAGGCAGACGTTGTTGATGCCGAAGGTCTCCTCCATCGGCGTCAGCCTGTAGAGCTGCTCGAGGATCGTCTCGGGGACGAAGCCGTTCTTGACCTCGATGACCAGGCGGGTGCCGTTGGCCATGTCGGTGAGGTCCTTGACGTCGGCGATGCCCTGCAGCTTCTTGCCCTGCACGAGCACCTTGATCCGCTCGACGAGCTTCTCGATGCCCACGGCGTACGGCATCTCGGTGACCACGATGCCCTTGCGCCGGCCCACCGCCTCGATCCGGGCGGTGGCGCGCATCCGGAACGTGCCGCGGCCGCTCTCGTAGGCGTCGCGGATGCCGTCGAGGCCGACGATCTTGCCGCCGGTCGGCAGGTCCGGGCCGGGGACGAAGCGCATCAGGTCGTCGAGGCTGGCGTCGGGCTTCGTGATCAGGTGGCGCAGCGCCTGCACGACCTCGACCAGGTTGTGGGGCGCCATGTTGGTGGCCATCCCGACCGCGATGCCGGTGGCGCCGTTGACGACGAGGTTGGGGATCGCGGCGGGGAGCACGACCGGCTCGAGCTCGCGGCTGTCGTAGTTGGGCTTGAAGTCGACCGTGTTCTCGTCGATCGAGGCCGTCATCGCCACCGCCGGCGGCGCCATCCGGCACTCGGTGTAGCGCATCGCGGCCGGTCCGTTGTCGGGCGAGCCGAAGTTGCCGTGGCCGTCGACGAACGGCAGCCGCATCGACCACGGCTGCGCCATCCGCACCAGCGCGTCGTAGATCGCCGTGTCGCCGTGCGGGTGGAGCCGGCCCATGACCTCGCCGACGACGCGCGCGGACTTCACGTGCCCGCGGTCGGGCCGCAGGTTCATCTCGTTCATCGTGTAGAGGATCCGGCGCTGCACCGGCTTCAGTCCGTCGCGCGCGTCTGGCAGCGCGCGCGAGTAGATGACCGAGTAGGCGTACTCCAGGAATGAGGACTGCATCTCGTCGCGGATGTCGGTGTCGAGGATGTGCTCCTCGAAGTCGTCCGGGGGTGGGGTCTTCGTGGTACGCCGCGCCATGCGGCCCATTCTCCCCTCCGCCCCTCCCCGTCCTCCGCTGGGCACGCCGGAGAGCACCGAGGAGCCGGGTGGGCGATAGGTTTGGTCCATGGCGCAGGCCCCCCACGACGCGCAGGACCCTCCCCGGCACTGGGAGGCCGACGTGCTGCTCCGGGACGGGCGGACCGCGCACCTGCGGCCGATCCGGCCCGAGGACGCCGCTCTGCTCATCGACTTCTACGGCCGGGTGTCGGAGGAGTCGAAGTACTTCCGGTTCTTCACGCCGATGCCGACGCTGTCGGACCGCGACGTACGCCGCTTCACCCAGGTCGACCACGTCGACCGGGTGGCGCTGATCCTCGAGCTCGGCGGATCGATGATCGCGGTCGGTCGCTACGACGTCGTCAGGCCGGGGGAGGCGGAGGTCGCGTTCCTCGTCGAGGACGCCCATCAGGGCCGCGGCATCGCGCAGCTGCTGCTCGAGCACCTCGCCCAGGCGGGCCGCGAGCGCGGGGTCGAGCGGTTCACCGCGGAGGTGCTGCCGGACAACCAGAAGATGATCCACACGTTCCGCGACGCCGGCTACAAGGTCGCCAGCGGCTACGAGGACGGCGTGATGGTCCTCGAGTTCAGCATCGACCCGACCGACACGTCGGTGGGCGTCATGAACTCGCGCGAGCACCGCGCCGAGTCGGCCTCGATCGAGCGCTTCTTCGCGCCGAAGTCGGTCGCGGTGGTCGGCGCCAGCCGCCGCCAGGACACGATCGGCCAGGCGCTGGTGCGCAACCTGGTCACCGGCAACTACACCGGCCGGGTGTACGCCGTGAACCCGTCGGCCAGTGCCGTGTCGGGGCTGCCGGCGTACTCCTCGGTCAACGACATCCCCGACGACGTCGACGTCGCGATCGTGGCGGTGCCGGCCGAGGCGGTGCAGGACGTGGTGCTGGACTGCGCGGCCAAGGGCGTCCACGGCCTGGTCGTGATCTCGTCGGGCTTCGCCGAGACCGGCGAGGAGGGCCGGCAGCGGCAGCGGCGGCTGGTGGGCCTCGCCCGCTCCTACGGGCTTCGGCTGATCGGCCCCAACTGCCTCGGCGTCATCAACACCGACCCGGCGACCTCGCTCAACGCCTCGCTCTCGCCGCTGATGCCGCCGGCCGGTCGCGCCGGCTTCTTCTGCCAGTCCGGGGCGCTCGGCTCCGCGATCCTCGAGAAGGTCAACAACCGCGGCCTCGGGCTCTCGACCTTCGTCAGCGCCGGCAACCGCGCGGACGTCTCCGGCAACGACCTCCTGCAGTACTGGGAGGAGGACGACGCCACCGAGGTCGTGCTGCTCTACCTCGAGTCGATCGGCAACCCGCGCAAGTTCTCCCGCGTCGCGCGCCGGGTCTCGCTGCGCAAGCCGATCATCGCCGTGCGCTCCGGGCGTACGACGCAGGGCGTGCCGATGGGCCACGCCGTCCGCAAGATCGCCGCCCCGCAGCAGGCGGTCGACGCGATGTTCCGCCAGGCCGGGGTGATCCAGGTCGAGTCGCTCGACGAGATGTTCGACGTCGCGCAGCTGCTCGCCCACCAGCCGTTGCCCCGCGGCCGCCGGGTCGCGATCGTCGGCAACTCCGACGCGCTCGGGCTGCTCGCCGCCGACGCGGCCGCCTCCGTCGGACTCGTCGTCAACAAGTCGGTCGCGCTGGGCGCCGAGGCGACCGCCGACGACTTCGAGGACGCGCTCGACGTCGCCATCGACGACCCCGACGTCGACGCCGTGGTCGCCGTCTACATCCCGCCGCTCGACGTCACCGGCGAGGACGTGGCCAACGTGCTCGCCGCGGTGGGGGAGCAGTCCGACAAGCCGCTGGTCTCCTCCTTCCTCGGCGCCGAGGGCGTCCCCGAGCTGTTGCGCGTCCCCGACGTCGCCGGTCAGGTCGCCGGCCGCGGCTCGGTGCCGTCGTACCCTGCCGTCGAGGCCGCCGTGCGCGCGCTGTCCCGCGTCGTCGGGTACGCCGTGTGGTTGCGGACCCCCGACGGCGCCGCGCTGGACGAGACCGAGCTCGACTCGGCCGGCGCGAAGCGGATCGTCCACGAGGTGCTCCGCGACCACCCGGACGGGGCAGACCTCGATCCGGAGCAGGTCCGCGTGATGTTGTCGGCGTACGGCATCGACGCCTGGACCGAGCGGCGCGTCGACAGCCTGCGGGCCGCGCAGAAGATCGGCCGCGACCTCGGCTGGGACGTGGTGCTCAAGGCGACGGCCGGCCACCTCCGCGAGCGACCCGACCTGGCCCACGTCTGGCGCAACATCGACTCCGCCGCGGAGATGAAGATCGCCTGGGACTCGCTCAACCAGCTGATCACCTCGACCGACAAGGCCGGCTTCGTGGTGCAGAAGAACGCACCGCCCGGCGTCCCGGTCGCGATCAGCAGCATGGAGGACCCGCTCTTCGGGCCGGTCGTCTCCTTCGGCATCGCCGGGCCGCTCACCGAGCTGCTGCAGGACCGGTCCTACCGGATCCCGCCGATCGGCGAGCACGACGCGGCGGCGATGGTGCGCGAGATCAAGTCGGCGCCGATGCTCTTCGGCTACCGCGGCTCGGAGGTCGTCGACGTCGCGGAGGTCGAGCGGCTGGTGCTGCGGGTCGCCCAGCTGCAGCACGACCTGCCCCAGATCAGCGCCCTCGACCTGCCGCTGGTGCTCGCCGGCGCCGACCAGGCCTCGGTGCTGCGCGCCACGATCCGGGTCGACCCGGTCTCGCAGTCGCGCACCGACTGGTTCGCCCGCCGGCTCCCGTCGCAGGCGGGCGACACCTCGCCGGGCTGACGGGTCGGTGGTCGAGGTGCGTCTCGTCCTGCCGTCGGCGCGTGGACACAGCGGTTCCGGGCGGGGACTGCGGCACGTGCAGCACGTCCGGGCAGGGCCCCCTGATGCCGCTGCTGATCCGTCCGCATGTGCCGCGCGGCGGATGCCCGCACGGCGTTTCGCTCATGGCGCTGAGCGAGCCCATGCGCAACCGCGGCCGCAGTCATGGGAGTACGTGAACGGTCCTCCCGCCCGCGGCATGCCCGGATGCAACGAGTACTGCTCGACATGCTCGGCCCGGGGTGCGCGCAGATGCATTCCTACCGCGCCCTGATCCGTTCCGGGGTGTAGTCGTTCGCGCGCACGCGGGATCTTGCGATCGGCTGTACCAGGTGGGTGCCACGCGGCACGATCTCGGCCATGCGTGTGCTGCTTCGCGTCCTGATGGTCCTGTTCGCGGTCACCTGGTGGGTGCTGCCCGCCATGGGGGTGATCGATCTGACCGTCACCTGGAACCCCGAGTGGCCGGTGGTCCTCGAGGCCGGCTGGGGGGTCTTCTTCACCGGCCTCGGTCTCTCCTTCTTCCTCGCCGGGATCGCGGCACGGACCGCCCGAACTGGCCTGCTGCACGCCTACGTGACCACTGCCGTCCTCGCGATCGCGGCCGTCCTCAGTCGCGAACCGCAGACCTGGTGGATCTTCGGCATGCTCCTCATCCAGGTCCCGCTCCTGCGTCTGCTGGCGAGTGACGACCGCAGGCCCGCCGGCCCGCACTACCCGCTGGCGCTGCTCGCGGCGATCGCCGCCCCCGTGGGCCTGACCTACGCCTGGCAGATGGCCGAGAAGAACCGTCAGGCGCTGTGACGGGGACTACACCAACGGCGTTGACCACTTCGCTCAGTAAAGCTGCGCTCGGACTGGCTGGTCGCCCTGCCCGCCGCTGCCGCGCTTCGGTCGTGGGTGCCGGCGCTAACTCGGCACCATCACCGCGCTGATGGCCGGCTACCTCGGCCTGCGAGGTCTCCTCCACCACGGCTCGGCGAGCTCGGTGAGTTCAGGGGCCAGCACGCTGGGCGTCAGTGGCGGTGATGGACTGGTCGCGTCGTCTGGCTGCGTGGTGGCCGTCGGCTCAGCGTGTTCGCGCGCGTTCGCGTTTCGCCACCACTGCCGCTGATCTTGCTCGAGTGGCGCGGCTCCGCGCTCCTCGCAGCAGAGGCGCCCGCGCTGTACGACGTGCTGCGGAGCATGCGCCTCTTGAGGTGCGCAGCGCGCCCCCGCGGTGCTCGTCGCCGTAAGCCCTCAGGCTCTGAATATCCCGGCATGCCGGTGGCCCCACCGGGGGTGCGGTGGGGTCAGGGGCGGGGTCGATGTCGGTCGAGTGGGCGGGTGCCGGTGTGGTCGCGGAGGTAGTGGTGGCCGTGGGGTGAGCGCCAGAGGTATTCACCGGGTCCGGTCGCGGTGTAGTTCCATGAGCTGTGGGTCTTGAGTCGGTGGTGGAAGGTGCAGAGCGCGGCGAGGTTGTCGCTGGTGGTGTTCGGGTTGTCGGGGTCGTAGGGCGCGATGTGGTCGACCTGGCAGTCGCGGGCGGGTCGGTGGCACCAGGGGAAGACGCAGGTGCGGTCGCGTTGGACGACCTGCTCGCGCTGGGTGGGGGTGGGGGTGTAGCCCCGGGTGCGGAGCTGGGCGGCGAGGTCGAGGACCGGTCGGAGGGTGATCCGGGTGAGGCTGTCGCGGCACCAGGCGCGGACCTGGTCGAGGAGCAGCTGCTGCTGGTGGCGCTCGAGGGTGCCACCGGGTCGAGGTGTGCCTCGCCGTCCTCGGTGGTGGTGGCGCCGAGGTGGACGTGCAGGACGAGCTCGCGGGCGGTTGGGAGCGGCGTCGGTGAGGTCGGGCAGTCCTGCGGAGAGGTCGAGGCTGGTCTGGTTGCGGGCGAGGTCGCCGAGCGCGCGGGAGCGGCGTACGTCGAGGGACTCGTCGGAGCCGAGGTCCTGCAGGGCGGCGGCGCGACTGGTCAGGGCGTGGTCGAGGTCGGCGGCGTCGGCGATGCCGAGGACGGCCTCGACCCGGACGGTGCCGTCGAAGGCGATGTCCTGGTCGTGGATGGTGGCGTGGCGTTGGTCGGTGGCCGAGGCCGATGCTGCGTCGGGGTCGTCGGGGTGCAGTGCCGGGGTGGTCTGTGCGCTGCGGAGCAGGGCTTCGGCGACGAGGCGGTCGAGGGCGGCGGTGCCGATCCGTTCGACGAAGGGGGCGACCATGCGGTCGACGTACGCGGCTGCTGCGGGGTGGAGGTCGGCGTGGATGGTGGCCTCGGCGATCCGGCGGGCGCGCCAGGTGGGGACGTCGCCGGCGTGGACGCGGCGCCACACGCGCGGGAGCCGGTGTCGCAGCTCGAGGGCGTGGCCGATCAGGCGCTTGCCGGCGGTCGTGGAGGTGCCGAGCGCGGCGCGAACTCGGCGACCGAGAACTCCGCGACGAGCGGGCAGCCGCGCCGGCGATCCGTTCCTCGTGCTCGCTGCCACCGGGGGCGCGATCGAAGGCGGTGGCGAGGTGGATCGACTCCGGCGGGTGGAGGTCGGCCCAGTCGCAGGCGGTCACGAGGAGACGTGCCTCGGCCTGGTCGGCGGCGGCCCGCTCGGCTGTCGCGCTCGCGAGCACGGTCGCGGCCGTGAGGGCCGGGTCCGTGTCAGCGAGGGTGTCGAACATGTGTTCGATCCTACTCCGGCCTGGTGACAGTGGGAAGGGGTTGCGGAGCTCTGTGGAGAAGGCCGGCGGGCAGGTGGGGCCGGGGGTTTCGAGGCTCGGGCCCGGGGGCCCTCACACCTCAACCGCCGGTGGGTCGAGCGGGAGTCGGGCGGCGGGGGTGGTCTCGAGAACCGCTCGCTGGCGCTCGCTGCTCGACCACCTCTGTCCGGCGGACGGTGCCGGCGGCGGAAGGTGGGTCGAAGCGCGTGCAAGACTGCGCCCCATGCGCACCCGGACCACCGAGGACGGCGACCGCACCGCGGCGCTGCACCAGGCGATCGACCGCACCGGCTACTACCCCGAGGTCGTCGGCGACGGGGTCACGTCGGCGGTCGCCGGTGAGGAGGTCGTGTCCTTCTACCTCCACCACGAGCCGACCTTCGACCGTGACGAGGTACGCCGCCACCTCACCGTCGTGGTGCTGACCCCGACCCGCTGGTGCTGGCCCACACCGACGAGCACGCCGGCGACGACCTGCTGCCCGAGCCCTACACCTCGACCTCACCGAGGCGATCCCGCTAGTCCGCGGTGAAGTCGGTCGTTGTCACCCGGATGGTCACCACCCCCGCCTCCGGCCCACCGCCCCGCCGAGGCCGTCATGACGCTGGGATGGGGCGGTGTGGGCCGGATCGACCTCGAGCCCGCCGGATGCGACGACCCGGAGTGCGACGCCGACCACGGCTACACCGGCATCCTGTGCCGCGGACGACTTCTCGCTGCGGGTGTCTGCGGCCGCGGCCGAGGGGCCCGACGCGGTGCGGCGGGCTGCTGCCCTTCGCCGAGCGCTCTCCGCGCGTACCCGCACGCGTGAGCACCCGCTGTCCGCGGGCTTCGTCGAGCCGGCGTACTGCGACCGGTCGCTCGGCGACGTCGTGCCCGCGATCGCCGACGCGCTCGGCCACCCGATCGAGGAGCCGCCGAGCGGGCTGGTGCTGCCGCCGGCTCCGGCGTACGTCCTGTTCCTCGTCGACGGGATGGGTGCCGACCTGCTGCGCCGCCACGCGCACGCGGCCCCCTTCCTCGCCGAGCTCTTCGACGAGTCCCGCGCCGGCACCGCCGGTGTGCCGTCGACCACCGCGACCAGCCTGACCTCGCTCGGCACCGGGCTGCCGCCGGGCAGCCACGGGATGGTCGGATTCACCTCGCGGGTGCCGGGCACCGACCGGCTGCTCAACGCGCTGCAGTGGGACAAGCGGGTCGACCCGGCCGAGTGGCAGCCGCACCCGAGCGCCTTCTCCCGGCTCTCGCGCGAGGGCGTCACCGTGACAGCGGTGAACAAGCGCGAGTTCCGCGAGAGCGGGCTGACGCTGGCCTCGCAGCGCGGGATCGACTACGTCGGCGCCGACCGCGTGGGGAGCGGATCGCGGGCGTGGTCGCCGCGGCGCGGGTCCGGCCCTCGCTCACCTACGTCTACGACGGCGACCTCGACTGGACCGGCCACCGCTTCGGGGTCGCGTCGAGCCAGTGGCTGCAGCAGCTCGCGATGGTCGACGCCGAGGCCGAGCAGCTGCGCGAGGCGCTGCCCGCCGCCACCCGGATGGTGGCGGTCGCCCAGAGCCACGGGATGGTCGACTCCGCGCCCCTCAGCCGGATCGACGTCGACGAGGAGCCCGGGCTGCGCGACGGGATCGCACTGCTCGGCGGTGAGGCCCGCTTCCGCCACCTGTACGTCGCGAGCGGCGCCGTCGACGACGTCGTCGCCACCTGGCGCTCGACGCTCGGTGACCGCGCCGAGGTGCTGACCCGGGACGAGGCGATCGGGCGCGGCCGGTTCGGACCCGTCGACCCGGGTGTGCGTCCCCGGCTCGGCGACGTGGTCGTCGCCTGCACCGGGGACACCGCCCTCATGTCGAGCGTGGACTTCCCCTACGAGATGACCCTGGTCGGGCTGCACGGATCGCTGACGCCCGCCGAGATGCGGATCCCGGTCATCATCGCCTGACCGGCCCAGCGGCGGGCCTCGCCGCCGGCGTAGCTGTCGCCGAGCGTGACGACCCACGGCGTACCGGAGCCGGGGCCGTTGGCACTCCCGAGAACGGAGTGACGTGGCTCTCGGGAACCTGGTGACGTGGGCCGCTCCCGGGAAGCCCGTCTAACCGAAGGGGAGCGGCTCCGGCGCCAGGCTGACCGCCTTGGCGCGGGCGGCGGTGAGCCGACGGCGGTGGTGCTGGCGGCAGAGCACCTCGTAGGCGACGTCGGCCGGCGGCTGGTCGGCGACCTCGACGTCACCGACGACGATCACCTCGCCCTCGGTGACCATCGCGCCGTTCTCGGTGCGGGCGTTGTGGGTGGCGCGCTTGCCGCACCAGCACAGCGCCTCGACCTGGAGCGTGTGGACGTGGTCGGCGAGCTCGACGAGCCTGGCGCTGCCGTCGAACATCAGGCCGCGGAAGTCGGTGAGGATGCCGAAGGCGAAGCAGTCGACCTGCAGCTCGTCGACGATCTTGGCGAGCTGGTCGATCTGCTCGCGGGCGTAGAACTGGGCCTCGTCGCAGATCAGGTAGTCGATCCGACCGCCGGCGGTGAGGCTGGAGACGACGTACTGCCAGAAGTCGAAGTCCGGCCCGACCTCGATCGCGGAGTGGGTGAGCCCGAGCCGGCTCGAGACCGTCGCCTCGCCGCCGCGGTCGTAGGTGCTGAAGATCCGGCCGACCCGGCCGCGGGCGGCGTGGTTGTGGTTGGTCTGCAGGGCCAGGGTGCTCTTGCCCGAGTCCATGGTCCCGGTGAAGAAGTTCAGTTCCGCCACGGGGGAGGATCCTGCCATGAGCCAGACTGGCCCCGTGGACCCCCGTGTGCGCCCGGCGACCCCTGACGACGCGCCCGAGGTGGCGCAGGTGTGGTGGGAGGGCTGGGGGCGACGCCCACCTCGGCCACGTGCCCGAGGAGGTGGTCGTGGCCCGCACGCGGGAGTCGTTCGACTCCCGAGCGGCGTCGCGGGTCGCCGACACGTCGGTCGTCGAGGTCGACGGGGCCGTGCAGGGCTTCGTGATGGTGGGCGACGACGAGGTCGAGCAGGTCTTCCTCGACCGCGGCGCGCGCGGCTCCGGGCTCGCGACGCTGCTGCTGGACGAGGGGGAGCGGCGGGTCCGGTCCCACGGTCACCGCCGGGCCCGGCTCTTCGTGGTGCCCGGCAACGCCCGGGCCCGGGCGTTCTATGCCCGGCGTGGCTGGCGCGACGACGGCGACGTCACCTACACGCCCGTCGACGACGACTCGCTCGAGGTGCCGACCCGGCTCTACACCAAGCACGTCTCGCCCCTGGTGAGTGTCTCCGAACTGGCTTCCCTGCTGGGGGAGGTGACGGTGCTCGACGTCCGCTACCGGATGGGCGGGCCTGCCGGCCCCGAGGAGTACGCCGCGGGGCACGTGCCCGGCGCGGCGTACGTCGACCTGGACGCCGACCTCGCCTCGCCCCCGGGCGACGGTGGTCGGCACCCGCTGCCCGCCACCCCGGACTTCCTCGCGGCGATGCGCCGGGCCGGGGTGTCGGCGTCACGCCCCGTCGTCGTCCACGACGACTGGTCCGGCCACGCCGCTGCGCGGGCGTGGTGGCTGCTGCGCCACCACGGTCACCCGGCGGTGCACGTGCTGGACGGCGGCTGGTCGGCGTGGGTGGCTGCTGGTCACCCGGTCTCGGTCGATGCTGTGGCGCCCGGTCCGGGGGACTTCGACGGCGAGCCTGGCTCCCTGCCGGTGGTCTCGGCGGACGACGTGCGGACCGTCGACGTCCTGGTCGACGCCCGGACCCCGGAGCGCTATCGCGGCGAGACCGAGCCGATCGACCCGGTCGCCGGCCACGTTCCCGGCGCCGTGAACGTCCCGACCTCGGCCAACCTGCAGCCCGACGGCACCTTCCGCCCGCCCGACCAGCTCGCCGCGCTCTACGCCACGGTCGGCGCCACCCCCGACGCCGACGTGGCGGCGTACTGCGGCAGTGGCGTCACCGCCTGCCACGACGTGCTGGCGATGGAGGTGGCCGGGGTGCGGGCTGCCTTGTACCCCGGGTCGTGGAGCGAGTGGGTGACTGACCCGTCGCGTCCGGTCACGACGGGCTGACAACGGGGGCGCTGACCTCCGGCAGCCGCAGCTGCACGCGGGTCTGACGCCGTCACCGAGTACGAGACGAGGTCAGTGCCCGAGGTGCGCCTCGAGCCGCCCGACGGTGCCGTCGACGTCGGTGAGCTTGTCGAGGCCGAAGAGCCCGACCCGGAAGGTGGAGAAGTCGTCGGCCTCCGCCGCACATCAGGGGCACGCCGGCGGCCACCTGGAGGCCGCGCTGCTTGAACCTCGCGCCGCTGCGGATCTCGGGGTCGTCGGTGAAGGCCACCACCACGCTGGGGGCGGCGAACCCCTCGGCCGCGACGGAGCGGAAGCCGCGCTCGGCGAGCAGGGCGCGCACCCGCGTGCCGAGCGAGAGCTGGGCCGCGCGCAGCTCGTGGAGCCCGGCGGCGCGCGTCTCGAGCATGAGGGCCGCGTTGTGCGCGAGCGTGTCGGTCGGCATCGTGGCGTGGTACGGCGTCTGACCCCTGGGTGTAGGCCTCGGTGATCGTCAGCCACTTCTGGAGGTCGACCGCGAAGCTGGTCGAGGTGGTCGACAT
This sequence comes from uncultured Actinomycetota bacterium, assembly GCA_963754575.1. Classification (GTDB taxonomy): domain Bacteria; phylum Actinomycetota; class Actinomycetes; order Propionibacteriales; family Nocardioidaceae; genus Nocardioides. Next base: position 76,771 of record CAVWGQ010000004.1, on the reverse strand, counting down.
GACCCGCGCCCGACCGGCCTCGCCGAGCATCACGTAGCCCGCGCACGGTGAGCCGCTCCACCCCTTCTGCGGAGCGCTCAGCAGCACGTCGACGCCGAGCTCGGCCATGTCGACCCACAGCGCCCCCGAGGCGATGCAGTCCAGGACGAGCAGCCCGCCGACGCCATGCGTCGCCGCGGCGATCGCCCGGACGTAGTCGTCGGGCAGCACCATCCCCGCCGCCGTCTCGACGTGCGCCGCGAAGACGACCCCGGGACGGGTGCGCTCGATGGCCTCGACCACCTCCTCGACCGGCGCCGGGCTCCACGGGGCCTGCGCCTCGTCGGAGGCCGGACGAGCGCTGCACACCGTCGTCTGGTCGGCCAGGGACCCGCGTCGAGGATCTGGGACCAGCGGTAGGAGAAGAGCCCGTTGCGCACGACCAGGCAGCGCTGCCCCGTCGCCAGCTGCCGCGCAACGGCCTCCATGGCGTAGGTGCCGCCACCCGGGACGATCGCCACCGTCTCGGCAGCGTAGGTCTGCCGCAGGATGTCGATGATGTCGGTCATCACGCCCACGAACCGCTCTCGACATGTGGTTCAGCGACCGGTCGGTGAAGACCACCGAGTACTCCAGCAGCCCACCGGGATCGACGTCTTGGCGAGGAAGGTCCACGCCGGCAGATTGCCACAGCTCCGCACATCGCACATCGGCGCGGGCGAACGGTGTACGCGATCGGAAGTCAGCCGGCCCTACCCCTTCACGCGCCCGGTCTCGTACGCCCACATCGCGACCTCGACGCGGTTGCGGGCGCCGACTTGGTCATGAGGCTGCCGAGGTGGGTCTTCACCGTGCTGAGGCTGATGTGCAGCTCGACGGCGATCTCTGCGTTGGTGCGACCCGCGCGACGGTGACGAGCACCTGCTCCTCGCGTTCGGTGAGCGGCTCGAGGGGCTGTGTGGGTGGTGCTGCCCGACCGGTGCCCGCGAAGGTCGCCAGCAGCCGTCGGGTGATGCTGGGGGAGATGAGCGCTCACCCCGGGTGGCCGCCGGACCGCCTCGCCGAGCAGCTCGGTCCGGCGTCCTTCAGCAGGAAGCCGGAGGCGCCGGCCGACAGCGCGCCGTGCACGTACTCGTCGAGGTCGAACGTGGTGATCACGACGACCGCGACCGGGTCCTCGACGCCCGGCCCGGCCAGCAGCCGGGTCGCCTGACCCCGTCGAGGACGGGCATCCGGATGTCCATCAGGCACACGTCGGGGCGCAGCTCGCCGGCCAGCCGTACCGCCTCCTGGCCGTCGCGCGCCTCTCCCACGACCTCGATGCCGTCCAGGGTCCCGAGGATCAGCCGCAGCCCGGTCCGCACGAGGTCCTGGTCGTCGGCGACCAGCACCCGGATGCTCACGCCGACACCTGTCGAGGCAGGGTCGCGCGCACGGTCCAGCCGCGACCGGGGCAGGGACCTGCCCGGCACGAGCCGCCCAGGAGCAGCGCGCGTTCCACCATCCCGGTGATCCCGAACCCCGCGTCGGGGGCGGTCTCGGCCACGCCCGGATCACCGTCGTCGCGGACGACGAGGCTGACCGTCGACCGGTCGCCGGCAACCCGCACGTCGACCAGGGTGGCGTTCCGGGCGTGCCGCAGGGCATTGGTGACCGCCTCCTGGGCGATCCGGAAGACAGCGGCGTCGATCGCCGCCGGGAGAGCGGTGACGTCGCTCGAGACCCTGACCTCCACCCGCGGCCCGGCAGGCGACGCCCCGGTCAGCCGCTCGAGGTCGGCCACACCGGGTCGCGGGGCGTAGTCGGCGGGTGCCTCGTTGCGCAGCACGCGGACCATCGCCCGCATCTCCGCGAGCGTGCGCGACGCCTCCACCTCGATCACCTCCAGCGCCTCGAGCGGCGCCGACGGGCTGGTCACCGCGAGCGCGCGCCCTGCCTGTGCCTGGACGGCGATGGCAGAGACGTGGTGGGCCACCGTGTCGTGCAGCTCGCGCGCCAACAGGACCCGCTCCTCCGACTTCACCTGCTCCAGCCGTCGCTCCCCAGCACCGTGCTGGGAACGCACGGCCCAGCCCAGGGCGAGGGCGGACATCAGGACAGCGACCCCGCCGATCGCGTCGCCCACCCCGGTCCAGCTGACGAGGAACGACATGGTGGCCGGGACCAGGATGATCGCCAGGCCCGACACCGCCTCCCGCCCGGAGCCCCACCGGAAGAGGGCGTAGGGGAAGACGAGGAAGTAGACCATCGTGTAGACGTCGAGAGCCGGCGCGTCAGCCACGATCAGCCCGGTGTCGACGACGACGACCACGCCGAAGGCGGTCGCGACCACCGCGAGCGGGTGGGTACGCCGCCACAGCAGCAGCAACGCGAGCGCCACCGTCAACACGACCGACAGCAGCGGTAGCGGCAGGTCCTCCCGCAGGACACCTTCCAGCACCGCGGAGACGGTCACGACGGCGAGCAGCGCCCAGTCCCGCCACACCCGGGCCGGCGGGGCTGAGGGCCGGGGTTCCCCCAGCAGGGACCGCAGTGGGTTGCTCACCCCCTCAGCGTAGGGATGCAGCGCCGCCGGGGGACCGGCCGAAAGTCTGACCCGGAAACCAGCCGAAGGCACGACCGGCTCAGAGCCTCACGACCGATGCCCGGCGACCGCGAGCGGGCAAGGGTTGAGCCCATGATCACTGTCGAGTCCCTGACCCGGAGGTACGCCGACTTCACCGCTGTCGACAACGTCTCCTTCACCGCCCTGCCCGGTCGGGTGACCGGCTTCCTCGGTCCGAACGGCGCCGGCAAGTCCACCACGATGCGCGTGATGGTGGGCCTGACCGTCCCGACGTCCGGGTCGGCCACCATCGACGGCGTCCGGTTCGCCGACCTCCCCAACCCCGGCCTCGAGGTCGGCGTCCTGCTGGACGCGTCGGCCCAGCACGCCGGTCGCACCGGACACGAGATCCTGACCGTTGCCGCCGCCACGATGGGCCTGCCCCGCAGCCGGGTCGACGAGATGCTCGAGCTGGTGAGCCTGACCCCCACTGAGTCGCAGCGCCGGGTGCGCAACTACTCGCTCGGGATGCGTCAACGGCTCGGCATCGCCACCGCGCTGCTCGGCGAGCCGAGGGTGCTGATCCTCGACGAGCCGGCCAACGGGCTCGACTCCGGCGGGGATCCGGTGGATGCGCGACCTGCTGACGGGCTTCGCCGGTCGGGGCGGCACGGTGCTGCTGTCCTCGCACCTGCTGCACGAGATCGAGGTCATCGCCGACGACCTGGTCGTGATCGGCAACGGCAGGATCGTCGCGTCCGGCACCAAGGACGAGCTCCTCGCGGCCGCCGGGACGCTGGCGCGCTCGACGTCACCGCGCGACCTCGCCCACGCGCTCGAGCAGGCCGGGATCCCCAGCACGCTCGCCGGGGACGGCTCGGTCCGCACGGATGCCGATCCCTCTCGGGTCGGGGCCGTGGCCCTGACGGCCGGCATCGCGCTCACCGAGCTCCGGTCCGCCGAGGGCGCCGGGCTCGAAGACATGTTCCTGTCGCTCACCACCGACACCCAACGCGAAGGAGTTGCGGCATGACCGCCACGATCGTCCCGCCGACCACCACCAGGGAGGCCGCCCGTCCCATTCCCGACCACCCGGCTCGTCAAGGTCGAGCTGCGCAAGATGTTCAACACCCGCTCCGGGTTCTGGATGCTCGTCAGCATCGGCGTCCTGTCGGTCCTCGCGACCGGGGCGGTCGTCATCCTCGCTCCCGACGCTGCCGTCACCTACGACAGCTTCGCGACGGCGATCGGCCTCCCGATGTCGGTGATCCTGCCGATGATCGCGATCCTGGCCGTCACGAGTGAGTGGAGCCAGCGCAGCGGGCTCACGACGTTCACGCTGGTGCCGAGCCGCGGGCGCGTGATCGGCGCCAAGGCGATCGCGACCGTCCTGGTGGGCCTCGGCTCGATGGCCGTCGCCCTCGCGGTGGGGGCCGTCGGCAACCTGGCCGGCTCCGCGCTCGCCGGCGTCGACACCGTGTGGGACGTGTCGCTGTCCACCGCACCGCAGATCGTGCTCGGCAACCTGGTCGGCATGGCGATCGGCTTCACGCTCGGCGTGGTGCTGAGGGCCTCGGCCGCGGCGATCGTCGGCTACTTCGTGGTCTCCCTCGTCCTGCCCGGCGTCCTGGGGCTGCTCGCCCTGGTGCGGAACTGGTTCCTGGACCTGCAGCCGTGGATCGACTGGAACTACACGCAGGTGGAGCTCTTCGAGGGCGCCACGAACACCGGTGAGGAGTGGGCGATGCTCGGCTCGACCACGATGATCTGGATCGTCGTTCCCCTCGTCGTCGGGCTGCTGTTCCTGCGCCGCTCCGAGGTCAAGTAGTCACGAACACACCCAGGCGGCGGGATCCGGATCTCGGATACCGCCGCTTCCTGGTGGATCGGCTCAGGGACCAGGTCACCTCGTCCGATCCCGGCGCGGGTACGTCGTGGCGACACCACGGCTGCAGGCCGCCTCAGGCCCCCAGCGCTCTGCGTGTCGTGCTGGTGCCGGACCTCCCGACAGCCCCGGTCTGGCGGTGGCCGCGCAGCTCGCCGCGAGGTGGCGTCGTATCGCTGCCACGGCGAGTACGGGACACACCTCGGTCGGCGCCTAGGCTGGGACATCCATCCCCGAGCACGAGCCGAGGTACCTGTGCCTGCCACTCGTTCCGCCCGACAGAGGAAGGCCACCACCGCGGCAGGACCGCTGGCCGTGGTCGGGATCGACGTAGGCCCCGACGACTCCTATGTCTCAAGATCTCCTGCACGCAGTGTGAGGTCCCACGGCCCGGGACCGGCACCCGCGCCTGGAGCACGCGCCGGTCGGGCGAGGACAACGGTTACCTGGCCGTGATGGATCGGTGGATCCTCCACCTCACCTCTCAGCACCCCGACGTGGGCGCCCCGTGTCTTGACTACCTGCCCGAAGCCCGCGCACGCCTCGAGCAGCGACGCGACGCCCGGGACTGACCACGGTGCGGACGAGGGCGCCGGTCGCTCACGCCTCGGCAGCTTCGGGCCGATGACCCCGTTCCACCATCGGACCAGGACGTTCGGGCCGTGGCAGCTCAGGCAACCCTTCCCGGGCGTCTTCCTCTGGCGCGACCCCCGCCGCGCGGTCCATCTCGTCGACCCCACCGGGGCCCGGCGGCTCACCCTGGCCGCGGCTGACCTACCAGTGCACGCCCTTGAACACCTTCGCCAGCATGATCTGCTCCGACTCCCGCCCGGCGGTGGCGTCGGTGCCGCGCGCGGCGGCGGAGTCCGGGAACACGTGGTAGGCCATGTTGAGGATCCGGAAGGCGGTCTTGGGCATCACCGTGTGCGCGACCGCGCCGGCGTTGCCGAGGGCGGTGTTGATCTCGTGGGGCCGGTCCACCATCGCCCTGATCACCAGGTCGGCCGCCTGCGCCGGACTGATCGTGGGGAACTTGTCGTAGAGCTTGGTCGGGGCGATCATCGGCGTCCGCACCAGGGGCATGTGGATGCCGGTGAAGGTGATGCCGTCTCCGACCAGCTCCGAGGCCACCACGTTGCTCCACGAGTCGAGCGCCGCCTTCGACGCGACGTACGCCGAGAACCGCGGCGGGTTGGTCTGCACCCCGATCGAGGAGATGTTCACGATGTGCCCGCGCCTGCTGCTCGCGCATCGCCGGCACCAGGCGCATCACCAGCCGGATCGCGCCGAAGTAGTTGAGCTGCATGGTGCGCTCGAAGTCGTGGAAGCGGTCGTGCGACAGCTTCAGCGAGCGCCGGATCGAGCGGCCGGCGTTGTTGACCACGAAGTCGATCGACGGCAGCGCGGTCGTCATCTCCTTGCAGAGCCGGTCGATGGCGTCGAGGTCGGAGAGGTCGCACGGGAAGACGTACGCCGTACCCCCGTGGTCCTCGATCGCCGCCTTCACCTCCTCCAGCTTCTCCTTGCCGCGCGCGACCAGCACCGGCACGCCGCCGGCCTGCGCGACCTTGAGCGCGGTGACCTGCCCGATGCCGGACGAGGCGCCGGTGATCACGACGTACTTGCCCGTCAGCGCCTCGCGGGCTGAGCGGTCACGGGCGGTGGAGGTGTCGAGGTGCTCCTCCCAGTAGCCCCAGAGCGTCCGCGCGTAGGACTCGAGGTCGGGGACGCCGATCCCGGACCCCGCCAGCGCCTGCTCGGTCCGCCGGGAGTCGAAGGTCGCGGTGAAGCGGGTGTGCGCCAGCACCTCCGCCGGTACGCCGAGCCGGCCGAGCGTCTGGCCCAGCACCGCCTTGCCCGGCCCGCTGCGCACCAGGTAAGTGGCGAGCTCGAGCGGGCGGAGCCGGCGGGGGATCAGCCCCAACGGGCCGGCGTGCGTCGCGGTCCGGTCGAGCGGGGTGGCGAAGGTCGGGGCGCCTGCGGCCGCGCAGAACAGGTTGAGCATGTCCACGACCGGCTGCGGCTCGGGGTTGACGAGGTGGAAGGCCTCGCCGTCGCGGCCGGGGAGGTGGGCGAGGTGGTCCATCGCGGTGACGACGTAGTCGACCGGGACGACGTTGGTGTCGCCGAGGTCGACGCCGACCAGCGGCACCCACGACGGCAGCCGGTCGCGCATCAGCTTCATCGCGGGGAAGAAGTAGTAGGGACCGTCGACCTTGTCCATCGCGCCGCTCTGGCTGTCACCGACGACCACAGCCGGCCGGTAGACACGCCACGGGACCGCGTCCTGCTCGCGGACGAGCTGCTCGGAGAGGAACTTCGTGCGGTGGTACGGCGACGGTAGCGGCTGTCCCTCGTCGAACATCGACTCGTCGAAGTGGCCGTGGAAGTCGCCGGCGGCCGCGACCGAGGACACCTGGTGGAAGCAGCCGACGTCGAGCGCCTGCCCCAGCTCCAGCGCGTGGCGGGTGCCGCCGACGTTGAGCTGCTCGTTGGTGGCCTCGTCCGCCGTCACGTCGTAGATCGCGGCGAGGTGGAACAAGTGGTCCACCGAGCCGCGGTGCTCCGCGACCCAGGCCGGGTCGACGCCGAGCAGGTCGGAGCCGAGGTCGCCGACGACAGGGACGACCCGGTCGGTGTCCCAGCGCTCGATCAACCGCCGCATGCGGGGGAGCGACCCCTCGCGCACGAGCACGAAGACCTCGCCCTCGCGGTGGTCGAGCAGCCGCTCGACGAGGAAGCGGCCGATGAAGCCGGTGGCGCCGGTCACGAAGTACGACATGGCTCGTGAGGGTACTCGCAGGTAACCGTCCCGGGGGAGGGTCGAGCTACTCCTTGCCCGAGCCACCGAACATGATCTCGTCCCAGCTCGGGACGGAGGCGCGGCCGCGGCGCTTGGCGGGCTTGCGGCCGGCCGGCTCGTCGCGCTCGTCGCGAGCGGGCTCCTCGGCCGGCTCCTCGTCCGTGTCGTCGCCCCAGGTCGGCAGGCTCCGGCTCGCGCTCGGGGGCCGGGTCGTCGAGGTAGCCCTCGACCGGCTGCTCGGAGCCGAGCGAGTCGTCCGACGAATCCGCGGAGTCCGAGGAGTCCGCGGCGTCGGACGAGTCGCTGACCAGCGAGATCGCGTCGTCGCCCAGCGGCAGGGTGTCCTCGCCGGGGCTGGTCGCGGCGGCCCGGCGGGCCCGGGCGCGGGAGATGTCGTCGCCGACGGCGGGCGCGGCAGCAGCGGCGCCGGCACCAGCAGCAGCGGCGGGGGCGTCACCGACCAGCCAGGTCGCCTCGTCGTTGTCGACGGTGGAGTAGTTGCCGGGGGCGTCGAAGACGAACCGCGCGATGCCGCTGCGGCCGGAGGCGTTGAAGGCACCGGTGACCGTCCAGCGGCCGTCCTCGCGGCGGGCGGCGTCCCAGTCGACGGTGTCGGGGTCGACGTTGAGCCCACGGAGATGGCCGGCCACCGCGTCGCCGAGGGTGCGCGCGCCACCGGAGGCGGCGCTGCGGCGTACGGACGAGCGCTGCGCGCGGCCGGCGACGTGCTGCCGCTCGGCGAGCACGGGCGCGGCGAACGGCATGATCGCCTCGACCGTCGTCCGGGCGGCCTGGGCGACCGACTCGGGCGTCTCACCGGCCCGGATCCGGGACTGGATGTCGCGCGGGCGGAGGGCTGAGTCCATCTTGATCTCCAACTGGCCGAGCCGTGCATGGTCGCCGCGGAGCGCGGCCCTGAGGCGTTCGTCGACATCGAGCGTGAACTCGACTCCCTTGTCGCTGACCAGCAGCACGCGCTTGCCGTCATCGCTCAGTCCGGCGAGCGTGAGGTGGGCCATGGCGTGCTGTCGATTCTTCCTGGTCGGGCGCTGTGAGCGGGTCCGCTCCGGTCCGTCCGAGCCTACGCCAGCGGCGGACCCCGGCCGGGCCGCCGCGCCCCGGTAGGGTCCGGTCGTGTCGCCCGTCCTCGTCGTGCTCGACCTCACCGGCATCTTCGTCTTCGCGATCTCCGGGGCCCTGGTCGCGGTGCGCAAGCAGCTCGACGTCTTCGGCGTCCTGGTCCTCGCCGGCACCACCGGGCTGGGTGGCGGCTTCCTGCGCGACGTCCTCATCGGGGCCACCCCGCCCGCGGCCCTCGACGACTGGCGCTACCTCCTCGTCCCGGTGGTCGCCGGGCTCCTCACGTTCTGGTTCCACCCGGCCGTCGGCCGGCTCGAGCGCCAGGTCGGGATCCTCGACGCGTTCGGGCTCTCCCTGTTCTGCGCCGTCGGTGCGCTGAAGTCCGTCGAGTACGGCCTCGGCCCGCTCCCCGCGGCGCTGATGGGGATGGTCAGCGCCATCGGCGGCGGGATGCTGCGCGACCTGCTCGCCGGCCGGGTGCCCGCCGTCTTCCGCGGCGAGCTCTACGCCACCCCGGCCCTCGCCGGCGCCGCCCTCGCGGTCCTGCTCGACCGCCTCGACCAGCCGTACGCCGTGAGCGCGCTGGTGGGTGCCGGCGTCTGCCTGGCGTGGCGGTTGCTCGCGATCTGGCGGCACTGGCAGGCCCCGCGACCCGCAGGGTCCGCCAGCGTGTGAGTCAGCCGAGCACCCGGCGCAGGTAGGCGTTGTCGAAGACCCGGTCGGGGTCGAGCCGGTCGCGCATCGCGAGGAACTCCCCGAAGCGGGGGTACGCCGGGGCGAGGTCGTCGACGGTCCGGGTGTGCACCTTGGCCCAGTGGGGGCGGCCGCCGTGGTCGCGCAGGATCTGCTCGATCCCCAGGAAGTAGGGGACGTGGTCGACGCCGCGCCAGGTGTGGAACGCGAGGTAGACGCTGTCGTGCCCGGTGCTGGTCGAGAGCGGGGCGTCGTCGCCCGGCACGACCCGGATCTCGACCGGGAACGTGATCCGCCAGCCGGAGGCGTCGATCGCCGCGCGGGCCTCGCGGAGGGCGGCCAGCCCGGCCTCGCGCGGGACGGCGTACTCCATCTCCTTGAAGACGACGCGTCGCGGGGAGGTGAGGACGCGGTGGGCGACGTCGGAGTAGCGGCGCTCGGTGAGCATCCGGGCCGAGACCTGGTTGACGCGCGGGACGGCTGCCGGGACTCGGGCGGCGACCCGGTTGACGCCACCGAAGAGGGTGTTGGAGAGGAACTCGTCGTCGAGCCAACCGCGCCACCGGGGGAGCGGCGACAGCGCCGCCCCGGGCGGCAGCCGGTCGTTGGTCTTCACCAGCATCCGGTCGGTGTGGGGGAACCAGTAGGCGTCGACGTGGTCGTGGGCGTCGGCGAGGTCCAGCAGCGAGGCGGTGCCCTCCCGCCACGACATCGGCCGCTCGTGGGCGGCCAGGCCGAAGAGCGGCTCGACCGCGAAGGTGAGCGCGGTGACGACGCCGAGCGCGCCGAGCCCGACCCGGGCGACGTCGAGGACGTCCGGGTTCTCGTCCGCGGTGGCGGTCACCACCTCGCCGGTGCCGGTGACCAGCTCCATCCCGACGACCTGCGCGGAGAGCGAGGCCGCCCGGCCACCGGAGCCGTGGGTGCCGGTCGCGGTCGCGCCGGCGATCGTCTGCTCCGCGATGTCACCCATGTTGTGCAGCGAGAGGCCGAGCCGCTCGAGCTGGTGGTTGAGCAGGTGCAGGGGTGTCCCGGAGCGCGCGGTCACCGTCATCGCGTCGCGGTCGACGGCGAGGATGCCCTGCAGGTGGGTCGGCAGCAGCAGCGCGTGCTCGGGCGCGGCGATCGCGGTGAAGCTGTGGCCGGTGCCCGCCATCTTCACGGTCGTCCCAGCGGCGCGGGCCGCCAGCACGGCGGCGACCACGTCCTGGGTCGTCCGCGGCGCGTAGACGGCCGTCGGCGTGGCCGAGACGAGCCCGGACCAGTTCCTCCACTCCACAGGCAGGAGCCTAGGCCGGAGGTCGCGGCAGCGCCTGCGCCGCCAGTGCGGCGAGGACGCCGGCCGCGAGCGAGACGAGGTACGCCGACGACGCGCCGGAGGCGTCCACCACCAGGCCCGCGAGCGCGGCCCCGGGCCCGACCCCGGCGACGACCCCGCTGTGGAGCACCGACATCCCCTCGGTCAGCCGCGCCGACGGCACCGTCTGCTCGACCAGCGAGGTCGCGGCGATCAGGGTCGGCGCGATCGCGAAGCCGCCCAGCACGAGCGCGACGCCCATCAGCGCGACCGAGTCGATGAAGGAGAGCGGCGCCATCGCGACCGCCATCCCGAGCGCGCCGATCCTCACCCGGTTGCCGGGCGGGCGCGACCAGTGCAGCGCGCCGGTGATGAGGCCGGCCAGCAGGCTGCCGAGCGCCCAGAGGGCGAGCAGCGGGCCGGCGTACGCCTGGCTGCCCTGCTCCTCGGCAAAGGCGACGGTGACGACCTCCGCCCCGCCGAAGAGCGAGCCGAGCGAGAACATCACGACGGCCAGCGGCAGCAGCGTGCGCCACGGAAGCGGGACCCGGGTGTCGCTGCGCCGGCGCGGGTGCGCCGGGGGCTCGGTCGAGCGCTGGGCCGCGAGCACGAGGGTCCCGAGCAGTCCGGCGACCACGGCGGTGACGACCCCGACGGACGGGCTGATGGTGGTCGCGAGCAGCGTGACCAGGATCGGCCCGAGCATGAAGACGGCCTCGTCGACCACCGCCTCGAGCGCGAAGGCGGTCTGCACGTCCGCGGGCCGCCCTCGCAGTGCGTGGGACCACCGGGCCCGCACGCAGGAGCCCGCCGCCGGCAGCGACGCGCCGCCGAGCGCCGCCAGGGCGTACGTCGCGGGCGCCGGCCAGTCCGCTCGCACCGAGACGACCAGCAGCCCGAGCCCGACGGTGAAGACGGCGACCAGCGGCAGCAGCACCCGGCTCTGCCCGAGCCGGTCGAGCAGCTGCCCCTGCACGACGGCCGCGACGGCGCCGGCAGCGACGTACACCGCGGACACCGCACCGGCGACGGCGTAGGACCCGGTCGCGTCCTGGACGAGCAGCACGATGCCCAGCCCGACCATCGAGATGGGCAGCCGCGCGACGAACGCGGCGGCGGAGAAGCGGCGGCTTCCGGGGACGGCGAGCACGCGGCGGTAGGTGTCGAGCATGACCGGCTGAGCCTACGGGGTTGAATGGGGGACATGAGTGCCGACGTGAGCCCCTACGACGCCCTGCTGCTGGTGTCCTTCGGCGGACCCGAGAAGCCCGACGACGTCATCCCGTTCCTCGAGAACGTGACGCGCGGCAAGAACATCCCGCGCGACCGGCTGGCCGAGGTCGGGGAGCACTACTACGGCTTCGGCGGCCGCTCGCCGATCAACGACCAGAACCGGGCGTTCCTTGCCGCGCTGCGCGAGGACCTCGCCGGCGCCGGCATCGACCTGCCGGTCTACTGGGGCAACCGCAACTGGGACCCCTATCTCACCGACGCGCTGGGGGAGATGGCGCGCGACGGCGTACGCCGGGCCGCGTGCTTCGTCACCAGCGCCTACTCGTCGTACTCCGGCTGCCGGCAGTACCGCGAGAACCTCGCGGCCGCCGCGGCCGAGGTGCCGGGGGCCCCGCGGCTCGACCGGCTGCGCCACTACTTCAACCACCCGGGCTTCGTGGAGCCGGTCGTCGACGCGACGCTCGCGGCGCTGGCCGAGCTGCCTGCGGGCACCCGCGACGAGGCCCACCTGGTCTTCGTCACCCACTCGATCCCGGTGGCGATGAACGACGCCAGCGGCCCCGACGGCGGCTGGTACGTCGCGCAGCACGAGAGCGCGATGCGCGAGGTGGTCGAGCGGGTGCGGCAGGAGACGGGCCACCGGTTCGACGCCGAGCTCGTCTACTGCTCGCGCTCCGGGCCGCCGCAGGTCCCGTGGCTCGAGCCCGACGTGAACGACCACCTCGGCCAGCTCCACGAGTCCGGCGCCGCCTCGGGGGTGGTGATCATCCCGATCGGCTTCGTCTCCGACCACATGGAGGTCATCTACGACCTCGACACCGAGGCGCTCGACACCGCCCGCGAGCTGGGACTGCCCGCCGCGCGTGCCGCGACCCCGGGCGTCGACCCGCGCTTCGTCGCGACCGTGCGCGACCTGCTGGTCGAGCGGTCCGCCGCCGAGCGCGACGAGGAGCCCGACCGGGCCGCGGTGGGCTCGCTGGCGCCGTCGTGGGACCGCTGCGCGGTCGGCTGCTGCCCCAACCCGCGGGCCGACCTGCCGACCGTGGCCGGGGCCGACGCGTGAGCGGGCCGACCCCGGTCGAGCTGCGCGAGCTCGCCCTCGACGTCGCGCGCGCCGGTGCCGACCTGGTCCGCTCCTACCGCGCCGCCGGCGTCGAGGTCGCCGACACCAAGAGCAGCAGCGTCGACGTCGTCACCGAGGCCGACCGCGCCACCGAGGAGCTGATCCGGAGCCGGCTGCTCGCCGCGCGTCCCGACGACGCGGTGATGGGGGAGGAGGGCGAGGACCACGCCGGCACCAGCGGCGTGCGGTGGATCGTCGACCCGATCGACGGCACCGTGAACTTCCTCTACGGCCTTCCCGAGTACGCCGTGTCCGTCGCCGCCGAGGTCGACGGCCGGATCGTGGCCGGTGCGGTGCTCAACGTCGCCACCGGTGTCGAGTACGCCGCGGCGTACGGCCGGGGCGCGACGCGCGACGGCGAGCCGCTGCGCGTGCGGGCCACCCCGCCGGTCGCCCAGCGACTCGTGCTGACCGGCTTCGGCTACCGCGCCGACGTCCGTGAGGGCCAGGCCCGGCGGGTGGCGGAGCTGCTGCCCCGCGTCCGCGACGTACGCCGGATGGGGTCGTGCGCGCTCGACCTGTGCCACGTCGCCGAGGGCAGCGCGGACGGCTACGTCGAGGAGGGTCCGAACCCGTGGGACTGGGCGGCCGGATCACTGGTCGCGACCGAGGCGGGAGCCCGCTTCGCGTTGCTCCCGGGGACCCTCGCCGAGGAGCTCGACGGCTGGACGCAGCCCAGTGTCGTGACGGCCGCCCCGACCGAGGGCTGGGACGACTTCGTGACCCTGCTCACCGACTGCGGGTTCCTGGTGCCGGGTACGGAATAGGCACCGGTCATCCACTGTTCAGGGGACACGGCGTGGACCAGTGGTGCACCTAGTCCCGGCATGGTGCACACTGTGGCGCCGGAGCGACCTGTTGAACGATCAAGCCGCCCGACGGCATGGGGAGTGGAGAGAGCATGGCGACCGATTACGACGCACCTCGCAAGACTGAGGAAGATCAGTCCGAGGAGAGCATCGAAGAGCTCAAGGCGCGTCGTCACGACAAGAACTCGGGCAAGGTGGACGAGGACGAGGCCGAAGCGGCCGAGGCCTTCGAGCTGCCCGGTGCGGACCTGTCCCACGAGGAGCTCGCCGTCGAGGTGAAGCCCAAGCAGGAGGACGAGTTCACCTGCATGAGCTGCTTCCTGGTGCACCACCGCAGCCAGCTCGAGGACGAGAAGAAGATGATCTGCAAGGACTGCGCCTGAGGCGCAGCAGCGAGTGCAGGAGCCTCAGGCCCTGCAGACCCGCCCCTGCCCCGACCTCAGCTGGTCGGCGTGGGGGCGTTCGGGTCCTGACGGTCGAGACGCAGCTCCGGCGGCAGGTGGCCGGTGGACTTCGTGTAGTAGCCCGCGGCCCGTCGGGCCGCCGCCATCCGGGCGACCCCGATCAGCGCGCCGCTGACGACGGCGAACGCCACCGCCTCGCGCAGGTCGACGTCCGGGTCGGCCGGGTTGGCCGGGGGCGTCTTGCCGGTCGCGGCCTTCCACGAGGTGTTGAGGGCCTTCTTGGTCAGCGCCGCGGCGCCCAGCACCGACACCAGCGACATGATCGACCAGACCTTGGAACTCTCGGACTCGCTCTTCTTGGCCATGCTCCGACCCTAACGGTCCGGGCGCGAGACCGAGCCGCCCGACCGGGTGAGGTCGCCCAGCACCTCGGCGAGCTCCGTTGGCCGCCGCGTGCTCAGCAGCCAGTACGGCGCCGGGTCGGCGGGGTCCTCGATCGCGACCCGGACCCCGCGCTTGAGGTAGGGCCGCAGCAGCAGGTAGGCGCGGGCATCGGCGTCGCGACCGGCCAGCCGGCGCGCGGCGTCCGCGTCGAGCGGGGTGGCCTCGCCGAGGTGGTGCAGCTCGATCCGGGCCCGGCCGGCGCGCAGCACGCCGTCGCCGACCTCGATCCGGGCCGAGCCGTAGGCGATCAGCAGCCCGGCGAGCAGCGCCATCGCGAGGCCGGTCACCAGCCAGGCGGCGGACGCGGGCAGCGCCACGATGGTCGCCAGCCACAGGCTCGCCACCAGCATCGTCCCCTGGACCCACCACCGCAGCGGCACGGTCAGCCGCTCGGCGTACTGCTTCTCCACAGGCGGCATCGTAGGAGCGGGACCCGGCGGCCCCGGCGACCGCCCCCCGTTACGCTCCCGCCGTGACCGACGCGCACCCCGACCTCGAGATCTCGATCGTCCGGCTCGACCCCGACCTGCCGCTGCCGGCGTACGCCCATCCCGGCGACGCCGGCGCCGACCTGCTCACCACCGTCGACGTGACGCTGGCGCCGGGGGAGCGGGCGATGGTGCCGACCGGGATCGCGCTCGCGCTGCCCGAGGGGTACGTCGCGCTGGTGCACCCCCGGTCGGGGCTGGCCGCCCGTCATGGCCTCTCGATCGTGAACACCCCGGGGACGATCGACGCGGGCTACCGCGGCGAGGTCAAGGTGATGCTGATCAACCACGATCCCGTCACACCGGTCGAGCTGCGCCGCGGCGACCGGATCGCCCAGCTCGTGGTGCAGCGCTTCGAGCGCGCCCGGTTCGTGGAGGTCGAGCGGCTCGAGGAGTCCGCGCGGGGTGAGGGGGGTTACGGTTCTACCGGAGGATTCGGTCCCGCCTGACCGGTCCAGAGGAGACGAGAGTGAAGTTCCGCCGCAAGGACAGCACCACCGTGCCGGACGTGTCGACCGAAGCGTCGGCCGAGACCCCCGCCGGGCCCGGTCCCTACGACGCCGACGACCTCGGTGACGACGGGATCTCCCGGGTCGACCTCGGCTCGCTGCTGGTCGCGCCCGTGCAGGGCAGCGAGCTCCGGATCCAGGTCGACGAGCGCACCCAGCAGGTGCAGTCGGTGCTGATGGCCGGCGCCGACGGCGCCATGGAGCTGCGCGCCTTCTCCGCCCCGCGCAACGGCGACCTGTGGGGCGAGGTGCGTCCCCAGCTCGCCGCAGACATGGCCCGCCGCGGCGGCACCGCCACCGAGCGCGAGGGTCGCTTCGGCACCGAGCTGGTCTGCCAGCTCACCGTGCAGACCCCCGAGGGCCGCACCGGGCAGCAGCCGTCCCGCATCGTCGGCATCAACGGCTCGCGCTGGATGGTGCGCGCCACCTTCCTCGGCAAGCCCGCCGTCGAGCCCGAGGCCGCCGGGCCGTGGGAGGAGGCGCTCACCCAGCTCGCCGTACGCCGGGGCGAGCAGGCGATGCCGGTCGGCGACCCGCTGCCCGTCGTGCTCCCCGAGCAGGCGCGCCGCATCGGTGCGCCCGGCCAGGGTCCGCAGCAGGCCGAGTGAGGGACGACTGATGGGCGAGAAGAGCCGGCTGCGGCGCAACCTCAGCAAGTGGGCGAACGCCTCCGAGGCACACGCCCGCGACCTGCGCCGCGACCTCGGCACGCAGGCCACGCTCTGCATCGCCGACGCGCCCGACCGGCAGCCGGTGACCGTGCAGGGCAACCTGCGGACCATCACGCTGCGCCCCCGCGGCGGCGTACCCGCCCTGGAGGCGGAGCTGGACGACGGCTCGGCGGTGCTGACCGTGATCTGGCTCGGGCGGCGGCAGATCGCCGGCATCTCCCCGGGCCGCTCGATGCGTGTCTCGGGCCGGATCGGCGTGCTCGAGGGCGTCCGCACCATGTACAACCCGCGCTACGAGCTGCTTCCGTGACCGACGAGCAGACCGACGCCCCCGCCCATCACCCCGCGGACGCCGAGACCGTCGAGGAGGTCGTGCGCGCCCAGCTGTCGAAGGCGCTCGGCGGTCGGCGCGGCATGCTCGAGGCCGCCGTCCCCACGATCCTGTTCACCGCCACCTGGCTGATCGGGCGCGACCTGCGGACCGCGCTGATCGTCAGCGTCGCCGCGGCGCTGGTGCTGCTCGCGATCCGGCTGGTGCAGCGCTCGACGGTGCAGTTCGTCGTCAACGCCCTGGTCGGCATCGGCATCGGCTACCTCTTCGTCATGATGTCCGCGCGCGGCGGCGCGAGCGAGGACGAGCAGGCGCTGGCCTACTTCCTGCCCGGCATCCTCTACAACAGCGGCTACGCCCTCGTGATGGCGTTCACCTGCCTCATCGGTTGGCCGCTGGTCGGGTTCATGGTCGGCAGCGTCACCGGCGACCCGACCGCCTGGCACGACGACAAGGCGGTCGTGAAGCTCTGCACCCGGCTCACCTGGCTGCTGGTGCTGCCCTGCATCGTCCGGGCGGCCGTGCAGGCGCCGATCTGGCTGGCCGGCAACTCCGGCGCCCTGGACGCCACGACGGCCATCGCGCTGCTCGGCGTCCTGAAGATCGTCTTCGGCTGGCCGCTCCAACTCGCAGCGCTGGGCAGCATGGTCTGGCTCCTCGCCCGCAACCGGACGCCGGTCAGCGCCGCCTGACCGACTCGCGAGTCGGTGCGGTCAGCCGCCGTGCAGCGAGGGGGCGAGGAGCCGCTCGAGCGACTCCTCGACGTCGGCGCTGACCACGAAGAGCAGCTCGTCGCCGGCCTCGAGCGGCTGCTCGCCGTCGGGGGTGTAGACCTGCCCGTCGCGCAGGATCGTCACCAAGGCGCAGTTCTCGGGGAACGGGATCAGCCCCGAGGGCTTCCCGACGTACGGCGAGTCCTCGGGCAGGGTCATCTCGACCAGGTTGGCGTTGCCCTGGCGGAACGTGAAGAGCCGTACCAGGTCGCCGATCGTGACCGCCTCCTCCACCAGCGCGGACATGATCCGCGGGGTGGAGACGTTGACGTCGACGCCCCAGGCCTCGGTGAAGAGCCACTCGTTGTTGGGGTGGTTGACCCGGCCGACGGTGCGCGGCACGCCGAACTCGGTCTTGGCGAGCAGCGAGGTGACCAGGTTGACCTTGTCGTCGCCGGTGGCGGCGATGACCACGTCGCACTGGTCGAGGCGGGCCTCCTCGAGCGAGGAGAGCTCGCAGGAGTCGGCGAGCAGCCACTCGGCGTCGGGGACACGCTCGGGCTTGATGGCGCTCGTGCTCTTGTCGATGAGCAGGACCTGGTGGCCGTTGCCGATCAGCTCGCGCGCGATCGAACGGCCGACGGCTCCTGCTCCGGCGATGGCGACCTTCATGTCACTGCTCCTCGGGGCCGCGGTCGAAGACGGCGTAGGCGCCGGCGGCGTTCTCCTCGCGCATCACCAGGTGGAGCAGGTCGCCCTCCTGGATCACGGTCTCGCGGGTGGGCAACATGCCCTCGCCGAGCCGGTCGATCCAGGCGATGCGGACCTTCGACTGCTCCTGCAGGTGGATGGTGCGGCTGCCGATCCACTTCGGCGGCACCGGCACCTGGTCGACCCGGATCGTGCCGGAGGGGTCGCGGAAGTCGGGCTCGGCGCCGACCGGCAGCAGCCGGCGCAGCACCTGGTCGGCCGTCCACTTCACCGTCGCGACGGTGGTGATGCCGAGCCGCTGGTAGACCTCGGCGCGGCCGGAGTCGTAGATCCGGGCGACGACCTGGTCGATGCCGAAGGTCTCGCGGGCGACCCGCGCGGCGATGATGTTGGAGTTGTCGCCGCTCGAGACCGCGGCGAAGGCGTCGGCGCGACGAATGCCGGCCTTCTCCAGGACCTCCTGGTCGAAGCCGAAGCCGGTGACCTTGTCGCCGTTGAACGACGGCCCGAGCCGACGGAACGAGTCGGGCTCGCTGTCGATGATCGAGACGGTGTGGTTGCGGTCCTCGAGGCTGCGGGCCAGCGTGGACCCGACGCGGCCGCAGCCCATGATCACGACGTGCACGCACGCACCGTATCCCAGTCAGGTGGCTCGTCGGTGCACGTCCGGGGCCGCACAGGGTCTAACGTTCCCGACGTGGGTGTCGGAGACGTCTCGAAGCGGATCCTGCTGGGACGCAAGCTACGCAGCTCGCAGCTCGGCGAGACGCTGCTTCCCAAGAAGGTCGCGCTCCCCGTCTTCGCCAGCGACGCGCTCTCCTCGGTGGCCTACGCCCCGGACGAGGTCTTCATCATGCTGGCCGTCGCCGGCGCGTCGTCCTACGTCTTCTCCTGGAAGATCGGCCTCGCCGTCGCCCTGGTGATGCTCACCGTCGTCACGTCCTACCGCCAGACCGTGCACGCCTACCCCTCCGGGGGCGGCGACTACGAGGTGGCCACCGTCAACCTCGGTCGCAAGGCCGGCATCACAGTTGCGAGCGCGCTGCTCGTCGACTACGTCCTCACCGTCGCGGTGTCGATCTCCTCGGCCGCCCAGTACGCCGCCGGAGCACTGCCCGTGCTGATCGGGCACGAGGCGACGGTCGCCGTGGTCGCGGTCTTCGTGCTGATGGCCCTCAACCTGCGAGGGGTCCGGGAGTCGGGCACCCTGTTCGCGGTCCCGACGTACCTCTTCATGACTGCGATCCTCGGCATGTGCGGCTACGGCTTGCTCCGGCTGCTCACGGGCACCCTCCCCGAGGCCGAGAGCGCCCACCTCGAGATCGTGCCCGCTCCCGGCTGGGAGGGACCGCTGACGCAGGTGGCGCTGGTGTTCCTGCTGGCGCGCGCGTTCTCGTCGGGCTGTGCCGCACTGACCGGCGTCGAGGCAATCTCGAACGGCGTGCCCGCGTTCCAGCGCCCCAAGAGCCGCAATGCCGCGACCACGCTGCTGCTGCTCGCGGTGATCGCGATCTCGATGATGATGAGCGTCATCGTGCTCGCCAACCAGATGAGCATCCGCTACGTCGACCCGCACGACCTCGACCGGCTGCGCACGGTCAGCGGCGCCGCGCTGCCGGCGAGCTACGAGCAGCACCCGGTGATCTCGCAGATCGCCGACGGCGTGTTCAGCGGGTTCCCTCCGGGCTTCTACTTCGTGGTCAGCGTCACCGGGATCATCCTGGTGCTGGCGGCGAACACCGCCTTCAACGGCTTCCCGGTCCTCGGCTCGATCCTGGCGCAGGACGGCCTGCTGCCGCGGGCCCTCGGCTCGCGCGGCGACCGGCTCGCCTACAGCAACGGCATCGTCTTCCTCGCCGTGATGGCGGCGCTGTTGATCTGGATCTTCGACGCCGAGACGACCAAGCTGATCCAGCTCTACATCGTCGGCGTCTTCGTGTCGTTCAACCTGAGCCAGCTCGGCATGATCCGGCACTGGACCCGCCACCTGCAGACCGAGCGCGACCCGGCCGAGCGGCGCCGGATGCTCCGCTCGCGGGCGATCAACACCTTCGGCCTCGGCATGACCGCCGTCGTGCTCGTGATCGTGCTGGTCACCAAGTTCCTGGCCGGCGCCTGGATCACGATCATCGCGATGGGCGTCTTCTTCGCGATCATGCAGGCGATCCACCGCCACTACAGCAACGTCGCCGAGGAGCTCGCGGCCGACGAGGACGACAAGATCCTCCCGACCCGGGTCCACGCGATCGTGCTGGTCGGCAAGCTGCACAAGCCGACGCTGCGGGCGCTGGCCTTCGCCAAGGCGTCGCGGCCCAACGTGCTCGAGGGCGTCTACGTCGCGACCGACGGCGAGGCGACGAACAAGATGCTGCGTGACTGGGAGCAGCGCAACCTCGGCGTACCCCTCAAGGTGTTGCACTCGCCCTACCGCGAGCTGGTGCGCCCGATCGTCGAGTACGCCCAGGAGATCCGCAACGCCAACCCGCGCGGCGTGGTCGCGGTCTACATCCCCGAGTACGTCGTCGGCCGGTGGTGGGAGCAGCTGCTCCACAACCAGACCGCGCTCCGGCTCAAGGGCCGGCTGCTGTTCTCGCCGGGTGTCATGGTCATCTCGGTGCCCTACCAGCTGCGCTCCTCGCAGATCGCCCGCGAGCGTGCGATGCGCGAGGACGCGACGATCCGCTCGGGCGACGTACGCCGTGGCACCGTGCGGGACTCGTCCCGGCGGGGTCAGGTCGACCGGTGAGCCCCTCGACCCGACGGGCACGTCCCCGCAAGGAGCGTGGCCACTCCCGGGTGGGGGAGCGGTTCACGGCCGAAGTCGGGCCGGTCGCCCACGGCGGCCACTGCGTGGCCCGGGTGCCCGACGGTGACGGCCAGCGGGTCGTCTTCGTACGGCACGCACTGCCCGGCGAGACCGTCGAGCTGGTGCTGACCGAGGGCACCGACGGCGACCGCTTCTGGCGCGGCGACGCGGCCTCGGTCCTGACGCCCTCGCCGGACCGGGTCACGCCGCCCTGCCCCTACGCCGGACCCGACGCCTGCGGCGGCTGCGACTTCCAGCACGTCGCCGTTCCCGCGCAGCGCGACCTCAAGGCCATGGTCGTGCGCGAGCAGCTGCAGCGGCTCGCCGGTCTCGACCTCCCCGTCGTGGTGGAGGCGGTCCCCGGTGACGAGGACGGGCTGCGCTGGCGCACCCGGCAGCGCTACGTCGCGCTGCCCGACGGCGGCCGCGGCATGCGCAAGCACCGCTCCCACGAGGTCGTGCGCGTCGACGACTGCCTGATCGAGGCGCCGACACCCGCCGACCACACCGTCCTCGGCCGCCCGTTCGCCGTGGCCCCCGGCGGTTTCTGGCAGGTCCACCCCGGCGCCCCGGAGGCGCTGGTCTCGACCGTGCTGGAGATGCTCGCCCCGCAGCCGGGCGAGGCTGTGCTCGACCTGTACGCCGGCGTGGGCCTCTTCGCCGCCTTCCTCGCCGACCGCACCGGACCCGACGGGCGGCTGGTCGCCGTCGAGGGCGACCGCGACGCCGTGCGCCACGCCCGCCGCAACCTGCCCCGCCACGCGGACGTGGCGGCCGGCTCGGTCGACCAGGTCCTGGCCTCGGCGTACGACGAGCCCTTCGACCTCGTCGTGCTCGACCCTCCCCGCGAGGGAGCGCGCCGCAAGGTCGTCGAGCAGGTCGTCGACCGGGCGCCCCGCGCCGTCGCCTACGTCGCCTGCGACCCGGCCGCCCTCGCCCGCGACGTCGCGATCTTCGCCGAGCACGGGTACGCCGTCACCGCGCTGCGGGCGTTCGACCTGTTCCCGATGACCGGGCACGTGGAGTGTGTCGCGCTGCTGGAACGTGGCCGCTGAGCCGCGCAGACATGAGTCGGAGAGACGTGGTCTGTCCACAAGGATCCGTCTGATGGTGCGCTCCGAGCGCACGGGCAGGACATGACGTGTGGCTGCAGGGATGGTCGAGCGCCACGAGGGTGCCCTCGGGATGGCCGAGACCGAACCGGAACACGGCTAGCACAGGTTCGCAGTGGGCCCCGCCCGCCACATTGTCGAACCGCAGGAGTTGGAGATCCCCGACACCCTGGACTGGCCCACTGTGGTCGAGCTGCTGACCGTGACCGGACGCTGGGCAACCTTGCCGCCTACTGGCAGAAAGCCTCCGCACCTCATGTCTTCTCAGCATCCGCGGCGGCGGGCATCCCGCTCTTCAGCGTCATGCTCGGCATCGGCCAAGCCTGCTGTGGCAGGTCATCACCTGAGCCAGGAGCCGCCGTCCTCACCGTCGATCGGACGGGCCGCAGCCCGAACAGGCGGGGTTAGGGTGAAGACGTGACAAGCGAGGACCCGACCATCGCACCACGTGGACCCGCGACAGCGAGAGCGAGCGGGCTTCGACGCCCCTCCCTGATCGTCTTCGACGTCAACGAGACGCTCTCGGACATGTCGCTGATGACCGAGCGCTTCACCGACGTGGGAGCGCCCGCACACCTGGCGAAGGCGTGGTTCGCAGGCCTGCTCCGTGACGGGTTCTCCCTCACGGCGGTTGGAGTCAATGAGTCGTTCGCGGCCATCGCTGCTGAGGGGCTGCGCGTCGTTCTTGACGGCTTGGCTCTGAACCGGAGCGTCGAGGACGCCGTACAGCACGTGATGGACGGCTTCGCCAGCCTCCCCGTGCATCCCGACGTGCCCGACGGGATCCGTGCGCTCGCAGATGCGGGGATCCCGCTGGTCACGCTGAGCAACGGCTCCGTCTCGGTTGCCGAGGCGCTGTTCGACCGGTCAGGTATCCGTCAATACTTCGCCGCGCTACTGTCGGTGGAGGACGCGCTCTTGTGGAAACCGGCAGCGGCGGCGTACACCTATGCACTCGAGCGGTGCGAGGTGGAACCGAGGGACGCAATGCTGGTCGCCGTTCACCCGTGGGACATCGACGGTGCGGCGCGTGCTGGCCTGGCCACGGCCTGGATCAACCGTGGCGGTGGCCACCACCCCGACTATTTCCAGGCTCCCGATCTCAGCGTCGGATCATTGACCGCGCTGGCCGACGAACTTTCTGGCTGAGCCCGTCCACAGCAGGCTCAGGTCCGATCGACCCGACGCACGACGCCACAGCCCCAGCACGAGAGATTGGACTGCAGGTGGACATTCCAACCCTGTTGGTGTGCTTCTCGGCGTTGCTCGTGGTCGCGGTGCTGTTGTCCGAGCTTGCCCATCGAACGGTGCTGTCGACCGCAGTGCTGTTCCTGGTGGGGGGCTTCCTCCTCGGTCCGGGGGTCTTGGACGTCCTCCAGGTGCAGTCCGGTGACCCCGCCGTGTCGGTGCTGGCCGAGCTTGCACTGTTCTCGGTCCTGTACAGCGACGGGATGCGGGTCGGGGTGCGAGACCTACGGCGCGCGTGGCGCCTGCCGGGTCGCGCGCTGGTTCTCGGGCTGCCGCTGACACTGATCATCACCGCTGCGTTGGCGCACTGGGTGGCTGGTCTGCCCTGGCTCGAGTCGCTCCTGCTGGGTGCGGTGCTCTCGCCCACCGACCCGGTGTTCGCCGCAGCCATCGTCGGCCGCAAGGAGGTGCCGCCGCGGTTGCGTCAGCTCCTCAATGTCGAGTCCGGCGTGAACGACGGTCTGGCGCTGCCCGTCGTCCTCGTGCTGCTCGCCGCCGCAGGCGGCACAGAAGCAGATGGTTGGACCCTGGTCAGTGAGCTGGCCTACGGGGTGTGCATCGGCATCGCCGTGCCATGGCTCGTGCTGCGGCTGGAACGTTTGCGCTTCTTCGCCAGCGTGCAACACCTGCAGCCGCTGCTTCCTGCAGCGATCGGCCTGCTGGTGCTAGGGCTGTGCCTGACCACGCATGCCAACCTCTTCCTCGGCGCCTTCGCCGCCGGCGCCACGGTCGCGACGATGTCGGAGGAGTTTCGTCACGAGTTCGAGCGACTGGGTGAGCTCGTAGCCGAACAGCTGAAGCTCGTGGCTGTCCTGGTCTTCGCCGCCCTGATGACCCCCACGTTCCTGCTCGAGGAGATCGCGTGGACGGGTTGGGCCTTCGCCCTTCTCGCCCTGACCATCGCGCGTCCGGCCGCGCTCTGGGTGTCGTTTCTCGGCTCCGGACTGGGGATGCGGGAACAGGCGGCTGCCATGTGGTTCGGCCCCAAGGGCTTCGCCTCGGTCGTCTACGGCTTGATCGTGCTGGAGTCGGGCATCGGCCTGGCTGACGAGCTGTTCCACCTGACGGCACTCACCGTCAGTCTCTCCATCCTTGCCCACTCCTCGACCGACGTGGCAGTGGCCCGCCAGTTCATGGATCAGGACATCCATGCCCAGGACTCCTCTGAAACAGGCTGACGGCCACCGATGAGGCCCATGGCACCGTGGCTTGGCGCACGGCCTCGGTCGGCGCTCGGCTCCTGAGGTCAAGGCTGGGGCGTAGTGGTCGCATGAAGACAGGGCTTCAGGATGCCTGGTGCTCCTGCCCGGCTGTGGTCCCGTTCGTCAGGCGTCGGTAGAGCAGGCGTCCGGCCGTGGACGTCAGGCCATGGGCCACGGTGCTCGCGACCACGATCATGATCCCGGCGCCCAGGACCATGTCAGGTAGATCCAGCTCCTGGGCCTCGAGGGTCAGGTAGAACACGGCCGAGACACCGACCGGTCCGAACCAACCCAGGTACAGCGCGTCCGGCCAGCCGAGGTGGAGCGGACGCTTGAGCAGTAGCAGTACGGGGATTCGACGCAGCAGGAGCACGGCGAGGCTGAGAAGGATTCCTGCCCAGCCCAGCTCGTCCCACACGGTCCACGGAATGGTGGCGCCCAGCAGGACGAACATCGGGAGGACCGCAAACCGGTTCACCGCCTCGTCGATCTCCAGGTCCGCCGTCCGCTCGCTGCCGGTACTGGTCACGTTGAAGGCGAGACCGGCCACGAAGGCGGCCAGGACACCGTCGAGGTGGAGCACACCTGACAGTCCCAGCACGAGCAGGGCGAGCAGGACGGTGAACAGCAGCATCGGGCCGTGGGACGTCGCCCCATGGTTCTCGCCAGCCCTCAGTGCGCGACCGCCGAGCCAACCGGCGAGCACACCGAGGGCGACCGCGCCCAGCACCTGCCGCAGCGCCTCGGTCACGGCTTCCTCCGCGGTCATGGGTCCCGCAAGGGCCACAGCAGCGAGCACGAACGGCAGCGCGAGACCGTCGTTGGCGCCCGATTCCAAGGAGAGGATCTGCCGGTCACGTGAGGGCAGATCCTCCTCGGCGGGCCTGCCTGTGACCACGCTGGATGCCAGGACCGGGTCAGTAGGGCAGATCGCCGTCCCGAGCAGCAGCGCAGCTCCCAGCGCGACTCCGAGGATGCCGGCGGTCAGGCACGTGGAGATCAACGCCATAGCCGGCAGTGCCACCCACAGCAGGATCACGACCGGCCGCAGCTGTGAGCGCACCGAACCGAAGGGGTAGCGCAGCGCGACCCCGATCACCGAGATCACCAGGAGGACCCGGGTCGCGTCGTGAACGGCCCCGTGCTCGGCGGTGATCGGTGGTAGAGGCAGGGCAGCGAGCACCTCGGGGCCGAGGAGCACACCTACCACCAGCGCCAGTAGCGGCTCGGACAACGGCAGACGCCTGATGCGCGCAGACAAGGCAGCCACCACCACGCCGAGCGCACCGACTGCGATGAGCAGCACGTCGAGGCTCATGGAAGAGCCGTTCTCGAGGCCCTGGTCGTCATGCGCGGCGACTGAATCCGTGGTCGGCACGGCGGGACGCGAGCACTTCTGATGTCACGCCCCCAGTCTTGAGGTAGTCACGGTCCAGCCGCAGGGCGAGACCCTCGACGGCCACAGCGAGCATCTCAGCCGCGTGGCGCACCTCGCGCGAAGACGAAGCCCTTCCGGCTTCGACCATCTCCAGCGCGTAGGGGAGGGCCGCGGCCAACGACATCTCTTCCTCCTCCTCGAGGAAGTAGTACGACTCGGTGTACTGCAGGAGGTCCGTCTCGACCTGGATCACGCCCTCGGTCACAGCTTCCAGCATGCGGCTGGCGACGCAGGGCTCACCACCGACCACGACATCCGTGGCATGGCTGGACTGCAGAATGCTCAATCGCTTCGCGACCGAACGCCGCCTGCCCAGCGCTGGGTAGACCTGAAGGATCCAGGAGATGGCGGCGGTCAGGAGGACGAACCCCAGCAGAGCCTCGAAGGGTGTCAGCAGGCGCAGGCCAGGGTCAGCCGGGGTGACGTCGCCGAAGCCGAGCGTTGCCAGGGTGACCAACGACAGGTACAGCGCAACCACAGCGTCGGAAGACTGCTCGGGGCTGAGCGCGGATCCGAAGTAGAAGCCCTGCGCCATGTGGGGTAGATAGACCAGCGTCCAGCCGATCACCATCAGCCCGGTCCACAGCATCACGACCCCGAGGATGCCGATGGGTCCAGCGAGCTGCCGGGTGCGGCTGGGCACCACGTACTTGGTGACCCACCACACGAGCTGGAACACCCAGCGTGCGATCCGGCCGAACCCGGCGGGGTGCCACAGCGTGTGGAAGATGTCCCGCAGCGCCACCAGGACGACAAGCAGGCCAGCCGCACTGATCATCAATCCCATCCGGGCGACTGTGGCGATCCTCGCCTCAGAGCCTTCTCCGATCCATCGTCCGTGAGGCACCACGGCCGGCCTCCGGGGTAGGGGGGTCTCCTGCGCTGCGGTCCAGGGCCATCAGTGCCGTCGGCCTAGCTCTTGCTGATGGCGTCGGCCACCTCGCCTGCAAGGTTGGACAACTCGTGCTTGTGAACCGGGTCCAAAGGCCCGTGGCTGATCATGTGTCTGGTGCGTGCGAGCTGCGCGTCGATCGCAGCGAGCTCGTCGGGACGCTCGGCGATCCACGCCACTGCGTGGAGGAGGGACAGGAGTGCTCGTACGACGTACGGGTCGTCAGCGCAGTGGATGCGAGGTTGGGCCACCGCGAGCTCGAGCAGCTCAGCGAAGGGGCGCTGGTTGAGGACGAGCCGTGGCCGACCCGCGTCGTCGTCGAGGACGTGCGGTTCCAGATCCCGGCGGAGCAGGTCGCAGAGCAGCACGGCGGAGTGGTTGAGAGCGTGGACAGCTGTGGTCGGGTCGTTGATCCCCGGCGACAGTGCTTTCACCCCGACATCGGTGAGCTGACGCAAGCCGAAGGCGACGTCTTGTCGCGATGTTCGTTCGAAGCCGGTCTCCATGGCTCGAGACAGGCCCTCCTGCAGAGCCGTGAGGGAGTCATCGGACAGGCGGGTGTCTCGGGAGACCGACCAGGCCCGGGCGATGGGGGTGCCCTCGACCAGCGCGTCCCCGACGGCCTTGTCGACGATGACGACCGCGTCCGCTGCCACGACCGCGTCCCGCAGCCGCTCCGCGTCGAGTCCGACAACAAAGCCGGAGGCGGGGGCGAGGATGAGACGGCGGTCAGCCGGAGGCGGAGCCTGGGGTTGGGGAGGATGCGCAGCCGGGCGGGCCGGGAGCACCCTCTGGATGGTGTCGGAGGCGTCGTCGTGCACATTGCGCAGGATCGTCTCGACCCGGATCTCCCGGGCCAGGTGTGCGAGGAAGAGGATGAGGACGACGGCTGAGCCCACGGCCAACATGAAGGCGAAGGTCACCGAGAACTGGGGGACGAACGCGCCGCGGCCGTCTTCTTCCGGAGAACGAACGGTCCGCAACACCGTGAGCGCGTAGACGAAGGAGCCGAGGAAAATCGCGAGCGTGCCGTGCACGAAGCGGTCCCGGGTGAAGGTGCGCAGCAGCCGCGGCGAGAACTGGCTGCTCGCCAGCTGCAGCGTGACGACGGTCAGGGAGAACGTCAGCGAGGTGACGGTGATCATGGACGTCGCGATGACATTGAGCACCGTCCGCGCTGCACCCGCGCCCCCTGAGAAGAGGTAGGCGGTGACAGCTTCGGGAACCCGGCCCTGCACTGCGGCGTCGAGCTGAGGCAGGCCGATGCCCAGCGCCATCGCGCACACCAAGGCCAGCGCGGGCATCGGCCACAGGCGGGTCCGCGCCTCATCACGCAGGGAGCTCAACGTCAACCACTTCGTCATGGGCCCTCCTGGCCACGATCGTTGTACCACCGCTCGACGTCTGCCAGCGCCGAACCGTCACCCACCTTGGCTGCAGGGATGACGCTCAGGGTTCCATCAGCCTCGAGCACCACCGCAGCCACCGCCCTGACATCTCCGACGCCTGAGGCGCGGACGGCTTGCCAGACCTCAGTATGGGTCAACCGTTGCTGCCGCAGTTCGTCCTCCAGCAGACGACCGTCCTTGACGAGAACGGTGGGCCGGGAGGTGACGACCGACCGCGCAGCCGGCCATCTGGCCGTGAACGACGCGAGGAGGAACTGCAGCAGGGCCAACAGGCCGAGCGCGACGGCCCCCTCGGACCAGGACACGTCCTTGCTCAAGAAGATCGTGGCCAGTGTCGAACCGAGGGCGACCGTCACGACCAGGTCGAACGCATTGAGCTTGGCCAGGGTGCGCTTCCCGGACGTACGGAGGATGAGGACCACGATGGCGTAGGACGCAGGCCCCACCAGCAGGATCCGCAGGACGTTGGACCACGTGTCGAACCACATGTCGTGCGCGTACCCAGCCGGGTGCACACGTATCCTCGTCACGTGCGCACGGCAGGCAACGCACTCAGTCCGCGGCCCGAGGAGCCACTGCATGGGTGGCATCAGCGTGATGGCCAGGCCCCCGGAGCAGCGGGAGATGTAGGCCGACGAGCTCATCGATCGGCCGACTCCGCTGACTCGGCAGCAGCCAGCTGTTCTACGAGTTCGGTGAGTACATGAGCCATGCCGACTCCCTGCACGCGGCCTCCCTCGCAGCGATCTCTGGCAGCCACTCGGGAGCAACGACCTCCTCGGCCAGGTGCTGGACGTGCTACTCGCGGCGGTCTGCGTCGTCGTCTTCGCCACCGTGGCCGGCAGCCTGAGCCCCTACTTCCTCGAGAATCGCGATCGTCCAGCGAGGATGGGCTGACCCCGAGACCGGCAACTCGCCCCCGGGGGCCGCGGCAGAGCAACGGCAGGTCGACCGACAGGTCGGACCTGCACCTGGTTGGCAACAAAGCCGCTCACCACGAGCCGATCCGTCAACGAGCACTTTCACGCGACCTGGCGAACGGGGCGAAGACGATGAGGAGGGCGGCGGAGGCGCACGTGCCCACGACAAGCAGACCTGCCATGCTCGACCAGCCGTCGAGGAACAGGAACATGCCTCCTGCGTGGTTAGTTGCTGAGTCCCGGCCCACGAGGCGCGCCGGAGATCGCCTTGTCACGCGGTTTCGACGCAGCGGATGCTGGGCAGCAGGGCACGTCACATAGTGGCCCCGGGCGCTTCAGTGGGCCGCCTCTCTCGCCGAGCGGGTTACTCGCCGCTGGGGCGTCGGGCAGGATGGCGGGGTGGAGGTGCGACTGGGCGCGCGAGGACGCGGGGCGCTGTCGTGGCCTGCGGTGACGGCGGCGGCGTACCTCGCAGCGTTCCTCTCGGTCTACTACGTCTCGGTGCACACGGTGCACGGTCGGCTGGTCAGCGACGCCTCCCTGCGTGGTGCCATCACCAGCGGCGCAGCGTTCCGGGACACCGTGGAGTCGGTCCTGGACGTCGTCTCGGTGGGCTCCTTGTTTGGCGCGGTCGCGATGGTCGCAGTCATCGCACTCGTTCGGCTGGACCGTATGCGCGGCTTGGCGTCCATCGGGGTTCTGGTGTGCTCGAACGTGTCCACGAGGCTGCTGAAGGAGCACCTGATCTCGCGCCCGGATCTCGGGCTGGACGAAGTCGCGCCGGCTACCTTGAACAGCCTTCCCAGCGGTCACGCGACGGCGGCCTTCTCGGCGGTCGCGGCTCTGCTGCTCGTCCTGCCGAGGGCGGCACGGGTGCCAACGGCCCTGCTCGGGGGCGGCTTCGCCACGATCATCGCGCTGGCCACCATGTTCGCTGGATGGCACCGCACCGCCGACGCCATGGCGGCCTTCCTGGTCGTGGGGTTCTGGACGATGGTCGCCATCTCGGTGGTGATCGTCCGTGACAGTCCTCGCGCGCACGCTCCTGCCACTCCGGGGTTGAAGTGGTGGGTGGCGCTGTCCCTGGGGGCGCTCACCCTCGGTAGCGTGCTCGGCTCCCTCCTCTCGGCGATCGCCACGATCCGGGACACTCTGCCGGGCTCGCTGCTCGCCTTCCTGTCGGCCGGACTGCTGATCGTCGGGACCCTCCTCGGTGTCCTCGTCAGCATGCTGTGGGTGCTCGACGTCACCGAGGCAAACGACGACGCGACCGACGAGCACCGTTGGCGGTGACATTCCCGGGGTCAGCGGGCCAAGGGGCGGATCCGGCCACCGGCGGCCTCGGGCGGGTCGACCCGGGCGGCGCGGGCGCGGGCGGCGATCGGTTCGGGCAGGGGAGCCGCGGCACCGGTGACGACGTGCACGCCGAGGATCTCCTCGGTGGCACAGAGGCGGGTGCCGACGTACATCTCGTGCCAGATCCACAGCAGCTTCGAGGCCGTGCCGATGACGGACGAACGGACCTCGAGCGTGGCACCCGCGGACACCTCGGCCAGGTACCGGACGTGCGCCTCGACCGTGTACAGCGAGGCCGCGTGCGCCTCGCGGTAGGTCGGCCCCAGCCCGACCGCCTCCATGACCGCGTCCGTGGCGTGCCCGAACACCAGGACGTAGTAGGGCTCGGACAGGTGGCCGTTGTAGTCGATCCAGGCGTCCTGGACCGGCTCGCTCCAGACGACCGGCTCGGTGCTCACGTGCGGCCCAGGGCCCGCAGGATCGCGATGACCCCCCGGTCCCGCTCGGCCACCAGGTCGTCGATGCTCCTCCCGTCGGCCTCCCGGTCGCATCCCTCCACCACGGCGTCGCGCAGCTCCGGGGTGAGCACCGGGGCGTCCAGTCTCGTCCACGGCGAGAGGAGCGAGGGCCCGAAGTGGTCGAGCATGTGCGCCATCCCGCCCTGACCCCCGGCCAGGTGGAAGGTGAGCATCGGGCCCTGCAGGGCCCACCGCAGGCCGGGACCGTCGGTGATCGACAGGTCGATCTCCTCGACGGTGGCCTCCCCGTTCTCGACCATGTGCAGCGCCTCGCGCCAGAGTGCCTCCTGGAGGCGGTTGGCGACGAAGCCGGGCACCTCGCGCTGCATCGTGATGACCGACTTGCCGGCGTGCGTGAAGAAGGCCGCGGTCCACTCGACGACCTCGGCCGAGGTGCTTGTGCCGCCGACGACTTCGATCAGCGGGATGAGGTAGGGCGGGTTGAACGGGTGGCCGACAACGGTGCGGTCCGGGTGGGCGCACCTGTCCTGCATCTCGCTCATCCCGTAGCCCGAGGTCGACGACGAGATGACCACGCCCTCCGGCGTCGCGGCGTCGATGTCGCGGAGCAGCGTGCGCTTGAGCTCGAGGTCCTCCGGCGCGCTCTCCTGGACGAAGTCGGCCTGCGCGCAGGCCGTCGCGAGGTCGGGCTCGAACGTGAGGTTGTCGAGGCTGGCACCCTCCGCCAGCCCGAGCTCGGTCAGCGCCGGCCAGGCGGAGTCGACGAGGTGGCGCAGCCGCTGCTCGCCGTCCGCGGCGGGGTCCCAGGCCACGACCCGGTAGCCGCGGGCCAGGAAGTAGGCGACCCAGCCGCCGCCGATCACTCCGGCACCGACGCAGGTGACGGTCCGGACGTCCTCCGGTGCCAGCCTGCTCGCGGCGGCGATCATCGTGGCGTGAGCGCGAGGATCTCGCGCCCCTCGTCCGGCGTGGCCACCTTGGCGCCCATGCTCTCCACGATGGTCCGCGCGCGCTCGACGAGCTGCGGGTTGGTCGCCTTGACCCCCTTGCTGAGGTAGAGGTTGTCCTCCAGCCCCACCCGGACGTGGCCGCCGAGCAGGATCGACTGGGCCACCCATGGCATCTGCATGGGACCGAGCGCGAACGACGCCCACACCGCGCCCTCCGGGACCTGGGCGACCATCGCCGCCAGCGTTGCCGGGTCGGCCGGGGCGCCGTAGGGGATGCCCATGCAGAGCTGGTACATCGCCGGGGCGTCGATCAGGCCCTCCTCGACCAGGGTGTTGGCGAACCACAGGTGGCCGGTGTCGAAGATCTCCATCTCCACCCGGACGCCGAGCTCCTGGATCTTCTTCGCGCCCTCGCGCAGCATGTCCGGGGTGCTGACGTAGACCAGGCTGCCCTCCCCGAAGTTGAGGCTGCCGCAGTCGAGCGTGCAGATGTCGGGCAGGAGCTCCTCCACGTGGGGGAGCCGGTCGACGCCACTGACCAGGTCGGTGCCCTCGACGAACGTCGTCGGGTCCTGCGGGTCGAGCACCAGGTCGCCGCCCATGCCGGCGGTGGTGTTGATGATGACATCGACGTCGGAGGCGCGGATCCGCTCGACGACCTCGCGGTAGAGGGCGACGTCCCGGGAGCCCTTCCCGGTCTCGGGATCCCGCACGTGGATGTGCACGATGGTCGCGCCCGCGCGGGCCGCGGCGATCCCGGACTCGGCGATCTGCTCGGGGGTGACCGGCACGTGCTCGGAGCGACCGACGGTGTCGCCGGCCCCGGTCAGGGCACAGGTGATCATGACGTTGCGGTTCACGGGGAGGACTCCTTCTGGGGATGGTGCCGGGCGACTGCGTCGAGCAGGGCGTGCAGGCCGAGGTAGCTGAGGTCGCGGGCCTGGCGGTCGACGAGGACGTCGTCGTAGGGCCACAGCGAGGTCTTCACGACCACGGCGCCGGTCTGCCGGTCGGTGGCGGCGAGCTGGCCGCGGCTGCCGTCCGCGGTGACCCGACGCCCGATGTGGTCGAGCGGCCACCAGTGGTAGCCGAAGCCGGCATGGGTGGTGATGGTGCTGGGCAGTCGGCCCGGCGTCAGGAAGGGGTACGCCGGCCGCGCGGCCGCCTCGACCCACGCCTCGTCGAGGAGCGAGCCGCCGTCGACCGCGAGCAGCGCCAGCCGCGCCCAGTCGCGGGCCGTCGCGGCCAGGCCACCTCCGGCCAGCGCGACTCCGGGTCCGTCGACGGCGACGAGCGCCTCGTGGGAGCAGCCGAGGTCACTCCACAGCAGGGCCAGGTCGTCGGCGTATTTCCGGCCGGTCGCCCGCTCGCGGACCCAGTCGAGCACCTGCGAGTCGGCGGTGCAGTAGCTGAAACGGGTGCCCGGGGCGACCCCGGGTCGCACCTCTCCCAGCAGGACGCGGGAGTCGGCCCCGAGCGCGAAGCAGCCCAGCAGCCGTGAGGCCAGGCTGCCGGGGTCGCGGTGGTTCTCCACCCAGTCGACCCCGGTCGTCATGGTGAGGAGGTCGAGCACGCTGGTGCCGTCGTAGCCGCTGCCCTGCAGCTCGGGCACGTGCGCGGTCACCCTGTCCGACACCGTCAGGGAGCCTGCGCCGACGGCGCGTCCGACGAGGTGCGCGAGGGCGGACTTGGTCATGGACGCGCCCAGGAACAGGGTGTCGGGGCCCAGCCCGTCGGCGTACCACTCGTGCACGACCGTGCGCCGGTCGAGCACGAGCAGGGACGTCGTCCAGGTCTCGCGGACCCACTCGTCGAGCCCACGCATCCGTCCGGCCCCGGCCACCTCGACCGGGAGCGGGAGTGCGGCAGCGGGCAGCGCACGGTCACCACCCGCGGGC
The DNA here is from genome assembly GCA_963754575.1 of uncultured Actinomycetota bacterium. Taxonomy (GTDB): domain Bacteria; phylum Actinomycetota; class Actinomycetes; order Propionibacteriales; family Nocardioidaceae; genus Nocardioides. Next base: position 43,403 of record CAVWGQ010000004.1, on the reverse strand, counting down.
ACGACGACGTGCCGCCAGCCCGGCTCGAGCTGGGGGTCGATGAACCGGAGTCCCGAGAGCCGGGACCCCGTGGTGGAGGTGGGCACCGGCGTCAATCGATCCTGGGACTGTTGGACAGCAGCTTGCGGGTGTACTCCTCCCGCGGGGTCTCCATCACGGTCACCACCGGCCCGGCCTCGACCACGCGGCCGTCCTGCAAGATCTCCACGCGTGCGGCGATCGAGCGGACCAGGGCGAGGTTGTGGGTCACGAACAGCATGCTGATCCCGCGCTCCTGGCGCAGGCCCTCGAGCAGCTCGACGATCGAGCCCTGCACCGACACGTCGAGGGCCGAGGTGATCTCGTCGCAGATCATCACGTCGGGCTCGGCGGCCAGGGCCCTGGCGATCGCCACGCGCTGGCGCTCACCGCCGGAGAGCCGACTGGCCTGGAAGTGCAGCATCTGCGAGCCGAGCGAGACCTGGCCCATCAGCTCCACCACCTTCTCGGTGGCCTCCTTGCCCGTGGCCAGCCCGAAGAGCTCCATCGGCCGCTTGACGATCTGCTCGATCGACAGCCGCGGGTTGAGGGAGAGATAGGGGTTCTGGAAGATGTACTGCATCCGCCGGCGGTCGTCGGCGCTCCGCTTGCGGGCGCTGTTGGCCAGGACCCGGCCCTCGAACGTGAGGGCGCCGGTCCAGTCCTTGTGGAGGCCACCCACCGAGCGCGAGATCGTGGTCTTGCCGCTCCCGGACTCGCCGACCAGCGCCACCACCTCGCCCTTGGCCAGGTCGAACGTCACGTCGTGGACGACCTGCTTGCGGCCGTAGAAGACGCTGAGCCCCTCGACCGAGAGGATCACGTCACGCACCTTGTCGGGGTCGGCGTCGGGGACGGTGCCGACGTTGATGTCCCAGGTGCCGATCTCGCCCGCCCGGATGCACCGCACCTCGTGCTCGGGCGCCACCGTCCGCAGCTCCGGCACGGACGCCCGGCACTCGTCGATCACGAACGCACAGCGGTCGTTGAAACGGCACCCGTCCGGGCGACGGCCCGGAGAGGGAGTCCGGCCGGGGATGCCCTTGAGGGCGCGGGCCTGGCTCAGGTGCGGGATCGAGTCGAGCAGCGCCCGCGTGTAGGGGTGCGAGGGGTTGGCGAAGATGGCGTCCCGTGGGCCGAGCTCGGCGATCTGGCCGGCGTACATGACGGCCACCCGATCGGCGATGTTGGCGACCACCGCGAGGTCGTGGGTGACGTAGAGAGCGCTGACGCCGTAGGCGCGGCAGAGCTCTGCCATGGTGTCGAGCACCATCTTCTGCGTGGTGACGTCGAGGCCGGTCGTGGGCTCGTCGAGCACCAGCACCTTGGGCTTCGGCAGGAACGCCATCGCCAGCGCGACGCGCTGGACCTGGCCGCCGGAGAGCTGGTGCGCGTAGCGCTTGAGGAACTCGTCGTCGCTCGGCAGGCCGACCTCCTCCAGCCCGGCCCGCGCTGCTGCGAGTCGTGACTCGCTGGTGCCGATGCCGCGCAGCTGCTGGAGCTCGACGAGCTGCTTGCCGATCCGGATGCTCGGGTTGAGCGCGGAGGCGGGGTCCTGTGGGACGTAGGCGATCTCCTCGCCACGCAGCTTGCGGACCTCCTTCCACGACAGCTGGAGCACGTCACGTTCCTCGAGCAGCACCTTGCCCGACGAGATGACTGCGCCGGCGCGGGAGTAGGCCAGCAGCGACGTGCCGACGGTCGTCTTGCCGGACCCGGACTCGCCGACCAGCCCGACGACCTCGCCCGGCTTGAGCACCAGGTCGATGTCGTCGACGACGTCGACGTCCTTGCCGGTCAGGCTGACGCCCAGGTCCTGGATGACCAGGCCGCCGGTCTTCCTGACCTCGTGCGTGGCATCGGCAGCGGTGGTCGCCATCAGTCGTCCCCTCGTTGGCTGGCCTGGGCGAGACCGTCGGCCCATTGGCTGAGTGTGGCGATGGTGAAGGCGGCGGTCATCAGTCATCGCCTCTCTGGCTCGCCTGGGCGAGACCGTCGGCCATCAGGTTCGTGGCGATGGTGAAGATGGCGATCATCAGCACCGGCGCCATCACCGCCCACGGCTGGGTCTGCAGACCGAGCCGGTTCTCGTTCATCATCTGGCCCCAGTTGGCCGCACCCGGGTCGGCGGCGAAGCCCAGGAAGCCGAGGGCTGCCACCACGCCGATCGAGTAGGTCAGCCGGAGCCCGGCCTCGGCCAGCAGCGGACCGGTCATGTTGGGCAGCACCTCGGCCACGATGACCCGGGACCGCTTCTCGCCCAGCGCCTCGGCCGCGACCACGAAGTCGCGCGACACGATGCCGAGCGCGACGCCGCGGGAGACCCGGGCCACGCGGGGTGCGTGCGAGGCCCCGATCAGCAGGACGATCACCCACGGGGCGGGGTTCTGCAGGGCCGTCAGGACGACCAGCGCGAGGAGGATCTGGGGGAAGGCCAGCAGCACGTCGTTGAGCCGCATGATCACCTCGTCCCACCAGCCGCCGGCGTAGGCCGCGATGACGCCGATGAGGACGCCGAGCACCATGCCGAGCACGGTCGCCAGCACCGAGATGACCAGGACGCTCTGGCCCCCGTGCATCAGCCGGCTCAGCACGTCCTGGCCGAGGTAGTCGGTGCCGAAGAACCCGTACTGGGCGTACGGCGGTCCGGCGGTCTCCTTCTCGCCGTAGGGCGCGAAGAACGGCGCGAGGATCGCGAACAGCACCACCAGCACGGTCACCGTGAAGCCGAAGGCGAACCGCTTCTGCCGCAGGGCCCGCCGGAAGAACCCGGCGGGCGCGGGTCCGGTCTCGGGCGCGGCGGCCGGCGGAGGGGTGGCAGCACTCATGACGAGATCGCCGTCCTTGCTCGGGGGGTGAGGAGGATCGAAAGGACGTCGGCGACCAGGTTCACCACGATGTAGACACCGGCGATGATGATGCTGAGCGCCTGCACCATCGGGACGTCGTGGTTGCGGACCGAGTCGACCAGCTGCTTGCCGACCCCCGGGTAGGCGAACAGCGTCTCCACCAGGACCACGCCACCGGCCAGCCAGGCCAGCTGGAGCGCGATGACCTGGATCCCCGGGACGATCGCGTTGAGCAGCGCGTGCTTGCGCATCACCACCTGCTCCGGAATGCCCTTGAGCCGGGCGAGCTCGACGTAGTCGCTGTCGAGCACCTCCAGCAGGGTCGACCGCACGATCCTGGAGACGTACGGCGTCACCGCGAGGACGAGCGTCGCGACCGGGAGCACCATGCCCTGGGGCTCGTCCCAGGGAGGTCCACCGGTCGGCGAGGTGATGGTGACCGCCGGGAAGATGTGGAAGACCGAGGTCGAGAAGAGGGCGACCAGCAGGATGCCGGTCACGAACTCGGGCACCCCGGCGAGTGCGAGCAGGATCGTCTGGATGACGGTGTCCGGGCGCTTGCGGCGGAAGTGCGCCGAGACCATCGCGATCCCGAAGGCGAGCGGGATCATCACCAGCGCGGCGAGCAGCACGAGCACCAGCGTGTTGGTCACGGTGCTCGAGATCTGGTCCCAGACCGGCAGCTGGTTGGCCAGCGAGGTGCCGAAGTCGCCCCGGAGCAGGCCCCCCAGCCAGTCGAGGTAGCGGCTCACGATCGAGTCGCCCACCCCCAGCTGGGCCTCGAGCTGCTCGCGCCGGGCCACGTTGGTCTCGTAGTCGCGACCGAGGATCGCGCGCACCGGGTCGCCGAGCGCGGCAGTGGCCAGGAACACCAGCACGGAGACCAGCCACATCGTCAGCACCGCCAGGCCGAGGCGGCGTGCGAGCCAGAGGCCCCACGCCGCCCCGCCGGAGCGGCCCCGAGGAGGTGCGACCTCCTCGAGCGGATCAGGGAGAGTCGCGACCTGGGTCATGTCAGGAGACCGATACCTTGCTGAACCTGTAGTTGCCGAGTGGGAGGTACTTGCTCGGCTCGAGCCCCTGCACGTTGGCGGCGTAGGCGTCGACCTGCTGGCGGAAGCCCCAGATGATCAGGCCGCCCTCGTTGTACTCGATCTCCTGCGCCTGCTGGATCAGGTCGGTGCGCTTGGCCTCGTCGACCTCCTTGGCCGCCGCGTCGACCAGGCCCCGGTGCTCCTCGTTGTCCCAGTGGGTCTCGTTGTAGGTGCCACCCAGCTCGGGCGGGAAGGTCCCGACCACGGCCTGCGGGATGTAGTTGCGGGTGTTCCAGAAGTCCTGGGCGAAGGTGTAGGACAGGTAGTCGTCGTCGTAGAACGGCGTCTTCTTGGTTACCTTGACGTCGACACCGGCCGCCTTGGCCTGCTCGGCGAACAGGTTCGCGGCCGGGACGGCCACTGACCCGATGTCGTCACCGGTGAACAGCTCGACCTGCAGGCCCTCCGCACCGGCCGCCGCCAGCAGCGACTTGGCCTGCTCGATGTCCTGCTCACGCTGCGGCAGGTCGCTGGGGTAGGCGACGTCGAGCGGGGCGTACATGTCGTTGCCCAGGGAGCCGTAGCCGCTGAGGGTCTGGTCGATCATCGCCTGACGGTCCACGATCAGACGCATCGCCTGGCGGACCCGGACGTCGTCGAACGGCGCCTGGTCCACCCGCATCGTGAAGGGCACCCACTGGCCGCCCTCCGCGACCAGGACACCGCCGCCGGCACCCTCGATCGTGTCGACGAGGTTGTAGGGCAGGTTGTCGACGGTCTGGATCTGGTTGGCCTGCAGCGCGTTGACCTTGGCGTTGTCGTCGGAGAAGTCCTGGATCTGCAGCTCGTCGACGAAGGCCGCGTCGCCCCAGTAGTCGGCGAACTTGGTGAAGGTGCTGGTCTTGCCCGCCTCGAAGGACTGGTAGGCGAACGGGGCGGTGCCGACCGGCGCGGCCGGGTCGAACTCGCCACCCGGGATGATGCCGAGGGTGTACTCGGCCAGCAGCCCGTCGAGGATCGCGTAGGGCGTGTTGAGGACGATCCGCAACGTCTGGTCGTCCATGACCTTGGACGACTCGAAGTCGATGATCTGGGACAGCTGACCACCGGCCGACAGCGGCGCCTTCGGGTCGGCGACCCGGCGGATGCTGAGCCAGGCGTCCTCCGCGGTGACGGGCCGGCCATTGTGGAAGGTGGCGCCCTGGCGCATCCTGACCGTCCAGGTCACGGCGTCGCCGGAGGCCTCCACCGACTCGGCCAGGGCCGGCTCGAGCTCGTAGTTGTTGTTCCAGAACAGCAGCGGCTCGTAGAGGTTGCAGCACCGCGCGATGTCGGCGGCGGTGACCGGCTGGTGCGGGTCGAGGGTGTCCTTGCTGCCGCCGCCGGTGGCGCCGTGGATCAGGATCCCGCCGGAGCCCTGCGGGCCACCCGCTCCGGACCCACCGCCTCCGTCCCCACCGCAGGCGGTGAGGAGGCTGCCGCCGGCCACCGCCAGGGCGCTCACGCCGGAGTACTTGAAGAGCTGGCGCCGGGAGATGTCCGAGCTGTTGCGAGGCTGGTTCACTGGGTGACTCCTCTGTTTCACCATCCGAACATCCGCCGGGGTGATCTGAGCAACATAAAGTGGTCCGAGCCGGTGGTCAATGGTCACGAGGGAGGTTCCGATGTCATCTCGCGATACGCAACACCGTTCAGCTGACGCAACGGGTCGCTCCCGCGGGCCGACGTACGTCCGCTCCGTCGAGCGTGCGGCCGCCCTCCTGCGCGCCGTGGCCGCGGCCACCGGGCCCGCTGCGACGGCCTCGGCCCTCGCCGAGACGGTCGGTCTCAACCGCACCACGACCTGGCGGCTGCTCTCCACCCTCGAGCACCAGCGGCTCGTCACCCACGACCGCGAGACCGGCTGCTACGCGCTGGGCTTCGGGCTTGTCGACCTGGCCGGGCAGGCAGGCGACACCTCGCTCGCCGGAGCCTCCCGGAGCGTGCTGCAGCGCCTGGCCGGGCAGACCGGCGAGACGGCGGCGATGGCCGTCATGCGTGACGGTGCCCTGACCTACGTCGCCGAGGACGTGATCGGCGCCATCGTCTCGGTCACCTTCCTGGGCCAGACGGTGCCTCTGCACGCAACGTCGACGGGCAAGGCGCTGCTCGCGTTCTCCGAGGCCGGCGTGGCCCGGGAGCTCCTCACGATGCCGCGAGGGGGCCGGTTGCAACGCTTCACCCCGACCACGATCACCTCGCGTGCCGCGCTCGCCGACGAACTCGAGGCGACGCGCGAGCGCGGGTTCTCCGTGTGCCGGGGCGAGTTCGAGGAGTCCGCCTGGGGCGTCTCCGCGCCCGTGCTCGACGTCAGCCGTCGACCGGTGGCGGTCGTGAGCCTCTGGGGGCCGCCGGAGCGGATCACCGCCCAGCGCTTCGACGCGCTCGGCGCGATGGTCGTGGCAGGGGCCGCGGAGCTCGCCGGTCAGTGACCCGCGAGGCGCCTGGGGTCAGGCGTCCGAGGCCACCCGGAAGCCGAGGTTCCCCGCGCTCGAGTCCGGTGAGTGCTGCTGGCGGGCGGAGACCCGGTAGCGACGGCAGTACGACGCGTGGCAGAGGTAGGACCCCCCGCGGCTGACCCCGTCCCCGGGCGTTCCCGACCACGCGCCCGTGCACCACTCCCAGACGTTGCCGGTGGTGTTGTGCAGGCCCCACGCGTTGGCCGGGAAGGCGTCGACCGGGCACGTGCCGCGCCACCCGTCCGCACCCGTGTCCTCAGCGGGGAAGGTCCCCTGCCACACGTTCATCCGGTGCGCGCCGTCGGGCTCGAGCTCGGCCCCCCACGGGAACGGCTGCCCGTCCAGACCACCGCGGGCGGCGTGCTCCCACTCGTCCTCGGTCGGCAGCCGGACTCCGCGCCAGGCGGCGTACGCCTCGGCGTCGGTCCGCGACACGTGCACCACGGGGTGGTCGCCGAGATCGTCGGGACCGGTCACGGGCCCGAGCGGACGGGCCCAGGTGGCACCGGGCACCTCCCGCCACCAGGGGGCGGCGGCCACGCCGCGCGTGGGCGGGAAGTCGTCGGGGAGGAACCCGGCGAAGACGAACGACGAGCCGTAGCGCTCGGCGTCGGTGCGGTGCCCGGTCGCGGTGACGAACTCGGCGAACTCGGCGGTGGTCACGGCGCAGGCCGCGATCCGGTACGCCGCGAGCTCGACCTCGCGCGCCGGCCACTCCTCCGGGTGGTCCGGGTCGCTGCTGCCGACGTGCGCGGTGCCGCCCTCGATCGCGACCAGGCCCGGGACCGCATGCCCTGCCGACGCCCGAGCTCCGGGCAGGGCGGTCGTCCCCGAGCCCGCTCCCGGACCCCGCGAGGGGGAGCAGCAGCCGGTCACTGGTGGGTCAGGTGCGCGCGGAGCCGCTCCTCGACGGCGGCGGCCTCCGAGACCGGGCCGAGGTCGAAGCGCACCCGGTGGATCAGGCCCTCGAACCGGTTGCGCACCGGCAGGTAGTCGTCCACGACCGGCGTCCCGCGGTCGACACCGACGTTGAACGTCTCGTCGAAGGAGAAGTAGTAGGCGGTCGTGGCAGGGATCCGTCCTGACCCGACCGTGACTCCGTCGATCTCCAGCGCGACGTCCGCACCGCTGCCCGGCGGTCCGCCGTCGTAGTCGAAGCGGACCGCGAGGTCGTGCCTGCCCGGTGTCATCGACTTGCCGCCGCGGACGACGGTCAGGTCGCGGCCGACGAAGTTGTAGGCGTAGTGCGGGACGCCGCCGACGACGTAGAGCGACCAACCGCCGAACCGGCCGCCCTGGGCGACCACGACCCCACTGGTCCCGGTGACCAGCTCGAGGTCGGCGGTGATGACGTGCGAGCGGTTCTTGACGTTGGGGGCGGCCTCCTCGGTGAGCCGACCGACCCGCGGCCCGAAGGAGAGGGAGGTCCGGCCCAGGTGCAGGTCGAGGCGGCCGGCCACCTCCGGGTTCTCGCGCTCGGTGACCCGGTCGTCGAGGGGCAGCACGTGGTACTTCTCCGCCTCGCGCTGGAAGAGCTCCTGGAGCTCACGCAGCTTCTCGGGGTGCTCGGCGGACAGGTCGCGGGCCTGGCTCCAGTCGTCCGCGTGGTCGTAGAGCTCCCAGACGTCCTCCTCGAAGGGGCGCCTGGACGTGTCCACCATCTCCCAGGGGATGCCGTGTCGGGTGACCGCCGTCCAGCCCTCGTGGTAGATCCCGCGGTTGCCGATCATCTCGAAGTACTGCGTGGTGTGCCGGTCCTCGGCGTCGGGCTCGTCGAAGGTGTAGCGCAGGCTGGTGCCCTCGATCGGCTGCTGCTCGACGCCGCCGACCGCCTCGGGCGCCGGCAGCCCGGTCGCCTCGAGGATCGTCGGCAGCACGTCGATGACGTGGTGCCACTGGTGCCTGATCTCGCCGCGCGCCTCGATGCCGTCGCCCCAGCGCACGATCATGCCGTCACGGGTGCCGCCGAGGTGCGCGACCTGCTTGGTCCAGGGGTAGGGCGTGTTCATCGCCAGCGCCCAGCCGGCGGGGTAGATCCCGTACGTCGTCGGGTCGCCCAGGGTGTCGATCCGGGCCGCCATGTCGGCGGTGTCGTCCTGGATGCCGTGGCCCACCAGGTGCTCTCGGAAGGTGCCGCGGGGACCGCCCTCACCGGAGGCGCCGTTGTCGCCGAGCAGGTAGAAGAACAGCGTGTTGTCGAGGACCTCCATCTCCTCGAGCGCGTCGACGAGCCGGCCGACCTGGGCGTCGGCGTGCTCGGCGAAGCCGGCGTAGGTCTCCATGAAGCGTGCCGCGACGCGCTGCTCGGTCTCGTCGAGGTCGTCCCAGCGGGGGAGTCCCTCGGCCCACGGCGCCAGCTGGGTCGACCCGGGCACGATGCCGAGCTCCTTCTGGCGGGCCAGGGTCTGCTCGCGCTGGACGTCCCAGCCGGCGTCGAACCGCCCGGCGTACTTCTCCCGCCACTCGGGGGCCACGTGGAACGGCGCGTGGGTCGCGCCCAGCGCGACGTAGGTGAAGAACGGGCGGTCCGGGGTGATCGCCTGCTGGTTCTCGACCCAGGAGATCGCGTTGTCGATGAGGTCCTCGGACAGGTGGTAGCCGTCCTCGGGGAGCCGGTCGGGCTCGACGGCGTAGCGGCCCTGGTAGAGCTGCGGGTACCAGTGGTTCATCTCCGCGGCCATGAAGCCGTAGAAGAAGTCGAACCCCTCGCCCATCGGCCAGCGCGGGAACGGGCCCGACGGGCTCACCTCGACCGGTGGGGTCTGGTGCCACTTGCCGACCGCTGCTGTGCAGTAGCCGTTGCCGCTGAGGATCTGGGCGATCGTCCCCGCGCTGGCCGGGCGGTAGCCGTGGTAGCCGGGCTCGGGCGTGGACATCTCGCTGGTGACGCCCATGCCGACCGAGTGGTGGTTGCGCCCGGTCATCAGCGCCTGCCTGGTCGGCGAGCAGAGCGGGGTGACGTGGAACTTGCTGTAGCGCAGGCCGTCGGCGGCGAGCCGGTCGGCGGTGGGCATCTCGCACGGGCCGCCGTAGGCCGACGACGCCCCGAAGCCCATGTCGTCGAGGAGCACGACCACGACGTTGGGTGCGCCGGTCACCGCTCGCACCGGCTGGATCGGCCGGGCGGTGGTGTCGACGTCGAGCGGCAACCGGCCGCGGTCCGGCTGCCTGGGCTGCGTGGGCTGGTCGGGCTGGTCGGTCACGAGCCGGATCCTCGCAGACCGTCGGCCCCTCGTCACTGGACCCGGGGTCAGCGCCCCTTCCAGACCGGCTTCCGCTTCTCGGCGAAGGCCCGGAACCCCTCCTGCCCGTCCTCGGAGGCGTAGAGGGTCGCCACGGTCGGCAGGGTCTCGGAGGTGACCAGGTCCAGGGCCTCCTGGAAGCGCAGGGACTCCGCCACCCGGGCGGTCTCCTTGATCGCGGCGAAGACCAGCGGCGGGCCGGCGGCCAGCAACCTGGCGGTCTCCCAGGCCCGGGCCCGGACCGCCGCGTCGTCGGCGAGCACCCCGTTGACGAGGCCCCAGCGCGCGGCCTCCGCGGCACTCATCCAGCGTCCGGTCAGGAGGAGCTCCATCGCCACGTGGTAGGGCATCCGCCTGGGCAGCTTGATCGTCGCGGCGTCCGCGAGCGTGCCGGCGTTGATCTCGGGCAGCCCGAACTGGGTGGCCTCGGAGGCGTAGACGAGGTCGCAGGAGAGGGCGAGCTCGAAGCCACCCCCCATCGCCAGGCCGTGCACGGCCGCGATGACCGGCTTGTTGAGGTCGGGGAGCTCCTGCAGCCCGCCGAAGCCGCCGACACCGTAGTCGCCGACGACGGAGTCGCCACCGGCCGCGGCCTTGAGGTCCCAGCCGGCGCAGAAGAACTTGTCGCCAGCGGTGCGCACGACCGCCACCCGGAGGTCGGGATCGTCGCGGAAGGACGCGAACACCTCGCCCAGCTCTCGGCTGGTGGCCAGGTCGATGGCGTTGGCCTTCGGACGGTCGAGGGTCACCTCGAGGACGCCGTCCTCGACGACGGTCCGGATCACGTCGGTCATGTCAGGCTCCCCACGGTCGCAGCATCGACCGGCTGATGATGTGGCGCTGGATCTCCGACGTGCCGTCCCAGATCCGCTCGATGCGGGCGTCGCGCCAGATCCGCTCGAGCGGCAGCTCGTCCATCAGGCCCATGCCGCCGTGGACCTGGATCGCCTCGTCGGCCACCATCGCCAGCATCTCGGTGGCCTTGAGCTTGGCCATGGCGATGTCGGCGTCGGTGGCGGTGCCCTGGTCGTGCTTCCAGGCGGCGTGCAGGGTCATCAGCTCGGCGGCCTGCAGCTCGACCGCCATGTCGGCGAGCTTGAAGCCGATCCCCTGGAACCGGCCGATCGGCTGGCCGAACTGCTCGCGGGACGCCGCGTGGCGCACCGACAGCTCGAGCGCCCGCTCGGCCCGGCCCAGGCAGGACGCCGCCACCTGCAGCCGCGTCGAGCCCAGCCAGGTGCCGGCGAGCTCGAAGCCCTTGCCCTCCTCGCCCAGCAGCGCGTCGGCGCCGACCCGGACGTCGTCGAAGTCGAGGATCGCGTTGGTGTAGCCGCGGTGCGACACGTTCCGGTAGCCGTCGTGCACGGCGACGCCGGGGGTGTCGAGGTCGACCAGGAACGTCGACATCTCGGCCCGCCCACGGCTGTCGGCGCCGGTGACGGCGACCAGGATGACGAAGTCGGCCTCGTCGACGTGGCTGATGAAGTGCTTGGTGCCCTTGATCCGCCAACCGTCCCCGTCGCGCGTCGCCCGCGTGCGCATGGCCCGCATGTCCGACCCGGCGCCCGGCTCGGTCATCGCCAGGCAGTCGACCTTCTCGCCACGCACGCAGGGGTACAGGTACTTCTCGCGCTGCGCCTCGGTCCCGGCCAGCAGGATGTTCGAGGGTCGGACCACGCCGGCGTAGTGGAGCGCGTAGTTGGCCCGGCCCAGCTCCTTCTCGTAGAGGACCCAGGTCACGGTGTCGAGGCCGGCGCCGCCGACCTCCTCGGGCATGTTGGCGGCGTACAGCCCGGCGGCCAGCGCCTTGGCGCGGATCTGGGCGACCAGCTCCGGGCGCAGCACGCCGGTCCGCTCGACCTCCTCCTCGTGGGGATACAGCTCGCGCTCGACGAACGCCCGCGTTACCTCCACGATGCTGCGCTGCTCGTCGGTCAGGCCGAAGTCCATGGCTGCGCTACCTCCCTCTCCGGGTGCCTGGTTGGGTGCCGGCGACCGCGGCGGCGGCGCGACCGGTCCGGACGGCACCCTCCATGTAGCCGGCGACCCACTGGTCGGAGCCGCAGACGTAGAAGGGTGGCTCGTGGGTGCCGTGCAGCGGCCCGACGGCCACGACGTCACCGGGCCGCCAGCTGGTCACGTAGCCGTGGGTCCACGGATCGGTGCCCCACAGCCGCACCCAGGTCTGCATCGGCGCGAGCGCCTCCGGCCCGTAGAGCTCCGCGACCTGCGCCAGCGCCTCGGCGGTCCGGGTACCGGGATCGCTGCCGGCGAAGGAGGCATACCGCTCGGGCGGGACCAGCGCCGAGAGCACCCCGTGCTGCTGGGGCCAGGTGGAGCCCAGCACGCCCTCGCTGTCGGACAGCGCGTTCTGGCCGCGCTCCCGCCAGAACGGCGCGTCGTACGCCGCCACGAACGTGGCCGCCCACGCGTGCCGCTGCCGGAGCACCTCGCCCGCGGCCGTGGTGACGGTGCTGCCGGAGCTGCCGATGAGGTCGCCGTCGATCTTCGCCTTCGCCTTCGCCGACGGCGGTAGCGGCGCGTTCTCCGGCGCGTCGTCGCGGACGTAGGCGCAGCCGGGCAGCGTCAGCGAGGCGCCCAGCGCGAGGCCGCCGGTCAGGAGGCCACGCCGCGCCGGGCGGGGCACCTCGAGACCGGGGCGGAGGTTCATGACGTGGCCGCGCCTGCGAGGGAGGGCGGGGCCGGGAGCGGCCCGTCGTGGCCGACCAGGATGCCGACCGCGGTGGCGATGGCGGCCCGCGCCTGCTCGATCCCGAGGTTCGGGTCCCTCGCCAGGACCCGCGCGCCGAGCCCGTCGGTGAGGGCCACGGAGGTCTCCGCGACGGACCGCGGGTCGAGCGAGGTGTCGAAGTCCCCCGAGGCCACCCCGTCACGGACGATGCCGGCGACGGTGCCGTAGCGGTCCTCGTAGAGGTCGGCGCCGACCTTGGCAAGGTGCGGGTCGCGGATGCAGAGCAGGGCCAGCTCCTGCCAGAGCAGCCACTCGTCGGCGCGCTGGTGGTCGCTGGGTAGGCACCGGTCGAGGAACATCGACAGCCGTTGCGGGGGGCTGGCGCCCGCGTCGACCATGGCGCGCTGGTTGAGCTCGGCCGAGACGGCGTGGGAGTAGGTGAGCACCTCGCCGAAGAGCTGCTCCTTGGTGTCGAAGTGGTAGTGCAGCAGCCCCGACGAGACGCCTGCCGCGCGCGCGATGGCGGCCATCCGGACTTGGGCGAGACCGTCGCGGACGATGCACTCGGCCGCGGCGGCGAGGATCTTGTCGCGGGCGTCTGCCGCCGCCTGCCGGCGATGGTTCGTCGGGGCCTGTCCGCTGTCCACCCGGCCTCCACCCGTTTGACTGGTCGGTCAGTCAGCAGATGTTAAGGTCGCCCGCGTGACGCGTCAAGGGTCGCCGGTGCCGACGGCACGCAGGTCGCTGGACGCCCTGTTCGCGCCCCGGACGGTGGCGATCGTCGGCGCCAGCGCCGACTCGGCGAAGTGGGGACACATCCTCAGCCGGCACGCGCTCGCCTCGCCGGGCGACCGGGTGGTGCTGCTCGTCAACAGCCGCGGCGCCGAGGTGCTGGGCCGGCCGACGCATCCGTCTGTCAGGGCGGCGGCCGCCGCGCACGACGTCCCCGTCGACCTCGCCGTGGTGTGCGTCCCGGCGAGCGGGTTCGTCGCTGCGGTCGCCGACGCGGTGGCCGCCGGCGCCCGGGCGATCGTGGGGATCACGGCGGGGCTCTCCGAATCCGGTGAGACCGGGGCGCGGCTCGAGGCCGAGGCGCTGGCGGTGGCCGGCGCGGGCGGCGCCGTGCTGGTCGGCCCGAACTGCCTCGGGATCGTCGACACCTCGTCCGGGCTCCAGCTGGCGCACGCGGTGCTGCCGGCAGGTGACGTGGCCGTGCTCAGCCAGAGCGGCAACCTCGTGCTCGACCTGGCGGGGCTGCTGGAGGATCGTGGGCTCGGGGTCTCCCGGTTCGTGTCGCTCGGCAACCAGGCCGACCTCGGCCTCGTCGACTTCCTCCACGCGTGCGTCGACCACGACGGGACGCGGGCGGTCGCCGTCTACACCGAGGACGTCGTCGACGGCCGGGGGTTCCTCGACGCCGCCCGGGCGCTGCGGGACGCCGGCAAGCCGCTGGTGCTGCTCGCCCCCGGTCGCAGCGAGGCAGCGATCCGCAGCGCGGCCTCCCACACCGGCTCGCTGACGAGCTCCTCGATGGTGGTCGACGCGGCCTGCGCCGCCGTGGGCGCCCGGCGGGTGGACCACCCGACCCAGCTGGCCGACCTCCTGGTCGCCCTGCGCGCGCCGCGACGGATGTCCGGGGACCGGGTGGCGATCCTGACCGACGGGGGAGGGCACGGTGCGGTGGCCGCCGAGGCCCTCGCGGCCGCCGGGCTGAGCACCCCGGTGCTGACCGGTGGTCTCGTCGCCGAGCTGGGGACGGCGCTCGGGGAGCGGGCGACCGTCACCAACCCCGTCGACCTCGCCGGCGCCGGCGAGCAGGACGCGGCCAGCTACGCCCGCGGGGTGGAGCGCCTCCTCGCGTCGGACCAGGTCGACGGCGTGCTGCTCACCGGCTTCTTCGGTGGCTACTCGACCGAGCAGTCCGGGCTCACCGAGCCGGAGCTCGCTGCCGCCGCGCAGATAGCCGCCGCGGTCGCAGCGCAGACCACACCGCTGGTCGTCCAGACCATCTACCCCGACAGCCCGTCAGCCGAGGTGCTGCGGGCCGCGGGGGTCCCCGTGCACCGGGACATCGACCGCGCGTGCGCGGTGCTGGCTGGCCTCGTCGAGCACGACTCGACCGGACTCGCCGAACCGGTGCCGGACCGCGCACCCACCGTCACCGACGCGTCGTACGCCGCGGCGCGGGAGCTCTTCGGCGAGGCCGGCATCGGGTTTCCTGCCGCGCTGTCGGTGACCGACGGCTCCGGCCTCGAGACCGCGCTGGCGCGGCTGCAGCCGCCCCTGGTCCTCAAGGCGATCGGCCGCGTCCACAAGTCCGACGGCGGTGGCGTGGTGCTCGGCCTCGTAGACCGTGAGGCCGCCCGGACGGCGTACGACGACCTGGTGGCCCGGCTCGCGCCCCCGGCGGTGTCCGTCGAGGAGATGGCCGATCTGGGCGACGGGGTGGAGCTCGTCGTGGGCTGCGTCCGCGACCCGAAGTTCGGTCAGGTCGTCATGGTGGGTCTCGGCGGGATCTTCGCCGAGGTGCTCGCCGACGTCGCGTGCGCGATCGCGCCGATTTCGGCAGCCGCCGCGCGCCGGCTCCTGTCGACCCTGCAGGGTGCCTCGGTGCTCCAGGGCGCGCGGGGTCGACCCCCGGTCGACCTGGACGCGCTCACCGGACTCGTCGCGCGCGTCTCGCTGCTCGCCTGCGCCCACCCCGAGCTCGTGGAGCTGGAGCTCAACCCGGTGCTGGCCGCTCCCTCAGGGGTCCTGGCGCTCGACGCGCGGGTCGTCCTCGACGTCGCGCAGGTACCGCTGGTCGAAGCCGTGGACCCAGGAGTCCTTGGCCGGGAAGACGCCGTGGTCGAACACCCGTGAGGTCACGCCCCGCTGGACGCGCTCGCACGCCTCGTTGTCCTGGCGCGTCACCTGCTCGTTGAACGCCACGACCGGCGAGGGGTCGAACTCCGGGTCCGCCAACGCCTCGGGGCTGAAGAGGTACTCCGTCACCAGCCGGCAGCTGCGCGGCCCGGTCGGGAACACCGCGGTGGCCAGGCAGCTCGACCCGTCGACGTCGAGGAACATCGTCGGGTAGACCCCCGCTCCGTAGTAGGACTCCGGGTCGCCGTCCTTCGTGAAGCCCGGCAGCAGGGGCAGCCTCAGCCGCGCGTCGTCGACGATCGCCGTCCGGCCGTCGGCCAGGGAGACGCCACCGTCCGAGCGGCTGCTCTCGAAGGTGTCGCCCTTCTTGTACGCCGGCACGACGGCGACGAGCTCGGGGTGGATCGTCGGGCAGTGCAGGCACTCGTTGTAGTTCTCGAGCACGATCTTCCAGTTGGCCTGCACCTCGTTGACCGAGATGTGGCCGATGCGCAGGTTGGCCAGGCCGAACCTTGCCAGCCCCAGGGGATCGTCCTGCTGGTCGGCGAGGTGCTCGCGCAGCGACCTCGGTTCCTCGCGGGAGAGGTTGACGAAGACGAACCCCTCCCAGACCTCGACGTGCACCGGCCACAACGACGTCGACTCCCGGTCGATCTCGTCCTTCTCGATCATCGGGGTGGTCACGAGCGTCCCGTCCAGGGCGTAGCCCCACGCGTGGTAGGGGCAGCGCAGGTGCGTGCGGACCTGCCCGGCCTCGTCGTCGCAGATCCGGGAGCCGCGGTGCCGGCAGACGTTGTAGAAGCCGCGGATCTGCTCGTCCTTCCCGCGGACGACCAGGATGCTCTCGTCGGCGATCTCCACCCGCCGCCAGGCGCCGGGACCGGCAAGCCGGTCGGCACGTCGGACGTAGACCCAGTTGCGGTAGAACACCCGCTCCCGGTCCGCGGCGTACGGCTCGTCGGAGTGGTAGGCCATTCCTGGCAATGTCGTCCGGATCGCACCGACCATTCGCTAACCGTACGGTCAGCGAGTTGCTCCGGGCCATGGCTGCGCGGCCACGGAAATGCAGCGTCCCCGGCGGTCGCGTGTGCCTGAGACCTACCCAGGGGGCGTTCTCAGGCACACGGCGGCCCTGCCGGTACCTACCTCGACACCTCGTCGACCGGGTGCGGTGCTGGCGGGGATCGACTCGGTCAACATCGACGACGCCCGCGGTGGCACGCGCCCCGTGTTCACCGTGCTGCTCGGCGCCGCCGTTCCGGTCAGGTGCTTGCATGGATGCATGGCGACCTACACCGTCAACCGTGACGCCGTCGCGCACGCCCGCGACCTGATCGGCGCGGCAGTACGTCCTCGACAGCGACTGGGGCGACGTGCAGCCCGACGCCGAGGCGCAGAACGCCTACCTCGAGCGGCACTCGTGGGAGGAGTACGCCGGGTGGCACCTCGGCCTGACCGAGGGGGCGAACGACGAGACCAAGGCGCGGCACGCGTTCGGCTTCGGCGACTTCCGACGCGTCCACCGCAGCGGGCTGATCGCCTGCGTCTACCGCGCGTCGGAGTGGCGGCACAAGCAGGTCGAGCTCGCCGCCCACGACCTGTTGCAGCTCCTGGATCGGACCGCGGGCATCGGGACGTGAGAGGCTAGGGCCAGAGCCCGCGCGGGCTCCCGGACGAGGGTTGCCGTACCCGGTCAGCGACAAGACGGCATCGAGGAGTGATCTCGATGTCCTGGTTGATCCTGGTGCTGTCCGGTGTGCTGGAGGCCGTGTGGGCGACCGCCCTCGGCCGCAGCGAGGGGTTCACCCGCCTCGTCCCGTCGCTGGTGTTCGGCGTCACCTGCGTGCTGTCGATGGCCGGGCTCGCGGTGGCGATGCGCGAGCTGCCGACCGGCACGGCGTACGCCGTCTGGGTGGGCGTCGGCGCTTCGCTCACGGTCGCCTTCGCCATGGCCACGGGCGCCGAGCCGGTCTCGCTGATGAAGGTGCTGCTGATCCTCGGGATCGTCGGTTGCGTGGTCGGGCTGAAGCTGGTCGGCTGACCGGCTCAGGACAGCGGGACCGAGCGGACGGCGGTGGCCGGCGTGCCGCCCCAGCAGGCCTCGGCTCGGCGGCGGTAGGGACCGCCCAGGAACCGCAGCATGATGAAGCGCGGCACGGCCGGCACCTTGCTGCGCACCACGGCGGCGCCGGACTCGTCGAGGTTGTCGAGCATCCAGTGGCCCTGGAAGGCGAGCTCGGGCGGCTTCTTGCCGGCGACGTTGGACTTCTCGAACGCCTCGAAGTCCCGCTCGCTGATGCTGCCGTCGACCACGGGGGACAGCTCGCGCTCCTCGTGCTCGAGGTGGGGGTCGAGCACCGTCCGGAGGCCGGCGACGGCGGCGAGCAACCCGGCTGCCGCGCCCGCCTCGCCCGCGACCGCTGCCCGCCCGGCGCCCTCCAGCATCGTGACGGCCGCGGCGATCGCGGCGTGCTCGGACTCCATCTCGTCGAGCAACCCGGCGATGGCCGGGTTCCCCGCGCGCAGCGCCGGGAAGAGCCGCTCGTCCTCGGTGGTGTGGTGCTCGTGCAGCAGGTGCATCAGCCACTGCGCTTGCTCGCCGAGCGCGGCCAGTCGTCCCGCGTCCACGGAGTCGCCGTCGAGCACCATCGCCATCCGGTCGAGGTCCCGTCGCAGCGCCGCGTGGATGATGCCGTTCATCCTCGTGTCGATCGCCATGACCCGACGTTAGTCAGGTCGGCTCGTGACCGCGAGGGATCCCAGGGTCGCGAGCAGGTCCTCGTGCAGCTGGAACCACACCGTGTGACAGGAGTCGACACCGAGCGCGTCGACCCAGGGACGCTCGCCCTGCTCGACGCGCGCGAGCGCGGCGGCGTACCGCTCGTCGTAGCCGCCGAGCCGGGGGAGCACCCCGGCGAGCACGGTGCCGAAGGGGCGCGGCAGCGCCCCGAGCTCGGCCGCCAGCAGCCGCTCGCCGTGCTGCCGGCCGCGGTCGGTCAGCGACCAGCCCTCCGCGTCCCCGAACGCCGACCACGTCACCAGTCCGACCGCCCGAAGGTCCTCGAGCAGCTCCCCGGTCGCCGCCTCGTCGAGCGAGAAGCGTGCCGCCACCGCCGGGGTGGGCGCGAAGCGAGCAACCGGACACCGTGCAGGGCGAGCAGGTCCGGGGGAGTGGTCGCCACGCGGTGACGGTAGCGCCCGGCATGATATCTTGACGTCAAGAGACTTTGCCCGAGCGGTAAGGCTGCCCCCACTTCCGCAGCCCACCGCCACGACGGCAAGATGGACGAGACGCAGACGAGCCCCGATCGAGGAGACGACGATGGCGAGCCAGGACAGCTTCGGAGCGAAGACCACGCTGAGCGTGGGCGAGCGCGACTACGAAATCTTCCGGCTCGACGCCGTGACCGGGGACGGGCTCGATGTCGAGAGCCTCCCCTTCAGCCTCAAGGTGCTGCTCGAGAACCTGCTGCGCACCGAGGACGGCGCGGACATCACCGCCGACGACATCAGGGCGATCGCCGGCTGGGACGCGGACGCCGACCCGAGCCAGGAGATCCAGTTCACGCCGGCGCGCGTGATCATGCAGGACTTCACCGGCGTCCCCTGCGTCGTCGACCTCGCCACCATGCGCGAGGCGATGGCCGACCTCGGCGGCGACGCCACGAAGATCAACCCGCTCGCGCCGGCCGAGATGGTCATCGACCACTCGGTGATCGCCGACGTGTTCGGCACCCCCGAGGCGTTCGGCCGCAACGTCGAGATCGAGTACGAGCGCAACAAGGAGCGCTACCAGTTCCTGCGCTGGGGCCAGGGCGCGTTCGACGACTTCAAGGTCGTCCCCCCGGGCACCGGCATCGTCCACCAGGTCAACATCGAGCACCTCGCGCGCGTCGTGATCGCGAGCGAGGACGGCGTCGCCTACCCCGACACCTGCGTCGGCACCGACTCGCACACCACGATGGTCAACGGCATCGGCGTGGTCGGCTGGGGCGTCGGCGGCATCGAGGCCGAGGCCGCGATGCTCGGCCAGCCGGTCTCCATGCTCATCCCGCGCGTGGTCGGCTTCAAGCTCAACGGCGACCTGCCCGAGGGCTCGACCGCCACCGACCTGGTGCTGACGATCACCGAGATGCTGCGCAAGCACGGCGTGGTCGGCAAGTTCGTCGAGTTCTACGGCCCCGGCGTCTCGGTGCTCCCGCTGGCCAACCGCGCCACCATCGGCAACATGAGCCCGGAGTTCGGCTCGACGATCGCGGTGTTCCCGATCGACCAGCAGACGCTCGACTACCTCGAGCTCACCGGCCGCTCCGCCGAGCAGCTCGCGCTGGTCGAGGCCTACGCCAAGGAGCAGGGGCTCTGGCACGACCCGGACGCCGAGCCGCGCTTCTCCGAGAAGCTCGAGCTCGACCTCGCCACCGTCGTGCCCTCCCTCGCCGGCCCCAAGCGGCCGCAGGACCGGGTCGAGGTCAGCGAGGCCGGTCCGAAGTTCCGCGAGGCGCTCGCCGACTACACCGACGACCCCGACCGCACGATCGACGTCGAGATCGACGGCCAGCAGGTGACGATCGGTCACGGCGCGGTCACCATCGCGGCGATCACGTCGTGCACCAACACCTCCAACCCGTCGGTGATGATCGCGGCGGCGCTGCTCGCCAAGAACGCCGTCGAGAAGGGCCTTTTCCGCAAGCCGTGGGTGAAGACGACCCTGGCGCCGGGCTCCAAGGTGGTCTCGGACTACTACGAGAAGGCCGGCCTCACCCCCTACCTCGACAAGCTGGGGTTCAACTTGGTCGGCTACGGCTGCACCACCTGCATCGGCAACTCCGGTCCGCTCATCCCCGAGGTCAGCGCCGCCGTCAACGAGGCCGACCTCGCGGTCACCTCGGTGCTGTCGGGCAACCGCAACTTCGAGGGCCGGATCAACCCCGACATCAAGATGAACTACCTCGCCAGCCCGCCGCTGGTCGTGGCCTACTCGCTGGCCGGGTCGATGGACCTCGACCTGTTCGGCGACCCGCTCGGCCAGGACACCGACGGCAACGACGTGTTCCTCAAGGACCTCTGGCCCTCGCCGGCCGAGGTGGAGCGGGTCATCGGCGAGGCGATCAGCTCGGAGATGTTCGGCGACTCCTACGAGGACGTCTTCGCCGGCGACGAGACCTGGCGTGCGCTGGAGACGCCCGAGGGCAAGATCTTCGAGTGGGACGAGGACTCGACGTACGTCCGGAAGCCTCCCTACTTCGACGGGATGCCCGACGAGCCGGAGCCGGTCACCGACATCGAGGGCGCCCGGGTGCTGCTCAAGCTGGGTGACTCGGTGACCACCGACCACATCAGCCCGGCCGGCGCGATCAAGAAGGACAGCCCCGCGGGGCGCTACCTCGCCGAGCACGGCGTCGAGCAGCGGGACTTCAACTCCTACGGCTCGCGTCGCGGCAACCACGAGGTCATGATCCGCGGCACCTTCGCCAACATCCGGCTCCGCAACCAGCTCGCCCCCGGCACCGAGGGCGGCGTGACCCGCGACTTCACCAAGGACGGCGCGGAGACCTCGGTCTTCGAGGCCAGCGAGAGCTACCTCGCCGCCGGTACGCCGCTCGTCGTGCTGGCCGGCAAGGAGTACGGCTCGGGCTCCTCGCGCGACTGGGCCGCCAAGGGCACCGCGCTGCTCGGCGTCAAGGCCGTGATCGCGGAGTCCTACGAGCGGATCCACCGCTCCAACCTGATCGGTATGGGCGTGCTGCCGCTGCAGTTCCCCGAGGGGGAGTCGGCCGAGAGCCTGGGCCTCACCGGCGAGGAGACGTTCTCCTTCACCGGCGTGACCGAGCTCAACGACGGCACCACCCCACGCACCGTCACGGTGACGGCCGGCGACACCGAGTTCGACGCCGTCGTGCGCATCGACACCCCGGGCGAGGCGAACTACTACCGCAACGGCGGCATCATGCAGTTCGTGCTCCGCAACCTGCTGCGCGGGTGATCCTCGGGGTCGAGGCCTGGGTCCTGGCGGTCCTGGCGGTCGCGCTGCTCGTCGGCGCGGTCGTCCAGGGCACCGTGGGCCTGGGCCTCGGTCTCGTCGCGGCCCCGATCGCGACGCTCGTGGAGCCGCGGCTGGTGCCGGAGCTGATGCTGTGGCTGGCGCTGGCCATGGCCCTGCAGACCGTGGCGCTGGAGCACCGCGGGACGGACTGGCGCGGGCTGGCGTGGGCGTTGCCGAGCCGGGTGCTGGGCACCGTGCTCGGCGTGTGGGTGGTCGTCATGGCCCCGCACGCCGTCCTCGGCATCGCGGTCGCGGTGATGGTGCTCGTCAGCGTCGTGCTGACGGCGCGGACCGTGACGCTGCCGGTGAACCGGGTCACGCTCCCGGTGGCGGGATTCGTGTCCGGCGTGGCCGGCACGGCGACGTCGATCGGCGGTCCTCCGCTGGCGATCCTCTACCAGCACGCGGGTGCGCGGGTGATCCGGCCGACCCTGGCGGCGTACTTCGCGATCGGGGCGTCACTCAGCCTGGTCGGCCTCGGCCTGGCCGGCGAGCTCGACCGGGACGTGGCCCTGGTCTCGCTGGCCCTCTCCCCGCTGCTGGTGCTCGGCTTCTGGATCTCGGTCCCGGTCCGTCGCCGGGTCCCCGCGGCCCGGGTGCGCGCCGCCGTGCTCAGTGTCTGCGCCGCGTCCTCGCTCGTGCTGCTCGCGGTGTCCCTGACCCAGGTCTGACCAGGGCCTCAGCGCAGGTTCTGCAACCGGACCTGGCCGCGGGCGAGGAGCCGGCTGTCGGCGTCGTGGGTCTCGACGGTCCAGACCTGCTGCGAGCGACCGCGGTGGACCGGCCGGCAGGTCGAGGTGACCCGGCCCTCGGAGACGGCGCGGTAGAAGTCGGTGGAGTTGTTGACCCCGACGACCTTGGACTCCTCGCGCTCCTGGCTGTCGAGCCACAGCGCGGCAGCCATGCTGCACAGTCCCTCGACGACCATGGCGTGCACGCCGCCGTGGACGATGCCGTAGGGCTGGTGGGTGGCGGGGCCGACGGTCCACGAGGCGTCGAGGCCGTCGGCGTCCATCCGCTCGAAGGTGAGGTCCATCGCGGCGCGCAACGGCTCGACCACGGCGAAGGTGGCGTCGAAGGCGGCCAGGGAGTCGGCAGGTGAGTCGGTAGGAGGGTGATCCACCTCGCCAACCCTAGTCATCCGGGCTCCACGAATCCCCGGTCACCGCCCGGACCCCCTAGCGTGGACCCCATGTCCGAGGAGTCGCAGAGCCAGCCGGGAATCACTTTTGACGAGCTGGGGCTCGACGACCGGGTCCTCGCGGCCCTGAAGGACGTCGGCTACGAGACGCCGTCGCCGATCCAGGCGGCCACGATCCCGCCGCTGCTCGAGGGCCGCGACATCGTCGGCCTCGCCCAGACCGGTACCGGCAAGACGGCCGCGTTCGCGCTGCCGATCCTGTCCCGCCTCGACCTGAAGCAGAGGACACCGCAGGCGCTGGTGCTCGCCCCCACCCGTGAGCTCGCGCTCCAGGTGTGCGAGGCGTTCGAGCGGTACGCCGCCCACGTGCCCGGCGTGAAGGTGCTCCCGGTCTACGGCGGCCAGGGCTACGGCGTCCAGCTCAGCGCGCTGCGCCGCGGCGTGCACATCGTCGTCGGCACCCCCGGCCGGATCATGGACCACCTCGAGAAGGGCACCCTCGACCTCACCGAGCTGCGCTTCCTCGTCCTCGACGAGGCCGACGAGATGCTCAACATGGGCTTCGCCGACGACGTCGAGACGATCCTGGCCGACACCCCGGCCGACAAGAACGTCGCGCTCTTCTCCGCCACGATGCCCGCGCAGATCCGCCGGATCTCCCAGAAGTACCTCAACGACCCGGCCGAGATCACGGTCAAGAACAAGACCAAGACCGCCACCAACATCACCCAGCGCTACCTCACGGTCTCCTACCCGCAGAAGGTCGACGCCCTCACCCGCATCCTCGAGGTCGAGAACTTCGAGGGGATGATCGTCTTCGTCCGCACGAAGAACGAGACCGAGACCCTCGCCGAGAAGCTCCGGGCGCGCGGCTTCTCCGCCGTCGCCATCAACGGCGACGTCCCGCAGAACGTTCGCGAGCGGACCATCAACCAGCTCAAGGACGCCAAGCTCGACATCCTGGTCGCCACCGACGTCGCCGCCCGCGGCCTCGACGTCGAGCGGGTCAGCCACGTGGTCAACTACGACATCCCGACCGACCCGGAGTCCTACGTGCACCGGATCGGCCGCACCGGCAGGGCCGGCCGCAGCGGAGACGCGATCTCGTTCGTGACCCCGCGCGAGCGCCACCTGCTGCGCTCCATCGAGAAGAACAACCGGCAGTCGCTGACCCAGATGCAGCTGCCGACGGTCGAGGACGTCAACGTCACCCGGTTGGCCCGCTTCGACGACGGCATCACCTCCGCGCTCGGCGAGACCGAGCGGGTCTCCTTCTTCCGCGACGTCGTCAGCCACTACGTCCGCGAGCACAACGTGCCCGAGGTCGACGTGGCCGCCGCGCTCGCGGTCGTGCTGCAGGGCGACACCCCGCTGCTGCTCGAGCCGGAGCCGCAGCGGCCGGCTCGTCGCGAGCGTCCCGAGCGTGCGGACCGCGACGACCGTGGCGAGCGCCCGGAGCGTCGCGAGCGCGGTGGTGGGCACGGCGCCGGCCACCCCGACGGGCTGCCGATGGCGACGTACCGGATCTCGGTCGGCAAGCGCCACAAGGTCGAGCCGCGCCAGATCGTCGGCGCGCTCGCCAACGAGGGTGGGCTGAGCCGCAAGGACTTCGGCAAGATCTCGATCCGCCCGGACTTCTCGCTCGTCGAGCTGCCCGCGGACCTGCCGCCGGGCGCCGAGGACAAGCTCGCCAACACCCGGATCTCGGGCAAGCTGATCGAGCTGCGCCCCGACTCCGGTGGCACGGCCTACCGCAAGCGCTGATCAGCCGAGCAGCCGACGCGCCAGCGCGACGTGGAAGTGCGTCGACAGCGTGAGGTCGTCGACGTGGATCCGCTCGTCGGCGTTGTGGTAGCCGGCGGCGAGCACCTCGGCCGGCGTGGTCCGGAACGGGCTGAAGCCGTACGCCGCCGTGCCGGCCGCCGCCCGCAGGTGGACCGAGTCGGTGAAGCCGGTGCAGAGCACCGGCAGCAGCAGCCCGTCGTCGCCGAGCTCGGCCAGGGTGGCCGCGACCGCGTCCGGCAGCGCCCCGGTCGCGGGTGAGCTGCTGCCCGGCACCATCGCCTCGCAGAACTCCAGGTCGTACGCCGGGGCGTCGTCGCCGAGCCGTGACCGCACGGCGGCCATCACCTGCTCGCCGGTCGTGCCCGGAAGGATCCGGCAGTCGAGCTCGACCACGGCCCGCGCGGGCATCACGTTGCGGGCGGTGGACGCGGCGAGCACGGTCGGCGCCATCGTGGTGCCGGGCAGCGAGGGCAGCTCGTGCCCCAGGGCGGGATGCAGCGCCGACGCCTCGGCGAGGTCGCGCGCCAGGTCGGTGACCGGCCTGCCGAGCAGCACCTCGAGCGTCGCCCCGACCTCGGGGGAGGAGACGGGCTCGGGCATCCCGGTGCCGATCCGCGAGATCAGCTCCGCGAGGTGGGGCACCGCGTTGTCACCGACCTCGGGCATCGAGGCGTGCCCGGCCATTCCGCGGGCGACGACCCGGATCGGGCAGGTGCCCTTCTCACCGATCGCGAAGGTGAGCGCGGTGCGGCCGTCGGCGAGCGGCAGCCGAGACCCGGCGCCCTCGTTGATCGCCATCGTCGGGGCGATGTCGGGGCGCTCCTGGAGCAGCCAGCGCATGCCGACGTCGGCGCGGCCGTCCTCCTCGTCGGCGACCGCGACGAACCACAGGTCACCCCGGGGTCGGAAGCCGTCGCGGACCAGGGCCGCCATGGAGACGGCGCGGGCGGCGACCTCGTTCTTCATGTCGATCGCGCCGCGGCCGTAGAGGTAGCCGGCGTCGTCGACGACGGCCTCGAAGGGCGGGTGGGTCCAGTCCTGGCCGTCGACCGGGACCACGTCGGTGTGGCCGACCAGCGCCAGCGAGGGGGCGTCGGGGTCGGTGCCGCGGATCCGGGCGACCACGTTGGCGCGCTCGGGCTCCTTGGCGACGAGCTCGACCTCGACGCCGTGGCCGGCCAGGTAGTCGTGGAGGTAGTCGGCGGCCAGCGTCTCCGAGCCCGACCAGCCGCGGTTGGTGGTGTCGCGCCGGATCAGCTCACGGGCGACCTCGAGCACCTCGGTGTCCAGCGACTCGTGGTTCATGACCCCATCCTCTCCCCGCCGACGCCGAGCCGGTCCAGCAGCCACGCGAAGACCTCAGCCTCGTAGCCGAGGTGGCCGAAGCGGCCCGACGGTCCCGCGTGGGCACCCGCCCCGACCTCGCAGCGGAACAGGCAGCGCGGCGACCACTCCGGGTCGGTCGCCCGCAGCGCCGCGACCCACTTCGCCGGCTCGCGCACCATCACCCGGGGGTCGTGCACGGCCCCGGTCACCAGCAGGTCGGGGCGTACGCCGGCCGGGGGCAGGTTGTCGTAGGGCGACCAAGCCAGCATCGCGTCGTACTCCTCCCGGACCCGGGGGTCGCCCCACTCCTCCCACTCCGTGATCGTCAGCGGCGTCGCCTCGTCGAACATCGTGGTGACGACGTCGACGAACGGCACCTCCGCGACGACCGCGCGCCACCGGTCGGGTCGCTGGCTGAAGACAGCCCCCTGGAGCAGCCCGCCGGCGCTGAGGCCGCGGGTGGCGATCCGGTCGGGGTCCACCAGTCCGTCGGCGGCCAGCCCGTCGGCGACGGCGGCCAGGTCGTCGAAGGTGTGCTGCTTGCGGTCGAGCTTGCCGTCGAGGTACCACGACCGGCCGCCCTCGCTGCCGCCGCGCACGTGCGCGTGCACCCACACCACGCCCCGGTCGAGCAGGGAGGGCAGCGCGGGGTCCCACTCCGGCTCGAAGGTGTAGCCGTAGGCACCGTAGGCGTAGAGGACCGCAGCCGCGGTGCCGTCGAGCGGGGTGTCGCGGTGGCGCATCACGGAGGCGGGGACGAGGGTGCCGTCGGTCGACGGGAAGGCATGCCGCTCCACGGCGTACGCCGCCGCGTCGAAGCCGGGGGCCTCGCGCCGCAGCACCTCCTCCCGCTCGCCCGTGGCCAGCGAGACCTCGCTCCAGACCGGCGGGGACAGCCACGACTCGTCCTCGACCAGCACCCGGTCCACGTCGTACGACGCGGTCGTGGCCAGCAGCACGCCACCGCCGGGCGCCTCGGTCGTGACGGGGGTGCCCGGACCGGCCAGGTCGTCGTGGGCGAGCAGCACCAGCTGGTGGGCGTCGCCGGTCCGCACCGAGAGCACCACGCCGCCGGCGAACGCGTCGGCGCGCTCGAGGTGGACGCTGGAGTCCTCGGCGCGGGCCTCGGTCCAGGCGGTGTGGTCGAGCTCCGTCGGGGCCGGGGACCGGGGAGGTCAGCAGCCTGCCCTCGACCCGGTCGTCGACGACCACGAGCAGGTCCTCCCGGTCGTCGTGGCGACGGTGCTCGACGCGGTAGCGCACGCCGTCGCGACGCCCACCCGCACGTCGCGGCGCGGAGGTCGGGTCGTGGGCGTCGACCAGCCAGGTCTCGGCGGTGGTGTTGCTCTCGGCCCAGACCACGACCCAGTCGCCGGAGCGGGTCGCGCGCAGCCGCAGCTCGAAGCGCTCGTCGGGCTCCTCCTGCACGAGCACGTCGTCGGCGACGTCGGTCCCGACCCGGTGCCGCCAGACCTGGCAGGGGCGGTAGGCCGCGTCGTGGACGGTGTAGAAGAACCACTGCGAGTCGGCCGACCAGGCGGCGCCGTAGTAGGTGCGGGGCAGCTCCTCGGGGAGGTCCTCGCCGGTCCGCAGGTCGCGGAAGCGCATCCGGTAGACCTCGTCGCCGTCGGTGTCGACCGACCACGCGAGCAGGTCCTCGTCGGGGCTGACCAGCGTCACGCCGAGCTCGGCGTACTCGTGCCCCTCGGCGACGTCCGCGACGTCCAGCAGCACCTGCGTCGAAACATCGCTGAAATCGTCGTCCGGCAGGGTGTCGGAAGACGAATCCGTTGGCATCGAGGCCGAATTGTGACGGATTTTTCGGCAGATCCGCGGGTAGTCCCTTCCCGCGGGCGTCACCGTGTAGTAGGAAAAGCGCCGACGGGTCCACACGGGGGAGAGCTCGGTGGCCGGTACCCGCGCCACCATCTCGGACCTGAGGTCAGCGACCAAGGAGTGCAGATGAGCAACGGCAGCGTCGTACCAGGCCCGTTCGGCGACCAGGTGGGCGCGCAGCCGCGGCTCCTCGGCGTCGTGCATCCAGGCGTAGGGGTCCGGGCGGGCGACTCCGTGCTCGGTGTGCTCGTGCGGCTCGGTGGGCGCCTGCGGCGGTCGGTCGGTCGTCACGAGCGTCAACGTAGCGCCCGGCTGCTGGCCGTGGCAGGTGTCGTGCTGGCGTCCTTCGCCCCGGGGCTCACCCTCGCGCCGGCGCAGGCCAGCGAGCAGGAGCCGGTCACCTTCACCGTGGCCTACCTCAACGAGGTCGACTCCTTCAACCCGTTCCTCGGGATCGAGGCCGAGTCCTTCGAGATGTGGTCGCTGATGTACGACTCGCTCACCGGCTACACGATGAGCGACATGCAGCCGGAGCCGGCGCTGGCCACCGAGTGGGAGGCCTCCGAGGACGGGCTCACCTGGACGTTCACGATGCGTGACGACGTCACCTGGTCCGACGGGGAGCCGCTGACCGCGCAGGACGTCGCCTACACCTACGGCCGGATCCTCGACGGTGGCCCCGAGCGCTCGACGTGGGGCTCCTACCTCAAGGGCGTCACCTCGGTGGAGGCGCCCGACGACGCCACGATCGTGCTCGAGCTCGACGCGCCGAGCTCGGTGCTGCCGCTGCTGCCGATCCCGATCATCCCCGAGCACGTGTGGAGCGAGGTGTCCGAGGAGGAGGTCAAGAGCTACGGCAACGAGCCGACCGACGGGGCTCCCGTGGTGGGCTCGGGGCCGTTCCGGCTCGTCGAGGGCACGGCGGGTGGCTCGACGTACGAGTTCGAGGTCAACCCGGACTACTGGGAGGGCACGCCGCACCTCGACGAGATCGTCTTCCGCGTCTACAAGTCGGAGGACCCCGCGATCCAGGCGCTGGTCAAGGGCGAGGTCGACTTCGTCGAGGGGATCACCGCGCTGCAGGTGGAGTCGCTGCAGGGCCGCGACGGCATCGAGGCGCAGAACGGCGACTCGCCCGGCTTCGACGAGATCGCCTTCAACACCGGCTCGATCGACACCAGGACCGGGGAGCCGATCGGCGACCCGAACCCGGCGGTGCTCGACCCCGCCTTCCGCTACGCGCTCAACTTCGCCGTCGACCGCGAGCAGATCATCGAGAAGGCCTACCAGGGCGCGGGCCAGCCCGGCTCGACGATCATCCCGCCGGCGTACGACGGCTACCGGTGGGAGCCGTCCGCCGACGAGGCACCGGTCTTCGACCTCGAGCGGGCCGCGCAGCTGCTCGACGAGGCCGGCTACACCGTCGGCGACGACGGCTTCCGGACGCTGCCCGACGGCGACCCGATCGGCACGCTGCGGCTCTACGCCCGCAGCGACAGCCAGACCTCGGTCGACGTCATGGAGTTCTTCCAGGAGTGGCTCGCCCAGCTCGACATCGACTCCGAGGTGCGCTCGTTCGAGTCCAACAACCTCACCAAGATCATCCTCGACGGCGAGTTCGACGCCTTCGAGTGGGGCTGGTACGTCGAGCCCGACCCGTCGTCGATGCTCTCCTACATGACCTGCGACCAGCTCGGAGGCTGGTCGGACTCGTGGTACTGCAACGAGGAGTACGACGCGCTGTTCGACCAGCAGTCCGTCGAGCAGGACAAGGCCGCCCGCGAGGAGCAGGTCCAGCAGATGCAGGAGATCCTCTACCGCGACGCGCCGTACCTCGTGACGGCGTACAGCAGCGTGGGTGAGGCGTGGCGCAGCGACCGCTTCGCCTGCCTGCAGCCGCAGCCGGACCCCGGCGGCGTCTACCTGATCCAGTACGGCGTCCACAACTACGTGAACATGCGTCCCGCCAGCGAGGCCGACGCGTGCGCCGGCGAGGAGGGGCTGACCCAGGCGTCGGCACCGTCGGACGAGCAGGGCCTCGGCACCGGCGTGCTCGTGGGCGGCGGCGTGGTGCTGCTGCTCCTGCTCGCCGCGGGCGGCGTGATCGCCATGCGTCGACGGGGCACCGTCGGGGACCGCGAGTGACCCTCGCCGCCCTGACCGAGGCGGCGGCGCCCGACGGTCCTGCGGCCCCGGGCGGTGGCCGCCGGCGCGGCTACGGCCGCTACGCGCTCGGCAAGGTGCTCGGGGCGCTCGGGAGCCTGGGGTTCGTGCTGGTCGTCAACTTCTTCCTGTTCCGGGTGCTGCCCGGCGACCCCGGCCGCAACCTCGGTCGCGGCCGGATGGACTCGGCCGAGGACCTCGCGGCGTTCAACGAGGCCTACGGGCTCGACCAGCCGCTGCCGCAGCAGTTCCTGACCTTCGTGCAGGGCACCCTCAGCGGCGACCTCGGCACCTCGCTGCGCTACCGGGTGCCGGTGCTCGACCTCGTCGTCGACCGGATCTGGCCGACGCTGCTGCTGGTCGGCACCGCCACGCTGCTGGCGACCCTGATCGGTGTCTGGATCGGGGTGATCGGCGCGTGGAACCGGGGCGGCCCGTTCGACCGGTTCTCCACCGGGACGTCGCTGACGCTCTACTCCATGCCCGAGTGGTGGCTGGGGCTGCTGCTGATCGCGACCCTCGCGGTGGGGTTCGGGCCGGTGCCGGGGCTCTTCCCGACCGGCGGGCTGTCCTCGCCGGACGTCGACCCCACGTCGCTGGCGGGCGTGCTCGACGTCGCCTGGCACCTCACGCTGCCGGTGACCACGCTGACGTTGGCCTACCTCGCCGACTACTCACTGATCATGCGGTCCTCGCTGCTGGACGAGATCGGCGAGGACTACCTCACGACCGCCCGTGCCAAGGGACTGCGCGACGTGCAGGTCCGCAACCGGCACGCCGTGCGCAACGCGCTGCTGCCGACCACGACGGTGATCGCACTCAACATCGGGTTCGTGGTGACCGGCGCGATCACGGTCGAGACGGTGTTCTCGATCCCGGGGCTGGGCCTGCTCTCGACCGAGGCGCTCTCGGTGCCCGACTACCCCGTGCTGCAGGGGACGTTCCTCGTCGCCTCCGCCGCGGTGATCCTGGCCAACCTCGCCGCCAACCTCGTCTACGGCGTGCTCGACCCGCGGGTGCGGACATGAGCACGCCGCTCACGGCCGGCCGGCTCGCGCGGCAGCGCCGCCGCCTCGCGTGGCGCGACGGGTGGGCCCAGTTCCACCAGCACCGGGCCGGCATGGTCGGCCTGGTCGTGCTGGCGCTCTTCGTCGCGGTCGCCCTGCTCGCGCCGGTGATCGCCGACGCCGACGGCCTCGAGGTGACGAAGGCGACCGGCGGCGTCCTCGACCCGCCGTCCGCGGACTACTGGCTCGGCACCGACGACAAGGGCCGGTCGGTCCTCACGCTGCTGATCTGGGGGACCCGCGTCTCGCTGCTCGTGGGCCTGCTCGCGACCGTGATCTCGATGGTCATCGGCACGCTCGTGGGGCTGCTGTCGGGCTACTTCAGCGGCCGCGCGGGGGCGGCGCTGTTCCGGCTGACCGAGTGGTTCCTGGTGATCCCGTTCCTGCCGCTGGCGATCGTGCTGGCGACCGTGCTCGGGCCCTCGCTGCTGACCATCGCGTTCGTGATCGGCGTGACGTCGTGGCCCGGCACCGCGCTGCTGATCCGCAGCCAGACGCTGACGATCAAGGAGCGCGCCTACCTCGAACGGGCCCGGGCCCTCGGTGGCGGCCGCTGGCACCAGATCCGCCGGCACGTGCTGCCCAACGTGATGCCGATGGTCTTCGCCAACACGACGCTCACCGTCACCGTCGCGATCCTGTCGGAGACCACGCTCAGCTTCCTCGGCCTCGGCGACCCGACCCGGATCTCGTGGGGATCGATGCTCGACGACGCCTACGACGTGGGGGCGATCACGACCGGCTCGTGGTGGTTCATCGTGCCGCCGGGCGTGGCCGTCGTCCTGGTCGTGCTCAGCTTCAACCTCGTGGGCCAGGCGCTCGAGGACGTGCTCGACCCGAGGTTGCGAGGACGCCGATGACCGCCCTGCTGCAGATCGAGGACCTCTCGCTCACCTACCGCACCCGCGAGGGCGACGTCCCCGCCGTCCGCGGCGTCGACCTGACCGTCGACCGCGGCGAGATCGTCGGTGTCGCGGGCGAGTCGGGGTGCGGCAAGTCCACGCTCGCCTCGACGGTGCTGCGGTTGCAGCCGCCCTCGGCGGCGGTCGGCGGGCGGGTGCTGGTGCACGGCGCGGACGTGCTGACGATGTCGTGGGGCGACCTGCGGGC
The DNA here is from genome assembly GCA_963754575.1 of uncultured Actinomycetota bacterium. Classification (GTDB taxonomy): domain Bacteria; phylum Actinomycetota; class Actinomycetes; order Propionibacteriales; family Nocardioidaceae; genus Nocardioides. Next base: position 11,734 of record CAVWGQ010000004.1, on the reverse strand, counting down.
GGTCCGCTGGGCGGGTGCCTCGATCGTCTTCCAGGGCGCGCTGCACTCGCTCAACCCGGTGCACCGGGTCGGTCGCCAGGTCGCGGAGCCGATCGAGCTCCACGAGCCCGGGCTCGCGCGTGACGAGGTCGACAAGCGTGTGGGCGAGCTGCTCGGGCAGGTGGGGCTCCCGCCGACCCGCGCCGCGTCGTACCCCCACCAGCTCTCGGGCGGGCAGCGGCAGCGGGTCATGATCGCCATGGCGCTGGCGTGCCGGCCCGACCTGGTGATCGCCGACGAGCCGACGACCGCGCTCGACGTGATGGTGCAGAGCCAGGTGCTCGCCGTGCTGTCCGGGCTGGTCTCGGAGCTGGGCGTGGGGATGCTGTTCATCAGCCACGACCTGTCGGTGCTCGCCGAGCTGTGCGACCGGATCGCCGTCATGTACGCCGGCCGGATCGTCGAGGTCGGGGCCGCCGACGAGGTGTTCACCCGCCCCCTCCACCCGTACGCCGCCGCGCTCTCGGCCGCGTTCCCGCGGATCGGCGACCCGGCCGCCCGCTACGCACCGGCCGGCCTGGGCGGCGACCCGCCGGACCTCCGCTCGCTGCCTCCGGGGTGCTCGTTCGCGCCCCGCTGCGCGCGGGTCGTCGACGCCTGCCACGCCTCCGAGCCGGCGCTCGTGGACCACGGTGACGGCCGCGCGGCCGCCTGCTTCCGGGTGGGGGAGCCGTGAGCGGCCTGCTGAGCGCGACCGGGGTGGTCGTGGAGTTCGGTGGCCGCCGCGGTGGCGCCGTCGCGCGGGCGCTGGACGGCGCCGACCTGCAGCTCGCCCCGGGCGAGGTGGTCGCGCTGGTGGGGGAGTCGGGGTCGGGCAAGACGACGCTCGCGCGGACGTTGCTCGGGCTGGAGAAGCCGGTCGCGGGTGAGGTGCGCTTCGACGACCGGCCGGTCGACCACTCCGGGCGTGGGCTGCGGGCGCTGCGGCGCCGGGTGCAGCTGGTGCTGCAGGACCCCGCGGGCGCGCTCAACCCGCGGCACACCGTCTACGAGTCGGTGGCCGAGGGGCTGCGGATCCACGGACTCGTGGCCGCCGACCCGGAGGGGCGCCCGGAGACCGCGCTGGTGGCGGCCGCCCTGTCGGCGGCCGGGCTGCGGCCCCCGGAGTCGCTGTTCCTGCGCTACCCGCACGAGCTCTCCGGTGGGCAGCGGCAGCGGGTGCTGGTGGCGGGCGCGCTGGCGATGGGACCCGACCTGCTGCTCGCGGACGAGCCGGTGTCGTCGTTGGACGCCTCGATCCGCGGCGAGATCCTGGCGCTGCTGCTGAAGCTCCGCGAGGAGCTCGGGCTGGGCGTCCTCGTCGTGACCCACGACCTCGGGCTGGCCTGGAACATCGCCGACCGGGTCGCGGTGATGTACCTCGGCCGGGTCGTCGAGTCCGGCCCCACCGAGGAGGTGCTGTCCCGGCCACGGCACCCCTACACGCAGGCGTTGCTGTCGGTGGTCCCGGAGACCGAGCGGATGGAGCAGGTGGTGCTGAAGGGCGAGATCCCCGACCCGACCCGGATCCCCGGCGGCTGCCGGTTCCACCCGCGCTGCCCCGCGCTCGCCGACGGCTCGGCCGCGGCTGCCGGGGTCGACGAGGCGTGCCGCACCACGCCGCTGGCGGTGCTCCCTGCCGACCCTGGGGTCCACCACGTGGCCTGCCACCTCGCGGGGGTGGCCCTGTGAACACGATGCTGCCGGCGTCGGCGTACACCTCCTCCGAGGTGCTGGCGTGGGAGCGTCGCCACCTGTTTGCAGGGACGTGGACCTGCGTCGGCCGGCTCGAGGAGCTGTTGCCGCCCGAGGTCACGCAGCGGGCGGTGGTGGTCGGCGACGTGCCGGTGCTGCTCGTCCGCCCGGGCGCCGGGGAGGGTGTCCGCTCCTTCGCCAACACCTGTCGCCACCGCGGCCACGAGCTGCTCGCCGACGGCGCGACCTCCGCGCGGAGGTCGGTGGCGTGTCCCTACCACGCGTGGACCTACCGGCTCGACGGGTCGCTGCAGGTGGCGCCGGGCTTCCGCGAGGACGACGGGTTCGCACCGGCCGACCACACGCTGGTGGAGCTGCCGGTGGAGGTGTGGGAGGGCTGGGTCTTCTCCCATGCTCTGAGCCCCCTCGGCGACCCCGCAGTGCCGCCCTTCGCCGACCACGTGGGCGCGCTCGGCGGGCTCGTGGCGCCGTACGCCGTGGGGTCGCTGGCCCTCGCCGACCGGCACTCCTACGAGGTGGCGGCGAACTGGAAGGTGGTCGCGGAGAACTACCACGAGTGCTACCACTGCCCGCTGATCCACCCGGAGCTGTGCCGGGTCAGCCCGCCGACCTCCGGCGACAACTACGACCTGCCGGGCTCGTGGGTCGGCGGCGCGATGGACCTGCGCGACGGGATGGCGACGATGTCACTGACGGGGGAGTCGGGCGGGCTGCCGATCCCCGGCGTGCGCCCGGACCGGGTGGAGTACCTCCACCTGCTGCCCAACCTGCTGGTGTCCGCGCACCCCGACTACGTCATGACCCACCGGCTGGTCCCGCTCGAGCCGGGCCGGACCTGGATCGAGTGCTCCTGGTACCTGCCGGTGCCGTCCTCCGGCGACCTGCCCGACCCAGCGTGGGCGGTCGACTTCTGGGACCTCACCAACCGGCAGGACTGGGCCGCGTGCGAGTCCGTGCAACGGGGCCTGGCCTCCCCGCACTTCGCGCCCGGCCCGTTCGCGCCCAACGAGGACGCCGTCTCCGCGTTCGTTGACCTGGTGCGGGAGGCCTACGCCGCCGGGGGCGTCAGCCTCTGAGTGCGGTGTTGAGGCGCGCGGCCTGGCGGGTGAGGTGGTCGCGCTCGGCGACGTGGGTCGCCTGCCGGGCGGCGTCGGCGTACAGCGTGGCCGCGGTGGCGAGGTCCCCGTCGCGCTCGTGGAGGTACGCCGACGCGGCGGTGTGGCGGGGGAGCGACGGGTCGACCTGCGCCAGCGCGGCCAGTCCCGCCCGCGGACCGTCGGCGTGGCCGACCGCGACCGCGCGGTTGAGCCGCACGACGGGGCTGTCGGTGAGTGCCGCCAGCTCGTCGTACCACTCGACGACCTGGACCCAGTCGGTCTCGTCGGTGCTGGTGGCGTCGGCGTGGAGGGCGGCGATCGCGGCCTGTGCCTGGAACTCGCCGAGCCGGTCGCGGGCGAGCGCCGCCTGCAGGATCGTGACGCCCTCGGTGATAGCGCCGGTGTCCCAGAGCGAGCGGTCCTGCTCGGCGAGGGGGACCAGCCGGCCGTCGGCATCTGTGCGCGCCGGTCGGCGGGCGTGGGTGAGCAGCATCAGGGCGAGCAGGCCGTCGACCTCGGGGTGGTCGACCGAGGCCGCGAGCTGCCGGGTCACCCGGATCGCCTCGGCGGCGAGGTCGACGTCGCCGGGGTAGCCCTCGTTGAAGACGAGGTAGAGGGTGCGCAGCACGGTCGCGACGTCGCCCGGCTTGTCCAGCCTGACCCCGGCGACGGTGCGCTTGGCGCGGCTGATGCGCTGCGCCATGGTCGCCTCCGGAACGAGGTACGCCGCCGCCACCTGCCGGGTCGTGAGGCCACAGACGGCACGCAGCGTGAGGGCCACCGCGGAGGCCGGCGTGAGGGAGGGGTGGGCGCACAGGGCGTAGAGCCGGAGGGTGTCGTCCTCGTTGCTGGCGGCGCTGTCCGTCGGTTCCTCCTCGACCCGTTCCTCGCGCCGGCGTCGCGCGGTCTCCGCCCGGGTGGCGTCGAGGAACCGGCGCCACGAGACCGTCACCAGCCAGGCCTGTGCGTCGCGTGGCGGGTCGTCGGGCCAGCTGCGCAGCGCCTCGACGAGGGCGTCCTGGACCGCGTCCTCGGCCGCCGCGAAGTCGGCTCCGCGGCGGACGAGGATCGCGATGACCCGCGGGACGGTGCTGCGCAGCAGCGTCGCGTCCACGGGACCGGTCACTCCCCGAGGTGCTCGTGGGAGAGGAACGGGCGCACCTCGAGCCACTCGTGGATCGGCCGGCCGCCGGCGCCCGGGGCGGCCGACAGCTCGCCGGCGAGCTCGATCGCCCGCTCCTGGTTCTCGACGTCGATGATCATCCAGCCCGCGATGAGGTCCTTGGTCTCCGCAAAGGGACCGTCGACGACGGGCGGCTTGCCCTCCCCGCCGTACTGCACCCACATCCCGTCGGGCGCGAGCGCCTGCCCGTCGACGTACTCCCCGGTGCCTTCGAGCCGCCCCGCGAAGTCGCCCATGAAGCGGATGTGCGCGTCGACCTCGTCGGGGGCCCACTGGTCCATCGGTACGTCGTTGGCGGGGGTCGGTGCGCCCCGGTAGTGCTTCAGCAGCAGGTACTTGGCCATCTCTGTCTCCTCCGTGTTGCGGCCCATTGTGGCCGCGCTCGAGGCTGGGACGGAGCGGGTGGGCGGTTCTCGACATCGCTGCGGAGAAAATCGCTGCTCGTCTGTGGAAGGCCGGCGTCAGGGTGGCGGCTGTCAGAGGGCCCCGGTAGAATCGAACGCATGTTCGAGACGCTGGTGGATGTGGAGCGGTGGCAGCAACAGCTGTCCGCTGCCCTCACCGCACCGTCGGGTCTCGACGACCGCGCTCTCGTGGACCAGATCCGGGCGTTGGAGGAGCTGGTGTGCACCGCGACCGCGGCCCAGGCGGCGTTGTCGGCGGAGCTCGAGTCCTCGGTCCGCGCCCGCCACCGCGCTGCGGGCGGGCCCACCGGAGGTCAGGGCCGTGGGATCGCCGCCCAGGTGGCCTACGCCCGTCGGGAGTCGCCCCACCGCGCGCAACGCCACCTCGGCCTCGCCACGATCGTCCGCTCCGAGCTGCCCCTCACCTGGCACGCGTGGTCCACGGGCCGGATCACGGAGTGGACCGCGACCCTCGTCGCCCGGGAGACCGCCTGCCTCACCCTCGAGGACCGGCGGAGCGTGGACGCCGAGATCGCCGCCGACCCCGACGCCCTCGAACGACGCGGCCCGAGCGAGGTCGCGGGCCTGTGCGCCGCCGCCGCGGCGCGCCTCGACCCCGCCTCCGTCGTGGAACGTCGACGCCGCGCCGAGGCCGACCGCCACGTCACCCTGCGTCCCGCCCCCGACACCATGACCCGCCTCAGCGCCCTGCTCCCGGTCACGGACGGCGTCGCCGTCCTGGCCGTCCTGAGCAAGGCCGCCGATGCCGCGCGGGCCGTCGGGGATCCCCGCTCCCGCGGGCAGGTCATGGCCGACACCCTCGTCGACCGCGTCCTCGAACGAGCCCGTCAGGCCACCACGTCGCCGTCCGGGGTGGGCGTGGACCTGGGGCTCGTCATGACCGACGCCAGCCTGTTCGGCGACAGCGACGACCCCGCCCACCTCACCGGCTACGGCCCGATCCCCGCCGAGCTCGCCCGCGAGATCATGGCCCACGCCTGCACCACCCGCGAGGACCTCTGGCTGCGCCGGCTCTACACCAGCCCCACCACCGGCGAGCTCCTCACCATGGACACCCGCGCCCGCCGGTTCCTCCCCTCCCTGGCCCGGTTCATCCGACTCCGCGACCAGGTCTGCCGCACCCCCTGGTGCCACGCCCCGGTGCGCCACACCGACCACGCCCACGACGCCGCAGGCGGGGGCGCCACGTCGGCGGCCAACGGCCAGGGACTCTCTGCGAGGCGTGCAACCACGCCAAACAAGCACCCGGATGGCACGCCGGGCCCGTCCCCGGTGCCGACGGCCACGAGGTCGAGACCACCCTGCCCACCGGGCACCACTACCGCTCCCACGCCCCACCTCTGGTCCGCCTCCACCGCATCCCCGCACTCCACATTGACTTCGTGCTCGCCGGCTGACCGCCCGGGCGCGCCGGCTGGTGGGGGTCGCCGCGGCCAGCGCCCGAAGCGACTGTGCCCCGCGTCAGTGACGGGTGCGACCCGACTTGGGCACGGTCACACCGATGAGGGAAAGGACTGTGGCTATTCAAGGGCGTCGCCCGAGAACTCAGTCGCCACGTGCGGCCGCCCAATGGCACCCACCGTCTGCGAACGTGTGAAACTGCGGGTCACTAGTTGCTGTGAAATCGGGGAACTTCATGCGCTTCGCCGCTCGGGTCATCTCAGCCGTGGTCATCGGGGGAGCGTTGCTTCTGCCGCCGCCCGCCTCGGCCCGGGCGGCCGCGGAACCATGCGCGGCGCCGACGATTGTGGGCAGTGACGCCGACGACCACATCGTCGGGACCGAAGGGCCAGACGTCGTTGACGCCCAAGACGGTAACGACGTCGTCGACGGTCTCGGCGGCGACGACGTGATCTGCGGTGGCGACGGCGGCGACTCGTTGCTCGGTGGAGCGGGTAACGACCGGCTCTACGGTGAAGAACACGTCATCGTGTTCACCGCGGATGGCACCGTCACGGAGTGGCGGCCGGACGTCTTGAACGGGGGCGCTGGTGACGACCACTTCGATGGTGGTGGTCTCGACTACGGGGGGACCACGGCGGGGACTTCATCGCGTTCCAGGACGCTCCGCAGGGTGTTGAAGTCGTCAGCGGCTCTGGGGCCAGGGGCGACGGCACCGACACTATGGTCGGTGACCTCGGGCACCCGGATGACGTGCCGGATGACGTTCGCTGGAACATCATCGGATCTCCGTACGCTGACTCTCTGCGCGGCAGTAGGGCATACGCCGAAACGCTTGTGGGCGGCGAGGGCGATGATTACTCCTATGGTGACTACGGCCGGGACACGTTGGTCGACAGTGTCGTTGGTTGCGCATGTGCGCCGGGGCTGACGGTTTTCGGAGATGGCGATGACTACATGGGCGGCGGCGTACACCGTGACGTGCGCGGCGGAACGGGCCATGACCGTCTTGACGGCGGCCAGCACGACGACCACGTGTGGGGTGGCCGTGGCGACGACACCGTCCTGGGGGCGGGCGAGCAGGATCACCTGTGGGGTGGGGTAGGCGACGACACCGTTGACGGCGACTCCGGCACGGACCGCCTGTGGGGTGGGGCGGGCGATGACCGCGTCTACGGTGCCGACGGATCAGACCACCTCAAGGGTGGGGTCGGCAGCGACAAGGTCAGCGGGGACGCAGGCGGATATACGAGTGGCGAGAAGGGCAGCAACGACGTCAGCGGCGGACCCGGCGATGACATCGTCATGGACCTTGGAAAGGGCGGGCCCGACTGGCTCAGGGGCATGGGCGGCGACGATGTCTTCGTCAACTCGATCACGAGGCGTCGCGAATACGTGTCGGGCGGCCGTGGAGTCGACAAGGTGCGGCGTGCACCTGATGGTCGACTCGGCATCCGGATGATCTGCCGTGGCGTTGAGATCGGCCGCATGCGCGGCGCTTGCGACTAGACCTGCGCTGCCTCCGCAGGGCTCGCGCACGCGTCAGTCCGCTGCACCTCACCTGCCGAGCAAGTCGCAAGGCGACTCGGACGCTCACTCATGTCGCTGATAGTGCGCCTCCAGCCGAACCTCTGCGGTCGCGCTCGCCCGGTTATTCCAGCAACGGCTCCGCCCTCCTAGTCGACTGCCCCGGATCAGTTGGGGGTATCTGGAGCCCCTGAGACGCTCGCGCCCAGCGTCGTGTCGGAACTCAAGTGACGCCCTTCAGGGAGCACGGCTAGCGTGCCCGCGTGGACTCGGGCAACGACAGCGACACCGCCGGCACGCAGGCAGTGCCGGACCTGGGCCCGGTGCCAGAACGCATCGACGTCGACGCGGAGACCGTCCGCCGGCTCGTGGCGGAGCAGTTCCGCCAGTGGGCCCACCTCCCGGTCACGCCCGTCCGCCAGGGTGGGTGGGACAACCACACGTTCCACCTCGGCGACGACCTGCTGGTCCGGTTGCCCAGCGCCGCGGCGTACGCGCTCGCCGTCGAGAAGGAGCAGCGCTGGCTGCCCCGGCTGGCGGAGCACCTGCCGCTCCCGGTCCCGTCGCCGTGCGGACTCGGCGTACCGGGCGAGGGGTACCCGTTCCCGTGGACCGTCCAGCGCTGGCTGCCGGGGGAGCGCGCCTCGTTCGCCGCCGTCGCCGACCAGCAGGAGCTCGCCCAGGCCCTGGCCGGGTTCGTCGCCGCGCTCCGGCGCATCGACCCCACGGACGGTCCGCAGCCAGGGATCCACAACTGGTTCCGCGGCGCGACGCTCCGGACGTACGACGCCACAGCCCGTGGGGCCCTCGACACGTTGACCGGGCTGGTCGACGTCGACCTGGCCGAAGCGGCCTGGGAGGCCGCACTCGAGGCTCCGGGGGACGGGGAGGACACCTGGTTCCACGGCGACCTGGCCGAGGGCAACCTGCTGCTGGCGGACGGCCGGCTCGTCGCGGTCATCGACTTCGGCACCTGCGGGGTCGGCGACCCGTCCTGCGACCTGGCCGTCGCGTGGACGCTGCTCACCGCGCCGGCCCGGCGTACCTTCCGCGACCGGCTCGGCGTCGACGACGCGAGCTGGGCGCGGGGACGGGGCTGGGCGCTGTGGAAGACCCTGTCGGGACTGGCCGGCGTGGTCGCCGACGGCGACGAGGCCGAGGCGGCCTCCCTCACCCGCGTGCTCGGCGAGCTCCTCCGTGACTGACCGGCCACAGGTGCGCCAGTCAAGGCCGCAGCTGCTCTGGGAACCCGGTCCACCGCAGCGGTTCCGGCAGGTGGGAGAGGTCGTTCGCGACCATCACCAGGGATGGCCCGGCGAGGTCGTACCTGATGACGGTCAGCCCGGCGTGGCACTGGGTCGGCGGCCACCATCGCCAGCGCGGAGCATCGAGTGCGTGCCGGACCAGCCAGCCGATGGTGAACGCGTGCGTGACGACGAGCTCGACGTGCTCGCGCCCGTCCGTGGCGGGCCCGGCCAGCAGGTCGATCGCCCGGGAGCCGAGCGCCGCACCGTGGGAGGCCGCCTCCTCGGTCACGTCGGCCATGGCCGAGTGGACCAGGTCCGCCCAGGCGTCCGGCACCTCGCCACGCTCGGGCACGTGCGGCACGTAGTCGCCGGCCACGTCGAGCTCGGCCAGCGACGGAGCGTGATCGAGCTGCTCCGCCACGACCCGCGCCGTCTCCGATGCTCGGGGGAGCGGTCCATGGGTGATGCCGTCCAGTGGGAGGTGGGCGAGCCGGCGGCCCAGGTGCTCGGCCTGGCTCCGGCCCCGGGGGGTCAGCCCGGTCCCGTCTGCCTCGGGCTCGGCATGACGCGCCAAGTAGAGCCACCGCGCGCCGTCACCGGACATGCCGCTCATCAGACCACGGAGCCGGCTGCTCTGGAACACTCCCCACGATGACCTCAGCACGTGGATCCTGCCGCCCGGACGTGACGAGCGTCGAGATCGTCGGCGGCACCGAGAAGCGCGAGCTCGTACTGGTGGACCACGATCCCCGCTGGCGCGAGGAGTACGCCGAGCACGAGCGGCGGATCCGGACGGCCCTCGGCCCGGTCGCCGTGCAGGTCGAGCACATCGGTTCGACCTCGGTCCCCGGGCTCGCGGCGAAGCCGATCATCGACGTCCTGGTCACCGTCGACGACCTCACCGCCGAGGAGGACTACCTCGACCAGCTGCTCGCCGCCGGCTACGAGCTCCGGGTCCGCGAGCCGGGCCACCGGCTCGTGAGGACGCCCGCCCGCGACGTCCACGTGCACCTGCTGGCGGTCGGCACCGAGGCGGCCGAGGACTACCTGCTGTTCCGCGACCGGCTGCGCAGCGACGCCGCCGACCGCGCGCTATACGAGCGCACCAAGCGCGCCCTGGTCGAGCAGGACTGGCCGGACATGAACGCCTACGCCGACGCGAAGACCGAGGTCGTCACCGGGATCAAGGACCGCGCGCGACGTGCCGACGGACGTACCCAACGAGCGGGCGGACCAGGAGCTCAGGCGTACGCATCGCCCGAAACTGGGCGATAGGTACGTTCGTGGACGCAGGACCAGACGAAATGTGGTGGACCTCGGTCCCGGTCTCCCTGATGCTTCACGAGTGATGCACGAGGGGCAGGTGACCGTCCCCGCCGAGGACGTCGCCGCGGCGCTCGTGGCCCAGCTGCCGCACCTCCACCGCCCCGACGTACGCCGCCTCAGCTCGGCCGGCACCGTCGTCGCGCCGTACCGGATCGGCGCCGACCTGCTCGCCCGCATGCCCCTCGTCCCGAGCCTCGGCGACGACGCCACGGACCTGCTCGACGCGGAGCGTGGGCACGCGCAGGAGCTCGGCGAGCAGCTCGACCTGGACGTCGCCCAGCTGGTCGGGGTCGGCGAACCGTTCGAGGGCTATCCCGGCACCTGGTCGGTCTGGACCTGGCTGGAGGGCGAGTCGCTCGACCTGCTGCTCGACCGCGGCGCCGAGATCGACCTCGACGCACTGGCCCTCGACCTCGCGCGCGTGCTGCGGGCGCAGCGCTCGCTGCCCGTCCGCGGGCAGGGATGGAGCGGGACCCGTCGGGGCGGCTCCCCGCTGGCCGACTCGGACTGGGTGCGGCGGTCGATCCAGCGGTGCCGCCACCTGGTGGACCCGGCCGTCACCACCCACCTCTGGGAGACAGCGCTCGCGGCGCCCGCCCACCCCGGGCCGCCCACGCGGATCAACAGCGACCCGATGCCGGGCAACCTGCTCGTGACCGACGGCCGGCTCAGCGGCCTGATCGACATCGGGGCGCCCGCCGTCGGCGACTCGGCTGCCGACCTGCAGCCCGCGTGGGAGGTCTTCGAGGAGCCGCAGCGCTCCGCGTTCCGCGAGGCGATGGCGCTCGACGAGGCCGCGTGGGCACGGGGGCGCGGCTGGGCATTCGAGATGGCCATCGGCGGCCTGCACTACTACGAGCGCACCAACCCGTCGTTCTCCCGGCTGGCGCGACGCACGCTGGACCGGCTGGCCGCCACCGCCTGACTCACAGTCTCCCGCGCCACCGGTGCACCTCGGCCCCGTCGCGGGTGGCGACGGTCTCCACGTCCGCCGTCACGCCCGCCGCGTCGACGGTGAGGTCGAGCGTCGCGACGACCTCGCAGGTGGCGTCCGGCCACGCCAACCGGAAGATCGTCTCGGCGCGTGCCGTCTGCACGAAGCTGCGACGATCCACCGAGACCTGGCCGGCGTACGACTCCAGCACCTGCCCGTCGTACGCCGCGGCGTACTCGGAGGCGGAGAAGGTCCGGGCGGTGGTGACCCGGCGCAGCACGTCGTCGGTGACCGACCACTCGACGCCCTCGACCGACTCCGAGGACGAGTCGGCGCCCGGCGTGAAGGTCGGTGGGCGCCACGATCCCTCCAGCAGCGGCAGCTCCAGCGTGGCGTCGTGCACCGTCAGCGTGACCGGTGCCGGGGGAGCGACGGTGTTGGGCCAGTCCGACCCGGCGACGGACACCCGCAGTCGCTTGCCGGTGTCGAACGAGTAGGCGCAGGCGTCGAGCGGCACCACGACGTCGTAGACGGTCCCGGGCTCGAGCGGCGATGGCGAGCCGTGCAGCGAGGACCGGAAGGCGAGGTCGAGCGAGCCGCGCGACACCAGCGCCGAGGTGCCGTCGTTGAAGACGTCGCAGAGCTTCACCGACAGCGATGCCGCCGGCGCGTCCGCTGACACCCGCAGCCGCGCGACCGGGTGGCCGACAACGGGGGAGGAGGGGGGCTCGTGGTCCCACACCAGCGACCGCGCGTCGTCGAGCCGCTGGTCGCCCGGCAGCCCCCACGGCAGGTGGCCGGCGCAGTCGATCCACGCCGCGGTCCCGACCGACGGGTCCACCACGAGCGACCGTGGACCC
>CAVWGQ010000003.1:0-9990 GCA_963754575.1 uncultured Actinomycetota bacterium | reverse complement strand
CAGGGACTGGGCAATCCCGCGGCCCATCGACAGCCCGACCAGGTGGGCCGGCGCGCCCAGGGCGGTGACCAGGTCGGCGCAGTCGCGCTCCAAGGCGCCCGCGTCGTACGCCGGGGCGCCGGGGGTCCCGGTTCCATCGAGGCCGCGGCCCCGTGCACCAGCAGGACCAGGGGGTCGCCCGGGTCGCCGTACTCGTCGACCCACAGCTCGACGCCGTCCGGACCGCCCACGCGCAGCATCCTCATGTCCCTACCGACCGGCGGGCGGCCGGTACTCATCGCTCCGGTGAGCCTCAGCCGCCGAGCTCCCGCAGCGGGTCGGGCAGGGGTACGCCGGAGTCGGCGGACCCGGACCAGCCCGGGCTCAGCGCCCAGAAGAGGACGTCCTCGGTGAGCTGGCGGTTCGTGCCGGAGAGGTAGACCCCGTTCTCCGAGGCGCACTCCCGCTGGAAGAGCACCGTCACCGAGCCGAGGTCGGCGCCGCTGCCGAGGACCACGCTGCCGCTCTGGTCCGGCTCCACGGGCTCGCCGCAAGGCACCGACTCCGCCGCGCGGGGCGCCGCCTCCACGGCCGCGAGCGCCTCCTGCGACTGCTCGAGTGTCAGCAGGCGCTCGCTCTGCTCGAGCCAGCCGTCCCCGGCGTACCGGCAGACGCTCCACCGCTCGCCGTCGCCGGCGGCGGCGTCCTCGCCCTCGCGGACCGCGCACCCGTTCGGATCACGCTCGTCCACCTGCGCCGCGAACTCCAGCACCGTGCGGGTCGTCGCCTCGTCGGCGGTGACGACCACGATCGCGTGGTCGTCGACTCGGAAGAGCCCGAGCCAGGCGTCCTCCGGGTAGACCTTCACCTGGCCCGGCGACTCCCAGCCGTACTGCCAGACGTCGCCGCTGTCGCGGGCCCAGCTGATCGCCGAGGCGTCCACGAAGGAGACGCCGTAGCCCTGCTGCGGGGTGCAGCCGATCGACGCCACCAGCCCACTGGGACGCACGACGTCCGGACCGTCGGCCAGGCGACCCCCGGAGGCACACCAGTCGGTCCCGCCGCCGTAGCCCCACGACGAGGGCACCGACACGGTGAGGTCGCGCCACGACTCGACGCGCGTCCCGTCGCTCGCCGGCGCCTCCGAGCCGTCCGGCGTCGGCGTCCCGTCCGAAGCGGCGGGGGGCGGTGCGGGCTCGACCGACGGTGAGGAGCCGGTGAGCGCGATCCCGACCGGTACCGCCACCACCGCGAGCGCGGCACCCACCACGATCCCGGTCGTACGCCGCCGGGCCCGTCGTCGGGCCCGCGACCGGGCCCCCTCGGCCAGGCCCGCCACCGTGTCGTCCTCCCCCGCGTGCCGGCGCAGGGCGCCGGGCAGCCGGTCCTCGAGCGGGTCAGTCATCACGTTCTCCCAGGTCCTCACGCAGGTCCGCCCGCAGCGCGGCCAGTCCACGGGACACGCGCGAGCGCACGCTCCCCTCGCGGACGCCGGTCAGCTCGGCGATCTCGGCGTACTCCAGCTGTTCGTAGAAGCGCAGCACCACCGCGGTCCGCTGCACCTCGGGGAGCCGCCGGCAGGCGGCCCAGATCAGGTCGTGGTCGTCGGGGGCCGGGCCCTCGACGGCGACGTCAGGCGGGTGCTCGCTCGGGGCTCTCCCGGCGCCGGAACCGACGCCACCAGGAGGTGTGCTCGTTGACCACCATCCGGCGGACGTACGCCGCCGGGTCGGCCATCGCACCGATCCGCGACCAGCGGGGCCAGGCCTTCGCGAGGGCCTCCTGGACCAGGTCGTCGGCCTCGGCGGCGTTGCCGGTCAGCACCCGGGCGAGCCGCAGCAGCGCCGGTCCACGCGCGACCACCCACTCGTCGAAGTCGGGCACGCCACCTGGGGCAGCCACCCGCGCCACCTCCTGTCGCTGTCGTTCCGCCGTCGCCTCCACGTCACTCAAACGCACCGACCCGCGATCCTGTTGCAGGATCGGCTCAGACGACCTTCTCGTGCGGCGGGCCCGGGTCGTCGTACACCGGCGCCCCCGCCCGTACCCGTAGCGCCTCGAGCTGCGCGCACACCGCGGCGCCGAAGAAGACGGCGATCGCGCTCAGCTGGCTCCACAGCAGCAGCACGAAGATCCCGGCGAGCGGGCCATAGGTGGAGCTGAAGGACGCGCTCACGGTGACGTACGCCGCCAGCCCGCCGGTCGCGACCGCGCTGAGCAGCACCGCGATGATCGAACCGAGCGCAAGCCACGACAGCGCCGGTTGCCGGCGGCGCGGCGCGTGGTCGAGCAGCACCGCGATCGCGAGCACCAGCAGCACCAGCCCGAGCGGCCAGCGCAGTGCGTCCCACCAGGTCTCCGCCGTCTCGGACCAGACCCCCTCCGACACCATCGCGTCGCCGAAGGCCTGGCCGCCGACGAGGAGCAGGAAGCCGGTCCCGACCGGTCCGGCCAGCAGGGCGGTGAAGACCGCCGCCCGGCCGTACTTCCACAGCGCCGGCCGGTCGCGGCGGATGCCGTAGATCCGGTTCGTGCCGCGCTCGACCTGCGCCATCGCCGTGGTCATCGACACCAGCGCGAACACCAGTCCGAAGGTCAGCGCGATCTCGCCGCTCCGCTCCGACCCGTCGGCCGCCGCAGCCAGCGCGTCGTTGCTCCCCTGCCCGGGGGCGATGGCATTGACGGTCGCGGCGACGACGTTCGCCCAGCGCTTGTCGTCGATGTCGGCCGCGAGGCCGGTGACGGCGAGCATGAACGGAACCACGGCCAGGCAGGTCTGGAACGCCAGCGCCCGGCTGTTGGTGAAGCCGTCGCCGTAGCGGAAGCGCACGAACGACTCGACCAGCACGCGGCGGATGCCGTGGCGGCGTACGAGGTGCCAGGCGTCCTCGGCGTCGAGCTCGTCACCGTCCATCTCCGTGGTCACCGGCACGGTCCGGGCGGTCGTCATGCCCGCACCCTAGGCGTTGAGTTGCCACCCGGACGGATCGAGTTGCCACGCAGGGTCGGCGGGCTGGCAACTCGACTCGGCGGGCTGGCAACTCAACCCGCTCAGACGGTCTGGCGGTCGCGGCCCTCCCAGTAGGGGCGGCGGAGGTCGCGCTTGAGGATCTTTCCGGTGGGGTTGCGCGGCAGCGCCTCGACGACGTCGACGCTGCGGGGGCACTTGAACGTCGCGAGGTGCTCGCGGCAGTGGTCGATGATCTCCTGCTCGGTGGCGGCGGCGCCCTCGTGCAGGGCGACGACCGCCTTCACGGTCTCGCCCCAGGTGTCGTCGGGTACGCCGATGACGGCGACCTCCATCACCGCCGGGTGCTCGGCCAGGACGCGCTCGACCTCGGGGCTGTAGATGTTCTCGCCGCCGCTGATGATCATGTCCTTGAGCCGGTCCTGGACGTAGACGAAGCCCGCCTCGTCGACCTTGCCCAGGTCACCGGTGCGGAACCAGCCGTCGTCCGCGATCACCTGGGCGGTCTCCTCCGGCTTGCCCAGGAACCCCTTCATCAGCTGCGGGGTGCGGAACCACAGCTCGCCGTGCTCCCCCGTCGGCACGTCCTCGAGCGTGCCCGGGTCGACCACGCGCACCTCGGCGCCGGGGATCGGCCGGCCGGCGCTGACCAGCCGCTCGGGGTGGTCGGCGTCGCGGTGGGCCTCGGGCATCAGGTGGGTGATCACGCCGCCCACCTCGGTGAGGCCGTAGACCTGGATGAAGTCGGTGTCCGGCCACGCCTGCATCGCCGCGCGCAGCAGCGGCATCGGCATCGGGGCAGGTGTCCTCGGGTGACACGTCCGCCGGCCGCGACACCGGTACCGAGGCGGCCAGCCACGCCTCGTACGCGTCGCCCTCGGCACCGTCGGGCGTCACCTCGACGATCTTCTCGACCGCCGTCAGCCGGTCGCGGATCTTCGCCACCAGCGGCATCAGCTCCCTGCCGACGACCAGCACCCGCGCGCCCGAGTCGTTCACGGCGTAGTCCACCTCGTCGCCGGCGCTGCGCCAGTTGACGATGGCGTTGGCCGCCCCCAACGAGCCCGCCGCCAGGCTGAGCTCGACGCAGGCCGGGTGGTTCTTGTCGAGGAAGGCCACGACGTCGCCGCGGCCGATCCCGTGCGCCTGCAGCGCGCCGGCCAGGCGGCGTACGCGCTCGTCCCACTGCGACCACGTCCAGGTCCGGCCGAGGTAGGTCATCGCCTCGCCGTCCGGGTCGTGCTCGGCCCAGTGGGAGAGGCGGTCGTCGACGTACGTCGGATCAGCGAGGGTCATGCCAGCCGAGTGTGGCGCACGCCACACCGGCCCACCACCGCAGTTCTTGCGTCCCTGCCAGCGGCTTCTCAGGGGTCTCACAGCCGCGCCCGGCAGGGTGGAAATATGTCCGACGACCGCATCCTCCCCCCGTTCCCCACCCACGACTCCTCGCCGTACGGCGGCACGCCCCCGCAGCAGGAGCCGCACCCCACGCCGCAGCCGCCGCGCCGTGGCCGGGCAGGTTTCGCGGCCGCCGTCGTCAGCGGTGCCCTCGTCGTGGGCGCGCTGGCCGGTGTCGGCGGCGCGGCTGCGTGGGACTCCCTGCAGGACGAGACGACCGGGTCGGGCGGCACCAGCACCCGCACCACCTCCCAGGTCGTCGACACCGGTGACTCCCCCGCCACCGACGGGTCGGTCGAGCAGGTCGCCTCCGTGGTGCTGCCGTCCGTGGTGAAGATCGACGTCGCCACCAGCGAGGGCGAGGGCTCCGGGTCGGGCATCGTGCTGAGCTCCGACGGCCAGATCCTCACCAACAACCACGTGGTCGAGGGCGCCGGCGAGGGCGGGCGGATCACGGTGTCCTTCAGCGACGGCAGCCACGCCGACGCCACGGTGCTGGGCGCCGACCCGCTCACCGACACCGCCGTGATCCAGGCCGAGGGCGTCGAGGGCCTCACCCCCGCGACCATGGGTACGTCGGGCAACGTCGACGTCGGCCAGCAGGTGGTGGCGATCGGGTCGCCCTTCGGCCTCGACGCGACCGTGACCAGCGGCATCGTCAGCGCTCTCAACCGGCCCGTGAACGTCGGCACCGACGCCGAGGGGAACGCGACCGTCTACCCGGCGATCCAGACCGACGCCGCCATCAACCCCGGCAACAGCGGCGGCCCGCTGGTGGACATGGAGGGCAACGTGATCGGCATCAACTCCTCGATCCGGTCCGGCGGCTCGTCGACCACGCAGGCCGGCTCGATCGGCCTCGGCTTCGCGATCCCGATCGACGAGGTGATGGCGATCGTCGAGGACCTCGCCGCCGGCGAGACCCCGGCCCACGCGCGGCTCGGCATCGGCGTGCAGGACGCCGCCACCACCTCGACCGCCGTCCGGATCAGCGACGGCGCCGTGGTCGGCGAGATCACCGACGGCTCCGCGGCCCAGGCGGCCGGGCTCCAGAGCGGCGACGTGATCACCCGGGTCGACGAGGAGGAGATCACCAGCGCCGACTCGCTGATCGCGACCGTGCGTTCCTACCGACCCGGCGACGAGGTGACGATCACCTTCCAGCGCGACGGCGAGGAGCAGACCGCCACCGTGACCCTGGAGTCGGACGCCCCGACCCCCTGACCGGGGCCGCTCGCTGCTTGTCACCGAGCAGGGACTCAGACGAGCTGCCCCCACGATCTGGATGACGTCGACCATCGTTCCCCCGTTGGTTGCCGTGCTCCCAGGGCAGTGACAACCCGGCGCGCCGGACCTCACACCCGGTTCTGGGACGATCCCCGTCCGCCGCGCCCACGACCACGACCCCTCGCTAGGCTCGCGTCGATGAACGCGTCGACCGACTACTGCGACCTCTGCGACCTCCCGTTGTCACAGTGCGTCCACGGGCGGCCGGCGCCGACGCCCGCAGCGAAGCCCGCGCCGACCCCCCGGGTCCGCAAGCAGGCAGCGCCCCCGGCCCCGTCGAAGCCTGTCGTCCGCCGGTGGACGCCGCCCGAGCAGCTCGCGACGCTGATCGTGGAGGTGCTCCGGGACGCCGGGGGCGCGTTGCCGGCCGAGGACGCCCTCGACCGGCTGGAGGAGCGCCTGTCCGGGCGCATGGCTGCGGGCGACCGGGAGCTGACCCCGACCGGCGAGCCCCGGTGGCAGTACGCCGCGCGCCGCGCGCGGGCCGCCCTCGTCAAGGACGGCACGCTGGCGAAGGACGAGCCCGGCATGTGGCGCCTCGCCTGAGAAGGGCCCGACACCGCGAGAGCGGCCCCGTCGTGGCGACGGGACCGCTCTCGCGGGTGACGCTGGCTACTGCGGGCCGAAGACCTGCAGCTCGGCAATCCGGACCTGCTCGAACGGCGGCGACAGCACGGCCCGGTCGGGCGTGGTCTCCTCGCTGTCGCAGTCCGGGTTGCTGAACACCGGGTCGTTCGAGGGGTTCGCCTCGGCCTGGTAGAGCGGGCCACCGGTGCACTGGTTGTCCCGCACCCGGATCCGGACGTGGGTGGCGTCCACGCCGTCGAACCGGAAGGAGCGCAGTGTCAGGTCCGGCGCCGCCGGACGGGGCCGCAAGCCGGGGAAGGCGTCGGCCGCGCTGCGGTAGGCGACGTCGAACTCCGCCTCG
Source organism: uncultured Actinomycetota bacterium (assembly GCA_963754575.1). Lineage (GTDB taxonomy): Bacteria > Actinomycetota > Actinomycetes > Propionibacteriales > Nocardioidaceae > Nocardioides. The sequence goes on along the minus strand of CAVWGQ010000003.1, from coordinate 3,430 downwards.
TCGTCGGTGCAGGTGTTGCCCCGGCGCGTGGCGTCACAGACCAGGATCTCGAAGGAGCGCAGCGCCGAGAATCGGCTCTGGCTGCCCGAGTCCTCGTCCTCGGCGTCGGTGGGCCGCAGCGCGGCGCTCACGTTGACGCGGTTGATCCGCACCGGCTCGTCGCCGAGCCCGACGGTCACCTGACGGCCCTGGACCTGCTGGCCCTCGCCGCGTCCCTCGCTCGCCGTACCGGCGGACTCCAGGGAGGCCCAGTTGGTCTCCTCGGTGTCGTCGATCAGCGCCTCCAGGTTGATGCCGTCACCGACTGCGACCGCGCCGTGGTGCACCGATGCCAGGTTGGGGCGCAACGGCACGTCGACGACGACGTCCTGGCCCGGACCGAAGGTCCGCGTGAATCGCACGGCGCCGTGGCCGGGAGCCTGCGCGATGAACTGGTAGCGACCCGGCACGAACTTCACGGTGCGGCCGGTGGGCGTGCCCTTGACGTTGTCAGCGGTCGGTGAGATCCGGGCCTCGTAGACGCCGGTGTAGACCGACGTGCGTGAGGCCTCCGAGCGGAAGCTCACCGTCGCTTCGTCCGACTGCGCCGGCGAGGACCAGCCCGGGACGGGCTCACGGTCCGCGTCACCCGTCGAGGACGCCGTCTCGCCCATGCCTCGCCGCGCGAACTCCTGCCACAGCACGGCCTGGTTGCGACCACCCATCCGCAGCCGATCGGCCGCCAGCATCGCGTCACGCGAGTCCAGCATGGTCGCGCCGGTCGGCATCAACAGGAAGCTGTCGAACATGATCTGTGCCCAGCGCCGGTTGCCGGGGCATTGGTTCGCCGGCAGCCGGCCTTCCGAGCAGTCGAGCTGCAGGGACTCGTCGGAGGACGGGAAGCGCGCATCGTACTTGTCGTTCAGCGCCTCCGAGATGTCGAAGTTGACGGCGCTCCAGATCTCGCCGTCGGCGTGCGGCGAGGTCGTGCCGTTGCCGTCGTACTCCAGGTCCGAGTAGTTCAGCGGGCTCTGGTTCATGCCGTAGTTGCGGATGCCGCGCTGCTTGTTGCCGGAGACGTACGGCGCGAGCGCGTACGGGTTGGCGCCGGGTCCGGTGGAGATGCCCTTGCCGCGGAAGTACTCGGCGAAGATCAGGTCCGACCAGGACTCGGTCTGGCCCTGCGTACCACCCGTTCCGGTGTCGGGACCGGCGATCATCCGGTTGCTGATCGCGTGGCCGTACTCGTGCGCCACCACCGCCATGTCGTAGGCACCGTCGGTGCAGGCGGCGTAGAACGCGCCGGCCAGCGGCTGCCAGAGGTACTGGTTGGTGATCGGCGCGATGCCGTCCTGCAAGGTGATCTGGTTGGCGTTGTCACGACCGTTGAAGGTGCGCCGTCCGGCTTGTGCGTTGCCGACCTCCGGGTCGTTCTCCCGAGTCGCGCCGGTGTTGCCGAAGTTGCTCACCTGCATGTTGGAGTTGAACTCGGTGAAGCCGAGGTAGTAGCTCCAGTCGTGCATCCGGTTGTGGCTGACGAACAGGTTCGAGACGGAGGCGTCGTCGTCGTTGCCGCCCGGCTGGTCGAACGTCGCCGGGTCACAGCTGGACCTGAACCAGGTGTTCTCCCAGGGGTAGTCATACGCGCGGTCGGGGCTGACCGGTCGCTGGACCACCGTGTCGGGCGAGACGAAGCTGACCTCGGAGATCGCCGTGCTGGCGTTGTTGCCCAGCGTGGTGAAGGTGGCCAGGGCCGGGGCCAGGACGTCCCACGGCAGGCGGGCGGCGCTGTTGCTCTGCTGCTCGTCGCAGTCCGCGCTGTCGTTGATCCAGCACCACAGCTTGCGGACGTCGGCGTCCGGTGAGCTCGAGTCCGTGAAGTGGGGGTTGGACTCGAACTGGCGCCACCGCGGCAGCGTGGCCGCACCGCCGCCACCGCCCTCGCTCGCGCCGAAGGCACCGGTGTAGCCGATCGAGCCCGCTGCGGGCGTGAACTCGCAGACCTCGACCGAGTAGTCCCCGGCGGGGACCCCGCCGGCCGGGGAGTAGGTCAGCACCTCGGGGCTGGTCAACAGGTCCTGCGAGGCGACCGGCGCGTCCTGACCGGCCCGGTAGAGGTTGATGGTGATGTCGTCGTCGGTGCCGTTGGGCGTCGTGGCGGCGGCGGCGACGCTGATCTGGCCGGTCCCGTCCTCGACGGCGTACGGGCCGTGGCGCTCGGTGCTGCACGCACCCGCGTCGGCGGTGCTCCCCGTGAAGGGCTCACCGCTCGGGGCCGCGGCCGGCATCGCACTGCCGGGTGCGGCCATGCCCTCGGCGAGGTGGTCGACGCGGTTGTCGCGCAGCAGCACCTCGCCGGTCTGGGCGTCTACGAAGCTGATGTACGCCGCGGGGCCGTGGGAATGGCCCTCCTCGTGCTCGGCGTGGTCGGAAGCGAGCAGGGTGGTCTCCCAGGCGAGGCGGGTGCCGTCCTGCGGGGTCGGCACGGCCATGAGGCGCGCCCGCTGCGTGTCCCGGGTGAGCGAGGAGCGGAACGCCGTCCACGGGCCCTCGTCGGTCAGCGCGGACAGCTCGCCCATGTCGAGCCCGGCGTCGTCGGCAGCCGCACGGATCGCGGCGACGGCGTCGAGGGAACGGGTGCCGGTGACCTGCTCGTCACCGGTGACCGAGGAGGACACCCAGGCCACCCGGCCGTCGCGTTGGACCCCGATCGTGAGCAGGCCGTCGTAGCCGGCGACGAGGTCGTCCGCGAAGGTCTGGCGGAACGTGATCACGTGGGCGACGTCGTCGGTGGCGACCTGCCCACCCTGCTGTTGACGGACGAGGGCGGGCCCGTCCAGCAGCGGCGAGTCGGTGACGACCTCGAGGGCCTCGACCCCGGCCGGGGAGAGGCGGAACAGGTCCGCGTGGTCGGCGACGAAGTCGCGGGCCAGGTCGGCAGCCGCGCCCTCGGCGGGCGCGGACAGGTAGCCGCGGGTGTTGAAGAGGACCCGCGGGGTGCCGAACTGGTTCCAGCGGGCCGTGTCGGCGCCCAGCGCGCGGGCGGCGGCCCGCTGCGCAGTGGTCGGTGCGACGACCCCCTCGCGGAAGTCAGCGGTCTCGACGCGCTCCTCGCCCTCACCCTGGAAGGACCAGGTGAAGGTGTCCGGGTCCGGGCCCGGCGCGGCGGGTGCCTGGCCGAAGGCGGGGAGGAGTGTGGCAGTGAGCAGCAGACCGAGGGCGGGTGCGCCGACGAGGGCGAGCCTACGTCGTCTGTTTCCGAGAGTGGGACGCATCAGGTGAGCTCCAAGGCGTCGGCGGGTCACGCCGACCTAGGCGGTGCGACCCGGTGCGGGCCGCCTGTCGGGGGTGGTGCCGGACGCCGACCTCCCTCTCCGCCGTCCACCCGCCCCAACGAAGCGGCGCCCTCCGGGTCACGCCGGTCCGGCCCGGAGCTTTCAGTCGTCGAGGG
>CAVWGQ010000002.1:0-19587 GCA_963754575.1 uncultured Actinomycetota bacterium | reverse complement strand
AACTCACCCCACGACGTTCTTCGACTCCTCCGCTCCGCTCCTCCGGCGAACAACGCCGCGGGGACCCCGAGGCCGCCGTGGCCGATCCGCACCCACTACGACGTCCTCGTCGTCGGCTCCGGCTTCGGCGGCTCGGTCAGCGCACTCCGGCTGACCGAGAAGGGCTACCGGGTCGGTGTCATCGAGGCCGGTCCCCGGCTCGAGGACGACGACTTCACCACCGGCACCTTCGACGTGAAGAACTTCCTCTGGGCGCCGGCGATCGGCTGCTACGGCATCCAGCGGATCGACGCGGTCCGCGACACCCTCATCGTGGCCGGCGCGGGCGTCGGCGGCGGCTCGCTGGTCTACGCCAACACCCTCTACGAGCCGCTCGGCCCGTTCTACCGCGACCCGCAGTGGGCCCACATCACCGACTGGCGCTCCGAGCTCGCGCCGTTCTACGACCAGGCCAAGCGGATGCTCGGCGTCACCGACTACCCCTACCGGACCCCCGCCGACGACGTGATGGAGAAGGTCGCCGCCGACATGGGCGTCGGCGACACGTTCCACCCGACCCCCGTCGGCGTCTTCTTCGGCGGTCCCGGCCAGCGCCGTGGCGAGGACGTGGCGGACCCCTACTTCGGGGGAGCCGGCCCGAGCACGGCGTACCTGCATCAACTGCGGTGAGTGCATGTCGGGCTGCCGTCACAACGCCAAGAACACGCTGGTGAAGAACTACCTCTACCTCGCCGAGTCGCGGGGCGCGAAGGTGCTGCCGCTGACCACGGTCACCCGGATCTCACCGCGCTCCACCGACGGCTCCGTGGGTGGCTACGAGGTGCGCGTGAAGTTCACCAAGGCGAAGCGTACGACGCCGCGCACCACGCGCACCCTCACCGCCGACCACGTGATCCTCGCCGCCGCCTCGCTCGGCACCCAGAAGCTGCTGCACCGGATGAAGGACGAGGGCCACCTGCCCGCGCTGTCGGAGCGGCTCGGCCACCTCTCACGCACGAACTCCGAGTCCATCCTCGGCGCGATCGCCCCGAAGTCGGACCCCACCGACTACACCGAGGGCGTCGCGATCACCTCGAGCTTCCACCCCGACGAGCACACCCACGTCGAGCCGGTGCGCTACGGCAAGGGCCACAACGCGATGGCGTTCCTGCAGACCGTCCTCACCGACGGCGACCTCGTGGTCCCGCGCTGGCGGATGTGGCTCCGGGAGATGTGGACCCAACGGGCCAACGTCCAGCGACCTGTTCGACTTCAAGCACTGGTCCGAGCGGACCGTGATCGCGCTGGTCATGCAGAGCCTCGACAACTCGATCACGACGTACGGCGAGCGCCGCCGGCTGACCGGTCACTGGCACATGACCTCCCGGCAGGGCCACGGCGCCCCGAACCCGACGTGGATCCCCGCCGGCAACGAGGCCGTACGCCGGATGGCGCAGGTCATCGGCGGCATCCCCGGCGGCAACATCGGGGAGCCGTTCAACATGCCGCTGACGGCCCACTTCATCGGCGGCTGCACGATCGGCGACTCGGTCGAGTCGGGCGTGATCGACCCCTACCAGCGGGTCTACCGCTACCCGGGCCTGCACGTCGCGGACGGCTCGGCGATCTCGGCCAACCTTGGCGTGAACCCGTCGCTGACGATCACCGCCCAGGCGGAGCGGGCGATGGCCTTCTGGCCCAACAAGGGCGAGCCCGACCCGCGACCGGCGCTGGGGGAGTCCTACGAGCGGATCGCCCCGGTCCCGCCGCACTCCCGGTGGTGCCGGACTCGGCGCCGGGCGCGCTGCGGCTGCCGATCGTCGACGTGTCGTGAGACTCGCGAGAAAGATCCGGAACCGCACGTAACCCCCCTCCGCGGCCCTCGTTGGGCAGGACAGACCCGGCCGTTGCTCCCTCCCGGTGCCGGGTCACCGGTCCACCCGCCCACCAGCGGTGTCGTGGACGTCCAGGGCCCGGCCAACCTCCCTCCCCGGTCGGGCCCTGGTCATGTCCTGAGGTGGCCTCGGCACCGGCAGATCGAGCGCCCTGCACCCACCGATAGGCTCGCGCCCATGACGGAGACGCCCGACCACGACCTGGTTCTCGTCGTCGACTTCGGCGCGCAGTACGCCCAGCTCATCGCGCGCCGGGTCCGCGAGGCCAAGGTCTACTCCGAGATCGTCCCCCACACGCTGCCGGTCGAGGAGATGCTCGCCCGGAAGCCGAAGGCGATCGTGCTCTCCGGAGGTCCCTCCAGCGTGTACGCCGAGGGCGCACCCGGCATCGACCCGACCATCTTCACGGCCGGCACCCCCGTCTTCGGGATGTGCTACGGCTTCCAGCTGATGGCCAGCGGCCTCGGCGGCGAGGTGGCGCCGACCGGTGCCCGGGAGTACGGCCGGACCCGGGTCAGCGTCACCGCGCCGGGAACGCTGCTCGCCGACCTCCCCACCGAGCACACCGTCTGGATGTCGCACGGCGACTCGGTGACCGCGGCGCCGGCCGGCTTCGACGTGCTCGCCTCCACGACCGGCACCCCGGTCGCGGCCTTCGAGGACGTCGGTCGCGGTCTCGCCGGCGTGCAGTGGCACCCCGAGGTGCTCCACACCGAGCACGGCCAGCGGGTGCTCGAGCACTTCCTGCTCGAGATCGCCGGCTGCCGGCCGACCTGGACGATGCTCAACATCATCGACGAGCAGGTCGAGATCATCCGCCAGCAGGTGGGCGAGGGCCGCGCGATCTGCGCGCTCTCCGGCGGGGTCGACTCCGCCGTCGCCGCCGCGATCGTGGAGCGCGCGATCGGTGACCGGCTCACGTGCGTCTACGTCGACCACGGGATGATGCGGCTCGGCGAGACCGAGCAGGTCAAGCGGGACTTCGAGGAGGTCTTCAGCGACCTCGACGTGGTCGACGCGACCGACCAGTTCCTCGACGCGCTCGCCGGGGTGTCGGACCCCGAGGAGAAGCGCAAGATCATCGGGCGGGAGTTCATCCGCACCTTCGAGGCGGCCGAGGTCCGGGTCTTCGGTGACCTCGCCTCCGGCGCGCAGGCCACGGCGTACCTCGTCCAGGGCACGCTCTACCCCGACGTCGTCGAGTCGGGCGGCGGCCACGGCACCTCCAACATCAAGTCCCACCACAACGTCGGCGGGCTGCCCGACGACCTGCAGTTCGAGCTGATCGAGCCGTTGCGCACGCTCTTCAAGGACGAGGTCCGCAAGGTCGGCGAGCAGCTCGGCCTGCCGCCGAGCATGGTGTGGCGCCACCCGTTCCCCGGCCCCGGGCTCGGCATCCGGATCATCGGCGAGGTCACCCGCGACCGGCTCGACCTGCTGCGCCGGGCCGACGCGATCGCCCGCGAGGAGCTGACGAAGTCCGGCCTGGACCGCGACATCTGGCAGTTCCCGGTCGTGCTGCTCGCCGAGGTCCGCTCCGTCGGCGTCCAGGGCGACGGCCGCACCTACGGTCATCCGATCGTGCTGCGGCCGGTGACCTCCGAGGACGCGATGACCGCTGACTGGGCGCGCGTCCCCTACGACGTGCTCGAGACCATCTCGACCCGGATCACCAACGAGGTGCCCGAGGTCAACCGGGTCACCCTGGACATCACGTCCAAGCCGCCCGGCACGATCGAGTGGGAGTAGCCCGCACGCTGCTCCAGGGCTGAGGGCAGCGCTGCCCAGGTACGCCGACGCCTACCCGGTCACCACCGGGGCGGGCCTGGAGATCAACGCCCTGGCCGACGGGTCCACGCCGTCTTTGCTCGTCGTGGTGGGTGCGGCCGTCGTGACGCTGGCGCAGTGGCAGCAGGGGAGGCTCGTCCCGAGCTGGACGTTCCACCTCGGCTGCGGTGCCTTCAACCTCCTCGAGGGGCTGGTCGACCACCACCTGCTGGGCATCCACAGGTGCGCGAAGACCTCGGCGGCCCGCTGTCGTGGGACGTCGGGTTCCTGGTCGTCGCGGCGTGCCTGTTCATCGTCGGGTGGTGGCTGCACTGCCACGGCCGGGGTCGGCTCGCACCGCCCCGCTGACCGGTCCCCAGCTCATTCGAGTCGTGGTCGAACTCGGGTCCAGTCGGGTGGTGGTCGGCCGTGCTTGGGTGGTGGCTTGAACTCGGGTCGTCGGTCGGTTCCGAGGCGGACGTGCCAGGGGGTGTGGTGGACGGTGCGGTGGTGGTGCCCGCACAGCAGGACCAGGTTGTCGAGGGAGGTCGGGCCGCCGTCGAACCAGTGGCGGATGTGATGGGCGTGGCACATCACCGGGTGCCGTGAGCAGCCGGGGAACGCGCAGTGGGCGTCGCGGACGATGAGGGCGGTCCAGATCGCCGGGGTCACGAGCCGGCGGGTACGGCCGACGTCGAGGACGCAGCCGTCGGCATCGAGCGGGATCCGGATCAGGTCGCAGTCGCACGCCATCCGGCGGACCGCGGAGGGGGCGAGGTCGAGCCCGTCCTCGGTCACGCCCTGTCCCGGGCCAACTGTCTGGTCGTGGAGGTCGTCGTGGCTGACCGTGACTGAAACGCGTGGTCTGGAGCCGTGGCTGTGGGGGACAGCGTTGGTGTCGAGGGCGTGCTGGGCGAGGTGGACGAGCGCGTCCCAGAGCCGGGCGCCGTGATCCCTGGGGTCGGGTTGCTCCTCGCAGGTCTCGGGATCGATGGTGGATACGGGCGCGGAGAGGGCGAGCAGGGCGGTGCGCAGCGTGGCGCCGTCCTCGACGGTGCCGCTGCCACGGAGCCGGATCCCGCCGCAGCCGTCGGTGGTGATCGACAGGCCGCGGCCGAGGTGGGCGCGGCGGTCCGCCCGGTCCATCGCGGCCTCGGTCTGGCGTTCCTCGCGTGTGGGGTCGACGACGTGGATGAGGTGGCGGGAGGTGCGGTGCAGGTCGGTCGCGTTCAACCGTCCCGCCTCTGTCAGGAGCGCCTGCTCACCACGGTGACGGAGATCGGCGGCGAGGGGGAGCTGCTCGACCGCGTCGACGATGACGCCGGCCTGCTCCGCGGACAAGACACCGTCGCGCAACGCGTCCAAGGTCGCGGCCTGTTCGGCGACGAGCCGCCTGGCGTGCTCGACGGTCCGCTTCCCCTGGCTGCGGGTGGTGCCGGCGCAGTGGGTGAACCAGTCGGCAGTGGAGGCCCAGGCAAGCTCGGTCTTCGAGACGTTCCGGTGGTCGATCTCGGCGAGGAGCTGGGCCTCGAGTGCGGCAGCAGCGGACTTGAGCCGCTGCAGCTCCTCGACTCCGGCGACCAGCTCGCTGGACCTGCGCGCGGACCACAAGACTTCGGTGAGACCGCCCAGGTCGTCACGCGCTCCGGCCACGACACCGGCGGGTGTCAGGTAGGGGAGCGGTGCGATGGCCATACCTCATCCAACCCGGACCCACTGACAGCTCCGGGTCCCAGAATCCCTTGTCCACAAGGGCTCTGAGCATCGTGACCCCATCGTGACCTGCTAGACGCTGACGCCAGCTCGGCCGGAGCGAACCAGCGTCAAGCAGGCCGTGTGAACCGCACGCTCATGGCTCCCTTCTGTGTCAAGACACCTTGGGGAGGCCGGGTTGAGGCTGAGGGTCGACGGGTCCCGGAGTGGCTTGTCCGAAGAGCCGGTGATGAGGTTGTGAGCCGGTCGCGCTGGAGTCAGAGTCGTTGCCTCGTTGCCCTCCCGGGCCCGTCACCTCACGCTGCCTGGTCGTCTTGGTGAGGTCGTCGGGCATGGTGCGGTAGACCGCGTCGGACAGGCGTTGTTTCAGGCAGCGCATGGCCTTGTTTGGGCTCTTGCCGTCGGCCTTCTTGCGGTCGTAGTAGGCGCGGCCGGGGGTGTCGTTGCGGAGCTGGACGACGGCCATCATGTGCAGCACCCGGTTGATCTGGCGGTTCCCGCCGCGCGAGAGCCGGTGGCGGACGTGGTCGCCGGAGGAGGCGTCGATGGGTGCGGTGCCGGTCCAGGACGCGAAGTGGTTGCGGTCGGGGGACCGGGTGATGTCACCGACCTCGACCAGCAGCCTGGCGGCACCGGAGGGGTCGATGCCGTGCAGGCCCATCAGGCCGGTGCCGGTTGGGCGAGCAACGCTTTGAGTTCCTTGTCCGCGGCCTTGCGGCGGGTGTAGATCTGCTCGAGGTCACCGACCAGCTCGGCCGCGAGCCGGCGGCGGGTCCTCCCGACCACGTCACAGGGCCGGATCTTCGCGAGCAGCGCCTTGGCTTGGGCGGCGGTGAGGTCCTTCTTCGCCCCGCCGGGCAGGAGTTCCAGCAACAGGGCGTGCAGCTGGGACACCTTGCGGGTGTGCTCCTCACCGAGCGAGCGGCGTCGGTCGACCAGCATTCGCAACACCTCCAGGTCGGTGTCTCGCACGACCGGCCGCAGCCCGGACATTCGGGTGCCGACCAGCGCGACGGAGTGGGCGTCGGTGGCGTCGGTCTTGCGGCCCTGGCCGGTGGAGAAGACCCGCGCCCTGGCTGAGAGCTTCGGCGGCACGTCGACGACGTCCTCGCCGGCCGCGAGCAGCCTCATGGCGACGTGGTGACCGATGCCGTTGCATCCCTCGATCGCCCACAGGCGGTCGGGCCAGCGGCTCACATAGTCGAGCATCGCTGTGAAGCCGGTCGTGTCGGTGGCAAACCGGCCACCATCCAAGACAGTCTCGTCGGCGGTCATCACCTCGATCGTGACCGACCGCTTGTGCGGGTCCATCCCGCCACCACCCGCTCACCTGTTGCTGACGGCTTCTTCATCTGCTGCTCCTTCGATCCGCTCCAATGGGACGGGTCGAGAGGGCACCGCTGCTATGAGCTGAGCAATCCCTTCTTGAGCCACTCCGACCCAGCGGTGCCCGGGACCACGCAGGCCATGAGAGAGCCACACCCGCAGGTGGGCAGCCGATGTGAGAGCGACAATCCCGGACACCTCGACCGAGACTCGTCAGAACCCGGCCGTGGGGTCAATGGAACTAGCAGCCGATGAGTGGGCATTCCGGAGAGTCGTGGGGGTACGAGCTAGCCATGGATTCGCGTGCAGGGACACCCACACCGAGGATGCCGTCGAAGGCAGCCGGAGTGCTCTACGGTCTCGGGTTCGGCGGCTTCGTAGACGGCATCGTGCTGCACCAGATACTTCAGTGGCACCACATGGTGAGTCACGTCGAGGGCTATCCGACCGACACCCTGGCGGGCCTTGAAGTGAACACGCTGGCTGACGGCTTCTTCCACGTGGCTACGTGGTTCTTGCTCTTGGCTGGCTCGATCGCAGCCATCAAGGCTTGGCGCGAGGGTCGCTTTGCCCCGAGCTGGTCCTTCCACTTCGGTCTGGTCCTGGCGGGCTGGGGCATTTTCAACCTGGTCGAGGGCGTCATCGACCACCATCTCCTGGGCGTGCACCACGTTCGCGATGACGTGGGCTCACCTCTGGCGTGGGACCTCGGCTTCCTGGCCTTCGGTGCGCTGCTGGTGATCGGCGGATGGTTGATGCACAAGAGCGGCTTGTCGGCGATGGAGCGTTGCGCCACGGCGACCGAAGCGTCCCAACCTGCAGACCGTCGGCTGTAACTGATCTGCCGCGGAACGTGCGCTCGGAGACCCTCGCTCATGCCGCGTAGGTGCCCCACGCGTGACACGAAGTAGACCGAACTGGTTGACTTTGCGCATGGGCACGCAGAGACGCACCACGGACGTGCTCCCGCTGCGGGTCGCGACGAAGGCGTGGTTCCTGATCTCGCTGCAGACCTTCGGCGGCCCGGCAGGCCAGATCGCGGTGATGGAGCGCGTGCTGGTCGAGGAGAAGCGGTGGATCGGCCACCAGCGGTTCCTGTTCGCGCTGTCCTACTGCACGTTGCTGCCGGGACCCGAGGCGCAGCAGCTCGCGACGTACGTCGGCTGGCTCCTCAACGGCGTCCGTGGCGCCCTGGTCGCGGGCATCCTCTTCGTGCTGCCCGGCGTGGTCGCGCTGCTGGTGCTGTCCGGCACCTACGTCGCGTACGGCGAGACCGCCTGGGTGGACGCGATCTTCCTCGGGGTCGCGCCGGCGGTGATCGCGATCGTGGTGAGCGCGTTGTGGCGGGTCGGGACGAAGGCGTTGCGCCACCGCTCACTCGTGGCGCTGGCGGTCGCGGCGTTCGTGGCGCTGGCGGTCTTCGGCGTCCCCTTCCCGGCCGTCGTGGCGGCCGCGGCGCTCGCCGGCTGGTTGCTGGCCCGCAGCGGAGTCGACGTCGTCCCGAGGCCCGCACCCGCGGGCGAGGAGGACGGACCTGCGCCGTTGATCGCGGACGACGCCCTGCACGCCGAGCCGCCGTCCGCCCGCCGCTCGCTCCTCGTGCTCGTCACCGGGGTGGTGCTGTGGGTGGCGCCGGTGGTCGTGCTCGCGATCGTGTTCGGCCGCAGCAGCGTGTTCGTCGACCAGGGTGTCTTCTTCGGCGGCGCGGCGCTGGTCACCTTCGGCGGCGCGTACGCGGTGCTCGCCTACGTCGCGCAGCAGGCCGTCGAGGTCTACGGCTGGCTCGCCCCGGGCGAGATGGTCCGCGGTCTCGCGATGGCGGAGAGCACGCCGGGTCCGCTGGTGATGGTGGTGCAGTTCGTGGCGTTCGTCGGCGCCTACCGCGACCCCGGCTCCCTCGACCCCTGGGTCGCGGCCGTCCTCGCGGCGCTGGTCACCACCTGGGTGACGTTCGTCCCGTGCTTCTTGTTCATCCTGCTCGGCGCCCCCTACGTCGAGCGGCTGCGGCACCACCGCGGGCTGGCCGCCGCCCTGTCCGGCATCACCGCGGCCGTCGTCGGGGTGATCGCCAGCCTCGCGGTCTACTTCACGCTCCACACGCTCTTCGCCGACACCCGGGCGCTGTCGGCGGGCCCGCTCGCCCTCGAGCTGCCGGTCCTCGGATCGGTCCAGCCGGCCGCCCTCGGGCTCACGGCGCTGGCCCTGGTGATGGTCTTCCGGCTCCGCTGGTCGGCGCTGCGGACCCTGGGCGCCTGCGCCCTCGCCGGGCTGGTGCTGTCCGGGTTGTTGGCGCTCGCCTGAGCACCACTAAGGTGTCGTTCCATGGATCTGGACGGGCTGACCGCTGAGGTCGACGAGCTCCTGGCCGACGCCGACGAGGCCTCCGCCAGGCAGTTCCCCGGCACCGGATCGGGTCGGGGGCCGATCCAGACGTTGTACGTCGCCGCCGGTGACTTCCACACCGACCACCTGCGTGACAGCGGTCGCGAGGCCGAGCAGCTCATCCTCGAGCACGCCGAGGAGTTCCTCGCCGTCCTCGGGGGCGACGACGCCCTCATGGGCCGGGTCCTCGACAAGCTCGCGAGCGAGCCCGTGGAGGACCTGCGCCTCGACTTCACCACCTGGACCGGCGACCGGGTCGTCGACCGCAGTGCCGCCGCCTGGCGCAGCGTCGCCGACGCCGGTGGCCTCCCGCCCTCGTCGGGGATCCGGGTGCCCTCGCTGGGTCCCGAGAGCCGGCAGCGCTCGATCCGCACCCTCGCCCGATTCCTCGACGCCGTCGGCGAGGTCCCCGACGGCTTCGTCCTCACCTTCCGCGACGTCACCGGCACCGCCCAGGTCGAGGCGATGGTCCACGTCGCCGAGCGGGTGGAGAAGCACGTCAGGGGCGGGATCAGGCTCGAGCTCCAGGTCGAGGACCCGCGCGCCCTGCTCGGCCCCGACGGCGCCGTCGAGCTCGCCCGGATGCTGCACGCCGCCCAGGGCCGGCTCGAGGCGCTCTGCCTGAGCCCCGAGGGGTTCGGAGCGGCCCGGATCGCCGACCACGCGCTCACCCTCGCCCGGTCCGTCACCCACGGCACCCCGGTGCGGGTCGCCGACGGCAGCCTGCTCGAGGTCGACCTCGAGCAGCCCGTCGTCGCCCGCTGGGAGCGCCACCTCGACCAGGTACGCCGCGCGACGGCGCGCGGCTTCGTGCAGGGCCGCGACACCCACGCCTCACAGCTGCCGACACGGTACGCCGCGTCGTACGCCGCCACCGACAGCTGACCTCGCGGTCGTCGGCCGGAGATCAGCCCAGCGCGAGCGCGACGACGCCCACGACGACCGCCAGCACGACCAGCACGAGGGCGGCGACGAGCAGCGGACCGGTGCGCGCCTGGGTCGCCTGCTCGGCGGCTGGGGCGTCGAGCGCCGCGACCAGGTCGAGCAGCCGGCGGCGTACCTCGTCGGTGGTGGGGCGCTGCTCGGGGTCCTTCGACATGACCTCGAGGAGCAGCGAGTCGAGGTCGTCGTCGACCGGGTCGCCCGTGCGCCGCTGGGGCACCGGGTCGTTGATGTGGCCGTTCATCATCGCGAAGTCGGTGCCGGCGTACGGCGGGGTGCCGGTGAGCGTCGCCCAGAGCAGGCAACCGACGGCGTAGACGTCGCCCCGCTCGTCGGCCGGGTGGCCGAAGTGCCGCTCGGGTGCCATCCAGGCCGGCGTGCCCGCCAGCGCGCCACTGGGTGCGAGGTCCTGGCCGGTGTCGACGGCGATGCCGAAGTCCGAGAGGTAGGGCACCAGCGACTCGGGTCGGTCCCAGACGAGCACGTTGCCCGGCTTCACGTCCCCGTGGACCACCCCCGTGCCGTGGGCGTCGGCGAGCGCCTCGCAGACCGCGGCGACGAGCACCAGCGCCTCCCGGCGGCGCAGCGGTCCGTGGGTCGCCAGCCAGCGCTGCAGGGTGCCGTCGGGGAACAGCTCGGTGACGACGTAGACGGTGTCGTGGTGCTCGCCGAACTCGTGGATCCCGACCACGTGGCGCGAGCGGATCTGGGCCAGGGCGGAGGCCTCGCGGGCGAGCCGGCGCTGGTAGGCGTCGCGCTCGGGCACGGAGGGCAGCACCACCTTGAGCGCGACCGGGCGCCCCAGCACCCGGTCGTGGGCCTCGTAGACGATGCCGACGCCACCGTGGCCGAGCTCGCGGACGATCTCGTAGCGCCCGCCGTACTCGTCACCCGGCCTCGGGAAGCCTGCCATCAGTGCGTCAGATCCCGAGGCTCCGGCCGATGATCTCCTTCTGGATCTCGGTCGTGCCCCCGTAGATCGTCGAGATCCGGCTGTCGAGGTAGGCCTTGGCGATGGGGTACTCCAGCATGTAGCCGTAGCCGCCGTGCAGCTGGACGCCCTGGTTGACGATCTTGTTCTGGAGCTCGGTGGTCCACCACTTGATCATCGCAGCGTCGACCGCCGTCAGCTCGCCGTCGAGATGGCGGCGCACGCAGTCGTCGAGGAAGGCGCGCGCGACCTTCGCCTCGGTGGCCATCTCGGCGACGAGGAACCGGTTGTGCTGGAAGGTGCCGATCGGGCGGCCGAAGGCCTCACGGGTCTTGGCGTAGTCGAGGCACATCTCCACCACTGCCTCGATCGCCGCGACCGCCTGCGCGCCGATGATCAGCCGCTCCTGGGGGAGGTGGTGCATCAGGTACAGGAAGCCCTGGCCCTCCTCGCCCAACAGGTTGGTCTTCGGCACCCGGACGTCGGTGAAGGACAGCTCGGCGGTGTCCTGGGCGTGCAGCCCGATCTTCTCGAGGTTGCGGCCCCGCTCGAAGCCCTCCATGCCGCGCTCGACCACGAGCAGGCTGATGCCCTGGTGGCCGGCCTCGGGGTCGGTGCGGGCGACCACGACCACCAGGTCGGCGTTGATGCCGTTGCTGATGAAGGTCTTCGAGCCGTTGACGACGTAGTGGTCGCCGGCGTCGACCGCCGTGGTGCGCACGCCCTGCAGGTCCGAGCCGGCGCCGGGCTCGGTCATCGCGATGGCGGTGATGATCTGGCCGCTGACGCAGCCGGGCAGCCAGCGCTGCTTCTGCGCTGGCGTGCCGAGGCTGGTGAGGTAGGGGACGATGATGTCGCTGTGGACCGAGAACCCCGGTCCGCTGGCGCCGCTGCGGGTCTGCTCCTCCGAGAGCACGACGTTGAAGCGGAAGTCGTCGATGCCGGCGCCGCCGTACTCCTCGGGGACGTCGAAGCACAGCAGGCCCGCCTCGCCGGCGGCGAGCCACACCTCGCGGGGGACGATGCCGTCCTTCTCCCACTGGTCGTGGTGGGGCGCGACCTCGCGCTCGAAGAAGGTGCGGGCGGTCTTGCGGAAGTCCTCGTGCTCGTCGTCGTAGACGCTGCTCACGACACCATCTCCTTCAGCTGGCCCACGGTCGCGGCCGGGTCGTCGCTCGCCGGCATGGCCGTCAGGTGGGTGACGCCGGCCTCCGTGAAGGCCGCGATGCGCTCCTTGACGTACGACGCGGGGCCGACGAGGTTGCAGGCCTCGAGCCACTCCGTCGGCACCTTCGCCTCCGCCTCCTTCTTGTGTCCCGCGAGGTAGAGGTCCTGGATCTCCTCGGCCTCCTGCTCGTAGCCGTAGGACCTCGCCACGTCGTTGTAGAAGTTCTTGCCCTTCGCGCCCATGCCGCCGACGTAGAGCGCGAAGAGCGGGCGGGCGAAGTCGAGCAGCGCCTTGGTCTCCGGCCCCTCGCCGATCGCGACCATGCCGCCCGCGGTGATCTGCAGCGGCCCGAGAGCCGGGTCGCGCGTGGCCGCGCCCGCCGCGAGGGCGTCACCCCAGACGAGGTGGGACTTCTCGGGGTGGAACAGGTGCGGGATCCAGCCGTCGGCGATGCTCGCGCACTGCTCGACCGACTTGGGGCCGAGGGCTGCGATCCAGATCGGGATCGTGTCGCGCTCGGGGTGGGTGAGGATCTTCAACGGCTTGCCGAGGCCGGTGACCGCGCCGTCCTCCTTGGTGAGCGGGAGCGTGAAGGTGCCGTCGTTGGTCAGCTTCTCGCGGCGGAGGCCGCGGCGCACGAGGTCGACGATCTCGGCGGTGCGGGCCAGCGGCTTGGAGTAGGGAACGCCGTGCCAGCCCTCGATCACCTGCGGCCCGCTCGCACCGAGCCCGAGGATCGCGCGGCCGCCGGAGACGTTGTCGAGGCCGGCGGCGGTCTGCAGCAGGGTGCTCGGGGTGCGGGAGTAGATGTTGAGGATCGCCGAGCCGATCTCGACCGTCTCGGTCCGGGCGGCGAGGTAGCCCATCAGCGTGGGGGAGTCGAAGCCGTAGGCCTCCGCCACCCACACCACGTCGATCCCGGCCTTCTCGAGGTCGGCCACCTGGTCCGCGGCGGCGCGCGGGTTGCCGTCGTACATCAGGGTGTAGGAGAGCTTCACTGCCTCATCGTGACAGTAGCGCTGTCACGATCGCAAGGGTGTCGGCCGGAGTTATTGTAACGCCGGGTTACTGCTGTTCCCACGGTGGTGCAACCTCGTGGGAACAGCTGGTAACCCGGCGTTACAGCGCCCGGGGAGGCCCGCTCAGGAGCCGGCGGCCCAGGCGGTGAGCGAGATGACGAGCGGGTAGGCCAGCAGGAAGGCGGCGGCCAGGACGAGGTCACGCGGGGTCAGCGTCATGGCTCCAGCCTGCGCGTCCGGTGCGACGGCCCCGTGAGCCCGAGGTGGCGGGCCCGTGAACGTCAGTGGGCGAGTCCCTCGACGACCTCGGCGCTCGGCAGGTCGGCCAGCACCCGCCCGGGCAGGACCAGCTTCGAGCGGCGTACGCCGGAGCCGATGAGCACCAGGTCGGTCGTGGTCACCCGCTCGTCGACGAGCAGCCGCCAGCCGATCGGCAGGCCGACCGGGGTGATGCCGCCGTACTCCATGCCCGACTCCTCGACGGCACGTTCCATCGACAGGAACGAGCACTTGCGGACGTCGAGCAGTCGCTTGACGCGGTTGTTGACGTCGGCGCGGGTGTCGGAGCGGACGAGGCAGGCGGCGACCCGCTCCTCGCCGTCGCGGCGCCCGGCGACGACGACGCAGTTGGCGCCGGCGTCGAGAGGGACGGCGTAGGCCTCCGAGCAGGCAGCGGTGTCGGCGAGGTCGGGGTCGATCTCCGCGACGTACGCCGCCTCCGCGTGGGCCCAGCCGGACAGCGCCGACCGGACCGGCTCACCGAGCAGGTCCGGTCGGGAGAGGGCGGGCGCGAGGTCGAGGGTCCCGAGGATCACGCCGCCCAGCCTAGGAGGGGGCTAGAAGGACTGCAGTCGGGCCCGGCGACGGGCGCCGACGGCCATCGCGACCAGGCCGGCGATGCCGGCGCTGACCCACGGGATCGGCAGCAGCCACTGCAGGTCCCCCTCACCGACCACGTCGCCGGCGATCAACGCCCAGACCAGGACCATGCCCGCGAAGGCGATCCCCATGACCAGGTGGCTCACGTTGACCGGGTGCCGCCAGCCGGCCACGGTGCCCTCGGGCTGCCGGTCGTCGCTCTCGAGCTCGCTCATGTCACTCACTCCGTCTCGATGGTGATCTGGCCGACCTCGAGGGTGGCGTCGATGCTGAAGGTGGGGTCGTCGGTGGCGCCGCGCCACTGGGCGGTCGTGCTGCTGCTGAAGCCGCCGCCCTGCTGCTGGCCGTCGAAGAGGTCGTAGCCACCCGGTCCGTCGATGTCGACGTCGGCCCGGACGTTGGCGTCCTCGGGCACCCGGACGATGATCTCGCCGACGTCGCCGGTGACATCGATGCTCAGACCGTCGAGGTCGGCGGGGTCGTCGAGGTTGGTGAGGTCGACCAGCAGCGTGCCGTCACCCATGCCGTAGCTGTCCTGGACCTCGGCGCCCGACGAGGGGACGTACTCGTAGCGCTCGCCGTCCCACCGGTCCGACGCGGTCGCGGCGGCGAGGCCGAGGCTTGCCACGAGGCCGAGGGCGATCAGGCCTCCAGCGCGGCCGATGACGGAGCCGACGAGGAGCATCACCGCGATCACTCCCACCGCCAGGGCGGCGTACGCCGAGTCGGCGACGGGGGCGCCGGCGCCGTCGGCAATGGCGAGGACGCCCTCCGCCACCACGATCAGCAGCAGCGTGAACCAGAACAGCACGGGACCGCGCTTGCGGGGGTCGCGCGGCGGCGGGACGTACGCCGGGCCGGCAGGGGCGACGGGCCCCTCGTAGGGACCGGCATAGGGAGCGGCGTACGGGACGGCGTAGGGGTCGCTCGCAGGAGCGGCGGCCCGGGCCCGGTCCCGGTCGCGGCTGCGGTTGAGCCAGACGAACACGATCAACCCGATGATCGCGAGCGGCCAGGGGAACCAGCCGCCGCCCCACGAGTCACCGACGAGCGCGAGCGCCGCGATCACACCGAGCGCGACCAGGGCGACGGTCCGGCTCCGCTCGTCGAGGTTGACGGGGGCCCGCTCCCGGTCCTCCTCGGGCACCAGCGCCCAGCAGGCGGCGTACAGGATCAGGCCGGCGCCGCCGAAGAACGCGAGCACGACGAAGCCGACGCGCAGCAGCAACGGGTCCACGTCGAGGTGGCGGGCCAGGCCGCCCGCGACGCCGGCGACCTTGCGGTCGGTGACGCTGCGGCGCAGCCGGCCGAGGTCCGTGACCTCGTCGCGGGTGACGCGGGGGCCGGGATCGGTGGCGGTGCTGCCGGACGGAGTGCCGGTCGCACCGGCCAACGGCTGGGTGGGCGGCTCGGTGGGCGGCTCGGTGGGCGGCTCGGGAGGCGGAGGTGTCGTGGTCATGGCTCCAGCGTGGTGCGTCGGGGGACCCCGGACCATCGGGGACGACCCTGATCATCCCCCCTCCGACGCCCTCGGGGCTCAGGGTCCGCTCGGGGGTCGGACCGGGGTCGTTCCTCATGGTCGGCCCCGGTCCGCTGTGTGACGATGGATCACACGATGACCACGCTCCAGCCCGACCTGCGCCGCGCCACCCGCGACACCTCCGCACCGATCCTCGGCGGGGTCGCGGGCGGGCTGTCGCGCCACCTGGCGGTGCCGGTGCTGTGGGTGCGGGCGTTCTTCGTGCTGACGACGACCCTCGGTGGTCTCGGCGTCTTCCTGTACGGCGCGCTGTGGATGGTGCTGCCCGCCGACGAGACGTTCGAGCGGTCCGCGCCGGGGCTCGAGGGCGCGACCCGTGACGGTCGCCGACCGGGTCGGATCCGGCGGCTCGTCGACGTCGGGCCGCTCCACGTCCTCGGGGTGCTCGCCGTCGGCGCGGTGCTGCTGCTCGACGCGGTCTTCGGCGCAGGCTCCCTGTTCTGGGCCGCGTTGCTCGGCGTGGGCGGCGTCGCCCTGCTCTGGCGGCAGGCCGACGAGGCGCAGCGCGAGCGCTGGCTCGACCGCACCGGCCGGGTCGACCCGGTCCGGGTCGTGCTCGGCAACGGCGGCTGGGCGGCGTACACCCGGCTCGTCGTGGGGGTGGTCCTCATCGTCGGGGCCCTGGTGCTGGTCTCGCTGCGCGGCGGCTCGTCCTTCGCGCTCGCCCGCGACGTCACCCTGGTCGCGCTGCTCGCCGTGCTCGGGCTGGGCGTCGTCGTCGGACCGTGGATCTACCGGCTGGCGGCCGACCTGACCGCCGAGCGGGCGGAGCGGGTCCGCACCCAGGACCGCGCCGACGTCGCCGCGCACCTGCACGACTCGGTGCTGCAGACCCTCGCGCTGATCCAGAAGAGCTCCCACGACGCGGCACTGGTCGCACGGTTGGCGCGCTCGCAGGAGCGGGACCTGCGTGCCTGGCTCTACCGCGGCGACTCGCCCGACGAGAGCTCCCTCGCGGGCGCCCTGCGACGGATGGCCGCCCAGGTCGAGGACGCCCACGGCGTCCCGGTCGAACTGGTCGTCGTCGGTGACCTGACGTACGCCGAGCGGCTGACGCCGATCGTCCGCGCCACCGGTGAGGCGGTGACCAACGCCGCCAAGCACGCCGGCGTCGACCGGGTGGACGTCTACGCCGAGGTGACCGACGACGACGTGCACGTCTTCGTGCGCGACCGCGGCCGGGGCTTCGACCCGGGCGCGATCCCCGACGACCGCCACGGCGTGCGCCAGAGCATCCACGACCGGATGGTCCGCCACGGCGGCACCGCCGAGATCCGATCCACCCCCGGGGAGGGGACCGAGGTGCGGTTGCACCTCCCCGTCACAGCAGGAGGCACCGATGACCAGTGAACCCACCGCGAGCGGCCCGGTCCGCGTCGTGCTCGTCGACGACCACGCGATGTTCCGCAGCGGGGTCCGCGGCGAGCTGGCCGCCCACGCCGGCGCGGTGGAGGTCGTCGGCGAGGCCGGCGACGTCGACGAGGCCGTCGCGGTCATCGACGCCCAGCGGCCCGACGTGGTGCTGCTCGACGTCCACCTCCCCGGTGGGGGCGGTGTCCAGGTCGTCAAGCGCGCGCGCAGCGAGGACACCCGTTACCTCGCGCTGTCGGTGAGCGACGCCGCCGAGGACGTCATCGGCACCATCCGGGGCGGTGCCCGCGGCTACGTCACGAAGACCATCACCGGGCCCGAGCTGGTCGACGCCGTGCGTCGGGTCGCCGACGGTGACGCGGTGTTCTCGCCGCGCCTCGCGGGCTTCGTGCTCGACGCCTTCGCGGGCTCGATCCAGGTCGCGGCCGTCGACGAGGACCTCGACCGGCTGACCGAGCGGGAGCGCGAGGTGATGCGGCTGATCGCGCGCGGCTACGCCTACAAGGAGGTGGCCAAGGAGCTCTTCATCTCGATCAAGACCGTCGAGACCCACATGTCCTCGGTGCTCCGCAAGCTGCAGCTCTCCTCGCGCCACGAGCTCTCACGCTGGGCCTTGGACCGCCATCTGCTGTGACGGCTCACCCGATGGGGTGTTTGACAAGGCGGGTCCGACTTCGCTTCGGTGAAGAGTCGTTCATTCCACCCGGAAAGGCACCACCGTGGCTGAAGCCAGCTCCACGAGCATCGACGGCGAGAAGGACGAGGGCGGTCTGAAGCGGTCGATCACCGGCCGCCTGCTGTTCTTCTACGTCCTCGGCGACGTCCTCGGATCGGGCATCTACGTCCTCATCGGAGCGGTCGCCGGCGAGGTCGGCGGAGCCTTCTGGGCGGCCTTCGCGGTCGGTGTCACCGTCGCCGGCTTCACCGGCCTGGCGTACGCCGAACTGGCGACCAAGTATCCCCAGGCAGCCGGTGCCTCGCTCTACGTCAACCGGGCCTTCAAGAACAAGGCACTGACCTTCCTCACGACCGTGACCTACCTGTCGGCGACCTTCGCCGCCGCCGGCTCGCTGTCCGCGGGCTTCGCCAAGTACTTCGGCCAGGTCTGGGCCGCGCCCCCGGTGCTGCTCGTGATGATCGTCTTCATCTTGTTCCTCGCCTTCCTGAACTTCATCGGCATCACCGAGTCGGTGGTGGCCAACATGCTGATGACCTTCGTCGAGATCACCGGCCTGGTGATCGTCATGGTCTGCGCGATCATCTACATCGCCCAGGGCAACGCCGACTTCACCGTGCTCACCGACTTCAACGTCGCCGAGGGCAGCAACGTCATCTTCGCGATCATCGCGGGTGTGGCGCTCTCTTTCTTCGCGATGACGGGCTTCGAGAACGCCGCGAACGTGGCCGAGGAGACGATCGACCCCCAGAAGAACTTCCCCCGGGCCCTGGTCGGTGGCATGGCCGCTGCCGGAGTGATCTACGTGCTGGTGTCGATCTCCGCCGCGCTCACCGTCGACGTCGCGACGCTCGCCGACTCCGACGCGGCACTGCTCGAGGTCATCCGGGCAGGCATCCTGCCGATCTCGGTGAGCGTGATGGTGCTGGTGTTCGCGGTGATCGCGATGATCGCGATCACGAACACCACGCTGGTCCAGGTCGTCACCCAGTCCCGCATCCTCTACGGCATGGCCCGCGAGGACGTCGTCCCCGGCGCCTTCGCGAAGATCCACTCCTCGCGCCGCAGCCCCGTGACCGCACTCATCTTCAGCGCCGCCGTCGTCATCGGCCTGGTGGTCGTCGGCTCGCTGCTCAACGAGATCGGTCTCGAGGTCGACATCGTCGAGCGGCTCGCCGCCGTCACCGTCGTGCTGCTGCTCGTCGTGTACGCCGGCGTGATCATCTCGTGCTTCAAGCTGCGCGGCCACGACGAGTCCGACGAGACCTTCAAGGCCCCGAGCGCACTGCTGGTGCTGGGCCTGGTCGGCAACCTGGCCCTCCTCTACTACGTGATCAGCACCGACCCCGGCTCGCTGCTCTGGTGTGCCGCGCTGATCGGGCTCGGCGGGGTGCTCTACGTCGTGGAGCAGATCTTCGGCAGCAAGGGCACCGGCCGTCGTACTCCCACCACCTCCGAAGGAGCCTGACCGTGCACGTCATCGTCGCCACCGACGGCAGCCAGCAGTCGCTGCGCGCCGCCAAGCAGCTGATGTCCTTCGCCGACCCGGCCAAGGTCACCGACATCACTGTCGTCGCCGTGATCCGGCCGCTCGCCGCGGTCGCCTTCGCCGACGACCTGGCACCGGCAGAGAAGAAGAAGGCCGACGCCCAGACCGGCGGCTTCCGTTCGGCCGCGCAGTCCGCGGTCGACGCCGTCGCGGCCGTCTTCGACGGCTGGGGACCCAAGGTGCACAAGAAGATCCGCTCGGGCTCGCCCGCCAACGAGATCATCAAGCTGGCCTCGTCGGTCTCCGCCGGGCTGGTCGTGGTGGCCGCCGGTGGTCGCGGGATCAGTGACACGGTGCTGGTCGGCAGCACCGCGCAGCGGGTCCAGCACTACGCGCCCTGCCCGGTGCTCGTCGTACGCCCGGCACCGCGCAAGCGCGCCAAGAAGTAGCGACCGCGGGTCGACCCGGGCCAGCAGGACCGGTCGCTAGGCTCTCCGCCCATGGAGACCG
>CAVWGQ010000001.1:0-105729 GCA_963754575.1 uncultured Actinomycetota bacterium | reverse complement strand
CACGTGCTCCTCGGTCGCCGCCACCGACACCGTGAACCGCAGCTCCTGCTCGCGGCGGGACATGCCCTGCCGGACGTACGCCGCGGCGTCGCCACCGGGCACCTCGCGAGGGCGGAACGCCGCCCGGGTGCCGGCCGGCTCGTGCAGCCGGTCGAGCCGGAACGAGCGCCAGTCCTGCCGGTCGAGGTCGTAGCCCAGCAGGTACCAGCGGCGGCCGACGGTCACCAGCTGGTGCGGCTCGACGTGCCGGCGCAGCTCCTCACCCGGAGCGCTGCCGCCCTTGGCGGTGTAGCCGAAGCGCACCCGTTCGTGGTCGCGGATCGCCTGCGCGACGCTCGCCAGCACCCCGGCCTCCACCTCCGGTGCCTGCGAGAAGGGCGAGTCGACCGTGGCGGCCCGCAGCGACTCGGCCCGCCGCCGCAGCCGGGCGGGCAGCACCTGCACGACCTTGGCCAGCGCGGACAGCGAGGCTTCCGACAGGCTCCCGGCGTACACGCTGGCGGCGGAGCCGAGGGCGACCACCATCGCGATCGCCTCGTCCTCGTCGATGACCAGCGGGGGCATCGATCCGCCCGGGGCCAGCTGGTAGCCGCCCTCGAGCCCGCGGGTGGAGTGGACGGGGTAGCCGAGGTCGCGCAGCCGCTCGATGTCGCGGCGCAGGGTCCGCTCGGAGACCTCCAGCCGGCCCGCCAGGTCGGTGCCCTGCCAGAAGCGGTGGGTCTGGAGCAGCGACAGCAGTCGCAGGGCACGGGAGCTGGTGTTGGCCATGGCTCCATGATGCCCCACCAACCGGTCAGGAAGTGACCGGTTGCACTTCTAGCGTGGTCGTCATGTCACTCACACTCGACACCACGACACCGACCACGACCGTGACCGGGCGCGCCCGGACCGCGGCCCTGATCAGCCTGCTGCTGGCCTCGACCATGGAGCTGATCGACGTCAGCATCGTCAACGTCGCGCTGCCGACCATCGAGGCCGACCTCGGGGCCACCGGCGCGCAGCTGCAGTGGATGGTGGCGGCGTACCCGCTGGCGTTCGCCGTCGCGCTGGTCACCGGCAGCCGGCTCGGCGACGCGTTCGGGCGCAAGCGGCTCTTCGTCGTCGGCCTGGTCTCCTTCACGCTGCTCTCGGCTGCGTGCGGGCTCGCCCCGAGCGCCGAGGCGCTGGTCGCCTTCCGCGCCCTGCAGGGGCTGGGCGCCGCGGCCATGATCCCGCAGGTGATGTCGAGCATCCAGGTGATGTACGCACCCCACGAGCGGGCCAAGGCGATGGGCGCGTTCAGCGGCCTCGCCGGGCTGGCGACGGTGCTCGGGCCAGTGCTCGGCGCGGTCCTCACGCAGGCCGACATCGGCGGCAGCAGCTGGCGCCCGGTCTTCCTGATCAACGTCCCGATGGGGATCCTCGCGCTGGTCGCCGCACTCCGCTGGATCCCCGAGTCCCAGGCCGTACGCCGCCCCGACCTCGACCCGGTCGGCGTGCTGACGCTCGCTGGCGGCCTGCTCGCCGTGCTCTACCCGCTCACGATGGGCCGCGAGCAGGGCTGGCCGGCCTGGGTCTTCGCCGCGATGGCGGTCGGCGTCCTCGTGCTCGTCCGGTTCTGCGTCACCCAGCGACGCCGGGAAGCCGCCGGTCAGGAGCCGCTGGTCGCCCTCTCGCTCTACCGCGGCCGCGCGTTCGCCGGCGGCAGCACCGTGCTGATGGTGCTGTTCGTGTCGATGGCGGCGTACTTCCTGGCGCAGACGGTCTACTTCCAGGCCGGGCTCGGCTGGTCGGTGCTCAAGGCCGGGCTGGTCAGCGTGCCGTTCGCGGTGACCACCGCCGTCTTCGCGGGGTACGGCGTCACGGTGCTCGCGCCGCGGATCGGGCGACGGGTGCTGCAGCACGGCGCCGGCGTGCTCGCCCTCGGTGTGGTGCTGCAGGCCGTGGTCGTGCACGCCGCCGGCGCGGACACGTCCTTCTGGTGGTTCGTGCCGAGCCTGGTCGTGACCGGCGCCGGCTTCGGGCTGATGGTCGCGCCGATCGGGATGTTCACGATCGCGGAGGTGCCGGTCGAGCAGGCCGGCTCGGCGTCCGGGCTGTTCAACACCACGACCCAGCTCGCCAACGCGATCGGCATCGCGGTGCTCGGCACCGTGTTCTTCGAGGTCGTCGGGCGACAGGACTCGCAGGTCCCCTCCGAGCTGTTCGGCCCGGCCTTCCAGGTCGTGCTCGTGGCCGTCGCCGCGATGATGGTGCTCGCGTGGTTCGCCGCCCGGGCGCTGCCCGACGCCGCTCCCGCCGAGCCGGTCGAGGTGCTCTGATCGCTGGCTGACGTGCCCGTAGCCCCGCTCCGGTCCCCGTGCACGGGGACCGGAGCGGTGGTCAGGGCACGTCAGCCACGCACCAGCTCCCGCAGCCGGGCACCGACCTCGGCGGCCACCGCGACGGCGAGGTCGCGGGGCGCCTCCCCCTGCACCTCGGGGACGACGTGGTGGACCACGCCGTCGGCCAGCAGGTCGGCCGCGCGGACCCGCTGCCGCTGCGCCATCTCGGCGGCGTGGCCGGTGTCGCCGTGCACGATCACGCTGGCCCCCTCGGGCGGCAGCGGCGAGAGCCAGGCGTGCTCGGTGGCGACCACGACCCGGGCGGGGAGCAGTGCGAGCGCCCCTCCCCCGCAGCCCTGGCCGAGGATCACCGAGACGCTGGGCACCGTCATCGTGGTCATGGTCGCGATGCACCGGGCGATCTCGCCCGCGATCGCCCGCTCCTCCGCCCGCGGCGAGAGCTCGGCACCCGGGGTGTCGATGACCGTCACCAGCGGCAGCCCGAGCTCCTCGGCCAACCGCATCCCGCGCCGCGCCTCGCGCAGCGCGCCGGGACCCATCGCGTGGCCGGGCGACTGCCGGGTCCGGTCCTGGCCGACGACGACGCACGGCTGGTCGTCGATCCGGGTCAGCGCGACCATCACGGTCGAGTCGCGCTCGCCCTCGTCGGTGCCCCGCAGCTGGACGGTGCCGGAGGCGCCGTGGGCGAGCAGGTCGCGCACGCCCGCCCGGCCCGTACGCCGCGTGCGCTCGACGCTCTCCCAGGCACTCAGCTCCCCGATCGGTCGCGGCTCGCGCGACGGCAGCGCGCCCGGTCCGGGCGGGTCGACGACGACGGCGAGCGCCAGGTCGACCATCGCCGGCAGGTCCTCGGCCGCGACCACGCCGTCGATGACGCCCGCGGCGGCGAGGTTCTCCGCCGTCTGCACGCCGGGGCGGAACGGCCGGCCCTCGAGGGCTTCGTAGACCTTGGGGCCGAGGAAGCCGACCAGCGCCCCGGGCTCGGCGACCGTGACGTGGCCGAGCGATCCCCACGAGGCGTAGACACCACCGGTGGTCGGGTGGCGCAGGTGGACGAGGTAGGGCAGTCCGGCCGCGCGGTGGTCCATCAGCGCGCGCGAGATCTCGACCATCCGGACGAACGCCGGCGTGCCCTCCTGCATCCGGGTGCCGCCGGAGGCGGTGCTGGCGAGCACCGGGAGGCCCTCGGCCGTCGCGCGGCGTACGGCGGCGGTGATCCGGTCCGCGGCGGCGCGCCCGATCGAGCCGGCCAGGAAGCGGAACTCGTTGACGACCACCGCCACCGGCCGACCGCGGACCTCGCCGCGGCCGGTCAGCACCGACTCGTCGGTGCCGGCCTTCTGCGGCCGCCGCCTCGAGCGCGGCGCGGTAGGACTCCTCGATCCCGGTCAGGTCGACCGGCTCGTCCCACGACTCGAAGGTGCCCTCGTCGAGCACCAGGTCGAGCAGCTCGTGGGCGGTCCAGCGGCGGGTCACTCCCCGCCCTCCGGGGCCGCGAGCCACTCGCGGATCGAGGCGGAGTGCTGGTCGAGCAGGGGCGGTGCGGCGTGGTCGCGGCGCGTCACCTCGGTGCCGTCGGCGTCGAAGAAGCGCAGCGGCGGGCCCGGCAGCGTCACCGACCCCAGCGTCGCGTGCTCGACGTCGACGAGCAGGCCCTGGCTGGCGACCTGGTCCCATTCGTAGACCTCGTCGAGGCTGCGGACCTTGCCGGCCGGTACGCCGACCTCGGCGAGCCGGGCCAGCAACGGCTCGGCGTCCCAGTCGGCGAAGGCCGCCTCGACGACCTCGATGACCCGCTCGCGGACCGCGACGCGCTGCTGGTTGGTGGCCAGCCCCTCCGCCGTCGGGATCGAGCCCGAAGCCCTCGCAGAACCGCTTCCAGAGCCCCTCGCTGCCGAGCGCGATCTGCACCGCACCGTCGCGGCAGCGGAACAGCCCGTAGGGCGCGATGGACGGGTGGTGGTTGCCCTGCGCCCGACCGACCTCGCCGGCCACCGTCCAGCGGGTGCCCTGGAAGGCGTGCACCCCGACGACGGAGGCCAGCAGCGAGGTCCGGACGACGGTGCCCCGACCGGTCGTGTGGCGCTCGTGCAGCGCCGCGAGGACGCCGTACGCGCCGTACATCCCCGAGAGCAGGTCGGCGATCGGGACGCCCACGCGCTGCGGGTCGTCGGGGCCGGAGCCGGTCAGCGACATCAGCCCGGCCTCGCCCTGCGCGATCTGGTCGTAGCCCGCGCGGCCGCCCTCCGGCCCGTCGTGGCCGAAGCCGGTGATCGAGAGGACGACCAGCCGCGGGTTGCGTCGCTGCAGGTCCTCGATGCCGAGGCCGAGCCGCTCCAGGACGCCGGTCCGGAAGTTCTCCACCAGCACGTCGGCGCGGTCGACGAGCCCGAGCAGCACGTCCTTGTCGGCCGGGTCCTTGAGGTCGAGCGCGATCGACTCCTTGTTGCGGTTGGTGCACAGGAAGTACGTCGACTGCCGGTCCTCGGCGTCGCCGACGAACGGCGGCCCCCAGCCGCGGGTGTCGTCGCCGGTGCCCGGCGCCTCGACCTTGACGACGCGGGCGCCGAGGTCGCCGAGCATCTGGGTGGCGTGCGGGCCGGCGAGCGCCCGGGTGAGGTCGACGACGAGGACGTCGCCGAGCGGTCCTGACGAGGTGGTCATCCGGTCACCACCCCGGGAGGACGAGGGCGGCCCACACGAGCAGCGGTCCGACCAGGGTGACGATGACGCCGTAGGTGAGGATCTGCTTGTAGTAGACCGGCTCGCTGATGGAGTCGGGGCGGTTGGCCAGCATCAGGGCACCGTTGGTGGAGAACGGGCTGACGTCGACGATCGTCGACGACACCGCGAGGGCGGCGACGAACAGGGCCGCGTTGATGCCGCCGTCCGCGATGAGCGGCACCGCGATCGGGATGATCACCGGCAGCAGGGCCGTGGAGGAGGCGAACGCCGAGACGACGCCGCCGACGTAGCAGAGGATCAGGGCGCCGATGGCGACCGCACCGAGGCCGGCGGCCCACTTCCCCACGAACTCCGGCGAGCCGGCGGTGGTGAGGATCGTGGCGTACGTGCTGACACCGGCGACCAGGAGCACGGTCGGCCAGGCGATCTGCTTGACCGCGTCCTTGTGCTCGTTGGCGTTGAGCATGGCCAGGATGACGGCGGCGGTGATCGCGACGAAGCCGATGTTCTTGTCGAAGACCAACGCGATCACCGCGACGCCGACGAAGGCGAGCAGGGTGAGCCACTGGTCGCGGCGTACGCCCTGGGCCTGGGTGCCGCGGTCGGCGTCGACGTGCCGTAGCCGCGGGCCGGCACGGTGGCGCCGCCGCGGTGGAGGTCCTCGTCGAGGGTGTCCGGGTCGTCCGGGTCGATGCGCAGCGCCATCAGCTTGCGACCGCCGAGGGCCACGAAGAGGATCGCGGCCATGATCGTGTTGACGACCAGGCTGGCCAGGAAGACCGTGATCTCGCTCGAGGGGAGCCCGGCGTCCTCCATGACGGAGTTGGTGATCACGCCGTAGATGCTGATCGGCGAGAAGCCGCCGGCCTGGGCGCCGTGCACGACGAACATGCCCATCATCAGCGGGCTGATGCCGTAGCGGCCGGCGAAGCCGAGCGCGATCGGGCCGATGATCGCGCAGGCGGCCGGGCTGACGGCGCCGATGCCGGTGAGCACCGCGGTCACCGCGAACATCACCCAGGGGATGAGTGCCACGCGTCCGCCGACGGCCTTGACCGCCGTGCGCACGATCAGGTCGACCGTGCCGTTGTTGCGCGCGATCGCGAACAGGTACGTCACGCCGATCAGCGTCAGGATCAGGTCACCACTGACGCCGGCCAGGATCTCCTTCTCGTCGAGGTCGAGGGCATACATCCCGACCAGCCACGCGGCGACGTACGCCAGCGCTCCCATGTTGATCGGCAGCAGCGTGCCGATCACGAACAACGCGACCAGGGCGATGATCGCGACCCATTCCGGACCCATGTCGAAACCTTTCGGTAGCCCCCGAGGCCGAGCACGCCCGCTGGTCTGGGTGACCGGCGTCACGTGCTGGCTCAGTGGCCTAGCCAATAGGACAATGAGCCGATCGTCAATAGGGTGGGTCCATGTCCGAGTCGTTCCCGCCGCGTCTGCTGCGCACCCGGCTGTACGAGCAGGTGGCCGGCCAGATCTCCGCCTGGATCACCGACAACGGTCTCGAGGCCGGCGACCGGCTGCCCGCCGAGCGCGAGCTGGCGCAGCGCCTCGGCGTCAGCCGCGCCACGCTCAGCCAGGCCCTGGTCGCGCTCGAGGTGATCGGCGTCGTGGCCGTGCGCCACGGCGACGGCACGGTCGTCACCGGCCGCCAGCAGCAGGCCTCCTCCCGGATCGTCGAGGCGATCCGGGACCACGCCGACCGGTTGCCCGAGATCATCGAGACCCGCGACGCCCTCGAGACCAAGATCGCGGCCCTGGCCGCCACGCGGCGTACCGACGAGGACCTGGCGCGCATCGACGACGCCCTCGCCGCGATGGAGGCCGACGTCGCAGGCCGGAGGACGCGGCGTCGAGGGCGACGAGCGCTTCCACGGGGCGGTGACCTCGGCCGCCCACTCCTTGCTGCTGGCGCGCCTCATGGACGAGATCGGCGACCTCATCAAGGAGACCCGGCTGGAGTCGCTCGGCCAGCCCGGGCGCCCCCAGGCGTCGCTCGTGGGCCACCGGGCGATCGCCGAGGCGATCCGGGCCGGCGACCCCGCTGCCGCGGCCGACGCCATGCACGGGCACGTCCAGATGGTCAGCGACGTGGCCCTGCTGCGCGGGGAGTCGTGACCACGACCGAGGCGCTGCTCGTGATCGCCGCCGGCCTCGGCGCGGGCATCCTCTCCTCCACCGTCGGCGTGGCGTCGTTGCTCAGCTTCCCGACGCTGGTGGCGCTCGGGCTCCCGCCGGTCACCGCCAACGTCTCCAACACCCTCGGCCTGATCCCGGGCGGGGCGAGCGGCGCCGTCGGCTACCGCGCCGAGCTGCGCGAGGCGCCCCGGATGGCGGTCGCCATCCTGGCGCTGTGCTCGATCGGCGCCGTGGGCGGCGCGGCGCTGCTGCTGGCACTGCCACCAGGCGTCTTCGAGGCCGTCGTGCCGTGGCTGATCCTCTTCACCTGCCTGCTCGTCGGCGTCCAGCCACGGGTGGCCGGCTGGCTGCGGCGCCGGCGGGGCGAGGCGCACGGCGACCGGCTCCACCTGTCCCCGGTGACGACCGGGTTCACCGCCCTCACCGGGGTGTACGGCGGCTACTTCGGGGCCGGCGCCGGGGTCATGATGGTCGCCGTCCTCGGGCTGGGCACCGACCTCGAGCTGCGCATCGTCAACGGCCTCAAGACGGTCTCGCTGATGGCCGGCAACGTCGTCGCCGGACTGATCTTCGTCGTCGTCGCCGACCCGCGCTGGGACGTGGTCGCGCTGCTGGCGATCGGCTCGGTCGTCGGCGGCTACGTCGGCGCCCGCATCGGCCGCAAGCTCCCCGACTCGGTCTTCCGTGCCGCCGTCGTCGTCGCCGGCATCATCGCCGCCGTCGCCATGCTCTGACCCGTCGGGTGGTTGAGTTCCGGGCGGCTCGGTGTTGAGTTCCGCCTCGCTCGGCGAGGGACCCGGAACTCAACGCCGAGGGAGCCGGAACTCAACGTCTCAGTGGGTCTCCCAGCGGAAGAGGCGGGCCGAGAGCAGGGTGAGGACGAGGGCGAAGCCGGCGAGGACGAGCATCGGGAGCAGCACCGCGGCGGGTCCCTCCCCGCGCACGAGGACGTCGAGCATGCCCTCGTTGAGCCAGTAGAGCGGCAGCACGTGGGCGAACGCCTGCAGCCAGGACGGCGCGGCGTCGAGGGGGAAGAACGAGCCGCCGAGGAAGGCCATCGGCAGCACCAGGAAGTTGGCCATGTTCACGGCGCCCTCGACCGTGCGGGTCGTGGCGCCGGCGAAGAGGCCGACCGCCATGAAGCACAGCGTGCCGACGACCAGCAACGGCACCGAGGCCCACCACGAGCCCGTGAGCTGCAGCCCGAACGCACCCGCGCCGAGCCCGACGAAGACCACCATCTGCACCAGCGCGATCCCGATCGTGACCGCCACCCGCGCCGCGACCACGGTGCGCGTGGTGACGGGCGCGAGCTGCAGCCGGCGCAGCAGCTTGCTCTGCCGCCACCCCTGCAGCGTCGCCGCCGCGCCGAACGCCGCGCTCATCGCGACCGCCCAGCCGAGCAGCCCCGGGGTGACGAACTGGATGGTGGTGAGGCTGTCGTCCTCGACCGCCTCCGTCGCCAGGGTGTACGCCGGCGGCTCGCCCGTCGCCGCGACGTTGGCGGCGTCGACGAAGGCCCGCAGGGTGCCCTGCGTGATGGCCGCCTTGGTCTGGTCGGTCTGCGTGTAGTGGGCGACGAGCTCGCCGCCCTGCTGCTCGATCGCGACGTCCGCGTCGCCCTTGCGGACCTCGGCGAGCGCGGCGTCCAGGTCGTCGGAGCGTGACACGTCGAAGGTGTCCTCGAAGGCCTCGCGTGCCGGTCCGGTGAGCTCGTCGACCAGGGCCACGTCGCCGACCTGGACCAGGTCGACCTTCGACTGGCCCTGGCTGCCGAGCAGCCCGCCGAAGAGCACCAGGAACATCAGCGGGAAGACCAGCGCGAAGAACACCGAGGCCTTGTCGCGCAGGAATCCCTTGAGGATGGCGACCGAGAGCGAGCGGAAGGCCGTCATGCGGTTCCTCGGGGTCCCCGCGGGAGCGTGAGCGCAGCGAGCGGTTTCGTGGGGTGGTTCATGCGCGGTACTCCCGGCCGGTGAGGTCGAGGAAGACGTCCTCGAGGGTGCCCCTCGACTCCACGACCTTGACCGGCGCGTCGAGGGCGTCGACCAGCGCGGCCGGGGTGTCGAGGCGCAGCAGCCGGCCGTGGTCCATGATCGCGACCCGGTCGCACAGCACCTCGGCCTCGTCCATGTAGTGCGTGGTCAGCACGACCGTGCGGCCGGCGTCGTTGATGACGTTCAGCAGGTCCCAGAGGTTGCGGCGGGCCTGGGGGTCGAGCGACGCGGTCGGCTCGTCGAGGAAGAGCAGCTCCGGGTCGTGGACGAGCGCGCAGGCGATCGACAGTCGCTGGTGCTGGCCACCGGAGAGGTCCTCGACGCGGGTGTCGGCCTTGTCGACCAGCCCGACCTGCTCGAGCCAGTCGTCCGCCCGCGCCGTGGGCACGGCGTACAGGCTGGCGAAGGTGTGGATCTGCTCGCGGGCGGTCAGCCGCTCGAAGAACGACGACGCCTGCAGCTGTACGCCGATCCGGGGCAGCAACCGTGCGTTGCGTGGCCACGGCTGCTCGCCGAGGACGCTGACCGAACCGGAGTCCGGCTTCCGCAGCCCCTCGATGATCTCGAGCAGCGTGGTCTTGCCGGCACCGTTCGGGCCCAGGATGCCGAAGAACTCCCCCTCGGCCACCTCGAACGCGACGTCGTCGACGGCCCGGAGGTCGCCGTACGTCATGACGAGGTCGCGTACCTCGATCGCTCCCATCCCCTCACCCTGTCGGGGGAGGCGGGCCAGCTCAACCGACTTTGGTCGCGGTTCGCGGCCAGGGATCGGCCGCCTCGAGCTGGGCGGCGAGGCTGAGCAGGACCTCCTCGCCGTCGGTGGGTCCGACGAGCTGGACCGCGAGCGGCAGCCCGTCGGGGCCGGTGCCGCGCGGGACGGACGCGGCCGGGTTGCCGGCGACGTTCCAGAGCGCGGCGTAGGCGATGGCGGGCATCGATCGCAGCGACGCGCGCAGCGGCCCGATGCCGTCGAGCACCCCGGTCGCCGGGGGTCGGTGGGCCGTCGTCGGCGTGAGCAGCACGTCGACGCGGTCGAAGACCCGGTTGGCCTTCGCCGCGACCTTCTCGGTCGCGCGGAGCGCGCGGTCGGTCGCCCTCGAGGTCACCCAGGAGCCGAGCCGGTAGGTCTGGCGGGTACGCCGCTCGAGCCGGTCGTAGTGCTCGACCGCATCGGCCTCGGTGCGGATCCCGGCGAAGAACTGGGGCACGAACGCGATCGTGGGGTCGGGGTAGCGCGGGTCGACCTCCACGACGTCGTGGCCCAGCTCGCGCAGCAGGCCGGCGGTGTCCTCGACGGCGCGCACGTGCAGCGGATCGGGTCGTACGCCGAACGTCACCGGCCTGGTCGACCAGCCGATGCGTAGCCGCCCGGGCTCACGGCCCGCGGCGTCGACGAACGAGCCGGTGCCGCCGGCCCGGTAGAGGTCACCCTCGAGGTTTCCCCGGACCACGTCGTAGACGAGAGCGCTGTCGAGGACGCTGCGCGTGAGCGGGCCGACCGTGCCGAGCGCCCACCACAGGTGCGGGTGGGGAGCGGTCGTGACCCGGCCGCGCTGCGGCTTGAGGCCGAACAGGCCGCACCAGGCGCTGGGGATCCGGATCGACCCTCCCCCGTCGCCCCCCATGCCGACGGGCACCAGGCCCGCCGCGACCGCGGCCGCCGTACCCCCGCTGGAACCGCCGGGGGTGCGCGAGGTGTCCCACGGGTTGCGGGTGACACCGCGTGCCTCGGACTCGGTGTAGGGCCAGGCGCCGAACTCCGGCATCGTGGTCTTGCCGACCACGACGGCTCCGGCGTCGCGCAGCCGGCGTACGACCTCGCCGTCGGCGGCGACCGGGGTGGTGTTGGCGCGGCCGCCGAAGGTCGTCACGCAGCCCGCGACGTCGAGCTCCTCCTTGAGGGCGATCGGGACGCCGTGCAGCGGCCCGAGCGCCCCGCCGGCCGCCTGCTGGGCGTCGCGTGCCGATGCCTCCGCCAGCGCCCGTCGCTCGAGCACGACGCTGAAGGCGTTGAGCTCGCCCTCGCGCTCCTCGATCCGGCCGAACGTGGCCTCGACGACCGCCCGGGCCGTCGTCTCCCCCGCGGCGATCGCGGCGGCGGTCTCGGCGACTCCGGCGGTGCTGAGGTCGGTCATGCGCGGACTCTAGTGGGGGCCGTCGGTTTCCCCGCCCGGGCGGGGAAACCGTGACCTCGTCACGGAAACAACCCGAGCGAGGTCACAGGCTCGCGCACGAAGTCCGACCGTACGGCCGACCTCAGCCCTGCAGCAGCCCGCGGACGACGCGCAGTCCCACCGACAGCCGGGCGAGGTCGGCCTCGTCGTCGCGGCAGATCTCCTCGAGCGTGGCACCGGCGCGGGCGACGGTGAGGTGGTCCGCCTCCTCCCACGCGGCGATCCGCGCGACGGCGGACTCGTCGTCGGGGGTGCCCTCGAGGACCTGGGCGGTCAGCTGGCTGTGGACGGCGTACAGGTCGTCGCGCAGCGCGCCGCGGGCCATCGTCTGCCACCGGTCCTCGCGCGGCAGCGCGAAGATCCGACGCACCAGCAGCGGCAGCCCGAGCCGCTCGCCGAGCGCGAAGTGCACCCGTGCCACGTCGGCCGGGTCGAGCCCGTCACGGACCGCGACCTCGACCACGCCGAGCAGGGTGTACGCCGGGTCCAGCACGGCCACCCGGGTCGCGAGCTCCTCGGGCACCCCCTGCTCCACCCAGGCGTCGCGACGGGCCTCGAGGTCCGCGCGCTCGCGGCCGGTCATCAGCTCCGGCAGGTGCCGCATCAGCTCCTGGACCGGACCGCTGAAGTGGTCGACCGTCGCCTGGCTGTCGAGCGGCGGACGCCGGTTGGTGACCAGCCAGCGGGAGGCGCGCTCGACGAGGGTGCGCATCTGGATCCGCATCCGGGTCTGGACGCCGGCGTCGATCTTGTTGTCCCACCGCCTCAGCTCCTGCCGCAGCGGCAGCGAGCCGAAGATCTCGCGGGCCACGAAGTTGGCGCGGGTCAGCTCGGCGGCGTTCGACGCGGTCTCGCCGGCGAGCCGGGGCACGAAGGTCATGCCGGCGCCGTTGACGAGGTCGTTGACGACCTGGGTCACGATGATCTCGCGTCGCAGCGGGTGCCGGCGTACCTGCTCGAGGTACTCCCGCTGCACCGGCTCCGGGAAGTAGCCCGTGAGGTCGATGTCGCAGTAGGGGTCGTCGGGCAGGTCGCTGGCGAGCAGGTCGTCGGCCAGCACGATCTTGGTCCACGACATCAGCACCGACAGCTCCGGCACGGTCAGCGCCCCGCCACGCTCGAGCCGGCGCCGCACCTGCCGCGAGGACGGCAGCCCCTCGAGCTCGCGGTTGAGCACGCCGCGCCGCTCGAGCTGCTTCATCCAGTCCTCGTGGACGTGCAGCAGCGAGGTCGAGTGGGCGACCGCGTTGGCCAGCGCGAGGTTCTGCTCGTAGTTGTCGCGCAGCACCAGCTCGCCGACCTCGTCGGTCATCGACGCGAGGAAGGTGTTGCGCCGCTCCACCGTGAGGTCGCCGTCGGCGGTCACCCGGTCGAGCAGGATCTTGATGTTGACCTCGTGGTCGGAGGTGTCGACACCGGCGGAGTTGTCGATGAAGTCGGTGTTGATCCGGCCACCGCCCGCGGCGTACTCGATCCGGCCGAGCTGGGTGAGCCCGAGGTTGCCGCCCTCGCCGACGCACTCCGCGCGCAGGTCGCGGCCGTTGACGCGGATCGCGTCGTTGGCCTTGTCGCCGGCGTCGGCGTGGGTCTCGTCGGCCGCCTTGACGTAGGTGCCGATGCCGCCGTTCCAGAGCAGGTCGACGGGCGCCTGCAGGATCGCCTTCATCAGCTCCGCGGGCGTCATCTTGGCGACCGCGTCGTCGAGCCCGAGGGCCTCGCGGATCGCGGCGGTGACGGGGATCGACTTCATCGTGCGCGGGAAGACGCCGCCGCCCTCGGAGATCAGCGAGCGGTCGTAGTCCTGCCAGCTCGAGCGCGGCAGGGCGAAGAGCCGCTGCCGCTCGGCGTACGACGAGGCCGCGTCGGGCGTGGGGTCGAGGAAGATGTCGCGGTGGTCGAAGGCGGCCACCAGCCGGATGTGCTCGGAGCACAGCATGCCGTTGCCGAAGACGTCACCGGACATGTCGCCGATGCCGACGGCCGTGAAGTCCTCGGCCTGGCAGTCGATGCCGCGCTCGCGGAAGTGCCGCTGCACCGAGACCCAGGCGCCGCGCGCGGTGATGCCCATCGCCTTGTGGTCGTAGCCGACGGAGCCGCCGGAGGCGAACGCGTCGCCGAGCCAGAAGCCGTAGTCGTTCGCGACGCCGTTGGCGATGTCGGAGAAGGTCGCGGTGCCCTTGTCGGCGGCGACCACGAGGTAGCTGTCGTCGCCGTCGTGGCGGACCACGTCGGCGGGCGGAACGGTCTCGCCGTCGACCAGGTTGTCGGTGATGTCCAGCAGCCCGCTGATGAACGTCTTGTAGCAGGCGACGCCCTCGGCCAGCCACGCGTCGCGGTCGCCGGGGTCGGGCAGCTGCTTGGCGAAGAAGCCACCCTTCGCACCGACCGGCACGATCACGGTGTTCTTCACCATCTGCGCCTTGACCAGGCCGAGCACCTCGGTGCGGAAGTCGTCGCGCCGGTCCGACCAGCGCAGGCCACCACGGGCGACCGAGCCGAAACGCAGGTGGACGCCCTCGACCCGGGGCGAGTAGACGAAGATCTCGTACGACGGCCGCGGCTCCGGCAGGTCAGGGATCGCCGACGGCTCGAGCTTGAACGACAGGTAGCGGTGGAGGGCACCGTCGCCCTCGGTCTGGAAGTAGTTGGTGCGCAGCGTCGCCCGGACGTGGGTGAGGTAGCCGCGCAGGATCCGGTCGTGGTCGAGGCTCGCGACGTCGTCGAGCGCGGCAGCGATCTTCTCCTCGAGCGCGCCGGTGCGCCGGTCGCGGTCGTCGTCCTTGCCGGCCGGGTCGAAGCGGGTCTCGAAGAGCCGGACCAGCAGCCGGGTGATGTCGACGTTCCCGACGAGCGCATCCTCGATGTAGTCCTGCGCGAAGGGGCTCCCGCCCTGACGCATGTACTTCGCGTAGGCGCGCAGCACCGTGGCCTGGCGCCAGGTCAGGCCGGCGTCGAGGACCAGCCGGTTGAAGCCGTCGATCTCGTTGTAGCCGTCCCAGATGGCGCGCAGCGCGTCCTGGAACCGCTCCGGGGAGTCGGGGGCGGCGCGCTTGTCGTAGCGCAGCCCGAACTCGTAGACGAAGGTCGGTCGCGCGAGCCCGGCCAGGGCGTAGGGCCGTTCGTCGACCACCTCGACGCCCATCGAGGACAGCATCGGCAGCACCCCGGAGAGCGAGAGGGGCGCCCCGGTGCGGAACACCTTGAGCCGGCCGTCGGCGCTGCGGTCGTCGGCGCGGTAGAGCCGGATGTCGATGCCCTGGTCACCGAGACCGTCGAGCAGGGCGAGGTCGGCCGCGCCGATCGCGGGCGAGAAGTCCTCCTTGTACGCCTCGGGGAAGGAGTCGGCGTACTGCCGGGCCATCGCGGCCCCGCGGTCCTCGCCGAGCTCGGCCATCGCCGCGGACACGAAGTCGTCGCGCCAGGACCGGGAGGCCTCGGCGAGCAGCCGCTCGAGGTCGGCCGGGTCGACCTCACGGATCTCGCCGCCCTTGGGCGGGTGCACCACGAAGTGGACGTTGGCGGTCGCGGACTCCCCCATCCGCACCGAGAACTCGACGTGCTCGCCGCCGAGCTGCTCCTGCAGGATCCGGGAGAACCGCTCACGGACATTGGTGTTGTAACGGTCGCGCGGGAGGTAGACCAACGCGGTGACGTAGCGGCCGTAGGTGTCGCGACGGATGAAGATCTTCACCTGCCGCCGCTCGCGCGCCTGCATCACCTGTACGGCGGTGTCTGCGAGCTCGTCGAGGGGGGTGTGGAACAGCTCGTCGCGCGGGAAGTTCTCCAGCGTGTCCATCAGCGCCTTGCCGGCGTGGCTGCGCGGGTCGAAGCCGGCCTGCTTGAGCACCTCGCGCGACTTCTCGCGCAGCAGCGGGATCCGCAGCACCGACTCGGTGTAGGCCGCGCTCGAGAACAGCCCGAGGAAGCGACGCTCCCCCACGACCTGCCCGGCAGCGTCGAAGGTCTTGATCCCGACGTAGTCGAGGTACGCCGGGCGGTGGACCGTCGCGCGCGAGTTGGCCTTGGCCAGCACCAGCAGCGTCCTCTCCCGGGCGCGGGCCCGGACGGCCGCGGGCAGCTTGCCGAAGGACGAGGACATGTCCTGGTCGAAGCGCAGGATGCCGAGCCCGGTGCCCGGCAGGGCGCGGAGCGCCTCGTGGCCGTCGACCGTCTCGAGGCGGTACTCGCGGTAGCCGAGGAAGGTGAAGTGGTCCTCCGAGAGCCAACGGAGCAGGTCCTGCCCCTGGGCAACCTCGGCGGCCGGCAGCGGCAGCGGGTCGGAGCCGAGCGCCCCGACGATCTGGCGGATCTGCGCCTGCATCTTCGGCCAGTCCTCGACCGCCACGCGGACGTCGCCGAGCACCCGCTGCAGCGCCTGCTCGATGCGCCGGGCCTCGTCGCCGTCGCTGACCCGCGACACGGCGACCTGCATCCACGACTCGCGGACCGCCCCGTCCACCACGGCCACCGAGCCGTCCTCGACGCCGTGCACCTCCGACAACGCGCCGGTGATGTCGCGCACCACGTCCATCTGCGGGTGGATCACCAGGCGTACGTCGCGGTCCTGGCGCGCCAGCTCCATGGTCAGCGAGTCGACGAGGAAGGGCATGTCGTCGGTGACGACCTGCACCACGCTGTGGCCGCCCACCGACCAGCCGTCGTCCGGACCGGGGGTCAGCACCCGCACCCGCGCGGTGCCCTGCGGGCGGACCCGGGCGAGCTCCAGGTGGGAGGTGAGCGCGCCGACCAGGTCGTGGGCAGCGAGTTCGCAGACGTCCTCGGCGGCGACGTTGCGGTAGTAGGAGCGGACCAGCGGGCCCACCTCCGGGGCCCCGCGGCCGCCCTCCGCGACGGTGTCCTCGGCCGCCGCGGCGGAGAGGAGTGCGGACTTCTCGTCGTCGAGCGTGGTCGCCACGAGCCCGACACTATGACCCGGCCGGGCCGCCCACAACACGGGGTCTGGGC
Source organism: uncultured Actinomycetota bacterium (assembly GCA_963754575.1). GTDB lineage: Bacteria > Actinomycetota > Actinomycetes > Propionibacteriales > Nocardioidaceae > Nocardioides. Next base: position 89,430 of record CAVWGQ010000001.1, on the reverse strand, counting down.
GGCCTCCGGCGTACCGACAAGTAGGACATGATGACGCCATGGCGAAGCGGATCACCCACGACCTGACCTACGACGCACCGCTGGCCGACGTGGCCGCGATGCTGCGCGACCCGGCCTTCCGCGAGGAGGTGTGCGACCAGCAGGGCGTGCTGCGCCGGACGGTCGAGGTGGAGCAGACCCCGAGCGGCGCCCGGGTGCGGATCGACCAGGTGCAGACCGCCCAGGGGATCCCCTCCTTCGCCACCAAGATCGTCGGCGACGAGATCCAGATCGTGCAGACCGAGGCCTGGACCTCCGACGAGCACGGCGACATCGTCGTCGAGATCCCCGGCAAGCCGGGAGACATGAAGGGCACCGCGACGCTGCGCGAGTCCGGGGGCACCACCACCGAGACCGTCGACCTGACCGTCAAGGTCTCGATCCCGCTGGTCGGCGGCAAGCTCGAGGGGCTGATCGCGGACCTGCTGCTCAAGGCGCTGAAGTCCGAGAACCGCACCGGCCGGGCCTGGCTCGCCCGGGGCTGATCAGGCCGACGACCGGGGGCGGGACACCCCTCCCTCCCCTGCGTCCTCGCCCCGGTCGTCCCGGTCCTCCCGGGCGTCCTGCCGGGCGTCCTGCCGGCGGCGTACGACGACCACGAGCGCGAGCAGCACGAACGGCCCGAACGCGAGCAGCAACGTCAGCGCCTGCTCGACCGGGTGCAGCGGGCCGAGGTGCCACGGGATCACGCTGCGATCCTCTCACCCGGCCCGGCCGCCGGTCGCGGCGTGTGCCTGAGAACGCCCCAGGGGTAGTTCTCAGGCACACGCCGCGGGACGGGGCTCACCCCATGTAGGGGTAGCGGTAGTCCGTCGGCGGGTCGAAGGTCTCCTTGATGGAGCGCTGGCTGGTCCAGCGCATCAGGTTCTGCGGCGCGCCGGCCTTGTCGTTGGTGCCGGACGCCCGGGCACCGCCGAAGGGCTGCTGCCCGACGACCGCACCGGTCGGCTTGTCGTTGATGTAGAAGTTGCCGGCCGCGAAGCGCAGCTCCTCGCGGGTCCACGCGATCGCCCCGCGGTCCTGGGCGATCACCGCGCCCGTCAGGGCGTACGGCGCGAACGACTCCATCTGGCGCACGACGTTCTCGTAACGGCTGTCGTCGTAGACGTGGACGGCGAGGATCGGGCCGAAGTACTCGTCCGAGAACATCTGGTCGGCCGGGTCGGTCGACGCAACGATGGTCGGCCGCACGAAGTATCCCACCGAGTCGTCGAGCTGGCCTCCCGCGATGGTGGTGAGGTGCTTGTTGGCCCGCACCCGGCCCAGTGCCTTTTTGTGCTTCGCGAACGCTCGGTCGTCGATCACCGCGCCCATGAAGTTGGAGAAGTCGGTGACGTCGCCCATCGGGATCGCGTCGGTCTCGGCGACCAGCTCGTCCTTCATCGTCGCCCAGACGGACTTCGCGACGTACGCCCGCGAGGCGGCCGAGCACTTCTGGCCCTGGAACTCGAAGGCGCCGCGGATCATGGCCGTGCGCAGCACGTCGGGGTCGGCGCTGGGGTGGGCGACGATGAAGTCCTTGCCGCCGGTCTCGCCGACGATCCGCGGGTAGGAGCGGTAGCCGGAGATGTTCTCGCCGACGGTGCGCCACAGGTGCTGGAAGGTCGGGGTCGAGCCGGTGAAGTGGATGCCCGCGAGGTCGGGGTGGGTCATCGTGACCTTGGAGACGTCGAGGCCGTCGCCGGGGAGCATGTTGATCACGCCCGGCGGCATCCCCGCCTCCTCGAGCAGCTCCATCAGCAGCGAGGCGGCGAGCTGCTGGGTCGGGCTCGGCTTCCAGACGACCGTGTTGCCCATCAGCGCCGGCGCGGTCGGCAGGTTGCCGGCGATCGCGGTGAAGTTGAACGGCGTGATCGCGTAGACGAAGCCCTCGAGCGGGCGGTGGTCGGTGCGGTTCCAGATGCCGCGGCTGTTCGCGATCGGCTGCTCGGTGAGGATCTGCTTGGCGTAGTGGACGTTGAAGCGCCAGAAGTCGATCAGCTCGCACGCCGAGTCGATCTCGGCCTGGAAGGCCGTCTTGGACTGGCCGAGCATGGTCGCGGCGTTGATCCGCTGCCGCCACGGCCCGGCGAGCAGGTCGGCGGCCTTGAGCAGGATCGCGCACCGGTCGTCGACCGGCATCGCGCGCCACATCGGGGCGGCGTCGAGGGCGGCCTTCACCGCAGCCTCGGCGTCCTTGGTCGTCGAGTTCTTGAACGTGGCCAGCACGTGCTGGTGGTCGTGCGGCTGCACGACCTTGGTCTCGGCGCCGCCGCCGTTGCGACGCTTGCCGTTGACGACCGCGCGCAGCGTCGGCTGGCGGCGCTCCTGGCGGTCGAGCTCGGCGACCAGGGCCTCCCGTTCGGGACTGCCCGGGGCGTAGGTCAGGTTGGGCTCGTTGACCGGGACCGGCGGAAACGTGATGGCGTCCATGCGTCGACCCTAGTCGGGTGCGACGCAGGAGCGCACGACGTGGGTCGACGGGTTGAGCAAGCCCGCGACGCGACCGCGAGCGCAGCGAGCCGTCGGGGCGCGAGCGCGCGTCGAAACCAGACGAGCGACCTACGGCGTTCGCAGCAGGTCCGGGATCTCCTGCACGCCGAACCACCCCAGGTCGTCGTCCGGGTCGGCGTCGGCGGTGCGGTCGGTGACGTCCGCGTGCACCGCGACCCAGGTCCACAGCGACAGCTCGCCGTCGCCGCTGCCGGTCGTCTCCGCGACCACGACGACGCGGCGGCCGTCGGCCGGCCCGAGGCCGGTCGCGAGGTCGGCGGCGGTCATCAGCGCGGCGTACTCGCTGTCCTCGTCGTCGCCCTCGGCGAGCACCCGCTCCGCGTCCGCCGGTACGCCGCCGGCGGCATGCCAGGCGGAGAGCAGGTCACGCGTGGCCGGTGCGTAGACGCGGGCGGTCACGTCGTGCGCCCGCTCCGTCGACCGCGGGGCACCTTCGGTCGGGCGCCGGTCGCGGTGTCGAGCAGCTCGTCGAGCGCCTCGGTCACGCACTGGCCGAGGACCTCGACGTCGGGGAGCAGGTCCCGGTCGGCGGCGATGCCGTAGTGCACGTGCCCGTCGTAGGACGTCACGCCGATCGAGAGCGCGTGGCCGGGCAGCAACGGATGGACGGGGTAGGTCTCCACCATCCGGGCGCCCGCCGCGTGCAGCGGCGCCTGCGGGCCGGGGACGTTGGTGACGTCGAGGTGGAACCCCCGACGCAGCTCCTCGACCGCGACCCGGGACCCGATCGCGTGGAAGGTCGCCGGCGCGAAGCCCGCGATCCCCGCGAGCCGGTTGGCGGCGACCCCGCGACCGGTCTCCTGGTGGACCTTGAAGGAGTAGGAGACCTGGTGCAGCCGCACGACCGCGCTGGGCTCGCCGATCGGCAACGACACCCGGTGGGCGGCGATCTGGCTGCCCAGCGCGTTCGCCTCGAGCTCGTCGTCGTTCACGGAGACCGGGGCGACCGCGCGGATCCGGCGTACGCCGCCGAGGGACTCGGTGCGGGTCATCAGCCAGCCGCGCAGCCCACCCGCGACGGTCGCGAGGACGACGTCGTTGACGGTGCCGCCGTGGGCGTCGCGGATGGTGCGGTAGTGGGCGAGCGGGGTCCGGACGGTCACGAAGCGCCGCTGCTGGGACAGCTCGCCGTTGATCGGCGACTCCGCGACCGGGCGTCGGTTGGTGAGCGCGTCGGCGACCTTGCCGGCGCGGTCGGCGGTGGCCTGGGCCGTGCGCAGCAGCGAGGAGGTGTTGCTGCGGACGGTGTCGAGCACCAGCCGCGGGTCGTGGGCGGAGTCGCTCAGCGCCTCGGTGAGCAGGCCCAGCGGGCTCGGCCGGCGCCCGGGCCGCCACGCGTCCTCACCCCCGAGGGAACGGGCCTCCGGGACGCTGTCGAGCAGCACCTGGCCGAGGTCGACCGTGTCGACCCCGTCGACCAGCGCGAGGTGGGACTTGGTGAGCACCGCGACGCGGCCGTCGGCGAGGCCCTCGACGAAGTAGACCTCCCACAGCGGCCGGCTGCGGTCCAGCGGCCGGGAGACGATCCGCGCGACCAGCTCCCGCAGCTGCTCCATGCTGCCGGGACGCGGCAGCGCGGAGCGGCGTACGTGGTAGCCGAGGTCGAAGTCGGGGTCGTCGTGCCAGACCGGGTTGGCCAGCCGACCCGGCACGGTCCGCAACCGCTGCCGGTAGCGCGGCACGAACGAGATCCGGTCGCCGATCAGCTCGACGAGCCGGTCGTGGTCGAAGCCGGAGGTACCCGGCTCGAAGATCTCGACCGTCGCGTGGTGCATCGGCGAGGTCGGGGACTCCAGGGCCAGCAGCGCGAGGTCGCGCGGCCGCAGTCGCTGGCCCATGTCGCTCCGTTCCGGACCCTCGCGGACCCTGTCTGACCACACGGTCTGGACACCCGTGTGCACGGGGTCGTCGGCCCCCGGGTTGTTCCACGTGGGATTCTGGCAGAGGTGACGTGACCGCCCGAGGTCCGTCCCCTCGACGAGAGGACCTGACGTGCGACGAGTGGCGCTGCTCGCGACCGTGCTCACGACGCTGCTGGCGCTGACCGGCTGCGGTTCGGACGACAGTACGGCCGAGCCCGGGGAGGGCGGTTCCCCCACCCGGGTGGAGCTGACCTTCGAGGGCGAGGAGGCCCCGGCCACCGAGCGGGTGCCGGTCGACGCGGGCCAGCCGGTCGAGCTGGTCGTCAAGTCCGACCGGGCCGGGGAGCTGCACGTCCACTCCAGCCCCGAGCAGACCCTGGAGTACGCCGCGGGCACCACCACCGTCACCATCACGATCGACCGCCCCGGCGTGGTCGACGTCGAGCGCCACGACCCCGAGGCGCTCGTGCTGCAGCTCGAAGTGAGCTGACGTGACGGAGCAGTTCGAGCTCGCCCACGGCCTGGGCGGGCCGGCCGACCTGCCGATCCCGCCCGAGCTCGCGATCGCCGGTGCGGTCGCTGCGCTGGTGCTCTCGTTCACGGTCCTCGCGCTCGCCTGGCGAACCCCGCGGTACGACGCGGCGACCAGCGGCCGGCTGGCGCCGGGGTGGATGGCGCGACTCGTCGACCACCCGGCGTACTCCCTGGCGCTGCGCGTCCTCGGCCTGCTGGGGTTCGGCTGGTTCGTGCTGGCCGCGGTGTTCGGCCGCGACCTGCTCACCAACCCCGTCTTCGGGATGTTCTACGTCTGGTGGTGGGTCGGGCTGGTGCCCGCCTCGGTGCTGCTCGGTCCCGTCTGGCGCGCGATCAGCCCGGTCCGCACCATCAACAGCCTCTTCGCCCGGCTCTCGGGCGGCGATCCCGACCGTGGGCTCTACGACTACCCCGCCCGGCTCGGCCACTGGCCGGCGGCGGTCGGCCTCTACGCCTTCGTCTGGCTCGAGCTGGTCTACCCGTTCTCGACCGAGCTCGGACCGGTCCGGCTCTGGTGCGCGGTCTACCTCGCGCTGATGCTGCTGGGCGGCGCGCTCTTCGGGTCCACGTTCTACGAGAAGGCCGACCCCTTCGAGGTCTACTCGTCGCTGTGCGCGAAGCTCTCGGTCTTCGGCCGCCGCGACGGCGCGCTCGTGCTGCGCAGCCCCCTGGCCAACCTCGACACCGTGGTCCCGACCGCGGGGCTGGTCGCGGTGGTCGGCGTGCTCTTCGGCAGCACCGCCTTCGACTCGTTCCGCGACAGCCTGGAGTGGATCCGCTACACCCAGGCATCCTCGGCCTCGACGTTCCTGCTCAACAACCTCGCGCTGCTGGTCTTCTGCGTCGGCGTCGGGGTGCTGCTGGCGATCGGCAGCGCCGCGACCGGGGTGGGACCCGGCACCAGCCGCCGCGAGCTCCCGGCCCTCTTCGCCCACTCGGTGGTGCCGATCATCGTCGGCTACATCGTGGCCCACTACGTCAACTACTTCGTCGAGGTCGGCTGGGACACCCTCGTGCTCGCCAGCGACCCGCTCAGCAACGGCGCCAACTGGCTCGGCACGGGCAACCTCGACCGGATCACCTGGCTCTCCAACCACCCGACCTTCCTGGCCTCGCTCAAGGTCGTCGCGGTCGTCACCGGCCACGTGGTCGGCGTGGTCGCGGCCCACGACCGGGCGGTCAAGGTGCTGCCGCGGCGCCACCAGGTCACCGGCCAGCTGCCGATGCTGCTCGTGATGGTCGCCTTCACCGTGGGCGGGCTCTACCTGCTGTTCGCCGCCTGAGCGGTCGCCGTCGGGACGGGCAGCACCGCGGCCGCCACCGAACCGAGGGCACGGCCGACGGCGGAGTCACCGACCTCGGCGAGCGAGCGGCCGGCGACCAGCGCCCGGTCGACCGCCGCCCGGTCCTCGGGCAGGAAGTGCAGCCGTCCCGGCGCCACCAGCGTGCCGAGCATCCCCGCGATCTCCTGCTCGGCCCAGCCGAGGGTCGGCCGCATCCGGTTGACCACGACCCGGACGCCCGGGGCACCCACCGGCCCGAGGGCCTCGCGCAGCTCGACCAGCCCCCGGGCGAGCCGGGCCAGCCCGACCGGGTCGGCGTTGCCGACCACGACCACCTCGTCGGCGGCCTCCAGTGCCTCGAGCGTCATCGAGTTGCGGCCCGCCCGGCCGGCGTCGAGCGCGGCGTCGCGCTCCAGGCTCGCGCCGGTGTCGACGACCGCGCAGCCGTGGCCGCGGGCGACGTCGAGCAGGTGGTCGACCACCCCGGCCCTCACCTCCACCCAGCGGTCGGCGCGCGGCAGCCCGGTGACGACGGTCAGCCGGTGGTCGAGCGAGCGCTGCACCGAGCCGAACCGTTCGCCGAGCTGCCCGGTCGCCACCAGCCGGGTGGCGGCCAGTACGCCGGAGACCTCGTCGACGATGCCGAGCTGCTGGGCGACGGTGCCGCCCCACGGGTCGGCGTCGACCAGGACCGTACGCCGGGTCCGGGCCAGCTCGGCGGCGAGACCGATCGCGAGCGTCGTACGACCCGGGGCGCCGCCGGGACCCCACACGGTGACCACGCCGCCCGGGGTGCGCGGCGACAGCGGTTCGTCGTCGACGGGTCGGGTGACGGTGTCCTCGGGCTCCTCCCCCGCGGCGACCAGGTCGCCGAGCGCCGCCAGCTCGTGGTCACCGACCAGGGCCCGGATCCCGATCCGGGTGGCGCGCAGCGACGCCGCGTCGAGGCTCGGCCAGCGGCAGCACCGCCACCGGGCGGACGGCATGGGAGCGCAGGTGGTCGGTCGCCGCGCGGTCGAGACCGGGGGCGTCGAGGGCGACGACCGCGACCTCCGCCTGGCCCGACGCCGCGGTCGCCAGCAGGTCGGGCACGTCGACGCAGCGCTTGAGCACGACCACGTCACCGCGGTCGGCGAGGAGCGTGAGTGCGGCGGACTCCCAGTCGGCACCGGCCGCGAGGACGAGGGCGACCACGGGGCTGCCGGGGGTCACGCCGCTCAGCTCCCCAGCACCGTGACCACCGGCGCCTCCAGGTCCGCGAGCAGCGCGAACCACCGGTCGGCGTCCTCCTGCTCGACGGCCAGCACCAGCTGGCGGGTGCCGGTCAGGTCGTCGACCGACGGGGCGTCGACGACCGTGACGCCGTCGAGCGCCGGACCCGCGCACTCCGGGCAGCGGCCGGTACCGCGCACGTAGACGCTCACCACCGATCCGGCCGAGACGCTGTCGGGGACCAGGGACGGGTCGACCGCGACGGGGAGCTGCAGCACGCCGACGTCCTCGGCGGCGCCCAGCGCCGCCCGCGGCACGAGCTCACCCTCGCCGATGCCCCGCAGCAGCCGGGCGTCGGCGGGCAGCGCCTCGTCGGCCGGGAGGTAGCGGTCGAGGTCGACCGGGTCGACGAACCGCACCCGGCTCGGCTCGAGGTCGTCGCCGGCGAGGGTGTCGCCGGCCGCGAGGTCGGAGGCCGCGACCCACACCGGGACCGAGTCGTCGGCGCTCGCGAGCAGCTGCGCGCCCGCCACCACCGACACCGCGACGATCGCGGACCCCGATCCACAGCCGTGGATCGCGCCACCCCGGCCGGGTCGCCCGGGTCGCCGGCGGCGGGGCCGCTGCGGTTCCCGGCGGCTGGGGTGCGGTCGTGGCGGTGTGTCCCCCGAGACTGGTCACGCCGACATCATGGACCGAACTCGTGCAGCCGACCAGCCCGTCCTCCACAGGCCCGCGGGTCGGCGTACCGCAGCCCGGGGTGGTGGTGGGACGATGACACCATGGCCGCGCCCCGCTTCCTGACCCTCGCCGACGTGGCCGAGGTGCTCAACACCTCCAGCGCGCAGGTCTACGCCCTCGTGCGACGCGGGGACCTGCCGGCCATCAAGATCGGCGGTCGGGGCCAGTGGCGCGTGGAGTCCCACCAGCTCGAGGACTACATCACCCGGATGTACGCCGAGACCCGCGACTTCGTCGACACCCACCCGTTCGTCGACGCCGAGTCGGACGACCCCCGCTGACCCGTCACTTCGTGCAGGTTCAGACCCCGCCGAGCCGTCAGTTCGGCAGGCTCACGACTCGCCGAGCCGTCACTGCTACAGCCTGACACTGCGGCCGCGCCGACCGACCTGACGGCTCACGCCCCTCTGAACCTGCACGAGTGACGGCTCACGCCCTTCTCAACCTGCACGAGTGACGGCTCGCGGGTGGGATCAACCGACCTCGGAGTCCAGGGTGACCTCGACGGTCCGGACGTCGCCGTCGCTGCGGACCGTGAACTCGATGGTCTCGCCGGGCTGGTAGGTGCGGATCGCCACGATCAGCGCGATGCCGTCGGTGACGCGCTGGCCGTTGACCTCGGTGACCACGTCACCCTGCACCAGGCCGCTGTCCTCGGCCGGGGTGTCGGCCATGACCTCGTCGATCAGGGCGCCGGTGCCGTCGGCGTCCCCGCCGGTCTGCACCTTGGCCCCGATCACGGGGTAGCGGGCCTCGCCGGTGCGCAGGATCTGGTCGGCGGTGACGCGCACCTGCTCGATCGGGATCGCGAAGCCGACGCCGATGTTGCCGCTCTCGCCGCCGCCGAAGCCGCCGCCGGTGGTGGCGATCGCGCTGTTGACGCCCACGACCTGGCCGCGGAGGTTGACCAGCGGCCCTCCGGAGTTGCCCGGGTTGATCGCGGCGTCGGTCTGCACGGCGTTGATGTAGGAGGAGCCGTCCGCGTCGCCGGTGGTGACCGGGCGGTTGAGCGCGCTGACGATGCCGGAGGTGACCGTCGAGCTCAGGCCGAGCGGGGAGCCGAAGGCGACGACGGGCTCGCCCACGCTCAGTGCGTTCGAGGCGCCGAGCGACGCCGGCGGCAGGCCGGTGGCGTCCTTGGAGTAGAGCACCGCGAGGTCGTAGACCGCACTGCGCCCGACCACCGTGGCGGCGTAGCGCCGGCCGTCCTGGCCGACGATCCTCGATCTCGCCGCCCTCGTCGGCCGCCGAGGCCACGACGTGGTTGTTGGTGACGATGTGGCCCTGCCGGTCGAGCACGAAGCCCGAGCCGGTCGCGCCACCGTTCTCGCCCTCGAGGGCCGCGACGATCTGCACCGTGCTCGGCAGCAGCTGGTCGGCGACCCGGACCACGGACCTGTTGGCGGCGACCAGCGGCGGCGTCGTCTCGGTGTCGACGTCGTCGAGCCCGCCCGACACCGAGCCCGGTCGGGTCGCCTCGCCCACCGAGTCGAGGACGGCGGCACCGACCGCGCCGCCGACGACCCCGAGCAGCAGCGCGAGCCCGGCGACGGCCGGCCAGAGCCAGCCCGGCACCCGGCCCCGCTCGGCCCGCTCCGCGCCCCGCCGTACGCCGGCGCCGCGCCGTACGCCGTGGGGTACGGCGGCAGCGGCTGGGTCTGGGGCTGGCCCGAGCCCGAGGAGTACGGCGCCTGCCACGCGGCGGGCGGCTGCTGGACCGGCGGCAGCCACGAGACGGCAGCGGGAGGCGGGGTGTGGCCCGCCTCCGGCCGGATCGGCTGCGTGGGCTCGGTGCCCTCGTCGGACTGGGGCTGCTCCGAGCGGTCGCCCTCGTGGTGGTCGGTCACCAGCCCATTGTCACCCGAGGGTGGTGATCGGCCCACCCGCACCCGGGCGGCCCTGAGCGCCGCTGGGAAGGAATCAGCGCCGGGGGGACGGCGAGGCCTGCCGCAGCAGCTCGTCGGGGACCCGGACCGGGAAGGTCCGGCCTGCATCGCTGCCACCGATGTTGGTGACCGGCGCCTGCCGGTCCGGCGTACTGCTGCCGGGGCCGAGGCCGAGGGCCAGCACGCCGAGCACCGCGACGCCGGCGGCCGAGCCGCCGAGCACCACGACCGCCGCACGGCGAGGGCGGTCGCCGTCGCCGGGCACGGCGAGCGCGGGGGTCGGCGTGCTGCGGCACAGCGAGCCCTTGAGGTGGTCGGGCGCGCTGGGGACGCCCTCCTGCAGGCCCGAGAGCCGGGTCTTGAGCCAGCCCTCACGCTCGACGAGGTCGCGGCACACGTGGCAGGTGTGCACGTGCGCCCACGCCCGGTCCGCCTCGGCGGCCGGGAGCTGGCCGTCGAGCAGCGCGCTGACGCGGTGGCCGAGGTGTCCCATCACGAGGCTCCCTCCGGAGCCATCACCGGCCCGGAGTAGCGCACCCGGCCGGTGGCCGGGGCGCGGTGGGCCAGCGCGCGGCGCAGCATGGCGCGACCGCGGTGGATCCGGGAGCGGACGGTGCCGAGCTTGGCACCGAGGATGTCGGCGATCTCGTCGTAGGAGAGCCCCTCCACGTCACACAGCACCACGGCTGCACGGAAGTCCGGCGGCAGCGAGGCGAGCGCGGCCTCGACGTCGTCGTCGAAGAGCCGGTCGTCGAGGGCGATGTCGGGCGCGGGGCCGTTGCTGCGCAGCACGCTCGCCCGCTCGTCCGACAGCGCGTCGAAGCGGATCCGCTGCTTGCGGCGGGCCTGGTCGAGGAAGAGGTTGGTGGTGATCCGGTGCAGCCAGCCCTCGAAGGTGCCGGGCGTGTAGGTGTCGAGGCGGCGGAAGACCCGGACGAAGACCTCCTGGGTGAGGTCCTCGGCATCGTGGCGGTTGCCGGTCAGGCGGTAGGAGAGCCGGAAGACCCGGTCCGAGTGCTGCTCCACGATCTCCTCCCACGACGGGACCGCTGCTGCGGGCTGCTGGTCGCTCATCGTGGGCTCCTGACGGTCGGATCGAGGTGAACAATGCCGGACCTCTCTCGGCTCGAGCCCCACGCTAGGCCCGGGTGCTGAGAGGAGCCTGTGAGCGTGCTTCCTCCTCCCCCAACGAGCGGGTCGTACGCCGTGTTCCCGGGGTGTTCCCGCGAGGCGGCGCCGCCGGCACGCGATAAGGTCGGCACCTCGTCAGTGCCGCCTCGGGCGGCCGGCCCCAGGAGGACGTCATCACCACCCCGCTCAAGCCCGCCAGCTGGTCCTACGCCGAGGCCTTCGTCGGCGAGGACGAGGTCCTCGACGCCGCCCGTGCCCGCGCCGAGGAGGTCGGCGTGTCCCCCATCGGCCCCGGCGGCGGCGCCGCGCTGCAGTTCCTCGCCTCCGTGCTCGAGGCCCGCGCCGTGGTCGAGATCGGGACCGGCACCGGCGTCTCCGGGCTCCACCTGCTGCGCGGCATGCGAGCCGACGGCATCCTGACCACCGTCGACATCGAGGCCGAGCACCAGCGCCTCGCCAAGCAGTCCTTCGCCGAGGCCGGCATCGCCTCCCAGCGAGCCCGCACCATCTCCGGCTCCGCGCTCGACGTGCTCCCCCGGTTGACCGACGGCCACTACGACCTGGTCTTCTGCGACGGCGACAAGGCCGAGTACGACGCCTACCTCACCGAGGCGCTGCGACTGCTGCGCCCCGGCGGCGTGGTCGCCTTCGACAACGCGCTGTGGCACGACAAGGTCGCCGACCCCGCCCAGCGGGACGAGGAGACCGTCACGATCCGCGACCTCGGCAAGCGGGTCGCCGCGGACGAGGACCTGGTCGCGGTGCTGCTGCCGGTCGGCGACGGGCTGCTGTGCGCGAAGAAGGTCTGGTCGCCGGAGGCCGGCGTCTAGCCCTCAGTACCGCGAGGCGGACTGGAAGCCGTCCTGGCCCTCCGCGATCGCCACGATCTCGCACTCCTCGATGAGGATCGGCGCGCTGCCGATGATCTGCGAGCCCGGCGCCTCGGCGGCGCCCTGGCTGAAGCTGCGCTGGAAGTCGTCGCGGTCGTCCTCGGTCGCGAAGACGTAGCAGCCCTCGAACCACTGTCCGGGCCGGACCCGCCAGGTCTTGAAGCGCAGTCCCGGCATGTCGTTGAAGCGGGCGTGCGAGCTCTCGGCGACGTACGTCGCGAGCTCCTCCTCGACCCCGTCGGCGGCGTCCTCGAGCGACCAGCGCACGGTCAGGCCCCGCATCAGGCGATCCCCTCCAGCGGCGCCGGGCCGGTGAGCCAGCGCAGCAGCAGGCGTACGCCGAATCCGGTCGGTCCCTGGGTCCACTCGTGACGGTCCTCGGGGGCGTCGCCCACGGAGGCGATGTCGAGGTGGGCCCACGGCAGGTCCCCGACGAAGTGCTGGAGGAACAGCGCGGCCGAGATCGCGCCGGCGTGGCGCGGCCCGTTGTCGGCGTCGGCGACCGAGGACCGGAGGTGGTCCTCGTAGTCGGCGACCAGCGGCATCCGCCACAGCGGTTCGCCCGCGGCCGCACCCGCCTCGCGCAGCGCGACGGCGAGCGGGTCGTTGTTCGCGAAGTAGCCGCCGGTGTGCTGGCCGAGCGCGACCTTCATCGCGCCGGTGAGCGTCGCGATGTCGACCACGACGGCCGGGTCGAGCTCCGCCTCGGCGTACGCCAGGGCGTCGGCGAGGACCAGCCGGCCCTCGGCATCGGTGTTGGTGACCTCGGACGTGCGACCGCCGTAGTGGCGCAGCACGTCGCCGGGACGCAGCGCGTTGCCGCCGACGGCGTTCTCGGCGGCCGGGACCAGGCCGGTGACGCGCAGCGGGCAGTCGAGGTCGCGCAGCGCGGAGAGCACCGACAGCACCACGGCGCCGCCGGACATGTCGCGCTTCATGTTCGTCATCGCCTCGGCCGGCTTGATCGAGAGGCCCCCGGTGTCGAAGGTGATCCCCTTGCCGACGAGGACGACCAGCGGCGCCTTGCGGCCGCCCTTCGGGACGTAGTCGAGGCGGATCAGCCGCGGCGGTGTCGCCGAGGCCTGGCCGACCCCGACGACGCCGCCGAAGCCCTCCGCGGCCAGTCGACGCTCGTCCCAGATCGTGGCCTTCAGGCCGGACTCGCCGGCGATCTCCTCGGCCTGCTCGGCCAGCCACTGCGGGTTCTTGATGTTGGAGGGCACGGTCGCGAGCATCCGGGCGCGCCAGCCGGCGCCCCCGAGGACGACGCCGCGGCGCATCGCGGCGGAGGCGTCGGTGTCGCTCGCCGTCGCGGCGAGGACCACCCGCTCGACCGGGCGCCGCTCGGGACCCTCGCTGCGCAGCGTGAACGCGAAGGAGCCCAGCATCGTGCCGACGACGAAGGCGGTCAGGCCCTCGAGGTCGCTCCCGGCCGCCACCGCGGACGCGACGGCCGCACGGTCGCGCGCGGCACGGGCCAGCGCGGCCCCGGCCCGACGCAGGTCGGTCGGGGTCTGCTCGCCGACGCCGACGAGCAGCACCAGCCGCAGCGCCGGGTTGTCGTCGCAGCCCAGCGGCACGGGGTACGCCGTGACCTCGCCGGTGCGGCCCGTCGCCTGCTGGGACTCCAGGGCCGCGAGCAGGTCGACGTCCAGCGCGTCCCCCAGCTCGGCGGCACCGGGACCCAGGGTCAACGAGCCTCCCTCGTCGGTCGCCGGGGCGACCGCGAGGGCGACGACCTCCGCGCCGGTGACGGCGTGGGGCCGGTCGGGACTCAGCGCGAAACTGGGGAGGGGTGACCTGAGGGGGTATCGGGTCCTGCGCGGCGGCCACGACGTCAGCTGGTGACGCCCTCGAGCGCCTGTCGCAGCTCTGTTGCCTCGTCGGCGTTGAGCTCCACGACCAACCGTCCGCCACCCTCGAGCGGGACGCGCATCACGAGGCCGCGTCCCTCCTTGGTGACCTCCAGCGGACCGTCGCCCGTCCGGGGCTTCATCGCCGCCATCCGCGCACCTCTTCCTGTGTCTGTCCATGACCTGCCTACCGCGGTGGCGGCTCGCGCAGCGTCTGTGCGACACCATTATCCCCCATCGGGCGCGTGATGCCGACCACAGCCCCCGAACAGAGGTGCGAGAATCTGCGCATGCACGCTCGGTCCGCGCTGTTCGACGTCTACGGCGACCACCTCCGCGGCCGCGGCAGCCAGGCGCCGGTGGCGGGCCTGGTGCGGCTGCTCGACCCGGTCGGCATCCAGGGACCGGCCGTGCGCACCGCGATCTCGCGAATGGTGGCCGAGGACTGGTTGGAGCCGGTCCGGCTCCCCGTCGGTCGCGGCTACCGCGCGACCCACCGCACCATCCGCTGGCTCGACGACGTCGCCGCCCGGGTCTACCGCAGCTCCGACGAGCCGTGGGACGGGCACTGGCACCTCGCGCTGCTCGACCAGTCGACCGAGCAGCCGCTGGGACGACCGGGGCGCCACCGGCTGCGGGCCGACCTGTCGTTCATCGGGTACGCCGAGCTGACTCCGCACACCTGGGTGAGTCCCTTCGCCCGGGCCGAGCTCGCGGAGGTGCTCGACCGCGCCGGGGCGAGCGCGCGCCGGGTGCGGGCCGACCTGGTCGAGCCGAGCCCGATCGGGGCCTGGGACCTGCCCGGCCTCGCCGCGGCGTACACCACCTTCGTCGCGGACGCCGATGCCCTGCTGGCGGGCGCGGGCGACGACGAGTCGTCCTTCGCCGCCCGCTTCCGGCTGGTCCACGAGTGGCGCAAGTTCCTCTTCACCGACCCGGGCCTGCCCGGGGAGCTGCTGCCGGACGACTGGCCCGGACGGGCCGCCGCCGACCTCTTCGCCGGCGAGGCGCGGCGACTGAAGCCGGCCGCCGACCGGTTCGTGGCGACCTGCCTGGACGGCTGACGATCGCCTGAGGGCGACTGAGACACTGCCCCCATGAGCTCACCCGTGCTGCTTGACCTGACCGAGGGCGTCGCCACGATCACCCTCGACCGCCCCGACGCGATGAACAGCCTCGACATCGCCACCAAGGAGGCGCTGCTCGAGACGGTCCGGGCCGTCGCCGAGGACCCCGCCGCGCGCTGCGTCGTGCTCACGGGGAACGGGCGGGCGTTCTGCGTCGGCCAGGACCTCAAGGAGCACGTCGAGCTGCTCCACCACGGCGGCAGCGACCAGCTCTTCTCCACCGTCGACGCGCACTACAACCCGACCGTGCTGGCGCTCGCGTCGATGGCCAAGCCGGTGATCGCGGCCGTCAACGGAGTGGCGGCCGGGGCCGGGGCGAGCCTGGCCTTCGCCTGCGACCTGCGCTACCTCGCCGACAGCGCCGGCTTCAACCTCGCCTTCGCCGGCGTCGCGCTCTCCTGCGACACCGGCGCGAGCTACCACCTCCAGCAGCTGGTCGGCCGGGCGAAGGCGATCGAGCTCCTCTACTTCCCGCGCACCGTCGGCGCCGCCGAGGCGCTCGAGCTCGGGCTGGCCCACGAGGTCGTCCCGGCCGACGAGCTCGCCGGCAAGGTCGGCGAGGTCGCCGCCCGGCTCGCGGCCGGTCCCACGGTCGCGCTCGGCGCGATGCGGCGCTCCGTGGGCTATGCCGCCGGCCACTCGCTCGAGGACGCGCTGGCCTTCGAGTCCACGATGATGACGCTCACCGGCGCGACCGAGGACCACTCCGCTGCCGTCTCCGCCTTCCTCGCCAAGCAGAAGCCGGTGTTCGAGGGGCGCTGAGCCCGCGCCCGGGCCGTGTCGGTTTCCCCGCCCGGGCGGGGAAGCCGTGACTTCGCATGTGTTTCAAGCAGGGCGAAGTCACAGACTCGCCGACAATGTCCGCCGGCGGTCCACCGTCAGTCGCCGTCGGAGGACGTCGACGTACGCCGGGCGCCGAACACCCTCAGCACCTTCGGCGGCACCACCGTGCGCATCAGCCGCCGCGGTGGCGTGGCGCCGTACTCGACCGTGAGGGCGGCTCCGTCGAACTTGTGGTTGTACCAGGACGTCATGGTGCCGTGGCAGACCCCGCCGCAGTCGAAGGTCTTGCGCGGCAGGTCGAGCCTGCGAGCGACCTTGCGGGCGAAGGACGTGTTCTTGGTGTCGGTGTCCACGCCGTAGAGCGGCTGGTGGAAGCTCAGGATCCGGCGTGGCTGCACGTCCTTGAGGAAGCGCACCATCGCCCGGGTCTCGGGCTCGGACTTCGGGCGCGGCCCCGACTCGGTCTCGCCGTCGAGGTCGGTCCAGCGGTAGGGGAAGTTGCGGTTGAGGTCGACGCCGCTCGCGTTCTTGCGGGTCCCGGCGGCCAGGCCGTCCGGGTTGTACGTCGGCACCACCCACAGGTCGACGCCGGTGATCGGCCGGCCGTCGCGCAGCGAGGTGAGGATCTGCCGGGTCCGCGGCTCGTCGCCGTGCATGGTCGAGACCAGCAGCACCGGCTTGCCGGTGCGGTCACCGAGTCGGTAAGCCATGATCGGCCGCCCGCGCACCGACTCCCCCAGCTTGCGCTTCCGCACCGGGGCGACCCGCTGGGCGGCCTGGTGGGCCACCGCGGCCGCGGGCGTGACCGCCGTGGACTGGGGCGCACCGGCAGCCGAGGGAGCAGCCAGGCCCGCCACCACGAGCCCGAGGGCGACGACGGCGCTCCGCACGACGCTCAGACCAGGGAGTCGGCGTAGGCGTAGGTGAAGACCAGCACCCCGACCAGCATCCCGACGTGGGCGAGGATCGAGAGCCCGGGGCCCTCCGACCAGGTGTCCTCGGTGCCCTGGGTGGCGTGCTTGCCGCGGCTGGGCAGCCAGCGCACGAGCACCAGCAGTCCGGCCACCGTGACGACCCACCACAGCGCGACGCCGATGATGCCGACGAGCTCACCACCGAGCGCCGAGTTCTCGGGCGCGACGAGGTAGGCCACCCAGACCACGAGCGCCAGCACGCCGGCGCCGGTGTGGACGTTGAGCAGGCCCGAGCCCACGCTGACCCGGCCCGCGCCGCCCTGCTGCTTGCCCAGTCGCAGTCGCGTGAGCACGACGACGACGGCAGCCAGGGCGGTGAGGACGTAGACGATCACCTCGATGGACACGCAGGCAGTGTGCCCTAGTGCGACTCGGGGTCGCCACGACCCCCGGGGCGTGGCGGCCGGGTGTCGTCGGGGCCGACGTCGTGCCGGTCCTCGTCAATCTCACGCTCGTGGGCGACCCGGTCGAGCAGCGCGTCGACCTCCGACATCCGGTAGCCGCGGAAGGCCAGCGAGAAGCGCACCCGCCGCAGGTCGTCACCGCTCAGCGGTCCGACCGCCGGTACGACGGCGTCGGGCCGGTCGTCGTACGCCTCCTCGAGCGGGGTGCCCCGGCCGGCGGCGACCACGGCGATCACACCGAGCGCGAGCACCACCAGGACGGCGAACACCCAGACCACGTCGTCACTCCGACCGACGTGCCGGCGGGGTGGGGAGCTCGTCCTCGCGGCCCGCCACCATCAGCGCGACCGCCTCGTCGACGTCGTCGGTGACCACGAGCATGTCGAGGTCGGACTGGGCGATGTTGCCCGCTGCCAGCACGGTCTCGCGCAGCCAGTCGAGCAGCCCGCTCCAGTAGGAGGTGCCGAGCAGCACCACCGGGAAGGACGTGACCTTCTGGGTCTGCACCAGGGTCAGCGCCTCGAACAGCTCGTCGAACGTGCCGAGCCCGCCGGGCAGGACCACGAAGCCCTGGGAGTACTTCACGAACATGGTCTTGCGAGCGAAGAAGTAGCGGAAGTTGATGCCGAGGTCGACGTAGGGGTTGAGGCCGGCCTCGAAGGGCAGCTCGATGCCGAGCCCGACCGACGTCCCGTCGGCCTTGCGGGCGCCCTGGTTGGCGGCCTCCATCGCGCCCGGCCCGCCGCCGGTGATCACGGCGAAGTCGGCCTCGACGAGCTTCCTGCCCACCTCGACTCCCATGGCGTAGTAGGGGCTGTCCTGCTTCGTGCGCGCCGAGCCGAACACGGCGATCGCGGGGCCGAGGTCGGCCAGCGACCCGAAGCCCTCGACGAACTCCGCCTGGATGCGGAGCACCCGCCAGTAGTCGTGGTGGGTGTCGAGCCGGGTGCCGCGGTCGAGCAACCGCTGGTCAGCGGTGCTGCCGAGGTCGCCGGGATGTCCGCCCACCTGCTGCGCCATCACGCGCCCCCGAGCCAGGCTCGGAGCTGGCGTTCGCACCGCTCGATGTGCTCGACCGGCACGTGCTCCTCCTGCTTGTGGGCCAGCATCGGGTCGCCGGGGCCGAAGTTGACCGCCGGCACGCCGAGGGCGCTGAAGCGGGCGACGTCGGTCCAGCCGAACTTCGGACGCACCTCGCCACCGACCGTGTCGATGAACTGCTTCGCGGCGGGCAGGCCGAGACCGGGTACGGCGGCCGGGGCGCTGTCGCGCACGGTCACCTCGAAACCGGCGAAGAGCTCCCGCAGGAACGCCTCGGCCTCCGCCTCGGACCGGTCGGGGGCGAAGCGGTGGTTGACTGCGACGACGCACTCGTCGGGCAGCACGTTGCCGGCGACGCCGCCGCTGATGAAGACGGCGTTGAGCCCCTCGTGGTACTCCAGACCGTCGATCACGGGCTTGCGCGCCTCGAAGGCGTTGAGCCGCGCGAGGACCTCGGCGGCGCCGTGGATGGCGTTGACGCCCTTCCAGCTCCGCGCGGCGTGGGCCCGCTCCCCCGTCGTGCGGACGTCGACGCGCATCGTGCCCTGGCAGCCCGCCTCGACGATCGCGCCGGAGGGCTCCATCAGGATCGCGAAGTCGGCCGCCATCAGGTCGGGGTCGCTCTCGGAGAGCAGCCGCAGCCCGTTGAACTCGTCCTCGATCTCCTCGGCCTCGTAGAGCACGAAGGTGACGTCGCGGTGGGGCTCGGGGAGGGTGGCGGCGAGGTGGAGCAGGACGGCGTCGCCGCTCTTCATGTCGCAGCTGCCGAGGCCGTGCAGGATGCCGTCCTCGAGGCGTGCCGGCAGGTTGTCGTTGAGCGGCACGGTGTCGATGTGGCCGGCGATCACCACGCGCTCGGCGCGGCCGAGGTGGGTGCGCGCGACGACCGTGTGGCCGCGGCGGGTGACCTCGAGGTGCGGCACGGCGCGCAGCGCTGCCTCGATGGCGTCGGCGATCCGCTGCTCGTTGCGGCTGACCGACTCGATGTCGACGAGCTGGCGGGTGAGGGTCACGGGGTCGACGGTCAGGTCGAGCACTGGATCAGCCATGGCCCCATCCAACCAGCCTTGGCAGAGTGTCGCCCATGAGGTTCGTCGCGCCCCCGCACTGGCCCCCGACTCCTCCGGGCTGGCAGCCGCCCGCCGGGTGGCAGCCGCCCCCGGAGTGGGGACCCGCGCCCGAGGGCTGGGAGTTCTGGCAGGACGGCACCCCGCCGCGGCCGTCGGTGTGGCGCACGCTCGGGATCGCCGTCGCGACCGCGCTGGTCGTGGGCTCTGCCCTGGGCGGGCTGGTCAGCGGCGGGGACGACGTGGCCCGGTCGATGGGCTACGGCTTCAGTCGCCTGCTGATCCCCGCGCTCGTGATCGGGGGTGCGTGGCCGTGGGCCGCGCGGCGCGTCAGCCCGTGGTGGATCCCGGTGCCGGTGGTGGTCCTCGGCATGCTCCTGTCCGCTGCCGGCGCGGCCTCGACCGTCTCCTAGGTCCCTAGGACGGGAAGACGCAGAACTCGTTGCCCTCGGGGTCGGCCATCGTCGTCCAGCGCGGCAGCCGCCACAGCACGGTCGCCCCTGCGGCCAGGAACTCGTCGACGTCGCCGCGGACGTCCCAGTGGACCCGGTTCTTCACGGTCTTGGGCTCCGGCACCGGCACGAACACCAAGCACTCGAACGGCATGCCGGGCACGTCCTCCAACCACCACCAGGGCTCGCCCTCGTTGCGGGCCTCGACCCCGAGCCGCTCGGCCCACCAGCGGACCACGCGCTGCGGGTCGGCGCAGTCGACGACGACCTCGTAGAGCCGGTAGGCAGGGACCTCGTCGCGGACGAAGGCGCACAGCTCACCGCCCTCGGGGTCCCGCATCACCGTCCAGGAGAACTGAGTCGGTCCTCCACCGTCGCGCCGAGCGCCTCGAGGTCGGCCACCGCGGCGGCGTGGAGGTCGAGGTGGACCCGCTGCTTCACCGTCCGCGGTTCCGGCACCGCGCACACCACCAGCTCGGAGCCGTCGGGTCCGCCGTGGAGCTCCACGAAGCCGTCGTCGTCGACGTGGTCGGGAGTGAGCCCGGTGGCGCTCGGCCCAGAACGCGGTCATCCGCTCGAGGTCGGTGACGTCGACGTTCAGAGCGCGAGCCAGCGGGCGGTCACGACCGGGCCACCTCGACGGTGGTCTCGGCGGCGTCGGCGTACGACACGGAGTCGGCGAGCGTCTCGCCGGTCAGCAGCGCCTCGTGGGTGCGGGCGGCGGCCAGCACGTCGGCCGGCGCCGAGACCGTCAGCGCGATCCGGTCGGAGACCTCGAACCCGGCGTCGCGGCGCGCCTGCTGGACGCTGCGGACCAGGTCGCGGGCGACGCCCTCGGCCTCGAGCTCGGGGGTGGTCGCGGTGTCGAGGACGACGAAGCCGCCGCGCGGCAGCACCGCCGTCGCCGCGCCCCCGGCCCCCTCGCCGGCGACGGTCTCGAGCGTGAACTCGCCGTCCACCAGCGCCACGCCGGCGCAGGTGACGGTGCCGTCGTCGGCCACCGACCAGTCACCGGACTTCGAGCCCTTGATGACCGTCTGCACGTCGCGGCCCAACCGCGGGCCGGCGGCCCGCGCGTTGACGGTCAGCCGCTGCTCCACGGCGTACGCCGAGGCCTCGTCGGACCCGGCCCGCACCAGCCGGACCTCCTTCACGTTCAGCTCCTCGGCCAGGATCGGCTCGAAGCCGGCCAGCGCCTCGGCGTCGTCGACGACCAGCGTCAGCGAGGCCAGCGGCAGCCGGGTCCGCAGCGAGTGCGCCTTGCGCAGCGCGAGCCCGGCGGAGGCCACGTCACGCACCTCGTCCATCGCCGCAACGAGGGCGTCGTCGGCCGGCAGCGACTCCGCGTCGGGCCAGTCGGTGAGGTGCACCGAGCGCTCGCCCGTGAGCCCGCGCCAGACCTCCTCGGTCGTCAGCGGCAGCAGCGGCGCGGCGACCCGGCAGACCGTCTCCAGCACGGTCCACAGGGTGTCGAAGGCCTCGGCGCTCTCGTCCCAGAAGCGGTCCCGCGAGCGGCGGACGTACCAGTTGGTCAGCACCTCGAGGAAGCTCCGCGTCGAGTCGCACGCATTCGCCACCTCGTAGTTGTCGAGCTGGTGGGTCATGTCCGCGACGTACTGGCGCAGCTTGGCCAGCACGTAGCGGTCCATCACGTGGGTCGAGGTCGTGCTCGACGACGCGGAGTGCTCGGCCGCGTTGGCGTAGAGCGCGAAGAAGTACCACGTGTTCCACAGCGGGATCAGCACCTGGCGGACCGACTCGCGGATGCCACGCTCGGTCACGACCAGGTTGCCGCCGCGCAGGATCGGGCTCGACATCAGGAACCAGCGCATCGCGTCGGCGCCGTCGCGGTCGAAGACCTCGTAGACGTTGGGGTAGTTGCGCAGGCTCTTCGACATCTTGTTGCCGTCGGAGCCGAGCACGATGCCGTGGCTGACGCAGGTCTCGAAGGCCGGCTTGTCGAACAGCGCCGAGGCCAGCACGTGCATCGTGTAGAACCAGCCGCGGGTCTGGCCGATGTACTCGACGATGAAGTCGCCGGGATAGTGGTCCTCGAACCAGTCGGAGTTCTCGAACGGGTAGTGCACCTGCGCGAACGGCATCGACCCCGACTCGAACCAGCAGTCGAAGACGTCGGTGACGCGCCGCATCGTCGATTTGCCCGGTGGGGTCGTCGGGGTTGGGCCGGGTCAGCTCGTCGATGAACGGCCGGTGCAGGTCGTCCGGGCGTACGCCGAAGTCGCGCTCGATCTCGTCGAGCGAGCCGTAGACGTCGATCCGGGGGTGCTCGGGGTCGTCGGAGCGCCAGACCGGGATCGGGCTGCCCCAGAAGCGGTTGCGGGAGATCGACCAGGGCCGGGTGTTCTCCAGCCACTTGCCGAACTGGCCGTCCTTGACGTGGTCGGGGACCCAGCGGATCTCCTGGTTGAGCTCGAGCATCCGGTCCCGGATCTTGCGGGTGTCGACGAACCACGACGACACGGCCATGTAGATCAGCGGCTGCCGGCAGCGCCAGCAGTGCGGGTAGGAGTGCTCGTAGGTCTCGCGGCGCAGCAGCACGGTCCCGGGCACGACGGCCCCGGTGTCGCCCTCGCCGCGCGTGGCGTTCCTCAGGTGCTCGATGATCGGCGCGTTCGCGTCGAACACGTGCATGCCGGCGTACTCCGTGACGGGGAAGGTGAACCGACCGTCCTTGCCGACGGCGACCACGAGCTCGATGCCCTCGCGGTCGGTGATCACCTTGTCCTCCTCGCCGTAGGCACCGGCGCTGTGGACCAGCCCGGTGCCGTCGGCGGTGGTGACGAAGTCGGCCGCCACCACGCGGTGGGCGTGCTCGGTGCCCTCGAAGTAGGTGAACGGCGGGGTGTAGGCGCGCCCGACGAGGTCCTCGCCGCGCAGCCGCTCGACGACGGTGGCGTCCTCGCCGAGCTCGCGTGAGTACGCCGCCAGCCGCTCGGCCCCGAGCAGGTAGCGCTCGGTCGTGCCGGTGGGCAGGTCGGACTCCACGACGACGTACTCGATGTCCTCGCCGACCATGATCAGCAGGTTCGCTCGGCATCGTCCACGGGGTGGTCGTCCACACCAGCGCGACCTCGCCGGTCTCCAGCCGCATTCCGACGGTCACGGCCGGGTCCTGGCGGTTCTGGTAGACGTCCTCGTCCATCCGCAGCTCGTGGTTGGACAGCGGCGTCTCGTCGTTCCAGCAGTAGGGCAGGACCCGGAAGTCCTCGTAGACCAGGCCCTTCTCGTGCAGGTTCTTGAACGCCCAGATCACCGACTCCATGTAGTCGAGGTCGAGCGTCTTGTAGTCGTTCTCGAAGTCGACCCAGCGGGCCTGGCGGGTGACGTAGTCGCGCCACTCGTCGGTGTAGGTCAGGACCGAGGTGCGGCAGGCGTCGTTGAAGACGTCGATGCCCATCTCGACGATCTCCTCGGTCGTCTTGATGCCCTTGACCCGCATCGCCTCGAGCTCGGCGGGCAGGCCGTGGGTGTCCCAGCCGAAGCGGCGCTCGACCCGGCGTCCACGCATCGTCTGGTAGCGCGGGATCAGGTCCTTGACGTAGCCGGTGAGCAGGTGGCCGTAGTGCGGCAGGCCGTTGGCGAACGGCGGGCCGTCGTAGAAGACGAACTCGTTGCTGCCGTCGTCACCCGCCTCGCGCTGGTCGATGCTCGCCTGGAAGGTGCCGTCCTGCTGCCAGTAGGCGAGGACCTGGTCCTCGATGCTCGGGAAGGACGGGGTCGCCGGGACGCTCGTGGCGTCGGTGTGGCTGACCTGGGGGTACCTGCGGTGGCTCATCGGCTGCTCTCTGCTCGTCCTCGGATCTCTCGACGAGGACGAGCCCTGCCGGGTCCGCGGTACCACCTCGCTTGCCCCGCTCGCGCGGGACCGCTCCTTGTCGGCTGTGACGGGCCCACCCGTCCGGGTCTAGTGGACGTTCCCCCGGCTCGGGGACGTCGTTCTTCCGGAGGCTCGCCGCTGATGACGGCTCGAACGCCTGTGCCCTCCAGCCTACGGCGCCGCCCGCCACCCCCGCCAATCAGTTGTGCGGGGTGCGGGGTGCGGTAGTCCAGTGGAAACGTGTCGTCGGACGTCGCCTCGAGCGACCGTTTCCCACTGGACTACCGAGATCCGCGCCGCTCACGCTGGTCGTCGATGCCGCAGCCACCGCTCACGCAGGAGCGGGTCGAGCGAGCGCGGCGGGCCGCCACGGTGGAGGTGTCGATCCACCACGACGGACGGGTCGATCGTCCAGCGCCGCCGGGCTGGTCGACTCCGCACGGTCGTAGGCATCGGCGAACCGTCGACAGGAACGACCGGTGGTCGTCCGTGTGGTCGGCGCTCGACCATGGTGACCGGCTCGAGGCCGCACCGCGCGCAGCACTCGCCTCCCGCCGAGCACGTCGCTCGCCCGCTGGCCGGCGGCGAGATGGACACCTCCCTCGTACTCCCCCGCCACCCCGGACAGCGGGATCGAGCAGGTCGGGCGTGGCCAGGTGACGGCCGTCGCGATCGAAGATCGGGCACGTTGCAGAGCAACCGGCACGTCGGGTCCTGTTGCCGCCACACCAGTCGCATCACGGTCTCCTGGGGCGACCAGCTGTTCTCGGCCGCGAGCGCCAGCGCGCGCCGCGCCTGCCCGATGCCGGTCGGCGCCATCCGGGAGGCGACGTACGGCGCGAGCTCCGCGAGCGAGACCAGGTCGGAGTACGCCGCCATGTCGATGGCCACGACGGCCTCGACCAGCCCGGACGCGTAGCGCGCCTCGAAGCACACCGATCTCACCGGGATAGTGATCGGCAGCCCGTCGGCAACCCTGACCTCCTCCGGTGGGAGGTACTCCTGACTCAGGGCGTGCGCCGCCTGCGACGTCAGGTGCCGACGCACGACCAGGGGCACCGGGCGGGGGTCGGACCCGTCCTCGGTCCCGTCGAACCAGCGTCCCTCCTCCCACCGCAGCGCCGCCCACCCCGTGACCGCCTCCCCCGGGCTGAGAACCGCGGCCGCCTCCACGATCCGCTGGAGGACGTGATCCGAGTCGGTGCCTCCCGGGACGTAGAGACCGTGCGACGTACGCCGCCACGCCGCGCTCCGCGACTGCCCCGGGGTCGGTCCCACGAGCCCTCGAGCGTCGACCGCCACCGGACGCACCAGCCCCGGCCGGCGTACGTGGAAGGGCTGCGGTTCGAGCACGTCGGCCATGGTGCCCCGGTTCCGGGCCTCCCACCGGCCTCCTCCACAGGCTGCAGCCGTGGCAGCGGTAGTCCAGTGGGAAACGGTCGTCCAAGGACCGTCCGAACGACAGTTTCCCACTGGACTACCGCCCCACCACCCCGACACAAACCACTGGACTACCGGGCCAGCGATGAGTTCGCATGTCAGTGGCGGTCACTACCGTGGCAACACCACGTGCGGACTGGGTGAGGGAGAGCGATGAACGACATGATCACGGCCACCGGCCTGCGGAAGAGGTACAAGGAGGTCGAGGCGCTCAAGGGCCTCGACCTGAGGGTGCCGGAGGGGAAGGTGCTGGCGCTGCTGGGGCCCAACGGGGCCGGCAAGACCACCGCCGTGCGCTGTCTGGCGACGCTGATCGTCCCCGACGGCGGCAGTGCCCAGGTCGCCGGCGCCGACGTGCTGCGTGACCCGGCGGCGGTCCGCGCGCGGATCGGGCTGTCGGGCCAGTACGCCGCGGTCGACGAGCACCTGACCGGCCACGAGAACCTCGAGATGGTCGGCCGTCTCTACGGCTTCCCCAAGGCCCGGGCGAGGGCCCGCGCCCGGGAGCTGCTCGAGCGCTTCGACCTCGTCGACGCCGCCGACCGGCCGTCCAAGACCTACTCCGGCGGCATGCGGCGCCGGCTCGACCTCGCGGGGGCGCTGGTGGCCGAGCCGCCGGTGCTGATCCTCGACGAGCCGACGACCGGCCTCGACGTCCGCAGTCGTCAGCAGATGTGGGACGTCATCCGCGAGCTGGTGGGCAGCGGCGCGACGTTGCTGCTGACCACGCAGTACCTCGAGGAGGCGGACCGCCTGGCCGACGACATCGTGGTGATCGACCACGGCGAGGCGATCGCCCGCGGCACGGCCGACGAGCTCAAGGCCCAGACCGGCGGCGAGCGGGTCGAGGTGGTGCTCCGCGACGCAGGACAGCGCGAGGTCGCGAGCCGCACGCTCGGTGCGATCGCGGGCGGGCAGGTCCAGGACGACGGCGACGCCAGCGGCCGCACCCTCGTCGCCGGCGTCAGCGGCGGCCAGCAGGCGTTGATGCGGGTGCTCGAGGCGTTCGAGGCCGAGCGGATCGAGGTGCTCGAGATCGGGCTGCGACGCCCGACCCTCGACGACGTCTTCCTCTCCATCACCGGCCACGCGGCCGAGGAGTCCACCACCCAGGGACAGGAGGTCCCGGCATGACCACCACACACCGCACACCGGGCAGACCGACCGGGCCGGTGACGCGCGGGCCCGGCCGCGCGCTGGTCGACGGCTGGGTCGTCGCCAAGCGCAACCTGATCAAGATCAAGCGGGTCCCGGACATCCTGGTGTTCGTCCTGATCTCGCCGATCATGTTCGTGCTGCTCTTCGCCTACGTCTTCGGCGGCGCGATCGACGTCCCCGGCGACATCGACTACAAGGAGTTCCTGGTCCCGGGCATCTTCGCCCAGACCGTGGTGTTCGGCGCGACGTTCACCGGCTACGGCCTGGCCGACGACATGCAGAAGGGCATCATCGACCGGTTCCGGTCGTTGCCGATGTCCCCCTCGGCCGTGCTGGTGGGCCGGACCACCTCCGACGTCGCCTACAACGTGATCTCGCTGGCCATCATGGCGCTCACCGGACTTCTGGTCGGCTGGCGGATCCGCGAGGGCTTCATGGACGCGGCGCTCGGCTTCCTGGTGCTGCTGGTCTTCGCCTACGCCATCAGCTGGATCATGGCCTGGGTCGGACTGCTGGTGCCCTCGGTCGAGGTCGTCAACAACGCCTCGTTCATCGTGATCATGCCCCTCACCTTCATCTCCAACGCGTTCGTGCCGCTGGAGTCGTTCTCGGGGGTGCTGCGCACGTTCGTCGAGTGGAACCCCGTCTCGACCGTGACCCAGGCCTGCCGCGAGCTCTTCGGCAACATCTCCCCGGGCGTGCCGGTGCCCGACTCGTGGGCGATGCAGAACCCGGTGCTCTACACCTTCATCTGGCTCGGCCGCGATCGTGGCCATCTTCGCCCCGCTCTCGGTGCGCCAGTACCGCCGCTCCACCAAGAAGTGAGTCGTGCGAGGCTGCCCGGGTGACCACGCGGGCAGGCTCGGCGACCGCTCGCGCTGACGCAGCGTTCCCGTGGCCGGCAGCCGGCGCCTTCGTGCTGGTGTGGTCCTCGGGCTACATCGCGGGCCCCGCCGGGGTCGAGGCCGTTGAACCCTTCAGCCTGCTGGCGATGCGCTTCGCGCTGGCGACCGTGGTGCTGCTGCCCCTGACGCTGTGGCGGCGGGGCCCGCTGCGGATCGACCGGGCCACGCTGGTCGCGGGTCGCGCTGGTCGGGCTGGTCATGAACGGGGTCCAGTTCGGCTTCATGTACGTCGCCTTCGAGGCCGGCCTCGGGGCGACCCTGGCAGCCCTGCTCCACTCCCTCTCCCCGGTGCTCACCGTGGTGCTGGCCGGCGTGCTGCTGCGCGAACGGGTCCGCCCGCTGCAGGTCGTCGGCCTCGCGATCGGCGTCGTCGGCGTCATGGTCGTGCTCGGCCCGGACGTGGACGAGGCGGGCGGCGCGATCGGCATCACCCTGCGGCCTGCTCGGCACGCTCGCGCTCAGCCTCGGCACCATGGGCCAGCGCTGGATCCCGCCGACCCTCGACCCGTGGTGGTCGGCGACCCTGCAGTTCGCCGTGCTGCACCCCGTTCCTCACCGTGGTCGCCCTCGTCCTGGAGGGCACCGACCCGGTGACGGACCCGGTCGCCGGCGCCGTCGCCGTGGTGTTCCTCGCGCTCGTCAACTCGATCGTCGGACTGATCCTGCTCGGTGCCGTGGTCCGCGGCGGCGGGGCCGGTGCCGCCTCCAGCGTCTTCTTCCTCTCCCCGCCCGTCACCGCGCTGATGGCGTGGCTGGTCCTCGGCGAGACGCTCGGCGCCCGCGAGCTGCTCGGCCTGGTGATCGCCGTGACCGGCGTCGCCATCGCGGTCGGCCGACGCCCCCGCCGGCCCTGACTCCCGGTCTCCGCCGCACCTTGAGGTCGGGTTGGTGAGGGGTTGGCGGCGTACGCCGCAGCTGGGGGACATCAGCACGACCACACGATCCCCGGAGGACCCGATGAACCGCCTGCACCGCCCCGCCCGCACGGCCCTGGCCGGCTCGACCCTCGCGGTCCTCGCCCTCGGGCTCACCGCCTGCGGCGGTGACGACGACGCACAGGCCGCCCCGGCGCCCGCCACGGTGACCGTGACCGAGGATGCCGAGGCCCCGACCGAGCTCGACCTCAGCGAGGACGACGGCCGGATCCTGTGGGAGGTCGGCAGCGACGAGCGTACCTCGGTACTGATCGACGCCGGCTCGGGTGACGTGGTCGGGACCGACACCGACGACTGAGCCGGTCGCGCCCCGTACCCTGAGGCCGTGATCAGCCGCCGCCACCTGCTCGGTGGCGCGGCCGCGGCCGGGGTCGCGGGCGCGGCCGGGGTCGTCGGCTGGCAGCTCGCCCCTCCCGAGATCACCTGGCGGCTGCGCCGGACCGCCGGTCTGCTGCCCGACCCGTTCGTGCCGGACGCGCCCGAGGGCCGGGTCCGGGTCGAGCGGGTCAGCTCACGCCACCTCGGCGACCTCGACCTGTTCACCGCGGTGCCGGAGGGGTACGGCGACGGGGCCGGCCTGCCGGTCGTGGTGGTGCTCCACGGCTCCTCGGCCACGGCGGCCGCCCTCCCGGGCTTCGGGCTCGGGAGGTTCGTCACGGCCGCCGTCGAGGCGGGCGCCCCGCCCTTCGTGCTGGCCGGCACCGACGACGGACCCGCCGGCTGGGTGCGGAGCGGGAGCCTCGATCCCCCGGCGATGCTGCGCGAGGAGCTGCCCGGCTGGCTCGCCGACCGGGGGTACGCCGGCCGGCGTGCGCTGTGGGGCTGGTCGCGCGGAGGGTACGGCGCCCTGCGGTTCGTGCAGGACGACCCCGGCTGGGCCACCGGGCTCGCCCTCTTCAGCCCGGCGTTGCACGACGGCGACCCGGTCCTCGAGGACCTCTCGGCCCTGGGGCAGGTGCCGTGGAGCCTCTGGTGCGGCGAGAACGACCCGTTCCACGACGGTGCGGTGGCGCTCGTCGAGGCGGCTCCCGCGCCCGTCTCCTTCGTCGAGGGCGAGGGTGGCCACACCCGGGTCTACTGGAACGACCACACCCTGGAGATGCTCACCTGGCTCTCGACCACGCTCGGGACTCCAGGGGCCACTCCGTAGGCTTGATCTCGTGACTGCGACTGCGACCCCCACGTCCTCCACCGCCTGGGGCCACGGCCTGGCCACCGTCGTCTCCGGCGGCGCCGCCGAGGGCACCGTGCTCGACACCTGGTTCCCCGCTCCCGCGCTGGGGGCGCGGCCGGCCGACGCGGAGCCGCCGGCCGAGCTGGTGGCCCTGGCCGGGGACCACCCCGACCGCCGGGTGCGCACCGAGGTCGTCACCGTCGAGATCGACCTGACCGCGGCGCCGCAGGACGCCTCCGACGCCTACCTCCGCCTCCACCTGCTCTCCCACCGGCTGGTCGCGCCCCACGGGCAGAACGTCGACGGCATCTTCGGCGTGCTGGCCAACGTGGTGTGGACCAGCGCCGGGCCGTGCCCGGTCGACGACTTCGAGGCGACCCGGATCCGGTTGCGTGCGGGCGGCCCGGTCGCAGGTCTTCGGGCTCGACAAGTTCCCGCGGATGACCGACTACGTCGTCCCCGCCGGCGTCCGGATCGCCGACGCCGACCGGGTCCGGCTCGGCGCCCACCTCGCCGAGGGCACCACCGTGATGCACGAGGGCTTCGTCAACTACAACGCCGGGACGCTCGGCTCCTCGATGGTCGAGGGCCGGATCTCGGCCGGCGTGGTCGTGGGCGACGGGTCCGACGTCGGGGGCGGGTCCTCGATCATGGGCACGCTCTCCGGCGGTGGCAAGCAGGTCATCTCGATCGGCGAGCGGTGCCTGCTCGGCGCCAACTCCGGCATCGGCATCTCGCTCGGCGACGACTGCGTGGTCGAGGCGGGGTGCTACGTCACGGCCGGCACCAAGGTCACCATCTCCGGCATCGACAACAAGCCGAAGGTGGTCAAGGCCGCGTCCCTCTCGGGGGCCAGCAACGTCCTCTTCCGCCGCAACTCGGTCAGCGGTGCGGTCGAGGGCGTTCCGTGGCAGGGCGAGGGCATCGCCCTCAATGCCGCCCTGCACGCGAACTGACGCCGCCGTGAGACGGGTGTGGGCGGTCGGCACCGTCCTCGGCGTGGTCGCCGTCGGCGTCGTCGCCTGGCGCCTCAGCGGCGGCGACGTCCCGGCGCTGCTGCGCGCCGACGACTGCCGCGCGACCGTGCAGGACCGGACGGTGGTGCTCGCCCCCGAGCAGGCCGAGAACGCCGCGCTGATCGCGGCGATCTCGCAGCAGCGCGGGATGCCGGCGCGGGCGGCGACGATCGCGCTGGCCACGGCGTACCAGGAGTCGAAGCTCTACAACATCGACTACGGCGACCGCGACTCCCTCGGCCTCTTCCAGCAGCGACCCTCGCAGGGCTGGGGCAGCCCCCGGCAGCTGCTCGACCCCGTCTACGCGACCAACGCGTTCTACGACGCGCTCGCGCAGGTCGACGGTTACCAGGGCAAGCGCGTGACCGTCGCCGCCCAGGAGGTGCAGCGCTCCGCCTACCCGGAGGCGTACGCCGATCACGAGGCGGACGCCCGGGTGCTGGCGAGCGCCTTCACCGGGGAGTCGTGGCGCTCCTTCCACTGCACGGTCTCCGACAGCCCCGAGGAGGTGTCCGACCGGCTCGACGCCGACGGGCTGACCGAGCGCGCCGCCGTCGTACGCCGTGACCTCGAGTCCGTCTTCGGACCCCAGTCGACCGGCGGCTTCGCACCCGGCGGCGTCACCGACGGCCACATGCCGGGCTCGGCGCACTACGAGGGTCGGGCGGTCGACGTGTTCTTCCGTCCGATCTCGGAGGCGAGCAAGGACCGGGGCTGGGCGATGGCGCAGTACCTCGTCGCCCACGCCGCCCGGCTGCACGTGAAGACGGTCATCTTCGACGGCCGGATCTGGACCTCCGGCTGGCGCTCCGACGACGGCTGGCGCGCCTACGAGCCGGACACCTCGGGGCGCGACGCGGGCACCGCGGCGATCCTCGAGCACCGCGACCACGTCCACGTCGACGTCTTCCCCTAGGGCGCGTCTCTCAATTCGGAGCGCCCGCTGCGCGCCTTTCGCGCCGAATGCGAGCACGCGCGCCGCTGCGCGGCCTTTCGCGCCGAATGGGGAGACACGCCCTAGCCCGTTCGGGCCATGCCCGCACATCGTGCGGCCAGACCTTGCCGGAGGGTCTGGCACCCGCGCCCGGGCGGCCCTACGGTGAGCCGCAGACCTGGCGCAGTGGGTGTGCCGGGACGGGAGGAACACCATGGCGTCGACGCTCTACACGATCGGGACCGCGCTCAGTCGTGCCCGCGACCACCAGGTGGTCGTCCGGGTGCTCGTGGCCGGGCACTGGATCGAGGGTCTCGTGAACGACGTCGACGGCCACGGCGTGGTCCTCACCGGCTCCGGCACCGAGCACCACGTCGTCCGGATCGCAGATGTCTCGGCAGTGCGCGTGCACGCCGAGGAACCGCTCGCCGATCCCGAACCAGCACCCTGGGCGTCCTCCGAGCGCCGCGGGCCGCTGGTCGGGATCGGCTGAGGAACCGCCAGGACCCAGGACGCCGGGGACTCCCCCCACCCCACCGCGTCCCTGATCCTGGTCACTGCGTCGGCGCAGCCGGCCGCCCCCCCTCGGGCCGGCTCGCCGACGCACACACCCCGTGCACGGGAGCCGGCGACAAGTCAGGCCAGGCGCCGGGCGGCTGCGGCCACGCGCTCGTCGGTCGCGGTGAACGCCACCCGCACGTGCTGCGCGCCGGCGCGTCCGTAGAACGCGCCCGGCGCGACCAGGATCCCCCGCTCGGCGAGCCAGGCGACGGTGTCCCAGCAGTCCTCGGCGCCGGCGTCCGTCGAGCGCTGCGCCCACAGGTAGAGCGACGCCTCGGAGTGGTCGACCCGGAACCCCGACTGCGCGAGCGCCTCGCGCAGCACGGCTCGGCGCACGGCGTAGCGCGCATGCTGCTCGACGACGTGGTCGTCGTCCTCGAGGGCGGCGACCATCGCCCGCTGCTGCGGACCCGGCATCTGCAGCCCGAGGTTCTTGCGGACGGCCAGCAGCTCGGCGAGCACGCCCTCGTCACCGGCCACGAACGCGCAGCGGTAGCCGGCGAGGTTGGAGCGCTTGGACAGCGAGTGGACCGCGAGGATCCCCTCGTGGCTGCCACCGCTGACGTCGGGGTGCAGCACCGAGACCGGGGGCTCGCCCTCCCAGGCGCACTCGAGGTAGCACTCGTCGGAGACCAGCAGCGTGCCGCGATCGCGACACCAGTCGACGACCTTGCGCAGATGGTCGACCGGCAGCACCCGACCGGACGGGTTCGAGGGGCTGTTGAGCCAGAGCAGGGCCGGCGTCTCGGGACCGAAGGAGGTCAGCGAGTCCGTCGCCATCGCCCGCGCGCCGCAGAGCGCCGCGCCCACCTCGTAGGTGGGGTAGGCGAGGGCGGGGTAGCCGATCAGGTCGCCCTCACCGAGCCCGAGGTGCAGCGCGAGCGAGGCGATCAGCTCCTTGGAGCCGATCACGGGCAGCACGCCGGCCGGGCCGAGCCCGGTGACGCCGTGGCGCCGGGCCAGCCAGTCGACGGCCGCCTGCCGTGCCTCGGGCAGGCCGAGCGTCGTCGGGTAGCCCGGCGAGTCCGCCGCCGCGCGGAGCGCCGCCTGGACGACGGCGGGCGTCGGGTCGACGGGGGTGCCGACCGAGAGGTCGACGATCCCGTCAGGGTGCGCGCGCGCCGTCGCGGCGTACGACGCCAGCTGGTCCCAGGGGAAGTCCGGGAGCCGCGCGGAGACGGGACCCGTCACCGGCCGGGGATCACTCGTCGTGCTCCTGCGGCGGCAGCGCCGCGACGAGCTGGTGGTCGTGGTCGATCTCGCCCATCTTGGCCGCACCACCGGGCGAGCCGAGGTCGTCGAAGAAGTGGACGTTGGCGTCGTAGTAGCCCTTCCACTCCTCCGGGGTGTCGTCCTCGTAGAAGATCGCCTCGACGGGGCAGACCGGCTCACACGCACCGCAGTCGACGCACTCGTCGGGGTGGATGTAGAGCATCCGCTTGCCTTCGTAGATGCAGTCGACGGGACACTCGTCGACACAGGCCCGGTCCTTGAGGTCGACGCACGGCTGGGCGATGACGTAGGTCACCAGATCCTCCTCTGAGACGGTGCGGATTCCACTGCTGGATCCAGCCTAGTCTCTCGTCGTGCCCGAGTCGTCCGAGGCCCACCGGCTGGGTCCCCACGTGGTCGGCCAGCGCGTCGTCGTACGTCGGCTGCTGCCCGGCGAGACCGGACCGAGCGGTGGCCCCGCGATGACCGACGTGCTCGGCACCTGCCTGCGCTGGTCGGAGGGCGAGTGCGTGGTGCAGCCCGAGACCGGCCCGGCGGTGACGATCCCGGTGCGCACCATCGTCTCGGGAAAGCCGGTCCCGCCGAGGCCCTCGGTCCGCCACCGGGTCGGCGTCCGCGAGGCCGAGATGCACGCACTGGCGATGTGGCCGCACGTGGAGACCGAACCGGTGGGCGAGTGGGTGCTGCGCACCGACCCGGCGCCCGTGGGCCGGCTGCTCAAGCGGGCCAACTCCTGCCTGGCCGTCGGGGACCCCGGACTGCCGCTCGACCGGGCGGCCGAGCAGGTCGAGCAGTTCTACCGCCGTCGCGACCGACAGCCGCTGGCCCAGGTCGAGCAGGGCAGCACCACCGACGGCCACCTGTCCGACGCCGGCTGGGGCGAGGTGGCCGGGGGGGCGTCGTACTTCCAGATCGGCTCGCTGGCGCGGGCACTGCGGGCCTGCCGGCGTCCCGAGCCGGAGGAGGCGGACGAGCTGGTCCTGCTGGAGGACGGCCCGGGCGTCGAGGTGCGACTGGTCCGCGCCGGGTCCGTGGTGGCGGGCGGCCGGGCCGCCCTCGACGGCGACTGGTTGGGGCTGCACGCCCTGGGCATGGAGCCGTGGCTGCGTCGCCGCGGCCTCGCCAGCGCGATGATGGCGCGCCTGCTCGACTGGGGCGGCGAGCAGGGGGCGACCACCGCGTGGCTGCACGTCGAGGTCGACAACGCGCCGGCGCTCGCGTTCTACGAGGGGCTCGGGTTCAGCACCCACCACGCGCTGCGCTACCTCACCCCACCGGGTGTCGATGACGGCTATAGCCGATCGCGTCAGTAGCGTTACAGCATGTGGCGCGACGCCCGGAACCAGCCGCTGACGACCGGCTTTGCCGTCCACGGCCACGACGTGGAGACCGTGTGGGAGGGTGACGTCCCGGCCGTGACGCCCGCCGAGCGGTTCTTCGTGCGCAACCACACCGAGCCCCCCGCCCTCGACCCCGGGCTCTACCGGCTGCTGCTCAGCGGCGACGGCCTCCACCGGCACACGACCTGGTCGCTGGACCAGCTCCGCGACCTCACCTCGGTCACCGAGGAGCTCGCACTCGAGTGCACCGGCAACGGTCGACAGTTCTTCGCCCGGCAGCAAGGTACGCCCCGACCCGGCACGCCGTGGGAGACCGGTGCGATCGGGGTCGCCCGCTGGACCGGCGTACCCCTCTCGCGGTTGCTGCAGCACGCCGGCCTGCGGTCGAACGCGGTGTCGGTGATGGCGGTCGGGCTCGACGACCCCTACGTCGAGGACGGCGTCGACCACGGTCGGGTACGCCGACCGCTGCCGATCGGGAAGGCGCTCGACGACACCCTCGTCGTGTGGGAGATGAACGGCGAGCCGTTGCCCCTCGACCACGGCTACCCGGTGCGGCTGCTGGTCCCCGGCTGGGTCGGCATCGCGAGCATCAAGTGGCTCGGTGAGCTGCGGGTCACCACCCGCGCCGAGGAGTCGCCGTGGAACACCCGGTGGTACCGGATGCACGGCGAGGGCTGGGACGGCGACCGCGCCGTGATCGACCGGATGCCGGTCAAGAGCCTGGCCGACACCCTCGGCCCCTTCCGGGCCGGCAAGCCGGTGACGCTGCGCGGGCGGGCCTGGTCGGGCGAGGCGAGCATCGACACCGTCGAGGTCAGCACCGACGACGGCCGGACCTGGCAGCAGGCGTCACTGACCGGCGACAACCGCGCGTCCTGCTGGACCGCTTGGGAGCTCGCCGTCGTCTTCGACGCCCCGGGCGAGCACTGCGTGGTGACGCGAGCGCTCGACAGCACCGGCCGGACGCAGCCGGAGGTCTCCCCCGACAACGACCAGGGCTACCTGTTCTCGGCGCCGATCCGGCAGTCCGTCGTCGTCTCCGACTGATCTCAGCCGTCGGCGCGGGGGTTCGTGCAGATGACGGTGTCGCTGGGGATGTACGTCGTGGCGAACTTCTCCTGCTTGACCAGCTCGGAGGATCCCGGCTCCCGGAAGTAGCGCCAGACGTCGACGTCGAACCCGCCGTACCCCTCGTTGGGGTAGCAGTCGGGCGTGTCGAGGCGCCGGGTGTCGGGCTCGGTGAAGTTGTAGCGGTCGGAGGTCCGGGTCGTGATGTCCCACGTCTTGGTCGACCACATCGACACCGTGACGACCCCGGAGGTGCTCGGCGTGCTGGGGGTGACGTTCGCGGACACGAGCACGCCGTGGTCGGTGTCGTTGCGGAAGCGCAGGTCGACCGCCCCCCACGCCACGGTCGCCTCACGACCCACGGGGTAGCGATCGATGTAGAACGAGTGCGGCTTGTGCTCGACGTCCTCCAGGCCCGCGAAGAACGCGGCGTTGAAGGTCGTGGTGGCCATCTGCGAGACGCCGCCGCCCAGGTCCTCGACCAGGATCCCGTCGGAGATGACGAAGCCGTCGGTGAAGCCGTTGGCGCGGGTGCGCTCCCCCACGATGCCGTTGAGCGAGAAGGTGTCACCCGGCTCGAGCACCGTGCCGTCGACGATCTCCGCGGCACGGCCGATGTTGGTGTTGCGGTAGTCGGCGTGGGGGTAGTAGGTCGTGAAGGTCGAGACCCGCTCGCGGATGTTCAGCGCGCGCGCCTCCTTCGTGGTCCGCTCGGGCTGGTCGGCCACGGCCTCGATCCGGGCCTCGCGCCGGTCGGACGGGCGGGTGACCAGGTCGAGGAAGCGCTCCTCGACGTCCGCCGGGCGGTAGGTGATGCCGGGCCGCGCCGGGATCACGCGCGGCTCGCCGCCGACGAGGCGGACCGTGGCGTCGACCGGCTCACCGGAGCTGATCCGGGCGTCGAGGAGTGCCGAGAGCTGCTCGACGTCGAGCGTGGGCTCGAGGCGACCGTCGACGGGCCGCAGCTCCAGCGCGGGGACGAAGTCGCGCGGGGCGATCCGGATCTCGGAGTCGTCGAAGAGCAGCGTCACCGGTGCGGAGACGGCAGGGTTGGCGAAGTCGTCGACCGCGGCCCTGACGTCGTCGGGGCCGATCGCGGGCTCCTCGCTCACCAGCGACAGCCCGATCGCACCGTCGTCGTCGTCGAGCCACCCCGACTCGATCGCGGCACGGGCGGCGTCGGTGTCGAGCTGCTCGCCCTGCCGGGGGTCGCGCACGACGAGCGCGCGAGCCCTCGAAGGCCACCGCACCGTCGCGGGCGGGGTTCCCCACCTCGGACGCGAGGTCGTCGAGCGCCGCGGAGAAGCGGTCGTCGTCGACGTCGAGCACGGCGCTGAGCTCGTCACCCCCGGTGTAGTAGTCCCAGAGCCGGGTCGGGTCCCACGACCGGCCACCACCGGCCGCGGCCACCGACTCCTCGACGTCCACGGCGAGGCCGAGCTCCTGGGGTCGCAGCCGCAGCACCTCGCCGGCCACGGAGACACGGACCGGCTCCGTGGCGAGGTCGCCGAGCTCCTGCTCGAGGGTGGTGGTGGCCTCGTCGGGGGTCTGGCCGCCGACCTCGATCCCGGCCACGGTCGTGCCGCGAGGGACCCGGTCGCCGGCGGCGAGGTAGGCCGCGGCGTAGGCGCCGCCGGCCAGCAGCGCGAGGCCGGCCAGCATCAGCAGGACGACCCGGCCGCCTGCCTTCTCACGCGCCTGGTTGCTCACGCGCGCCATCGTAGGTCGCCTCCCCCACCCCGTCCGCACCCGGCGCGCCCGGTGGACGCTGAGGTTGGGGCCGTGGTCGGGCCTGTGGTCGGGGCAGCGTCGCGATCGCGACGACGAGCGCGAGGAGGGCGAGCAGCAGCAGGAGGTAGCCCGGCCCGCTCGAGGAGACGACGTAGTCGCCCTCCGGGCGGGTGCGCAGGGCCAGGCCGACGGTGCCGGTGAAGCCCACCGCCAGCGGCAGCCGGGTCAGCCAGCCGCGACCGACTGCGACGTAGGCCGCCGCGAGCCCTGCCACCGTCAGCGGCAGCGACCACCACAGCTCGTGGGAGACGACCGCCGCGAGCGCGGTGGCGACCCCGACGAGCAGCAGCCCGAGGGCGCCCATCCAGCGCAGGACTGCCACGGCCGGTCAGATCCCGGCGAAGAGGTCGTCCTCGAGGCCGTCCGCGCCCGGGGCGGGACGACCCTTGGCGATCCGGTAGAACTCGTCGGCCCAGAAGGCGTGACCGCTCTCGCCGCCGCTGAAGAACGGGCCGTCCTGCTGGACCTGGGTGCGGTGCTCGGCGAGCGCCTGCATCTTCTGCGCGACGTGGGCGGAGCCGTCGACCCGGGCGGCGAGCTGGTCGTCGGGGGTGACGAAGGGCGGCAGGTCGCCGTCGGGGTCCATCCCCTCGAACGTCTCGGTGTCGCCGGCCTCGCGCAGCGCCCGCAGGCTCTCGCGCATCCGGCTCTCCGACATCGCGGTCCAGTAGACCTTGGCGACGTCCCAGGGCTCGCCGAGGTCGAGCCGGTAGGACGGCACGGCCGCCAGTGTCACGGCGTACGTCGAGACCCGGTGGGCCTGGATGTGGTCGGGGTGGCCGTAGCCGCCGAACTGGTCGTAGGTCACCAGCACCTGCGGCCGGACCTCGCGGATGATCCGCACCAGCTCGTCGGACGCCGCGGTGAGGTCGGCGTGCCAGAAGGCGGAGTCGGGGACGACCTCGCCCGCCACGGCGTGCCCGTCCGGGTGCCACGCCATGCCGGAGTCGTGGAAGGTGCCGAAGCCGCCGAGGAACCGGTGGTCGGTGACGCCGAGGGTGGCCATCGCCGCGGCGAGCTCCTCGCGGCGGCGCTCCCCGAGCCCGCCGGACTGCTCGAACGCAAGGTGCCCGAGCTCGGGGACCAGCACCTCCCCCATCTCGCCGGCGGTGCAGGTCACCAGCGTCACGCCGCGCCCCTGCTCGACGTAGCGCGCCATCGTCGCGCCGTTGTTGATGGTCTCGTCGTCGGGGTGGGCGTGGACGAGCAGCAACCGCTGCTCCGGCGTCTCGGGCGTGTCGGGCACGGTTCCCAACCTAGCGAGCGGTCCTGACAGGCGCGGGGCCGCGTCGCGCCGGGGAGTCGTCGGTTTCCCCGCCCGGGCGGGGAAACCGTGACCTCGTGACGGAACCGATCAGGGCGAGGTCACCGGCTCGCGCACGGGGTCCGCGGGCTCAGACCGGCGGCTGGGGCGGCCGGTGGTGCCGCTTCGGTCCGCTCGGCAGGTCGAGCACCGGGCGGGGTGCGGGATCCGGTTCGACCTCGAGCCAGCCGTCGTAACGCTCCACCAGCAGGTCGAGCGCGACCTCGGGGGCGTCGGTGACGACCCACCACGGGTGGTCCTCGTCGTCGTCCTCGCCCGCGAGCCGCTCGCGGCCGACCGTTGCGGTGTAACCGTCCGCCCGCAGCCGGGCGGCCGCCGACCGCGCGTGCTCCTCGTCGAAGAAGATGCCCCTCACGGGTCCATCATCCGCCGCCGCAGCCCGTCGAGGAACGGCCGGTCCGGCTCCAGCCAGTCGACGTCGTCCAGCGCGTCCGGGCCGAGCCAGCGGACGCGGTCGTGCTCCCGGGGCTGCGGCTCGCCCGACACCAGCCGGACCACGGCCACGCGCAGCAGGTGGTGCTCGCCGATCGGCACCTCGCCCTCGAGCCAGTCGAGGACCGCGACCGTGCAGCCGAGCTCCTCGCCGATCTCCCGGACCAGCGCCGCCGCGGGGTCCTCACCCGGCTCGACCTTGCCGCCGGGGAGCTCCCACCGGCCGGCCGCGGCCGGCGGGGCGGTACGCCGGGCCGCCAGCACGCGGCCGCCGCGCAGCAGCGCCGCGCCGACGACCACTCCACGCTCCACGCCGCAGAGGGTACGCCGCGGTCGGGACCGGTAGCGTCGCGACCATGTCCGGGGTCCACCTCACACGCACCGACGAGAACACCGCCGAGATCGAAGCCCTCGCGGGGCTGCTCGGGGGCCGGGTCGGCCTCGAGGGGGTCCTCGACGACCTCGGCTCGCAGGCCCGCCGCTCCCGGACCGGCCGGCTGGTCGGCCGCGCCGTCGACGCGGCGTACTCCTGGGAGCGCAGCGACGCCCGCGACCCGCACTGGTGGCCGCAGGGGATCTCGAGCTCGGCCGACGCCTCGTCGACCGAGGAGGTCCTCGGGCGCCGGCTGCTGGTCGTCAGCTGGTACTCCCACCCCGTCGACGGGGTCTCCCACGGCTCGCGGCTGACCTTCCTCGACCTCGACACGCTGCGCTACCGCCACGTGCTGCTGGTCGTGCCCGGCACCGCCGAGGACGGCACGCCGACGGTCGAGCCGCTGAAGGTCCACGCGGGCGGGATCGTCTGGTGCGGACCCTTCGTGCACGTGGCAGCGACCGCCCGCGGCTTCGTCAGCGTCCGGCTCGACGACATGATGCGGGCGGGCGACGCCGTCGAGGCGCACGGCCACCGCTACGTGCTGCCGGTCCGGTTCTCCTACCGCGCCCACGCCGCGGAGGGGCACGACAAGCTGCGCTACTCGTTCCTCTCGCTGGACCGTCGCGAGGAGGGTGCCGCGCTGGTCGCCGGCGAGTACGGGCGAGGACGCGACACGACGCGGTTCGCCCGCTTCGAGCTCGACGCGTCCTCCGCGCTGCTGATGGCCGGGGAGGACGGGGCGTCCCGCCCGAGCACCCTCGACGACGGCGGCCTGGTGCAGATGCAGGGGGCGGTGGTCGCCGGCGGTCGCTTCCACGTGACGACCTCGCACGGCCCGTGGCGACCGGGATCGCTGCACGTCGGGCGCCCGGGCAGCTTCACCGAGCACCGCCTGGCGGTGCCGATGGGACCCGAGGACCTGACGTGGTGGCCCTCCACCGACCGGCTCTGGTCGGTCTCCGAGCACCCCCGCCGGCGGTGGGTCTTCTCGGTCCCGCGAGCGCGGCTCGGCGGCGACTGACGCACAGGGCGGTAACAAAAACACCAAAGGCATATCGATCGGCGACCGGGCACACCACAATCAGGGCACTCGGCACAGACAGGACTCCCCCCATGACCGCCGCGATCGCAGTCGCACCGGTGCGCGCAGCCCACCGGCCGCTGTGGTCTGCCGCGGCGGTCGCGGTCTGGGTGGTCGCCGTGGCCGTCCACGTCGTCCGCCCCTCCGACACGTGGGTCGCGGTGGCCTTCGTCGGCGTCCAGGCCGGCGCCGCCTTCTTCGCCTGGCGGGGTAGCCGCACCGCCGCCCCGGAGCGGAGACTTCCGGCCCAGCTGGTCGCGCTCGGGCTGGCGAGCAACGCCTTCGGCGAGCTCAGCTGGTACCTCTTCGTGATCGACTCGAAGTACACCGACGCGTCCCTCGCGGACGTCGGGTGGCTCGTCGCCTACGTCTTCCTGATCGCCGCACTGGTGCTGTCGCTGCACCGGTCGCGGGCCGGTCACGCCCGTGACGTCGACTCGATCATCGACGCCGCCACGATCGTCACCGTGAGCATCATGGTGCTCTGGAGCGTCTCGGTGGCGGAGATCGCCGGCGACCCCTCGCTCACGCCGCTCATCAAGTTCGTCTGGTCCTCCTACCCGATCGCCGACGCGATCCTGATCGCCCTCGTGCTGCGGATCGCCACCGACCGGCTCGCGCGCCAGTGGGTCGACCCCTGGTTCGGTGTCGGCGTGGTCGCCTGGCTGGTCGCCGACCTCGGCTTCCTGACCCTGCCGTTGAGCGACTTCCACGAGAACTGGGAGAACGCCGGGTGGATGCTCGGCGCGATCCTGATGGCCCGTTTCCACCGCGGCAACCGCCGTTCCCGCGGTGCTGCGCCGGAGGCCACGCACACCCTGCTCCCCCTGGCGCTCGCGACCGGGCCCCTCTTCCTCGTCCCGGCGCTGGCGATCATCGAGCTCGCCCTGGGTCGTGAGCTCGACGTGTGGCCCCTGATCATCGGCGCCGTGGTGCTCCTCCTGCTCTCGCTGGCACGCACGGCCCGGCTGCTCAACGCCCAGCAGCGCGCCCAGGCGGAGCTGACGTCCGCGCGTGACGCCGCGCTCCAGGCCTCGCAGGCGAAGTCGGACTTCCTGGCCACCATGAGCCACGAGATCCGGACGCCGATGAACGGTGTGATCGGCCTCTCCCAGCTCCTCCTGCAGACCGACCTCGACGAGCGCCAGCGCCAGTACGCCGAGGGCGTGCACGGCGCCGGCGGCATGCTGCTCAACCTGATCGACGACATCCTGGACTTCTCCCGCGTCGAGGCCGACGAGCTCGAGCTCGAGCTCGGCGAGGTCGAGCTGGTCGACGTGGTCGAGGAGACCGCCGACCTGGTCGCGCCCTCGGCGCACGCGAAGCGGCTCGAGGTCGTCACGGAGTGCGACCCGCGTCTCCCCGACCTGGTCCGTGGCGACGGCGCCCGGATCCGCCAGATCCTGTTCAACCTCGCCGGCAACGCGGTGAAGTTCACCCCCTCCGGCGAGCTGACCCTGCGCGCCGAGCTGCTCGACGAGTCCGACGGCTGGGCACGGGTCCGGTTCGAGGTCAGCGACACCGGCATCGGCATCGAGCCGGAGCTGCGCGAGCGGCTCTTCGACGCCTTCTCGCAGGGCGACTCCTCCCACACCCGGCAGTACGACGGCACCGGGCTCGGGCTCGCCACCGCCCGCCAGCTCGTGGGGCTGATGGACGGCGAGATCGGCGTCGAGAGCACCCTCGGCGAGGGCAGCACGTTCTGGTTCATGGTCCGGCTGCAGGTGATGGCGCGCCCCGCGCCGGTGAGCGAGACACGGCTCAACGGCCTGCGCGTGCTCTCCGTCGACGACAACGCCACCAACCGGCTCGTCCTCGGCGACCTGCTGCGCAGCTGGGGGGCCGAGGTCGACAGCGTCGACGGTGGCACGGCCGCCCTGGAGATGCTGGCCGGCACCGCCCACTACGACGTCGCCGTGCTCGACATGATGATGCCGGTCATGACCGGGCTCGACCTCGCGTCGCGGATCCAGCAGGCCACCGGTTCCGGCGGGCCCCGACTGGTGCTGCTGACGTCCGACCCGTCCGTCGACCACGCCCGCGCGACCCATGCCGGCTTCTCGGCCAGCCTGACCAAGCCGGTCCACTCCGGCCAGCTGCTCGAGGTGCTGGGCGCGCTCTCCCTGCCCCCGACCTCCGACGCGCCACCCACCACCGGCCGGGTGCTC
This sequence comes from uncultured Actinomycetota bacterium, assembly GCA_963754575.1. Taxonomy (GTDB): domain Bacteria; phylum Actinomycetota; class Actinomycetes; order Propionibacteriales; family Nocardioidaceae; genus Nocardioides. The sequence goes on along the minus strand of CAVWGQ010000001.1, from coordinate 46,881 downwards.
GTGATCGACGAGAACCCCACCAACCAGCTGATCACGTCCGGCATGGTCGAGTACCTCGGCTACCGCGCGTCGGTCGCCGCCGACGAGGTCGAGGCGCTGATCGCGCTGGCGCGGGCCCGCTACGACGCCGTGCTGGTCGACTGTCGGCTACCGCTCGGCGACGAGCTGCGGACGGTGCAGGAGATCCGGCGCTTCCACGGGCCCGACGTCCACGTGCCGGTGATCGCGATGACCACCTCCGACCTCGAGGACCAGCTCGTGATGCTGCAGCAGGCGGGGATCGACGACCACGTGCCGCGACCCACGTCGCTCGACGCCCTGTCCGGGGTCCTGGAGCGCTGGGTGGCTCGCGGCGCCCGGTCCTCCGGCTAGGTCCTAGCGCACGCCTAGCGTCCAGCCAGCACCTGGGCCGCGACGGCCAGGTCGTCGACGCCGCGGGCGAGCTCGTCTGGTCGGTCGGTGGTGAGGTCGAGGTGGAAGCCGTAGAGCGCCGAGTCGACGAGGGTGACGATGCGCGCGACCCGGCGTACGGGCGCTCCGCTGCGCACCAGGTGGTCGCGCAGGGCGGCCGCCCACCGCTCGTTGGTCGCGCGCGCGTCCGAGCGGTAGGGCTCCTGCCCGATCAGCCCGCTCGCCGCGGCCTGGCAGTAGAGCGTCAGCAGCCGGCTCAACGGCTCCTCGCGGTAGGCCCGCCACAGCCGGTTCACGGCCGAGCGCACGCTCGGGGCGCTCGGGAGCGCCTCGACCTCGGCGATCGCGCGCTCGGTGGCCCGGGCCACCACCGCCGAGACCAGCGCGTCGCGGCTGCCGAAGTGGTAGATCAGCATCCGGTCGCTGGTGCCGATCGCCGCGGCCAACGGTCGCAGCGTCAGCCCGATCAGCCCGTGCTCGAGCACGTGGTCGGTGACCTGGTCCAGGAGCTCCTCGCGACGACTCACGCCCGAAGTGTAGCGAGTGCTACATTTGAGGGGTGCTCGTCGCTGTCCTGCTGCTCCTCGCAGCCATCGCCATCGAGGTCGTCTCGACCGCGCTGCTCCCGCGCACCGAGGGCTTCACCGAGCCGTGGTGGTCGGTCGCCGTCCTGGTCGGGTACGCCGCCTCGATCTGGCTGCTGGCGATCGTGGTCCGGACGATCTCGGTGTCCACCGCGTACGCCGTCTGGTCGGGACTCGGCACCGCGATCGTCGCGGTGATCGGCTACCTCTGGCTCGGCGAGCACATGAGCCCGCTGAAGGCCCTCTCGCTCGCGATGATCGTGCTCGGCGTGGTCGGTCTCAACCTCGCCGGCACCCACTGACACGCCTCAGTCCGGCACGACCGTGACGTCCTCCTCGTCGGGACCCGGCGGCTCGAAGCCCGCCAGGTAGCCATCGAGGACCTCGGACGGCACCACGAAGTCGTCGGCATGCGCGGTGCGCCGCAGCGCCAGCCGACGTCGCAGCTCGTCGGGCGTGACGTCGAGGTGGACCACCTCGACGTCGGCCCCGTGGAGCCCACCCGAGCGCGCGGTAGTCGTCACGCTGCGCCCTCGACCAGAACGAGTAGTCGACGACCACGTCGCGGCCGTCGTCCACCGCCTGCGCGATCGCGACCCGTTGAAGCGGCCCGGATCTCCCGGACGTCGGCTCGCGGGCAGCGGCACCACCCGCAGCCCGCGCTCCCAGGCCTCGGTGTCGATCGAGACCCTGAGCCAGCCCTGCGCCTCCAGTGCCCGGGCGTACGTCGACTTCCCGGACCCGGCGACGCCGCACATCAGCACCAGTCTCGCCATGCCCGCGAACCTACTCGTCCGAGCCGAGTCCCGAGGCGCGGCGGACATCGTCGGGCTACGCCGACGTGGGCTCCGCCCCCACGCGCGCCTGGAGACGGTCCCTGACCCCGGGCCACTCGTCGGCGATGATCGAGAACACCGCGGAGTCGCGGAAGGTGCCGTCGGCGCGGCGCTTGTGTCGGCGCAGCACGCCTTCGGCGCTGGCCCCCATCTTCTCGATGGCGGCAGACATCCGGGTGTTGAGCACGTCGGTCTGGAACATCACCCGACCGAAGCCGCAGTCCTCGAAGGCATGTCCGAGGAGTGCCAGGTTGGTGGCCGCATTGACCGGGACTCCCCCAGACGGACGGCGCGTACGCCGCTCCGCCGAACATGCAGCGCTCGTTGGTCGAGGTCGACGTCGAGCAGGCTGGCGGTGCCGACCACGCTGCCGTCGACGGCGTCGCGCACGATCCACGCATGCCCGCCCTGGATCAGCCGATCGACGACGGCGCCCATGCCCTCCGGCCCCTCCGGACGGGCAGCGGGTCCGCCGCCCCAGCCGCCGGCCCAGACCCGAGGCGTCGTCGAACGCGGCGAACAGGTCTGGTGCGTCACCCGGCTGCAGTGCATCGAGCCGGACGACGGCGTTACTCAGGCTCCGCATTTCTGGTGTGATGGCCATGCCACGAGATTGTACACAGTATACGACGTCGGTGGGATCGCGAGTCCGCCGACCGCCGCATACTGTCCGGCGTGTGACCCCGCTCACCGCAAGAACATCGTCTTGTAACTGGGGTCACACGAGATCCGGGACTTCCTGCCGGGCACCGCTGGTTCCACTGTATGCAGTAGCCCAACGTCGCGGTCGCCCAGGCGACCCGGCAGTCCCCAGAAAGGAATGACTCCATGATCTTCACGTCACGCTTCGGCGCCCTTGCCGCCCGCCCGACGTTCCCCCGCGCCACCGAGCTCGAGCAGGAGAACGCGACCGAGCTCCGGACCCACGACGTCGAGTACCACTACTCCGACGAGTCCGCGGCCTGACCGACGCTCCCGCCCCTGGCGGGCGTCCGGCTGGGCCGAGGTGATGATGCCCCGGCAGACCGCACGACCGACCGAGCCGGCGAGGCTCAGTCGGTCGCGTGCGGAAGGGCTCAGCGCTCGTCCAGGAACTCCTCGGCCGGGGCGTAGGCCATGACCCGCTCCGCCTTGCGGGCCCGCTCCTTCTTGGACATGCTCGCGGACTTCATCAGGCTCAGCACCGCAGTGATGGTGAGGGTCACCAGGATCACCGTGAGTGACACCAGGATCGGGATCTCCGGAGCCCAGGCGACACCGTTGTGGTGGGCCGCCTCGAGGATCAGCTTGACCCCGATGAAGCCGAGCACGATGGCCAGCCCGTAGGAGAGGTAGATCAGCCGGTCGAGCAGACCGCCGATCAGGAAGTACAGCTGGCGCAGCCCCATCAGCGCGAAGACGTTCGCGGTGAAGACGATGTACGGCTCCTTGGTGAGCCCGAAGATCGCCGGGATCGAGTCGAGGGCGAAGATCAGGTCGGTGGTGCCGATCGCGATCATGACGATCAGCATCGGCGTCACGAGGCGCTTGCCGTCGATGCGGGCGATCAGCTTCGCCCCCTGGTACTCGTCGGTCGACGGGAGCACCCGGGCCGTCGCCCGGAGCACGGGGTTCTCCTTGAACTCCTCCTCCTCCTCGTCCGCGGTGGCGAGCTTCCAGGCGGTGTAGACGAGGAACGCGCCGAAGATGAAGAACACCCAGTCGAAACGCTCGATGGCCTCTGCGCCGAGCGCGATGAAGATCCCCCGCAGCAGCAGCGACAGGGCGATCCCGATGAGCAGCACCTTCTGCTGGTACTCGCGGGGTACGGCGAACTTGGCCATGATGAGCAGGAAGACGAACAGGTTGTCGACCGAGAGCGTGTACTCGGTGAGCCAGCCGGCGAAGAACTCGCCGCCGATCGTCCCGTCGACGAACACCGTCAGGCCGAGGCCGAACAGCACGGCCAGGCCGACGTAGATCGCCACCCAGATCGACGCCTCGCGCAGCGACGGCTCGTGTGGTTTGAGGGCAACGATCACGAAGTCCACGGCCAGCACGCTGATCGTGGCGACGATCGTGATGATCCACACCGTCGAGGACACGTCCATGATTTCTCTCTTCTCCAGGCAGGGAAAGACAGCGGAGGCGCCGCTCGACGCGACGCCCCTGCCCTTCCGTTCAGTCGGTCAGACGCCCACGGGGCGCTGCTTCTTGCGCGCGCGCATCACGGCACGGCGCTGCTTCTGCTCGTACATCCGCTCGGCGTAGACGAGGTAGGCCTGCGCCAGACCGGCTGCCTGCCGGTTGTGGTCGCGGATCCGCAACACCCAGGGCGGCACGATCCGCTCGTGCAGCCAGATGAACCCGAAGGCGAGGCCGGGTGCGAGGAGCGCGTTGTAGATGTAGAACGCCAGCAGGTCGGTCGACAGACCCGGGCCAGCCCCGAGGTAGATGCCGGCCGAACCCTCCTGCACGATCCGGCTGACCGGGTAGCCGACCAACCAGTACAGGGCGCACGGGGAGAAGACGCCCACCAGCATGAAGCCTCGTGCGCACAGGACCGTGTACATCCCGCCGAAGAACGCCATCGGGATGCCGAGCGCGAGCGCGTTGACGGCAGCCAGGCCAGGGGACAGGCCGACGATGAGGGTGGCCAGCCCGGCAAGCACGCCGGCGGCGGCCCCGATCCCGGCCCCGGGGAGCATGAGCTCCCCGAGGCCGGCCAGTCGCGATCTCGTCATGTCAGCCCATGTCCGCGACGCCGTAGACGATGATGCTGTAGAACAGCATGCCGAGGTAGAACGCCGCAGCGAACCCGATGATCGCGTTGGAGAGGATTCCCGGTCGGATCGGCTTGGGCAGGATCCGGTTGTTCACCAACAGCAACACCACGCAGTAGGCGCCCATGGCGAAGGTCGACAGGAACGCCAGGATGTCCAGGATCGCTCCGGGTCCGTCAGCGGGACCGAAGTTCACGATCAGGATTCCGAAGATCACCACGCCCCAGAGGAACATGGCGTACAGCTTCGTCATGCCGATCTTCTTGCCGGCCTTGATGTTGTTGAACACCATGTCGGCCTGGCCGCGCGAGAACGAGTCGAACAGACCCAGCGTGGCGTTGAGACCGATCATCGAGATGAACCCGAGGAACAACACGCCCAGCACGTCGGCGCCAGCAGACGCGAAGGCGTCCGCCATGGCCGGCAGGGCCGCGTCGCGGTCGCCTTCCAGCAGCTTCTCCCTCACGTCCGAGCTCTCCCGGGCCGCCGCCAGCGCCATCACCGTGAAGGAGATGGTGACCAGCATCGTGGTTCCCCAGAAGAGAGCGAAGGCGTCGAAGGTGATCCACTTGCGCCATCCCTTCCACTTCTCCATCTCGGCCGGGTCCTCGGTGTCGAACATGAACCCGCGCGCCGGCATCGCCTCGATGTCGGTGGCCTTGCCGTGGGCGAGGCCGGTCATCTTCGGGATGTGCGAGCCCATGGCGGCACCGCTCTCGCGCAGGTGCAGCGTGTACCACATCTGCTGCATGCCCGAGGGTCCGGCGAACGCGATCGAGCCGACGACGACCGGGAACCAGATCGAGGTCATCATCCCGTCGGGGAAGTAACCGAACGCGAACATGCCGGTCAGGGTGCTGGCCAGGTCGGACAGGCTGCCGACCATCGAGGCGACGATGGCGGTGCCGATGACCAGGAGGCCGATGGTGAAGCCGAGCAGCTTCTCCATCAGGTCGTAGATGACCCGAGCCAGGGTGAACAGCACTGCCACTCCGATGAGCGCGATGGTGCTGGTGATCTCGAACGGGATCCCGGTGAGGTTCTCGAACGCGCCGGCGCCGGCAGCCATGTGGCCGGGCCAGATGTAGACGACGATCGCTGTCACGAAGAAGAACCACATCAATGGTTTGAACACACGCGCGGCGCCCGTGAAGATGCTCTCACCGGTGGCCATCGCGTAGCGAGCCATCTCCAGCATGACGACGGCCTGGATCGTGACACCGATCAGGAAGAACCAGCGGATGTCCGGGCCGAACACGACCACCAGGCGCGGCCACATGAACGACTCGCCCATGCCCACGCCGAGCGCGAGCAGGAACACTGTCGGCCCGAGGATGTGGATCGAGGGTGGTGCTTCCGGCAGCTTCCGGATGGGCATCGGGTCGAGCCCACCGGCGTGCCACACCTTCTCGGCGGTCGCGGAACTGGATTCCCTCTTGGGAACGTCCGAGGATGAATCTGAGCTGTCCAAGGCAAAGGCCTCCTTATATCGACGTCAGCGACATGTCGACGTCAGCGACGAAATTGCAACGACTACTGCGACGATGTGATCCGGCATGGGAACTCCGAGAGCCGTTCAGCTGCCTCACCCACTCTCAGGTCTTCGTTGACCGATCTCACGGGTCGGCCGCATCGAGCGGCCGCCCTCGTCTCAGCCGCCGAGTGTCCCGGCGTTCCGGGCCCAGCGGTACTTCGCACCGAGCACGTCGACCGGCAGCTCGGTGTTGTAGGGGTAGGCCACGATGCCGCGCTCGTAGAGGTACGTGCTGGCCTCCTCGACCTCGACGTCACCGGACAGCGAGGCGACCACGGGCTTCTCGATGCCCTTGGCACGGTACTCCTCCACCACCTCGGCGACGAGCTTGGCGAAGACCATCGGCGGCGTCACGATCGTGTGCCAGTAACCGAGGATCAACGAGTGGATCCGGTCGTCCTCGAGGCCCAGCGCGATCGTGTTCCGGTACGTCGACGGCGGCTCGCCACCGGTGATGTCGACCGGGTTGCCGGACGCCCCGAACGGCGGGATGTACTCGTCGAACTTCGCGGCGAGGTCCTCCGGCATCTCCATCAGGCTCAGGCCGTTGTCGACGACCGCGTCGGAGAGCAGCACTCCCGAGCCACCGGCGCCGGTGATGATCAGGACGTTCTCGCCCTTCGGCGTGGGCAGCTTCGGGACGCCCCGGGCGAACTCGAGCAGGTGGCCCAGGCCCGGCGCCCGGATCACACCGGACTGCTTGAGGATGTCGTCGTACACCTTGTCGTTGCCGGCCAGTGCGCCCGTGTGCGAGCTCGCCGCCCGGGCACCCATGTCGGTGCGTCCGGCCTTGAGCACGACGACCGGCTTCTTCTTGGACGACCCGGGAGGCGACCTCGGCGAACGAGCGTCCGTCCTTCAGGTCCTCCAGGTGCATCGCGATCAGCTGCGTGTTCTCGTCGGACTCGAAGAACGTGAGCAGGTCGTCCTCGTCGATGTCGGCCTTGTTGCCGACGCCGACGATCGAGGAGACGCCCATCTTCGACGACCGGCTGAAGCCGAGGATCGCCATGCCGATGCCGCCGCTCTGGGAGGACAGCGCCACGCTTCCCTTGACGTCGTACGGCGTGCAGAACGTCGCACAGAGGTTCTCCGGCGTGTAGTAGTAGCCGTAGATGTTCGGGCCCAGGACCCGCACGCCGTGCTTGCGGGCGACGGCGACGACCTCGTCCTGCAGCTCCTGCTCCCCGGTCTCGGCGAAGCCGGACGGGATGAGGATCGCACCCGCGACACCCTTCTCGCCGCACTGCTCCAGCGCACCGGCGACGAACTTCGCCGGCACCGCGAACACCGCGACGTCGACGTCCTCGGGGACGTCGGTGATGCTCTTGTAGGCGGGCAGGTCGAGCACGGTGTCGGACTTCGGGTTGATCGGGAAGATCGAGCCCCGGTAGCCGCCGTTGATGAGGTTCTTCATCACCGAGTTGCCGATCTTGCCGTCCTCGTTGGAGGCGCCGATCACGGCGATCGCCTTCGGCTTCATGATCCGGTTCATCGACACGAGGATCTCCTCCTGCGTGAACTGCTCCGGCCGCTGGCCGCCCTCGGGGTCGAGGATGATCCGTACGTCGACGGCCGTGGCGCCGTCGGGGCCGGCGAGCACCGGGTTCAGGTCGACCTCCGAGAACTGCGGGAAGTCACTGACCAGGTCGGACAAGCCCTTGATGATGCCGGCCAGCGACTCCTTGTCGACTGCCTTGGCCCCGCGCACGCCGTTGAGGATCTCGGCGGCGCCGATGCCCTCGACCATCGACATGGCCTCGTCGTCCGTGGCGGGTGCGAGCCGGAACGTGATGTCCTTGAGCACCTCGACGAGCACGCCGCCGAGGCCGAAGGCGACGATCTTGCCGAACGCCGGGTCGGTGACGGCACCGACGATGACCTCCTGGACGTCGGCGCCCGTGACGAGCATCTTCTGGACCTGGACGCCGGTGATGTCGGCATCGGCCTGGTAGGCCTTCGCGTTGGCCAGGATCTGGTCGTACGCCTCACGTGCGGCGTCCTCGCTGTCGACACCGACGACCACGCCGCCGGCGTCGGTCTTGTGGAGGATGTCGGGCGAGACGATCTTCAGCACGACCGGGAACCCGATCTCGCTGCTGGACGCCGCGGCCTCGTCAGCCGAGGTCGCGAGGGCCTCGCCCGGCGTCGGGATGCCGTAGGCGTCGGCCACGAGCTTCGCCTCGGGGGCGCTGAGACTGCTCCGCCCGTCGGCCAGCGCCTTGTCGAGAATCTCCTGGACGGTTGCCCGGTCGTATGCCATGCCTTCTCCTGTGTCTGGATCAGATGTAGGTGCGTGTTGGTGCGTGTGCAGAGGGGTGGTCACATGACCCCCGCCTCCCTGAGTGCGTCGAGCTCGGAGGGGTCGATGCCGATGCTCTGCAGCATCTCGGCGTTGTGCTCACCGAGGCCGGGGGACGTGAGGATCTCGACGGGTGAGTCGGACAGCTTGATCGGGCAGCCGACGGTCTTGTACGCACCGCGCTGCGGGTGCTGGACCTCGACCACGGCTCCGATGTCGGCCAAGGTCTGGTCCTCGAGCAGTTCCTTGGTGCTGAGGATCGGCCCGCACGGCACGTTGACCGCGTTGAGGGTGTCCATGATCGCCCACTTGTCGTGCTGGGTGGTCCACTCCTCGATCAGCTGGAACATCTTGTCCAGCTTGTTGAGCCGCGCCTCGGGGGTGGCCCACTCCGCGTCGTCCGCGAGCTCGGGTCGCCCGATCAGCTCGGCGATCTTGGGCCAGCCCGGCGGCTGGACGATCACGTAGATGTAGTCGTTGGGACCGCCGGGGCTGCACCTCACGGCCCAGCCCGGCTGCCCGCCACCCGAGGCGTTGCCGGACCGCGGGACCTCGTCGCCGAACTCGGCGTTCGGGTACTCCTTGAGCGGGCCGTGGGCGAGCCGCTGCTGGTCGCGCAGCTTCACCCGGGTCAGGTTGAGGACCGCTTCCTGCATGGCCACGGAGACCCGCTGGCCCCGGCCCGTCTGCACCCGCTGGTACAGGGCGGCGAGGACGCCGGCGACCAGGTGCATGCCGGTGCCCGAGTCGCCGATCTGGGCGCCGGTGGCGGTCGGCGGCCCGTCCTCGAAACCGGTGGTGCTCATTGCCCCGCCCATCGCCTGCGCCACGACCTCGTAGGCCTTGCAGTCGGCGAACTTGCCGGGTCCGAAGCCCTTGATCGAGGCGTAGATGAGCTCGGGGTTGATCGCCTCGAGCCGCTCCCAGGTGAAACCCATGCGGTCGATGGCACCGGGCGCGAAGTTCTCGACGAGGATGTCGGTCTGCTTGATCAGCTCGGTGAAGATCTCCTTGCCCCGCTCGCTCTTCATGTTGAGCGTGATGCTGCGCTTGTTGGAGTTGAGCATCGTGAAGTAGAGGCTGTCGACGTCCGGCAGGTCGCGCAGCTGCTGGCGCGTGATGTCACCGGTGATGCCCTCGAGCTTGACCACGTCGGCGCCCAGCCACGCCAGGATCTGTGTGGCCGAGGGGCCCGACTGCACGTGCGTCATGTCGAGCACACGGACGCCTTCAAGTGCCTTGCCCATGTGACTTCTCCTTGTGAAGGGCTGTGATCAGCCGAAGCAAATTGTGGACTGTATACCGTATGGCGCTGGTCACATTAGTACCGGACCGGGTTGCCGATGTCTAGTGGCGCGAGGCCGCAGTTTGAAAATTTGGATTCAGTGTGTCGGGTGCGGCCCGGCCCTTCCACGGACCGTCGATGAGGGACACGGCCGCCGGCGCTCAGGGACGTCGAGACGGCGCCGGCACCCTCGCAGCCGCGGGCGAGGCGGAGCGCCGTCACCCCGTTCCCACTCCACGCCGGGGCTTCACCGGAAGGGCGGGATGACCGGGCTGCTTGAGCAGACGCACCAGCCCGGCAGCAACGAGGGCCAGTCCGCCGGCGATGACGAAGGCCAGCGGGTAGTCGAGCGCCGACACCAGCAGGGCCCCACCCCCCACGCCGGCGACCCCACCCACGGCCTTGGCGCTGTACAGCACGGACTGGTTCTGCAGCATGCTGCTCTGGCCGAAGTACTCCAGCACCAGGGTCCCGAAGATCGCGTAGAACGCACCGCCGCCCAGTCCGGCGACGACCGCGGACAGCACGAACCCGGGGGCGCTGCCGAGGTGGCCGGACAGGGCGAGGCCGAACTGGGCCGCACCGGCGAGCAGGAGCACGTGAGCGATCACGCGCGACCGGCCGAACGAGTCGGAAAGGCGCCCCGCGAAGGGTCGCCCGAGGCCGCTGACGGCTGCGAGGGCGGCCAGCGCGGCTCCCGCGGCGGCCGTGCCGAGACCGGCGTCGACCGCTGCCCCGGCCACGAAGCCGATCCCGAAGAGCGACACCGCCGTAGCCAGTGCGAAGACCAGCCACATCAGCGGCAGGGCGCCGGTGCGCACGGCGTCGCTCGGCGCGTAGTCACGCATGGCCGGGACGTTGCTCGGCAGGCTCGGGTTGAGCTTGTGGTCGATGGCCCACGACTGGGCGTCGATCTCACCCGGCCACCAGAATCGCGGCGACTCGACCAGCCCGACGCCGGCCACGGTGACCACGACGAGCGCCACGCCTGCGAGGACGTCGTAGACGACGACGTGTGCCCCGGCCGACGTCACCGCGGCGAGCGCGGCAATGCCGGGCACGGCGCCGACTGCGAAGCCGCCGGTGACGAAGCCGATCACGGAGACACGCTTCTCCGGGTACCAGCTGGCTGCGGTCGCCACACCGGTGGAGTACACGAGACCGGCGCCCACACCGCCCAGTCCGGCGTACCCGAGCGCAGCGAGGCCGAGGCCCTCGGCGTGCGCGAGGCTGGCCAGCCCCGCGGCAGCGAGCACCCCGCCGGCCACGACGACCACGGCCGGGGAGATCAGTCGGTTCCGGTTCAGCCAGGCCGTGGGCACCGCGGTTCCGGCCTGCACGACCACGAAGAGCGCGAGCAGCCACATCGTCTCGACGCCACCCCAGGTCCTCGCTGCCGGTAGGCCGAGGACGGCGAGGCCGAAGGCGTACTGCAGGGGGCTGATCGCGGCGAGGCAGAACCAGGCGCGCCAGAGCTGGTGGCGTCGGGAGTGACCCGTGAGCCGCTCGGGGCTCTCGCCGATGCGGTACTGGCGGCCGTAGACGTCACGCACCTCGCGCGGAGCTACGCTACCTTCTTCTCGAGGGCCCATCCAGACCACCTCAGTCTATTGCATACCGTATGGACTCCGTTGTACGCCTGATGGAGGCTCCTGTCCAGACTTCCGGTGCGTTTCGCTCGGGCCGGCCAGGTGGACGGCAGCGATGCGCTCCCCGAGATCGGCCAACAGCCGGTCGCCCTCGGCGAGGCAGCGATCCAGGTCCGGCTCGATGTCGGCGAGCGCGTAGGCCGCCTCGATCCCGACCGCTGCCAGCCTGCCGGCATCGAGCACGTTCCGCCCGCAGACCGCGACCACCGGGATCCCAGCCGCGCGAGCGGCGGCGGCGACTCCGGCGACTGCCTTGCCGTGCAGGGTCTGCTCATCCAGCATTCCCTCGCCGGTGACGACGAGGTCCGCCTGCACGAGGCGGCCCTGGAACCCGGTCATGCCGAGCACCAGCTCGATGCCCGGCTGCAGCCTCGCGTCGAGGAGCGCCAGCGCGGCGAAGCCGACGCCACCGGCTGCGCCCGCACCCGCGGCCTCACGGTGGTCGGAGCCGGTCGCCTCCGCAACGACGTCGGCCCAGTGGGCGAGCGCGGCCTCGAGCTGCGTGACCTGGCGGGCGTCGGCCCCCTTCTGCGGCCCGTAGACAGCCGCGGCACCCCGAGGGCCGGTCAGCGGGTTGTCGACGTCGCAGGCAACCACGACCTCGATCCCACTCATCCGTCGGCGTAGCGCGGTCACGTCCACGCTGACCGCCGCATCGAGCCCTCCGCCGCCCTCGTCGACCTCGCCGCCGTGGGCGTCGAGCACCACCGCACCCAGCGCCCGGACCAGTCCGGACCCGCCGTCGGTGCTGGCGCTCCCGCCGATGCCGAGGACGATGCGCGTGCACCCGGCCTCCACCGCTGCCGCGATCACCTCGCCCGCGCCTCGCGAGGTGGCGGTCATCGGGGCGGGCAGCTCCTCGGGCAGCCGGACCAGGCCGGCGACGTCGGCGAGCTCCACGACGGCGGTGTCACCCCGACGTGCGTATCCGCTGGACACCGGGCTGCCGGTGGGACCGGCAGCCACGACCGGCACCAGCCGGTAACCCGCGGCCACGGCGGCGGCGACCGTGCCATCGCCGCCGTCCGCCACCGGCTGTGAGATCGCGGTGACGTCGGACCGTGCCCGCCGCAACCCCACCGCGACCGCGTCTGCGACCTCGGCCGCGGTGAGTGAGCCCTTGAACTTGTCGGAGGCGATCAGGACCGTCGGCACGACGCCTCAGTCGCGCGAGGCGATCGACGACGGCGCGTCGGCGACGCTCTCGGCTACCTCCTCGATCTCCTTCACCCCGTCGATCTCCGTGCCCATGGAGATGTTGGTGATTCGCTCGAGGATGACCTCGACGACGACCGGGACCCGGTACTCCGCCATCAGCGCCTTGGCCTTGTCGAAGCCGGCGCTCAGGTCGGCGGGGTCGGTCACCCTGACCGCCTTGCAGCCGAGGCCCTCGGCGACCTTGACGTGGTCGACGCCGTAGCCCCCCATCTCGGGGCTGTTGATGTTGTCGAAGGCGAGCTCGACGCAGTAGTCCATCTCGAACCCGCGCTGGGCCTGCCTGATCAGCCCCAGGTAGGAGTTGTTCACGACCACGTGGATGTACGGGATGTTGAACTGCGCCCCGACCGCGAGCTCCTCGATCATGAACTGGAAGTCGTAGTCGCCCGACACGGCGACGACGTGGCCGGAGGGGTCGGCGGTGGCCACGCCCAGCGCCGCGGGCAGCGTCCAGCCCAGTGGGCCGGCCTGACCGGCGTTGATCCAGTGTCGCGGCTTGTAGACGTGCAACATCTGCGCAGCCTGGATCTGCGACAGGCCGATCGTGCTGACGTAGCGGGTCTCGGGACCGAAGGCCCGGTTCATCTCCTGGTAGACGCGCTGCGGCTTGATCGGGATGTTGTCGAAGTTCGTCTTGCGCAGCAGCGTGCGCTTGCGCTGGCGGCACTCCTCGGCCCAGACCGAGCGGTCGGGGAGCTTGCCCTCGGCGGCCCAGTCCTTCGCGACCTCGACGAACGCCGCGAGCGCGGCGCGCGCGTCGGAGACGATCGAGTAGTCCGGCGCGAAGACCCGGCCGATCTGCGTGGGCTCGATGTCGACGTGCACGAACGTCCGGCCCTCGGTGTAGGTGTCGATGCCCCCCGTGTGGCGGTTCGCCCATCGGTTGCCGATGCCGAGCACGAAGTCGGAGGCCAGCATCGTCTCGTTGCCGTAGCGGTGCGAGGTCTGCAGGCCGACCATGCCTGCCATCAGGTCGTGGTCGTCGGGGATCGTGCCCCAACCCATCAGTGTCGGCACCACCGGCACCCCGGTGATCTCGGCCAGCTCGACGAGCAGGTCGGCGCCGTCGGCGTTGATGACGCCGCCGCCCGACACGATCAGCGGACGCTCGGCTGAGACCAGCATCGACAGCGCACGCTCGGCCTGTGCCCGGGTGGCGGCCGGCCTGCTCACCGGCAGCGGCTCGTAGGTGTCGATGTCGAAGTCGATCTCCGCGAGCTGCACGTCGAGCGGCAGGTCGATCAGCACCGGTCCGGGCCGACCCTCGCGCATCAGCTGGAACGCCTTCTGGAACGTGCCCGGCACCTGGGCCGCCTCCATCACCGTGGTCGCCTGCTTGGTGAGCGGCCGAGCGATGTCAGCGATGTTGATCGCCTGGAAGTCCTCCTTGTGCAGCTTGGCCACCGGCGCCTGCCCGGTGATGCAGAGGATCGGGATCGAGTCGGCAGCGGCGGAGTACAGACCGGTGATCATGTCGGTCCCGGCCGGGCCCGACGTACCCACGCACACCCCGATGTTGCCGGGCGCCGCTCGCGTGTAGCCCTCGGCCATGTGCGAGGCGCCCTCCATGTGGCGGGCGAGCACGTGCTTGAGGCCGCCGTGGGCCCTGACCGCGCTGTAGAAGGGGTTGATGGCAGCGCCGGGGAGCCCGAAGAGCTGGGTGGCGCCCTCCTTCTCCAGGACCAGGACGGCGGCGTCAACTGCGCGCATGCGTGTCATGTCAGCTCTCCTCAGTGTTCGACGCGCTCGTGGACAGCCCACTGAGCCGTTCAACGCCGCGCAGCAGCGCGGAGTGGTCCAGACCGCCGTCGCCGGCCGCGCGGGCGGAGCCCACGAGCTGGGCGACCAACGCACCCAGCGGCACCACGACACCGGCCTCCCGGGCGGCGGAGGTCACGATCCCCATGTCCTTGTGGTGCAGGTCGATCCGGAATCCGGGTTCGAAGGAGCGCGACAGCATGTTCTCCTTCTTCTGGTCCAGGACCTTCGAGCCGGCCAGCCCGCCGCCCAGCACCTCGAGCGCCGCCTTGGTGTCGACACCGTACGCCTCCAGGAAGACCACTGCCTCGGAGAGCGCCTGGATGTTGGCCGCGACGATGAGCTGGTTGGCCGCCTTCACGGTCTGGCCCGACCCACTGGGTCCGACGTGGACGACGGTCTTGCCGACCACGTCGAAGAGCGGCTTGGCGGCCTCGAAGTCCTCCCCCGACCCGCCGACCATGATCGACAGGGCGGCGTTCTTCGCCCCCGCCTCGCCACCGGAGACCGGGGCGTCGAGGTAGCGGAAGCCGAGCCCGTCCGCCTGCGTCGCCAGCTCTGCGGTGACATCGGGACGGATGCTCGAGAAGTCGATGATCAGCGCTCCCGCCCTGGCGCTGGCGAACACGCCGCCCTCATCCGAGAGCACGGCCTTCACGTCGGGAGAGTCCGGCACCATGATGCAGACGACGTCGGCATCCGTCACCGCCTCGGCCGCGGATCCGGCGGCCCGGCCGCCCGCGTCGACGAGCGGCTGCACGCCCTGGGGCGAGACGTCGAAGCCGGTCACGTCGTGTCCGGCGTTGGCGAGGTGGACGGCCATCGGGCTGCCCATGATGCCGAGGCCGATGAATGCGATCTTCTGGGTGGAGCGGCTCATGAGAGAACCTTCCTTGCGAAGTGGGATTAGTGGGTGCCGGTGACTGCGGTACGCCGCTCACGAGGCAGCCAGTCGAAGCTGTCGACGCTGGTGGTGGCGGGCTTGTACTCGAGGCCTACCCAGCCCGCGTAGCCGGCCGCCTCGAGAGCGGCGAGCTGGCGGTCGAGCGGGAGGTCGCCGGTGCCGGGCTCGTTGCGCCCGGGCGCGTCGGCGATCTGGACGTGCGCGACCCGGCTGGCGTGCTGCGCGATGACGGCGTCGACGTCGTCGCCGTTGACGGCCAGGTGGTAGAGGTCTGCGAGCAGGCCCATGTTCGACTCGCCTGCGCGGTCGACGGCGGCGAGCGCGTCGGCCGCCGTGAGCAGCGGGTAGCGCTCAGCACCGCTGACCGGCTCGACGAGGACGGTGCCGCCGATGCGTGCTGCCGCCTGTGCCGCGAGCGCGAGATTCTCGGCACCCAGCTCGTCCTGCGCCTCCGGGGCAGCCCCCTCGACACGGTTGCCGTAGAGCGCGTTGAAGGCGCTGCACCCGAGCCGCTCGCCGATGGCGATGGTGGCGTCGATGTTGTCGCGGAACTCGGCGGACCGCTCCGGCCAGGAGACCAGCCCGCGGTCACCCGCCGGCATGTCGCCGGCGAAGAAGTTGAGGCCGACCAGCTGCACGCCGGCGTCCTCGATCGACGTCACGAACGCGTCGACGTCGGGGCCGGACGGGACCGCCTCGGCGAAGGGCCACCAGAACTCGACCGCGTCGAAGCCCGCCTCGGCGGCGGCGGCCGGTCTCTGGAGCAGTGGCAGCTCGGTGAAGAGGATCGAGCAGTTGACCTCGTAGCGCAAGGAGTGACTCATGCGTCCCTCTTTCCCGTTGCTGGATGACGGACAGTGCATTGCTTCTGACTCTGACTACTGTATACAGTGATACAAGAAACGGTATATGGCAGCCTTCCACAGGTCAATGCCGAACGCCGGCCGCTGAGACATCGCGGACCTACGGAAACTGCACGCCAACGGACGGGAGTGACCCATGAGGATCGCCATTGTCGGCGCCGGAGCGATCGGTGCCTACTGGGGAGCCGCGCTGCACCGGGGTGGCGCGGAGGTTCACCTCATCGCGAGGAACGAGAACCTGGAGGCCATCCGGAAGAACGGCGTGCGCGTCCTCAGCGCACGGGGTGACTTCGAGGCGCATCCGCACGCGACCGACGACCCGGCGGAGATCGGGCCCGTCGACTACGTGTTCCTCGGACTGAAGGCCCACAGCTACCCGACCTGCGGTCCCCTCGTCGAGCCGCTCCTCGGCCCCGACACGGCCGTCATCGCGGCGCAGAACGGGATCCCGTGGTGGTACTTCCACGAGCTGTCCGGGCCCTACCGCGGACGCCGGATCGAGGCCGTGGACCCCGGCGGCGCCACCAGCGCCGTGCTGCCCCCCGAGCGCGCCATCGGCTGCGTGGTCTACCCCGCGACCGTGCTTGCGGCGCCGGGCGTCGTCCAGCACCTCGAAGGCACTCGCTTCTCGATCGGTGAGCCTTCCGGCGAGATCTCGGAGCGGTGCACCGCCCTGAGCGAGGCGATGATCGCCGGGGGCCTCAAGAGCCCGGTGGAGGCCGACATCCGCAACGACATCTGGATCAAGCTGATGGGCAACGTGGCGTTCAACCCGCTGAGCGCACTCACCCGGGCGACCATGGTCGAGATCTGCCAGAACCCGCTCACGCGCCAGGTGGTCGTCCAGCTGATGGAGGAGACGCTGGACATCGCAGCCCGGGTCGGCTCCACGCCCGACATCTCCATCGAGAAGCGGTTGCGCGGCGCCGAGAACGTCGGCCACCACAAGACCTCGATGCTGCAGGACCTCGAGGCCGACAAGGCGCTGGAGCTCGACGCCATCGTCACCGCGCTGGTGGAGCTGGCCGACCTGACCGACGCGGACGCTCCCACGCTGCGGACCGTCCACGCCGCGACCGATCTCCTCTCGCGCAGGTACGGGCCCGAGGCGGAGCTGCCGGCAGCCGCTGCCGAGCGTGACCCACAGCCGGTCTAGCCGCCGGGAGGGCCAGCGAGGTGTAGTACCGACCTCCGGAGTGAGCCATACTCCATACAGTTTTACGAAACAGCTTACGAAGATCCACCGTTGTCCGACTATCAGGTGACGAAACCCACCGCCAGAGAGGAAAATCGTGACCATGACCGACGCTTCCAACCACCACACGGAGGCTGAGGGGGCCGACGACTCAGCCGCGTTGACCGACGGCATCCACCTCGTCGTCGACGCACTGAAGGTCAACGACGTCGAGAACGTCTACGGCGTCGTCGGGATCCCGATCACTGACCTTGCGCGCCTCGCCCAGAAGTCGGGGATCCGCTACATCGGCTTCCGCCACGAGAGCGACGCCGGGCATGCAGCGGCGGCGGCCGGGATTCCTGACCCAGCGGCCCGGGCATCTGCCTCACCGTGTCGGCCCCGGGCTTCCTCAACGGGCTCGTTGCTCTCGCCAACGCCACCACGAACTGCTTCCCGATGGTCCAGATCTCCGGGTCGAGCGAGCGTCACCTGGTCGACCTGCAGCGCGGCGACTACGAGGAGATGGACCAGCTCGCCGCGGCCAGGCAGTTCTGCAAGGCGGCCTACCGGGTGTCGCGGGCCGAGGACATCGGTCGCGGACTGGCCCGTGCGATGCGCACGGCGATCTCCGGTCGACCGGGCGGGGTCTACCTCGACATCCCGGCCGCGGTGCTGGGCGAGGTGCTCGACGCCGAGAAGGCCGCTGCGACCGTGTGGCCCCTGGTCGACCCGGCCCCGCGGCAGGTGCCCCACGCCGAGGCGGTCGACCGTGCGATCGGTCTGCTCGCCGGTGCCGAGCGGCCGCTCGTCGTCCTCGGCAAGGGCGCGGCCTACGCACAGGCCGACGAGACGATCCGCGACTTCATCGAGACGACCGGCGTTCCGTACGTCCCGATGTCGATGGCCAAGGGTCTGCTGCCCGACGACCACGCCCAGTCGGCCGCCACCGCCCGGTCGCTCGCGCTCAAGCGGGCCGACGTGGTGATGCTCGTCGGCGCCCGCCTGAACTGGCTGCTCGGCCACGGCGAGTCGCCGCAGTGGAACCCGGACGCGAAGTTCATCCAGGTCGACATCGAGGCCGCCGAGATGGACAGCAACCAGCCGATCTCGGCCCCGCTCGTCGGTGACATCGGCTCGGTCATGGAGGCCCTCGTCGAGCGGAGCAAGCCGGGTCAGATCACGGTCGCTGAGGCGTGGCGCCAGGAGCTGGCCGAGAAGTCCCAGCAGAACGTGGCCAAGATGGCGAAGGTCCTCGAGTCCTCCAAGACGGCACACCCGATGAAGTTCCTCGGTGCGCTGCAGGCGATCCGCGACGTCCTGGCCGACAACCCGGAGGCCTACATCGTCAACGAGGGCGCCAACGCGCTCGACAAGGCCCGCAACACCATCGGCATGTCGGTGCCGCGTCACCGGCTCGACAGCGGGACGTGGGGCGTCATGGGCATCGGGATGGGCTACGCCATCGCGGCCGCCGTGGAGACCGGCAAGCCGGTCATCGCGATCGAGGGTGACAGTGCCTTCGGCTTCAGCGGGATCGAGCTGGAGACCATCTGTCGCTACAACCTCCCGATCGTCACCGTCGTCCTCAACAACAGCGGCGTCTACCGGGGCGACGAGGCGTCGACCACCTCCGACCCGGCACCGACGCTGCTCAAGGCGCGGCACGACGTGATGATGCAGGCGTTCGGCGGCAAGGGCTACCAGGCGACCACGCCCGAGGAGGTCGAGTCCATGCTCCGCGAGGCGCTGGCCTCCGGCAAGCCTGCCCTCATCGACGCCGTGATCGACCCCGCCGACGGCACCGAGAGCGGCAACATCGCGCACCTCAACCCGAAGGGCATCGGCAACAAGGGCTGAGACGCCCCACCGACGAACGGCCCCGGCGAGCCTCTGGCTCGCCGGGGCCGTTCGTGTGTCAGCCCGTGTTCTGCAGGCCCGCGGCCACGCCGCTGACACTGAGCTGGAGCAGTCGCTCGGGCAACCGCTCCTCCACCCGCGGGGACCCCGGGTCGGCCGAGCGGAGCTCCCTCAGCGCTCGCAGCCCCAGGTAGGAGAGGGCATCGACGTATGGGCCGCGCAGGTCCACGCCCTGGCGCAGCACCGGCCGGCGTTCGAGCAGCCGATCCTGCTCGGTCACCTCGAGCAACGCGGCGGTGGTCCGCTCGTACTCGGCGACCACCCGCTCGGTGAGGTCGTCCCGCCCACCCAGCTCGAGGAAGCGACGCATCAGGCGGGGGTCGGCCTTGGCCAGGGACATCTCGGCGTTGTCCAGCAGGGAGCGCAGCAGCGGCCAGTGGTCGCGCGCCTCGCGGAGCAGGTCCAGGGAGGGCTCGGCGCGCAGCGCCGTGCCGAGACCGAACCAGCCCGGCAGGTTCACGCGCGCCTGCGACCAGGCGAACACCCACGGGATGGCGCGCAGGTCCGAGAGACGGGACGCCGAGCCCGCCCCTCGACGGGCCGGTCGCGAGCCCAGGCGCAGCCGTTCGATCTCACCCAGCGGCGTCACCTGCCCGAACCACTCGGCGAAACCCTCGCTCTCCACGAGCTCGCGGTACGCCGCCTTGGCGGCGTGGCCGAGCTTCTGCCCCAGGTCGCCGTACTGCTCGGCGGTCGCTCCCGCCCCGGACACGAACCAGCGGGTCGACGCCGTGAGCGTGGCCGCTCCCACCTGCTCGAGGTGGCGGGTCGCGATCGCGCGGTGGGAGTACCGGGCGAAGATCACCTCGCCCTGCTCGGTCAGCTTCATCGTCCCGGCCACCGATCCGGCAGCCTGGCTGAGCACCGCGCGGTGCACCGGACCCCCGCCACGGCCCAGGGCGCCGCCGCGGCCGTGGAACAGCGTCAGGTGGACCCCGACCGATGTCGGCCCAGGCCACCAGCCGTGCCTGGGCACGGTGCAACGCCAACGTCGCGGCGACCGGGCCGACGTCCTTCGCCGAGTCGGAGTAGCCGAGCATCACCTCGAACCGTCCCCCCGAGGCAGCCAGTCGCTGCTGCACCTCGGGGAGCTCGAAGATCTCCGCGACGACGGCCGGGCTGGCCTCGAGATCCTGCTCGGTCTCGAACAAGGGCACGACGTCGAGCGCGAAGCCGGCGTCGTCCAGCGCCACCCTCGCCAGCTCGTGCACCGCCGCCACGTCGGCGGCGCAGCGCGTGAAGGAGACGACGTAGCGACGACAGGCGCGCTCACCGTAGCGGCGTTGCAGCTGTGCCATCGACGACAGCGTGTCGAGCACCTCGACCGTGCTGGCCGAGCGCTCACCGCCCGCCTCGATCTCCGACAGCGCCTGGGCGTGCACCTGGGAGTGCTGCCGCACCTCCAGCTCGGCGAGGTGGAAGCCGAACGTGTCCAGCTGCCACAGCAGGTGCTGGAGCTCCCCGTGGGCCTGACGGTGTGCACCGGCCCCGACGAGGGACTCCTGGACCCGCACCAGCTCGGCCCGCAGCTCGGCCGGGCCGGCATAGGCGCGGTCCGCGTCCCGGGTCCGGGTCGCGGCGATCCGCTCGACGGCGAGGAGCAGCAGCTGTCGGTGCGGCTCCCCCGGCGACCGGGTCGCGATCTGCCTCATCAGCTGCGGGTGCTCGGCGGCAGCCCGGGTCAGCGCGGCCATGACCTCCCCGCTCGGGGGTGTGAAGCGCTCGTCGAGCGTCAGGGAACGACCCACCCGGTCGCACACCCGCTCCAGGGCGCGCAGCACGTGCTCGGACTGGATGGCCATGGCCTCGCGGGTGACGTCCGCGGTGACCGACGGGTTGCCGTCCCGGTCGCCGCCGACCCAGGAGCCCAGCCGGATGAAGGCGGGCACGGGGGTGGGCCCGAGACCGGACCGGTCACCGGCCACGACCGCCTCGACCCGGCGGTAGACCTCGGGCACCACGCCGAACAGGGTCTCGTCGAAGACGGTCATGAAGGTGCGCACCTCGTCGAGGGGCGTCGGTCGGCTGGTGCGCCGGATGGCGGTGCGCCACAGCCGATCGACGGCCTCGGTGAGGCGTCGGGGGAAGGACTCCTCGACGTCCGACCCGCTCCGGTCGCGCTCCACGAGCAGCTCCGAGATCCGCCGGGACGCCGCCACCACGGCCCGGCGACGGGCCTCGGTGGGGTGCGCGGTGAGGACCGGGTGGATCTCGAACGTCGCCAGCAGCCGTGCCGCCTCCTCGGGGTCGCTCTGCCTCGCCTCCTCGTAGGCCGTCCCGATGGCCGAGCGTCGGTGGGCAGCGTCGAACGCGGACAGGCTGCGGGCCCGGTCGTGCTCCTCGGCGAGGTTGGTGAGGTGGAAGTAGCAGGTGAACGCCCGGGCCACGACCACGGCGTGCTCCCAGGGCCAGCTCGCGATCAGCTGCTCGGCTCGCTCGGCGGGATCCTGGGAGGAGGCGATGTCACCCGAGCTCGCGGCGATGGTGATCTCGCGCAGCCGCTCGACGTCGGCGTACACCACGTCGCCTGCCTGCTCGCGGATCACGGTGCCCAAGGTCTCGCCGAGGAGCCTCACGTCTGCGCGCAGGCGGGGCGGCACCTCGAACGTGTCGGAGGTTCGCACCGGCTCCTGGTTCGGGGAATGGGTCACCGGGCACCTTCCGCCGTGGGGAACGACCCCCGTGTATGCAGTATTCAATCCTGCTACGGACGAGCGGTCAAGGCCCGTCCCGATGTCTGCCGCCCCTCAGCGACCGCTCAGGACCGCACTGAGGGCGTCGTCGAACCGGATGCTGACCGCGTCACCCGGTGCCGGAGCCAGCTCACCGACGTCGAGGTGGGCGACCAGCCGGACCCGTTCGTCCGGGAGCTGCGCATCGAGGAGCACGATCCGGTGACCCCGGCCCGGGCTGACGCTGCGCACCACCGCGGGCAGACCCTCGCGGCCACCGGGCCCGATCCGCACCCCGTTCGCGAACGCCGCGACCACCGCGGACCTCGGGCCGGGGTCATCGGTGGTCAGGCCGACGGGACGCTCCCCCACCAGGACGGTGCCCTCCGCCGTCACCCGCGCCGCGAGCAGGTTGTCGTAGCCCACGACGGAGGCGACGGGGCCGTCCGCGGGCATCCGGTTGATCATCTCCGGGGTGCCGACCTGACGCACGGCGCCGTCGACCAGGACCAGGACCCGGTCACCGTGCCGCAGCGCCTCCTCGGGTCGGTGGGTGACCTGCACGGTCGTGACGGCCCGGTCGGCCAGCGCGCGTTCGAGGTCGATGAAGAAGTTCGCCCGCGCCTCGGTGTCGAGCCCCGCCGCCGGCTCGTCGAGCAGGAGCAGATCGGGCTCGCAGGCGAGGGAGCGCGCGATGTTGACGCGTTGCTGCTCTCCCCCCGAGAGCTTGAGAGCCGGCCGCTCGGCGAGGTGGGCGACCTGCAGGCGCTCCAGTGCCGCCAGGGCCAGCGCGCGACGGCTCTTCCGCGACAGCCCGCGCCACCGCAGTGGCAGCTCCACGTTGCGCAGGACGGTCGTGCCCAGCAGGGTGGGTCGCTGGGTGACGTAGCCGATCCGCCGTCGCTCCGCGAGATCGAGCCGACGGGTCGAGACACCGTCGACCTCGACGCTGCCCCGGTCGGGTCGGTCGACTGCTGAGAGCAGGCGCAGCAGCGTCGTCTTGCCTGCGCCGTTGGGCCCGAGCACGAACAGGTGCTCGGACGGCTTCACGTCCAGGTGGTCGACCCCGAGCACCTCGCGGCCCCCACGAGAGACACGCACGTCGCGCACTGTCAGCTCCGCGCCCATGCACCACTCCTCTGCTGGACCGATGCGAGCAGACCGTTGACCAGGAACGCCAGGGCCAGCAGCACCCCTCCGTAGACCAGCGCCGCGCCGAACTCCCCGCGGCCGACGTTCTCGACGATAGCGGTGGTCATCACCTGGGTCTGGCCGTGGATGTTGCCGCCGACGATGGTGACCGCTCCGACCTCCGAGATCGCGTGCCCGAACCCCGCCATCGCCGCCGCCAGCAGCGGCAGCCGGGCCTCGACCCAGATCCGTACGACGACCTGGGCCCGGTTGGCGCCGAGCGAACGCAGGTGGGCGGGCAGCTCGGGCGGCAACAGCTGGACCGCGGCCATCGTGATGCTGGTGATCAGCGGCGTCGCGAGCAGCACCTGCGCGATCACCATGCCCTTCACGGTGTAGATCAGGTTCAGGTCGCCCAGGGGTCCGCTCCGCCACAGCATGAGCGCGACGAAGAGACCCACCACGACCGTCGGCACTGCCATCCCGGTGTTGACCAGGGCGGTCACGAAGCCGCGACCGGGGATGCGCGCGAGGGCCAACCAGGTGCCCAGCGGGATCCCGATGGCGGCGGCCACGAGGGACGCCGTCAGCGAGACCATCGCCGACCGGGCGAGCACCTCGTAGACCGGGTCGACCACTACTGCTCCCCGGTCTCCGCGTCCGGCACGAACAGCGGCTCGCCGTACTCCTCGACACCGAAGCTGCCGATCCGCTCCTGGACCTCGGGTTCACGGATCCAGGTCGAGAACTCCTCGGCGCACGGCACCTCCTCCTCGTCACGGTCGACGACCATCACGTGGTAGAAGTTCTGCAGGTCGTCCGAGCCCTCGTAGCTGACCACGGACTCGAGGCTGCTCGTGGCGAGGAAGGTGCCCCGGTCGGCCAGCGTGTACGCCGACTTCTGGTCCGCGATCGTGAGCGTCTCCCCCATCCCTTGGCCGGTCTCGAAGTACCAGTCACCGTCGGTGTCGGCCCCGGACTCCTCCCAGAGCGAGAGCTCCTTGGCGTGGGTGCCAGAGTCGTCGCCCCGCGAGGCGAACGGGGACTCGCTCTCGGAGATCCGGGTCAGCGCCTCGGCAGCGTCGGGCGCGTCCTCGATCTTCGCCGGGTCGGACTCCGGACCGACGATCACGAAGTCGTTGTGCATGACCGGTTCACGGCTCAGCCCGTGACCGGCGTCCATGAACTCCTCCTCCGCGGCCGGCGAGTGCACGAGGAGCACGTCGGCATTGCCCTGCGCCCCCAGCTCGAGGGCCTCGCCCGAGCCCACCGCCACCGTCTTGACCGTGCAGCCCGACTCCTCCTCGAAGTCCGGCATCAGCTCGTCGAGCAACCCGGAGTCCTGGGTGCTCGTGGTGGTCGCGAGAATGGCCTCCGAGGAGGCGGTGTCGGACTCACCACCGGAGCAGGCGGCGGTGAGCAGGCCGCAGGCGGCGAGCGCCGCCAGCGTACGGCGGCCCCGCGCGTGGCGCGTCAAGCCGCCACCCGGACATCGCCGCTACGGCCCAGGTCGTAGCCGCCCAGGCCCGCGAGCCGGTCCTGCACCGCGGTGCTGGCGAGCACGTCGAGGACGGGCAGCAGCAGCTCCAACGACTCCGGGGCGACGGCCAGCTCGAAGTCCTCCCACTCGACGGGGAGGAAGTCGGCACCGATCGCCTCGGCGGAGGCCCGCACGGCCAGCCCCGCGTCCGCAGCGCCGGTCGCGACCGCCACCGCGACACCGAGGTGCGAGCCGAACTCGGCACCCTCCCTCGGTCGCACGCCCGCGGTCCGCAGCAGGCGGTCGAGAAGCAGCCGCGAGCCCGTGCCGGGTGACCGCCAGGCCAGGGTCCGGCCGGCCAGGTCGGCGACACTGCCGATGCCCAGCGGGTTGCCCGCGGGCAGCACGATCCCCTGGTGCCGACGCCACAGGTGCACCACGGTGGCGGGCTCACCGGCGAGCACGCGCCGCACGAACGGGTCATTGGCCGCGCCGGTGCGCTCGTCGCGCAGGTGAACGGCGGCGGCGTCCACCGAGCCACGGGCCAGCTGCGCCAGCCCGGCCACGCTGCCTGCACCGTTCGCCGCACGCTCGATCGTGGGACCGACCGCTCGCACGAGGTAGTCGAGCCCGGGGTCGTCGCTGCCGGCGAGCCGCACGGCACCGGTGGCGGAACGGAAGGCCAGGGCCCGAGCCAGCGCGTCCTCGGTCACCACCGCAGCAGCACGCGGACGCCCCTCGAGGATGCCAGCCTCGCGGAGCAGGGCGTGGGCGCGAGCGGCGGTGCCCGGCGCGCAGTCCATCTCCTCGGCCAGGGCCCGGACACTCGGCGCGGGGTCGCCGGGGGCGAGCGAGCCGGCCACCACGCGGGCCGCCAGCCGGGTCGCTATCTCGTGCGGCATCTGTGCCATCTGTGTCATGTATGCAGAGTACAGGTCACCGGATCCGGGCGCCAGACTCCCCCGTGTCGTAACCGCCCAGCGCGGTGACGGAGTCATGGAAGCCGGGCGAGGCCAGCAGCTCCCACAGGGGTGCGAGCAACGGATCCTCGAGAGAGGAGACGTCGAGCACCAGGTCGTAGGGCTCCTGCGCGACGGGGACGAAGTCGAGCCCGAAGGCCCGGGCCGCGGCCAGGATGCCGAGGCCGCAGTCGACCCGTCCGGCGGCCACGGCCGCGGCGACGGCGAAGTGGGTGGGCTCCTCGCGGGCATAGCCCTGCACCCCACCCGGGTCGACGCCGAGCCGGGACAGCTCGTGGTCGAGCAGCATCCTCGTGCCGGCGCCCCGCTGACGGTTCACGTAGGTCAGCCGGCCGTCGGCGAGGTCCGCCAGACCGGTGACGCCGCGTGGATTGCCCGGCGGGACGATCAGGCCCTGCTCGCGGTGGACGAGGCGCACGACCGCCAGGTCACGGCCGGGCATCATCTCGTCCAGGTACGGCAACGTGTACGTGCCGGTGGCCGGGTGCAACAGGTGTGACCCTGCGACGTGGCACAGGCCGTCGCGCACGGCCACCAGGCCCCCGAGCGAGCCCACGTTGGTGGAGACCAGGCTCAGCGTCGGATCGGTGGCGCGCAGCGCGTTGGCGGCGAGGTCGAGGACGAGGTCGTGGGAGCCGATGGCCACGATGGTGCGCTCGATCTCCGGCAGGGCCCGCAGCAGCTCCACGGGCACCCGCTCGCCGGCGTGGTGGCCCTCGATCCCGGCCGGCACCCGGAGCAGCCCGTCGGCGCGCACCAGCGAGGTGAGCACCCCGGCTCCGCGGGGCAGTGGCGAGGCGACGACCTCGCCGTGCACCGCGCCCAGCCGCACCCGCACCCAGTCGTCCATCCCGATCACCGATGGCAGCTTGCGTGCCAGCCGGGCGCTGACGCTGGGTCGTCGGGACGGTGCCACCCCCTCGAGTCCTGCGAGGAGGGGGGTCGCGAAGATCTCGAAGGTCAGCGCGGCCGAGACCGGGTAGCCCGGGCAACCGATCACGGGGGTCTCGTCGACGACCCCCAGCACGACGGGGTGCCCGGGCCGGACCGCGACCCCGTGGACAGCCAGCACCCCGAGGTCGGCGACCACGCCGGCGGTGTAGTCGTCGCGCCCGGCGCTCGAGCCCGCCACCACGACGACGAGGTCGGCCTCCGCCGCCGCCGTGCGGACGGCGGTCTTGATCCGATCGACGTCGTCGGGCTCGATCGCGGCCGCCCAGGCCTCGCAGCCCGCCTCCCTCGCCTGCGCGACCAGCATCAGCGAGTTGGTGTCGAGGATCTGGTCGTGGCCGGGCTCGCTGCCCACCGGCACGATCTCGTCACCGGTGGGGATGACCGCTACCCGGGGTCGACGGCGTACGACGAGGTCGATCGCGCCGGCCGCGGCTGCGGAGGCGAGGTCGACCGGCCGCATCCGGTGCCCCTCGGGGAGCAGCAGCTCCCCGGCACTCACGTCCTCCCCGATCGAGCGCTGGTGCTGGTAGGGCGGGACCGCGGTCATGATCTCCGCCGCCTCACCCACGTAGTGGACGTGCTCGCGCATCACGACCGCGTCGAAGCCCTCGGGCACCGGGTCGCCGGTGTCGACCACGACGTAGTCGTCCGGAGCCAACAGCTTCGGGGTGGTGGGTGAGGCTCCGTGCGTCTCCACCGAACGCACCGCGATCCCGTCCATCGCCGCCAGGTCGGCGGCCGGCGAGGACCTGGTCGCCCAGACGGGCTCCGCCGTCACCCGCCCCAGGGCCTCGGCGACCGGCACCCGGACCGGGTCGACCCGCTCGGGGCAGTGCGCTTCCTCGCAGGCGTCCAGCCACGCGGCGACGGCGTCGGCGGCGGGGACGTCGCTGATGAAGGGGCTGCTGGGTCCGGGACGGGTCACGTGGAGATCGTCCTACGCGTACATCGTGACGGTCACAGCGGCTCCCGCGTCGAGCCCGGTCGCCGGCTCGGGCACCACGACGTACCCGTCAGCCGTGGTGAGCAGGGACAGGATCGCCGAGTGACCGAAGATCGGGGTCGCCTCGCCGTCGCGCAGCGTCACCTGGACGACGTCGAGCCGACCGGCCGCGGAGGCGAGCGGTCGCGACAGCGTGGCCGGCACGGACGGCTCGGGTGGCGCGACCTCGATGCCGCCGACGAGCCGCAGCACCGGCAGCCCGACCATCCGGAACACCACCAGCGCCGACAGCGGGTTGCCGGGCAGACCGATCACCGGCACCCCGGTGACGTCGGCGAGCAGGGTGGGCTTGCCGGGCTTGATCGCGAGCCCGTGGCAGAACACGGTCGCGTCCCCGAGCGCGTCGACCGCGGCCGTCGTCTCGTCGCGGGCACCCACGGACGACCCCGCGGAGACGACCACGAGGTCGGACTCGGCCACAGCCTCGGCGAGGGCGGCGGTCAGCGCCTCCACGTCGTCGGGAACGATGCCTCGATAATCGGGCTCACCGCCGGCGCGGGTCACCAGCGCGGCGAGCGCGGAGGCGGTGGCGTCACGGACCTGGCCGGCCGACAGGTGCTGGGTCTCGGGCGGGACGACCTCGTCGCCGGTGGACACGATCGCCACCCGGGGGCGCACCCGGACCTCCACCTCGGTGACTCCGGCGGCGGCGAGCAGCCCCAGGTCCTGCGGTCGCAGCGGACGCCCCGCCGGGGCGAGCACCGCACCGACAGCGACGTCCTCGTCAGCCCGCACCACGCCGTCTCCGACCGCGACCGGCCGGGTCACCTCGACGGCCCCCGGCATGGTCAGCTGGGTGTGCTCCACCATCACCACGGCGTCCGCACCCTCGGGGATGGCCGCCCCCGTCGGGATCTGCAGCGACGCGCCCGGCCGTACCGAGAGCTCGGACACCGATCCCATCCGTACCTGCCCGCTCACGTCGAGGTACGAC
Source organism: uncultured Actinomycetota bacterium (assembly GCA_963754575.1). GTDB lineage: Bacteria > Actinomycetota > Actinomycetes > Propionibacteriales > Nocardioidaceae > Nocardioides. The sequence goes on along the minus strand of CAVWGQ010000001.1, from coordinate 18,527 downwards.
GGCAGCCCGGAGCTGGCGCCGTGGGTGTCCGCGGCCCGCACGGCGTACCCGTCCACCGTCGAGCGCGCGAAGCCCGGCAGTGCCGCGCCGGACACCACGGGTGCGGCCGGCACCCGACCCAGCGCCGCCGTCCGGGGGACCACCTCCGTGCCCGTGCGCTGCGCCGGTCGGAACCCCGCCAACGCCTCCGCGACCGAGTGGGCCCTGAAGAACTCCCGGCCCGTCACCCGTGCCTCACTGGTCAGCAGACTCTGATCCCGGCCGTGGGTGCGGACGTGCCTCCGCGCCTCCGCGCTGGCGGCCCAGCACACTGGCCACCGGGCCCAGGGCCACCTGACCGAGACCGCAGATCGACGTCTTGCGCATGACCACCTCGAGCTCGAGCAGCCGCCCGCGACGCTCCTCGTCGAGCTCACCGCCGCTGCTCAGGGTCTCGGAGAGCAGGTCGTGGGCCTTCGTCGATCCGACGCGGCACGGCACGCACTTGCCGCACGACTCGTTGCGGAAGAAGCGCAGCACGTTGGTCGCCGCGGCGAGCGTGTTCGTGCCCTCCGCGATCACGACCATCGCGCCGGAGCCGAGCATCGATCCGGCGTCCTGCAGCGTCGAGAAGTCGAGGGGGACGTCGAGCTGGTCGGAGCCGAGGAAGTTCGACGACGCCCCGCCCGGCTGCACGGCCTCGAGGGCCCGACCCTCGGAGACTCCCCCGCACTGCTCGATGAGTTCACCGACCGTCGTCCCCATGGGGACGCAGTAGACCCCTGGCTTCTCCACGTGACCGGAGACGGAGAAGAACTTCAGCCCGGTGGCGCCGTTCGTGCCCTGGGAGTTCCACCACTCGGCGCCCTTGGTGGTGATGATCGGGACGTCGGCGAACGTCTCGACGGAGTTCATCAGCGTCGGCCGGCCCCAGAGCCCGTAGTTGCCCGGGAACGGCGGCTTGTTGCGCGGCTCGCCCCGGTGGCCCTCCATGCACTCGATGAGCGCGGTCTCCTCACCGAGGATGTAGCCGCCGGGCGAGGTGAAGACGTCGACGACGAGCCGACGTCCGGAGCCGAGCACGTCGTCGCCGATCAGTCCCTCGTTGCGCAGGACCTCGATCTCGGCGCGCAGCAGCTGCTCCTCCGGGCCGTACTCGTGGCGGATGAAGACCCACCCCTCCTCGGCCCCGGTGACGAACATCCCCATGAGCATGCCCTCGAGCACCAGGTGCGGCTGCTCGGCGAGCAGCTGGCGGTCCTTGAACGTGCCGGGCTCGGACTCGTCGGCGTTGCAGATCGCGTACTTCACCGGCCCCTCGGCACCGCGCACCAGCTCCCACTTCTTGCCGGTCGGGAAGCCCGCGCCGCCCATGCCGCGCAGTCCCGATCCCTCGAGCTCGGCGAGCACCTGGTCGGCGGTCAGCTCGCCGGAGAGCAACCGGCGCAGCGCCTGGTAGCGCGGCGCGCCACCCCGGTAGGGGTCGTTGGGCCAGCCGTCGGCGGGGCCGTAGGACATCGTGTCCGACGCGTCCGCACGACCGTGGCCGAAGCTGTCCCCGTCGGCCTCGACGTCGGTGTCGCGAGCCTCGTCGACCCGGTCGTCGAGGTCCGCGACTGCGCACGGTCGGTCGTTGACCGTGGCAGCGGGCGCGATGTCACACCGGCCCGGGCAGGAGACCTCGACCAGCTCGACCTCGGAGGAGCCTTCGTACCGCTGCTTCAGCTCCCCGATCCGGTCGTCGGCGCCGGCCAGCCAGCAGGACAGGTCGTGGCACACCCCGACCGTGACCTTCTTGGGCGGCTCGGTCAGGAAGTGCGGGTAGAACGAGACCAGACCCTCGATCTCGTAGAGGGGGCGCTTCTGCGTGCGCGCCAGCGTCTCGAGCTCCTCGCGGGGAAGCCAGCCGAGCCGCTCCTGGATCTCCATCAGCATGGGGATCAGGCTCGGTCCGCGGAACCTGCCCGCCCGCGCCTCGACTCCCGGGACCTTCGGTCCAGCCGTCATCGTCATCAGATGCCACCCTTCGAGTCCGCTGAACGACCTTCGCGTTGGTCCTTGGCTCCGGCACCGTCCAGGACACCGTTGCCTCCCGCCGTGCCTGAGGCGAGCTCGGGGGCGACCTGCACAGCACAGAACTTGAACTCCGGGATCTTGCCCGTCGGGTCGATCTCGTCGATCGTCAGCAGGTTGGCCGCGGCCTCCCGGAAGTGGAACGGGATGAACACGTTGCCCGGCACCTCCCGGTGCGACACCTTCACGTGCAGCGCGATCTCGCCGCGCCGCGAGGTCACCCTGGCCATGTCGCCGTCGGCGAGCCCGAGACCGTCCGCGTCCTCGGGGTGCATGTACACCTCCGCGCGCGGGGCGATGGCGTCGAGCGCGAACGACCGGCGGGTCATCGAGCCGGTGTGCCAGTGCTGCAGCAGGCGTCCGGTGTTGAGCACGAACGGGTACTCCTCGCTCGGCAGCTCCTTCGCCGGCAGCCACTCGGCGGGCACCAGGTGCGCCAGCCCGTCGTCGGTGTTGAACCGCTCGTCGAAGAGCACCACGGTGCCGTCGCTGAGCTCCGGGTCCTCGATCGGGTAGAGCTTGCCGCTGCCGCCGAGGTTGTCGTAGTTGAGGTTGGCGTAGTCGGGCATCAGCGGGACCATCTCGTCGAAGATCTCACGCGGCGACTCGTAGTTCCAGTCGAGCCCGATCCGCTGGGCGATCTCCTGCACGATCTCCCAGTCGACGCGCGCCTCACCGGGCGGGTCGAACACCTTGCGGCCGAGCTGCACCCGGCGGTCGGTGTTGGTGTAGGTGCCGTCCTTCTCGAGGTACGAGGACGCCGGCAGGATCACGTCGGCGAACTCCGCGGTCTCGGTGAGGAAGATGTCCTGGACGACGAGGAAGTCCAGCTGCGAGAGCGCCTTGCGCACCTTGTTGATGTTCGGGTCGGACAGGAAGGGGTTCTCGCCGAGCATGTACATGCCTCGGACCCCGCCGTCGAGGATCGACTTGATCACCTCGGTGACGGTCAGGCCGTTCTCGGGGTTGAGCGCGGTGCCCCAGGCCTTCTCGAACAGCTCCCGGGTCGGGGTGTGCGTGGCGGGCTGGTAGTTCGGGTAGAACATCGGGATCAGCCCCGCGTCGGAGGCGCCCTGCACGTTGTTCTGCCCGCGCAGCGGGTGCAGTCCCGTGCCCGGACGGCCGACGTTGCCGGTGATCGAGCACATCGCGATCAGGCAGCGGGCGTTGTCGGTGCCCGTGGTGTGCTGGGAGATTCCCATGCCCCAGTAGATGACGCCGGCCCCGGCCTCGCCCCACAGCCGGGCGATCTCGCGGATCGTCTCGACCGGGACACCGGAGATCTGCGCGGCCAGCTCGGGCGGGTAGGCCTCGACGGTGCGCGCCAGCTCGTCGTAGTTCGAGGTGCGGCCCGCGATGAACTGCCGGTCGATCAGGCCGAGCCGGATCACCTCGTGCATGATCCCGTTGTAGAGCGCGACGTCGGTGCCGGGCTTGAGCTGGGCGAACACGTCGGCGTGGTCGGCCACCGAGCCGGCCCGAGGGTCGATGTAGATGATCTTGGTGCCGTTGCGCCTGGCCTGCTTGAAGAACGACGACGCCACCGGGTGGTTCGCGGTGGCGTTGCTGCCGGTGATGATGGCGACGTCGGCGTTCGAGACGTCGCCGTACGTCGTGGAGACGGCGCCCGAGCCGACGCCCTCGAAGAGGGCCGCCACGCTGGAGGCGTGGCACAGCCGGGTGCAGTGGTCGATGTTGTTGGAGCCGAAGCCGGCGCGGATCAGCTTCTGGAAGAGGTAGGCCTCCTCGTTGGAGCACTTCGCCGAGCCGAAGCCGGCGATCGAGCCGGATCCGCCCTCCGAGTGGATCCCCTTGAGCCGGCTTGCGATCAGGTCGAGTGCCTCCTCCCAGCTCGCCTCGCGGAAGTGCGGCATCACCTCCTCGTACGGGACCAGCCCGCCAGCCTTGCGGCCGCCCTTGCCGTCGCCCTTGCCCTTGCCCTCGCTCCTGCCCTTGCGCGCCACGTCGCGGTCGGCCTCGGCCTTGACGTCCTGCGACAACGCACCCTTGGGGTACGACGACTCCACCCGGATCAGCGGCTTGGTCAGGCGCTGCGTCGAGGCGGCGTAGTCCCACCCGTAGCGGCCCTTGACGCACAGTCGGCCCTGGCTGCCGAGGGACTGGTCGCGGCCCTCGGCGAAGGAGATCCCGCCGCGCTCGCGGTCGACGTAGTAGGTCAGCGCGCAGCCGACGCCGCAGTACGGGCAGACGGTGTCGACCGCGTCCAGCTGCTCGCGCGGCTGGATCGGGATGTTGTTGATCGCCTTGTTGGTGATAGCGCCGGTGGGGCACGCCGAGACGCACTCGCCGCAGGTAACGCACGACGACTCCCCCATCGGGTCGTCCAGGTCGAACGCGATGCGGGTCGAGTAGCCCTTGCCACTGCGGCCGATCACGTCGTTGCCCTGGATGTCGTCGCAGGCGCGCACGCAGCGGTCGCAGAGGATGCAGGAGTCGTGATCGACGGCGATCACGGGGTTCGAGTGGTCGGTGCCCCGGGCAGGCCCGGCGAACAGGTCCTCAACCTCGCCGACCGAGAACTGGTCCGCGAGCGAGATCAGCTCGTTGTCCGCGGTGGTGGTCTGCTTGGGGTCCTCCTCGCGCGCCGGCTGGTCGACGGTGAGCAGCTCGGTGAGCACCGCACGGCTGCGCTCGACCTCGGGCGTGGACGTCGCGACCTCCATCCCCTCCTCGCACGGACGGATGCAGGCGGCCGCGAAGGCCCGCCCACCGGTGTCGACCACGCACATCCGGCACACGCCGACCGGGTCGTACCGCTCGTCGTGGCACAGGACCGGGATGTCGATGCCTGCGTCACGCGAGGCCTCCCAGATCGTGGTGCCCTCGGGCACGCTCACGTCCTTGCCGTCGATGGTCAGCGAGACGGACCGGGTCACGGCCTCGCTCGCGGGAGGGGCGATGCCGTCGCGGGTGATGGTCACGGTGTCGTCTCCGTTCCTGTGGCGACGAGCTGGGGACGCCCTTCGGCGTCCAGCCCGCGCTCTGCGTAGTAGGTGTCGATCATGTCTCGTAGCCGGGCGGCAGGCAGGGTCGCCGTCCGTCCCGACTGGAGAGTCAGGGGGGTGTCGAGGAACCGCGGGGGCAACCAGTCGTCGTCGGGCGTCCAGCCCTCGCGGAGGTTGAAGGCCCGCTTGGCGAGCACGATCCGCCGGGCGGTCTCCTGCAGCTCGACCCCGGTGATGTCCCACCCGGTGACGCGCGCCAGCAGGTCGGCCCACTCGACGTACGGGTCGGTGAAGACGCCGCGGAGGAACTTGCACAGGATCATCGAGTCGATGACCGCAGCCCGGTCCTCGGTGGCGATGGCGGCGCGCACGTGGTCGGTGGTGCCCGTGAACCGGTCGCGGTCACCGCTCAGGTCCGCCTCGTAGGCGCCGGAACGGTTGTGGTCGGCACCCCGCGCGTTCACGGCCAGGCCGAGCGCCATCGATTGGAGGGTGCGGGGTTCGTAGCCCGGCATCTCCATGCCCTTCACGTGGACGGCGAAGACCTCCGACCCCTGGCCGAGCTGCTCGGACGCACGGCGTGTTCCCTCCGCGAGGAGGGCACCGAGGCCGGTGCGGGCGCCGATCTCCTCGAGTGCCCGCAGCACGGCAGCGCCGTCGCCGAACGTCAGCCACGGCGCGTCGATCAGACCTCGCTCCGCGCACTCCATCGCCCAGGCGATGGTGCCACCGGCCGAGATGGTGTCGAGGCCGAGCTCGTCGCAGCGGGAGCTGGCGGCCAGCACGTCGTCGGCGTCGGAGACCCCGCAGAGGGGGCCGAGGGCGAAGACGTTCTCGTACTCCACTCGCGTCGACTTGCCGTCCTTGCCGGCATAGATGTGCTCGCAGCCGATGGAGCACGAGGCGCAGCTGTTCTTGGCGACGGAACGGGTGCTCGCCAGCTCTTCGGTGGACAGCAGGGCAGCGCCCTCGAACGTCGCGGACTGGAAGTTGCGCGTCGGCAGGGTGTTGATCGCGTTGAACGCGAGCAGGTTGGCGAGCGTGCCGAGCTCACGGTACTTCTCGGTGGCCGGGCCGAACGACCGCTGGCGCAGGTCCTTGGCCAGCGCCAGGACGCCGTCCTTGTCGGCCAGCGTCACCCGCGTCCGGCCACTCACCGAGACCGACTTGACGAGCTTGCTCCCGAGCACGGCACCCAGCCCTCCCCGACCCGCGTGCCGACCGTCGTGGGAGATGGTGGCGTAGCGCACCTGCGACTCCCCAGCCGGGCCGATCGAGGCCACCCGCCAGCGACGTCCACTGCGCTCCCTGACGGCCGCCTCGGTGTCGGCGGCGGACATCCCCCAGTCGTCGGAGGCGTCGACCAGGGTGACGCCGTCCTCGCTGATGAAGACGTGGGTCGGCCGCTGCGGCGCGACCGGTGATGACGATGGCGTCGTACCCGGTGAACTTGCCGGCGATCGCGAAGTGGCTGGAGGCGAGGGCGTCGGTGAGCAACCCGGTCAGCGGCGACTTGGCCACGACGGCGAACTTGGCGCTGGTGGTGAGGGGTGTCCCGACCAGCGGGGAGAACACGAAGGAGAGCGGGTTCTCCGGCGCGAGCGGGTCGACCCCGCGAGGCGCGAGCTCAGCCGTCAGCCAGGTGCCGAGGCCGACGCCGCCCAGGGTGGCGCGGAGGACGTCCTCGCCCAGGGGCAGCGTCGTCGTGGAGCCGTCGGTGACGTCGACGACGAGCGCGCGTCCGGAGTATCCGTGCACGTCAGCCCCCTGCGTCCGCGGAGATGAACGAGACGGTGTCGCCCGCCTCGAGAGGGAGGGTGCCGTCGCTGCGGATCTGGTCGCCGTTGACGGCAGCCAGGATGTGGCCGTCGAAGGTGAGCCCGACGACGTCGGCAGCATGACCGATGGTGGCCGCCCTGACCACGCGCGGCCCGCGCTCTCCCCCGCGCCTCGCGAGGACGCCGTACCGCTCGACGACCACCTCGGGCTCGGGACGGCTGCGGGCGGCCTCGTAGTCGTCGGGCTCGTTGACGTTCACGACCGACTCGAGCCCGGGATCCGCGGCTGCGAGGTCGCGGTCGGTGAGCAGTGCCCCCTCGTCGAGGACGTGCACGCGGCACTCCGCGAGCAGGTGGGCGGGGCGCAGCTGGCCCTGGCCGAGCAGCTCCTCCACCAGCGGGACCAGCGACGTGCGGTAGCCCGCTGCGAGCGGCTGCCGGAAGCCGCGGACGACCGGCAGCACGGCGTCGAACTCGGGCTCGCTCCCGGCGCCGGACGCGAAGCCGGCGAGCACGGCCCGCACGAAGGCGGTGTGCAGGAACGGCAGGTCGGTGGAGCACACGAATGCGACGTCGGGGCGTGACGGGTGCTCAGCAGCGGCGCGCAGCCCGACGGCCAGTCCCTGCATGGGTCCCAGGCCCTCGCGGGGGTCGTCGCAGACGACGATCTCGCGGTCGAGCTCGGGCAGCTCCTGGCCCGGCGCCCGCACGACGAACACCGGTCCGTCGACGGCGCGCTGCACCACTCCCGTGACGTGTCGGAGCAGGGTGGACCCGTGCCACTCCAGGGCCGCCTTGGCGGTGCCCATCCGCGAGGAGCGACCGCCCGCGAGCACGATCCCTGCGGTGGTTGACGTCACAATTGTAGACGGTATACGACGTGTCAACGGTCCGCCACCACCAGTTCCATCATCACGAGGAATCAGCCTACGCCCAGGGCAGATCGACCACGGCCATCACCGTCAGCGAGCGGAGGGGAGTGAGGGCGCGGTGGCTCAGCGACGGGCATCCGCGGCGGAGGTACGCCGCGCCCGCGGCAGCCAGTCGAAGCTGTCCGCGGTCGTGGTGGAGGGCGTGTACTCGAGCCCGACCCAGCCGGCGTACCCAGCGGCCTCGAGGGCGGCCAGGTGGCGCTCGAGCGGGAGCTCACCGGTGCCCGGCTCGTGCCGGCCCGGAGCGTCGGCGACCTGGACGTGGCCGATGCGGTGGGCGTGGTCGGCGATGACCCTGTCGACGTCGTCATCGTTGACCGTCAGGTGGTAGAGGTCGGCCAGGAGAGCGAGGTTGGTGGCCCCGGCAGTCGGCCTCGACCTGGTCGATGACGGCGATCGCATCGGCAGCCGTGCGCAGCGGGTAGCCGGGCGCCCCGCTGATCGGCTCGATGAGGACCGTGCCGCCGATCCCACCCACGGCGTTCGCGGCGAACGCGAGGTTCGTCAGGGCCTGCTCGTCGTGCTCCACGGTGAGCACGTCCGGGACCCGGTTGCCGTACAGCGCGTTGAAGGCCGAGCACCCCAGCTGTTCGCCGATGCCCACGAGCACGTCGACGCTCTCGCGGAACTCGATGCTCCGGGCAGGCCAGGAGACGAGGCCCCGGTCGCCACCCGACATGTCACCCGCGGCGAAGTTCAGGCCGGCCAGGGCGACACCCGCATCGCGCACCGCGGACACGAAGGCGTCGATGTCGCGATCTCCCGGGACCGACTCCTCGAACGGCCACCAGAACTCGACCGCGGTGAATCCGGCGTCCGCAGCAGCGGCCGGCCTCGCGAGCAGGGGGAGCTCGGTGAACAGGATCGAGCAGTTGACCGCGAAGCGCAGCGGCTGGCTCATCCCAGGGCCGCCAGGATGTCGTCGACCCGTTCCTTGGCGTCGCCGAAGAGCATCGCGGCGTTGTCGTGGAAGAACAGCGGATTCTGGACACCGGCGTAGCCCGACGCCATGGACCGCTTGAAGACGATCACGTCGCTCGCGTTCCACACGGCCAGGACCGGCATGCCGGCGATCGGGCTGCTCGGGTCGTCGGCCGCCGCGGGGTTGACGGTGTCGTTGGCACCGATGACCAGGACCACCGACGTGTCCTGGAAGTCGTCGTTGATCTCCTCCAGCTCCAGGACGATGTCGTAGGGCACGTTGGCCTCGGCCAGGAGCACGTTCATGTGACCGGGCAGCCGTCCGGCCACCGGGTGGATGCCGAAGCGCACCTTCACACCGCGGTCGCGAAGCGCCTGGGTCAGCTGCGCGACGCCGTGCTGGGCCTGCGCGACGGCCATGCCGTAGCCCGGGGCGATGATGACCGACTCGGCATCGGCCAGCAGCTCGGCCACCTGCTGCGGGTTGGTCTCGCGGTGCTCGCCGTAGTCCTGGTCGGACCCCGCGGGTGCCTCGATCCCGAAGCCACCGGCGATCACCGAGATGAACGAGCGGTTCATCGCCTTGCACATGATGTAGGACAGGTAGGCACCTGAAGAACCGACCAGCGCTCCGGTGATGATCAGCAGGTCGTTCTCGAGCAGGAAGCCCGAGGCCGCCGCCGCCCAGCCGGAGTAGCTGTTGAGCATCGACACGACCACCGGCATGTCTCCACCGCCGATCGACGCCACCAGGTGCCAGCCCAGCAGCAGCGCCAGCAGCGTGACCACGACGAGCAACCACGGCTGGGGGTCCGACCACGAACCATGCCGTGAGGATGACGAAGGCGCCGAGCGCGCCGAGGTTGAGCAGGTTCTTGGCCGGCAGCATCAAGGGAGAGGACTTGATCCGGGCCGACAGCTTCAGGAACGCGACGATGGAGCCGGTGAACGTGACCGCGCCGATGAAGACGCCGATGAACACCTCGGCATGGTGGATGCCGAGGGTGCCGAGAGCGTCGAGACGTCGTGCTTCGCTCCCCTCGGGGTCGCCCTCGACGCCGAGGAAGGCGTTCCAGCCGACCAGCACCGCCGCCAGGCCCACGAAGCTGTGCAGCAGCGCGATCAGCTCCGGCATGCCGGTCATCTCCACGGCCCGCGCCCGGAGGATCCCGATCGTGGCTCCGATCACGACGGCCGTGACGAGCAGGGCCAGCCCGGTCCCCTCGATGTCCCGGTCGATCGCGACCATGATCGTCGCGAGGATGGCGAGCGCCATGCCGACCATGCCGTAGCCGTTGCCGGCCTTGGCGGTCTCGTGACGCGACAGCCCGGCAAGAGCGAGGATGAAGAACAGGGCCGCGAGGATGTAGGCCGCCTGGGCAGCGGTGTCGACTGTCATGGCTTCAGCTCCTCTGGAACATGCCGAGCATGCGCTGGGTGACGGCGAACCCGCCGAAGACGTTGATGCTGGCGAGCAGGATCGCGACGAACGAGATGGCGGTGACGACGGTGTTGCCGTCGTGGCCGATCTGGAGCAGGGCGCCGACCACGATGATCCCGGAGATCGCGTTGGTGACGCTCATCAGCGGTGTGTGCAACGCGTGGTGGACCTTCCCGATGACGTAGAAGCCCACGACGATGGCGAGGGCGAACACCGTGAGGTGACCCAGCAGCGAGGGTGGCGAGAGTGCCGCGACGAGGAAGAAGGCCGTACCGACAGCGCCGAGCAGGGCAGCACGCCGTAGCCGGCGACGCCGGCGGACGCTCCGCCTTCACCTCTGCCGGGGCATCCGCCCCCGCTGCGGGTGACGCCGGAGCTGCGGGCGCTGCTGACACGTTCACCGGGGGCGGCGGCCAGGTCAGCTCGCCGTCGCGGACCACCATGATCGAACGCTGGACGACGTCGGTGTCGTCGAGCACCAGGCGGCCGTCCGCGTCCGGGGTCAACAGCTTGAGCAGGTTGACGACGTTCGTGCCGTACAGCTGCGACGACTGCGCCGGCATCCGGCCCGCGAGGTCGGTGTAGCCGATCAGGATCACGCCGTTGTCGGTGCGGACCACCTCGCCCGGCACGGTGCCCTCGACGTTGCCTCCGTTGGCCGCCGCCATGTCGACGATCACGCTGCCCGACTTCATGCTCGCCACCATGGTGGCGTCGATCAGTCGTGGAGCGGCCCGGCCGGGGATCAGGGCGGTGGTGATGATGATGTCGACGTCCTCGCACTGCTCGGCATAGAGACGGGCTTCGCGCTCCTTGTAGTCGTCACCCATCTCCTTGGCGTAGCCGGTGGCACTGACCTCCACCTCCGGCGACTCGATGGCGATGTACTTGCCACCCAGCGACTCCACCTGCTCGGCCACCTCCGGGCGCGGATCGGTCGCCCGCACGATGGCACCCAGGCTGCGCGCGGTCCCGATGGCGGCCAGGCCGGCGACGCCCGCGCCCACGACGAGCAGCTTGGTCGGCGGCACCTTGCCCGCCGCCGTCACCTGCCCGGTGAGGAACCGGCCGAACTGGTGACTGGCCTCGAGCACCGCCCGATAGCCGGCGACGCTGCCCATCGAGCTGAGCACATCCATGGACTGGGCCCGCGAGATCCGCGGCACCGCGTCCATCGCCAGCGCCGTGATGGGGCGCTCGGCGAGGTCCGCCACCAGGTCGGCGTCCAGCGCCGGGCTGAGCATGCCGATCAGCGTGGCGCCAGGGCGCACCCGATCGAGCTGAGGGCTTGAGGGAGGGTTGACGCCGAGCACGACGTCCGCCGCCGACACGTCGCCGATCGAGGCACCGGACTCGACGTATGCCTCGTCGGGGAAGCTGGCCTCCACTCCCGCACCCGGGTCCACCACGACGTCGTAGCCGAGGCCGATGAGCTTGGTCACGGTCTGGGGAGTCGCAGCCACGCGGCGCTCGCCGGTGCGCGCTTCCTTGAGAATTCCGATGATCACGGCATCTCCGATCGGGTTGGCGGCACCAGTGGATCGCATACAGTATGTCGTCCGCGGTATTCAGTACGTCAAGTCTCCACCCGTGTGGCCGAGTGGCGGGCGAGCCGCTGACGCGGGCGTGCCGTGTCGGCGCCGCGACACCGCCGACGGGGCCGACCGGCGGAGACGGTGGTGACCGCCGGTCCGGCCCCTCGGCGTACGTCTGTCCGAGCCGTCCGGCCGTGGTCAGAGGTTCTTCATGATCTCCCGCATCAGCTCGGCGGTCTCGGACGGGGTCTTGCCGACCCTCACCCCGACGGCCTCGAGTGCTTCCTTCTTGGCCTGCGCGGTGCCCGAGGACCCCGACACGATCGCACCCGCATGGCCCATGGTCTTGCCCTCGGGTGCGGTGAACCCCGCGACATAACCCACGACCGGCTTCGTCACGTGGTCCTTGATGTAGGCCGCAGCACGCTCCTCCGCATCGCCACCGATCTCACCGATCATCACGATCGCCACGGTGTCGGGGTCGTTCTCGAACGCCTCGAGCGCATCGATGTGGGTGGTCCCGATGACCGGGTCACCACCGATCCCGATCGCCGTCGACATCCCGAAGTCACGCAGCTCGAACATCATCTGATACGTCAGCGTCCCCGACTTCGACACCAGCCCGATCGGACCCGTGCCACAGATGGTGTGCGGGCGTGATCCCGGCCAACGACTCCCCCGGGGTGATGATCCCGGGACAGTTCGGACCGATCATCCGGGTCCGGACTTGAACCTTCGAGGTAGGCGAAGACCTCCGCGGAGTCCTGGACCGGGACCCCCTCGGTGATCACCACCAACAACCCGATCCCGGCATCGATCGCCTCGACGCAGGCGTCCTTGGTGAACGCCGGCGGCACGAACTGCACCGACACGTCAGCACCCGTCGCCGCCATCGCCTCCGCCACGTCAGCGAACACCGGCAACTCCTTGCCGGCGAGCTCGACCGTGGTCCCGGCCTTGCGGGCATTCACCCCACCGACCACGTTCGTGCCGGCCTCGATCATCAACGTGGTGTGCTTCGAACCCATCCCACCCGTCATGCCCTGGACGATGATCTTGGAGTCCTTGTTCAAGTAGATCGACATCTCAGTTGCCTCCCGCGCCCAGTGATGCTGCTGCAAGTTCTGCGGCCTTGTCGGCCGCACCATCCATCGTGTCGACCTGTGTCACCAACGGGTGCGCCAGCTCATCGAGGATCCGACGACCCTCCTCGACACTGTTGCCGTCCAGGCGCACCACCAACGGCTTGGTCGCCTCGGCGCCGAGGATCTCCAACGCACCCTTGATCCCGTTCGCGACGTCGTCACACGCCGTGATCCCACCGAAGACGTTCACGAACACGCTCTTGACCTGCTCGTCATTCAAGATCACGTCCAGACCCATCAGCCATCACCTGCGCGTTCGCGCCACCACCGATGTCGAGGAAGTTCGCCGGCTTCACCCCACCGTGGGCCTCCCCGGCGTAGGCGACGACATCGAGGGTCGACATCACCAGCCCCGCACCGTTGCCGATGATCCCGACCTCACCATCGAGCTTGACGTAGTTCAGGCCCTTGTCCTTCGCCTTCGCCTCCAGCGGGTCGGACTCCTCACGGATCTCGAACCTCGGCGTGGTCCTCGTGACGGAACTCGGCGTTCTCGTCGAGCGAGACCTTCCCGTCCAAAGCCTCCAACCTGTCCCCGGCCAACCGGGCCAACGGGTTGACCTCGACCAGCGTCGCGTCCTCCTCGACGAAGACCCGCCACAACTGCTGGACCATCTCCACCGCCTGCTCACGCAACACCGACGGGAACCCCGCCTCGTCCACGATCTCGGCCGCCTTCACCGCATCCACCCCGGTACCCGCATCGATCGGGATCTGCTTGACCGCATCCGGGTTGGTCCGGCGACCTCCTCGATCTCCACCCCACCCTCGACACTCGCAATACACAGGTACGACCGGTTCGCACGATCCAGCAAGAACGAGAAGTAGTACTCCTCCACGATCGAGGCACCCGGAACCACCAACACCCGGTTCACCGGCAGACCCTTGATCTCCAACGCCAAGATCGCCCGAGCAGCCTCCTCAGCCTCCTCCGGCGACTTCGCAACCCTCACACCACCAGCCTTGCCACGACCCCCCGCCTTCACCTGGGCCTTGACCACCACCACCCCACCGATCTCCGCCGCAGCCGCACGAGCATCCTCGCGCAGACTCAACCGTCCTACCCACGCCCCCGCCACACCATGCTTGGCAAAGAGCTCCTTCGCCTGAAATTCCATCAAGTCCACGTGCGAGTCCTCTCGAGTGCGCCCGGCTGAATCATCCAGATCGGGCCTCATCGGACCCTGCTCGCAGACTGTATGGTGTATTCAACATTCGAGCAAGGCCCGTTCTCCGGGCAGCACAAAGGCCCGTTCTCCGCAGAGAACGGGCCTTCTTCCTAGGAAACGCTGGGGTGCGGTGCAGCGCCGCTCGTGGTGTGGGTGGCTGCCCGAGTGGCTGTCTCAGTGGGCGCGGTGGCTGCCGGCGGGCTCGAGCTCGAGCTCGAGGGCTGCGAACTCGAGGTCGACGTCGTCCGTCTCCGGGAGCTCAGGGAGCTCGCGGTCGAGATCGTGCTGGTAGGTGACGCGCTCGAAGGTCGGACGAGCGGCCAGGGCACCGAATCGACGAGTGAAGATCATGATTCTTTCCTTGCTCTCGGGGGGCCGAACCAGGTGGTTTCGCCCGGGTTGCGTACTGCATACATTCTCCCGATCGAGGCCGAGCGCGACCCAATCGACGAGTACGTGACTCTGTTCACAGGACCCCGACCCGTTCAGTCACCGCGCTCGGCACGAGTCGGCCCGAACACCCTCGGGGGACGAGGTTGGCATGTTCGGTGGTCATGTCATCCAGCCTGCACGCGTCCGGTTTCCGGAATGTTGCCGGCAGGTGCACATCGCGAAAAACCGGGACACGCCAGGCGGGGTGGCGGGTCGCGGTGGAACGCGACCCGCCACCCCGGGTGGCGATCGCTGGGCGGACTGTCCCCCCACCGGTCCGCGCAGCGTCGCTGTGAGCACAGTGCTGCAGACCGCGGACGCACCCGCATCGGTAGTCCTACCTCACTGCCGCGCAACCAGCGTCAGCCGGGCGTGGACGCGTCTCGCGACAGACCGTCCCGACCGCTGCCGCAGCCGGACCCGAGGACGTCGGTGGCGCGCAGACCCGGAGCCCGCGACGAGGGGGACGAGTTCAGACGTGCTCGCCGGTGCCTTCCGTGCGCCACCCGTGGTAGATCTCGCGGGTCCGCTCGGCGTGCTGGCGCATGAGGTCGGCTGCCCTCGGCGCATCCTTGCCCGCGATCGCGTCGATGATGTCGGCGTGCTCGTCCCACGCATCCTTGCCGCGCGACCGTGCAATCGGCAGGTAGTACCACCGGACCCGGCGCGCGACCGAGGCGATGAGGTCGGCAAGCACGATATTGCCGGACATGGAGACCACGTGGGTGTGCAGTGCGGTGTTGGCGTCCACCATGGCCGCCTGGTCGTCCGTCACCACGGCATCCTCGCCGACCCGCTGCAGTGCGCGGAGCGTCTCCAGCCGCTCCTCCGTCACGTGCTCGGCGGCCAGCCGGGCGGACTCCGACTCCAGGATGGCGCGGACGGCCAGCAGCTGATCGGCCTCCTCGTCGGTCGGCACGTGGACGAAGGCGCCATGGCCCGGGCGGAGGTCGACCCATCCCTCGGTCTGCAGGTGCTGGAGTGCCTCACGGACCGGCTGCCGGCTGACGCCGAGATCGCTTGCGAGCTCGCTCTCGACGAGGTGCTCCCCCGGCTTCAGCTCTCGGGTGACGATCATCTCGGCGATCGCTTCGTAGACCCGCTCGCGCAGCGGGGTCGGCCGCTCGAGTGGCGCCCGTGCGGTTCGGCGACCGGGAGCAGCCTCACGTACGTTCCCTGCGCCCGGCGCAGACCCCGGTGGTGGCTTCTTCATGGCATCTCCCGGCCCATCTCGTCGAAGTCCTTGGGCAACGGCGCCCGACGGTCCTTAGCATACAGTCGTCCGGATGCACCACGCGAGTGGAAACCGATGGGGTGGAGATGATCCTCGCCACACCCCATCGGGCGAGACCAGTGACGTCGTCGGCGCGTAGCCCGGCGTGACCATCTGTCGTGGGGAGGCCGCAGGAGTGATGCGACCTGGTGGCCGCTCATCGCTCTCAGGGAGCGCGCCACTACACGTTGAAGCGGAACGAAAACCGGGTGCTTCGGCTACCTTCGATCATCGTTGAAAACAGCCGGCAAAGGGCCTCTGACCTGCATAAACGCGGTCCACGAGTCGTTGGCCGCCGTTGGTCAGGAACGGGCTCCGCGTGACTTCTTGCGGACTGTTTGCGGACCGCTGGACGGTCCGGCTAGTCCGAGCCCCGACCCAGACCTTCGATCTTCGCGGATCTTGCGGACAGGTCGCGGATGCTCTGCCAGACAGCCGCTCGGGGCGCGTCGATTTTGAGTGCGCGGATGGATTCGTCGAGACGTTGCGGGCGATCTCGGAGGTAGGTGACTGCTTTGTTGAGGCTCTCGCCAACCGTCTTGCCGTATGCATCGACCGCCTTGCGCGCGCCGGACTTCAGTGCGGCGGTGTCGGGTTTCATCATGGCCAGGTCGATGAGGTCGCGGCTGAACGTCGACGTGTCTGCCCAGCGGTCGTCATTGGCGAGCAGCTTGGTTGCGACCTGGTCTGTTCGCGTCAGGATCCGTAAGCCACAGATCTCATCGCCCGGGGCGGGAGTGTCGAGGTCGATGCGGCCTTCATGGATGATCTCGAACTTGATCGCAACCCCCGCAACGAGCACCGAGGTCCTGATGCCGTAACCGTCAACAGAGGGTGTTCGACCCAGGTCCAGTTCGCGTGTAGCCAGAGCGTCGAGCCCGTGGTCCCTGACCATCTGGCGCAGCGCGCGGTAGGACTGCGGGTCGGAGACCAGGAAGTCGATGTCGACCGATTCGCGGAACTCACCGTTGGCGAGGACGATCGCGGTGCCGCCTCCGAACCAGCAGTTGTGCTCGGCCAGGAGCGGTGCGTCGAGGATCGACAGCACCTCGGCCACCTGTTGGTGGTGCAGCCGCCTAAACAAGGAGCCTCCCGTTGCTGTAGGTGTCCGCCAGGTGCTGGATGAACGCCTTCTCGTGGTCGGTGAGGGTCTCCTGGTTGAGGTGTCGCCAGCCGCGTTCGTAGAGGTTGAGTGCCTCCGTCTCGGTGATGGTGGTGCCGGCGTCGGTCTGCCAGGCCAGCGTGCGCAGGCCGGGGTAGTCGCCGACCGTGATCGTCGCCGGTTCTGCTGCTGGCGCGTCGAGGATCGGGACGACGAGGTGAAGTCCGAGTGCGGCTGCAACGTTGATGTAGGCGCCGATCGTGACCGAGGGGTTGCCTGCCTCGATCCTGTGCAGGGTGACACGCGAAACGCCAGCAGCTTCGGCACAGGCGACTACCGTGACACCGAGGGCCTTTCGGCGTTCGCGCAGCCGGGCGCCTAGGCGTTCGAGGTCCGCCTGTTGCTCGGGGCTCGTGTACGGGCTAGGGGCTGGCATGTTTCTCATTTTAGTCATTTGATCCCCTAAGTCAATAATGAGAAACACTTGAATGCCTCTCTCGGTCAGACGGGCTGGCCCCAGCGCGAAGCCAGCCGTGCGTCCAGTTCGTCCAGGTCAGACCGATCGACGGGTCCGCCTCCAGCTCGGCCGCACCACGGCCTTCATCTGTTCTGAGATCTCAACGGACTCCGACTCGATGGTCCGCTCGAGGTCCCGACCGTCAGCCCCAGAAGATCGGATCGCCGCTGGTCTCGATGTGGTCGAGGAGCGCCTGGACGTTCTTGGTCGGCCGCTTGCGCTTGTACTCGTGGAACTTCAGGTGCCGGTCGCGCCAGTAGATCGCCCACTGGCCGGTCGACTTCGGTGTAGCGCAGCCGGGCGATCGGGAACCTCGTGTGCTCGCCGACGCCATCCCACGGTGGGCGCACCTCGACGATGTCGACGTAGCGGTCGGCAACGTCGGCCTCCACCTTCAGCTCGGACCACAGGTGCTCCGGCACGCGGCCGCGAGCCCAGACATGGATGCGGCGCAGGTCGGTCTCCGGAAGCGTCATGCAGACCAGTTCACCGGCGATCCGGTCGAAGCTCACGGGGTGACGCCCCGGGCCACGGCAGCGTCGAACAGCGTCCGAGCGACCTGCTCGGCCTTCTCGGTCGCCGCGGCCCCACCGGCTTGGCCTCGTAGCGGTCCTGGTTGCGGGCGCGTCGCAGGCGGTCGAACTCGCGTGCCACCTTCTCCGCGGGCGGCTTGTCGAAGACCGCCCGGAGGTAGCGGCCGAGCGCCTCGTGCTGGCCGGGCCCGTTGGTCGTCCGGAAGCCGTACGCCGCCAGCAGTGCCTCGCCCGTGTCGTGACAGGCGTCGTAGGCGATGCCGTATTCGACGACGACACTGGTGAGCAGCGGCAGCTGGTTCAGGCGCTCCTCGGCCTGCCGCAGGAATGAGGTCGCACGCGCGACGCCTGCGGGCACTACGTCGAGTCATTCGCGCTCGACCAGCGCCAGCACGATCTCCTGCCGATGCGGGTGAGCGGAATCAGCGCCATGGCAGTTCCCCGACCACGGTGATCGCCGGACCGCCGTGGACGTTGTCCAGGAACCGGAGGGCGCCGCAAACTCCTCAAGGGCGACAGGATCGTCGGGTTCACGGGACGGTGCACCGCTTCCACCGGTGCATGCCTCGTAGACGGCGTCCACGTCGGGCTCACCGAGCACCATGACGTCGATGTCGTGCGGTGCCGGACCGGCATCCCCGAGCATCCGCGAGGCAAGGAGCCGTAGAAGAACGCCGACTCGATCCCGTCGACGCGGGCGAGCTCCTCGGCCAGGATCACCACCGGCCCGG